>JAPPPQ010000011.1 GCA_028817435.1 Deltaproteobacteria bacterium
TAACATCAGGGAGATCCTGGATGTTCGCAATGATCGGTACGATATTCTCAATGATACCGAACTCAACACGTGTACCCTGAGCAACTGAACCAGTCGGGAAGACATCGCCAGAGTTAAGACCTGACCGTGCCCTACCATTGTTCGAGAGCCAGTTGATCTGATCAAGAGTCCAACTCCTGACATTACCACCCGCAGGGATACTGGTGGGGATCCTAGCTACAAGCCGTCCTGGATTTCCGATCACGTGGATCGCTACGATACCACCGAGGTTGTTACTTAGAACCGTGTGGAACGGATCAGAGGTGGAGATAGAGAAGCCCCACTGTCTGTCATTAGTCCTAGAGAACAAGAAGTTACTCTGTCCTACTGTCTCGAAATCAATATCAGAAACAGAACCACGATACTGGTTAATAGTACCGGAGTCATCCTGATCCCACTCAAAGACTTCACCCTGAGTAAATGCATAGACATCACTGTCGCCTTGGATGTTATCCCAGCTAGTCGGAACAGTACCGAATGCAGGATATCTCTGGTTGTTCACACGATCCCATGTAGTTCCATTGTAATAGAACATATCATCGGTAGTCGTGTTGACAAAGAGATCACCAACTTCAGCGTCGGAGGATGTCGGGTTAGCAGTACCAGTTTCAACCGTGGCACCCCCGAAGGCTACCTCACGCCATGCTTGGGTAGCTGTGATGTTTCCACTCTCAGCTCCAGCATTGGTGAAGGCACCCGCAGAGTTACGGGTGAGGGCCGTAGACCCGTCACTCGCGACACTGAGGAATTGCCAGTATGTGTTGTCACTGTCTTGGTAAACCAGCATACCTTCCTGGAGCTTCTGTGCAGGGATCTGCAGACGCAGAGTCTCTGTAGCAACAGAAGTAAGACCGCCTTGGATATCTTGGGAGAATACAAATGGGAGGTCTGAATTGGCATTCTGGATTTGGTTAGCAAAGCTAATACCAGCAATACCTTGAGTATTTCTAGCCATAAGTTCCTCCTATTAAGAAATTCTAAGACGCTGTGCAGTGTTCACGAGAACACCACGGAAAGTATAGGTCACCGTTGACCAACCTGGTGGTACGTTAGAACCAGACAGGTTTGCTGCAGAGAATGTTACAGTACGAGTTACATCCAGAGTAATCGGGTTGAATGCACCAGAACCTGCAAGAGCTTCCGCTTCGATAGTCGGAGCAGTAGACCCTGGCTGACCGAACCAGTAGAACCCTGGCTGACGCATGAGGATCCCGAAGTTAACCTCAGCCACATCGTTGTTAGCACCTGACTGCAGCGCCATACCATTACCAGTTTCGAAGTCACCTGTGAGGATAGCTCCACGGGTATTGTTGGTAGCGTTGTATGCAGTCAGTGTGTCCGTATCAGCCACACCAGTGAGTGTGAGATTCGGAGTCTGGAATGTGGGGATCGTCGGGGTATCTGTGTCAGTCAAGCTAGCAGTGTACGGAGTCGAACCTGTCACCACAGTTGCTGGACGGGTCAGTGCCGCAGTCGTAGCAATAGTCGGGAGAGTAGTCCGGTTGTCCTTATATACCCTGCTGTTGAATGTCAGAGTCTGTGAGTCAGTTAGTGAGTCAGCTACAGCAGTAGTCAGGTTAGTGAACTGGTTACCGCCAGACAGGACATACGAGAGGTCACTGTTGGCTGCAGTTGCCATGCTCGAGACACTGACTGACCATCCGATATCCTCAAAGTTCTCCCAGAATGGGCGAGAAGCGAGAGTAGCGAATTCAGCAGTAAGAGTCGGAGTACGCCAACGGATGTTCTGAGTGCCTGTCAGAGTCGAAGCAGTGACAGAACCTGTACCATCATCCTGAGTAACTTCAAAGGTAGCTGTAATCTGACCGCCAACGACACCAGATGCTGGACGGTTGACAAAGAGGTTACCAGTTGTAAGGTCGAATGTCCGCTCCCAGTTAGTACCAGCGGCAGCTGCAGGAGTCTGTACACCAGGCGTGAAGCTGGACAGAGTAATCCCTGTGTTGCCTGTACCGGTGACAGTAATCTCACTAACAGCGTTAATGAACTGCGGTACACCTGGGGAGTTGGTCACATCCACCATAAGGTCAGTCGAGCTAGTGCTGTAAGGCTCGTCCCAATCAAGGAAGATATCAGCACCACCATCCACCATCGGATCGAAGGTCGAGAAGTTGATCACGAAGTCTCCTCCTGAAGATGGGATAGCAGATACGTTACGAACATTACGACGAGCACCATCGCTTGAGATGAACTCAGTCAGGGTTGCAGTGTTAGCAGTTGTGTTCTCTGTGAAGATCAGCTGATCCTGTGCACGGAGATCTGCAATGGGTACCCAAGCCTGATCATAGTTAGCTGGGTCTGCACGTTGAGCAGGTGTGTTGTTACCTGTGTATGTCACCCGATAGCCGAAGCCAACCGATTGGTTAGGATCGAAGTCAGGGGTAGTGTTACCACCATCTTGCTCTGTAGGCTGTACCGGAATGTCATCCAGCTTAGTCTTGTCAGCAAGAGGGAGTAGACCATTAGACGTAGCAGTAGCATCAGGGATCTCTACACGACCAGCGTTGACTGCAAGGTCAGTGGTTGCCCCATCAAGACGTACAAACTCGATACCCTGAAGGTCATCAGAGACCGGCTCCCAGGTACGAGTGTAGTCTGCTACAGCATCTGGGTCTGTACTACCAGTGCGACGAGCAACCCGCATGATGAAGTCTTGTGTCTCACCAGCTGTAATCGTGTTGCTTGAAGTACGAGTCTCCTCACCATCAGTAGTCAGCGGGAACCGTGGTGATAGACCAGCAGCACCTGCAGTTACTTCGGGGAGAGTCACGCGCTCACTAACGATTGCTAGATCCGAGGTCTCACCAGCAAGACGGATATTCTCGATACCGCCACCGGATCCAAGCTCGGCCCAGTTATCACCTTCTGCAGGAGCAGTAGCACGATCACCTACAGGTGTAGTACGAAGTGCTCTCCAGATGATACCACCGTTAGTTACGAGGTCATTCTCTGAGTACTCAGTTCCAGTTACCCATGCGAGGATCGGAACGTTACCGAGCTTACCAACTTCCACATCCATGTCAGATGACTGAAGTGCCCATACCTCTACGTTACCGAGCTTCCCATCAGGGACATCTTCACTCGGGTTAGCAGTACGTGCCCAAGAATCTACCTGAGCTGTGATACGGCTATCAACCTCACCACCAATCACAGTAGCGACAGTCTCATACTCCCAGTCACCAGCACCAGTGATATCATTGGTCTGGTTCCACTGCAGGATCTCACCATCCTCAGTAGGGCCGAGGCGACGGTTGATCGCACGGACACCCACAGGGTTATTAGGGGAGATAGGAATAGCAGCAAGTTCTGCTTGGATAGCCGCACGTTCTGCAGGGCTTGCCCAAGTAGACTGGCCAGGACGATACACGTTGAACTCAGTCGAAGTAGACCGAATGATTGTGTACGGACCAGCATGAACGTTCTGATTGAACCGTGTCAGAGAGAAGGTCGGAAGACCCTCAAAGGTAGTCGAGTTAGCATTCTCCAGGAAGAAGATGTCATTCTCGGGATCACCAGTGAACCCTGGAGGAACCTGCGAGAAGACAGCTACAGCATTGTTGAAGGTGGCTGTCGGAGTTACCGGACGGTAGAAGTTACGGCCAGGGTACTCTTCGACATCCGAGAGATTATCCAGATCGATTGAGGTATTACCACCAGCGTGGTTCACCCAGTCTGTGCCATTGTAGACAAGATGCTGGTTAGCTTCAAGGTTTGTGAACGGACCCACATCACCAAGATCAGCAATATTCGCAGGGATATCAACGGCTTCGTTGACCCAGTTCGTACCATTGTGGCGAAGGAACTGGTTATCTGCGGGATTGGT
>JAPPPQ010000025.1 GCA_028817435.1 Deltaproteobacteria bacterium
TCACCGTGAAGTTGGCGGCGGTTCCCTCCGTCAAAGCGCTGCCCGGCGCGGCGATCTGCAGAGTCACCGGGCGGTCGCTTTCGCCGATGGTGACGCTGATGTCTGCGGGGAGCTCAACGCCGCCCTCCGAAGCGAGCACTGCGGAAGCGGCGCTCAGCCCGAGTGTGAAGGTTTCGCCGGGTTCGCTGTCGGCGTCTTCTGCGGTGGTAATGGTGAAGGTTTGGGTGGTCTGGCTGCCGGTGAAGGTCAACGAGCCACCGGTGGGGGCCGCGCTGCCCGCAAAATCTGCGGCGCTGGCGGGATCGCTCGCGCCTGCAGCGTATGTCCAGCTCAGCACAATGCCACCCGCGCCGGTGATTGTGGGGCCGCTGCGGGTGATGGTGTAGGTTGCGCTGCCGCCTTCGACAATGCGGAGGGCCGGATTGGTGAAGGAGATGGTGTGGGCGGCATCCACGAAGTTCACCTCCACCTGTGCACTCTGCTCAGATGAAGTGCCGCTGCGCGCCACATTGCCCCCGCCGCTGGCAACGGTGGGGCCTTCGTCTATTCCCGGGGTGCCGGCATTGTCGCCGGTAAGGGTGACGGTCACGGTCTGGTCGGGGCTGGAAGAGCCCAAAGCCGCGCTGAGCGGCATTTGGAGGGTAATCGTGCCGCGGGTCTGGCCGATGTTGATGGTCAAACTGCCGCCGCCGGAATCGGTGGGCGTGTAGCCTGTGCCGCTGACAGCCACCGTATAAGGCACGGTGATGGGCGCCACCGAGCCGCCGGTTGCGCCGCTCAGGGTGACGGTGAACGCGGCAGACTGGCCTTCGTCCACCGTGGCCGCCTGGCCGTTGGCCCGGGCAATGCTCACGGTGATGTCGTCGCCGTCGGTAATGGTGAAGGTCTGCGGCGAACCCGCCGTGCTGATCGTGCCCGCGCTGCTCACCGTGCCGGCGTTGACCAGAAACACCTCCGAGGCTTCATTGATTGCATCGTCCACGGCGGCAATGTTGAAAGTGTGCGGCGCGCTGTCTGTGGTGGCGATGGTGAAGGATCCGCTGCCGCTGTCCATAATGTCTGTGGCGGTATCGGCGTTCACCGTGGCGTTGTCGCTGTCCGCGCCGAGGGTGTAGCCCAGCACCACATCGGCGGTGGGCGTGCCGCCGCTCAGGGTGACGGTGACGACTGCATTGCTCCCCTCTGCCACATTGCCGCCGCCGGAGAGCGTCGCCGTGATGGGGTCGTCGTCCGCAATGGCGACAGTAATCGCAGACGGCAGGGCCGCGCCGCCCGCGGAGGTGGCGGCCGCCAGATCGCCCGGGGCGATGCTGAGCGTGAGCGTGAAACGCTCGTCCGCCTCGTTCAGGCTGTCTTCCTTGGTGGTGATGGAAAAGGTCTTGCTGGCATCCGCGCCCATGAAAACCAGCGTGCCGCCGGGCGGAACCGCGTCGCCCGAGAAATCGGTGGCGGCCGGTGCGGGGCTGCCCGCCGCATAGGCCCAGGTGATGGTGATGCCCGACGCGCCGGTGATCTGCGGGCCGCTGCGGGTGACGGTGTAGGTGGTGGCGGACGCCCCTTCACTGAGACTGGTGGCCGGGGAGGTGAAGACGAAGCTGTGAGCGGCGGAGAGGTAATTGACTGTTACGGACGCCGAATTGCTGGGAGAGCTGGCCGCGCTCGCCATGCCGCCGCCCGCGCCAACGGTGATGGCGCCGAGGGTCACGCGCAGTGTCTCGTCCGGGCTGTTGGCGTCGAGTGTCTGCGAAAAGGGAATGCCGAGCGTAATGTTGCCGGTGG
Organism: Deltaproteobacteria bacterium; assembly: GCA_028817435.1. Taxonomy (GTDB): domain Bacteria; phylum Myxococcota_A; class UBA9160; order UBA9160; family UBA6930; genus JAPPPQ01. The sequence goes on from JAPPPQ010000025.1 coordinate 1,780, forward strand.
AGCCGCCCGCGGCAATTTCAATGCTGCCGCTGTTGGCATCGGTGGGCGTGACAGAGAGGCTGCTCACCGTGTAGTTCACGGTGATGGCTGCCACCGAGCCGCCGGTTGCGCCGCTCAGGGTGACGGTGAACGCGGCAGACTGGCCTTCGTCCACCGTGGCCGCCTGGCCGTTGGCCCGGGCAATGCTCACGGTGATGTCGTCGCCGTCGGTAATGGTGAAGGTCTGCGGCGAACCCGCCGTGCTGATCGTGCCCGCGCTGCTCACCGTGCCGGCGTTGACCAGAAACACCTCCGAGGCTTCATTGATTGCATCGTCCACGGCGGCAATGTTGAAAGTGTGCGGCGCGCTGTCTGTGGTGGCGATGGTGAAGGATCCGCTGCCGCTGTCCATAATGTCTGTGGCGGTATCGGCGTTCACCGTGGCGTTGTCGCTGTCCGCGCCGAGGGTGTAGCCCAGCACCACATCGGCGGTGGGCGTGCCGCCGCTCAGGGTGACGGTGACGACTGCATTGCTCCCCTCTGCCACATTGCCGCCGCCGGAGAGCGTCGCCGTGATGGGGTCGTCGTCCGCAATGGCGACAGTAATCGCAGACGGCAGGGCCGCGCCGCCCGCGGAGGTGGCGGCCGCCAGATCGCCCGGGGCGATGCTGAGCGTGAGCGTGAAACGCTCGTCCGCCTCGTTCAGGCTGTCTTCCTTGGTGGTGATGGAAAAGGTCTTGCTGGCATCCGCGCCCATGAAAACCAGCGTGCCGCCGGGCGGAACCGCGTCGCCCGAGAAATCGGTGGCGGCCGGTGCGGGGCTGCCCGCCGCATAGGCCCAGGTGATGGTGATGCCCGACGCGCCGGTGATCTGCGGGCCGCTGCGGGTGACGGTGTAGGTGGTGGCGGACGCCCCTTCACTGAGACTGGTGGCCGGGGAGGTGAAGACGAAGCTGTGAGCGGCGGAGAGGTAATTGACTGTTACGGACGCCGAATTGCTGGGAGAGCTGGCCGCGCTCGCCATGCCGCCGCCCGCGCCAACGGTGATGGCGCCGAGGGTCACGCGCAGTGTCTCGTCCGGGCTGTTGGCGTCGAGTGTCTGCGAAAAGGGAATGCCGAGCGTAATGTTGCCGGTGGAGCCGCCCGCGGCAATTTCAATGCTGCCGCTGTTGGCATCGGTGGGCGTGACAGAGAGGCTGCTCACCGTGTAGTTCACGGTGATGGCTGCCACCGAGCCGCCGGTTGCGCCGCTCAGGGTGACGGTGAACGCGGCAGACTGGCCTTCGTCCACCGTGGCCGCCTGGCCGTTGGCCCGGGCAATGCTCACGGTGATGTCGTCGCCGTCGGTAATGGTGAAGGTCTGCGGCGAACCCGCCGTGCTGATCGTGCCCGCGCTGCTCACCGTGCCGGCGTTGACCAGAAACACCTCCGAGGCTTCATTGATTGCATCGTCCACGGCGGCAATGTTGAAAGTGTGCGGCGCGCTGTCTGTGGTGGCGATGGTGAAGGATCCGCTGCCGCTGTCCATAATGTCTGTGGCGGTATCGGCGTTCACCGTGGCGTTGTCGCTGTCCGCGCCGAGGGTGTAGCCCAGCACCACATCGGCGGTGGGCGTGCCGCCGCTCAGGGTGACGGTGACGACTGCATTGCTCCCCTCTGCCACATTGCCGCCGCCGGAGAGCGTCGCCGTGATGGGGTCGTCGTCCGCAATGGCGACAGTAATCGCAGACGGCAGGGCCGCGCCGCCCGCGGAGGTGGCGGCCGCCAGATCGCCCGGGGCGATGCTGAGCGTGAGCGTGAAACGCTCGTCCGCCTCGTTCAGGCTGTCTTCCTTGGTGGTGATGGAAAAGGTCTTGCTGGCATCCGCGCCCATGAAAACCAGCGTGCCGCCGGGCGGAACCGCGTCGCCCGAGAAATCGGTGGCGGCCGGTGCGGGGCTGCCCGCCGCATAGGCCCAGGTGATGGTGATGCCCGACGCGCCGGTGATCTGCGGGCCGCTGCGGGTGACGGTGTAGGTGGTGGCGGACGCCCCTTCACTGAGACTGGTGGCCGGGGAGGTGAAGACGAAGCTGTGAGCGGCGGAGAGGTAATTGACTGTTACGGACGCCGAATTGCTGGGAGAGCTGGCCGCGCTCGCCATGCCGCCGCCCGCGCCAACGGTGATGGCGCCGAGGGTCACGCGCAGTGTCTCGTCCGGGCTGTTGGCGTCGAGTGTCTGCGAAAAGGGAATGCCGAGCGTAATGTTGCCGGTGGAGCCGCCCGCGGCAATTTCAATGCTGCCGCTGTTGGCATCGGTGGGCGTGACAGAGAGGCTGCTCACCGTGTAGTTCACGGTGATGGCTGCCACCGAGCCGCCGGTTGCGCCGCTCAGGGTGACGGTGAACGCGGCAGACTGGCCTTCGTCCACCGTGGCCGCCTGGCCGTTGGCCCGGGCAATGCTCACGGTGATGTCGTCGCCGTCGGTAATGGTGAAGGTCTGCGGCGAACCCGCCGTGCTGATCGTGCCCGCGCTGCTCACCGTGCCGGCGTTGACCAGAAACACCTCCGAGGCTTCATTGATTGCATCGTCCACGGCGGCAATGTTGAAAGTGTGCGGCGCGCTGTCTGTGGTGGCGATGGTGAAGGATCCGCTGCCGCTGTCCATAATGTCTGTGGCGGTATCGGCGTTCACCGTGGCGTTGTCGCTGTCCGCGCCGAGGGTGTAGCCCAGCACCACATCGGCGGTGGGCGTGCCGCCGCTCAGGGTGACGGTGACGACTGCATTGCTCCCCTCTGCCACATTGCCGCCGCCGGAGAGCGTCGCCGTGATGGGGTCGTCGTCCGCAATGGCGACAGTAATCGCAGACGGCAGGGCCGCGCCGCCCGCGGAGGTGGCGGCCGCCAGATCGCCCGGGGCGATGCTGAGCGTGAGCGTGAAACGCTCGTCCGCCTCGTTCAGGCTGTCTTCCTTGGTGGTGATGGAAAAGGTCTTGCTGGCATCCGCGCCCATGAAAACCAGCGTGCCGCCGGGCGGAACCGCGTCGCCCGAGAAATCGGTGGCGGCCGGTGCGGGGCTGCCCGCCGCATAGGCCCAGGTGATGGTGATGCCCGACGCGCCGGTGATCTGCGGGCCGCTGCGGGTGACGGTGTAGGTGGTGGCGGACGCCCCTTCACTGAGACTGGTGGCCGGGGAGGTGAAGACGAAGCTGTGAGCGGCGGAGAGGTAATTGACTGTTACGGACGCCGAATTGCTGGGAGAGCTGGCCGCGCTCGCCATGCCGCCGCCCGCGCCAACGGTGATGGCGCCGAGGGTCACGCGCAGTGTCTCGTCCGGGCTGTTGGCGTCGAGTGTCTGCGAAAAGGGAATGCCGAGCGTAATGTTGCCGGTGGAGCCGCCCGCGGCAATTTCAATGCTGCCGCTGTTGGCATCGGTGGGCGTGACAGAGAGGCTGCTCACCGTGTAGTTCACGGTGATGGCTGCCACCGAGCCGCCGGTTGCGCCGCTCAGGGTGACGGTGAACGCGGCAGACTGGCCTTCGTCCACCGTGGCCGCCTGGCCGTTGGCCCGGGCAATGCTCACGGTGATGTCGTCGCCGTCGGTAACGGAGACAGTGATCGGGTCTGGCAGGTTCGCGCGGCCCTCGGCGTTGGCGGCGGCCATATCGCCCGCAGCGACGCTGAGCGTGAGCGTGAAACGCTCGTCCGATTCGTTCAGATTGTCGTCCGCAGCGGTGATGGAAAAGGTCTCGCTGGTCTCCGTGCCGGTGAAAACCAGCGTGCCGCCGGGTGCGCCGCCCGTGAAATCGGAAACGGACGCAGCGGGGCTGCCCGCGGCGTAGGCCCAGGTGATGGTGATGCCGTCCGCGCCGGCAATCTCCGGGCCGCTGCGGGTCACGGTGAAGGTAGAGGCCGCGCCCTCGGCAATGCTGGTGGGCGGGGAGGTGAAGGTGAAGTTGTGGAGATAGTTGGCATTGACAATGTTCACTCTGGATTCGCTGCGGGTTGCACTGCTGAAGAGATTGACCGTGGTCGCGCCCACCCTCGGGGTGGGGTGGCGGACCAGTTCCACAAGCAGTTCTTCAGCAGACGAGCCTTCGTCCAGATCATCAAAGCGCGCGAGAATGCTGAAGCTGGCGGTTTGCTGCCCCGCCGGAATCAGGACGCCGCCGGTGCCCTGCCCCCCGTCGTCCGAAACACTCACGGCATTCCCGTCGCAATCGGTGATTCCACTGATGTCCGGGCCGCTCTGGGCAGTATTGGCAGGCGTTTGTTGCGAAAAGACGTCCACATTGAATCCAACACAAATCGCACCATCGCTGATTCCCCTGACGCCGCCGCGGACAATGTGTTCAACCACAAACGCAATAGCGCTGCCCTCTCTCACACTCCTCCGGACCGTGCCGCGCTGGCTCGAAATGAATTGGACGCGGGAGGCATCGTTAGCGCCGATGAAGGAATCTACCGAGTCCAAAGTGGCGTGCAGACTCGGCACGGCAATTGCGCCGCCTCCGCTGGGGTTGCTGATGGTAATGGTGAATCTCTCGTTGGACTCGTTCACATTCTCGTTGACGATGCTGACGGGAACATCCACCGTGCGCTGCCCGGCGGGAATGCTGGCCGTGCCGCTGGTGGTGGAAAAATCGGCAGCCGACGCCGAACTTTCCGTCTCGGTTCGAGCGGGGAAGGAAATGGCCCATTTCACTTCCACCGGTGTGGTGGTCCTGATATTCTCGGGGAAGCTCACTACGAATTTGTTGTTTGCAGAAGTTCCCTCAAAAAAGCCAAAGACGCCAAGGGTGGGCACGGCAACCTGCAAGGTTACCGGGCGGTCGCTCTCGCCAATGGTGACGGTGATGGCGGCGGGGAGATCAACGCCGCCTTCGGAGGTGCGCACGCTGCGGGTGGCGCTGAGCGATAGCGTGAAGACCTCGCCAGGTTCGCTCACGGTGTCTTCTGCGGTGGTGATGGTGAAGGTTTTGCTGGTCTCGCTGCCGGTGAAGGTCAACTGGCCGCCGGCGGGGATTGCGCCGCCCATGAAGTCGTTGGCGGCCGGAGCGGGGCTGCCCGCTGCATAAACCCAGCTCAGCTCAATGCTTGCGCCACTTGTAATTGCGGGGCCGCTGCGGGTGACGGTGTAGGTCGCGCTGCCGCCTTCGACAATGCTGGTGACCGGATTGGTGAATGAGATGATGTGATCGCCGGTGAGATAGCTGACGGTTACGGAGGCTTTGTTGCCGGGAGAGGCCGCTGCGCTCGCCGTGCCGCCGCCCGCGCCGACGGTGATTGCGCCGAGGGTCACGCTGAGCGTTTCGGCCATGCTGTCTGCGTTGAGAGTTGACGAGAGGGGAATGCCCAGGGTGATGGTGCCGGTGGTGCCGCTCGCGGCAATTTGAATGCTGCCGCTGTTGGCGTCGGTGGGCGTGTCGGTGGTGCCGCTCACCGTGTAGTTCACGGTGATGGGCGCCACCGAGCCGCTGGTTGCGCCGGCGAGGCTGATGGAGAAGTCGACCGATTCTCCCTCATTCACCGTGGCCGGGTTCGGCGGGGCAACGCTCACGGTGATGCTGTCGCCATCGGTAATGGTGAAAGTGCGCGGCGAACCCGCCGTGCTGATCGCACCCGCGCTGCTCACCGTGCCGGCGTTGACCAGAAACACCTCCGAGGCTTCATTGATTGCATCGTCCACGGCGGCAATGTTGAAAGTGTGCGGCGCGCTGTCTGTGGTGGCGATGGTGAAGGATCCGCTGCCGCTGTCCATAATGTCTGTGGCGGTATCGGCGTTCACCGTGGCGTTGTCGCTGTCCGCGCCGAGGGTGTAGCCCAGCACCACATCGGCGGTGGGCGTGCCGCCGCTCAGGGTGACGGTGACGACTGCATTGCTCCCCTCTGCCACATTGCCGCCGCCGGAGAGCGTCGCCGTGATGGGGTCGTCGTCCGCAATGGCGACAGTAATCGCAGACGGCAGGGCCGCGCCGCCCGCGGAGGTGGCGGCCGCCAGATCGCCCGGGGCGATGCTGAGCGTGAGCGTGAAACGCTCGTCCGCCTCGTTCAGGCTGTCTTCCTTGGTGGTGATGGAAAAGGTCTTGCTGGCATCCGCGCCCATGAAAACCAGCGTGCCGCCGGGCGGAACCGCGTCGCCCGAGAAATCGGTGGCGGCCGGTGCGGGGCTGCCCGCCGCATAGGCCCAGGTGATGGTGATGCCCGACGCGCCGGTGATCTGCGGGCCGCTGCGGGTGACGGTGTAGGTGGTGGCGGACGCCCCTTCACTGAGACTGGTGGCCGGGGAGGTGAAGACGAAGCTGTGAGCGGCGGAGAGGTAATTGACTGTTACGGACGCCGAATTGCTGGGAGAGCTGGCCGCGCTCGCCATGCCGCCGCCCGCGCCAACGGTGATGGCGCCGAGGGTCACGCGCAGTGTCTCGTCCGGGCTGTTGGCGTCGAGTGTCTGCGAAAAGGGAATGCCGAGCGTAATGTTGCCGGTGGAGCCGCCCGCGGCAATTTCAATGCTGCCGCTGTTGGCATCGGTGGGCGTGACAGAGAGGCTGCTCACCGTGTAGTTCACGGTGATGGCTGCCACCGAGCCGCCGGTTGCGCCGCTCAGGGTGACGGTGAACGCGGCAGACTGGCCTTCGTCCACCGTGGCCGCCTGGCCGTTGGCCCGGGCAATGCTCACGGTGATGTCGTCGCCGTCGGTAATGGTGAAGGTCTGCGGCGAACCCGCCGTGCTGATCGTGCCCGCGCTGCTCACCGTGCCGGCGTTGACCAGAAACACCTCCGAGGCTTCATTGATTGCATCGTCCACGGCGGCAATGTTGAAAGTGTGCGGCGCGCTGTCTGTGGTGGCGATGGTGAAGGATCCGCTGCCGCTGTCCATAATGTCTGTGGCGGTATCGGCGTTCACCGTGGCGTTGTCGCTGTCCGCGCCGAGGGTGTAGTTCAGCGTCACATCGGCGGTGGGCGTGCCGCCCGAAAGGGTCACGGTGACGGTGGCGTCCGCGCCCTCTGCCACACTGCCGCCGCCGGAGAGCGTCGCCGTGATGGGGTCATCGTCCACAATGGTGACAGTGATGTCAGACGGCAAAGTCGCGCCGCCTTCGGTGTTGGCGGCGTCCACATGCTCCGAGGCGACGCTGAGCGCGAGCGTGAAAGTCTCGTTCGCCTCGTTCAGGCTGTCCTGCTTGGTGGTGATGGAAAAGGTCTTGGTGGTGTCCATGCCCGTGAAAACCAGCGTGCCGCCGGGCGGAACTGCGTCGCCCGAGAAATCGGTGGAGGCCGGTGCGAGGCTGCCTGCGGCGTAGGCCCAGGTGATGGTGATGCCGGACGCGCCGGTGATCTCTGGGCCGGTGCGGGTAACGGTGTAGGTGGTGGCGGCCGCACCCTCGTTGATGCTGGTGACCGGGTTGGTGAAGGCGAAGTTGTGGAGATTGTTGAAATTGGCAATGGGCACGCGGATCGTCCGGAGCGCGGTCCTGGTGAGAGATACCGTGCCCGCGCCAGCCCGCTCTTCGTCGCTGGTCAGCTCCACAACCATTTCTTCATTCCCGCCCGTTTCGTCCAGGCCATCGAAGCGCGCGCGAATGCTGAAATCGTAGGTTTGCCGCCCCGCCGGAATCAGGACGCCGCCGTTGGCGCTGCTGTTCTCGTCCGCGATATTCACGGCATTGCCGTCGCAATCGGTGATTCCACCGAGATCCGGGCCGCTGTCGGCGTTGTTCCTGGGCATTCTCTGGGAAGCGACGGTGGTTGAGAATTTAACGCAAATCGGCCCGCCGCTGGTTGCCGGAATCGTTTGGGAGACGCCGCCAATTGTGAGCGAAAATCTGAATGTGGCAGAATTCTTCTCGGTCACCGCACCCGATCCGATGCGCCGCCAGCCGACGATGACGCGATCGCTTAAGTCGATCCGGGCAGTGACCGAGGAGAGCGTAGCGTGCAGCCCCGGCGCAACGCCTGCGCCGCCGCCGCGAGGGGTGCTGAGGGTAACGATGTAGGTCTCCAGCGGCTCGCCCACAAGTTCGTCGGTGGGGGTAATGGAGAAAGCTACCGAGTTCATTCCGGCGGGAATTGTGACCGTGCCGGTAGTGGAGGAGAAATCGGCGGCGGCGGCCGGGTTTACCGACGCCGAGGCGGCGGGGAAGGAAATGGCCCAATCCACTTGCACCGCAGCGGTGGTGACGACGCTCTCGGTGAACCTCACAGTGAAGTTGGCGGGGCTGCCCTCACTCCTGCCAAAGCCGAGGGAGGTCGGGTTGCTCCACTCAATCCGCAGGGTCACAGGGCTCTGCGCCTGCGCCCTTTGCGCCGCAAAGGGCACTGCGAACAGCACCGCGGCAAAGAGCATGAGGCAAAGCCGATAAATCCCCCGCCTCGCAGACAATTCCCACGGGGGGGGGGGGGGGGGAGAAAGTCTCCCGCTGCGCGGACAGTTGCACCATTTGCCTCGCCTCCCGTATCACCGAGCCACCCTTCCGCGCCGCG
>JAPPPQ010000010.1 GCA_028817435.1 Deltaproteobacteria bacterium
GAGCCGCATGTTAAAGTAACCACGAGACATACAATTCTTTCTTTGTCTTTCAGAACATGTCAGAGGAACAGCCAACATCTACTACTGCTCTTCTGCAAGGAGACATCGTCAGCTACATCAGCGACCTCCAGCAACGTGTAGATGAGACCTTCCTTTCGGGTCTTACTGCACCACAGTTGCGGGAGATTTTCACTGTTCTTCAGGTGAGTTCACATGGTAACCACCTTGACTGTAGTACAGAGATAATTACAACATGCAATACAAAGGATGCCTGGCCTTTGTACGAGTCACTACAAAATGAGTTGCAAACAAGGATAATTATTCCACATGCAGCAACTTATGGAGATAATAAGAAGATGCCCTGCTGAAGAACAGGGAGGGGGGAGAGGAGAAGAACAGGGAGGGGGGAGAGGAGAAGATCAGCCTCCAGAATCCAAGAGGAGAAAGAAAACTGGAATTCGTCATTCTCGGAAAGGTCGAACCGGTGAGTTGTAAAATGTTACGTCACATCTTTCTGATTCCTGCTTACCTCTTAAAATTTTCACTGCCATGTCAAGGAATGTGAGTGTTACAATATATCGCGTCCAATATGCAAATCCCTCTCCTTCTTTTGTGGTTGCAGGTAGCAAACGCCCACACCGAAGCCCGGAAGAAGACCGAAATCTGGAAGAAGATACAGACAGTCAACGAACGACTGTACTACCTGGCTACCGCCGTACGTACACAGCTGGTAGCCACCCGGGACGAACTGATGTCCAGTTATCGCAGGGCACCTGTCCCTACTCAGATGCAGTTGAGGAATCAAGGAGGCAGGATTTGTTCGAAGTCCTGGAAGATGGAAGGTGTCAAGCTGCCGTTTTTTCGGACTTCATACTAGAGAGTAACTGGGCATCATCACAGGAAGAAGTTGAGCACAAGGTGAAGCAGCTTTGTGAGCAAATCAACTGTTCTGTGGATTATGTTGTCAATGTTCTGGTTATCCAGAACTGTTTATCACTTCAAAACATTGTCGACAACTTAGTCCAACACTACATCGGACGGTACCTTTTAAAACTCCATGAACTCTCAAGTTTGACGCGTTCCGGTGTGTATAGAGAACTAGGAAATGCAGCAGAGGAATTAAAAACACATGAATACGCACGTCTACGAGATAGGTGTGCACAGAATGGGTGCACATCCTGTAGTGAGGCAAAGGCATGGGATGAAGCTGACCAATCTTCCCGTGCCGCCACGAGAGTATTACCATGTACGCCAACACAGGTGCTGTCAAAACTTCTGTCCCTAAAGTTTGTGAACTTGGGCCCAGCATTCTTTTCTCAATGCGTAGCGCTTGCTGAGACTATTCCTGTGCGGTGTCCACTGATGTTCTCTTCAGAACAACCGTCTGTGCTGCGACACATTGCAGCAAAATACCCTCCAAAGCTGAATGCAGAAATCAAGGCTCATGGCCCTGCACTCTCGACAGGAGTATGCAGCATCTTCCTTGTACCTTCTGCCATAGATGCGGTCCAGTACAAAGATGGTGATGGAGGAACCATTGACTGCGAACAAATTCCACACCTGATGGACTACATTGAGAAGAAGGGGTGGAATGACCTCCTGCAGGGTTCCCTCATACCCTTTAGGGAAGCCAACCACGATGCTATTGAACTAGGACATTCTTACAGAGTGGAAGAGCTGAGCGGAGACCAAATGCCAGCTTCCAGAAGGAGGGAGTTTGGCTACCTAGCATTGGTTCAAGCTCGGAAGAACCTTGCACTATCGGTGGAAACCTTGGTCATCCCACTGGAAAGGGATTTACGTGGAGGACGTCTGGTAGTAGAAATATTTACCAGACAGAGTGATGATGAAAAGCCACACGGTGAAGAAACAGGAGTTAGACTTATCAAGGCGGGACTGTCATTTCCGACTGAAGAAGCCCCAACTCACTGCAAAGCAGCATTGCTGGAAGCCAAGAATGCTGAGGCAGGCGTGTGGGAGTTTGGACAAGCCATGGACGACCCACGATTGAAACCGTGGGCTTTAAAACGAGTGCTAACTTTACCTGGAAATTTTTATGAAGTGGAAATTGAAGATGGTGACGAGCACTTAGAAGTCCACATTGATAATGAGAACAGACACCTGAATGAAGCAAACATCATCATTGGAGAAAGTACCATTCCTGGTGCACAGAGAGGCCTGTTCCTTCGCCCAGGGAGATTTCGTATACCGAAAGGGAACACCATTTGCTCGTACCAGGAAAAACCAGACGAAGTCGATGAAAGCCGGACTTTTGATTATCTATTTGAAGTTGAAGGACATGGCGGTAGACCAGTCTACTATCAAGCAGCAACATATGATGGACAAAATATAGGGAGGTACATTAATCAGGGAGGACTTTACGAGGGCCTCGCTGAAATGTGCCTCCAGTCAGATGTAAAGACAGGTCACACGTCTTTCAGTCAGAAGACCGTGAATGAAACTTTTGCTGAACATTGCAATGTCGCATATAAACAAGTGCGCCTGGAGCTTCAGGTCAGGGCTTCAAGAGACCTTCGTGCACATCCAACCGAGCCCACAGAACTTTTTGGGAACTATGGCCCAATGTATTGGATAAAGTACGTTGCCCAACATTATCGGGAACTTAACCACGAAGAATTCCTGGCAAAGTCTGTCTTGTGGTGTCTGCTATCGGACGACAGTTGCTGGACGCAACAGGAGAGAGAGCCAGGCCTGACAATTCCCGACGATGTACGTGCAATATTCAAGAAAATGGCTTGTCCGTACAAGCCTTCATCACTGAGAAGACGATAGACATTCAACCACGCAAGTTACTCTTCTGGGTGTATTGCCCCCTTCATTGGCAGGGCGATGCCCCAGTGGACCTTGGTCAGCATTTGGTTGTATTGCCTGCCCTTATTGGCTGGGCGATGCAACCTTGGTCAATTTTTGGTTGTATTGCCTGCCTTTATTGGCTGGGCGATGCACTACACCCACAGTGGGTAAGGCAAGATAGGACTGTGACGTCAATGTTTAGGCAAAACTGTACTGCAGTGAGCCTGCATCAAGATCGGTTAGGAGCATTGTAGTCAGTGTCCTAAGCTGTCAACTCAATACAGCCTTTCTCATTGGATGGCACCCTTCTCTCTCAGCTTGATAACTGTCTGCATTTTCCGTAAAGGTACCTACTTAAAGCTTTCTGGAAGACTGCAGTTCTGAGCCTCACTGTAAGGTAACTTGGTATTAGTAGGGTAGCTAGTCATGTCTATGGACTACATCAATTTAGCTGTTCATGTTACGCTGGCTATGTACAGCACTTCTTGAGCATGAACTAAAATTTTGTCCACGTGATCTTGTCCAATCCTTTGTGGTGTGTGGGACATCATCTGATGTACCGTGATGTTGGCCTGCCCACATGTATGTTGCCTGCCTGCCCACAGTGGGCCGGGTAGGTGGCAAGACTGGGCAACATTGCCTGTCTGGGCTGGGCAATATTTTGCCTGCCTAGACTGGGTGGTGTACCAGGTAGTCCAGTGGCAGTGCGTGAGAGGGTGGAAGGGTGGGAGGGCAGCATTGCAGTGTGACCGCCTCGTGATGGTGCTGCCTGGGAGCCTACTACAGTAGATTGCTGTCTAGTTACGAGTGTTTAAATTGTAATAGCAAAATACTTTTGGCTGACTGCTAATCCTATTATGGTACTTGAGATCTCATGTATAATAGGATTTGCAGTCAGCAAAAATAATTTGCTATTTGCAATTTCACACTTGTAACTGGACAGGTGACCAGAAATCTACTGTATTAGGTTGCAAACAACACTGCTGTTGACCTCGCTCACGTACCATGCTACTTGGATATTGTCTATCAAT
>JAPPPQ010000045.1 GCA_028817435.1 Deltaproteobacteria bacterium
GGGGGCGGCGTTGTGGCCGGGGGCGGCGTGGGCGGAAGAGGCGGCTACGCCGGGGCAGTTTGTCGCGAACAATGTGTGGATGATGCTCTGCGCGGGGCTGGTGTTTCTGATGCATCTGGGCTTTGCGACGCTGGAATCGGGGCTGACCCGGGCGAAGAACACGACGAACATTCTGTTCAAAAACACTTTCATTATTGCGGCGGGCATTCTCACTTATGCGCTCTGCGGCTTCAATCTCATGTATCCGGGGGCGGACAACTTTGCGCCCGGCGGCTTCTTCGGCTTTGCGGGCTTTGGGCTGGAGGCGCTTGCCAGCGCGGACAACAGCGCGGGCTATGCGGCGGGCGGCTACACCTACTACACGGATTTTTTGTTTCAGGCGATGTTTGCGGCGACTGCGGCGACCATTGTCTCGGGCGCGGTGGCAGAGCGCATCAAGCTCTCCTCGTTCATGATCTTCGCGGCGCTGTTTGTGGCGGTGGTGTATCCGCTGGCGGGCTCCTGGAAGTGGGGCGGCGGCTGGCTGGACGCGCTGGGCTTCCACGATTTTGCCGGCTCCACGCTGGTGCATTCGGTGGGCGGCTGGGGCGCGCTGGTGGGCGCGCTGCTGCTGGGGCCGCGGCTCGGCAAATACGCCAAGGGGCGCATGCTGCCCATTCCGGGCAGCAATTTGCCGCTGGCCGCGGTGGGGGTGTTCCTGCTGTGGATCGGCTGGTTTGGCTTCAACGGCGGCTCGGTGCTCTCGGCAGATCCGGCGGCGGCTTCGTATGTGCTCACCACTACTTGTCTGGCGGCGGCGGCGGGGGCGGTGGCGGCCATGCTGGCTTCTTGGCTGCGGGCGGGAAAGCCCGATCTCTCCATGTCGCTGAACGGCATTTTGGCCGGCCTGGTGGGCATTACGGCGGGGGCCGATACGGTGGGCCTGCTGGCGGCGGTGTGCATTGGCGGCGTGGCGGGGGTGCTGGTGGTGTTTTCGGTGATTTTCTTCGACCGCGTGCGGGTGGACGATCCGGTGGGCGCGATTTCGGTGCACCTGAGTTGCGGCATTTGGGGCACGCTGGCCGTGGGCCTGTTTTCGCAGAGCGCAGAGCACTCGCTGGCGGTGCAGGCGCTGGGCGTGCTGGCCTATGGCGTCTTCACCTGCGCTGCGGCCGGGCTGCTGTTCCTGCCGCTGCGCGCAACCTTGGGGCTGCGGGTGAGCGAGGAAGAGGAGCTGCTGGGCCTGGATTTGGCCGAGCACGGCGGCCACGCCTACGACTTCGACGGCCTGGGCCGGGGAACCGCCGAGGGCCGCCCCTCCGCCGGCCCGGCCTGAGCCTCCGGCCTTCGCCTCGCGCGGCCCCGGCCCGGCCTGCCCCTGGCGCGGGGATGTGCGAGAATGCCCGGCGCTTGCAGCGTCGGGTTGCAGGCGCAAGGGAGGAACGGGAAAACTATGGCGATTCAAGTGGGCGAGAAGCTGCCGTCGGCCAAGCTGAAGGCGGTGACATCCGAAGGCCAGCGGGACGCCACCACGGGCGAGCTCTTTGGCAGCGGCAAGTCGGTGTTGTTTGCGGTGCCCGGCGCGTTTACGCCGCTGTGCTCGGCGCAGCACCTGCCGGGCTTCATCGAGAAGGCCGGCGAGCTGCGCGCCAAGGGCGTGAACGCAATCTACTGCCTGTCGGTGAACGATGGCTTCGTGATGGAGGCGTGGGCCAGGGACCGCGGCGCCGGCGACGCCGTGACGCTGCTGGCCGATGGCAGCGGCGAGTTCACCCGGGCGCTGGGCCTCGAGCTCGACGGCACGAGCTTCGGCATGGGCATGCGCTCGCAGCGCTACGCCGCCGTCATTGAGGACGGCACGGTGACGCACCTGGCCGTGGAAAAGCCGATGAAGTTCGAGGTATCGAGCGCGCAGGCCATCCTCGACAGGCTCTGAGCGCCGCGCCGCCGCGGTATCGTTCGGAGATGCGGATGCAGATGCGAATGCGCGCGCCGTTGCGCCCGCGCCGGGCCGGGGCCGGGGCGGCGCTGCTGCTGGCGCTGCTGGCCGGCTGCGGCGGGCCTGCGCCCATTACCGATTGCGTCGCCCGGGGCGATCTGGTGCCCATCTGCCGCTTCCGCAACCCGGAGGATCTGGAGGCCGTCGGCTCTTGGCTGCTCATCAGCGAGTTTGCCGGCATGAAGGATGGGCCGGGGGGCGGCGGCCTGATCGCCTTCCGCCCCGGCGATGGCGCGCGGCAGCGCCTGTGGCCGGTAAAGGGCGCAAAGCCCGCCGCTGCCGCCAGCGGCGTGGGCGCTGCCGAATGCCCCGGGCCGCCGGATGCGGCGGCATTTTCGCCCCACGGGCTCGGCCTTTCGGCAGATGCCGCCACGCTGCTGGTGGTGAATCACGGCGGGCGCGAGGCGGTGGAGTTCTTCTCCGTCTCTCCCGGCGCAGATGCCGCTTACCGCGATCCCACCTCTGCCAACCCGGATGAAGACCCGCCGCCGCGCCTGGCCTGGCAGGGCTGCGTGCCGCTTCCGGAGCGGGTGGTGGGCAACGATGTGGCCGCGCTGCCGGATGGCGGCTTTGTGGTTTCGCACTTTGGCCGCCCGGGCTTCACGGGCACTTGGCAGGTAGCGCGCGGCGAAAACAGCGGCCTGCTGCTGTTGTGGGATGCGGCGGAGGGCTTGCGCGCGGTGCAGGGCAGCGGGGCCTCCGGCCCCAACGGCGTGGTGGCTTCTGCGGATGGCTCGCAGTTTTTTTACGCCGAATGGGCGCTGCGCCGGGTGGTGCGCGTGAGCCGCACCGGCGCACAGCGGCTCAGCACCAAGCCGCTGGGCTTTCGCCCCGACAACCTTACCTGGCGCGAAGACGGCAAGTTGTTGGTGGCGGGCCACCGCCTGGACGGGCTCGGCGATATGCGCGCCTGCTTCGGCCTGCCCCCCGGCGACGATAATTGCGGCCTGCCGAGCGTGGTGGCGCTGTTGGATCCCGAGAGTCTCGAACACCGCGTGCTGCTCGACCACGATCCCGCCCGCGTTTCGGGCGCGGCCACCGTTGCCCTGCAGCACGGCGAGTTTATTTGGATCGGCACTTTTGCCGGCGACCGGCTGGTGCGCATGGCGGTTCCGTGAGCGGCGCAGAAATTGCCATTGCGCCGGGCGCGCGGGCTGCGGAAGACTGGCTCATCGCGCGGCTGCGCGAGCTTTGCGAAGAGGCGCGGCGCAATCCAGAGCAGCTCGCCCGGCCGGTGCGCGTTGTGGTGAACTCGCGCGGTTTGCGGCAGCACATCGCCGCGCGGCTCGCCGCAGAGTTGGGCGCGCTGGTTGGCGTGCAGGTGCAGACGCTGCACGGCCTGGCCTGCGAGGTATTGCGCCGCGCGGGGGAATCTCTGCAGGGCGACGGCGCTGCTTTTCCGCTGCGGGTGCGCCGCGCCGCCGAGGGCGAAGCGCCGCTGCGCAAAGCGCTGGCAGACAAGCGCGATGGCTACGGCGCGGTGGTGCAGAGCGTTACAGATTTGCTGGACGCCGGTTTGGAAGCGGTGCACTCCGATGCGCTGTTCGAAAAGCTCGCGCAGTTCGATGGCAATTTGGCGCGGCGCGGCGAGGCGGTGTTTCGCACCGCGCGGCGGGTGCAGGAAGAGTCCGAAGGCGCGGGGCGGCGGCACCGCTCTGCCATGTTCCGCCGCGCCGCCGAGGTGCTGGGCGAAGTGCATCGGGGCGAAGCGCTGCTTCCGGCCCGGGCCATCTTTATTCACGGCTACGCCGACGCCACCGGGGTGCAGGCCGATTTGCTGGGCGCGCTGGCCGCCCGGGGTGCAGAGGTGCTGATCGTCCATCCCCCTGCGCCCGCTTCGGGCGGCGGCGCGGGTGGGGAAGCGCCCGACCCCGCCGGGGTGGCTTTTACCGAGCGGCTGCGCCTTCACCTGGCACGCCCCGAGCGCGCCGCCGCAACTGCAACCGGCGGCGGCAGTGAGGGCGCGGCGCGGCGTCCGGAGCTCGCGATGTTTCGCGCGCCGGGGGCCTGGGCGGAATCCCGGGAGGCGGCTTGCCGCGCCGCGCAACTGTGCCGCGAGGGCGTGGCGCCGGAGCGCATTGCCATTGTGGCGCGCGATCTCGCAGCACACGCGACGCCCCTGCGCGTTCACCTGCGCCGTCTGGGCGTTCCATTTTCGGGCGCGCCGGATGCGCGGCATATGCCAAAGCCCGATGCCTGGCCGCTGCACGCGCTTCTCGACCTGTTGCGCGATGCAGAGCAGAGCAGCGCAGATCGCTGGCTCGACGGCAGCGGCTGGTTGCCGCCTTTGCAGCGCCGCGATCTGCGCCTGCTGCTGCACAAACTCGGGCGCGGCCGGCTGCGCGATGTTGCGGCGCTCAATTGCGAAGCCGCTCTGCGCGGCCGCAGCGCGCTGCCCCTCCCCGTGCTGCAGCGCGCTGCCGATCCCGATGAAGCGGAGCCGCTGGATGCAAGCGGCGATGCCGGCGCGGAAGCCGCGGCCGGCGCTACCGGTGGGCGGCGCAGGCGCAGTGTTTCGGCGCAAACTTTGCGCGATGCGGTGCAGCGCGCCAGGCGGGCCTGTGCGCTCTTCCAAAGCTGGCCCCGGGAGCAGCCCTTCGCAGCGCACCGGGAATCTCTGGCGCAGCTCTGCAATGCGCTGGATTGGTCCAAGGCGGCGAAAAAGCTGGCCGGGGATTTCGAGGAGCAACTCGGCGCGCTGGAAGCGGAACTCGGCCCGGACTTTGCGCTGGACCGGGAGGGGCTGGTGCTGCTGCTCGAGAAGTCCACCGCCGAACTGGGCTGCGATTTTCTGGGCGGCGAGGGCGGCGGCGTGCAGGTGCTGGCGGTTACCGAGGCGCGCGGGCTGGTTTTCGATCACCTGTTTCTGCTCGGCCTGAACCGCGGCCACTTCCCGCGCAGCTTCAGCGAAGATCCGCTGTTGCCGGATGCGCTGCGCCGCAAACTCCTCGAGCTGCTGCCGGATATTCCCATCAAAAGCCGCGTTCCCGATGAAGAGCGCTACCTGTTCGCGCAGCTTCTCTCGGCCGCGCCGCAGGTGACGCTCTCCTGGCAGGAGGTGAGTGACGACGGCAAGGAGTGCAATCCCTCGCCGCTGCTCGCCGGCCTCTGGTCCGGCGCGGCGGCCGACGCCGAAACCCGCGCGCCTTTGGTTGCGGGCGTGCTGGACGCCGCGCGGGAAGATGCCCCCGCTGCGCCGCGCCCGGCGCACGAAGTGGCCGCCATTTGCGGCGCGGCGCGCCGTGCGGACCGCAGCGCTCACGCCGCCGCTCTGGAAATTGCGCTGCGCGAACAGGCCGGGGAGTCCGCGCCCGCCGCGCAGGCCGCGGCGTTGGCGCAGGCGCGCAGCGCGGCGCTGCGCGAGCTCGATCCCCCGCTTGGAGATGCGCGCCGCGCGCAGCTCGGCCCTTTCTTCGGCTTCACCGGCGCGCAGCCGGGGGAAGAGGTTGCGGTGACGCGGCTGGAAGCGCTGGCGCGCTGCCCGTGGCAATTCTTTCTGGAGCGCGAACTGAATCTCACCGCGCTGCCCGATGTGCTGGCCGCTCTGCCCAGCGTTTCGCCCCTGGATATGGGCAGCCTGGTGCATCGCATTCTGGAGCGCATGGCCGAGGAAGCAGGCGTGCCGGCGAAGGGCAAGCTCGAAGACATTCCGGCAGATGCAGCCGGGACGGAAGTGCCCTGGCCCGATGCCGCAACGCTGCAGCGCTGGCTGGAAGAGGAAGCGCCGAAGTGCGGCGACGGCGGTTTGGCCGCGCTTCCCGGTTTGGCGAAGCTGCTCATCGCCCGCGCGCAGCAGGTGCTCGAAGTGATCCGCCGCTGCGAATGGGTTGCGGATTTGCGCCCCGGTGTGCTGGCAGTCGAGGTGAAGGGCGTCGCGACAATTCAGGCGGGTGCGGCGGGCGGGCTGCGCTTGCATTTTCGCGCAGACCGCGTTGAGCGCAGAGAGCAGGGGCTGCTGCTCACCGACGAGAAGACCGGCAGTCCTTTTTGGGGCCTTCTCAAAAAGCAAGAGTCGCGCATTGGCAGAGTATTGAAAGAGGTGGAAGCGGGCGCGCATTTGCAGGCCGCCGCCTATGCGCTTTCCGAAGGCCCCGGCCCGCGCAGCGGCGCATACTTTTACGCGCGCCCCGATTGGGAAGGGGAGGGGCAGGGCCATCGCGCCATTGAAATTTCGCTGCAGATCATTCCGGAGTTGCGCGAGAAATTTGACGCAAGTGCGGGCGCGCTGTTGCGGCTGCACGAGATTGGCGCGCGGACGCCGCGGCTGGTGGACGAGCAGGGCGATATGCCCCGGCGCTGCGAGTGGTGCACCGTGAGCGAGGCGTGTTCGCAATTCGATACGGGCGCGCGCAACCGGCTCGGCGCGTGGACGCAGCGCGCCGGGGGCGAAGCCGAAGCCGCACAATCCGGCGATGGGCTGCACGCCGCCGCGCGCGCGCTGCTCGCCGTGCTGCGCCCTGGGCGGGATGTGCAGTGAGCGCGGAAGCCGCGCTGCAAGAGTCGCAGGACCGCGCGGCGCGGGAACTGGCGCGGCGGCGCTTTGCGGGAGTCACATGGATTGAGGCGGGGGCGGGCACCGGCAAGACCGCCGTGCTGGTGGCGCGCGTCGTCGTCTGGTGTCTCTCGGAGGGCTGGCAGCGCAATGCGGAGCGGCTGCAGCGCGAATCGCGGCTGGGAGACGCGCCGGATCTGCGCCGCATTGCAGTGGAGGTGTTGCAGCGCGTGACCGCCATTACCTTCACCGAGGCCGCCGCCGCGGAGATGCAGCAGCGCGTGAGCCTTGCGCTGGACCAAGTGCGGCGCGGACAGTCTCCGCTGGGATGCCCCCTGGATGACATGCAGTTGGAAGCGGCGCGCGCCGCAGAGCGGGCCGAAGCGCTGCTCGGCGCGCTGGATCACCTGGCGGTTTCCACCATCCACGCATTTTGCCGGCGGCTGCTCGCCAACTATGTGATGGACGCCGGGCTGCATCCGCGCTTTGCGGTGGATGCCGACGAGAGCGGGCTCGCGGCCATTGCCCGCGAGGTTATTGAGGCGCAGTTGCTCTTGGCCTACGAGAGCGAGGGGGAATCGGATCTCTTCCAGCTCGCGCTGCGCGGCTTCACCCCCGCCCATTTGGAAGAGGCGCTGCGGGTGTTATTGCGCGAAGGCGTCGCGCCCTCGCAGTTGGCGGAACTGCTTTCGCCGCAGGCGGTGCGCGCTTTTTGCACCGGCTTGCGCAATGCGCTGGCAGATTTCGCAGAGGCCGAAGCGGGCGCGCTGCAAAATCTCGCGCGCTCCCCGGCGGTGCAGAAGCTGGCCGCAGCGCTGGCCGCACTGCACGAGCGCCTCGCCTCGGAACTGCCCCAGGATCGCGCGGGACTCGCAGCGCTGGCGGATTTCTGCGAACAGCAGATTGGCGAGCGTGACCGCAAGGACCGGCTGCCCAAGTGGAGTCGGGAAGACTTCGGCAAGGCCGGACTGGAAGCGCTGGGCGAAGCCGCGCCTCGGGTGGCGCAGGCCGCGGGCGCGGTGCGCCGGCATATCGAGTTGCTCGCCGCGCTGGATGTGGAGTTGCTGCTCTGCGGCGCACGCGCCCTGGGCGGCCTGCTCGGCGAGGCGCAGCAACTCGCTGTGGAGCGGGGCGTGCAATCCTACGGCGCGCTGCTGCGCGACGCCAGCCATTTGCTGCAATCCAGCGCCGATGTGGCGGCGCAGGTGCGCGCCGGAATGGACCAACTGCTGGTGGACGAATTCCAGGACACCGATCCCATGCAGTGCGATTTGCTGCGCGCCATAGCCCTGCCCACGGGCGCTGCGCGCCCCGGCCTGTTTCTGGTGGGCGATCCCAAGCAGTCCATTTACGGCTGGCGCAACGCCGACCTGAAAGCCTACGACGATTTCCGCAGCGAAGTGTCGCAATGCGATGCGGAGTTTGGCGAACTGGTCGTGAACTATCGCTCGGTGAAGCCCATCCTCGACGAAGTGCGCCATGTGATTGCGCCGCATATGCAGGAGATCGAGGGATTGCAGCCGCGCTTTCAGCACCTGATTGCCGACGGGAAGAATGCGGAAGCGCCGGGCTTCAGCCGGGCGGGACGCCGCGCGGTGGAGCACTGGTTCTCCGGCGCAGAGGCGCTGCCTTCCCCCGATTCGCAACAGCCCGCAGGCGTGCGCTCGGTAGAGGCCACCCGCAGCGAGGCCCGCGCCATTGCCAGCGAACTGCGCGAGCTGCACGATGGCGGCGAAGTGAAATGGGGCGAGGTGGGAATCCTCGCGCGCAGCACCGGAGATTTCGAGATGTTTCTGGGCGAGTTGCGCCGCGCAGGCATTCCCTACGCCGTGGAGCGCGACCGTGGCTACTACGAGCGCCGCGAAATCACCGATGCCACGGCGCTGCTGCGCGCCATCCTCGATCCCCATGACCAGCTCGCCCTGGTAGCAGCGCTGCGCAGCGCGGCGGTGGCCGTGCCCGATGCGGCGCTGCACCCGCTCTGGCGCGCGGGCTTCCCCGGCGCATTTGCCGCACTGCGCCCCGGCGCGCCGCAAACTTTGGAAACCGCCCGCAGTGCAGTGCAGCGCGCCGCAGAGCGAATGCCGCCGCCCCCGGAGATTCCCGGCCTTGAAGCGCTGTCCGGCTGGAAGCTTCCCCTCGATGACTTTCTCTGCGCCGTATGTGAGTTGCGCGGCGTTTTTCAGTCCGAGCCGCCGGACCTGTTTGTGGAGCGCTTTCGCACGCGGCTGCTCATCGAGGCCGGCGAAGCCGGCCGCGCACTGGCCGCCTGGCGGCTCGCCAACCTGGATCGCTTCTTCCGCGACCTGACTCATGCGCTGGCCGAATGCGGCGGCAATGTGAGCGCTGTGCTCTCCCGGTTGCGCCAGGCCGTAAGCGAGCGCCGCGAGCAGGAAGAAGGCCGCCCCCGCGACGCCGCGCGGGATGCGGTGCAGGTAATGACAATCCACAAAGCGAAGGGCCTGGACTTCGAGCATGTGTTTGTGGTGCAACTGCACAAAGGCCGCGGCCGCGATATGAGCCGCGCGCCGCAGGTGCGCCGCCGCCGCGGCGCAATCGGCCTGCAATTCTTCGGACAGCGCAGCCTTGCGTGGCCCGCCGTCGCCGCCGCCAGCGCCGATTTGGAAGAGGCCGAGCGCGTGCGCACTTTGTATGTGGCAATGACCCGCGCCAAACAGCGCCTGGTGCTGGCGGGCAGCGCAACTTCCCGCGGCAGCGGCCACCACGCCCAACTGGTTGCCAAGCGCCGCAGCGAACTGCGCCAGCGCCTGTTCGAATCCGCGCCCGCCGCCGCGCCGAAGCCGCGCAGCGAAGTGGATGGCGTGCTGCTCGTGCTCCCCAAGCTCTTCGATCCCGCGCCGCCTCCCCCCGCCGCGCAGTCCGCTCCCCTCGACGAGCGCAAGGTGCGTTGGCTGCGCGATTCGCAGCACCTCGCCGAGCAGCGCAAAAAGGCCGAGCTCCGCGCCGCGCGCTCTCTGACTGGCAACCCATCCGAACGCGAGAACTTCGACGAGCAGCTCGCCGAAAGCGCCGCGCTCGATAGCGCGCCCGGCGCAACAGGCGCAGCCGCGCGAAAGCGGGCCATGGAAGCGGGCAGCGCCATGCACGCGGCTCTCGAAACCTTCGACTTTTTGCTGCCGCTACCGGAGTGGCGCAATGCCTTGACGCAGCGCCTCGCCGAACTGCACGGCGCAAATGCGCGGGAATCGTTGCGGGCGCTGCCGCCGGAATTGCTGCAATTGCTGCATGGCTTTTTGGAATCGGATTTGCCCCGCCGCCTGCAATCTCTCGCCCCGCACATTTTGGCGCGCGAACTGCCGCTGATGCTTGCGCCGCAAGCCACGGGGGAGTCGGGCGAGCCGCTGGGGCTGTGGAGCGGTGCGGCGGATTTGCTCTACCGGGATCCGGAAACGGGCGAAATTATTGTGGCAGACTACAAAACGGATGCGGTGCCGGCCGACTCTGTTGCAGAGCGCGCTCGTAACTACGCAGGGCAGGGGGGGCTTTACACTCGGGCTGTGCAGCGCGCCTTGGCGCTGGCACGGCTGCCGCGCTTTGAGTTGTGGTTTTTGCGATCTGGCGTGGTGCGTGTTGTGGAGCTTGGCTAGCACACCGAGGAGGGCGGCGGGCGGGGGCCGTGTCCGGATGTGGCTTTCGGT
>JAPPPQ010000024.1 GCA_028817435.1 Deltaproteobacteria bacterium
CCGTCCGCGCCCATGCCGCCTTCCATGAACTTGTCGCTCGCGCCGTCGTCCTCCCGCGCAATGCTCACGGTGGCGCTGTCTTCATCGGTGATGGTGACATCGAGCGTTGCGCCGGAGACGAGCGTTCCGGTGGTGGTGCCCGTGGCCATCAGAGTCACGGTGAATTGCTCGCCGCCTTCCAGCAGCGTATCCGCCGCCGCGGCAATGCTGATGGTCTGCGCGGTATCGTAGTTCTCCGGCGTGAAGGTCAAAGTGCCGCCGCTGGGGAAGGTGCCGCCGCTCATATCGGCGGCTGCAGCCGGAGCGCTGCCGCTGCCCGCCACCGACCAGGTCACGCGGATATCGCCGGTGGGCGGATCGCCGTCTATCGCAATGCTGTATTCGGCCGCCGCCGCGCCCTCGGTCACGCTGCTCGCGCCGCTGATGGTGGGTTCGCGGGTGGTGTTGCGGCTCGCCGCAATGGTGGCGATGGCGGGAGAGCCGCTCGATGTCAGCGCGCCGCCGCCGCCCCCGCCCAATGCGCCCAGCGTCAGGGCGAAGCTCTCGGCCGGCTCTGCCACGCCGTCATCGGTAATGGCAACGCGAATCTCGCCGCTGCTCTCGCCAATGGCAATTTGCAGGGGCGAGGTTGCGGTGGTGCTGTAATCGTCTGCCTCGGCGTCGTCGTCCGTGGTAGACGGCGTTGCGCCCAGCGCCCAGGCAACGGTAATGGGGCTGGTGTGCGTGCCGCCGGAGAGCGTCACCGTAAACACCGCCTCGCCGCGCTCTGCCACTGCGCCGCCGCCCGAAAGCGCTGCGGTAATTGCATCGGTATCGGTAATGGTAAAGGTGTGCTGCAGATTCGAGTTCCCGGTTGCCAGCGATATGGGCTGCGCATTGCCCGCAATGCTCACAGCGGTAAGGGTGACCACGATGGTCTCGGAAGGCTCGTTTGCGCTGTCGTCCGTCAGGTCGAAGCCCAGCGCGCCGCTGGCGCTGAAATTGGCGGTGTAGATTTTGCTCGTGCTATCGGTTGCGGCCGCGCTGCCGTGGCTGTAATCCACGCCCCGGCTTGCGCTGCCGCCCAGCGTGTAGCTGATGGTAACGGCCGCATTGATCTGGCCGCCGGTAATTTTCACGCCGAAAGCCACATCCGCATCGCCCTGGTTTGCGGGCGTTACATCCTCGGCGGCCGTGGCGGGGGTGGGCGCGGTGAGAGAGACCGTGAGCGCCGCATCATTTGCGGGGATGGTGGCGGCGGCTTTCACAGCCGTCAAATCTGCAACCGTGCCAATACTGCCGCCCATTGCCGCCGCGGTAATGCCGGTAATGCTGACGGTGAATTCCTCCGCCTGCTCCTGCAAGGCGTCATCGGTAATGGCAATTTCAATTGCGCCGCCCGTTGCGCTGGAGGCAATTTCAATGCTGCCGCTGGCGGGAGAAAAATCGCCGCTGCCCGCGGCATTGCTGCCGCTGCCCACGGCGCTGAACGAGACCTTCACCGCGCCGCTGCGCGTGGCGCCGCCCAGGGTTACGGAGAAAGAAGCCGTGCTGCCCTCGGCCGCCGTGCCGGGGCTGGCAATGCTGGCGGTAATGTCGTCGTTTGCGCTGATGGTGGCCGTCGCCACCTTGGCAGCGCCCAGCGCCGTGCCCTGCACGGTGTTGCCATCGGCGTCGTTGGCGCTTGCGCCGGTGAGCGTTACGACGATGGTTTCGTCCGGCTCGTTCACCCCGTCGTCATTCAGCGGCAACTTCAGCACATAGGTGCTGCCGCCAATGGCAATGCTGAAGCTGCCGCTTGCGCCGGTGTAATCCCGGGAGGCATCGGTGGCCGCGCCGCCCGTGGCAGTGCCGCTGAGCGCGTAGTTGACCAGCACCGCGTGCTCCACAGCCCCGCCCGCAACGCTGATGGTGAAGGAGGCTTCGGTGTCGGTCTCGGCCACATCCTGGGTTTCCGGGCCAATGGTAATCTGCAGCGCATCGTTATCGGTCAAAATGGCGGTTTCGTAGCTGCGGTTGTTGCGATCCCGGGGGCGATCCGTGCGGCTGTCGCCCACCGGAATGCTGCGGCCCCTGCTGGTGGCGCTGGTGATGGTAACGCGGATCTCCTCTGCCAGTTCGCTCACAGCATCGTCCACCGCCGTGATAATCAGATCATTCCGGAAGCTGCGGCGGCCGGACCCACCACTGCTCACCGGGACGGTAATGGGGCTTGCGGGGTAAGAGCAGTCTATGTGGGGGCGATCCTGGGTGCCGCAGCCCGTTACCGTGAAGCTCACCTTTGCATCTTCAATCAGCTCCGCCGCAATCACCCGAATGCGGAATTTCACATAGCCATCTTCGTTTTCGCCGCCCTCTGCAAAACCGCCCTCGTTTTCCGCATCCGTGCGGTCCCGGTTGACAATGATGGCATAAACCTCGGAGGTATCCGTAATGCTGGTAACCTGCGGATCGCCGGTGGTGTTGTCGCCCGGCCCGCCGCCCGTGGCGGTGTAGCTTACCTTGAAGCTCTCGGCGCCTTCCACCAGCGCATCTGCAACCAGCGTCAGGGTGAAGGTCATTTCGCCAATGTCCGAAAAAACCAGCTCGCCCGAAGGCAGCGAATCCGAAGCGCCGGCAAAATCCGCCGGCTCCGCCGGTCGTTCGCCGTTGCCCGTCACGGTCCAGTTCACCGTGAGGTCTTCCCCGCGCGGCATATCGCCGGTCAGCTTAATGGTGTAGGTCGCCGTTGCGCCCACAATGTTGCCGTCATCATCCGCGGTGCTCTCGCCAAGGCTGGAAGGGCCGCTGAGAGTCAGCGTGCTCTCGTCGCCTTCGCTGGCCTGGATGGTTCCAATGGCCGGCGTGTCCGCCGTTTCCGGCGTGCCGCCGCCGCCGCCGGTGGGCGTGCCCAGCGATACCGCAAACTTCTCGGCAACTTCCTCCACGCCGTCGTCCAGGGCGCGGATGGTGATGCTATGCACCAGTTCTCCGGCCTCGCTCACGCGGTCGTGGTAGGCGAAGGTGAAGGATCCGGAGCTTCCCGTAATCAGCTCTCCCCCGCTGTTTCGCAATTCGTAGTCCTCGCGCTCGGCGTCGTTGTCATCGGTGTCTGCGGTAATGCCGATGCTCCAGGGAACGGTCAAAGCCGCCGTGTGCTGGGGGCCGCTCAGCGCAACCTTTATGGTGGCGGCCGCGCCGCCCTCGGCAATGCTGGCCGGAGAGATCGAAAGGGTCGCCTTGGGGACATCGTCATCAACGAGAGTGGCCTTTGCGAATCTGTTGTCCAAATCAACGGTAACGCCCAGCGAGGCGTGCGAAATCACCACATACAAATCCCGTGCTGCTTCGATCAAAGCGTCGTCAATTGCGGTAAGGGTGATGGTTCCGGTGGAGGTGCTCTCACCCGAGGGCTGGATGGTGAGTTTGTGGGCGTCGCCCGTCAGGAAGACCGTTGCACCGCCCAAAGTGTTGGGGCTGAACAGAGTGCCGACGGCGGTGTCATCGTCATCCCTGGGCGTCCAATTGCATTCCGCCTGCCGGTTGTGGAAATCGTCGTTCAGAGGCCGCCCCACGCAGTGCAGGTCCACCTGGAAATAAATATCCACAGGGCTGCCAACCTGCGTGCCGCTCAGCGTTACGGTGAAATCGGTGGATGCCGCAGTGCCCTCAGCGCCTTCGGTAAAGCCGTCGTCGTCCGAGGCCAGCTCAATTTTCACCGTGGTTCCGCCCCCGTCGTCATCGGCAATGCCCCGGCTCACGGTCACCGTGCCCGTGCGGATGCTGCCGCTTTCGCAGCCGGTTCCGGCCACGCAGTTGTTCCTGGGCACAATTTCGGCAGCGCCCAGCGAAATGGTGAGATTCTCGGTGGCTTCCAGCAGCGAATCATCCGTGGCGGTAAGGGTGAAGTGGGCCAGGGCTCGGCCGCGGCGAATGCGAATCCTGGCCGTTACGGCGTCTGCATCCACGCCGGTGGGAGAGGTGAAATTGAAATCGCCCTTGTCAATTCCCGTGCCGCTCACTGTAACCGGAATATCAATATGGGTTACCGCATAAACGGGCACTGCCGCGCCGATAAGATTGGTGGGGGTGCCTATATTGAGCGTTTCAAACAGCTCCACGGTGAATTCCGCCGTGCCGCCGTTTTCTGCAATGTCGCCGGTGTTGCTGCTGTTGCGGTGCTTCACGCGGCTGAAAGGCCCGTTCGGGCTCTGATCCTGAAGCCCCGCCGTGGCGGTCTTGGCAGTGCCCAGCGCGGCGCTTACGCCGCCCGCAACCTGCACCCCGGTAAGGGTAACGGTGATGGTCTCCTCCGCCTCGCGCAGGGGATAGATTCCGTTGCGCCAGTAATCGCGCAGGGCCGTCAGGGTAATGGTGCCCGTGGCCGTGGTGCCGGTTGCGGGCGTTATGGTCAGGCTGCTGTTCACAATGGCGTCTCTCAAAATCGCCTGGTTGCTCCGCGATGCATCGTCCGTGCAGTCCGCGCCGCCAATTTCGGTGTCCTCCCCCTCGCAGCCCGTCACCGTGTAGCTCACGGTGGCGTCGCCGGGCAGTTGGCCGCCGGCAATGGTCACGGTAAACACCGCGGTGCCCGAACCGCTGGCGGCGTTCTCCCGGAAACCGTCGGTATCGGTGCGGGCAATGGTTGCGGTAAGCGCATCGTTGTCGGTCAGCACGGCCGTGGCGCTGCTGTTATCCGCATCTATTGAAATTGCGCCCGTGGTGGTTGCGGCCAGCAGCTTCAGCGTAATGGTCTCCGTCTCTTCGGCCAGCATATCGTCCACGGCGGTGAGGATAATATCGGCCTGTGTCTGCCCCGCCGGAATGACGAGCGGGTTTGCCGGCTCAAAGGTGCAATCCACCTGGTTGCCGCAGCCATCTGCCTGGAAGGAAATATTGGCCGCCCCGCTGCGCGTGCCGGTTACGCTGACGGTGAATACGGCCGTCCTCCCCGCCGGCGAGCCTCCCTCTTCGAAGCCGTCCGAATCCTTGCGCGCAACGGAGACCACGGCCGATTCAGTTTCGGTAATGCGCTGCTCCACCAGGGCGTCGTCAATCTGCACCGTGCCCGCCGTGCGCGCATTGAAAATGCGCACCGAAAGCAGCTCTTCGCCCTCAATCAGCGCATCGTTTGTGATGTTGATGTTGAAATTCACAGACTCGCTCGTTGAGAAGCCGGCGGGCCTGGAGATGGTGACGGTGCGCGCCCCCGGCAGCGGGTTGCCCGGATTATCCGGATCGTCCACGCTGGTGGTGTGCGAAGCGGGCAGGCTGTAATCGCTGGCGTCCGTGCCGCTCTGGTGCAGCACCTGGTAATCGAAGAGCAGGTCTTGCGTTAGCACCGCGCCGCTGGCGGTGACCCGCAGCGAGAGCACGCCCCCTTCGGCGAGCTCCGGATTATCGCCCGTGGGGGCGATGCGCTCAATGGAGAGGCTGATGGGGTCGTCGTCCGTGATGGTAATGGTGATGGGCGTGCGTTCATAATTCGACTGCAGACCGGGCGGGCCGCCCGTATGGCGAATATCAGTGAGGGTAAGGACGACGGTTTCATCGCCTTCGTTCAGTCTGTCGCTAGTGATAGATGCATTGATGGCAGAAGCACTGCCGCAACGCAAGAATTGATCGTATGACAGGCCTGTAAAAGTCTGGCTGGAACTAAAGGCATAGGGTAGGTGGCTATCGTCGTAGTCAACATTGCGCGTCGCAGTGCCGCCGGCCGTGTAAGTAATTTGGAATTTGTCCACTCTCTCGCCCACCGTGCAGAAACTGACTTCGAGTGTCTCGTTTTCTGCAACGGAAGCCGTGGTTTCTCCCCCGACCCGGAAATAGACGAACAGGCCGCCGTGGGCGGGGATGGTGGTGCCGGCGCTGTTGCTCGCTTCGAGAATGGAAATTCCGCCCCCCCCGCCGCCGCTCACGCCGGTAAGGGTAATGGTCAGCGTCTCATCCCCCTCAATGGTGGAATCGGCCCTCAGGGAAATGCTGACCTGGTTCGGCCCGGCGGCGGGCAGGGTGACGCTGCCCGTAAGAGGGAAGTTCACCAGATCGCCCGCGGTGACATCGCCGCTGATGGTGTAAGTGAGCGTGGCATCCGCCGAGAGCGTGCCGCCCGACAAGGTGATGGGAAACAATGCATCTTCGCCCTCGTCGTAGGTGCGCGGGGCGTTCATGCTGTCCAGCGTGGCGGCAATGGAGATGGTGCTGGGATCGTTGGCGGGAATCACAACGGTGGCGGGGTCGTCGTCGAATTCAACATGAGTGCCCTGCGGCGCATCGAGGAAGCCGGTGACGGTGAGAGTGATGGTTTCTTCCCCCTCGTTCAGTGAATCGGCGTTGATGAAAATGAGGGGGGGGGAGCACTCGCCGTCCGGGCCCAATACACAGTTGCTGGCGCTTCCAAACCGGGCGTAATCGGAGCGCCAGATTGCCGTGCCGCCTATCTGGTAGCGCACGAGGAGTGTATCGGTGTTCCCGTCGCCTTCGGAATAGATTTGGAAGCGGGGCGCAGGAACCGGACTCGGCCCCGGCGGCTCTGCAACCGCACGGCTGGTGACAATCGTTCCCGCAGCGCCTTGCACGCCGGGGAAAATTATCAGGCCGTCGCTGGTTTGGATGGTAATGCTCGCCCTGCGCGCCGCTTCATCAGAATCTGCCCAGGCGCGGTGGGGTTTTGCGCCCCCGGCGAGCTGGGTGAAGCCGGTAAGTCTGAAGCTCAGTTGCTCCCTGCGCTCGAAGATCGTGTCATCGGTAATTTGCAGCTCAATGTTTATGCTGGACGCTCTGGGTTGGATGGTGATGGTGCCCGTCGCCGCCGCGCCGCTGTAATCGCTGGCGTCGGCCGTATCGCCCAT
This sequence comes from Deltaproteobacteria bacterium, assembly GCA_028817435.1. GTDB lineage: Bacteria > Myxococcota_A > UBA9160 > UBA9160 > UBA6930 > JAPPPQ01. The sequence goes on from JAPPPQ010000024.1 coordinate 6,810, forward strand.
TGCGCCGCCAATGGCATATTGCACCTCCACAGGCTGGGTGCGGATCACGCCGTTGCTCTCAATTTCGACGGTAAAGGTCACAGAGTCGCCCTCGCTCACAAGCCGATCATCTTCGGCTAGCGGATTCAGCGAAATAAACACGCCATCGGCGGGAATGGTCACCGAGGCAGTGGTGGAGCTGGCCAGGTTGGCGCGGCCCAAGGTGGGCTTGGAAGCGCCGCTGCCGCCGCCGTCTATGCGGGTGAGGCGCACCCGCAGGGTCTCGGCGCGCTCTGCCAGGCCGTCATTTACAATGTTGATGGGAAGGGTGATGGGAATGGGGTGTGGGAAGCGGTGGGAGGCGATGACATCTTCGATTGAGACGCGCCTGCGCAGCATTGCGGGGGCGGTGTAATCGTCCGCGGTAATTCCCTCGCCGCCTGTGATTTCGTAATTGACGAACATGACGCTGGTGGGCAGGCCGCCGCCGCCGCCGATCACAATGTGGAACCCGGCGCTCTGCCCCTCCAGCGCCTGCCCGCTGCTCGCCACCGCAACCACAATGTCGTCGTTTTCGGGGATGGTGATCGTCCGCGTCGTGGAGGTGTCTGCATTGCGAGTCAGCGCGCCTCCCACGACATAAATTCGGAAGGCGATGCTCTCCTCCGCTTCCTTCACAGTCTCTTGCGTGGCACTGAGGCGCATGGCGCCGTTTCCGCCGCTGAAGATGATGCTGCCGAAGCCGGTGCTGTGCTCGAATTCCACGCTGGTGCCGGAACTGCCGGGCGCGGGGGCCAGTGTGAAATCGCCGCTGGTCACATCTCCGGTGTTCGCGGTGCGGAAGAACACCTGCGTGCGAACGGTGTCCGCAGGCGAGTTTCTGGAGAAGCGGAAGGTGAGATCGGACGCCCCACCCTCCTGCACACTGGCCCGCGAGGGCGGATCGAGCGAAATGCCGGGGGTGCTGGCGTAGTTGGCGTTAATGGTCACGCTGGCGCGGGCTTGCCCGCTGTTGGCCACAATGCCCACCCCAGCCCCCAGCGTGCCCCGCTCGAATTTCACCATGCGGAGGTGCAGCATTTCAGCGTCTTCCGCCAGATTGTCCTGGATCAGCGCGTAGCCGATGTCGAAGCTGCTTTGCGTGTTGCCGAGCGCAATCTCGAAGTAGCGTTGTTTCGCATCGCCGCAAAAAGCGGCATTCAGTTGGCTGGTTGCGCCGCCGCTGCTGCGCAGCGTGAAATCGAATCCCTGCAAAGCGGTGCCTTCTTCCTCCATGCAGAGCTTCAAATTCACGCCGGGCTGGCTCAGCGTAATGCGGAAGTTCGAGCGGGAGCCTTCGGTTCGGTCGGCGCCATCGAGTCTTTCCAATGTGACACTTACGGGTTCGATAATGGAGGTAGTGATTTGCGGCAGCGTTTCGCTTCCCAGCACGGGAAAGGGGGCAATGTTGGAGAAGCCCGTCAGACTCAGCGTGAATTGCTGCGTCCCGTCCCGTTCTGCAGCCGCATCCACCCTGATGGGGATGCGGATGACGGCCCGCGTGCCGCCCTGGAAGCTCTCCATGCGGGTGACGCCGCAGTTGTTGTAGGAGCCGCCCCCCAAGGACAAATCGAGATGCGCGCAGAAATTGCTGCCACTGTTGCCGGACGCCCGGTTGATCCGATAGGTGACGGCGGGCCGCTGGACCGCAGTTCCCGCCGGCACCGTGCCGCCGGTGAAGGTGACGGTGTATTCGGCGGTTTGCCCCTCATACACGGTTGCCGGCCCCGTAAGGTTCCCGACCTGCAACCGGTTGAGGATGCGGACGCTCGCAGTGCGGTTGCGGATAGCCAGATTCCCGCCGTTTGCTGAGACATTCCATATTGTCAGCCCGAAAGTTTCATCGCCCTCCCCCACATTGTCCCGTGTGGGAGTAATGCTGAAATCAAAAGTGCTTTGGCCTGGCCTGATGGTGCCGTTGTAAAAGGTGATGAGGCTGTTGCCACTGGTGGAACCGAATGTGCCGCGCCCGGAGGTCGTAATTGAGAAAGGTCCCGAATGGGCGCCACGCTCCAGGTCGCTGCTGACGATCTGGGGGGTGGTGGAAGAGATTCTGAAGGTGCCCCCCCCCGGCGCGCTCACAGCCGCGCCGGAGGCGTTCTGCAGCTGCAGGCGGAAGGTGACGGAATCCCCCTCTGCCACAACCGCAGAGAGCGCGCTGATCGAGGCATGGGTCTGCCCCGCCGCCGGCTTCGCCCCGCTCCAAACCAGCAGGGCGATGAGCAGGGCAACGGCCTGAAAGGCGCCCCGCATCCGGCGCTGGGAGCGGGCCGCCAATCTCACCCCCCCCCCCCCCCGGGGGAGCCCCTCCAAAGGCCCGCTCACGGCCTTCCCCGCCGCGCCCGCGCCCGCCGTGCCCGGAGACACCGGGGCCGAAGCAGCAACTACGTCGGCTCCGCAGGGGGGGAACTGCTTCCGCATAGCTACCTTCAAGCTTAGTTGGGCTGGGAATTGACCCCCTTGGGTCTCTCTTGCTCCTTAATTCCCGTCAAGGAAATCGCCTAGCAGGAGCTGGGCGCAGATTCTACCGGTTCGCGCAAAAAAAATCGAAAAAAATTGAGCTTGCGGACAATGAAAAACCGCGCTCTATCCTCCAAACCGCGTCATTTTCCCCCCATCTCTCTACCTCCTCCCACCCCCCTCCCGTCTCTCCCCCCACCCCGGACCGCCCCCCGCCCCCCAGGGCCGCCCCCCAACCCCGCCTCTCCAGCGCCTCCCCCCCCAAAAGGGCCGCCGCCCCGGTTGACAGCGCCCCCAAGCGGGGGCAAAATTCGGGAGGCCGACGGGAGAAAGAAAGGGAGGCTTGAAGCCAAGGAGAAGCAAAATGTCGAACAATTTCTCTGACGTAATCAGCAAGGCGCTGGAACCCTACGGGGCCGTGCATGTGAAGACGCAGGTCGTTCTCCTGCCGACCATTGCGTTTCCCGAACCCCCTGCGCCCACCCCCGCGCCGGCAGAGGGCAAGTAGCCCGCTCCCCGGTTGACAGCGCCCCCAGGCGGGGGCAGCATTCGGGGAGCAGCCGTAAGGGAATGCTGCTGAAATCACCGCGAGGAGGACGGCAATGGAGACCGCAATAGCAATTGCGATAGTAATCATTTGCGGGGTTCTGCCGGTGGTTGTCGCACTGCTTATCCTGTAAGCCCGTGGTTGAGCCGAAGCCCCACTTCCTGAATTGGGTGCCCAAGTGGGTGGTCGCCTTCTCCGGGCAGGCGGCGGTTTGGGTTGGGATTATCATTGTGGGGAAGACCTGCTAATTGAGGGTAGATAGCGGCGGTCACGCCGGGCCCGAGGCAAGGACTTGGGCCCCGGTGGTGGCCGCCGTTTTTTGCTTTTTGGGCCTGTCTTTTTTGCTTGCGTTTTGCATAGGTGTGCTGATATAAGCTCAGGTAGCGCCCGAACGAAGGGGTAGCTGGGAGGTCACCTGCTGTGCTGAAGCCCACCAGAGCGCGAAGGCGGGAAGGCGCGGGAAACCGCGTCTCCCGCCCGTCGAGGGTGCTCCCCCCGGGGGGGGGGGGGTGGGGCAGCACTAAGGTGAAGTAGCTGTGCTGCGCGCGGCGCTGGCCGTCTTCTGCGTGTCCCTGGCTTGTGCGGGGGCGGCGGCGCAGACGGCTGTGAGCGTCCGCGCCGAGTCCGCCGCGGTGAGCGAGGGGCAGAGCGGCGCGTTTGTGTTTGCGCTCAGCGCGTCTTCCACCGGCACCACGCTGGCCTTTTACCGCATCGCCGCTTCCAGCACGGCTACGGCGGAAGACTTCGGCGGCCGGTTGGCAGATGTGGGGGTGGTGGAGTTCCAGGCGGGGGTGAGCAGCGTCCGCATTGCGTTTGACGCGCTGAACGACGGCGTGGTGGACGACGGCGAGGTGCTGGTGGTGGAGCTGGTGGGCGTGCCGGGCGGCGCTGCGCTGGGGATGCCTTCGACGGCGCAGGTGACGCTCAACGATCACGCCCGCAGCGTGACGATTACGGGGCCGGCGCGCATTACCGAAGGCGCCACGGCGCGCTATGCGCTGGGCCTTGCCGGCTGGACTGCGCCCGCGGGCGGTCTGGAGTTGCGCTACCGCATTGTGGGAACGGGCAGCCGCCGCACCGCGGCGGGAGATTTTACGCATCCGCTTTCGGGCGGTGTGCACATTGCGGCGGGGGGCGCGGCGGGCAGCATTCGTGTAGTGGCGGCGACGGACGATTTGGCGGAGGGCATTGAGCGCTTTGTGGTGGAAATTGTGGAGGCGCGGGTGGCGGGAGTCGCGCCGCCGGAAGAAGTCGCCACCGGGCAGCGCTTTGCCACGGAAATTGCCGACCTGTTTGAGTTGTCGCTGAGCGGGCCGGCCGCCCCGGTGGCCGAGGGTGAAACAGCGCGCTTTGCCATCCGCATTGCGGGCGGCGCGCTGACGCAGCGGCTGTTCCTTTCTTTTCGCACTTCGCTGCCGCCGGGAGAGGGCGATTTGAGCCGCCCGCCGGGAACGGCACGGGGCGGCCGGGAGCTGGCCGAGTTGCCCGCCGGACAGCGCGAGGTGCTGCTGGATTACAGCGTGCTGGATGAAGGAGAGGTGGAAGATGAGGAGCGCTTTGTTGTCGAGTTGCTGAGCTTTGCGGGCGCGCCGCAACTGCCCGGCGCGCTGCGCCTTGGCACGGTGCGGGCCGAGGCGGTGATTCCCGCCAATGGCGGCGTGCTGGCGCTGCTGAGCGGCCGCACCCCCGGCGAAGTGGCGGAGGAATCCGGCGCGCGGATTGTGTTTTCGGTGCAGCTGCGGGGCGAGGCGCTGATGGGCGGCGTCTCGCTGCACTTCCGCACCCGGGGTAACGCAACCGCGGGAACAGATTACGAGGTGCTGAGCGAAGGCGGCGCGAGCTTTGATGTTGCTATGGAGCGGGGAACGCTGGTGCTGGCCGCCGGGGTGCGCGCGGGAGAAATTGCCGTGCGGGTTCTGGACGACGGCGATTTCGAGGAACGGGAGATTATTTCGCTGGAACTCACCAGCGCCGATGCGGCGCTGCCCGGCGAAACCGTCGCCGTGGATGACAGGCGGCTGCGGGCGGCCATTTTGCCGAGCGATACCATTTACGCGGCGATCCGCGCGCGCCACGCAGAGATTGACGAGGGCGATATGGCGGTTTTCAATATTACGCTTTCGCGCGCAGTCCACACCAGCGCGCTGCGCGTGGATTACACGGTGAGCGGCAGCGCGACGGCGGGAGCAGATTACACCGGGCCGCCGGGCACGGTCCAAATTGCGACGGGAGAGAACAACTTTGTGCTGCGCGTTGCCACCGCGGATGATGCAGCGGCGGAGGCCGCCGAGACTCTCATTGTGACGCTTTCTGCGCTGAGCGGCGGCGGCATTGCCGGGCCGCTGAGCGTTTCCAGCGAACCGGCGCAGGTGACGCTGCGCGCCAGCGATCAGGTGTGGGCGGTAACGCGCGCGGTTGCAGCGGAGGTGAGTGAAACGGGCAGCAGCGGCGTTGCCAGCGATGCGGCCTTTGATGTCTGCCTGGAAGGCGGAATGCCGGGCACGGGCGAAATGTTGCGCGTCCGCTTCCGGCTTTCGGGCAGCGCCGCGCTGCGCCGGTCCGGCTCTGCCGATCCTTACGATTACGAGGCCGGCGGGGGCGCGGCGCTGGATACGGACGGCAGCTTTTTGACGCAGGCGTTCAGCGCACTGGGCTGCCAGCGCATTTCGCACACCGTCAACGACGATGCGCTGAACGAGGGCGGCGAGACCATTGTGCTTACCCTGGTTGAAATTACGGGGGCGGCCAGTCTTCCCCTGGCTGTGAGCAGCACGGCGGCGCAGGTGACCATTGCGGCCAATGATGAGACGCAGGTGAGCGTTGCGAGCCTGGATTCTGCGCCGCTGGCAGAGGGCGCTGCCGCGCGCTTTGGCATTTCCTATCGCGGCGGGGTTCCCACTGCGCCGGTAATGCTCAACTACGCAATTGGCGGCGATGTGGAGAGCAGCGAATACACCGACAGCAACAGCGGCGCAATTACCTTTGCCGCCGATGCCGCAGCGAGCGCGCGCAGAATTGAAATTGCCACGGTGGACGACAGCGCGGCGGAGCCTCCGGAGACCCTCACCCTCACCCTCAGTTCGGTCAGCGGGGGCGGGGGCGGCGGCCTGACAATCGAAACGGCCAGCGCCAGCGCCGTAATTGCGCCGAACGACGGCGCTTTGCACGCCGCGCCCCGCGCGCTGCACGACCGCGTGGTGGAGGGTTATGCCCCCGACCTTACCAATGAGGCGCAGTTTCGCATTTGCCTCTCTGGCGCGGCGCTGGAAACGGGGCGCGATGCCAGCGTCCGCTTCCGGCTCTCCGGCAGCGCGCAAAATGGCGATGACAACCCGGGGAGCCGCGACTACGCGCCGCAGCCCGCCGCCGGTGTTACGCGCGATGCAGATACCGGCGAATACATTCACAGTTTTTCCGATAAACCCGATCCGGGCGAAGCCTGCGGCCCCACCCTGGCTTATTCGATTCGTTCGGATCGCCTGAATGAGGGCGAGGAGACCATTGTGCTGACACTTACGCAATTGACCGGGGGCAATGCGGACAGCACGCTTTCTTACGACAGCACGCCGGTGCAGGTCATCATTGTGGCCGACGGCGCGATTCCGGTCTCGCTGACGGGTCCCGCAGCTGCAGTGGCCGAAGGCGGCACGGCGGTGTGGACAGTGGCGGTTGAGGGAACGGAGCGGCCGAGCGTGGACATTGGGCTGCCCTGGACGCTGAGCGGCGTTGCGGCATCAGATGTGAGCACTCCGCTGCTCGGCGTCCGGAGCATCACCCCCGCAGATGTGGCGGCTTCGCGGCGCAGCGATAATCCCGTCCCCATCACCATTGCAGTGGGCATTGTCGCAGACGGCCTGACGGAAGATGCCGAGACTCTGTGGTTGACGCTGGACAATTCGCCGGAGCGCGGGCCTTCGGGCGCAGTGGGCGGCATTGCCTTCCGCCTCCGCCGGGCCTCGGTGCGCATTCCCGCCAACGACGGCGTGCGCGCGGTGCTGAGCGCCGCCACAGCAGAGGCGCCGGAGGGCGGCGTCGCCCGTTTCGCGGTGCGCCTGATTGGCGAGGTCCACAGTTCGAACCTGCTGCTCAATTTCGCGCTTTCGGGAGACGCAACGGAGGGCAGCGATTACAGCCTGCCGCCGCAATCGTGGCAGCAGGTAATTGCCCCCGGCGTGCGCAGCAGCACCATTGAAATTTCCATTACCGACGATGCAGAGATGGAGGGCGCGGAGAGCCTCATCATGCGCCTGACGCAATTGGCCGGCCTGGCCGCCGATGGCCCCTTCTCTGTGGATGCGACGCCGGCCGAGGTGACCATCCTGGGCAGCGATGGCATTTACGCTTCGCTGCGCGCGCTGCAATCCGAGGTGACGGAACCCGGCGACAGCCCGCCCGCGGGCGGCGTGCCGGCGGCGGCGGTGTTTGCGTTCTGCCTTTCGGGAGACGAACCGGCCGCGCCGGTTACGGTTTCTTTCGACGGCAACCCGGGTGCGGCGCAGTTGTGGAATCCGGCATTCCCCGCTTTTGCCGATTACCGGAAGCGCGGCGGCACGGGTAGCTTTATTGAGCTGAGCGAAACCGGCTGCACTTCGGTGACTTTCGATGTGCTGGAGGATGTGCGGAGCGAGCCCGCCGAGGACATTCGCCTGCGCATCACCGGAATTCGCGGCCCCGGCGCGGGCGCGCCGCTGAGTTTTTCCACCGACACGGCGGCTTCCACGATTCGCGCCAGCGATGCAGTGGAGCTGGCTCTGCGCGGCCCCGCCATGCAAGTGCAAGAGGGCGCAGATGCCGTCTTCGAGATTGTGGTCTCCGGCGGAATCCCCACCGCCGATGTTGTGGTTCCGCTGCGCCTCAGCGGAATTGCCGCCGCGGATTTGAGCGCTGCTTCGCTGCTGGCTTCGCGCAGCATTACGCCGGTGCAGGCGGTGGCTGCGCGGCGCTCCATTTCTCCCGAGCCCATTACCATTGCCATCGGCATTGCCGACGATGCGCTGCTGGAATCTGCCGAAACGCTGCTGGTGGCGCTGGACGACCGCACCGATCGCAGGCCATCGGGCGGGGGCGGCGGCGGGGTGCTGATTGCACCCGGCGAAGGGCAGGCCCAGGCCGTGATTGCCGGCAGCGACGGCATTCGCGCCGAAGTAACGGCCGCGCAGACGCAAGTTGCAGAAGGCGGCGAGGCGGTGTTTCGCATTGCGCTGGCTGGGGAAGCGCACACGGCTGCGCTGTTTGTGGATTATCGCGTGGGCGGCACGGCGCGGGCGGGGGTGGATCACACGGGGTTGGCGATGGGCACGCTGCGCATTCCCGTGGCAGAGACGGGCGGCGAGCTGCGCTTTTCAATCACCGATGACAGCCGCACGGAGAGCGGCGAGACCATTGTGGTGACGCTGAGCGCGCTGCGCGGCGGCGGCCTGGCCGGGGGCGCGCTTTCGGTTTCCAGCGCGGCGGCCCGGACCACCATCAGCGGCAGCGACGGATTGATCGCCTCGGTGCTGGTGGCGCGCAACGAAGTAGTGGAGAGCGACGAAGCGAGCTTCAACGAATTCAGCAGCGTGGTGTTCCGCATTTGCATTGAGGGAGAAGCGCCGGGCGGCGCAGTGCAGGTGCAATACAGCGTGGGCGGCACGGCGCAGCCATTGCGGACGGGAAGCTCGCTGGACCCCACGCAGCCGCGCCCGCCCGGCTCCGGGCTGCCCTTTGCCGATTACTACCTGCTGAGCGGGGGCGAAAACGGCATCGTGACTCTGCCGGGCCTCGGCTGCTCTGGCGAAATTGAATTCGGCATCTACGGCGACTCGCTGAATGAGGGCGCAGAGCGCATTGGCTTCGAGCTGAACGGCATTTCCGGCGGCAATTGCGCGATGGGAGGTTGCAGTGTTTCTCTGGAAGGGGTTTTGGTGTCCATTCGCGCCAGCGATCCCATCAGCGCCAGCGTGAGCGGGCCGGCCACGGCGCAAAACGAGGGCAGCAATGCGGTGTTCCGCGTTACGCTGAGCGGCGGCACGCCCACGGCGAATGTGGTGATTCCCTACCGCATTGGCGGCGCGGGCATTGACAGCGGCGATTACACCGACGCTGGAAACGGCAGCCTTGCAATTACCCCCGCGCAGGCGGCGGCGGCCGCAGTGACTCCGCTCGGCATTACCATCGCCATTAACGACGACACCGTTATTGAGCTGCAGGAGACGCTGCGCCTCTCGCTGGAGACGCCGAGCAGCGCCGGTTCGGTGAGTGTTTCGCCGCCTGCGGTTTCGGTGGCAATTGCGGACAGCGATTCGGCCAGCGCGGTTTTGAGCGGCGGGGTGACCGTGCCCGAAAACGGCCGCGCGGTGGCGGCCTTCACCTTGAGCCTGCTGGATGGCGCGGCCCAGCGCAGCACCGATGTGCCGGTGCGAATCCTCTACACGCTTTCGGGCACGGCGCATCATGGCGTGGATTACACGCTCTCGGCGGGGGCGGGGCTTTCGCTTACGCAGGCGACGCCGATGGGCGGCGACGCGATGCCGGCCATTGTCATGGAAGCGGGCAGCAGCGGCGGCGAACTGCGCATTGAACCGGTGGACGATGGCAACAACGAGCCCGACGAAACTGTGACGCTGCAGCTCGGCCGCGTGCTCGATGGCATGGGTGTGGATTTTGCGCGCATTACCGTCGGCGCAGCGGCGGCGGCGACCATTTCCGATGACGACGAGATTACCCTGACATTGAGCGGCGGCGGCGGTATGGTGAACGAGGGCGGCAGCGCGGTGTTCCGCGTCGTTCTGAGCGGCGGCGTGCACAGCGCCGAGCTGGTGGTGCCCTTCAGCATTGGCGCGACGGCGGATGACACCGATACCGATGCCCAGGCCGCCGATTATCTCGCGGATTCCTCGCCGCTGCGCATTGCCCAGGGCACGAACAGCGCGGAAATTCGCGTGCGCATTGTTCCCGATGGCGTAATGGAGCCGGCGGAATCTTTCGCGCTTTCGCTGGGCGCGCCCAGCGGCGGCGGCGGCGGTTCGCTGCGCAGGATGGGCTCGCCGCGCACGGCCACCATTGCCGCCAGCATGGATACGGACCGCAGTGTTTCGCTCAGCGGCCCGGCGCAGGTCAGCGAGGGCGCCAGCGCCCGCTACACGGTTTCCATCAGCGGCGATCCGCCCACTGCAGATGTGGAGGTAAGTTGGGAGGTAACCAGCAGCGGCGCAAATTCGGCCGTGGAGGCGGATTTTTCCGGCGGCGCGTTTCCGATTGGCGGCCCGCTTATTTTCACCCCGGCGAATTACGCCACGGCGCAGAACTTCGAGGTGGCGGCGCTGCGGGATACCCTGCTCGAAGGGCCGCAGAGCTTCACAATCACACTCTCGGTCACGACCACCAGCGCCGATGTGACCAGCGGCCACGGCGTTTCGCTGCACGCCGCCATTGCCGATGCCAACACCGCCCGGGTGCGCCTGGCGCGCAGCGACGCCGACGGCTTCGGCGAGGCCGGCGCAGATGGCAGCGCGGCGCGCAGCGCGGTGTTCACCGCCAGCGTCAGCGGCGCGCAATTGACTGCTGCGGCCCAACTGGATTTCAGCGTCTCCGGCTGCGGCGGGGGCGCGGATTGCACCTTTTCTCAGGTGAGCCCGCTGGTGATTGCGCAGGGGAGCAGCTCGGCCTCTATTACGGTGACCGCCGTGGATGATGCGCTGAACGAGGCGGCGGAATCGATTCGCGTGAGCCTCAGCGCGGCGCGCAGCGCCGGCCGCATGGAACTCGACAGCGTCTCTGCTGCGGCAAGCCTGGCCGACGACGATGCGATGCTGGTGACCATTGCCAACGCGAGCCTCGACGCGGATACCGAAACCAGCGGCGTGCAGGTGAACGAGGGCGGCGCGGCGGTGTTTCGCGTCACCTTGAGCGGGGCGGCGTCGGGCTCTGCCGCAACGGTGATGGTTCCCTACACGGTGAGCGGCAGTGTCACGGCGCAGGATTACCGGGACACCACGGCGTCGCGCAGCAGCAGCACGGCGGGCGGCGGAACCCTGCTGATTCCCGCGGCCACCATCAGCGGCGACATTACCCTGGAAATTGTGCGGGATGTGCTGGCGGAGAGCGCCGAAACTCTGCAGGTGACGCTCGGCGCTGCGCTTTCCACCGGCACGGGGGGCGGCGCGATTTCGCTTGGGACGGGGCAGAGCGCGGCAATTTCGATTCCGCAAAACGCCTCTACCGAGCGCAGCTTCTCGGTGACGGCGGAGCACGCCAGCCGCAGCGAAGGGCAGACGGCGGTGTTCAACATTGCGCTTGCGGGCAGCGCGCCCATGGGCGCGGCGGCCACAGTGGAATGGGCGCTGAGCGGTGTTTCGGACGGAGATTACAGCGCGCCTTCCGCAGCGCGGGGCACGCTGCGGTTCACAAGCACCGGCAGCCAGCAGGTGCGCGTCGAGATTCGAGAAGATGGGCTGAACGAAGCGGCGGAGATGCTGAAGCTCACGCTCAGCAATGCGGCGGGCGGCGGTGTGGGCGGCGCATCCATCGGGCGCGCCGAAGCCACCACCACCATTGCCGCCAGCGATCCCATTACCTACGCCATCGGCGCGGATTACAGCGTGAACGAGGGCGACAGCGGCAGCACCGAGGTGAGCTTCACGGTGTCTCTGAGCGGCGCCAGTGCCAGCGCGGGCGGTCCGCTGAGCGTCCCCTTTGTCTTGTTGGCCGGGAGCACGGCGGAGGAATCCGTGGATTACACGCTGAGCGCTTCGCCGCTGTTGATCCGCGGCGCCATGGCAGAGCTGCGCATCTTTGTGCTGGGCGATGCGCTCTTCGAGGCGGATGAAACCGTGATCCTGGAACTCGGCACGGCCAGCACCGGCCCCGGTGGCGGCGCGCTGATTGCGGGACAGCGCCGCGCAACCCTTACCATTACCAATGACGATGCAGCGCCCATCAGGAGGCGCTCCGCTCTTATTTTGGCCATTGCGCGCGCCGATGACGATGGCTTTGCCGAAGGCGGCGCAGGGGGCGCGGGCACGGCGCGCTTTCGCGTCAGCCTGAGCGGCGGCGCGCCGCAGCAACCGGTGTCGGCATTGTTCTCGGTAGACGGCGACCGGATTGACGCCGGCGATTACGAGATTGCAACGCCGCCGGTGACGGGCGCGGTGAGCCGGATCACCATTACGCCGCCCGCCACCAGCGCCGAGATTGTCATCCGCGCGCTGGACGACAGCCTGAACGAAGGGGCCGAGACTTTGCGCGTGACTCTTTCCACCCCCGTCGGTGGCGGGGGGCAGGCGATTGTGCTGGGCACGGCGGAGGCCAGCGCCACGCTGGCTGCGAGCGACGGCGCAAGCCTGCGGCTTACCCGGGACACCACGCAAAATTTGGATGAGGGCGAGGTGGCTGGCGTGTGGGTGGAGATGGATTTTGTCAGCGCCGGAGATGTGTCGGTGGAATGGCAGGCCGCCGTGGTTGCGCAGACCAACACGGAGGACTCGGGTCCCCGCGCGCGCAATGGTCCGGCTGCGCCGGAGTTTCGCGCGGAGAATGGCGGGCTGCGCGCCGATGGTCTCGGCGTGAGCGGCGTGCTGCAGATTCCGGCGGGGGCGCGGCGCGCCGTCTTTCACATTATTCCGGCGCGGGATCAGCGCGAAGAAGACGCCGAGGTGATTCGCGTGGTGCTGGGCGCGGTGAATGTGGGCCAGGGCGGCGGCGCCATGGCCGTGGGCGGGGCGATGGAGCTGCGGGTCAACGCCAACACCGCCGGCGAACCCGGCAGCGGCGAAAACGAGCGCCGCGCACGGCGCGTCACCACTGCGCTGGCCGCGCTGGACCGGGGCGCTGCCGGGCTGGCGAACGGGGCGATCCGCGCGCGCATGGCCCTGCATCACACGCCGCTGAACACTACGCCGCCCTGGCTGCGCATTGCCGGCCACGCATGGCGGGCAGAGCCGCCCGGCGCGCCTGCAGAGTCCGGCGGGTCCGGCGAGTCCGGCGCATTTGCCGAGTCCGGCGCGCGCGCTTTTGCGGCTCCGCGGCTCGGACTGGCGCTCTACGGCGCGGCGGGGCGCGGGGGCGGCGGCGTCAATTTCGTCAATTTGCGCGCACCGGGTGCAGTGAGTGCAGCGGGCGCGGCGGGAGATTCCGGGGCGAGTGTGCTGGCCGCGCGCGCCGGGCCGTTTCGCGGCCTCGGCGCGGGGCTGGCGGGAGATGCCAACTTCGGCCGCCGCAGCGCGGGGCCGGGGCGCGCGGGCTGGTTGCGCGGCAGCGGTTTGGAATTCGGAAGCGCCGAGCGCAGCGATTCGCAATCGGGCGTGGGCGCGTTTCGCGTGTGGGCTTCGGGAGATTTGACGGAGAGCCGCTTCGATGCCGGTTCGGGCGGGATGGCCTGGGAAGCGCAGAGTTCGGCGGCGCATATCGGCGTGGAAACGCAACTGCTGGGCGGCGCGCTGTTGGCCGGGGCCGCGCTGGGCGCGGCCGATGGCAGCCTGGATTTCACCGAGCGCGCATCGGGCGCAGAGCTGCGCGGCACCGCCGAAAGTTTGCTGCTGAGTTTGCATCCCTATCTCGGCTGGCAACTTTCCCCCGGCTTTCACGCCTGGTTCACACTGGGCTACGGCCGCGGCGATTTCCGCATCAGCGAACGCCGCCCGGCCGCTGCGGCCGTGCAGGCGCGCAGCAATTCCATTTTGTGGACCACGGCGGGCGGGGTAAGTGGCAAAATGCGCCTGCGGCAGCGCTTTGATTTGGCGCTGTCGCTGGAAACCATGCAGACCCGCAGCCGCTCGGATGCTGCGCGCTTTGCCGATGGCGCACTGCTGCCCGCAGTCTCTGCGGGCGCCACGCGCATTTCCGGCGAAGTGGAACTGGCGCTGAATTTTGCGCCGGGGGGAATCTCGCTGCGCCCCTTTGCCAGCCTCCGCACCCGCCGCGATTCCGGCGACGGCTCCGCCACTCAAAGCGCGGCGGGCGCGATTCCCGGCGGAACGCGCACCGCCACCGACGGCGGCGGCGGTTTGGCGCTGGACTGGCCCAGTCAGGGGCTGGCCATGGACCTGCGCGGCATGACGCAACTGCTGGAAGGGGGCGTGGGCCGTGGCAACGAGCGCAGCTTTTCGCTCTCCGCCTCGTGGGATCCCGGCGTGCTGCGCCGCGGACTGCGCCTGGCCGTGGAAAGCGGTAACGAGCCCGGGCTGATGGGCGAAGTGGCCTACGGCATTTCGCTGCGCCCGGCCTTTGCGCCCGTGGGCGTTTTGCTGACTCCCTACAGCCGCATGGCATTCGGCGCGGCGCAGCGGCGCTGGTCTGCCGGGCTGCGGCTGCGGCCCAATGGGTCGGCGCGCGGCGCGCGGTGGGAGCGGGCGGCAGCGCTGCACTTTGGACTCGAAGGCGGCGTGCTGCGCCGTCCCGGCGCGCCGGAAGAGCGCGAGCTGCGGCTGCGCGCGGATTTGCGCTTCTGAGTGAGGCGGTGCTCAGCCCTCGATGTCGGCGCGGATGCGGCGCATGGTTTCGGAGCGAATGCCGCGCTTGGTAATGCGCAGGGCGTCCCGGGGAAGCTCGGCCAGCCGCGCGGCTTCGGCGCGGGCGGCGCTTTCGAGCTCTTCCGGCGGCAGCGTGCGGTCCAGGTAGCCGGCTTCCAGCGCGGCTTCTGGATCGTAGATTTCGGCGAGCACGGTGGCGCGCAGCCGGTGGCTCTTGGCGAGCCGCTCGGCGGCCAAAGCCAGGGCGAAGCCGGGAAGCGGCAGGTCAATGGCTACCTCGTTCAGGCCGATTTTGAATTCGCCCCGCGCGCCGAGGCGCAGATCGCTGGCCAAAAGAATCAGCGCGCCCAGCGCCAGCGCGTGGCCGGTGCAGCCCGCAATCACGGGCAGCCCGGATTCGGCCAGTTGCAACAGCAGCCCCGCGCCCCGGCGAATCAGGGGCTGGGCCGCCTCTGCGCCCTGGCGAATTACCGAGAGATCGAAGCCGGCGGAGAAGCGGCCGGGGCGGCCCAGCAGCAGCAGTGCGCCGGCTTCGGATTCCGCGCGCTGCACGGCGGCTTCCATAGAGTCGAGCAGCGCATGGGAAATGGCGTTGGCCTTGCCGTCGTCGAGCCGCAGCACGGCGACGGCGCCTTCGAGTTGGTAGTGCACGGGGTTGCTCATGGCCGCAAGTCTACCGCAATGTCCCGCGCCGGGAGAGCGGCGCGGCGTGCCGCGGGCCGAAGCGGGCGATGAAGAGCAGCAGCGCCCCGGCCACCACCACCAACCCCAGGGCGAGTCCCAGCCACAGGCCCGGCAGCCCCGCGCCGCTTTCCAGCGCGAGCCATGCGCCCAGGGGCAGCGCCAAAAGCCAGTAGCCAATGGCATTGGCTGCAGCCGCGGGCAGCGGGCGGCCCATGCCGCGCAGCACGCCGCAACACACGGCCTGCGTGCCGTCGAAAATTTGGAAGGCCGCGGCAAAGGGCAAAATGGCCGTGGCCGCGTGCACCACGGCCAGATCGTTTGTGTAGGCGTGGGGAAACACCGCGCGTCCCAGCACAAAGCAAAGGGCGGCCAGCGACATGAAGCCCGCGCCCATGCCCACCCCCACCCAGGCGCTGCGCTGCGCCGCGGCAGCGCGCGCCGCGCCGATCAAGTTGCCGACGCGCACCGTGGTAGCCTGCGCCACGCCCATTACCGCCATGAAAGTGATGGAAGCCATGTTCATTACCACCAGATGCGCGGCAATGGCCTGGGGGCCGAGCCGCCCGGCAATGAGGTTGGAGGCGTTGAAGGCCCAGATTTCCAGTCCGGTCTGCAGGGCGATGAATCCGCCCAGCCCGAGAATGCGCCGCAGCGCCGCGGGATTGAACGCCGCCCGGCTCCAGGGCAACCAGCCGCCGCGCTGCAGCCGCATCAAGCGAATGCACAGCAGCAACCCGCCGAAGGCGAGAAAGCGGGTAAGGGTGGTGGAAATGCCCGCGCCCACCAGCCCCAGCGCGGGAAATCCCCAGTTGCCGAAAATGAACAGCCAGTTGAAGAGCGCATTGAAGAGATTGGCGATGGCCAGCACCAGCAGGGGCGGGCGCACAATCTCGCGCCCCTGCAGCCAGCTTCGCGTCGCGCCGTCCAGCAAAAAGACGGGAATGCTCGCCAGTTGCGCGACCATGTAGCGCTCTGCGCCTTCGGCCAGTGCGGCTTCCTGCCCCAGCCATACCAGAATTTCTCCGGCCTTCAGCCACACCAGCGCAACGGGCAGAGAGAAAGCCAGCGCCAGCACCAGGCCGCGCTGGTAGGCGCGCGCCGCGCTGGGGCGGTCTCGCGCGCCGTGGGCCTGGGCAATCAGCGGCTCAATGCCGAGCACCAATCCCAGCGCCGGAATCAGCGTGCCGTAAATGAGGGGCGAGGCGATGCCCACGGCGGCCAGAGAATCGGTGCTGAAGTGGCCCACCATCATCAAATCCACCAGCCCCATGAGCATGGTGGCGGATTGCGCCAGCGCCACGGGCCAGGCCAGGCGCAACACGCGCCACACCTCGGCGGTGTTTTTCGATGGGCGAGTTTCAGAGCGCAATGCCGATTACCCGGGACAAATCGCCGAGGGCCTGCTCGGGGGTTTCGACTTTGATGGTGATCATGCCGAGCTGGCGGGCGGTTTTGAGATTGCGGCCGATGTCGTCCAGAAACACGGCCTCGCCGGGCGCAATGCCGAGCAGGCCGAGCAGGTGTTGGTAAATGCGCGGGTCGGGTTTGCGCAGGCCGACGACGCTGGATTCCACAAAGGCGTGAAACAGGCCGCGGAATTCGGCGTCCGCGGCCTCTTCGGCCGCGCCTTGGGGCTCGCCATTGGCCCAGTTGTTGGTAAGGGCGGCCACCAGCAGGCCCTCGGCGCGGATGCGGCGGATGGCTTCGAGCATGCGCGGGCGCGGCCCGCACTCTGCAATGCGCGCCATCATCTCTGCCGCGCGAATCTCTGCGCCTGCGGCGCGGCATTCGGCGTCGAAGGCGCGCAGAAATTCCTCCATGCAAAGCTCGCCGCGCTCCAGCTGCCCCCAGGCGCTGCCCTGCGCGGCGACGCGGTTCACGATTCCGGCCGGCGCGCCCACCGCGGCTTCGTGGCGGGCAATGGCGTGGAGCGGAGAGTCGAAGACGACTCCGCCCAGATCGAATATTGCCGCGCGAATCTTCATGACGGGGGAGCCTAGCAGAGTGTTATGCTCGCGCGCGTGATTGAGTTGCGGGAAGTGGTGAAGCGCTACGGGGCGGGGCGCGCGGCGGTGGACGGCGTGAGTCTGCGCGTTGCCAGGGGCGAGTGCGTGTTTTTGGTGGGCGGATCGGGCTGCGGCAAGACCACCACGCTGAAAATGGTGAACCGCCTGATTGAACCCAGCGCGGGGCGGGTGCTCTTTGACGGGCGCGACACCCGGGACTTTGCGCCCCACGAGTTGCGCCGCCGCATTGGCTATTGCTTTCAGCAGGTCGGGCTGTTTCCGCATCTTTCGGTGGGGCGAAATGTGGCGATTGCGCCGCAACTGCTGGACTGGCCGCCCGAGCGCGTGCGCGCCCGGGTGGATGCACTGCTCGAAAGGGTGGAGCTGCCGCCGGAGGAATTCCGCGAGCGCCGCCCGGCGGAACTCTCGGGAGGGCAACAGCAGCGCGTCGGCCTGGCGCGGGCCTTGGCCGCCGAGCCCGCGGCGCTGTTGCTCGACGAGCCTTTTGGGGCGCTGGATCCCCTTACCCGGGACCGGCTGCAGCAGTTTTTCGCCGGCGTGCGCCGCGAGCTGGGCGTGACCGTGCTCTTCGTCTCTCACGATATGGCCGAGGCGCTGCTGCTCGCCGACCGCATTGCGGTAATGGACGCAGGCCGGCTGCTGCAGGTGGGAACGCCCCGCGAGTTGCTGGCGGCCCCCGCCGCCCCCGCGGTTGCAGAATTGCTGGCGACTCCCCGGCGGCAGAGCGAGGCGGTGGAGCGGCTGCAGGAGGGCGCGTGAAGGAGCAGTTGGCGCTGTTGCCGGGCTATTTGTCCGCGCATTTGCAGATTTCGCTGGTTGCGTTGCTGGTGGGAGCCGCGCTTTCCATTCCGCTGGGCGTGCTGGTGACCCGGCGGCGCGGTCTCGAGGGCGCGGTGCTCGGCGCGGCCAGCGTGATCCAGACGATTCCCGGCCTGGCGCTGCTGGCGATTATGGTGCCCGCGCTGGCCGCGCTCTCCGGCGCTGCCGCATGGCTCGGCGTTTCGCTGCGCAGCATCGGTTATTTGCCCGCGGTGCTGGCGCTCACCCTTTACAGCGTGCTGCCCATTTTGCGCAACACGGTGACCGGCATTGCCGGGGTTTCGCCCGCGCTGATTGAGGCGGCGCGGGGCGTGGGCATGACTCCCGCGCAGCAGCTCTTTCGCGTGGAGCTTCCGCTGGCGCTGCCGGTAATTGTGGCGGGCTTGCGCACCGCCGCGGTGTGGGTGGTGGGAACCGCCACGCTCTCGACGCCGGTGGGGGCGACGAGCCTGGGCAACTTCATCTTCAGCGGTTTGCAAACGCGCAACGATGCCGCGGTGGTGGTGGGCTGTTTGGCCGCGGCCGGGTTGGCGCTGGTGCTGGACCAGGGCATTCGCCTGCTGGAAGTAGCGCTGCGCACGCGCCGCCGCGCGCTGTTGGGGCTGTTGCTGGCCGCCTTTGCCGGGCTGATTTTGGCCGTAGGCTGGAGCTTCGCCGCCGAGCGCCGCGCGGGGCCGCGCCCGGTGCAGATCGGCGCAAAGGCATTCACCGAGCAATACATTCTCTCGGAATTGATCGGCCAGTGGATCGAACGCCGCACCGGGCAGCGCGGCGAGGTGCTGCACTCGCTGGGCTCCAAGGTGGTCTTCGAAGCGCTGCGCGCCGGCGATATTGATTTGTATGTGGATTACTCGGGAACCATCTGGGCCACGCTGATGAAGCGCAAGGGGCTTCCCGCCGAGCGCGGGCAATTGCTGGCCGAAGTGCGGCGCTGGCTGCTGGACGAGCACGGCATTTTGCTGGTGGGCGCTTTTGGTTTTGAGAACACCTACGCCCTGGCCTTGCGCGCCGCCGAAGCACAGCGGCTCGGCATTCGCCGCATCAGCGATTTGGCGAAGGTTGCAGAGCGCCTGGAGATCGGCGGCGATTACGAGTTTTTTCAGCGCGCCGAATGGAAGGCGCTGCGCGAATCCTACGGGCTTTCTTTTCGCCGGCTGCGCAGCATGGATCCCGCGCTGATGTATCAGGCCGCGGCGGGCGGCGAGGTGGATGTGATCAGCGCTTACTCCACCGACGGGCGCATTGCCGCGCTGGAACTGGCGATATTGGAAGACGACCGCGGCGTGATTCCGCCCTACGACGCCATTTTGCTGGCGCGCCCAGGCTTTGCCGGGGCGCACCCCGCCGCGCTGCGGGCGCTGGGCGAACTGGCCGGGGCCATTGATGTCGCCGCCATGCAGCGCATGAACTTCGCCGTCGATTCCGGGGGCCGCGCCCCCGCCGAAGTCGCCCGCAATTTTGCCGCGCAGCTGGAAGCACAATTGGAAGCGCGGCTGAAGGCGCGCTGAGCGGATCAGCCGCCGGAGAGCGCGGCTTCGGCTTCCCGAGGCGGCGGCGTTGCAGAATCGAGTTGCCGCAGATAGCCGGGGGGCAGGGCGACTCGCTGGCGGCCGCTCTTTTTGCCGCGGGGAACGCGCATGGCCTGCGGCGGAAAGGGCAGGGCGGGGTTCAGCCCGGTCAGCGCGGCGCGCAAATCGTCCAGGCTGCACACCTGCACCAGCCGCGCGCGCAATTGCGCGCTGCCGGGGAAGCCCTTGGTGAACCAGGCGGCGTGTTTGCGAAAAGCGCGCAGCCCCGGCCCTTCGCCGAAGTGGCCGGCCAGCAGTTGCGCGAGCTGCAGCATCAGCGCTGCGATTTCGCCGAGGCGCGGCGGATCTTGCGGCGCGCGGCCGTCGAAGACATCGGCCAGATCGCGGAACAGCCAGGGCCGCCCGAGACAGCCGCGGCCCACCACCACGCCGTCGCAGCCGGTGCTGCGCATCATGCGCAGGGCGTCCTGCGCCTCCCAGATATCGCCGTTGCCCAGCACCGGAATTTCCCGCACGGCGTCTTTCAGCGCCGCGATTTTGCTCCAGTTGGCCGCGCCGTCGTAAAGCTGCGCCGCGCTGCGCGCGTGCAGGGCGACGGCGGCGCAGCCCTCTTCCTGCGCGATGCGGCCGGAATCGAGAAAGGTCTGCAGGTTTTCGTCAATGCCGGTGCGGAACTTCATGGTGACGGGCGTTGCAGCGGCGCGGGAAACGGCGGCGCGCACAATGCTCTGCAGCAGGCGCGGCTTCAGCGGAATGGCCGCGCCGCCGCCACGCCGGGTCACCTTGGGCACGGGGCAGCCGAAATTGAGATCAATGTGGTCCACGCGGCCTTCGCCGACCAGCCGCGCCACCGCCTCGCCCGCGCTGCGGGGCTCGGTGGCGTAGAGCTGCAGGCTGCGCGGCGATTCGCCTGCGGCAAAGCTGGCGAGGCGCTCGGTGCGGGGGTTGCCCTCTACCAGTGCGCGGGCCGCGATCATCTCGCTCACGAACAATCCCGCGCCGAAGTGGCGGCAAAGTGTGCGGAAGGGCGCGTTGGTGACTCCCGCCATGGGCGCCAGCACCACGGGGGGCGAAACGCGCAGCGGCCCGATGAACAAAGGCGCGAACTCGCCCTGCGCCGCCGGGGGCACCATGCGGTTGCGCTCGCTGCAGTAACGCGACAAGCCGCAGCCGTTCAGGAGGCGCGGGTCACCATGCGGTCAATGGCGTGCACCGGCGCAGTGTCGCCGGACATCAGCCCCGCAATGGCCGCATAGACGCGCTGTTGCTGTTGCACCCGGGATTGCCCGGCAAAGCTGGCGTCGCAGACTTCCAGTGCGAAGTGGCCGGGGCTGCCGATTTGCACCTGCACCTGGCAGCCGGGCAGCGCCGCCTCAATGGCGGCGCGCAGGGAATCCGCCACCTGCTGCGGCGGGGGCGGCGGCTCGCTCAAAATCTGAATGGCCATTTGACTCCTTTGCTGCGGGCGCTTCAGCGCGCCGCGCTGCATTGCGCGCTGCGGGGCAGGCTCTGCATGCACGCCAGCTCGGCGGCAATGCCCCGGGCCAGCACGCCGCAGGCGCTGCGCTGCGCGGCTTCTCTGGCCTCGGCCTCGCTGCCCGCCTGCACCCGCGCGCAGTGGCTGCGCCCCGCGGCATCCATGCAGACTTCGCAGAGCGCGCCTTCGCCGCCGCTTCCAGAGTGGCGCAGCGAGGTCCATGCCAGCAGCGCAATCCCCAGCGCCAGCGCGGCCGCCACCAGCAGCGCGCGCCTCATCGGGAAAGCAGCACCAGATCGGCGAGGATGCGCAGGGCCTCTTGCTGCTGGGGCGTGGGCTCCTCGTCTTCGCCGTCTTCCTGCACTGCGTCGGCGGTTTCGGCTTCTTCGGCCTCTTCGGCTTCTTCGGCGGCGCGCTTCTCGCGGCGCTCGGCGATAATTTCGCCCAGGCGCAGGATGCCGTCGTCGGCCTCGCGCTCGGCAATTTTTTCGCGGATCTCCTCGAAATCGGGATCGTCCGCCACCCGGGCGGCGCTGCGCCGCGCGATCTCTGCCAGCAGTTCGCCGCCAACGGGCGCGTAGCCGCCTGCGCTTTTGCCGGTGAAGGGGGGAATGCTCTGTGCGGGCAGCGCGTTTTCGCTGGCGCGTTCGCCGAAGCGGTCGCTGGCGAAGAGCGAGGGCAGCACGATATCTGATTCGACGCCGCGCAACTGCGTGGATGCCCCGCTGGGCCGGAAGTAAAGGCCAGTGGTGAGCTTGATGGCCCCGAGGTTGCGGCCCGCGGTTTTTTGCTCGAAGGGAAAGACCGTTTGCACCGAGCCTTTGCCAAAGGTGTGGCCGTCGCCGACGATGACGGCGCGGCGGTAATCCTGCATGGCGCCAGCCAGAATTTCCGAGGCCGAGGCGCTGATCCGCGAAGTGAGCACCACCATGGGCCCCTTGTAGAGGATGTCGCGGTGCGGATCGGTATAGACCTCTATTCTGCTGGGGGATACGGTGTTCTGCACCGCCACCACATTGCCCCGGCGCAAAAAGAAGCCGGTGATGCGCACGGCGTCCTCCAACACCCCGCCGCTGTTGCTGGAGAGATCGAGCAGCAAGCCATCTACCTGTTCGCCGCGCGCTTCTTGCAGCAGCCGCAAAAGATCGCGGGAGCCGAGGCGCTCGCCCGGCCTCCCGGTGCCGCCGTAGAAGAGCGGGAAATCCAGCGCGGCCAGGCGCAGGCTCTGGCCCTCCACCTGCATTTCCTCAATGCGCATTTTCGCCGCCTGCTGCTCCAGGTCTATCTTGTCGCGGACAATGGCGACCTGCAGGCGCTCTGCGCCGCGCTGCACGCCGAGCCGCACCAGCGTGCCCTTCTTGCCGCGAATCAGCCGCACCACATCGCGCAGCGCCATGTCCACCACATCCACCGGATCGCCGTCGGCTTCGGCCACGGAGACGATGCGGTCGTCCGTCTGCAACGCCTTGCTGCGGTCGGTGGCGCCGCCGGGAATCACCCGGCGGACAATGGAGTAGCCGTCTTCTTCGCCCAGAGCCACGCCAATGCCTTCCAGCGAGAGCTGCATTTGAATCTGGAAGTCCTCGAAGAAATCCGGCGAAAAATAGGAAGAGTGCGGATCCAGCGTGCGGGCGAAGGTGTCGAGGAAGGCGCTGTATAGATCTTGATCGGTAATTTCCCGGGCGCGGCGGGTGCGCAGTTCGTAGCGGTGCAGCAGCCGCTTTTGCGCCTCGGTCAGGCTCAGCTCGTCCTCCAGATAATCGGCAATTTGAAAATGCACCAGCACCCGCAGCAGCGCTTCGCGCGCGGCGCGATCTTGCGGGTGGCCGCGCTCGTCGGGGTCGGCGACGAGCTCGGCGCTCTCGTCCAGGGTGTAGTCCGCGGCGCCGGCAAAGTCCCTTACAAAGCGCTCGATTTCGAGGTTGCGCGCCACCACTTCCTCGCGCAGGGCCAGCAGGCGCGAGCAATCTCCCGCGCTGGTCTCCTGGAAAAGCTCGCCGAGCTCCTGCTCCAGGCGCTCTGCCTCGTGCTCCAGAAACAGCAGGCGCTGGGGGTCGAGGTTCTGCAGAAACTTGCGGGCCGTCTGATTGCGAATCTCGTCGCTGAGCTGCTGCACCCGCAGGTGCTTGCTGAAGAACAACTCGGTGAAATCCGGGATGTCGGCGCAGGTGATCTCGGTGCCGGGCCGCGCCGCCTCGGGCGCGCCGGGGGCGAGCAGCGCGGTGAGCAGAGCGAGGGCGGGCGCCCAGTGCCGGGAGCGGGGGAGAAGCATGGCGCGGCAGGGTAGCCGAATTCGCGCCGCCGGGGGAGGGCCGGGGGCGCGGCCGCGCCGCCGGGGATAGACTCCGGGGCATGAGTTGGCTTCCCGGGTTGGCGGCGGGGGATTCGCTCTTTGCGCGCGTATTTGGGCTGCGCCCGGCGCTGTTTGAGGCCTGGGTGGATTTCGCCTCCTGCTTTTGGACGCAGGCGCTGGCGCCCCCGGTGCTGCTGGAATGCTCCCGGCTGCGGTTGGCGGCGCTGCTGGGCGCGCGCTCGGCCCAGCGGGCGCGCATGAGCGAGGCCCGGGAGGCGGGGCTGGACGAGGTGAAAATTGCCGCGCTGGCCAATTGGCGCAGCAGCCCGCACTTCGACCCGGCAGAGCGCGCCGCGCTGGATTTCACCGAGCAGTTTGTGGCGGATGCCGCCGGCATTTCCGACGGCCAGGCGGCCCGGCTGCGCGCCGAACTGGGAGATGCGGGGCTGGTGGCCTTTGTGCAGGCGCTGGCCGTCTTCGACGGCTTCGGCCGCTTTGCGGAGATTTTCGGCATTGTGCCGGCGGATGCGGCGGATGCGGCCGATGCGGCCGCCGCGCCTTCGCCGCGCGCCATCGGCGCACTGGTTGCGCGGGGTGCGCCTTCGCCCACGCCGCGCGTTGCGCCGCCGCCGGGCGCGGCTGCGGGGGGCGATCCGATTCGCAACAGCGCGCTGGCGCATCAGCCCGAATTGCTGGCGCGCTTTCTGCGGCTCTACGGAGTGCTGTGGAGCGACAGCGTGCTGGGGCAGGCGCTGCTGGAGACGGCGCGCATTCGCAACGCGCGCCGGGTGGGTTGCCCCATTTGCCAAGCCATCCGCTTTGCCGGGGCGCGCGCCGAGGGACTCGGCGAAGAACAGGTGGAGCTGATTGCAGACGGCTATGCGGAGAGCGCGCTGCCGGAACCGCACAAGGCGGTGCTGCGCTGGACCGATGCCTTCCTGGATAACCCCGGCGGAGAGCACAGCGCGCTGCGCGCGGAAATGCTGCGGCTCTTTGCGCCGCCGCAAATTGTCGAGCTCGCTGTGGGCAACGCGCTGTTTCTGGGTTTCTCCAAAGTGGCGCTGGCTTTGGGCGGGCTGCCCGAGGAGATTCCCGTTTTCGAGCTGCCGAGCCCGGCGGTTCCGGACGCCGCTCAGTAGCGGTAGTGCTCGGGCTTGTAGGGGCCGTCGGCGGGGATGCCCAGGTAGGCGGATTGCGCGTCGCTCATGCGGGTGAGCTTTACGCCCAGGTGGGCGAGGTGCAGCCGCGCCACTTCCTCATCCAAATGCTTGGGCAGCACATAGACTTCGGGGCCGCGCTTCGCGCCGTTCTCGTGCAAGTCGAGCTGCGCCAGCACCTGGTTCGTGAAAGAAGTGGACATGACGAAGCTCGGGTGCCCCGTGGCGCAGCCCAGGTTCAGCAGCCGGCCTTCGGCCAGCACCAGCACGCTCTTGCCGCCGGAAAAGATCCACTCGTCGAACTGCGGCTTGATCTGCTGGCGGCGAATGCCGGGAATGGCGCGCAGGCCGGCCATATCCACCTCGTTGTCGAAGTGGCCGATGTTGCCGATGATGGCCTTGTCCTTCATGCGCAGCATATCCTCGGCGGCAATCACATGGCGGTTGCCGGTGGCGGTGATGAAAATGTCGGCGCTCTCCAGCACATCGTCGAGGGTTTTGACCTCGTAGCCCTCCATGGCCGCCTGCAGCGCGCAAATCGGATCAATCTCGGTAATGATTACGCGGCAGCCTTGGCCGCGCAGCGCTTGGGCGCAGCCCTTGCCCACCTCGCCGAAACCGCAGACCACGGCCACCTTGCCGCCGAGCATCACATCGGTGGCGCGCATCAGGCCATCGGGCAAAGAGTGGCGGCAGCCGTAGGTGTTGTCGAACTTGCTCTTGGTGGCGGAGTCGTTGACATTCACCGCCGGAAAGTGCAGCGAGCCTTCGCGCTGCATTTGGTAAAGGCGCAACACGCCCGTGGTGGTTTCCTCGGAAACGCCGCGCACGCCGCCGGCCAGCTTGGTCCAGCGCCCGGGGTGCGATCCCAGCTCGGCGCGGATCAATTCGAGAATGACGCCCCATTCTTCCGAATCTTCCTGGGGGTTGAAGTCCGGCGTTTTGCCCGCGCGCTCGAACTCCGCCGCCTTGTGCACCAGCAGCGTGGCGTCGCCGCCGTCGTCCACAATCTGGTCGGGGCCGCTGCCGTCGGGCCAAACCAGGGCGTTGCGGGTGCACTCCCAGTATTCTTCCAGGGTTTCGCCCTTCCAGGCGAAAACCGCCGCGCCCTGGGGACGCTCCGCCGTGCCCTGCGGCCCCACCACCGCCGCCGCCGCCGCGTGATCCTGCGTGGAGAAGATGTTGCACGAGGCCCAGCGCAAATCTGCGCCCAGGGCGGCCAGTGTCTCGATCAGCACCGCGGTTTGCACCGTCATGTGCAGGCTGCCGGCAATCTTCACCCCGGCCAGGGGCTTCGCCTTCTCGTGGCGGCGGCGCAGCTCCATGAGTCCCGGCATCTCGTGCTCGGCCAGCCGAATCTCGCGCCGCCCCCATTCGGCCAGCCCAATGTCTGCAACCCGGTAGGAGGGAATTTCGCTCTGCATGATTTCTCCTGTCACCCTTTGGCGGGCTGAAAACCGCAGCGCCGCCCGCCGCCGCGCCGCGCTGTGACAATGCCACAAACCGGCCGCCATTGCGAAGCGCCGGGCGCTGTGGGGTGGGGATGGGGTAAGCTGCGCGGCGGGAGGGCGGTTTATGCGCGTGGGTTTGCAGCTTCCGAGTTTCAGTTGGCCTGGCGGGGCGGAGGCGCTGGCCGACACGCTGCGCGAGATTGCGGCGGTGGCGGACGAGGGCGGCTTCGCCAGTGTCTGGGTGATGGATCACTTCTTCCAGATTCCGATGGTGGGCGAGGCGGGGGAGGAGATGCTGGAGAGCTACAGCACCCTCGGCCACTTGGCGGCGCTCACGCGCCGGGTGCGGCTCGGCGCGCTGGTTACGGGCGTCACCTACCGCAACCCGGGCGTGCTGGTGAAGGCGGCCTCTACGCTGGATGTGCTTTCGGGCGGGCGCGCGGTGCTGGGGCTGGGCGCGGCCTGGTTCGAGCGCGAGCACCGCGGCCTGGGCGTTGCGTTCCCGCCTATGGCCGAGCGCTTTGAGCGCCTGGAAGAGACGCTGCAGATTGCGGGGCAGATGTGGAGCGAAGACGACGGCGCTTTCGAGGGCCGCTACTACCACCTGGCCGAAACGCTCTGCTCGCCGCAGCCGCTGCAGCGCCCGCGCCCGCCCATTCTCATCGGGGGCATGGGAATGCGCAAAACCATGCGCCTGGTGGCGCAGTATGCCGATGCCTGCAATCTCTTCGCCGTGGCCGGCATGGACGCGCTGCGCGAACGACTGGATGCGCTGCGCGGGCACTGCGATATGCAAGACCGCGACTTCGACGAGATTGAGCGCACGAGCCTGTCGAGCATTCAGCTCGGCCCCGCACATATGTCTGCCGCCGATGTGATTGGCCATTGCCGCGAGCTGGCGGATGCCGGCATTCAGCACGCCATCGTCAACCTGCCCGACGCCCACGAAATTGCCCCGCTGGAACGGCTGGCCCGAGAGGTGATCCCCGAAGTGCGGGGCTTTTGACGCTTCAGAAGTGTAGGCGGCCGGTCAGGAGCAGGTCGTAGCTGCGGGGGGCGGCGGCGGCGGCGGAGCCGGTGTGGAGGTCGAGGCCGGCTTCCAGGCCGAGTTGCAGGCCGCGGGGGTTGGCGAGGCGCAGGCCCGCGG
>JAPPPQ010000027.1 GCA_028817435.1 Deltaproteobacteria bacterium
GGCCGTAGAGGAGGCGCAGCTCGCGCTCCCTTCCGGGATCCGCGGGGTTGCCCGCGTTGTAGGCAAACGCCGGGGCAAGGGCCACTAGCGCCAGGGTGGAGATTATTGCCAGCCGTGGGGACAACGGGGAGGCGGCGCAAGGGCAAGGATATAGATGTTGAGGGCATACGCACGTTCCAAAGGCAGGCCTCACGTCGGATCCGGGCAGGCTTCCGAATTTGGATGCAAGAACACCAAAAGTTCAAGGGCGGCGCTTAGAGAACATCAGCGGGTAAGATGCCATCAAGATACTCTTTGTTAAGATATTTGACAATTCTATAAAGATCAAGCTCGGTTTTCAAAATTCCACAAATATGATCGTGGCGTTTTATTATAGCATCAATATTCCAGACGTCAATGTTTATTAAATCCTCAGTTATTTTATATCTTCTGTGTTTTTCGTATGCTTCTTTTTTTGTTTTAAATGGCTTGTCACGCGCTCTCACGTTATTTCTAAGAGAGAGCAATGTCTGGTTCCCAAGATAATCCACATATTTGCTATGAATGATTTTCACGTTGTCTTTTGGAGATTTGTTTGGGTCAAAGTGTTTTTGGTTGTGTTTGGCAAGATAAGTTTCCCATTCACCCATAGTTTTTGGCATAATGTGTTCCACCGTGACTGGTTCAATCGCCCGCTGCCTAGTATGCGCGTACTCTACCTCTTGTAATAGCGCAGCAACGTTTTTTGTGCCGCTGATTGGTCGATTAATGAGATTAACGTACAATTGTTCTGGTGATGGGTAATGCTTGCCACTCTGAATCAAGTCGCTTATTATTTTAGACAGTTTGGTGCCATCCTTGTCTCTGAGAATTTCTTTGGTAATTTCGTACATTTTTCGCTCGTAATCGCTTAACGACAATCCAGTTCCTATGACTTTTACCCTCATGTGATATTTAAAACACATCATGACTGTAAGTTCAAACAGCGTTGCGTGGCCACGGTCCCAATATCTATCATAGCTTGCGAGTATTATAGGATAAACATATACTGCATTAACAGAGCTAATTTTTTTTAGATAGTGAATTATCGTTATATTGCCTTCAAAGCTTTTTTCGTTTGTGTTACGCAACATGCTTAGAATTTGAGCCCAGCGGTGCAAGTCGCGGATTATTTTTTCTGGAGATTGTTTAAGGTCGTTGATCAGTCTACGAAAAGCCTTATGCATGTTGGAGAGTTTCGGATCGATAGTATCGCCATATCCTTTTGTAGCCAACAAGTAGTGGTGCAAAAATCTATCTAGGGTTTTGTATCTTGCTTTTGCGCTGCCTGTAACAATATTGTACATATTGCTCCAGACTTCGTCGTATTCGTCTATAGTGTCGCTATTCACAGTGCGTTCTAGTTCTTCAAATAAATAATTTTTAATATGGTCAGATTCTCTAAGGTGAATTCCTCTGTTGTTAACTAGATCAAAAACACGATATGCTTTTTGTTCGTTCGGGTATTTGTAGCGATAAATTTCAAATCGGGTTAGAAGAGTAACCACATATTTGTAGACTTCATCTATGCTTTTTCCACTAATACATTGAGATAGATTTTTGTACGCAGCTGCCAGTAGCTTGTTAGAACTGCTAGTGGATGCCCATTTGTCGATCAAATCTTGCTCAATACAAAGTTTCGAAAGCAAGTCTTGATAAAATTTCTGATTAGCCCTGCCTAATGTTAGGACTAATTTTTGCCTGTCGTGTGATATGTTGATGCGTGTTTGCAAAAATTCGAAATGGGTTACTGCATTCTGTAATTTTCTATGTTTGTGAAAAAAATTCCGGGCGCAAATTAAAAACAACATTACTGTTGTCATACGTTGTTGGCCATCAACGATTTTAATAATTTTGTCAGGATCGTCAGGGTTTGATACCGATAGCATGAATCCAAAAAAGTGTTTGTCGGCAGAGCTTTCGTTTGAAATAGAGTCAAGGTCATCAAAAAATTCCTGAGTTTGTTCATTTGTCCATTCATATCCACGCTGATATACAGGGACTGCGTATTGGGCGCTGCCATCAAATATTTTGTCTAATGTTAGCTGATCCACAGGGGGGGGCGTAAATTGTGATTACTTATACGTTAGTACCCTCGACACTTGCTTTGGGCAATTAAGTAAAAAATGGAAGTATGTTTTTGAAATAAAACGTGTGTTTTTGGGGGTTGTTGGTTCATTCAGTTTCGTTGTGAGCGTATGCGGTGGAAATCTACACAACACAAGAAGCGTTAACGTGTATGTAAAAATGAAGGCAGCTCGCTAACACCTGCGGAGGCGTCTCAGTGGGCACGATGTGCCAATAGCTCTATAAGGCATGAGAAATGGCCTCGTCTCGTGAGAGACAAGCTAGGGGGTCGCCCCTATGACGTCATCAGCGAGTCCGGAAAGTACACGCTACGCTTCTTTCCGCAGGCGCCGCACGCAAAAAACCCCGACACCGTGCTATTTAGGGTGACGCTCACAAAGGACGACCTCAAGAAACTCTGCAAGCTGTCCAGCTAGGGAACAGAACGCCATGCAGGACGGCAACTCCCCGGGGTGGAAGGAAGGCACGGGAAGCGACCTGGAGTTTATCAGGATGTTTGACGCGTTTGCCAGCGACCGCCACCTATCAAGCACGTACAAGCCCGTCTTTCTCAAGTCCCTTCTTGACCTGCGCCACTATGTGGAGGGGGGATCCAACGAGGGCCTTGCCGGAAGCGAGTGGGTGCATGTGAGGGGGGACAAGGTGGTCGTGGACCTCAACTTTGTCGCAACTCGGTTTCTAAAGTACTATTGGGACATGGAGTACAGCTTTAAGTTTAGGCAGTCCAGCGACTGGCAGGACGCAAACATTCGAAAGATAATACGGCGCATGGGCGAGAGGCGCGACAAAAAGCCCCCCACGCGAGAGCAGATAGCAAGTGACGAGAACGCCGAGCTGCGAAAGGAGGTCATAAGGAGGAGCATAAAGCCCGAGGTCATGGTCCACATAAAGACAAAGATGCCAAATCTCTTTCAAAAGGAGGGCCGCTCCATGTCCATAACGCTTGACCGCAACATACTGGGATTTCTGGGCAGGCACCATGACACTGTGCTGAGCATCATAAACCACAAGCTCGTCACAGAGCTCGAAAAGTACAACAGGATGACTCCGCGCATAGCCACAAAGGTCAGCTTTGAAAACGCTGTTCGCCCGCCAATCCCAAAGGACGAAAAGGACCTCGTGCTCTGGAGCCAGGGCGATGACCGCTGCTTTTACTGCGGGAGGCTGCGCAACGAGACCCACTTTGACCACGTAATCCCGTACAACTATGTCTTTTCCAACGACGTCTATAACATAGTGGCCTCGTGCCAAGAGTGCAACTGCGCCAAGCACGACAGGCTCCCGGCCGACGACCTCTTTGGAGGCGTCGTTGACCGAAACGGCAGGCTAAAGTCAATGGTCGAGGGGGACATGCCAGGGGACTCTAGCCTGGCCCAGGACGCCGGGCTCCTGGAGGCCCTGAGCGCAATGTCCGGGTATGCCGAGGACCAGTACAGGATACTCTATGAGAGCTGCGAGGCCACATACAGCAGGGGAGAAAAGTTCAGGCCAGACCTGGCCGCGGGCTGAACGCCGCGATCCCCCTGCCCCTGATCGCAGGCGCGGCGGCGGGGAGGGCGCGCGGGGAGGGCGCGCCTGCGCCCTTTTAAGCGGGGCCGCGATCCATGTAAATAGGCCCGGATCTGCCCCCTAGGCCAACATGGCCGCAAAATATACTTCCAGCGCCAAGACCGCCGAGGGGGGGGG
>JAPPPQ010000001.1 GCA_028817435.1 Deltaproteobacteria bacterium
GGCAGCGGGGTGGCGGCGGCGGCGGCGGGGGCGGCGGGGGCGCGGCACGGCGGCGGCAAAGGCGCGCGGCGGCAAAGGCAGCAGCGGGCTGGCGGCGGGGGCGCGGCGTTTTAGAAGCGGAGGGAGCCGGTGAGGCGCAGGTTGTAGGTGGCGGGGGTGGAATTGGCTGCGGGGGGGGTGAAGGTGCTCTCCAGGCCGAGGCTCAGGTGGCGGGTGGTGGTGAGGCGCAGGCCGGCGGCGTAGAGGGGGGTGCTTTGGCGTAGATCGAAACGGCCGTAGGGGGTGAGCAGGCCGCTGTGGCCAAACTGGCGGAAGGCGACGCCGTAGCCAATTTCGCCGCTGAGGCTCTGCTCCATTTGGCCTGCGCTTGCGGCGCTGAGGGCGGGGGCGCTGAGGGGGCGGTGGCTCTGGCGCAGGGCGCTTTGCAGGGCCAGGGTGAGTCCACGGGAATCGCCGCTGAGGTCGTAGCTGAGGTCTACGGAAATGCGCTGTTCTTCGTGGCCGGTTTGGTTGAGTTGACGGCTGAGGGCGAAGCGGCCGTCCAGGCCCAGGTTGGGCCAGGCGGCTTGCAGGCCCGCGCCCCAATCCAGGGATTTTTCCATGCCGCGCTGTTCGCCGGCGGAAATGAGGCTGCTGCGATCCAGGCGGAAGCGCAGCGTGCCGAAGGGGCGCAGGGAAAGGCCGCTGAACTGGTAGCTGCGGCCCAGCTCGGCCTCGCCCCCCAGCCGCGTGCTGCGGCCGCGCACGCCGGGAAGCTCTGCGCCATCGTGGAAGCGGCCGCCATCTACATCGCTGCTCACGCGCATGAGCGACAGGCCGAGTTTGAGGTCTGCGGCATCGGAAAGCTGCCGCCGCCCGGCGAAGCCGGTGGAGAACATGAACAGGCTGGAGTCTGCGCTGCCATTGAGGGTGCGCGAAAGCTGCGCCGCGCCGCTGGCTTCGCGCTCTTCCGTATCTACGCTGCCGCTGCCGAAGCCGAGCATGAGCCAGGTGCGCAGGTGGGGGCCGGGCTGCCAGCCGATGTAGGGGTGCAGGCTCAGGGTGTGGGTGCTGAGATTGCCGCGCAGCTCGAGGCCGCCGGCGCGGTCGGTGAAGTTGAGATCGCCCGCAGACCAGCCGAGGGCCAGGCCGGCCAGCAGGCTCTGCCGCAAGGGGCGATCTGCGCCGATGAAGAAGGCGGTGGAATCGCCATCGTAATGGAGCGCGCCGCCGGACTGCTGCGGGTTGGCGCGCAGGCTGGCAACGCCGCCGCTGCCCCAGACTTCCATGCCGGCTGCAAGGTGTGCGGGGTCGAAGAAGGTGGCGGCGCTGAAGCGGCTGCCGCTGAGAAGCTGGGCCAGGGTGGGAAGCGCGGTGCGGCTGCCGAGGTTTGCGCCGCCCGCCAGGCCCGCGCCGAGTCCGCCGAAGGCGCTGGCGGGGGCTGCGCCGCCGGTGTGGGAGGGGGCGGCGGTTGCGCCGGGTGCGCCGGTTGCGTCGGGTGCGCCGGGCAGGCCGGCCGCTGCGCCGCCGAGGCCGGCTGCGCCGTAGAGGGCGAGGCCGAGGGCGTCGGGCGCGCCGGGGCTGGAGGCTTCCGCCGGGCGGGGGGTGCGGGCCAGGAGATTGCGGCTGGCGAGGGTGAGCTGGGCGCTTTGCGCGGCCTTGGTGCGGGGGCGGCTCAGGCGGGCGGTGATGGCGTCGCTGGCCAGCAGGGCGGTCTGGCGATCCAGCACGGTTACGAGGGCGCTGACGCGCTGGCGGCGGCGGGCGGATTGGTCGGCGTCGTCGGTAATGGTGCCGGTGGCTGCCGCGTTGCGCAGCCGCACGGTGCCGCCGCCGCCGGTGGCGGCGGTAATGGTGAGGGTGAAGCTCTCGCGCGGCTCCAGCCTGCCGTCCAGCAGCAGCGGCACCAGAATGCGGTGGGCCGCGCCGGCCTGTGCGCCCGCCGGAATAAGCGCGCAAATGCGCTGCGCGGGGCAATTGCTTGCGCCGGGCGCAGTGGCGGGCGCGGTGAAATCTTCGCCGAGCAGCGCGCCGCCGGGCTGCGCGCCGCTTGCCAGCATATAGGCCACGGTGATGGGCCGGGTGGTGCGCGCGCCGCCGCTGAAATCGCTGAGGGTGAGCACAAATTCGGCGCTGGCGCCTTCGGGCGCGGTGGCGTCGGCAATGCGCAAATCTACGCGCAGCGCGGGAATTTCCGCCTGCAGCGCGCCGAGCTGCACGCCGCCGGTGGCAATGGTGGTTTGGGCGGCGTCCGGCCCGGTGAGCGGGCTGAGGGTGAGGGTGAAGCCCTCCGGTGTCTGGCCTTCTTCCGCGCCGTCGTCGAAAATTTCGATGGCAAGGGTGGTAAGCGCCGCTGCGCCCCGGGCGATGGTGACGCGGCCGCTGGGGAAGCGGGCGCAAGCGCCCGGCGCGCTGGCAGATTGCCCGCAATCGTAGGCGGGGGGCGTGCTGCGGCTGGGCGCGAAATCTTCCGGGCGCGTCCGCAGCCCGCCGGTGCTTGCGGGGCTGGCGGCAATGGCCCACGGAATTTGCACGCCGCCCGGCGAAAGCTCGCCGGTATCGCCCTCTACGGTGAAGGTTACCTGGTAGCCGGCGCCTTCGGGGGCCTGATCGGTGTTGGGGCGGGCAATGGTGATTTCCCAACCCGCTATCTGCGCGGGGGGCGGGGCGGCGGATACCACCACGGTGCGGCCCTGGCGCTCGGTTTCGCGCTGCGATTCTGCCGCGGCATCTTGCGCGGTGGCGGGGCGGGCCTCGGCGCCGGCGGGCAGCGAATCTGCTGCGGGGGTTTGCGCGGCAATGGTAAGGGTGGGGGTGCCGCTTTGGCCCTGGGCGTCTATTTCTTCGGCGGGAATTTCCACCGTTACCTGCGTGGCGCCGGAAGGCACAACTACGGTGTTGCCCGTTTCAATTTGCGCGTTGCCATCCGGCCCCGGCGCTGCCGCGGCGGGTGGCAGTGTTACCGGCGCGCCGCCCACGGTTACCGAAAGCGGAATTCGCACCTCGGTGGTGGGCACAATGGGAACCACAGCGCCGTTGACCCGCGTGGTGCCGAAGCTCAGCGTGTAGCGCGCGCTTTCTCCGGCGGTGAGCGTGCCCTGATTGGGATCGGGCGCGAGAAACACGGTGATATCGTCGCTGGCGCTGACGGTGGCATCGGCCGTGGTGGTGCTGACCAGCGTGCCGGGAATATCTCCGGATTGACCGCCCGCGCCGCGCGGCACATCGCCAATGCTGAGCTGCAGCCGCTCCGGGCCTTCGTTCAGCGCGTCTTGCGCAATGGGCACGGGCACTTCGATGGTGTTGCCCGCTCCCGATACATCTGCGCCGGCGGGGAACACCACGGCGCCCGAAAGAACTGCGCCGGGGGAGAGATCGCGGGTGGCCAGGCTGTTTGCGCCAAGGCCCGCTGCGCCGCCGCCCAGGGTGAGGCTGTTGTCGGGGCTGCGCAGGCTCCAGGGCACCCGGACCTCCTCGGTGGGGTTTTCGGTGCCGCGCATGGTGATGGTGAAGCGCACCGTTGCGCCCGGCACATTCGCCGCGGTGCCCGCGTCTTCGTCCACGCTGGCGCTTCGCACCGCGGCCGCCAGGGTCCGCAGGGCGTCGGCAATCTCCGCATAGGCCGCGCTTGCGCCGGATACCTCGACCGCGCCGGCCTGCGCGCCTGTCCATGCGGATTGCGCGCCGAGTGCAACGGTGAAGCAATCGGGGCCGCTGGCGCTTTCGTCTTCGGCGTCTTGCAGCGTTTGCACCTGGATGGTTGCGGTGGTCTGGCCGGAGAGATTCAGCGTGCCGCTTGGGAATGCGCCGCCCTGAAAATCTGCCGCGACGGCTGCGCCCGTGGCGGGGCAGGTTTGGCCGGGGGCATTGACGCCGCCCGTTACGGCCCACGGAATTTGCAGCGCGCCGGGGCCGGGGGCGCCGCGCAGGGAGACGGTCACCTCCAGCGCGCCGCCCTCGCCCACTTGCACGCGTTGGGTTGCGCTGCCGGTGGGGGCCAGCGAAAGCTCCCAACCTGTTACGGCGATGTTTTCGGCCGCGGCGTTGGCGGCATGGGGCGCGGCGGTTGCGCCGGGGGGCGCGCCGGTTACGCCGCTTATGGAAACGGCAAGCTGCACTTCGCCGCTGGCCGCCGCCGTGGCGGCGTTAATTAGATTGGCAGGCAGCAGCACGGCTGCCTCGGACTCGCCCGCGGCGGCGGTTACGGGCGGCAGTGTGAGCGCGTTGCCTCCCAGCGTGGCCGCAATGCTGAGTCTGAGATTGGTGGAGGCCGTTGCGCCCAGGCGGGCGATATAGTTGGCGGCCTGGCCGCTTACCAGCCGCCCGGTTTCGCCCGCGCGGCGCGCCAGCGAAACGGCAACGGGATCGCTTGCGCCAATGGTGGCGGTGACGCTCGCCGTGGCGAATGTGGTGGCCGGCCCGCCAAAAGTGCCGGGGCGGCCGCCCGCAGTCATGAGAGGATGGCCCGGCGCTTCGCTGAGGCGCACAATCAGCGTCTCCGGGCCTTCGTTCAGCGCATCGTCGACAATGCCAAGCGCAGTAATCTGGAGAGCGGCGCTGCTGGCGCTGTGGCCGGCCGGAATGGCGAGGGTGCCGCTGCGCGCGCCGGTGGTGTCCTCTGCAACGGCGGTGGAAGCGCCGGTGATTTCCCACGCTACCTCGAAGCTGCTGGCGACTTCCGCGCCAGTCATATCGAGGCTGAAGCTGAGCTGCGCGCCAGCTTCTTCTTGCAGCGCGGTGGCGCTGGCGCGCAGCGAAAGCTGGCGGCGCGAATCGATATTGTTGATGGTGAAGCTTCCGGTTTGGCGCTCGGTTGCGGGAGTCAATCCAATGGCCGCCGCGCTTGCACCCAGCGAAGAGGCGAAGCTCGTCAGACTCAGCGTCACCGTTTCGTCGGGGATTGAATCGTCTGCGCCGTTTTCGTCGAGGCCGTCGTAGAGAGTCTGGATGCTGAACTGCTGACTCGTCTCGCCCGCCGGAATGCGGATGCAGCCGGTGGCGCTGCCATCCGCCGCCACCGTTACGGCGGCGGGGGTGTCTCCGCAGTTGTTTTCGGGCAGCGCAATATCTGCGCCGTCTCCCCCGGTGTTGGCTGCTGCGCCGGCCGCCGCATTCTGCTGCACCACCTGCGTGGTGAAGGTGATCAAAACATCGCCCTGGCTGGCCGCCGCAGCGCCGCCCGCGGCGAGTCCCAGGCGCAACGCCACCGGCGCGCCTTCGCTCACCGATGTTTGCGCCGCATTCGCCAGGCGAATATCTACTTCGAGGGGGTCGTTGCCGGAGATGGTTCCCGTGCCGGTGTTTGCGCCAGCCGCCGTGCTGAGCGACACCGCGCCGCCGCCGCTGCCAACGACGGGCGTTGCGCCGAGGGTAATGGGGATGGTCTCGTCCGCTTCGTGCACCGGGTCGGCGAGCAGGGCGATTTCAATGTTTCCGGTCATTTGTCCCGCGGGAATGATCACCTGCAACGCCGCCGGGGTGGTGTAATCCGAACCGGCAACGGCGGTGCCGCTGCCGATGCTGAAGGGAATGGTGACCTCTCCGGCGCTGCGCGCCGAAAGGGTGACGGGAATGCGCAAACTTCCCGCCGCATTGGCGGCGGGCTCTGCGGCGCGGCCATTGCCCAGGCTGTAGGTGGCGGGATTGCTGGCTGCAATGGTGGCGCTGGCAGAGCCGAGGGCGATTGCGCCGCCGGGGAAAGTGTTGGCATTGGTTACTTCGCCCAGCGCCAGGGTGATGGTCTCTTCGCCTTCGTTCAGCCCGTCGCTCAAAATGGCAATGCGGACGGGCTTTGTGGTTTCGCTGGCCGAGAAAGTGACGCTGCCGCTGCCGTCGGCGGCGGCGTAATCCACGCCGGACTGGCCGCCGCTTACCGCGTAAGCCACGGTGAGCGGCGTGCTGCGCGGGCTGGTGGTGCTGGCCGGCAGGCGCAGCGTGAACTCTGCATGGGCGCCTTCGGCCACCGCCGCATTCGGCCCTTGCACCCGAACAATATGCGCCGCCGGGTTGATGCTCGCCGTTGCCTGCGCGGGCGAACCCAGCGCCACCGCGCCGCTTTGCGCGCCGCCCATAGGCGCGCTGATGGTGAAGGTGAAGCTCTCTTCCAGCTCGTCCACGCCATCGCTGTTGGCGGTAATGGACACCATGCCGTCCATGCTGCCCGCGGCAATTTGCAGCGTGCCGGAGAGCGCAGTAAGGCCATTGGCAACGCTGGGGGTAACGCCGCTGGCGGTGAGGTCGGGCTGGCTGGCGCTGTTTGCGCCCTGCCCTTGCCGGTGCATTTGCGTCCCCATTTGCGCCGTCCACGGCACGTTTACCGCGCCGCCGCTGCGGTGGCTGAGTGCAACGCGGAACACCACCGCCTGCCCTTCATCCACACCGCCAGCGCCGGCGGGGCTGCTGCGCGTCACGCTGACGGTGAGCGGATCGCTCTGGCGAATGCTGAGCCTTGCGCTGGTTTCGCCGGCGGTCAGCACGCCGCTGCCGCTGAACTCCGGCGGGGCAATGCTCACCGTCAAAGTTTCCGCCGCTTCGTTCAATTGATCTGCGGTAATGGAAAGGCTGAAGACGCCGCTGGCCGTGGCCGCGCCGCTGGTGGGCGACGATTGCGCCACCAGCAGCACGGCGGCGCTCTGCGCCGCTTCGCCAATGCCGCCGGGCGCGGTAATGTTGTAATCGCCGCTGTCCACCGCTCCGGTTACGCTGGCTGTTACCCTGGCATCCGCCGGCAGCCGCCCTCCGCTCAGCGTAATGGTGAAGCTGGCGCTGCCGCCTTCGCTCAGCGTTGCGCTCTGGCCGCTGACGGGGGCAATGCCGTAGGTAATGGGATCGTCGTCGGTAATGGTAAAGGTGCGCGGCGAGGCGGCGGCTGCGACTGCGCCGCTGCTGGTAACCTGGCTGTTGGAAACGGAGACCGCGAAGGTTTCGCCCGCCTCGTTGAGATTATCTTCGGCAACGGCAATGCGAATGACGCCGCTGTTTGTGCCGGGGGCAATGGTGATGCTGTCGCCGGCTGTGAAGTCGTGGTCTTCGGCGCCGGCGTTGGCGGTGGCGTCGTCGGTATCTGCGCCCACCGTGTAGGCTACAACGACATCCGCGGTATGCGTTGCGCCGCTGAGCGTAACGGTGACTTCGGCGTTGCCGCCTTCATTTACCGCGCCGCCGCCGCTGAGGGTGGCGGTAAGTTGGTCTGTATCGGTAATGGTGGCGGGCATGGCGCCGCCGGCGGGCGCTTCTGCGCCGGGGGTGGTTACCGCCGCGCTGAGCGCGATGAGTCCGCCGCCGCCTGTGGGCGTGCCGAGCAGCAGCGTGAGATTTTCGGGGCCTTCGAGCAGCGTATCGCTGCGCGCGGTGACGGTGATGCTGCCGCAGGTGCCGCACATATTGGCGGCGCTTCCGTCTCCCGCATTGATGGTAATGCTGCCGCTGTTTGCGCTTGCGGCAACGCCGCCGGGCGCGGTAATGTCGTAATCGCCGGCGGTAAGGGCGGTGTTCGAGCCCGTGTTCATAATGGTGAAGGGAACCGTTACCGCCGCGGTGGAAGTGGCGCCGGTGACGCTGATGCGCCAGGTCACTGTTCCGTCGTCTTCGGAAATGGGGGAGGCGCTGCGGTTGTGGATTGCGACGACGAGATTGTCACTGGAATCGCCGAGCGAAACTGCGAAAGATGTGGTGGCGACGTGCACGCCGCCCAGCTCCGTTTCTGTGGAGTCCGTGGTGTCCTTCGCCAGAGTCAGAGTGAAATTTTCCTCGCCATCCGCGCCGCCTTCGGCCAGCGCATCTTGCGCCGGATCAATGGTGAAGGTCTTGCTGGTTTCGCTGCCGCTGAAGCTCAGCGTGCCGCCGGCCGGCAGGCCGCCGGTGAAATCCGCCGCGGCGACGGCGTTTTCTCCCGCGCCATTCTGGAAGCCCCAAATTACAGACAGGGCTGTGCCGTCCGGAATTGCCGGGCCGTTGCGGGTGATGGTGTAGGTCTGGGCCGCATCGCCTTCGTCCAAACTCGCCGGGCCGGACAGCGAGAGACTGTGGGCGGCGGCGCTGTTCGCCACGATGATGAGATCCACGCTGTCATTTCCCCGGCCAAAAGGCCCCCGCAGGCGGGGGGGAAAGTCTTCACTGGTCAGAGTGACGGTCAGCGTCTCGTCGGCCTCTGCCAGCCGGTCGGCCTTGATTTCAATGCGGATATCCGCATCCATCTGGCCCGCAATCGCCCGTGTGGAGGAGTGGATCATGTTGTTGGGAACTCTCTCGCCCCGCGGATAAAAGTCCGCATCCGCCGCGGTGCCCAGTCCCATGGTTCCGCTGTTGTCCGCCTGGCCTTCCTCGTTGGCCTGCGTTGCAATCCTGGCCGTGTAGTGGAAGGTGATCCCGCCCTCCGCGGCGTGGCTCAGAGTCGCCAGCAGCAGCACCGTGCTGCCCTCGCGCACCTGAATGCCTGCGGTGTCCGGATCCGTATCCGTCCCGCTGGCCTGCACCAGCGAAATGGTGATATCGTCGTCGTCGTAGACATCCACAGTCACGGTCCGGCCATTCTGGGCGTATTGAATTGCCCCGTATCGAATCGGCCCGGACCCGAGCTGGCCAAACCGCAGGCGATTCACGCCGCCATTACTGCCGATGAGGCGTAGCGGCTCATGCCCTTCGCTCCGCTCATCGCCGAGCAGATCCAGCTCAATATCCGCCGAGTCTTCATCATGGCGAATGACGATGGAGAAGGTGGTGTAGGTGAGTCCTCCAATGAGGCGTGTTCCGGTCGGTCCACTGGGCGCGGTGATTTCGAACTCGCTCGGCTGCAGGCCTCTCGATTCGGTGCCGACCACCGCAATTTGGAGCGAAGTCAGGACGCCGGTGGCGCGCTCTCCGCCGCTGAGCGTGACCTTGAAGCTCAGCGAGCCGGCCTCGTTATAGCCCAGCACATTGCCGTCATCGTCCGTCACCTCGCCGGTGCCGCCGGTGTGGCTGATGGTGGCGAGAACCGGATCGTCGTCTTCAATGGCGGTGCTCGCATCGGCCACGGCGCTGACATCCAAGGTCACGCTGCCCATGCTGCCGGAATCGAGGCTCAGCGTAATGGTCTCCTCGGGTTCGTTCAGCGTGTCGGCGCGGGCGGTAACGGTGATGGTGGCCTGCTGCGAGCCGTCTCCGCCCGCGGGAATCGTCAGCGGGCTGGCTGGTGTGAAGGTGCAATCGGCGCTCTGCCCCGTGCCGCAGCCGGTGACGCTGAACACAATGCTGGCCGCCGCTGTCAAATCCACACCGGTAATGGCGACTGTGAAGACGCCCTGGTGGTTGGTGGCAGAGTCGCTGGTTGGGGTTTCGTCCAGATTGCCCATGGGAGCGGTCAGCGTGATGGTGGGGGTGCTGCCATCGGTAATGGTCGCCGTTGCCGCAAAGTCGGTGTTGTGGCGCGTCACCGTGATGCCGGGGACGCCTGTGCCATAGGTGTAGGTGCTGCCGAGGGTGACGGTGAGCGTTTCATCTCCTTCCAGCGAAGTATCGCTGCTCGCAGTGAGGGTAATGGTGGCCGTGGTCTGGCCCGCGGCGATGGTGACGCTGCCGCCGGTGGCGCTGGGCATGAGGCCGGTGGGCGCGGTGATGTCGTAATCATCGGCGCTGGCGCCGCTGATGCTGAAGGGGGCCGTTACGCTGTTGGGCAAGGCCGCGCTGAGGGTGACGGTGAAGCTGGTGCTTCCCGCGCCGCCGCTTGCGCCCTCTGTGAAGCCATCGCCGTCTGTCGCGCGGGCAATGCTCAGATCCGCTTCTTTCACGCCGTCATCATCTACCAGAACTGCGCTGGCGGCGTCCATCGGCGAGGCGGCAATGCTCACCGTGCCGATGGTGGTTGCAGCACCGGTGATGGTGACGGTGATGGTCTCGGCGGTCTCCACCTCGGTGTCGTTCACCTGCGTCAAGGTGATTTCGGCATAATCGGGTGCGCCATCGGGCATGGGATTGACGGTGAGGGTGTAGGTGCCGCCAACCTCCGCCGGGGTTACCGTGTAATCGTTGCCCGTCATGCTGCCCGGCGGCGTGCCGCCG
Source organism: Deltaproteobacteria bacterium (assembly GCA_028817435.1). GTDB lineage: Bacteria > Myxococcota_A > UBA9160 > UBA9160 > UBA6930 > JAPPPQ01. Next base: position 10,018 of record JAPPPQ010000001.1, read on the forward strand.
CTGACGGTGAAGGTGATGGTGGCGGCCGCCGCCAATTCCGCCCCGTTCACGGTGACGCGGAATACGGCCGTGCCGACCGTGCCGCTGACGCCCTCGGTGAAGCCGTCGGTATCCATGCGGGTAATGGACGCGGTGGCCGAATCGTTGTCCGCAACGCTGCGATCCAGGGTGGTGGAAACGCCGCCCGCCAGATAAACCGGCACGCCGCCGGAATCTGCACCGGCTTCGAGAGAAAGTGTGACGCGGAAAGCCTCTTCGGCCTCCAGCAGCCTATCGGCCTTGGCGTAAAACAGGTTATACGCTTCGGCGCAGTCTGCGCCCGCGCCAATCTGCAGAACGCCGGAGCTGGTGGTCATGCTGCCCCCGCGGGCGGTGGCGAAATCGCCGTTCTCCACATCGTCGTCGGCGGCGTTGGGAGTGCCGCTGATGGTGGCGACGACCCGGATTGCGCCGGTGACATTTTGCCCGCCGCCGCTGCGGCGGCAGGCCCGGAAGCCGAAGCCCGTGCCGCCCTCGGTGAGATTGCCGGCGACCCGATCCACAATCACCGCGGCGGGCAACTCCACCGCTACCGCAACCCGGGCGGTATCGCTGTTGACAGTTCCCGCCGTGAACATCGTATCGGTCACGGTGAGCCGGAAATGCAGCGTGGCATCGGTGGACGGGGCGGTGAAAGTGGGGTTGGCCGCAGTTGCGCTGCTCAGCATTACATAGTCCATGTGACTGGAGGTGAGCGCAGCGGTGCTGGTGGCATCGGCGGTCTGTATCCACGCGTAGCTCAAGCCGGTGTTGGCCACGCCTACGGCGTTTGTGCTGCCGTCTCCCTGCAGCGTCACCGTTGCGCCGGGGAGAAACCGGTTGTTTTCGGCTGTGGTGCCGGCCCTGGCCGTGGGCGGGCCGTCCTGGTTTTGCACGGTGAATACCACTTCGGCGGTTCCGGTCAGGCTGCGCGAATCGGTGACGGCCCAGGTCAGCGTGTAAGCCCGGCTCGCAACGCCAGCGGGGAGGGTGGGCCAGGTGATAGTGGTCGAGGCCATGGTGGCGTCGCCGAAGGGCGACGGGGAGATATCCGGCGACACCGTCCACGCATAAGTCACCGTGTCGCTGTCGGGCTCTGTGCCGCTGGCGCTCAGTGCGGTCATCGTGCCTTCGTTTACACTTGCGGCTGCGGTGCTGATGGTGGCGGTGGGCGCTTCGTTGTCGTTCACAGTGATGGCCACTACATCGTCGTCCTCTGCGCTCATCCCGGTTTGGTTGACGGTGAGCTGGAAGTAGTAGGTGACGGTGGTGGGGACATCCGGCGCGGTGAAGGTGGCGGTGGCCGTGTTGGCGTTGGCGAGCGCAATGTAGTTGGCAGCGTCGTTGGCAACGGCCGTGGCGTCGTCCTCCGAGGTCACCTGCACCCACGCATAATCGAAATCGGCGGCAGCGATAGTGCCCATGGCTGCGAGGCCGCTGAGAGTGACGGTGGTGGCCGTGCCGGCGTCGTCGAAATCTGTCACCGTCTGATTGCTGCCCGCGCTGGCCATGAGCGCCGCCGTCGCCACCCGCACCGCAGCCCGCGCGGTGGCCGTGCGTGTGGTCACCTCGTCGGTGACGGTGAGGAGAAAGTGGAGCGTGGTGGGCCTTGTGACTGAGGGCGCGGTGAATTCGGCCATGCTGGAATTTGCGCCTGTAAGCGTCACATGGTTCGTATCGCCGGATACGAGCGCGGTATCGCTGCTGGCTGTGGCGGTTTGAATCCAGTTGAAGGTAATGCCGCTGGCGTCGTCGGGGCTTCCCCCGCCCGCGCGGCGGCTGCTGCGGCCGTCCAGAGTAACCTCCGTATCGCCAGCCTGCGCGCTGGTGTCGCTGCCCGAAGTGCTGGCCGTGGGCGGCGTGGTGTCGCGCACAGTGACCTGCGGCGAGGTATCGCGTGCCAACCCTTGGCTGTCGGTGACGAGGATCTGGATGGAGAAGGGCCTGGTGCTGCGCGCGGTGAGGTCTGACGGCCAGGTGATCGTCTGCGTGGGGCTTGCAGGATTGTCGAAGCTGAGGGCGGGACTCGATGTCCATTCGTAACTGAGCGCTGTATCGCCGTCCGGATCGGTGGCCGTGGCGGCCAGCTCGGTCGTTGCGCCCTCGTCCACCGTGATTGTGTCAAAGTCCCACGCTTCGCCGTCAACAGTGAGCATGGCTGTCGGAAATTCGATGTCGTTCACGGTGACGGAGGTCACAACGCTTCGCCGGGTGGGGGTGGAGCCGGCTCGCATGGTGGTGATGTCGAGGCGGAAGTAGAGCGTTGTGGGCTCAATCACATCCGGCGCGGTGACCGTGCCGTGCTGCAGGCGAAGGGTGGGCACGATGCCAGTGAAGCCGGCTCGAATCAGCGCCCCGTCCCCGGTCGTGATCGTCAACGCGTCGTCACTGCTGACTGCGGTGGCGCCGCTCATGTCGGTCACCTGCACCCAATCCATGCTGTAGCTGGGCCTGCCGGCAATGCCGAGTTGAGCGAGCAGAACGGGGTTCAGGGATGGAAGAGTGCTCCCGCTGCTGCTGAGTGTGATGGTCTGGCCCTCGTTCACCGTTCCCGGCGACGCGCTCGCCTTGGGGGTTCCCGGATAGCCCGCCGGTATGGAGAACTGGTAGTAATCGGAGCGCGGATACCAGCCCCCGCCGGGAGTATCGGGGTGGCTTGCGGCGGTGGGGTCTTTGGTGGTTCGATCAAAGCCCCGCGACCCGCCCCGGCCCGGCGAATTGCCGAGCATTGCGCGGTTTGCAGTGCCGATCTGGATGGTTTCGCCCGCCGCCAGGCTGCGGGTGGCCTGGCGATCTGCATTGTTCAAATGCCGGTCCGCGGATCGCCTCGTGAGGAAATAGCGAAAGCCCCGAACGCCCTGGTCTATTGTGAGACGCAGGGGAATCCGCAGATACCCCCCGCTGTCGGCGGCGGCCTGCACCTCTGCCGCCGGAAAATCCCAGAAGCTGCGCCGGGGGCTGAATCCGTTTGCAGCCGCCGGGCCGTATCCGTCATGCACCGGCTGCACATTGTCAAAATGCGTCTCCGCAGATACGGGGCCGCCCGAGGTCGCAGACGCGCTGTTGAAGGTCGCGATGAAAAAGGCGATGCGCAGCGGGCCGGTCTGGATGACTTTGGCGCAGCCGGGAGAAACGGCGAAGCGCATCTGGAAGTCGCGGTCCATGCTGATGGTGCTCGGCTGGACGGGCTCGGTGCCCGTCCGCGCCACATCTACCTCGCAGACGGGCTGCGAGACGGACTGCGCCTGCGCCTGCAAAGCCCCGAGACACAACAGGGCCGCCGCGGCCAGAGCCCAAAGGCCCGGGCCGCCCCGGCAACGGGGGGGAATCCGCATGGGCGGGCAGTATACCGCCCTTCGCAGGCCCCGCCCCGCGAAAATCAGCGGCGGATGCGGTTGCGGGAATCCACGAAAATGCGCCGGGGACGCCAGGCGGCGGCGGCGGAATCCTCCACCTGCGCGAAGCTGGCGATGATGACGATGTGCTGCGGCTTCACCAGGTGCGCGGCTGCGCCGTTGATGCAGATTTCGCCGCTGCCCGGCGCGCCGGGAATGGCGTAGGTCTGCAGGCGCGCGCCGTTGCTGCAGTTCCAGATGTCCACGCGCTCGTGGGGCAGCAGGTCGGCGGCGGCCATCAACTCGGAATCGATGCTGACGCTGCCCTCGTATTCGAGATTGGCCTCGGTGACGGTGGCGCGGTGGATTTTGGACTTGAGCAGGGTGCGGTGCACGGTCAGTCCTCCCGGCCCGCGCGCGCGGACGGCGCGGGGGTGAGAATGCGGTTGTCTATGAGCCGCACCCGCTGTGCAGGTGCGGCGGCGGGAAAGAAGGCGGCCAGGGCGAGCAGGGTGGGAGCGCAGAGCACAGGCGGCGCGGGGGCCAGGCTTTCGGGGCAGCGCAGCTCGGCGTAATCGAGCGCGGCCCCGGCGGCGGCGATGGGGCCGCGCGCAATGTGCAGCAGGGCTTCGCGCCCGTGCTCGCCCCGGGCGCAGGCGCGCTCGGCAGCGCCCAGGGCGCGGGAAAGCGACAGGGCCTGCGGGCGCGCGCATTTTGCGAGCAGCGCGTTGCGGCTGGAAAGCGCCAGCCCGGAGGCTTCGCGCACGGTGGGCACGCCGATAATCGAAACGCCCATGTGCAGATCGCGGACCATGCGCCGCACCAGGGCGAGCTGCTGGTAATCTTTTTGGCCGAAGCAGGCAATTTGCGGGCGCGCGGCCAACAGCAGCTTGGCCACCACAGTGGCCACGCCCCGGAAATGGCCGGGGCGGGAGCGCCCGCAGAGCGGCGTCTGCAGCTCGCGGACCTCTACCCAGGTTTGCGCGCCTTCGGGGTAAAGCTCGGCGGCGGGGGGGAGCCAGGCGATATCCACGCCCCTGGCGCGGCAGGCGGCGAGATCGGCGGATTCGCAGCGGGGGTAGGCGGCGAGATCGGCGGCGTCTTCGAACTGCGCCGGGTTGACGAAGATGGAGAGCGCCACGCAGTCGGCCTGTGCCCGCGCGGCATCTACCAGCGCCAGGTGGCCCTGGTGCAGTGCGCCCATGGTCGGCACCAGCGCCAGGCGGCGGCCGGCGGCGGCGAGCTCTTGCGAGCGCGCCCGCATGGCCCCGGTGCTGCGCAACACCTCCATTCCCCGCTCCTTACTCGCCGTAACAGTGCTCGGGGGCGGGGAATTTGCGCTCGGCGACCTCTTCGGCGAAGGCGCGGGCGGCCTGAGAGGCCAGCGCGCCCAGCCCGGCAAAGCGCCGGGCGAAAGAGGGGGTGGATTCCGAAAGGCCCAGCAGGTCGTGCATGACCAGCACCTGGCCATCGCAATCGGCCCCCGCGCCAATGCCGATGGTGGGAATGGAGAGCGCGCCGGTGATCTCCCGGGCCAGCGGCGCGGGCACGCCCTCGATGACCACGGCGAAGGCCCCGGCGGCCTCGACAGCCAGGGCGTCGCGCAGCACGCGCTGGCGGCCCGCCGCGCCCCGGCCCTGCACCCGATAGCCGCCCATGCGGTGCAGCGATTGCGGCGTAAGGCCCACATGGCCCATTACCGGCACCTCGGCGGCGGTAATGCGCGCGATGCTCTCGCGCCGCGCTTCGCCGCCCTCCAGCTTCACCGCCGCCACGCCGCCCTCTTTGACCATGCGCAGGGCACTGCGCAGCGCCTGCTCGGGCGAAACCTGGTAGGCGCCAAAGGGCAGATCGCCCACCACCAGCGCCCGCCGCGCGGCGCGCGACACCATTTCGCAGTGGTAGATCATCTCGGAGAGCGTGACGGGCAGGGTGCTCTCCCGGCCCTGCACCGTGTTGCCGAGGGAATCGCCCACCAGCAGCACATCAATGCCCGCGCGGTCGAAGATTTGCGCGAAGCTGTGGTCGTAGGCCGTCAGCATGGCAAAGGGCGCGCGCCCCTTGCGAAGCCGCAGGGAGCGCGCCGTAACCCGGCGCTCCCGCGCGGCGGAAGCCATCCCCAGCGACATGGCCGCCTCCCCGCCTGCTGGTGAAGACCGCACCCTGCGGTTCCTCCCAGACTCACGCCCCAGAGCCTATCCCCCTCCCCGCCCCCGTGTCAAGGCCCCCACGGCCCGCCGGCGCTCAGCGGAACAGGTCGGAATGGGAGCCTGTGCGCACCAGCACGAGGACATCGGCCTCCTGACGCCAGATCAGCAGCCAGTCCGGCTCAATGTGGCATTCCATAAAGCCGCGCCCGCCGCGCAGCGGGTGGGGCCGGTGACGGGGTGCGAGGGGCTGCCCGGCGGCGATGCGGCGGACCAGCTGCCACAGCTTCCCGGCATCCTTGCCGCGCCGGACTGCCTTTTTGAGATCGCGCCTGAAGCTCGAGTGGGTGCGATACTTCACCGGCCCCGGGTGGAGGCGATGAGATCGTCGAGATTCTCCCAATCGGCCAGGCCGCGGCCCGCTTCGACATCGCGCAGTGCGCGGCGCGTCGCGGCGTTCGGGGCGTGGTGATCCGCGGGAAGCGCGCAGTGCGGGGACACCCGCTGCCTGGAAAAGAGACGCATGAAGCCGGCGGCGGAATGCAAGACCGACCCCGCCCGCTGCCTCAGCGTCTCTGCGCGCGCACCTGCGGCGCCGATTTCGATGCTCATCGGAGACTCCTTGGGACCGGGGGGAGGTGTAGAGGGAGAGGGAGGGAGTGTCAACCCCTTAGCCTGGAATAGTGCGGGCCAGAGAGAGCCAGGTGGCGGGGGAGAGTTGCTGGGCGCGGGCGGCAGGGGGGAGGCCGTGTTGGGCCAGGCGGCGGCGCACCTCGGCGGGGTTGAGGCCGGCGGCGTGGGCCAGCGAGTTGGCGAGGGTCTTGCGGCGGTGGGCGAAACCGGCGCGCAGCAGCGCTTCCAGGCGCGGCAACTCGGCGGCGCTGGGCGGGCCAGCGCGAGGCGCGGCGCTGGGCGGGCTGGTGTGAGGCTCGGCGTGGCCGGCGGACGGCGCGGGGGGGCGGGGGGTGAGAGTCAGGAAGGTGGAGGTGACGCGGGGCACGGGGTAGAAGCAGCGCGGGTGCAAATCCAGGCGCGGGCCGGGGCGGGCGAGCCAGGCGTGCAGAACGGCCAGCGAGCCGTAGCCGCGCTCTCCCGGCGCGGCGCCAATGCGCGCCGCCATTTCGCGCTGCACCGTCACCCCCCAGCCTTCCAGCAGCGGCGCCATGCCCAGAAAGACGCGCAGCAGCGGCGCAGCCGCCGAAAAGGGCAGGTTCGCCACCACGCGCACGGGCGGGCCAAGTGCGGCGGCCAGCCCGGCCAGGTCCTGCTCCAGGGCGTCGGCGTGATGCAGCGCCACTTCGCGCGGCAATGCGCTCTCGGCGCGCAGCGCACGCACCAGCCCGGCGTCCACCTCCAGAGTCGCCACCCGCCGCGCCTGCGCCGCCAGCGCCCGGGTGAGAATGCCGAGGCCGGTTCCCACTTCCAGCACGGCGTCTTCTGCGCGCACCCCCGCCAGGCGCACCAGCTTCGCCGCCAGTTGCTCGTCCCACAGGAAGTTCTGCCCCCGCTCCCGGTGAGGCGCCAGCCCGTGCCGCTGCAAAAACTCCCGCGCCGCCGCAGCACTTCCGCTGCCGGCGGTGGATTTCACGAAGCTTCGGCCCAGGGAGATTCGCCCAGGGGCACGCGGGAAAAGGCGCTGAGAGACCAAGCGTGGCGCTCGCCCTGGGCGAGCAGGCGCGCGCCGGCGGCGGCCACCATGACGGCGTTGTCGGTGCAGAGTTCGGGGGGCGGAAAGAAGACTTCCAGGCCGTCCCGCTCCGCCGCCCGGCCCATGGCCTGGCGCAGCCGCTGATTGGCGGCCACGCCGCCCACCACCGCCACCCGATGCAGGCCCTCTTGCCGGGCGGCCCGGCGGGTGCGGGAGACCAGCACATCCGTCGCCGCCGCCTGAAACGAGGCGGCCAGATCGGCCCGGCGCGAATCGCTGAGCGGCCCGGCCTGCGCCACCGCCCGGGCCACCGCCGTCTTCAGCCCGCTGTATGAGAAATCCAGGCCGGGCAGCGCCTGCAGCGGACGCGGCAGGTCGTAGGCGGACTCATCTCCGCCCTGGGCCGCGCGGGACAGCGCCGGGCCGCCCGGATAGGGCAGGCCCAGCAGCTTCGCCACTTTGTCGAATGCCTCGCCCACGGCGTCGTCCCGGGTCTCGCCCAGAAGCTCGGGCGCGCCTTCGGTAATTTTGTAGAGCGCGGTGTGCCCCCCCGAAACCACCAGCCCCAGGTAGGGCGGCCGAAGCTGCGGCGCCGCCAGCTCGGCGGCGGCCAAATGCCCGGCCAGGTGATGCACGCCCACCAGCGGCACGCCCAGCCGGTAGGCCAGCGCCTTGCCGAAAGAGAGCCCCACCAGCAGCGAGCCCAGCAACCCCGGCCCCGCGGTGGCGGCGACGCCGTCGAGGGATTCCGCCGCCACCCCGGCTTCGGCGAGCGCCTGCTCCACCACCTGCGAGACCGAGCGCAGGTGATCGCGGGAGGCGATTTCCGGCACCACGCCGCCGTAAGGGCGGTGGGATTCCGCCTGCCCCCGGATGCAGGAGGCGCGCACCCGCAGCCCGTCCTCCACCAGCGCCGCGGCCATTTCGTCGCAGGAGCTCTCGATGCCGAGCACCAGATGCGCGGCGCGGGGGCGCGGGGAAGTCACCTGCGCTCCATCTTCTCCTGCTGGCTCTTGCAGTCAATGCAGAGCTCGGCCACCGGGCGGGCGCGCAGGCGCTTGATGCCGATGTCCTCGCCGCAGCGCTCGCATTCGCCGTAGCTGCCGTCGTCGAGCTTGCGCAGCGCGCCGTCAATCTTGGCCAGCAGCGCCTGCTCGCGCTCGCGCATGCGGCCCTGAACGGCGCGGCTCACCTCGGAAGAGGCGGTATCCACCTCGTCGGGGAAGTCGTCGGGATCCACATGGCTCTCGTTGGGCTCGGCGCTCTGCACATGCTGCACGATTTGCTCGCGCTGCGCGGTGAGCAGCTTGCGGAATTTGTCGAGTTCGCGCTTGCGCATGGCTTCAGCCCGAACCCAACAGGTCCAGCTGCTGGGCGGCGGAGCGGGCGTGCTCGGATTCGGGATATTCGTCGCGCACGCGCTGAAAAGCGCGCTGCGCCGCCGAGCCATGCCCCAGTTCCAGCAGCGCCTCGCCCTGCCGGAACAGCGCCTCGGGAGCGCGGTCGCTGCGCGGATAGCGGTTCACCACATCGTCAAAGCGCAGCACGGCGTTCTGAAAATCGCCGCGCTTGTAGTGACAATCGGCAAACCAGTAAGAGGCGTCGTCGCCATAGGGCGAGTTCGGGTATTTGCGCAGAAACTTGGAGAAGCGGTCAATGCACTTCTTGTGCTCGTCCTGCAGCCAGGCGTCGTAGGCTTCGCGATAGGCGCGCAGTTCCCGGGAGGGGCGGCCGCCCTGCGCCGCCTTGGGCGCGCCGCCCGCGGAAGCGCCGCCCTGCCCCTGCATGGCCTGCCGCGCGGATTGCGCTTCGCGCAGCGCGTTCTCGCTGTTGTGCTCGCTCATTTCGACGCGGCCTTCGAGCCGCGCGACCTTCTCGCGCAGCGCCTCGATGTCGGCGCGCAACTCTGCCGCCGCGCCCGAGCCTCCCACACCGCCGCTGCGCAGCCGGTCCACCTCGTAGGCCAGCTTGCGGTGCTCGGCGAGCCCCACGCAGCCCGCCTGCAGCGCCGCGCAAAGCAGCAGAGCGAGCAACGCGCCAACGCGCCCCCGCACCGTTTGCGCCCTTCCCGCTTTCATCTCCGCCATTGCTCTTCCCCCCTGCCCGGTCGCGGCGCTTGCCTGCCGGGCCAAAGCCCTCAGCGCCGGAACGGCCCCCAAGCCGGGTGCATATTCTCGCCCCGTTCTGTGAGGCGCCGCAAGTCCGATCCGTTCACGCCAATGGCGTAGAGATCGGCGCGCCCGCGCCGCCCCGACTGAAAGACAATTCTGCGCCCATCCGGTGACCACGCCGGATGCTCGTCGCTGCGGGCGTGGGTGACCAGCGGGACATTGACACGGCCCTCCGGGTCTATCAACCAGATATCGAATTGCCCGTTCACCCGGGTCTGGTAGGCAATCCAGCGCCCGTCCGGCGACCAGGAGGGCGCGGCATTGTAGACGCCGTCGAAGGTAATGCGCCGGGCGCGCCCGCCGCGCGCGTTCATGACATAAATTTGCGGCAGGCCGCTGCGGTCCGAAACAAAGGCCAGCCGCTCGCCGTCGGGCGACCAGGTGGGCGATACCTCAATGGCGCGGTTGCGGGTGATCTGCAGCAGCCCGCCGCCGGAGAGTCCCACGGTGAAGAGCTCGGTGCCGCCGCCGGCGCTCATGACCACCGCCAGCCTGCTGCCGGCGGGGGCGAATGCGCCCCGGTAGAGCGGCGCGCCGCCCCCCAGCCCGCGCAAAATGCGCCCCGCCGGGCGCGGCGCGCGGGTGGCGAGAAACAGCCGCGGGCGGTTGCGGTAGCGGTAGCTGGTGTAGACCAGCGAATCTGCATCCGGCGACCAGCTCGGAAAGGCGTTGAGCGAGCCGTTGCGGGTGACCGGCCGCTGCCTGCCTCCATCCGCATCCATAATGAACACCTCCGGGTGCCCGCTGCGGTTGGAAATGAAGGCGATCTCGGTCTCCGCCACGCCGCGCAGGCCGGTGAAAGCCTCCACCGCCTGGTCCGCAATGGCCTTGCCAATGCGCCCGGCCTGCTCCGGCGTGCCGCTGAAGCGCTGGGCGCGAATCAGGCGCTGGCAGCGCGGCACATCCCAGAGCCGGAAGCGCGCGCGCAGGCCGCCGAGTTCGGTGTGCTGCAAATCGCCCTGCAGCACCGCATCGGCTTCCAGGGCGCGCCAGGCGTTGCAGCGCAGCGAGCCCTCATCGTCCAGGGCGGGGCTGCGGGCTTCCGCGGCAAAGGCGCTCTCTTCCAGGGGGGCGAAGACTCCCGAGAACTCCAGGGCGGCGAGCAAGTTGCGGTGCAGCGCTTCGCCCCCCGGCGGCGTCTTGCCGTCCTCGCCGGGGTGCTCGTAAAAGCGCTGCACGGCGATGCGGTAGCGGCCCTGCCGCGCGTCCTCAATGTCTATGACCGGGCGCTCGGCCGCAAAAGCCCCGGCCCCGAAGGCCAGCCCGGCCCAGAGCAGCGCCGCCCCGCCCGCGCGCGCCGCCCGGCTCACAGCACATCCTTGGGGCGGAAGCGGAACACCCACACCCCCGCTTCCGGCGGCGGCGGCAGCGGGCTGGCCTTGCCGATGGCCCGCTCCACGCTGGCGTCGAACCAGGCGTCCCCCGAACTGCGGCGGAGAGAAATGGACATGACCTGCCCCTGCGGCCCGAGCAGCACGGCGACTTCGGCTTCCAGCACCCGGCCCTGCATATCGGGGCCCAGCACCCAGGAGCGCGTCACATGCACCTTGGCCCGGCGCGACCACAGCAGCACCTCGGGAGAGGCCAGCCGCCCCGGCGGGGCCGCCCGGGACGCGGCGGGCGCGGCGGCGGGGGCGGGCTCCCCCGCTTCGGCGCGCAGGCGGTTCAGCACATCCTCGTAGCTCTCCGGCTCCCGGGGCTCCGGCTCGGGTTCGGGATCGGGCTGCGGCTGCGCCCGGCCGGGCGGGGCCGTGGGCGTTTCGGGGAGCACCACGCGATCCGCCTCGGGCGCTGCGGGCGGCGCGGGCTCGGGAGGAGGCGGCAGCGACACCAGGGCGACGCGCCCGATGGCGGGGGCCGCAAGGCTCACCCCCGCACCGCGGGGCGCGGCCCAGACCAGCGCCAGCAGCAACCCCGCGTGCAGCCAGAGCGAGAAAAACACCGCCAAGCCAAAGGGCAGCGAGCCCGGCCGCGCCGGGCCAAGCCAGACGCCGGGCGCTGCGGGCGCGCCCGCTCCACTGCTGCGCTGTGCCGGCTGCCTCGCCACTTCGTCCCTTCACTCCGGTTTCCGCGCCCGCGCCCTTCACCGCGCGGGCGGCTCGGTGACAATGCCCAGAGTCTCCGCCCCCGCCAGCCGGGCCGCCGCCATGACCCGCACCACCGCGCCGTAGGGCGCCTGCTCATCGGCGCGCAAATAGACATCCCGGTCCGAGCGCTGCTCGAAGATGGCGGCCAGCCGCTCGGGCAGCTCTTCCACCGGCACCGGGAGATTCGCAATGTGGGCCTCGCCATTGCGGGAGACGCTCAGCACCAGCGGCTCCACCTGCATGCGCAGGGGCTGGGTGGTGGTGTCGGGCAGGTCCACATCCACGCCCTGCTGCAACAGCGGCGCCGTCACCATGAAGATGATCAGCAGCACCAGCATGACATCCACAAAAGGCGTGACATTGATTTCCGAAAGCAAGCGCTGCCGCCTGCCGCCGTGCAGTGACTGCATGGACAGCGCCATGCTCAGCCCTTGCCCCGGCGCGCGGCGGGAGCGGCAGGCGCGGCGGCGTCCGGCGGCATATGCGTGAGTTCGCCGGAAAGCTGCGCGGCGAAGACCTCGATTTTGCGCTGCAGCTCCTGCAGCCGCGCGGCAAAGTGGTTGTAAAAGACGCTGGCGGGAATTGCGGCGAGCAGGCCGATGGCGGTTGCGATCAGCGCCTCGGCAATGCCCGGCGCCACCACCGCCAGGCTGGCGCTGCCCGCCTCGCCGATTTGCGTGAAGGAATCGATGATGCCGAGCACGGTGCCGAAGAGTCCCACAAAGGGCGCGGCGCTGCCCACCGTCGCCAGAAAAGAGAGCCGCCGCTCCAGGCGCGCGCTCTCCCGGGCAGAGGTCCAGGCCACCTGCCCGTCCACCACCCGCTGCGCCAGCGGATCCAGCGGCTGCTCTGCCGCAATGCCCCGCGCCCTGGAGAAGGCGGACAACTGCGCATGGGCGGCCCGGAAAATGGCCGCCAGCGGGCTGCGGGGATGGCGGCGCGAGGCCGCCAGCGCATTGCCGCTCCACACGCTGCCTCCGTAGCTCGTCAAAAAGGCCTCGCTATGCTTCTCTGCGCCGCGCAACTCGCGCCACTTGAACAAAATGACCGCCCAGGAAATGACAGAGGCCAGGGCGAGGAGCAAAATGACGAGCTGCACGAGCAACGAGGCCTGCAGGACCTGGTCCAGCAGTGCGAATTCCGCGAGACGCCCCCCAACGTCCAACACGGCGTTCATGCCCCTCTTCCCCGTTTGTGCCGCTCTGAAGCGCAGCGGCTCCCAAATCTGCGAGGCGGCAGCCTAGCAATTTCTCCAATTTCTCAAAGCGCAGCGGGCCAGTCCCGCGCAAAACAGGAGGCGAGATGAAAATCCGCGTTGAGAACCGGGATCCGGCGCAGCACAGCACCGAAGTGCTGGCGCTGCCGATTCCCGAGCTGGAAACGGCCGGGCTGGCGGTGGCCGGGCGGCGGCCGCGTCTGCCGGGCTGGCTTGCGGGGCTGGACCGCGCCTCCGGGGGCCGCATTGCCGAGGCGCTGGCCGCGGGCGAATTCCAGGGCAAGCGCGGCGAATGCTGCACGGTGTTTCCGGCCTCCGGCGGGATCCCGGTGCGGCGCATTCTGCTCATCGGCCTCGGCCCGAAGCAGCGCTCTGGAGAGGGCGGCGCTGCGCTGCGCCACGCCGCGGCGCAGGCCGTGCGCGCCGCAGCGCCCAAGGGCCGGGGACGCGCGCGGCTCGCCATCGCCGCAGCGCCCGGCCAAGCCCCCGGCGCTTGCCAGCCCCTGGCCGAAGGCGCGCTGCTCGGCGCTTACCGCTTCGACCGCTATCAGAGCGGCGCGGGGCTGCGCGGCCCGAGGCAGGGCGAGCTGACCGAGACGCGGCTGCTGCTGGGCGGCGAGGCCGCGGCCCCCGCGCTGCGCGAGGCCCGGGCGGCGGCGCGGCGCGGCCAGGTGCTGGCCGAGAGCCAGAATTTGGCCCGGGACCTCTCGAACGAGCCGCCCAACATTTTGCCCCCCCGCGCGCTGGCCCAGGCCGCCCGCAAGGTGGCCCGGGAGACCGGCATGCGCATCAGCGTGCTGGGGCCCACCGAACTGCGCCGCCTCGGCATGGGCGCCATGCTGGCCGTGGCGCAGGGCTCGGCCAATCCGCCGTGCCTGATTGCGCTGGAGCACAACGCCCCGCCCCGCAGCAAGGCCCCGGCGCGGAAGGCCCGGCGCGGCAAGCGGCCCAGCATCTGTCTGGTGGGCAAGGGCGTCTGCTTCGATTCCGGCGGACTTTCGCTGAAGCCCCCCGCCAGCATGGTGAAGATGAAGCACGATATGTCCGGCGGCGCGGCGGTAATTGGTGCCATGCGCGCGCTGGCCCTGCAGAACTCGCCGCTGCACGCCATCGGCATTGTCGGCGCGGTGGAGAATATGCCGAGCGGCACCGCCTACCGGGTGGACGACATCGTGCAGAGCGCCAGCGGCCTGCAGATTGAGGTGAGCAACACCGACGCCGAGGGCCGCCTGGTGCTGGCCGATTGCATTCACTATGCGCGCACCCACTACGCCCCCGATGCCATCGTGGATCTCGCCACGCTGACCGGCGCCTGCGTGATTGCGCTGGGGCACTGGGCCGCCGCCGCCATGGGCAATCACGAGGGCCTGCGAGACGCCGTGGTGCGGGCGGGCGAGGCCACCGGCGAGCGCTACTGGCCGCTGCCGCTCTGGGAGGAGCACCGGGAGCATATGCGGGGCCGCATCGCCGACCTGCGGCAGACGGGCGGGCGCGAGGCGGGATCCATCACCGCCGGCGCCTTTATCTCGCACTTTGCAGGCGACACGCCCTGGTGCCACCTGGACATCGCCGGCGTGGCCGATACCGAGAAGTCCACGCCCCTGCAGCCCTACGGCGCAACCGGCTTCGGCGTCCGCTCTGTGGCGGAACTGGTGCGCGCGTGGGAAGAGTCGCCGCCGCTCTGAGCGCGGCGCGGCGAAGCGCGGCCGCCCCGGCGCTGCCCGGCACGAGCGAAATTGCCCGGGCGCGGCGTTTGGCGGCGGCCGGGCGCGGGTCCTATGCTGCGGCAATCCGGCGCACAGCCGAGCCGCCCGACGGAGGAAAAGCCCAGTCATGATCCGACTCGCCATCTTCGCCCTTGCAGCGCCGCTGGCGCTGGCCCTGGCCACGCCTGCATTCGCCCAGAGCGCAGCAGACGGGCGCGCACTCTTCGGCTACGAGGGGCAGAATCCGCCCACCGGCCTGTGCTGGAGCTGCCACGGCTACGGCGGCAAGGGCGACGGCCCGGCCGGCATGGCGCTCACCCCGCCGCCCCGGGATTTCACCGTGGGCGATTTCAAGTTCGACGCCGACGGCAACGGCAAGCCCGGCGAGGACGCAGATCTCAAGCTGGTAATTGAGAACGGCGCGGGAAAGTATGGCGGCAACCCGTCCATGGCTCCCTGGGGTCACCTGGCCGGGGAACAGGTCCGCGGCCTGGTCGCCTTCATCCGCTCGCTGAAAAAGTAACGGAATCAGCCAGCGAAGAGCTTGGCGAGAATGGCCAGGCAGAGCGCGTAGAGCCCGCCGATTTCCCAGTGCATCCGCACCAGGTGCGTTTGCACCCGGGCGAGGCTCACCTGGTCCGCCGCCACGGACTCCGCCGCCGCGCGCGCCTTGTCCTCCGGCGCGCCGGCCGCGCGCAGCGCATCGAGCAATTCGGCATTGACCGTCGACATGGGCGAGAAGCTGCGCTGCTTGCCGGGGGTTGTCAAGGGGGGTGGGCCGTTGCGGTGGGGCGGCGGTTTTGGCCTACTCTTGCGGGGGTATGGGCCGGGGAGATTTCGAGGGCGAAGGGATTCCGCCGGAAATGACGGCGGCGGAGCTTCCCGTGCCGGCAGAGGTGGAGCGCGCGGCCGACGGGGGCGAAGTCGGCAGCGCGCTTTCGCACTATCTGGCGGAGCTGCGGCGCTATCCGCCGATTTCGCGGGAAGAGGAGCACGCGCTGGCGCTGCGCTGGCAGGACGGCGACCGCGAGGCGGGCCGCCGCCTGGTGCTGGCGAACCTGCGGCTGGTGGTGAAAATCGCGGGCGAATACCGCCGCGCCTGGACCAACACCCTGGATTTGATCCAGGAGGGCAACCTCGGGCTGCTGCAGGCCGTGCAGCGCTTCGATCCCTACCGCGGCACCAAGCTCACCTCTTACGCCGCCTACTGGATCCGCGCCTACATCCTCAAATACCTGGTGGACAACATCCGCATGGTGAAGCTGGGGCAGAGCCGCGCCCAGCGCAAGCTCTTCTTCCGGCTGAACAAAGAGCGGCGCGCGCTGGAGAATGCGGGCTACCGGGCCACGCCGAAGCTGATCGGCGAGCGCCTGGGCGTTTCGGAGCGCGAGGTGGAGGAATTCGGGCAGCGCCTCGATTCCGGCGATCTCTCTCTGGACGCGCCCATGCGCGGCGAGGACGACGAGGGCGCGAGCTACGGCGATATGTTCGCCGCTCCCGAACCCAGCGCCGAAAGCGCGCTGGCCGGCGAGGAATTGCGGCGCAGCTTTCTGGCCAAGGTGCAGGAGTTCCAGGCCGGCCTCGGCCAGCGGGAGCAGCGCATCATGGACGCCCGCGTGCTGGCCGAAGAGCCCCTTACGCTGCAGCAGCTCGGCGAAGAGATGGGCGTCACCCGGGAGCGCGTCCGCCAGCTGGAAGCCGGGCTGGTGAAGCGGCTGCGCGAGTATCTGAAAGAGAACATCGTGGATTTCGAATACTACGCGCCCGGCGGCGACTGAGCCGCGCCCGGCGCTTCCGGCGGCGCGGGGCGCAGCGCGGATTCGATGGCGGCGGCCAGCGCGGCAAAAGTGCGGCGGCGCGGCGGGAGCAGGCTCCGCTCCCAGCGCGCCAGCGCGCGGCGCCGGGCCGGACGGGGCAGACGCCAGAAGCGCGCGCGCTCTCCGCAAGCCAGCGGCGCCCAGTCGAGCCAGGCGAGACAGAGCCGCAACCCACGCAGGGCGCCCGGGCCGCGCCGCGCGAAATCTCCGGCGATGGCCGGCGCCAGATCGCGCCCCGCCGCCTCCGGCCAGCGCGCGTCCAGAATGTTGTAGAGCGTGCGCGCCGCCTGCCAGGGGAGCATTCCGCCCGCCAGTCTAGCTGCGCGCTGCGCGGGGCTGCGCCATGCTCAATCGCCATGGCGCAAGAGGCAACGCGTCGAAAGCGCGCGGGCGCGCGGGCACAAGCCGGGCGGGCACGCGCGGGCGCGCGCAGGTTTGGGCGGGCGTGCGGGGCGGCGCTGGCGGCGGTGTTGCTCTGCGCCTGCGCCGAAGGTGGGCGGGAGGCGGCGGACTGGCCGCAGGCCGTGCTCTACATCGGCGCACAGCGCATTCAGGTGCAGGTGGCGGATACCCCGGCGCGGCGCGCCCGGGGACTTTCGGGCCGCGCCGGGCTGGCTCCGGGGCGCGGCGTGTATTTCCCCTTCGAGAAGGCAGATTTGCACAGCTTCTGGATGAAGGATATGCACTTCGACATAGACATCATCTGGCTGCGCGAAAACCGCATCGTGCATATGGAGCAGCGCGTCCCCCACGCCGTCCCCCCGCCGCCGCCCGCGCTGACGCCCGGCGCGCCCGCCGACGCGGTGCTGGAGGTTCCCGCCGGCAGCGCGGCCCGCTGGGGCTGGCGCATCGGCGACCCCGTCCGCCTGAGCGGCTGGAAGCCCTGACGCGCCCGCCGGATTACGCCAGCTGGATCAGATTGAAAATCTTGCCTTCCGTCCAGCGCACCACTTCGAGCAGCGCCTCCTGGCTCACTTCGTGCTGCATTTCGAATTCGCGGTAGCTGACATTGAGGCCCAGGGCCATGAGCTTTTGCCGCGCCTCTTGTGCGAGCGCCACCGGAATCAAATCGTCCCGTGCGCCGTGAATCAGCAGCGCGGGGAAATTCTCGTGGGCGGGGGAACGGGGCAGCGCGTTCGCAAGCGAATCGGGCAGCCAGCTCGATAGCGCCACCAGCCCGGCAAACTGCTCCGGCGCAGAGAGCGCCAGATCGAAAGCCATCACGCCGCCCTGGCTGAAGCCCAGCACCACCACCTTGCGGCGGTCCACGGGATAGCGCTGGCAGGCGGCATCGAAAAATGCGCGCAACAGGCGGCGCGCCTCGTCAAAGGCCGCGCCCTCCGGCTCGCGCCCCGGCGTAATGGGCCACCAGCCGAAGCCCGGAACGCCCTGCGCAATCTCAAAAGACACCGGCCCCTGCGGACACAACACCAGCGCCCCGCCCCCATGCATGAAGGGCGCGAGCGAGAACAAATCGTGCGCGCTGGCGCCCCAGCCGTGCAGCATCAGCACGGTGGGAAAGGGGCCTTCGCCGGGGGGCACATGCGCGGCATAGAGCAGTTCCATCGCCGCAATGTTACGCCACCGGGCCCGCGGCTGCGAGGCTTGGTCGCGCCGCGCCGGGCGCTTTGGTATCGGTTGCAGGGCCATGGGTGGGAGCGAATCCGGGCGCGGCGAGCCGCCGGGCGCAAAGCCGGGCAGCGCGCGCACCTACGCGCGGCTGCTCGGCTACGCGCGGCCCTATTTCGCCATCGTGCTGCTGGCGATTCTCTGCTCGCTGCTCTACGCGGGCGCGCGCACCGGCCGCGCCTATCTGCTGAAGCCGGTGCTCGACGACATCATGATTCCGCAGGCGGGGCGCGATGCGAAGGTGGGTTTCGGCGACTGGCTGCAACTCGCCGAAGACGGCGCAGGCGATGCCACCGATGCCACCGCCACCACCGCCGATTCGCAGGCGCTCAGTGAGCGGGCGGCGGCGGCGATTCCGAGGCTGCTGCTCGCCGCGCTGCTGATCGTGACGCTGCTGCCGCTGTCGCGCTTCGGCCACGAGTATCTGTCGCAATACGTGCTGGGGCGGGTGCTGGTGGATATTCAGCAACAGCTCTGCGGCAAACTGCTGCGCCTGCCGCTCGCCTATCACTACGGGCGCGCGCGGGGGCAGACGCTGTCGCGGGTGATGAACGATGCGCAACAGGCGCAGCGCTCGCTGGAATTGCTCTTCGCCGATGTGCTGCCCTCGCTGCTCACCCTGGGCGTGGGCGCGACGGCGCTGTTCTGGATTTCCTGGCAACTGACCTTGGGCGTGGCGTTGGTGGCGCCGCTGGTGGTGGGCATTGTCGCGCTCTTCGGCCGCAGCATCCGCCGCAATGCGGCGCGCCGCCAGGAGAGCCAGGGCCATGTAACGCAGCGCCTGCTGCAGATTTTCGCCGGCCTCAAGGTGATCAAGGCGTTTCGCGCCGAAGGGCATGAAGAGGAAGCCTTCTCCCGCGAAAATTTGCGCTGGCTGCGCCGCAATATGCGCGTGGTGTTGTTCCGCTCGCTGTCGCGCTCCAGCATTGAGGGTGCCACAAACGCCTTCGGCATTGCCATTTTGATCGGCGGCATTGCAGTGGTGCTCTCGCAGACCATCCACCTGAGCCTCGGCGATGTGGGCGCATTCTTTCTGGTGATGCAGACCGCCACCTACCGCCCGATCCGCGATCTGACCCGGGGCTGGACGCAGATTCAGGAAGGCGTGCCCTCGGCGCTGCGCTTTTTCGAGGTGGTGGATGCGGATTCCGAAGCGCGGGATGCGCCGGACGCCGTCGGGCTGAACGAACTGCAGCGCGATATCCGCCTGGTGGGCGTGAGCTTTTCCCACGGCAGCGAAAAGGTGCTGCGCAACATTTCCCTCGATGTGCCCGCCGGCAGCGCGGTGGCCATTGTCGGGCGCACCGGCGCGGGCAAGAGCACCCTGGCCGATTTGCTGATGCGCTTTGCAGATCCTGATTCCGGCTGCATTCTGGTGGACGGCGTGGACCTGCGCGATATCCGCCGCGAATCCTGGCTCTCGCAAATCGCCATCGTCGGCCAGGAGCCTTTTCTGTTCGCCGGCAGCATCCGCGAGAACATTCTCTACGGGCGGCCCGGCGCCACGGCGGCGGAACTGCGCGCCGCCGCCCGCGCCGCCCATGTGGACGAGTTCGCGCTGCGCCTGCCGCAGGGACTCGACAGCGAGGTGGGAGATTCCGGCGTGCGGCTCTCCGGCGGACAGCGCCAGCGCATCACCATCGCCCGCGCCATTCTGCGCAACCCCCGCGTGCTGATCTTCGACGAGGCCACCAGCGCCCTCGACGCAAAGAGCGAGCGCTATGTGCAAGGCGCCATTGAAAAGCTCCTGGCGGGGCGCACCGTCTTCATCATCGCCCACCGCCTCTCCACCATCCGCCACGCCGATCAGATCATCGTGCTGGAGAACAGCATCATTGCCGAGCGCGGCAGCCACGCCGAACTGCTCGCCGCGGGCGGACTCTACCGGCAATTCGCAGAGCTGCAGCAGCCGGGGCGAACGCGGGAAGCGGGCTGATCAGCCGGAGCGCGCGGCGCGCTCGAGTTCCCAAAGCTTCACATAGCGGGTGAAAACGGCGAAGGCCGAAGCCGCGGCGATGACAAAACCAGGCCAGCCGTCGCGCCAACCCGACTTCCACAGATAGCAGCCGACAAACTTGAAGAAGGGATGCAGCACGGCGCGCAGCAGGGAAAAGCGCCTTCCCGCGCGAAACCTCTCCGCGGCCATAATGCCCGAGAAGTTCTGGATGGTGCGAATCTGCGCGGCGAAATCGCTGAAGGTGAGGTGCAGCAGATCTGCATGGAGCCGCCCCACCGGGCCCTCGGCGATCATCCGGTCGTGGGGATCCCGGCCGCCGATGTGCGCGCGGCCCCGGCGCACCAGGCGCAGCTTCCAATCGGGATACCAGCCGCCGTGGCGAATCCAGCGCCCCAGGTGAAAAGCGAGCCGCCGCATTTCGAAGCCAACGCACGCCGCTTCCGCAGCAGGCGCGGCGTCCCCGGTGACCCGCTCAATCTCTGCGCGCAGTTCCGGTGTGCAGCGCTCGTCGGCGTCCAGAGAGAAAATCCAGTCGCCCTGCGCCTGTTCCAGCGCAAACTGCTTTTGCGCCACATGGCCCGGCCAGCCGCGCTCAATTACCCGAGCGCCCGCCGCCCGGGCGATTTCCACGGTGCGGTCCGCGCTGCCGGAATCCACCACCACGCGCTCGCCGCACCAGTCGACGCTCTCAAGGCACGCGCCGATGTGGCGCTCTTCGTCGCAGCAGATGATGACGGCCGAGATTTGCGGCGCGCTCATGCGCGCACCCGCTCCACCAGGTGCACGCCCTTGATGCGCCCGATCTCGCGCATGACGGCGCGCAAAGTGGAGGAATCGGTGACCCACAGGTCGAAGTTCTGCACCGCGGTGCGGTCGTGGTGCGTGTTGATGCGCGCTGCGCCAATGTTCACCCCCGCCGCCGAAATGGTGCGGGTGATGTTCGCCAAAAGGCCGGGCTCGTCCCGGGAATGCACGCGGATCTTGATGCGCCGCGACACTTCGGAGTCGCGGTCCCATTCCACCTCGGTCACCCGGTCCGGATCCAGCTCGAAGGCGACGCGGCAATCGCGGGCGTGCACGGTCACGCCGCGCCCGCGGGTGATGAAGCCGGTGATCTCTTCGCCGGGCAGCGGCGAGCAGCAACGCCCGAAGCGCACCAGCACATCGCCATGGCCGTCCACGCGGATGCCCGAGACCGGCGCGGCCCGGCGGCGGCGGAAAATATCGCGCAGCTTGCGCGGCTTTCCGGGCGCGGGAGGCGATTCGCCGCCGCGCAGCGCACGCACCAGCGACTTGGCGGAGATGCGCCCGTAGCCCAGCGCCGCAAAGAGTTCGGGCTCGCCGCCGCGGGTGTGGCGGCCGGCCAGTTCGGAGAGCACGCCCTCGGCCTGCAGGCGGCCCAGCGAGAGCCCGGCCTTGCGCAGCTCGCGTTCGAGAATGCCGCGGCCGAGTTCGCGGCTGCGCGCGTTTTCGGCCTGGCGCACCGCGTGGCGAATGCGCGAGCGCGCCTTGCCCGAAACCACCACCGCGAGCCAATCCTTCTTCGGCGACTGCGAGCGGCTGGTCTGAATCTCCACCGTGTCGCCGTTGCTGAGCTTCACGCCGCGCGGCCGCTGCACGCCGTTCACCCGCGCGCCAATGCAGCGGTCGCCCACCTCGCTGTGAATCGCATAGGCGAAGTCGAGCGCGCTGGCGCCGCGCGGCAGGTTGATGACATCGCCCTCCGGCGTGAAGACGAAGACCTGGTCCGGAAACAGGTCCACCTTCACCACATCGAGAAACTCATGGGGATCGCTGAGCTCGCCCTGCCGCTCCATGAGCTGGCGCAGCCAGTCAAAGCGGCGCTCGTCCTCGGTGCGAAGCTGAGCGCCCACGCCCTTGTATTTCCAGTGCGCGGAGATCCCGAACTCGGCGTTGTCGTGCATGGTGTGGGTGCGAATCTGAATCTCCATGCGCTCGCCGTAGGGGCCGATCACCGTGGTGTGCAGCGACTGGTAGGCGTTGGCCTTGGGCAGCGCCACATAATCCTTGAAGCGCCCCGGCACCGGCGGCCAGGTGGAGTGGATCAATCCCAATGCGTGATACACCGCTTCGCTGTCGCCCTCCAGCACCAGGCGGAAGGCGATCACATCGTAGATTTTGTCGAGGGTCTTGCCGCGCCGCTCCATCTTGGCGTGGATGGCGGCCAGGTCTTTCTGCCGCCCGCTCACCTCGCCCCGAATGCCGGCGTCGGCGAGCTTCTGCGAAAGCACGCCCTTCACCTGCTCGATGTAGCGCTCGCGCTCCTGGTGGCGGCGGTGCAGGGCGTTCTCGAGCTCGGCGGCGGCGGTGGGATGCAGCCGGCGGAAGGCGCGGTCCTCCAGCTCGCGCTTCACCCAGTGAATGCCGAGGCGATCCGCCAGCGGCACATAAATATCGCTGGTCTCCTGGGCAATGCGGCGGGCCTTTTCCTCATCCAGGTAATGCAGCGTGCGCATATTGTGCAGGCGGTCGGCCAGCTTGATCAGCAGAATGCGGATATCTTTGGACATGGCCACCAGCATTTTTCGGAAGTTCTCCGCCTGCCGGGCCCGCACGGAGCTGAACTCCACCTTCGAGATTTTCGTGAGCCCCTCGACCAGAAAGGCCACCTCTGCGCCGAACAGCGCCTCGAGTTCCTGCGGCGCGGCCAGCGTGTCCTCGACGGTGTCGTGCAACAGGCCCGCCGCAATGGTCACCTCGTCGAGCCGCATTTCGGCCAGCACGCCGGCCACTTCGAGGGGGTGCACCAGATAGGGCTCTCCCGAGAGCCGCTGCTGCCCCTCGTGCACCTTGGCGGTATAGACATAGGCCCGCTGCAGCAGCGCCAGGTCGCAGTCCGCGTGGTAGGACAACACCCGATCCGCAATGTCGTTGAAGCGCAGCATGGCATCCGGCTGCCGGCGGCGGGCGAATTTCGCAGCGGTGGCGGGCATATTCAGCGCCGCCGCCAGTGCTCGTTGAAATGGGCAATTGCCCATTCCTGGGAGCGTTTGCCCTTCATGGAGTTGCAGGCGGTGCACAGCAGTTGGATGTTGTCATCCGCATCGGGGCCGCCCACGGCGGTGGCCACAATGTGATCCAAAGTCATGTTGCGGATATCGAAATGCGACTTGCAGATGTTGCAGTGACCGGTCTGCTCGCCATACAGGCGGCGCTTCAATGTCGCGTTCGGCGTCCGCTGCAGCTTGTCGCCGCGCGCGGGAATGTCGCGCCGGTGGATAGGTTCAAAGAGCAGGCTGCCGAGTTCCCGTTCAAGGCGGCGGCTCACCAACTGAATCGCCCGGTCACTCACATCAATGCCGATCCACTGGCGATCCAGCTTCTCCGCCGCCACCAGAGTGGTCGCGCAGCCGCAGAATGGGTCGAGCACCATATCGCCCGGGTTGCTGCTGGCGCGAATGATGCGCTCCAGCAGAGCCAGGGGCTTTTGCGTGGGATAGCCCACGCGCTCCCCCGAAGTATTGATCACCGCCTTGATATCGTCCGTGTCCCACACATCCCGAAGGATGGTTTCCGTGTAGTGCCGACCGGCCTCATCTTTCTTCGTCGTGAAAAAGGGCTTCTCGAAATAGTTTCGCACGCGAAAGGAATTGAAGTGAAATTGGGGGTTTTTGGAGTAGAAAAACAGCGTATCGTGCTTGCGCGCGAAGCGCTTCTTGCTGGCCCCTCCGGTTTTGTAGCCCCAGATCACCTCGTTCTGGAAATGCTCGTGGCCGAATATCCCATCCAACAACAATTTCAGGTAATGCCCGATGGTCTGATCGCAATGCAGATACAGAGAGCCGGTGTCTTTCAATATCCGGCGCATTTCGACCAGCCGGGGGGCCATGTAGAGCAGGTAGGGCGTGTTGGAGCGGTGCCCCACCAGTCCGGCGGCGTGTATCAGGGAGACCAGGTCGGGGTGCTTGCGCTCCAGTTGCTCCATGTATTCGAATTTCACATCGTCCATGGTCCACCAGTCCTTGAAGGAAGCGCCACGGGCGGCGCTGCCGGTGGGCGCGTGAAACTGCTTCTTCTTGTTGAAGGGCGGGTCCAGATAGATCAAATCCACGCTGTCCGAATCCATGCCGCGCATGACTTCCAGGTTGTCGCGGGTGAACACCGTGCGATTCAGAACGGCGGGCTTCTTCCTTCGGGGGGCGGACGGCTTCTTGCGGGTGGTCACAGCGGCATCCTCTTTGCCGTGAAGCTCTGTGGAGAGTATCCCATCCATCCCGTTCATGCGCCGCAGCACCGGCTCGCGCCCGTGGGCGGCGCGCACTGCCGCCACATCGCCCCGGCGCTCGGCCTGCATAATTTCGAGCAGCGCGGTCACCGTCTGCTGCAGCTCGTGGTTCACCAGCGCGTAATCGAAGCCGCTCAGCGCGCGGAGTTCCGTTTGCACCTGGCTCAGCCGCTCGGCGAGAGCCGCGGCGCTGTCGGTGCCGCGCCCGCGCAGGCGCCGCTCGAGCTCCTGCCAGGAGGGCGGCAGCAGAAAGATGAAGCGCGCGTCGGGCCTGTGTTCCCGCAATTGCGCCGCGCCCTGCACCTCCACTTCCAGCAGCAGGTCGCGCCCGGCGGCCAGCGGCCCGTCGAGGGCCTCGCGGCTGGTGCCGTAGAGATTGCCGGCATACTCGGCGTGCTCGACAAAAGCTCCCCCCGCGCGCAGCACCGCAAACTGCGGACGGCTCACGAAGTGGTAATCCGCGCCGTCGCGCTCCCCCCGGCGCTTTGCGCGCGTGGTGTGCGAAATGGAAAACTCCACCTGCGAATCCCGCGCCACGATCTCTTTGCACACGGTGGTCTTGCCGGTGCCCGAGGGAGCGGACACCACGAAGGGAATGCCCCGGCGCAGTCTCACGATTCCTCTCCGCCGGTCAGCCGCGCCGCGATGGTCTCGGTGTTCACGGCGGAGAGAATCACATGATCGCTGTCGGTGATGAGAATGGAGCGGGTGCGGCGGCCCTGGGTGGCGTCCACCAGCTTGCCGCGCCCGGCGGCCTCTTCGCGCAACCGGCGCATGGGCGCGGACTGCGGCGACACAATGGCCACCACCCGCGCCGCCCACACCAGGTTGCCGTAGCCCACATTCAGCATATGCGGCTGGGCTTCCTCAACCACGGCGCTGCGCCTCCCGGGCGGCGCGCAGTGCGCCGGGCAGCAGTGCGGTGATTTCCCGGGGCGAGGCCACCGCCGTGCCGAGCTTGCCCACCACCACGCCGGCGGCGGCGTTGGCAATTACCGCCGCCTCGAAGAGCGTGGCCCCGGCCAGACGCGACAGCGCCAGCGCCGCCGCGCAGGTATCGCCGGCGCCCTGCACATCGAAGACCTCGTGGCCGGCGGCGGGGGCGAATTGCGGCGCGCGCCCGGACTCGAAAACCGCCATGCCCAGCGCTCCCCGGGTCACCACCAAATCGCAGCCGCCGAGCTTGCGCTGCAGCCGCGCCGCCGCCGCCGGCAGTTCGGCCTCGCTGCGCAAGCGCCGCCCGGTGAGCGCCTCCACCTCGCGCAGATTGGGCTTTAGCAGCGTGGCGCCCCGGTAGGGCAACAGCGCATCCTTGGGATCTACGGTGACCGGCAGGCCGGCCGCGCGAAAGCGCTGCATGGCCGCGCGCAGCCAGCGCGGCTGCAGCACCCCTTTGCCGTAGTCCTCAATCACCACGCCGTCGGCCCTGGGCAGCGCGGATTCCAACGCGCGGAGCAGCGCGCGCCCGGCGGCTGCCGGCAGCGGCGCATCGCTCTCGTGATCGAAGCGCAGCATCTGCTGCCCCTGCGCGCCCACCCGGGTCTTGCGCGTGGTGGGGCGGTCCGCCACGCGCAGCAGGCCGGATTCCGCCACGCCCAGCTCGGCGAGCAACTGCGCCACCAGCGCCCCGGCGGCGTCGTCCCCCACCGCGCCGCAGAAATCGCACTGCGCCCCCATCGCCACCACATTGCGCGCCACATTGCCCGCGCCGCCCAGCGCCCGGGATTCGCGCTGCACCCGCACCACCGGCACCGGCGCCTCGGGACTCACCCGGTGGGCCTCGCCCCACAGGTATTCGTCGAGCATGACATCGCCCACCACCAGCAGCCGCAGGCGGGAAAAGCCCTGCACAATGCCGCGCAGCCGCTGCAGATCGAGCCCGGCCCCGCCGGCGCTGCTGGCCCCGCCGGCCCTGGAACGCGCGCTCACCGGCGCCCCCCGCCAGGGGCCGCAGCGCTCAGGCGGCTCCGGCCGGTCACGCTGCGCCTCCCGCGGCCCGGGCTGCGCCGGATTCGAAGGCGGCGAGCGCGGCTTCGGCGGCTTGGGCCGCCGGAATTTGCGTCATGCAGCGGTGGTCAATCGGGCACACCCGGTGATAACAGGGACTGCATTCCACCCCGGCGCGCAGCACCGTCACCTGTTCGAGATTCCAGTTGGTCTTGGCCAGCGCCGTGGGGCCCATGGGCACCACGCAGGGGACGCCGAAGGCCACGGCGATGTGGCGCGCGCCGGCGTCGTTGCAAAGCAGCACCCGCGCGCGCTGCAGCACGGCCTTGAGTCCGCCCAGATCCAGCGCGCCGCCCAGATCGGCGGCGGGGGCGCGCATGGCCGCGGCTACCCGGGCGCAGAGCGCGCGCTCTGCCCGGGTGCCGGCAATCAGCACCTGCGCCCCCGCCCCGGCCAGCGCATCCCCCACCTGCGCGAAGCGCTCCGCCGGCCAGAGCTTGGAAGGGCCGTAGGACGCGCCCGGCGCCAGCACCGCCAGCGGCGCGGCGGCGTCCACCCCCCGGCCGGACAACAGCGCCCCGGCCGCAGCGCGCTCGGCGGCGGTGGTGAAGAGCTCCAAATGCCCCCCCTGCGGCGGCGCGCCCAGCGCTTCCACCAAACCCAGCACATGGCGCTCCCGGGCAATCCAGCCGCGCCGCCCCCCCGGACGGGGCAGCGCCCGGTGCAGCAGCGCGCGCCGCCAGCCGCGCCTATAGCCCACCACAAAGCGCGCGCCCGAAGCCCGCAACAACAGCGCGGCGGAAAAAGAATCCGGCAGGCACAGGCCGAGATCAAAACCGCCGCGCCGGGCCAGCGCCCGGGCCTCGCCGAGACTGCGCCAAACGCCCTGGCCCCGCAGCGGCGCCAGCGCATCGAACCACGGCGCGCCGGAGAGCAGCGGCGCGAGCCCGGCCCGGAGCTGCAGGGTGATATGCGCGGCGGGAAAGCCCGCCCGCAGCGCGCGAAAGCCCGGCGTGGCCATTACCAGGTCGCCGGTCCAATTCGGCGCCCGCACCAGGATGTCCCGAGCCTGCGGCATGGAAGAGATGACTCCCGGCTACACTCGCCTGCGCGGGGCGAAAAACCGAGGCTATCACCCGCCCCGCTCTGCCGCCAGAAGTTCACGGGCGGCGCGCAGCACCGCGCCGGGCTCAATGGCGCTCATGCAGGCGGCGGCGGCGCAGCCCCGGCGGCAGGGATTGCAGGCGATTTGCACCCGCACGCTGCGGGCGGGGGTGGCGGCGAAGGGCGCGTTTTCCACCGGATCGGTGGGGCCGATGAGCTGCACCACGGGCGTGCCCACCAGCGAGGCCAAATGCAGCGGCCCCGTATCCGATCCCACGAAGAGCCGCGCCTGCTCGAAGAGCGCGGCGAGATCCAGCAGCGAGGGCGTCGCCGGCGCGCGCCGCGCCGCCCCGGCGGCCGCTTCCACCACTGCATCGGCGAAGTCCCGCTCGGCCCGCCCGGCGCCGGCGGCCACCAGCAGCGGCGCGGCCAAATCTCCCGCCAGGCCCCGGGCCACGGCGGCATAGCCCGATACCGTCCAGCGCTTGTGAGCGGCGCCGGCGCTGCTGCCGGGGTGCATCACCACCCCCGCCGTGCCGGCGAAGGCCGCCGCCATGCGCGCCCTGCTGGCCGCAGAGGCCCGCAGCGGCTGCGGAGCCGCGGCCTCCCGCACGCCGAGAAAGCGCACCAGCGCCTCGTTGCGCTCAAAGCGGCTCTGCCGCCGGGGCGCGAGCCGGGCCCGGCGGTTGGCGAACCAGCGCGCGCCCTCTTTGGCAAAGGGCCGCTCGTAGCCCGCGCGCAGCGGCGCGCCCGTCGCCCGGGAGAGCACGCCGCTTTTCAGAATGCCGTGAAAATCCACCACCAGCTCAAAGCGCCGCGCCCGCAGCTCGCGCAAAAAATTGCGGCACAGCGCAAAAGCCCGCAGCAGCCGCCCGCCGCGCAGGGCCTGCTGCAGCGCGCCGCGCGGAAAGACCATCACCTCGTCAATCCAGCGCTGCCCCTGCAACAGGCTGGCCGCGGCCGGCTCCACCAGCCATGCCAGGTGCGCCCGCGCAAAGCCGGCGCGCAGCGCGCTGGCGGCGGGCAGTGTCCGCACCACATCTCCCACCGCGCCCAGGCGAATTATCAACAAGCGCCGGGCGGGCGGCGGGGCGGGCAGCGGATTCGTGCAGGTGGACACGCAAAGCCCTTCCGCAAAAGCCGCGGGCGAAACCGCGCCGAAACCGGCGGCAGCCGGCAAAGCCCGGGGCCGCGCGGCGGCGGTTCGGCGGCGGTTGGTAGCATAGCGCCATGCGCATTCCGTGGACCCTGTCGCGGTATCTGCTGCGCGAGGTCGCCGGCTACACGCTGATCGGGCTCTTCGCCGTCGGCGCGCTGTTGCTGCTGCCCTCTCTGCTGCGCCGCCTGGAGGATTTGATCGCCCTCGGCATTACCCCGGCAGAGGCCGGGCGGCTGCTGCTGCTGCTGGCGGGGCGGCTGGCGGGCTATGTGCTGCCCTTCGCCTTTGTATTCGGCGTAATGGTGGCGCTGGCGCGGCTCTCCGCAGATTCCGAAATCACCGCGCTGGAAGCACTGGGGGTGGGGAGCCTGCGCCTGGTCTGGCCCGTGGCGCTGCTCGGCGCGCTGACGGCCGCCGTCACCGCGCTGCTGCTGAACTGGGGCGAGCCCCTGGCGCGGCGGGATTTGCGCGCGCTGGTGCTGGGGGTGGCGGCGCGGGGGGGCATTATTGAGGCGGGCGCGCTGACCCCCCTGGACAAACACGGCGCGCGGCTGCTGTTCGTGGACCGCCGCGAGCAGAACCGGCTGCAGGGCGTGCTGCTTCACGATCAGTCGAACCCGCAGCGGCCCTTCACCGTGGTGGCGGCGCGGGGCGATTTCTCCTTTGACAAAAGCACCGCCCTGGCCCACCTGCGGCTGCGGGGCGGCGATGTGCACTTCGAGCCCCGGGCCGGCGCCACCTACCAGCGCATCGCCTTCGAGGGCCTGGACTACACCTTCGATATGAACCGCCTGCTCGGCGGCGGCGGCCCCCACGATCCGCTGGATCCGCTGGAACTCACGACGCCCGAGGTGCTGGAAGTCATCGGCCATTTTGAGCGCGTGGGGCACGGGCCGCCCCGCGCTCACAGCGGACTGCCGCGCTATCAGCTGGAATGGCAGCGCCGCATGGCGCTCGCCGCCGCGCCGCTGCTCTTTGCGCTGGCCGGCTTCCCCCTGGGCGCTGGCGCGCTGCGCCGGGGCAAGCGCGCTCACGGCGCACTGCTCTGCGCCGCGCTGGTCGCCGCCTATTACCTGCTGCTGCAGGCCGGCGATTATCTCGCCCTGCGCACCGCAGTCCCCGTCGGCCCCGCCATCTGGGCGCCCAACGCCCTCTTCGCCGCGCTGGCCGCCGCCCTGCTCGCCCGCCGCGCCGGCCTGCGCCTCCCCCTCCCCCGCCGCGCCCGCGCCCGCATTGGAGGCGGGGGGAGTGAGAGCGGCGGCGTTGCCGGCGCGCGGTGGGGGCGGCGCGGGGTGCGGCTGCCGCCGGAGTTCCGGCTCATTACCCGGCGCGGCGCGCTGCTGGCCGCCCGGGGCGATCTGCTCGAAGCCGCCCTCGACCTCGGCCTGCTCGAAGCGGGCGGCCTCGAAGCCGCCTTCGCCCAATCGCCTCCCGGCGCCACCGGGCGCGGCGCCACCGCGCTGCTCGGCGATAAAAAGGATGGGAGGTTGCTGTTGCGGCGGTTGGTGCACGGCGGCGCGCTGGCGGGGCTGCTGGGCGATTGCTTCGCCAGCGCCCGCCGCCCGCTGCGCGAGCTGGCCGTAACTGCGGCATTGCGCGCGCGGGGAGCGCCGGTGCCGCGGCCGGCCCTGGTGGCGGGAAGGAGGCGCGGACTCTGCTGGTCGCTGGCCATTGCCACCTTTTACGAGGAGGGAACCCGCGACCTGTTGCGCGTGCTGCGCGGCCCCGGCCCCGGCCCCGCGCAAATGCTCCGCTGCGCCGCCGCCGCGGGGCGCGCGGTGCGGCGCTTCCACGATTTGGGGGGCCGCCACGCGGATTTGCAGGCCGCCAACCTGCTGCTGCGCGAAACCCCGGCGGGCGCGGAAGTCCTGCTGATTGACCTGGACCGCGCGCGGCTGGGCCCTCCCCCCGCCCCCGCCGCGCGCATGGCCGAACTCATGCGCCTCTACCGCTCACTGCTGAAGCGCGGCGTGCTGCGCCGCGTCGGCCCGCGCGGCTGCGCGCGCTTTTTCAGCGCCTACTGCGCGGCAGACCGCCCCCTGCGCCGGGCGCTGTGGCGCCGCCTCCCCCGCGAGCTGCGCCGCATTGCCCGCCACGCCCGCCACTGGCGCTAATTGCCGCGCGCAGGCGCTCCCCCGAGGGGCAAAAATTAGCTTGACGCCGGGGCCGATATAGGCAAAGAATTGCGCCACCGGGGCTTGCGCCACCGGAGGCGGCGGCCCGCAACCTCGGGCGGCGCTTGGAGAGTTTCACCCAGTCTTGGGAACAGAAAGGGGCGCCCGATGCGCAACAGCTTGAGGGTTTTCGCAATCGCAGCTTTGGGGGCGGGGCTGTGCCTCACGCCGGGGGCTGCGCCCGCGCAAGAGGACGGGGCCAGCGCCGCGGGCATTGAGGAGATCATCGTCACCGCCCGCAAGCGCGAGGAGCCCCTGCAGAATGTGCCCCTGGCCATTACCGCCTTCGACGAAGAGGCCATTGAGCGCACCTACTCCACGCACATCGGCGATTTCACCAAATACACCCCCAATGTCTCGCTGGGCCCGCACCCCTACACCGGCAACGGCCTGCTCGGCAGCATCCGCGGCGTGTCCTTCCGCGATCTGGAGAAGAGCTTCGACCCCACGGTGGGCGTGGTAATTGACGGCGTGCCGCTGGGGCAGATTGCCGGCGCGCGCATTGACGCCTTCGATCTGGAATCCATCGAGATTTTGCGCGGCCCGCAAGGGACGCTGTTTGGCCGCAACACCGTGGGCGGCCTGGTGAATGTCCGGCGCACCCGGCCCACCGGCGAATTCAGCGCCAAGGCCGGTATGCGCATCGGCGCCAACCAAGAGAACGATTACAAGGCCGTCATCAATTTCCCCATCGTCCCGGACATCTTGTCCGCCAAGCTGGCCTTCTTCTCGGAGAACGACGAGAGCTTCGCCTTCAACACCACCCGCAACGAGCAGGAAGAGGGCGCCAAGGTCACCCACGCCACGGGCACTTTCCTGTTCGAGCCGCTGCCGAATCTCGAGGCGTTGCTGACTCTGGAATACTACGACGACGAGAGCGAATACGCCCCGCCGGTGAATTTGACGGCGCCCACTATTTCTGCCGAGCGAATTATTGATCCGATGACGGGGAAGGTCACACCCAACTCGCCTTTCAATCCTTCGGACACAACGCTGGCCGCCCGCTTCCAGGCGACTCTGGCCCGGGGGGGGGGCGCCCTCAACAACCGCGGGAATCTCTGTGATTACACCCGCTTGGATCTGGTCAATCAAGTTATCGATCGTGTCATCGCGGGCATACGCACGGGCGTGCTTTCCAATGAACAAACCGTCGCCGCCCTTACTATGGCGGGGCTGGATCCCACCACGGTTACGGATCAGCAACTCCAGGCGCTCGGACCGGCGGGGGCCGGAATCCTGGCTGCGATCAACGGCGCGATTGCCGGTGCGGTCCCCACCACCATTGCTCAGACCCGCAGGGGTGTCGAGAATATCGGCTGCCGGGCGAATGGCGCGCTCGCTTCCCAAGCCAGCGGCTTTTCGGACACCCAGGCGGCCAGGCCCTTCATCAACAACATTGACGCCTCTGCTGCCACACTGGAAGTGAATTGGGATGTCGGCAGGCTGTTCGGCGTCTCCGATGTCTCTCTCACCAGCATCAGCAGCTACCGCAAGTCCGATGAGCTGCTCGATATCTCGCAGTCCGGCTCGCCCGCGAATCTCTTCCGCCCGGTCCGCCCGCAGGATTTCGAGCAATGGAG
The DNA here is from genome assembly GCA_028817435.1 of Deltaproteobacteria bacterium. Taxonomy (GTDB): domain Bacteria; phylum Myxococcota_A; class UBA9160; order UBA9160; family UBA6930; genus JAPPPQ01. The sequence continues at coordinate 41,959 of JAPPPQ010000001.1, forward strand.
CCAGGAATTGCGCGTATCCGGCACGGCGCCGTCCCCCGGCTTCGGCGGCGGCATAGACTTTGTGGCGGGCCTTTACTACTTCCATTCCGAATACAAAATTGAAGCAGACAGCTATCTGCTCGGGGAATACATCAATACGGGCCCTGTGGTAATCGCGGGGCAAACCTTGCAGAGCACCCGCGATTTCACGCCCCTTGGTATCCAGGTGACCGACAACACTTCTTCCCAGGATGCGGACACCTACGCCATCTTCGGCGAGGCGACCTGGAAGATTCTCGAGCCGTTGCGCCTGACGGCAGGTTTCCGCTGGACCTACGAAAGCAAGGAAATCAAGATCCGCGATCCAAAGGCGCGCGGGGGATACCAGCGGGAAGCCAACGGGCAATTGAGGGTAGTTACCAATCCCGTATTGGCGCGAATTCCCGGCGTAGATGCAGAGGAGAATGTGGATGTGGAGCCCGACGGCCTCGATTTTGCCAGCGATGAAACATGGAACGAGCTGACCCCCCGCGTCAGCCTCGACTACCGCCTGAATCAGAGCCTGATGTTCTACGGCTCCTACTCCAGGGGTTTCCGCAGCGGCGGCTTTGTGGGCCGCGCGGTGGTCAGTGAAGATGCGGGTCCCTTCAAGACGGAAACCGTAGACACCTTCGAGTTGGGCACGCGCACGGACTGGTGGGGGAATCGCCTGCGCTTCAACCTGACCGGCTTCTACACCGCCTATAACGACAAGCAGGAAATCCAGTTGCGAAACACGGGGGCCACCGTCTCCACCTTCGTGGAAAACGCCTCCGACGCCACCCTCTATGGCGCAGAGGCGGAATTGCAACTGAGGCTCGGCAACCTGAACTTCTACGCCAACGGCGGCTGGCTCGACACCGAATACGATGACTTCATCGCCACCTGCCCCGGCGTCTGTGGCACCGGCGCGGGCAAGGCGGTGTTCAACGCGGATGGCAGCTTGAATCCCAGCCGGCGCGATCTCTCGGGCCTGGAAATCCCCGGCTCCCCCGAATTCAACTACACCGTCGGCGCAGACTGGTTGTTTCCCACCTCAAACGGCAACATCGTTGTGAGCGCCAACTACAAGTGGACCGACGAGTTCAGTTGGGACGAATTCCCCGATCCCGCCGGTTTGAACCGCACACAGGTGGACGACTACGGCACCGCCGACTTCTCCGTCACCTACAACATCCCCTACGCCGACGGACGCGAGCTCAGCGTGGGCGCATTCGTAAAGGACGCCTTCCACAAAGAGGCCCGCATCTCCGCCACCGTTGACGCCGGCCTCTTCTACTTCGGCTCCCTCGCCCAAGGCCGCACCTGGGCCATCGAAGCCGCCATCAGCTTCTAGGGAAACTTCCCGCAAGGGGAAACCCTGGATGTATGCCATCGCCTTCGAGTTCGACACGGCAATCCTGCGGAATGCCTACCGCAACCCCTCGTGGGAAAACGCTTACAGCGACATCCGCGGCCACTTGCAAAACGCCGGTTTCACCTGGAAGCAGGGGAGCGTGTATTTCGGCGACGACAGCGTGGACGCGGTGAAGTGCGTGCTGGTGGTGCAGGAATTGTGCGCAGCTTTTGACTGGTTCCGCAGCGCCGTGCGCGATATCCGTATGTTGCGCATTGAGGAAAACAACGATCTCATGCCGGCCATTGAGCGCTACGAGGTTTTGGCGCGCAATAACCCCGAGTTGCTCGCCGAGCGCCCTGCTGCCTACGCCCCATCACAGATCCACGCAACAACTCACAGCCACTGAGTATTCTGTGCCGCGCGGCCCGGCCGCGTGCAGTGTCAGGCGAGCCGTGTTTCGAGCCACGCCAGGAAGCGTTCGGCTTCGGGGAGGCTGGTGTGGAGGGAGAGGACGCGGAGGTCGGCGTCGGCGAGCCAAGCGGGGGAGAGTTTGACGGCGTCTTTTTCGGTGGTGATCCAGAGGGGGGCCTGGGCGGAAAGGCCGCGCAGGTCTTGGGCGCTGTAGCGGTGGTGGTCGGGGAAGCAGCGCTGGGCGGTAATGTGCGCGCCCAGCGATTCCAGTGTGGCGCGCAGCGCGGCAGGGCGTGCAATGGCGCAGAGTATGCCGACGTGGCGGCCGGACAGGCTTGACGGCGGCTCTTCCGCGCCGCCCGAAAGCGGGTGCAGGGTGGCGGGGTGGCGCTCTACCTGAAACCACGGCGGGGCCGTTCCGGGCGCGGCGTCGGCCGTGGCGGCTTCGATGCGCGCGGCGTCGGCGGGGGGGAGCGGGCCGTCCACTATCAGGATGGCGTCGGCGCGGCGCAGTGCGGTGATGCGCTCGCGCAGCGGGCCGCGCGGCAGCACGCGGCCGTTGCCGAGACCTGCGCCGCCGTGAAAAGTCAGCAGGTTCAGATCGCGGGCGAGTCGGTGGTGCTGAAAGCCGTCGTCCAGAATCAGCACCTCTGCGCCGAAGTCCGCCACAGCCCTGCGCCCCACGCGGTCGCGGCGGCGGCCCACCAGCACGGGCACGCCCGGCGTTTGCGCCGCCAGCCACAGCGGCTCGTCGCCGGCCTGCGCGGCGCGGGCCAGCACGCGGCGGCCGTCCGAGACCACCTGCACCGGCGGGCCGCCGCGTCCGCCGTGGCCCCGGCTCGCCAGCGCAACCCGGTAGCCGCGCCCGTGCAGCGCCGCGGCCAGCCAGGCCGCTACGGGAGTCTTGCCGCTGCCGCCCACCACCAGATTGCCGACGCTGATGACCTTGCAGGGCAGCCGCGCCTGCCGCCCCGGCCCCGCCTCGAACCAGGCGCGGTGCAGCGCCGCCCCCGCCGCATAGCAGTGAGAGAGCGCGCCGAGCGGAAGCAGCGCCGCCCGCCGCAGCGCGCCCACCTGCCCCGCCTCAAACCAGCGCGGCATCATGCCGAAGCCCCGCGGGCGCGCAGCGGCCGCCCCGCGCACGCGCGCCAAACCCGCGAGTCGCGCGCGGCGATGCAACCCGCGCGCATCACGCCGCTCCGCCGGCGCGGGCGCGGTCGAGCAGCGCGAGGCTGCGGGCGGCTGCGCCGCGATGGACGGCAAGGGCGCGGCGGCCGGCTTCGCCCCGGGCGCGCCAGGCGGCGGGCTGCGCCAGCGCCTCGCAGGTGCGGCGGGCGAGTTCGGCGGCATCGCGCACGCGCAATCCGGCCCCGGCAGCCAGCGCGAAGCCGGCGGCCTCGCGCGCGTTTTTGGTGTGCGGGCCGAACAGCACGGCCCGCCCGCACTGCAGCGGCTCCAGCAGATTGTGGCCGCCCACTGGGGCGAGGCTGCCCCCCACAAAAGCCACATCGGCCAGCGGCCACAGCGCGGCAAGCTCGCCCAGCGTATCCAGCAGCAGCACCTCGCCCTTACCGAGGCGCGCGCCGCCCAGCGCCGAGCGGCGGTGCAGGCGCAGCCCGGCGGCGCGCACCTGGGCGGCGACGCGGCCGGCCCGCCGCAGGTGGCGCGGCGCAATCACCAGCGCCGCGGGCAACCCCGCCTGCTGCGCGGCGGCCAGCGCGCCCAGGGCCGCCTGCTCCTCGCCCTCGTGAGTGCTGCCGGCGATAATCAGCGGCGGCGCGGCCGCAAGCGCGCCCGCCAGCTCGGCAGCAAGCGGCGGCTCTGCGGCGGGCTCCAGCTTCAAATCGCCGGTGACCTCCACCCGCGCCTCGGGAACGCCCAGCGCAATGAAGCGCCGGGCGTCGGCTTCGCTGCGCGCCCCCACCGCCGCAATTCCCGCCAGTGCGCCGCGCAACCAGAGCGCCAGCGCGCGGCGCAGCAGCGGGCTGCGCGCCGAAAGCCGCCCCGAAACCACCACCACCGGCACGCCCCGCGCCCGCGCCGCCGCAATCCAGCAGGGCCACAGCTCCGTCTCCACCAGCGCCAGCGCCGCAGGCCGCACCCCCCCAAGGGCCCGCGCCGCCGTCCACGGGTGATCGAGCGGCGCCAGGCCGCAGGGAATCTGCGGGCGCGTGGCGCGCAACAGCGCCCGCCCCGTTTCGGTCTGGGTAGAGGCCACCACCGCCTCGCCCCGCGTGCAAAGTGCATCCAGCAGCGCCCGCGCCGCCCGCGCCTCTCCCACACTCGCCGCGTGCACCCACACCGGCGCAGCGCCCGCGCCTGTGGCGTTTGCGCTCGTTCGCGTTTGCATTTGCGTTTGCGAGCCGCCGGGGGCGCGCGCGGCGGGGTGAGCGCCGAGGCGCTCGCGCCAGCCGATGCGCCAGCGCGGAAACAGCGCTGCGCCCAGCAACGCCACCGGCGCGGCGGCTACGGCGGCCACGGCCGCAAGGCTATGTCCCGGAAGCCCCACGAACCATCTCCAGTGCAATCTCCGCCACGCGCCCGGCGCTGCCGCCCGCGCCCAAAGTGCGGCGCACCGAGTCCAGCGCCTCGCACTGCTGCTGCCGGGCCGGGCCGGACAGCAATTCCCGCAGGGCTTCGGCAATGCGCGCGGGCTGCGCCTGCTCCTGCATAAATTCGGGCGCAATGGGCGCGCCGGCAATCAGGTTGGGCATGGTGAAGCTCGGCACCTCGATCAGCTGCCGCCCGATCAGCGCGGAGAGCGGGTGAACCCGCAGGGCCACGGCGAAGGGCGTGCCCAGCAGCGCCAGCTCCATGGTGATGGTGCCGGGCTTGGCGAGCGCAGCATCGGCGGCGCGCAGCACCTGCCAGGTGCGCCCCTCGTGCACCGAGAGCGGCAAGCCCGCGCCCGCCCGCGCCAGCAGCGGCGCAGCCGCTTCGCGCGGAATGCTCTGCGCCAGCGCCACGGCAAAGTGCAGCGAGGGCAGGCGCGCGTGCAGAATGCGGGCCACCTCGAGCTGCAGCGGCAGCATGCGCTGCAACTCGTTGCGGCGGCTGCCGGGCAGCAGCGCCAGCAGCGGGCGCTCGGGCGCGAGCTGCAGCGCATTGCGGGCGCGGGCGCGGGGCCAGTCCCGGGCGAAATCCGCCAACCGCTCCACCAGGGGATGGCCCACAAATTCCACGGGCAACCCCGCGCCGCGGTAAAAATCCACCTCGAAGGGAAAGATGACGGCCAGGCGATCCACGCGGCGGGCAATTTTGCGAACGCGCCCGCGCCGCCAGGCCCACACCTGCGGGCCAATGTAATAGAGCACCGGCAACCCCAGCCGCCGCGCGCGCCGGGCCAGGGGAATGTTGAAATCCGGCGAATCCACCAGCACCAGCAAATCGGGGCGCGCTTCCAAGGCGCGGTTCATGCGCCGCCAGGCCGAGCGAATGCGGCGCAGCGAGCCCAGCACCTCGAACAATCCGCCCACCGCCAAATCGCGCTGCGGCGCCAGCAACTCGACGCCGGCGCGCTGCATCTCGCTGCCGCCGAGTCCCGCAAAGCGGCTCTGCGGCGCGCGGCGGCGCAGCGCCCGCACCAGCCCGGCGGCGTGCATTTCGCCGGACGCATCCCCGGCAGAGATCAAAAAGCTGCTCACCGCGCTTCCCCCGCGCCTTCGGAAATGGCGGAGAGAACGCGCAACGCGGTGCGCAGAGCGGCCAGGCCCTGCTCTGCATCCCCGGCGCGGACGCGGCGCTCGCGCACCGCGGCGAGAAAGGCGCGCAGTTGCATTTCGAGAGAATCGGCGCGCGCCACATCCAGGCGGCGGCGCTCCATGCGCCGCACAGCCGCCGCATTGGCCGCGGCCGCCGCGCTTGCCTCTGCACCCGCTGCTGCACCCGCTGCATTCGGCGCAGCCGCTGCGTCCACTGCGACTGCCTCGTTTGCCGCGGGCGCTGCGGCCGATTCATGCGGCGGGGCGAGGTGGGCGCTGTGCACCGATTGCGCAATCAGGTCCGCGCTGAAATAACCCGCGGGGGTGAAGAAGCGCAGCCTGCGCTGCGGCGCTTCCGAGATTCGGCTGGCCGTCACATTCGCAACGCAGCCCTCCGCAAAGCGCAGCCGGGCGTTGGCAATGTCGAGCTTTTCGCTCACCACCGCGGCCCCCACCGCCTCCACCTGCACCGGCTCGCCGGCAATGCGCAGCAAAATATCGAGGTCGTGAATCATCAAATCGCGCACTACATCCAGGTCGCTGCCCCGCGCCGGAAAGGGACCGATGCGCTGCGCCTCAATGAAGCGCGGTGCAGCGGGCAGCGGCAAAATGCGGCGCAGCGCCGCGTTGAACCATTCCAAATGGCCCACCTGCAACACGCGCTCCTGCGCGCGGGCGGTGGCGGCGATTTGCTCGGCCTCGGAGAGTGTGGCGGCGATGGGTTTTTCCACCAGCACATCCAACCCCGCGCAAAGCGCGGCCTGCGCCAGCTCTGCATGAACTGCGGTGGGCGCGGCCACCACTGCGGCCTGCGCGTCGGCGAATGCCTCGCGGGCGTCGCGGCAGGCGCGCGCGCCCAGCGGCAGCGCCACGGCCTGCGCCCGGTCCAGGTGCAAATCTGCAACCGCAACCAGCGCCACCTCCCCCGTCTGCGCGGCCAGCGCCGCGATCTTTTCGGCGTGAAAGCGGCCCATGCGGCCTGCGCCCACCACCGCCATGCGCAGCGCTGTCATGCGCCCAGCTCTTCTGCGCTGACGCCGATCACGGCAATGCCCGCCGCATCGGCCGCGCGCAGCAGCGCCTCGCGCTGCAACACCACGGTCGCCCCCGCCTCGACGGCCAGGGTGCAGCCGGGAGTCATGGCGCGAATGGTGGCGAGGCCGACGGCGGGCAAATCGAAGCGCGCGCTCTGTCCGGGCTTCGCCACCTTCACCACGCAACAGCCGCGCGACTCGGCGGCCAGCGCGCAGCCCCGGGCAATGGCGGCGTCGGTTCCCTCCACCGCTTCCAGAGCCAGCACGGCGCGATCCTGCACCACCACGGTCTGCCCCACATCCAGCCCGCCCAGCGCCTTGGCGATGGGCCAGGCGAAGCGAATGTCCTCCCAGTGCGCCGGGCTCGCTTCAATGGCGCCCAGTGCACCGGGCGCGGCGCACAAACCGGGGGTGAGCGCTGTCTGCGGAAGCAGGCGGAAGCCCGCCTGCGCCAGCGCTTCCGCCACCGCACCCTGCAGCGAGTCGTCGTTCTGGTTGGCGAGCCCCGCCAACAGGGCGCGGGTGGTGGCGTCGGGGCGAAATGCCTCCGGGCGCTGCCACAAAAAAGTCTTCGGCACCTTGCCCACCATCACCGCGTCCCGGACGCCGTGGCTGCGCCAGTGGTTGAAGAGCGCCTCGAGTTCGCCCAGATAGAACCAGGCGAATTCGCAATCTCCGGCGCTCTCGAATTCGCGCGCCAGCGCCGGATCGCTGAGCTCGCGCAGCCCGGCCACACACAGACGCCGGCCCTCCGCCCGCGCGGCGCGGGCGATTTCCAGCGGAAAACGCCCGGCCCCGGCAATCAGCCCGAAAGCCGCGCCCATCAGGGCCGGCAGAAGCCGCGCTGGGAAGATTCGAGAAAATGGATCAGCCGCGCGGCCTCTTCGGAGCGAAAGCCCCCGGCGCGCGCCTCGGCCAACGCGGCCTCGAAGCGCAGCTTCGAGTAAAAGAACAACTTGTAGGCGCGCTTGATCTCGGCGCGCACTTCATCGGAAAATCCGCGGCGGCGCAGCCCAAGTTCGTTTACGCCGCGAATCGTCGCGCCCGCTCCCCCCGCCACCAGCGAAAAGGGCGGCGCATCTTTCCGCAGCCCCGACATACCGGCCACCATGGCCGATTCGCCCACCCGCACAAACTGGTGCACGCCGACCAGGCCGCCGAGCACGGCGTGGTCCTCAATGTGGCAGTGGCCGCCAATGGCGACATTGGTGGCCACAATGCAGTGGGAGCCGATCTGCGTATCGTGCCCCACATGGGCGCCGTTCATCAGCAGGTTGTCGTCGCCAATGCGCGTCACCCCGCCGCCGCCCTTGGTGCCCACATGGATGCTGGTGTGTTCCCGGATCACATTGCCACTGCCGATCTCCAGCGCCGTGTCGTCGCCGCCGGGCACGAAGCCCTTGTCCTGCGGCTCTTCGCCAATGGTGGCGAAGGAGAAGATGCGCGTGCCGCCGCCGATGGTGGTGCGGCCCGTCACATGCACATGCGGGCGCAGCACCACGCCTGGGCGCAGCTCCACATTCGGGCCCACCGTGCAACAGGCGCCGATCTCGACGCCGCTTGCCACGCAGGCCCCCGGCTCGACGACGGCGCTGGGGTGAATTCCCGCCACGGCTCAGCTCTTGTTGAAGCGCGCCACCACGAGGTCGGTGATGTCGAGGGTCTCGCGCGTGTAAATCGCACTGCCCCGCGCGATGATCAGCGCAAAGCCCTGCTCCTTGCCAATGGCCTCGATGGTCTTGCGCAACTTCTCCTGCAGCGGCGCCATCAGGCGGTTCTCGTCAATCTCGAGCTTGCCGCGCAGCTCCTGGCTGCGCGCCTCCAGGGTGTTGCGCAGCTCGAGCATCTTCGACTGCATATCGCGCAGCGCCTCCTCGGAGAGCACGAAGCGCTTGGACTGGTATTCCTCCTGCAGCTTCTTGATCTGCTCGGTGAGCGGGCTGATCTGCGCCTGCGCCTCGCGCTGCTTGCGCTTCATCTCCTCAATGGCGGACTTGCCGGCGTTCGAGGAGGTCAGGGCCTGCTGGGTGTCCACCACGCCGATTTTGATCTGCTGGGCCGAGGCCGATGCACTCCAGAACGGCGCCGCCGACGCCGCCAGCACGGCCGAGAGGATGAGCAGGTATTTGGTCGCTTTCATGTCGTGAACTCCCAGGGTTGATTTGGAGAAGGGGCGGCTCAGAAAATCTGCCCGCCAATTGAGAATTCGAAAACCGACGAACCCTCGTGATCGTAGCGGTCCAGCGGAAAGCCCAGGAAGGCCTGCAGCGGACCGAAGGGGGAGAACCAGAGCAGGCCAAAGCCCGTGCTCATGCGCCAGCGGTCGAACTCCAGCACCGATTCGCCCTCGGCAAAGGCGTTGCCGATGTCGGCGAAGGCGATGCCGATCATACCGAGATCCACCGAGATGGGAAAGCGGTATTCCAGCGTTCCCGAGATGAACTTGTTGCCGCCAATTACATCGGTCGCGCCGATGTCCTCGAAATCGGAGAGCTCCCGATCCGACAGGCTGTTGCAGCGCACGGTGGCGGAGGGCTCACAAACCGCACCCGTGGAGCCGGCGCGCGCCGGGCGGTAGAGATTGCCTTCGGCATCATCCGGCAGGCCGTCAATTTCGCTGGCCGCCACGCGGCGCACCTTGGCGCGGCGCGGGCCCACAGAGCGCTGATCGAAGCCGCGCAACTGGTATGCGCCGAGGCCGCCGAGGAAGTAGCGCTCGGTGAGCGGCAGCTCGATATCGGTATCTATTTCCTCGAGGCGCGCCACATCCGTCAGCCCCGCCGTCGAACCCATATACTGGCCGGTGGCCGTGCGAAAATTTCCCACCTTGTTGAAGGGGACGGCCCAGCCGAAGCGCCCGGCGAAAACCCAGTGGCCCGAATACTTGGAGGGCAGCCAGTCGGGAACCCAGTGCGGGTTGCTCTGATACCAGATGGCCCGGCTCTCCAGGCGCGCATACTTGGTGAAGCCGCCCAGACCGGCGAAATCCAGCGAGCTGTCTGTGATCATGCCGGCAGTGGGGTTGATGCGGTCGTTGCGCGTATCGCGCAGCACGCGCAGGCCGACCAGGCTGGTGGACTGGCTGCCGGAAAGGGACTGCCTGTGCAGCGGCGCAGCATAACTGCCGGTGCTGCCTGCGCCGCTGAGACCCGTCACTTCGCGGTTGGTCAAGGCGTATTGCAAAAAGACCCGGGTGAAGCCGGCATTGTCGAGCAGATGCGAGAGCACAAACTGCGCGCCGTTGGTGGTCACATTGAAGCTGTTGGTGAACTCCACATTGGTGAGAAAAGTCTGGGCGCTGAAGCCGAAGGTCGTGTCGAGAAAATAGGGATCGCTGAATTTGATGGAGTAGCGCTTGCTGCGGCCGCCGATATCCGCCGAGAGGGAACCGCCGTAGCCGCGCCCGAACAGGTTGGACTGACTGATGGATCCGGAGACCACGAATTTGTCGCGGGAGGAATAGCCCGTCCCGAAAGAGAGCGAGCCCGTGGGCCGCTCCACCACGCGCACATCGAGATTGAGCTGGCTCTCGTAGTCGGTGGTCCTCGGCTCAATGACCACCTCTTCAAAGAAGCCGAGCACCTCGATCCGGCGGCGGCTGATATCCACCGCGCGCTCGGAGTAGAGCTCGCCCTCCACCATGCGCATCTCGCGCCGCACCACGGGATCCACGGTCTGCGAATTGCCGGTGACCTCAATTTCGCGCAGGAAGAACAGCGGCCCCTTCTCCACCTCGAAGGTCACATCCACCCGGTTTTCGCCCTCGTCCACCCGGGTGCGCGGCTTCACCTCGGCGGCGTAGAAGCCGCGGTCGGTGTAGCGGTGTTCGAGCCGCTCCACATCGTCGTTCAGCGAGGAGCGGCTGAAAATATCCTCTGCCCGCAGCGCAAGAGAGCGCCGCATATCCTCCACATCCACGGTGCGGTCTCCCGACGCATCCACATCGCGCACGCGGAACTGCGGGCCCTCCGCAATGCGCACCAACACCGAAAGGCCCTTTTCGGAAGGCGTCACCTCGGGGTCGCTGACCTCGGCCTGAATGTAGCCGTTGTCGAAGTAGAGATCGGAAACCGTGCGCAGATCCTGGTGGAAGATCGGCTCGGAATAAGTGCCGGCCTTGTTGAAAAAGCGCGTCACCGGCGAGTGCCAGCGCCAGGTGCGGGTCTTGAACGCCTCCTTCAATTCGGCGTCGCTGAATGCCTCGTTGCCGGCGAACTCCACCTTGCGCAGCCGCAGCTTCTTGCCCTCGTCCACCACAAAGTTGATGGCCACCGAGCCCGTGGTCAAATCCTCAATCTCGTGCTGCACCCGCGCCAGGTAGTAGCCCTCGGCGCGGTAAATCGCCTCAATGCGCTGCTTGTTCTCGAAGAGCAGCGGCAGGTCGAGGGTGGAACCCGTGGTCAGCGTGAGATTGTCGCGGATCTTCTCGCCGTCAATCTTGTCGTTGCCGGTGATGGTGACCTGCCGCACCACCGGGTTCTCCTCCACCTCGAAGATCAGCACGCGGCCCGCGGGGCCCTGGTCGGAGAACACGCGGACATTGCGGAAGAAGCCGAGGCGGTGAATATCGCGCAAATCTCCGGGCAGCCGCGCCGTGCGGAAGGGCTCGCCGGCGCGGCTCGAAATGCGCGCCAGAATGGCGCCTTCCTCAATGCGCCGATTGCCCCGCACCCGCACCTCTGCAATGGCGCCGCTGGCGCGCTGCGCATCGGCCGGCGACATCAGCGCGCCGGTGGGCACCACGCGGAACACCAGCGAGACGCCCTCGTCTCCGGTCTGCATATCCACATCGGCCCGCGCAATGCCCGGCAACGCCCGCAAGCGCTCCAGATCGGCCTGCACCTCGTCGGCGTCGTAGGGATCTCCGGCGCGCAGCGAAACGACGCGCAGCAGCGCCGCGCGGCCCTGCACCCCCGTAATCTCCAGCGCCGCCACGCGCAACTGCTCCGCCCCGCCGGTCACCAGGGTGAGCACGCGCCCGGCCAGCTCGTCTATGCGGTCCAGCAATTCGTCATCGCCGCCCGCGGCGAAGCTCAGCGCCGTGCTGCTGAAGCGGCTGCCTGCCGGAGTGACCCGGACATCCAGGCTGTATTGGCCCGCCAGTTCCGTGAGGCTGCCCACCACCACCCATTCCGCTTTCAGTTGCGCGGCGAGACGCCGGACGCGCTGCTCGCTGCGCTCGCCCGGATAGGCCACCAGCGCCTCGCGCACCGTCAGCGCCTCCACCACCTCAATGCGCCCGCTGGCTTCCAGCCGCGTGGCGAGCAGGTCGGCCAGCGACTCTTCCAGGTAGCCGAGGCTGCGCGCGCTGTGCACCTCGAAGGGCAGCACCGCCACCACCACGCGAATCGCGCGCGGCGCTTCCTGGGCGCGGAGGTCGTCCGCCCCGAGCAGCCCCAGCGCAAGCAGCGCCAGCGCGCGGCCCAGCCAGCGCCGTGCCCGCGGGGCCAATGCGCCCCCGCTGCCTCCGCGCCGGGTTTGCGCCCGCGCGCCAGGCTCGTGCGCAATCTGCGGGCCAAGCGGCGCGCGCCCGGTCTGCGGGCCAAGCGGCGCGCGCCTGGCTGCGTCGTGCAGAGCATCCAATATGGGCCGGGCCCTCCCGTGTGCGCGCCGCGCAACTGCGGGGCCGTCTCGTAAGACTGCCTGTGAGTGCGCGAGGTTCGGGCCGTGCGGTATCTCGCGCGCGGAGATATTACCCGCAGGGGCGGCCGGGGCAACCCCGGCACCCGCCAAGCCGGGAAAAAGCTCCTTGTATATCAAGGAGTTGCAACGGCCGGAGACAAGCGGCCCTCCCTCAGCACCAGCTGCCGCTGCATACGCTGCGCCAGAGCGCCGTTGTGGGTGACCACAATCAGCGCGGCCCCCCGTGCCGCACTGCGCTGCAGCAGCAGATCGCCCACCCGCTCTCCCGTGGCCGGGTCCAAATTGCCGGTGGGTTCATCGGCCAAAATCAGCGGCGGCTCCATCACCAGCGCCCGGGCCACGGCGACCCGCTGCCGCTCGCCCCCCGAGAGCTTGCCGACGGGGTGCGCAGCGCGCTGCTCCAGCTCCATCTCGCCGAGCAGGCCGGCCGCGCGGCGCTGCATTTCGGCGAAAGTAAGCCCGCGCAACAGCCCCGGCATCATCACATTCTCCAGCGCCGAAAATTCCGGCAGCAGATGGTGGAGCTGAAAGACAAAGCCCACGCTCTCGTTGCGGAAGCGCGCCAGCTCGGCGGCGGACAGGCCGCCCAGGGAGCGGCCGCCGAAGTGGATGCTGCCGCTGCTCGGGCGATCCAGCGCGCCGAGCAGTTGCAGCAGCGTGGACTTGCCCACCCCCGACTGCCCCAGAATGGCGATGCGCTCGCCGCGCTGCACCTGCAGATCCAGCCCGCGCAGCACCTCCACAAATCCGCCGCCGCCGGTGGCGAAAGAGCGGCCCACAGACTCGGCTTGCAGCAACACCTCTGCCATCACTCGTGCCGCAGCGCTTCGGCGGGATCGAGCCGCGCGCCGTGACGGCTGGGAAGCAGCGTGGCCCCCAGCGCCAGCACCATCGCCAGCGCAATCACCACCGCTACCTGCCCCACATCAATCTCCCAGGGCAACGTGCGAAACTGGTAAATCTCGGCGGGCAACGTGTCCACGCCGGTCAAAAGCTCCACCTGCGCCTGCACCCAGCCGAGCTGGGTGGTCACGGCAATGCCGGCGGCGGCGCCGGCCAGCGTGCCGAGCAGGCCGATCATCGCGCCCTCAATGGCGAAGATGCGCTCGATGGCGGAATCCCCCGCGCCCATCGCCTTCAAAATCGCAATGTCGCCGGATTTCTCCATGATCATCATCACCAGGGTCACGACGATGGCGAAGGCCGCCACCACCATGATCATGGTGAGCAGCACGAACATCATCACGCGCTCTGTCTTCAGCGCCTGGAAGAAAGCGGGGAAGAAATCTTTCCAGTCGCGGGTGTAGTAGGACTCGCCCAAGGCGGCCTCTATTTGCCGCCCGGCGCGCCGGGAGCGGTAGTGGTCCCGGGTGCGCACCTCAATACCGTCCACCGAGTCGCCCACCCCCTTGAAATCCCGCGCCGCGGCCAGGTCGGTGAACACATACACCTCGTCATACTGGAAGAAGCTGGTCTCGAAGATTCCCGCCACGCGAAAGAGCTTGAGGCGCGGCGCGGGACCCAGCGGCGTGGGCGGACCGCCGAAGGGCGAAATCAGCGCGAGGGAATCGCCCCGCCTTGCGCCGCTGCGCTGCGCCAGGCGGCTGCCGATCACCAGCCCCGGCAACCCCTGTGCGCCGGGGGCCAGCGCTTTCAGGGCGTCCTCGCTGCCGGGCAGCAAATCTGCCTGCAGATCCGTAACGCGCACCACCCGCTCGGGATCAATGCCGTGCAGCCGGACGCCGGCAATGCCGCCTGCGCCGCGCACCATGCCATCGGCATCCAGGTAGGGCGCGGCTCCAGACACATCGGGCAGCGCCTCAATCTGCTCCAGCAGCGCGCGCCAATTGGAAATAGCGCCCTGCGCGTGGTGCACCGTCAGGTGCGCGCGGTTGCCGATGATCTCCTCGCGCCAGGTGTTCTCAAAGCCGTTCATCACCGAGAGCACGGTGACGATGAGCCACACCCCCGCGGCGACTCCGGCAACGCAGATGCCGGTGATCAGCGAGATGAAAGTCTGCCGCCGCTTGGCGAACAGGTAGCGGCCCGCGATGAACCACTCCGCGCTGCCGCGGGAAGAGAGAAAGCCCGCCGCCGCCAGCGGCAGCAACCCCAGCACCACCAGCCCCACCACGCACGAGAGCAGCGCCGCGCCCAACGCGCCCAGCGACGCCGCGGCGGGCAGCAAGGGCAGCGCCGCGCCCAGTGTGAGCAGAAGCGCCAGCAATCCCGCGAGCCGCTCCGCATCTCCCGCCCCGGCCTCTGCGGCGGCGGAAGCGGGAACGGGGTGACCTGCGCGTTGCGAACGGCGGCGGCGCAGGCGGAATCCGGCCCAGCAAAGCCCCGCCACCAGAGCGGGGGCGCTGCTGTAGCCCAGGTGGCCGAGGCCGGCGGCCAGCAGGACATAGCCCGCGCCGGCGGCCAACAGGGCGGCAGCGCCCAGCAGGCGCGGTGCGGCGGCCCGCAGCAGCAGGGCGGTCAGCGCCTGCGCCGCGGCGGTGAACACCAGCGCCACCAGCGCGCCCAGCGCCCAGGCTTGCAAACCGCCGGGCCAAGCGCCCAGCGCAATCTCAATGGCAATGCCCGGCGCGCCCTCGCGGTCCGTGGCCAGCACGCCGAGCAGCGCGGCCCAGCCCAGCGCCGCCCACAGCACCGTGCGCATGCGCCGGGGGCCGCGCGCAAAGCGATCCAGCACAATGACCGCGGAGCCGAAAAAGAGCAGCGCCAGGGTGCCGATGCCGATCATCAACACCACGATGAAAGACAGCGCGAGTCCGCCCCCCGCCCGCTGCAGCACTTCGAGCAGCTCGCTCACGGCCCCGCCTCTTCCGCAGCGCCCGCCGCGCGCAGGTGCGGAAACAAAATCACCTCGCGCAAATTGGCGGCGCCGACCAGCGCGCGCACCAAGCGGTCCACCCCCAGGCCGAGTCCGCCGGTCGGCGGCATGCCGTGCTCCAGGGCCTCCAGAAAATCCAGGTCCATGGGATGCGCCTCGTCATCGCCATGGCGCTGCAACTGCACCTGCGCCTCGAAGCGCGCCCGCTGCTCGTCGGGGTCGTTGAGCTCGCTGAATGCGTTGGCGAGCTCCATGCCGCCCAGAAAAAGCTCGAAGCGTTCCACCACCCGCGGATCTTCCGGCGAGCGCTTGGCCAGCGGCGAAAGCTCCGTGGGTTGGTGCGTCACAAAAGTGGGCTGCACCAGCTCCGGCTCCACATGGGCGCTGAACAAATCATCCACCAGCCGCGCCCAGCTCGGCGCAGCGCCGGCCTCCAAACCCGCCTCCCGCGCCTGCGCGCGCAGCGATTCCAGATCTGCGGCCTCGAGAATATCAATGCCCGTAGCCGCGCGCAGCGCCTCTTGCATGGTGATGCGGCGCCACGGGCCGCCCAGCTCAATGCCGCCGGGCAGCGAGAGACTCGCAAGCGCCGCCCGCGCCGCCTCGCAGATCAACTCCTGCACCAGCTCCATCATATCGCCGTAATCGGCGTAGGCCTGGTAGCACTCCAGCATGGTGAATTCGGGGCTGTGCTTGTTCGAGATGCCCTCGTTGCGGAAGTTGTGGGCAATCTCATAGACGCGGTCCAAACCGCCAATCACCAGACGCTTCAGGTAGAGCTCGTCGGAGATGCGCAAAAACAACTGCTGCCCGTAGAGGGCGTGGTGCGTGGTGAAGGGCCGCGCCGCTGCGCCCCCGTAAAGGGGCTGCAGCACCGGCGTCTCCACTTCCAGAAAGCCGCGCCCATCCAGAGTGCGGCGCAGCGAGGAGACGGCGCGGCTGCGCAGCAGCGCGATTTCGCGGGCGCGCGGATTGGCGAGCAGATCCAGGTAGCGCCGCCGGTGGCGCAATTCCACATCCTGCAGCCCGTGCCACTTTTCGGGCAGGGGGTGCAGCGATTTGGCGAGCAGTTCGATCCCGGCGGCGGCAATGCTGAGCTCGCCCTTTTGCGTGCGCCACAACTGGCCCCGCACCCGGGCAATGTCGCCCACATCGAGTTGCCTGGCGGCGGCGAATGCCTGGTCCTGCCCTTCGCCGCGCCGCGCGCTCAACTGAATGCGCGCGCCGTCCTCTTCCAGCGTGAGAAAGAGCAGTTTGCCAAAGGAGCGCTTCGCCCGGATGCGGCCCGCAACCGCCACCTCAATCTGCGCGGCCTGCAGTTGCTCCGCATCCTTGGCATCGTGCTGATGGCGCAGCGCCGCAACGCGCGCATTCTCCCCGGCCCGGGCCGGATAGGGATTCACCCCCGCCGCGCGCAGCGCTTCGAGCCGCGCGCGCCGCGCCCCGCGCTCGCGCTCGCTCACCGGGAACCCGCGCGCTGCAACAGCGCGGCGCGAATGAAAGGCTCAATGCCGCCGTCCAGCACCGCCTGGGCGTTGCCCGCTTCGGCTCCGGTGCGGTGATCCTTGACGCGCTGGGCGGGATGCAATGTGTAGGAGCGAATCTGGCTGCCGAAATCAATCGCCTTCTTGTCGCCGGAGAGGGCGGCCTTGCGCGCCTCCTGCTCCCGGCGCAGGTGTTCGTAGAGCCGCGCGCGCAGCACCTTCATCGCCTGGGCGCGGTTCTTGTGCTGGGAGCGCTCGTTCTGACACTGCACCACAATGCCCGTCGGCTCGTGGGTAATGCGCACCGCAGAGTCGGTCTTGTTCACATGCTGCCCGCCCGCGCCCCCCGAGCGATAGGTGTCAATGCGCAGATCCTTTTCCTCAATCTCCACCTCGATGGAATCGTCGAGCTCCGGAAACACCGAGACGCTGGCAAAGGCCGTGTGGCGGCGGTGCTGGGCGTCGAAGGGCGAAATGCGCACCAGCCGGTGCACGCCCTCCTCCACTTTCAGCGCGCCGAAGGCGAAATCGCCCCGCAACGTAGCGGTCACGCTGCGCAGCCCCGCCTCCTCGCCCAGCTGGGCGTCGAGGATTTCGAGCCGATAGCCGCGGCCCTCGGCCCAGCGCGCATACATGCGCAGCAGCATTTCCGCCCAGTCCGCGGCATCGGTGCCGCCGGCGCCAGCGTTGATCGAGAGAATCGCTGCGCCCGAATCGTGCTCGCCGCCGAGCAGGCTCTGCAGCTCGGCGGCCTCGAGCGCGCGGGCGGCGCGCTCGAGTTGCTGCGCCGCCTCTTCCCGCGCCGCCTCGCCGTCCTCGGCATGGGCTTCGCCGGCCTCGCCGGCCAGCTCGAGCAGCACGGCGGCCTCGCCCAGGGCCTCGTCCACGCCGTCAAAGAGCGCGAGTTCGCGCTCCAGCGCGCGCTTTTCGCGCAGCAACGCCTCGGCCCGGGCGCGCTCCTTCCAGAGATCCGGGCGCGCGGCCTCGCGCTCCAGTCCGGCCAGCTTCTCGCGCAGCGCCGCCTCGTCAAAGACGCCCCCGGAGCTCGTCCAGCCGCCCGCGCAAACCGCGCAGGTGCAGATCGAGCTCGTGTCCGTCGCGCTTCTCGCTCATCGCTTCCTCCCGCTTCGCAGCCCGCCCCGCCCCGCCAGGGCGAAGCAGGCGGCGGCGGCAACCCAGCAGCTCCAGGCGAAGAGATCGCCGCGCCGGGCGTAGAAAGTCCCCGCATCTCCCGCCGGGCGCAACCGCAGTTCGCCCACCAGAAAGCCGCGCTCGAAGATTGCAGTCCGCTGCAGCACCCGCCCCCGCCCGTCTATCAGCGCCGATACGCCGGTGTTCGCAGCGCGCGCCGAGTCGAGCCCCGTCTCTGCGGCGCGCAGCGCGGTAATGGCCAGGAATTGATAGGGCGCGCCGCTCCGCCCATACCAGGCATCGTTGGTAATCGCCAGCAGCGCCTGGGCGCCGTCTGCGGCGAAGCGGCGGACCAGGTCCGGAAACAGCAGTTCATAGCAAATCGGAACGCCCGCGCGCAGCGCCGGTTCTGTCAATTCAAGGCTGTGGACACGCGCCCCGGGAGTCACATCGCCGCCCACCTGCGCCAGCGCCCGGACAAAGCGGCCCAGCAGCGGGCGAAACGGCAGATATTCGCCAAAGGGCACCAGGTGAGTCTTGTCGTAGCGCAGCGCCGCGCCGCGCGGCGAAATGGCGTAGGCGCTGTCGTAGAAGCGCAGCGCGCCCCCCCCGGTCTCCATGCCCAGGGCGCCCACCACCAGGGCTGCGCCGGTCTCCCGGGACAGCGCCTGCAAGCGCGCGCGCAGCGCGGGATCTTCCAGCGAGCCGGGCACCGCGGTTTCGGGCCAGAGCAGCAACTCTGCGCCCTCGGCCGCCGCGCGCCGGGAGAGAGTCTCGTAGATGCCGAGGGTGCGCTCGGCCCAGGCCCGCTCCCACTTGACGCCCTGCTCGATGTTGCCCTGCAGCACGGCGACGCGCAGCGGGTGCCCGGATTCTCCCGGCTGCGCCGCCCAGCCGCCCAGCCAGCCCGCCAGGTGCAGCGCCGCGGCGGCGAGCAGCGCCGGGGCCAGGCGCAGCCCCCGCCGCCACCCCCCCGGCGGCCCCCAGAACCCGCGCAGGGCCGCCGCGCAAAAAACCGTCGCAAAGGAGAGTCCATACACGCCGCACCAGGGCGCCAGCCCCATCAGCAGCGGATTGCGGTGCTGGGCGTAGCCGAGCGTGGCCCAGGTGAAGCCGCTGAGCAGCACGCTGCGCAACTGATCCAGCGCCGTCCACCACGCGGCCAGGGCCAGGGGCGAATCTGCGCCGCGCCGCGCGAGCCAGGCCGCGCCCGCGCCAAAGGCCGCGGTGCAGAGCGCGGGCTGCACCGCAATGGCAAAGGGCGCAGCCGCGCCGGCCCAAACGGGGGCCTGGCCGTAGCGCACCACCGCCACATAACTCCAATGCAAAATGGCGGCGTGAGAGAGCAGCCCCAGCGCGAAGCCCCACCACAGCGCGCGCTTCGGCGCAAGCCCGCGCAGCACCAGCAACAGCAGCGCGGGAGAGAGCCAGGCGCAGAGCCAGCCCAAATCCAGCACCGCATCTGCCGCGCCCGCGCCCGCCGCGCCTGCAAAGGGCGGCCAGCCCGCCAGCCAATCCGGCAACCAGCCCGGCAGCGGCTGGGGAAAGGCGAAAAAAGTGGCGGCGAGATACGCCGCGGCAATTGCGCGCCGGCTCACGGCCCCACGGCCTCGAAGAGCTCGCGCTCCCGCTGCTGCATAATGCGGGCCTCGGCGGGGGCGGCGTGGTCGTAGCCAAACAAATGCAGCACGCCGTGAATCAGCAGCCGCAGCAATTCCTCGCCGAAGCTGTGCCCGGCCTCCCGGGCCTGGCGCTCGGCAATGTCCACGGCAATCACCACATCGCCCAGCAGAGCGCCGCGGTGCCGGGCGTGGTCGCCTTCCAGCAGCGAGAAGGCCAGCACATCCGTGGGGCCGCGCCGCCCGCGCCAGCGCTGGTTGGCCGCCGCCATGGCGGCAGAGTCCACCAGCGCTACGGAGAGCTCGGCCTCTGCGGCGTCCAGCGCGCAAAGCAGCGCCCGCGCCTGCGACTCGAGCCGCTCCGCCCCATGCGCCCAGGGAGCGGGCGGCCCCGAAAGCTGCACCGTCACGCGCCGCGCCCGCGCGCATCGAGCTCGTAGGCGCGGATGATGCTCTGCACCACGGGATGGCGCACCACATCGGCCTCGCTGAAATGCATGAAGCCGAGTTCCGGCACGCCATCCAGCACGCGGCGCGCATCGGCCAGCCCGCTCTGCTGGCCGCTGGGCAAATCCACCTGGGTCACATCGCCGGTCACCACCGCCTTGGCGTCGTAGCCCAGCCGCGTCAGGAACATCTTCATCTGCTCGGGGGTGGTGTTCTGCGCCTCGTCGAGGATGACGAAGCAGCCGTTCAGCGTCCGCCCGCGCATGAAGGCCAGGGGCGCCACTTCAATGGCGCCGCGCTCCATCATGCGCTGCGCCCGGTCCATGCTCATCATGTCGTGGAGGGCGTCGTAGAGCGGGCGCAGGTAGGGGTCCACCTTCTCGGTCATGCTGCCGGGCAAAAAGCCGAGCTTCTCGCCGGCTTCCACCGCGGGCCGCGTGAGGATCACCCGGCTCACATCGCCGCGGTCCAGCGCGGCAAGGGCCATGGCCATGGCCAGGTAGGTCTTGCCGGTGCCGGCGGGGCCGATGGCGAGCACCACCGCGTTCCTGCGCATCAGCTCCAGGTAGCGGCGCTGCGCCGGATTCTTGGTGCAGATGCGCCGCCGCCCGCCCTCCGCCACCAGCACCTCGGCGTAGACATCGCGCAGCGAAGTGCCGTCATCCCGCGCCGCGACTTCCAGCGCGGCCCGCACATCGTGGGAGCGCAGGGGCAGCGGACGGCCGCCGCGCAGCAGGCCGTAGAGATCCTCCAGCGCCCGCCGCCCGTGCTGCACCCGCGCCTCCGCCCCGCGCAGCAGCACGCGATTGCCCCGGGCGCGGGCGCGAATGCCGAGCTCCCGCTCCAGCAGGCGCAGCACCCAGTCCCGCTCCCCGAGCAGCCCGGCGGCCAGCGCGTTGTCGTCAAAGACCAGCTCTTGCGCGCCGGCCGCGGCGGGGGCGATTGCATCCTCCTTCAGTTTTTCGGCTTGCGGCATGGGCGGCAGCGTAGCGCGGTCCGGGGGTGGCGGAGAGGCGCAGGGCTCGCCTATGCTGCGCGCCGGTTCGAGCCCCGCATGGCGGGGGGGGAGACGCTTTGGCGAATCACAAGTCTGCAGAAAAGCGCGCGCGGCAGGCGCTGGTGCGGCGCGCCCGCAACCGCCAGGTGCGCAGCGCCGTGCGCAGCTCGGTGAAGGCGCTGCGCCGGGCCATTGAGGCGGGAGACGACGGCGAGACTCAGCAGAAGCTGCGCGCGGCGGAGAGCCGCATCCGCCGGGCCGCCAGCAAGGGCGTCATCAAGCAGGCGACGGCGAACCGCCAGGTTTCGCGCCTCACCCAGGCTGTGCAGCGCGCCGCGCGCTGATCAGCGGCGCGGCGTCCACTCCCGGTCCGCAGTGCCGTTGCGCCGGTTGGCGGCGCGGGCCATGGCGAAGAGCAGATCGGAGAGGCGGTTCAGGTAGCCGAGCGCGGCGGGGTGCAGCGGCTCGGCGCTGTGCAGGCTGACGCAGCGCCGCTCGGCGCGGCGGCACACCGTGCGCGCCAGGTGCAGGGCGGCGGCGGACTGCGTGCCGCCCGGCAGGATGAAGCGGCGCAGCGGCGTCAGCTCTGCCTCGAAGCCGTCTATGTGCCGCTCCAGCGCTGCGATGTCCTCGTCGCGGGGCTC
Source organism: Deltaproteobacteria bacterium (assembly GCA_028817435.1). GTDB lineage: Bacteria > Myxococcota_A > UBA9160 > UBA9160 > UBA6930 > JAPPPQ01. Next base: position 63,263 of record JAPPPQ010000001.1, read on the forward strand.
GGGAACGCCGCCCTTGGCGCGCAGCCCGGCATCGGGGGCGGCGAGATACGAGCCGAGATCGAAAATCTCCCCCTGCAGGCGCTGGCACAGATCCGCCAGCTCGGCCAGGGCCACCCCCCGCCGCTGCGCTTCCTCGCGCTCAGACTGCGGGGCTTCTGCGAAGGCAGCCGCCTGCGCCTCCACCTCCGCGTGCCGGGATTCCCGCCGGCACTGCGCGGCGGCGACGCCCAGCACGGCGTTGAGCTCGTCGAGAGCGCCGTAGGCTTCGACGCGCAGGGCGTCTTTGCGGACGCGGCCGGGGGCGAACAGGCCCGTCTCGCCGCCATCGCCGCGGCGCGTGTAGAGCTTCATCGCGGGCCGATCTCCCGGTCCACCATGGCGGCGAGCTCCGAATCATCCGGCGCGGGCGCGGCTTCGGCGCTCCGCCCGCCGCGGCGGCTCTGGCGGCGCAGGAAGCCGAGGGCAATGGCGCCGCCCAGCAAAATCGCCGCGCCGGGCACGGCATAGGCCAAAATGCCGATGCCCTGCGCCCGGGGCGAATGGCGCAGCTGGTCGCCCCAGACTTCGTAGAGGCGCTGCTCGGTTTCGGCGCGGCCCGCCCCGGCCTGCTCCTGGGCGATGATCCACTGCCGCAGTTGATCGGCCTGCGGGCTGGGGCATTCGGAAAGGGCGAGGCCGGGGCAAAAGGGACTCATTACCTGCTTCGCCAGCTCGGCGCTCCAGCCGGGGGAATCGGAGTCCTCCCCGGCGGCGGGGACCGCGGCGAAGGCCAGCAAAAGAATCGCAAGGGCGGCGCGCGGCATGGCTCAGAGATCCCAGCGGTGCGCGCTGCCGGAATCCCCGCGCTGCCGGATTTCCTGGCGCGGAGTCTGGGGCACGACCCGTGAATTCGGGGGGACGGAGGCCGTCACATAGGCGTTGCCGTTCACCACGCTGCCCGCGCCCACGACGGTTTCGCCGCCCAGAATGGTGGCGCCGGGGTAGATGGTCACATCGTCGCCGATGCTGGGGTGGCGCTTCACGCCGCGCACCACCTGGCCGCGGCGCGGCGAAAATGCGCCGAGAGTCACGCCGTGATACAGGCGGACGCGGTCGCCAATCTCGCTGGTTTCGCCGATCACCACGCCGGTGCCGTGATCAATGAAGAAGCGGCGGCCAATGCGCGCGCCGGGGTGAATGTCTATGCCGGTGCGCGCGTGGGCGTGCTCGGTCATGATGCGCGGCAGTTGCGGCACCTGCAGCCGCACCAGCTCGTGCGCCAGGCGATAGACGGCGATGGCGTGAATCGAGGGATAGGCCGCCAGAATTTCGCCGAAGCTCTTGGCCGCCGGGTCGCCCTCAAAAGCCGCCTCCACATCCTCGGAGAGAAGCTGCCGCACCGCGGGCAGCCGCGGCACGAAGCGCTGCACCACCTGTTCCGGGCGCAGGCCCTCGGGCAGCGGGACGCGGCGCAGCAGTTGCAGCAGGCACTCGGCCAGCGCGGGAATCTCGGAGCGCAGCACGCTCAGCACGCGCTCATGCAGCACCACGCGCTTCACGCGCTCCGTCCACTCCGCCACTTCGGGCCAGCCGGGGTGGCCCTCGGCCGCGGCCTTGGAGAGCGCATCGTCCACCGGCGCGGCCAGGGCGGCCACGGCCTGCTCCACGGCCTGCTCCATGCGCTGCCCGCCCTCGCCCATGAACGCTACCTTACCAACTTATGCAGCATCAGAGCGCCGGCGGCGCAGTGGTGCGCCGGACGCCGCGCGGCTTCGAGCTGGCGCTGGCCGTCCAGCGCGACCGCAACCGGGGCGGCCGCAAAATGGTGCGGCTGCCCAAGGGCCACCTGGATCCGGGCGAAAGCGCCGAAGCTGCCGCGCTGCGCGAGGTGGCGGAGGAAGTGGGCCTGCGCGCCGTCATTGCCGCGCCGCTGGGCAAGGTCTCCTACTGCTACCGGGAGGCCGGCATCGCCGCGCCCATTCGCAAGACGGTGCACTTCTACCTGATGGGCTGGCGCGGCGGCGAGCCGCATCCCGCCGATGGCGAAATGTGCGAAGCCTGGTGGTGCGATTTGTCCCAAGCCGCCGGGCTGCTGAGCTTCGCAACCGAGCGGGAGGTGGTGGCGCGCGCCCGGGGCCTGCTAGCCTCCGCGCATCCCCCCTGCCTGTGAACCCCGCCGCGCCTCCTGCGGCGGGGCGGGAAGCGCAGTGCAATCCACCTTCAGCCCCTCGAGCCTCAACACCTTTGAGAAATGCCCGAAGCAGTATCACTTCCGCTATGTGGTGAAACTGCCGGTGTCGGGCGAGAGCATCGAGGCATTCGTGGGCAAGCGCGTCCACGAAGTGCTCGAGAAGCTCTACCGCTTTGTGGGCGACCACGGCAAGCCGCCCACCCTGGAGCAGGTGCAGTGGCGCTACCGGCAGAACTTCGATTCGCAATTCGACGCGGCGCAGGTGCGCATTGTCCGCAGCGAAAACGACCGCGCTTACTACTTTGAGAACGGCGCGCGCTGCCTCGACAACTACTACCGCCGCCACTATCCCTTCGACGGCGACGAGACCCTGGGGCTCGAGCGGACGCTGCGCTTCGAGCTGCAGGGCGCGGATGCAGAGCGCGGCTACGCCGTGCGCGGCGTGATTGACCGGCTGGTGCGCGCCCGGGACGGCGTCCTCGAAATCCAGGACTTCAAGACCGGCCGCTACATCCCCCGGCAGCAGGAACTCGACCGGGACCGCCAACTCGGCCTCTACGAACTCGGCATCCGCAGGCACTGGGGCGAGGACGAACCCATCCGCCTGGTGTGGCACTACCTGTTGTCGAATCAGGTGCGCACTTCGCAGCGGACCCCCGAGCAGCGCGCCGCCCTGGGCCGGGAAACCACCGAGCTGATAGACCGCATCCGCAGCGAGCAGGTCTGGGCGGCGCGGCCCAGCAAGCTCTGCGACTGGTGCGAATACCGGGAATTCTGCCCCGCCGCCGACGGCGAGAGCCCCCTGCCCGCCCGCGCAACCGCACCGCCCACCCCCGAAGCCGCGCCCACGCCCGCATCCACAGCCGAAGCGGCAACGGCCGGGGGCAGCGGCCAGCCCACGCTGCTCTGAGCTATCCTCCGGCCCGCGCCGGGCGGCGCGCGGCAAAATAGATATGGAGAAATCATGGCCAGGGGAAAGCTCTACTACGGAGACAACCTCGACTGGATGAAGCAATGGCCGGATGAATCCGTGGATCTCGTTTATCTGGATCCGCCCTTCAACTCCAAGGCCAGTTACAACATCCTGTGGGAAAAGGAGGCCCGCAACGGCGCACCCGCACAAGTGCTGGCCTTCGAAGACACTTGGCACTGGGTGAATCCCCGCACCAGGAGCAGCCAGGCCGCCGAGCGCAATTTCGACGCCGCGCTCGCCGTGGGCGGACAACTCGCGCGCTATATGCAGGCGATGATGCAGCTTCACGGCCCCTGCGGATTGCTGGCCTATCTGGCGCACCTGGCGCCCCGTCTGGCCGAAATGCACCGCTTGCTGAAGCCCACGGGGTCCATTTATCTGCACTGCGACCCCAGCGCGGGCTATTACATCCGCACCCTGCTCGACGCCATATTTGGCCCGAAGAACTTCCGCAACGAGATTGTGTGGTGCTACGCCGGGCCGAGTTTTGTGAAGCGGTGGTTTCCCAGAAAACACGACACGATTCTTTTTTATGCAAAGAGCGACGAAGCCTTCTTCGATTTGCCGCTGGCCGAGCACAAAAGCGGTTTGCACAACAAGGGAACCGTTTTCGGAAAGAGGGACGGCGACGAAGCCGCGGTGCGAAAACGGGAAGCCGAGGGGAAATCCCTGGAAGACTGGTGGACGGACATCGGCGCGGGCGGGCATATGCCGAGAAAAGAGCGCCTCGGCTACCCCACGCAAAAGCCCGAGGCGCTGCTGCGGCGCATTCTCCAGGCCAGCAGCCGGGAGGGCGATATGGTGCTGGACCCCTACTGCGGCTGCGGAACCACCATCCATGTGGCCGAGCAACTCGGGCGCAACTACATGGGCGTGGACATCACCCACTATGCCATTGAAATCATCGAATTCCGCTTCCGCTCCAAGCTGCTGATGCCGCCGCCCCCCGTGGAAGGCAGGCCCGCCGATCTGGGCGGCGCGCGGGAATTGTTTGCGCGCAGCCCCTTTCAATTCGAGGCATGGGCCATTGGCCGCTGCGGCGCGGGGCGCATTCAGCCCAATGAGCGAAAAGTGGGCGACCGGGGCATTGACGGCCGCGCCTATTTTGCCGATGGCAGCGAGCGGCACCTGCTCGTGGCCCAGGTGAAGGGCGGGCGGAACATCGGCCCCGGCGCGGTGCGCGATTTGAAGGGCGTCATGCAGCGGGAAAATGCGAAGCTCGGCATTCTGATCGGCATGGAGCGCAGCATTACAAAAGGCGTCGCCCGGGAGCTTTCCGCCGGAAGCGTGCAGGTGGGCCGGGAGTCCTACCCGAAACTGCAGTATTGGAGCATGGAGGATTACTTCGAGGGCGGACGCCCCAGACTCCCCGCCCTGATCGGGCGCCACGAGCGGGACCAGGTCACCATGGAGCACGGCGGCGCAGACTGAGGCCGCCGGCAAAAATGGGCTAGGCTTTGGGCATGGCGCTTCGCATTGAGCGGATTCCCACCTGGCGCGACAACTACACCTACCTGCTGGTCTGCGAAGAGACGGGCGAGGCGGCGGTGGTGGACGCGCCGGAGGCGGAGCCGGTGCTGCGCCGCGCAGAGGCGCAGGGCGTCCGCATCACCCAGGTGCTCTCCACCCACCACCACCCGGACCATTCCATGGCGAACCCGGAACTCGCCGCCCGCACCGGCGCGCCGGTGCTCGGCCACCACTCCGACGCCGCGCGGCTGCCCGGCTTCAGCGGCGGGCTCGATGAGGGCGATCTGGTCTCGGTGGGACGCGCGCAGGCGCGGGTGCTGTTCGTTCCCGCGCACACACGGGGGCACATTGCCTACCACTTCGAGGCGGACGCCGCGCTGTTCTGCGGCGACACGCTCTTCGCCGCTGGTTGCGGGCGGCTCTTCGAGGGCACGCCGCAAATGATGTTCGAGGCCATGCAAAAACTCGGCGCGCTGCCCGGCAACACCCGGGTTTTTTGCGGGCACGAATACACCGAAGCGAATCTGCGCTTTGCCGCACACCTGGAGCCGCAAAACGAAGCAGTGCAGCGCGCGCTGGAGCAGGCGGCGGCCAAGCGCGCCCGCGCCGCTGCCGACTGGCACGACGCCACGCCCGAAGAGATGACGGTGCCCAGCACCATCGCCGGCGAGCACGCCACCAACCCCTTCATGCGCGCCGAAAGCGCCGGGGAACTCGGACGCCGCCGCGCGCTGAAGGACAGCTTCTGAGCACCGCCGGGCCGCCCGCGGGCGCGGCGTGCAGCTATCTGCGCCACCGCGTCGCCTACTACGAAACCGACGCCATGGGCATCGTCCACCACTCGAATTACATCCGCTATCTGGAGCTCGGCCGCGTGCGCTTTCTCGCCGAGCGGCACCGGCCCTACACGGAATATGTGGCCGCCGGGCTGCACTTCGCCGTAACCCGGGTCGAGTGCGATTACCGCCGCTCCGCGTGCTTCGATGAAGAGCTCTCCATCTGCACCTGGCTCGAATGGGTGCGCGGCGCATCGCTGCGCATGGCCTACACCATTGCGGGGCCGCGCGGCCTGCTCGTCTGCGCCGCCACCGAGCACGCCATGGCTTCGGATACGGGCCGCGTCCGCCGCATTCCCCCCGCCTGGCGCGAAGAACTGGCGCGCCTCGCCGCCGGTTGAGCCGCTCTGCGCGGCTCAGGAAGCGGAGCGGCGGCGCTCGAACCAGTCGCAGACGCGCTGAATGGCGCGCAATGCGTCGCCCTGCCCGGACCAGTGGAAGCGGATGATGTCGGGATGCACGCGGTTCAGCAGCCGCGAAAGCGTCCAGGCCACGACGGCGAAATCGTCGAGCACGCCGATGGGGCCAAAGATAAAGCTCGGCACGAAGTCGACGGGCGAAATCACATAGGCGAAGCCGAGCAGCGCGAAGATGCGGTCGGAGAGCGCCACGCGCCCGTCGCGCATCAGGCGCGCAATCAACACCAGCAGATCCGGCAGCAGCAGCAGCACATCGCGCAGATCGCTGGATGCGCCGGGCGGCACAGGCCGCAAGCGCCGCCGCCAGCGGTCGTAGAGGCGGCGCTCTCGCGCGCCCAGTTCGATTTCGACTCCGCCCCCGGCCATTCCCGCAGAATACCCCATCCGCCCCCTTCCCCGCAGGCGCGGGAAGCGGTAGGCTGCGCCCGCCCCCGCGGCCGCCGCGGGGGAATTCAGGAGGTGCTGTGTCCGAAAGGCTCACCCGCATCGAGCCGATTGAAATTCCGCTGCTCGAGCCGGTGCACGGTCTGAAATCCGTGACCGGCGCCCTCGGCACCCCCGAGTGGTGGCCGACCGGCTCGCGGATCTGCGTGGTCATCGCCCAGGCCTCGGCGGCGGAGGATCCGCTGCTGGACGCGCTGCAGCACCGGCTCAGCGAGCGCCGCTTCCTGTCGCTGCGCTTTCCCATGCCCTACATGGCCGCGGGCAAGCGCCGCGAAGACGATCTGCGCGTAATGCGGCGCACCTACCAGGCAGCGGTGGCCGTGCTCGGGCGCGACCCCACCGCGGCGCCGGCCCATGTCTTTGCCGGCGGCATGAACATCGGCGCGCTGGTGGCCGCACACGCCGCCGCAACCCATATGCGAATCGAGGGCCTGTTCTTTCTGGGCTATCCGCTGCACAACAAGGACGAAACAAAAGCGCTGCGCGACGAGCGCCTCTACCGCATCGTCACCCCCATGCTCTTTGTGCAGGGCACCCGCGACGAGTTCTGCAAGCTGGATTTGCTGCGCCAGGTGCTGCGGCGGGTGGGCGCGCCGGTGCAGCTCCATGTGGTGGAAGATGCCAACCACCGGCTGCGCGTCCTGCGCAGAACCTCGAAGCGAAAAAATGAGGAAGTGCACGCCGAGGTGCACGGCGCACTCGAATCCTGGATGGCGAACATTCTCGAACCCGCGCCCTGATTTGCAGATTTGCACGGGCAATTTGCAGCCGCGCGGGTTCCGGGGCAGCATGGGCGCATGAACGGCGATCTCTACTTTGTGCAGCAGCCCGTCGGGGAGATGGCGAACTTCGCCTACCTGGTGGGCAGCCTGGAAACCCGGGAATGCCTGCTGGTGGATCCCGCCTGGCAGGTGGGCGATTTGCTGCGCCGCGCCGAGGCCGACGATATGCGCATTACCGGCGCACTCGTCACCCACTACCACCCCGACCATGTGGGGGGCGCGCTCTTCGGCGCAGAAATCGAGGGGTTGGCGCAGCTCATGGCGCAGCACCCCTGCCCCGTCCATGTGAACGAGCACGAGGCCGACGGCCTGAAGCGCGTAACCGGCCTCTCCGAGGGCGACCTGCAGCGCCACGGCGGCGGCGATGTGCTGCCGCTCGGGCAGCTGCGCATCCGGCTGATCCACACGCCGGGCCACACGCCGGGCTCGCAGTGCTTTCTGGTGGAGCAGGCGAATGCGCCGGGGCGGCTGGTCTCCGGCGACACGCTGTTTCTGGGGAGCTGCGGGCGCGTGGACCTGCCGGGCAGCGACCCCGAGGCGATGTTTCACAGCCTGCACGGCAAGCTGGCCCGGCTGCCCGACGCCACCCTGCTCTTCCCCGGCCACTTCTACGCCGCCGAACCCTCCGGCACCCTGGGCGAGCAGAAGCGCGCCAACCCCACCCTGCGCGCCGCCCGGCTCGAAGACTTTCTCATGCTGATGGGTGCCTGAGGGCGGCTTGAAAAGCCGGGCGGCCTCGGTTAAGGTCCGCCTCCCCGGCCCCCCAGAGCGGGAAGTTTCGGGAAAACGCATTCCACGCGGAGTTTTGCGACATGAAGATTCTGGTTTGCCTGAAGCAGGTGCCGCACCAGGACGCCCGCCTCGACATTGACGGGAGCGGCTCCTGGATTGAGGAGAGCGGCATCAAGTTCGAAATCAACAGCTACGACACCTTCGCACTGGAGGAGGCGTTGCAGATCAAGGATGCCGGCGAGGCCGAAGTGGTGGTGGCCTCCATCGGGCCGGACCGCGTGAGCCAGGCGCTGCGCACGGCCCTCGGCATGGGGGCGGACCGCGCGGTTCATGTGAAGGACGCCGAAACCGCCGGCTCCGACGCCCTCGGCATTGCCAAACTGCTCGCCGCCATTGCCGCAGAGGAAAAGCCGGACCTGGTGCTGATGGGCCTGATGTCCGACGACGGCAACGCCTCGGCGGTGCCGCCCATGCTGGCCCAACTCATGGACGCCCCCCACGCCACGGCGGTCATGAAGGTTTCGGCCAACGGCGAGAGCTTCCAGGTGGAGCGCGAGCTGGAGGGCGGCGCACTTGAAGTGGTGGAACTGCCGCGCCCCTGCCTGATCGCCGTGCAGACCGGCATCAACCAGGTCCGCTACGCCTCGCTCAAAGGCATCATGGCGGCGAAGAAGAAGCCCCTCAATGTGAAGAGCGCGGCCGATCTCGGCCTGGCCGGCCAGGTGGGCGCTGCCGGGGCGAAGGTGAAGCTCGAAAAGCTGAGCCCCCCGCCCCGGGGCGAGGGCGCGGAGATTCTCGAGGGCTCCACCGACCAGGTGGTGGCTGGCCTCGTCTCAAAGATCCGGGAACTCGGGCTGCTCTAGCCCGGCCCGCACAGCGGAGGAAGATGCAGATGGGCGCCACTCTTGTCGTCGCCGAAATCCAGAAGGGCGCGGTGCGCGAGGCCAGCTTCGAGCTCGCCGCCTTTGCCCGCAAGCTCGGCGAGCCGGTCATGAGCCTGCTGATCGGCAGCGGCATCTCCGATCTCGCCGCCGGCTTCGCCGGGCGCGGCGGCGGCCGCACCTGGTTCGCCGACGATCCCGCCCTCGCCAACTACAATGTGGACGGCTGGACGGCGGCCATCCTCGCCGCGGTCTCCGCCTCGGGGGCAGAGACGGTGCTGCTTTCGAACACGCCCTGCGGCTGGGATGTGGCGCCGCGCATCGCCGCCGCTCTCGACGCCGGCTTCGTCTCCGATGTCTTCGACTACCGGGACGGCCGCTACCGGCGCCGCGTCTTCAACGGCAAGCTCGACGCCGAAGTGAGCTGCAGCGCCGAGCGCGCTGTCGCCACCGTGCAGCCCGGCGCCATTGCGCCCTTCGAAGGCGCCAGCGAGGGCGCGGCCGAAGCGTTGCCGGTGGAGCTCGGCGCGCTGCGCGCGCGCTTCGTCGAAACCCGGGAGGCCGAAGCGCGCGGCGTGGACCTCACCAAGGCCGACATCATCGTCTCCGGCGGGCGGGGCGTGGGCGATCCCGAGAAGTTCGGCGAGGTAATTGAGCCCCTGGCCGACGCCCTGGGCGGCGCCATGGGCGCCTCGCGCCCCGTGGTGGATGCCGGCTGGCTGCCCCACGAATACCAGGTCGGCTCCTCGGGGCAGATCGTAACGCCCAAGCTCTACATCGCCTGCGGCATCTCCGGCGCCATTCAGCACCTCGTCGGCATGAAGGGCGCCAACTACATCATCGCCATCAACAAGGACGCCGACGCGCCCATCTTCGAAGTGGCGCAGCTCGGCGTGGTGGGCGATCTCTTCGAGGTGGTGCCGGCGCTGACCGAGGCCGTAAAGGCCGCCAAGGGCTGATCCGCCCATGGCCATAGACACCTCGCAGTTTCGCAACGGCGTCAAGATCGAACTCGACGGCGATCCCTTCTCCATTACCTACTTCCAGCATGTGAAGCCGGGCAAGGGCGGCGCTTTTGTGCGCACCAAGCTCAAGAACCTGCGCACCGGCCGGGTGCTGGAAAAGACCTTCCAGAGCGGCCGGAAGGTCGAGCAGGCGGACATTGAAGAACGCCGCATGCAGTTTCTCTACCAGGACGGCGAGAGCGCCGTGTTCATGGACAACGAGAGCTACGAGCAGATGAGCATCTCCTTCGAGCAGCTCGGCGATTCCCGCAAGTTTCTGAAGGAGAACACCGAGGCCCTCGTCATGCTCTACAAGGGCCGGGCCATCGGCGTCGAGCTGCCCGCCTTCATCGAGGTGCAGGTGACCCAGGCCGATCCCGGCCTGCGCGGCGACACGGCCTCGGGCGCCACCAAGCCCGCCACCGTCGAAACCGGCGCCATCATCCAGGTGCCGCTGTTCATCAAGCAGGGCGAAACGGTGAAGGTGGACACCCGCAGCGGCGCGTATGTGGAGCGCGTGAACCGGTAGGGGCGGTGCGCGGCGACCAGCTCGCGCGCCAGTGGCGCATGATCCAGCGGCTGGCCCGCAGCCGCAGCGGCGCCCCGGTGGGCGAGCTCGCCCGGGAACTCGAGTGCACGCGCCGCACCATCTACCGGGACCTCGATGCGCTGCAGTTCGCCGGCTTTCCGGTGACCAGCGAAAAGCGCGGCGGGCGGGTCTTTTACAAGCTGCTCGACAGCTTTCAGCTGGGCGATGCGCCCTTCACCCCCGACGAACTGCTGGCGCTGGCCTTCGGCGAAGAGCTGCTGAAGAACCTGGCGGGCACGGTCTTCCACGAATCGGTGCGCTCGGCGCTGGCGAAGGTGCGCGCCAGCCTCGGCCCCGAACTCGGCGGCTTTCTCGGGCGGCTGCGCGAATCCTTTCAGGTGGTGCCGGGTCCGCACAAGCGCTACGCCGAACTCGAAGATGTGATTCGCGCCATCAACGAAGCCGTGCTCGAGCGCCGCAGCCTGCGCATGGAATACACCACGGGGCGCAGCGGCCGCAAAAGCCGCCGCGACTTCGACCCCTACCGCGTCTGGTATCAGAACGGCGCGCTCTACGCCATCGGCTACGACCACCAGAGCGGGCAGATCCGCACCTTCGCCGTGGACCGCATCCGCGCGCCGCAGCTTCTCGCCGCAAACTTCATCATCCCCGGAGATTTCGATTTCGAGGCGCACAGCGCGGGCGCTTTCGGCGTGGTGGCCGAACAACCCGAAAGCGTGCGCATTCGCTTCGCCAAACGCCGCGCGCTGTATATCCGGGAGCGCATTTGGCACCCGAGCCAGGAAATCAGCGAGACCCCGGACGGCGGCGTGGAACTCACGCTGCGCGTGGGAACCGGTGACGAGTTGCGCGGCTGGCTGCTCTCCTTCGGCGCAGACGCATGGGTGATCGAGCCCGATCACCTGCGCGGCGAGCTCCGGGCCGAACTGGAGCGCGCCCGCGCCTGCTACGATTGAGCGCGGGCCATTTGCGCGCGCGAACCGTTTGCGCGCCCGAAGACGGAGACGCCATGCAGAGCGAAGAGCCGCTGGCGGATTACACCTGCCCGATGCACCCGGAAGTGCGCCGCGCGCAGCCGGGCGCTTGCCCGGACTGCGGCATGGCGCTGGAAGCTGCACTGCCGTCGGTGGATGCGCCGAACCCGGAACTCAGCGATTTCAAGCGGCGTCTGGCCATTTGCGCCCTGCTCTCCGCGCCGCTGGTGGTGCTGGCGATGTCCGGAATGCTGGGCCTGCGCTTCGATTCCTGGCTGCCTCCTGCCTGGCAGCCGTGGATTCAGCTCGCGCTCTCGACGCCCGTGGTGCTCTGGGGCGGCGGCGTGTTCTTCGCCCGCGCATGGGATTCGCTGCGCGCGCGGCGCTTCAATATGTTCACGCTCATCGCGCTGGGCGTCGGCGCGGCCTGGGCGGCCAGCGCCTGCGCCGTTTTCGCGCCCGGCCTGTTTCCCGCCAGCTTCCGCAGCGCGCATGGCGAAGCGCCGCTGTTCTTCGAATCCGCCGTGGTGATTGTGACTCTCGTGCTCGCGGGGCAGGTCCTCGAACTGCGCGCGCGGGAAAAGAGCGGCGCCGCAATTCGCGCGCTGCTGCAGCTTTCGCCGCAAACGGCGCGGCGCATCGGCGAGGACGGCGAGCGCGACATTCCGCTCTCCGAGGTGCAGCCCGGCGACCGGCTGCGCGTGCGGCCCGGCGAGCAGGTGCCGGTGGACGGCGTGCTGCTCTCCGGCGCGAGCGCGGTGGACGAAGCGCTGCTCTCCGGCGAGCCGCTGCCGGTGGCGAAGCAAACGGGAGACCGCGTCTGCGCGGGCACCGCAAACGGCAGCGGCTCTTTCACCATGCGCGCAGAGCAGGTCGGCGCGCAGACGCTGCTTTCGCGCATCGTGGCGCTCACGCTGGAAGCGCAGCGCAGCCGCGCGCCGGTGCAGCGCCTGGCCGACGCCGTATCCGCCTGGTTTGTGCCCGCCGTGTTGGGGGTGGCCGCCGCGGCCTTTGCAATCTGGGCGGCCGCGGGCCCCGCGCCCCGGCTCACCTACGCACTGCTCGCCGCCGTGTCGGTGCTCATCATCGCCTGCCCCTGCGCGCTGGGACTCGCCACCCCCATGTCCATTGCGGTGGCCACAGGGCGCGGCGCGCGCAGCGGCGTTTTGTTCCGCAACGCCGAAGCGCTGCAGCGCCTCGCCTCTGCCAATGCCATTTTGCTCGACAAGACCGGCACCCTCACCGAGGGCAAACCGCAGCTTCGCGCAGTGCGGCCGCAGCCGGGATTCGACGACGGCGAATTGCTGCGGCTGGCGGCGGGACTCGAGCGCGGCAGCGAACACCCGCTGGCCGCGGCCTTGGTGGCGGGGGCCGAGGCGCGGGGCATTGCGCTCCCCGAACCCGGCGCATTCGATAGCGTGCCGGGGCGCGGCATCGAGGGCATGGTGGAAGGCCGCCGCGTGCTGGTGGGCGGATTCGCGCTGCTGGCCGAGCGCGGCGTGCCGACAGGCGAACTGGAAGCGCAGGCGGCGGCGCTGCGCGGCGGCGGCAACAGCGTCATCGGCATTGCGGTGGACGGCCGCGCCGCGGGGGTGCTGGCCGCCGCCGATCCCGTCAAAGCGGATGCAGCCGCGGCGCTGGAGGCGCTGCGCGCCGGGGGAATGCGCATCGCCATGGCCACCGGCGACCACCTGGAAACCGCGCAGGCGGTGGCGCAGCGCCTCGGCATTGCGGAAGTGCACGCCGGCCTGCTGCCGGCGCAAAAGCTCGCGCTGGTGGAGTCGCTGCAGCGCCAGGGCGCAGTCGTCGCCATGGCCGGCGACGGCGTGAACGACGCCCCCGCCCTGGCCCGCGCCGATGTGGGCATCGCCATGGGCAGCGGCAGCGATGTCGCGCTTTCCAGCGCGGGAGTCACATTGCTGCGCGGCGACCTGCGCGGCATTGCCCGGGCGCGGCGGCTCTCCCGCGCCACCTTGCGCAATGTCCGGCAGAATCTCGCCTTCGCCTTTGCCTACAACGCCCTCGGCATTCCGCTGGCGGCGGGATTGCTGTTCCCCGCATTCGGCATTCTGCTCTCGCCCATGCTGGCCGCCGCCGCCATGAGCCTCTCTTCGGTCAGCGTGATCGGCAACGCCCTGCGCCTGCAATCCATCCGCCTGTAAAAAACGCGCGGGGAATCAGCGCTGCCGCACCTCGACCTCCCCCCACTCTTCAAGTTGGGGAACCAGTCTCTCGGCGGGACCCACGGCGACAATGGCGGCGCGCTCGGGGTGAATGCGCGCGCGGGCGGCCTCGGCCACGGCCTCGGGAGTCACCGCGCGCAAGCGGCTGCGGTAGCTGTCGAGGGAATCCCTGGGCAGGCCATAAATTTCGAGCGCCACCAAGGCGGAAGCCACTGCGCCGGAAGTCTCGAGGCCCAGGGCGAAGGCGCCGGTGCGCAGGCTCTTGGCGCGGCCCAATTCTTCCGCGCCGGGCGGCTCTGTGCGAATGCGCGCGAGTTCCTCGAAGAGTCCGCGCAGCAACTCGCCCACCCGCGATACCTCGGTGAAGGTGCGCACGGCAAAAGGCCCCGGCGCGCGGCGCTGCCGGAAGCGCGAGGAAATGCTGTAGGTGAGTCCCTCGTCGGCGCGAATGCGGCCCATCAGCCGCGAGGAGAAACCCGCGCGGCCCAGCACGGTGTTGAGAAGCTGCACCGGCAGGCGGCTCTCATCGGCGCGGGCGATGCCCTCGTGGCCCACGAGCAACTGCGCCTGCCCCAACTCGGGGCGGTCCACCACGACGATGCGGCGCTGCGAAGGCGGCGCGGGATCGGCGGCCGGCGGCGGCGGCGGCCCGCCGGACCACGCGCCGAAGTGCTCGCGCAGCCGGGGCAGCAGCGCGGCAGAATCGAGATCGCCCACGGCCCACAGCACGGCGGCGCGCGGCGTGGCAATGCGCCCGTGAAAATCCCGCGCCTGCTGCGCGCCGAAGCCCTCCACACTGGTCAGCGTGCCGGCAAGCGGCAGCCCGTAGCGGTGTTGCGGGTAAAGCGTCTCGCTGAAACTCCAGGCGACCAGGGTGTTCGGATCGTCGCCCGCCTTGCGAATGCCAGCGAGTTGCTCCGAGCGCACGCGGCTGGCCTCGTCCCGGGCAAAGCGCGGGCGCAGCACCACATCGGCCAGCACGGCGAGCAGCGCCTCGTGGTCGCGGGAGAGCCCGGACACGCTGGCGGCGACGGAATCCCAGCCCGCCGTCACCGAGAGAGTCGCGCCGAGGTCAGAAACCGCCGCATCCAGAGCGCGGAAGTCGCGCTCGCCCGCGCCGCGCTCCATCAGCCGCGCGGTGAATTCGGTCAGCCCCGCCTGCGCTACGGACTCCACCCCCGCGCCGCGCTTCAGCGTCACGCCCATGGCAAAAGCGGGCAGGCGGCGATCTTCCAGCACCAGCACCTCGAGCCCGTTCGGCAGCGCGCTGCGATGCAAACGCCCGGCGTCCACCACGGGGCGCTCCTGCACAGGGGGCGACGGGCGCTCCCAGAGACGCGGCGGAGAAAACAGGAAACCCGGCGGCGCGGCGAACAGCGCCCAGGCAAGCGCGCCAATCAACAGCGCCGCCAGGCAGAGCGCAAAAGCGCGCTTCACGATCCGCCCTTTCCGCCCGCTCCGCTCTTTGCGTTGCTCGGCAGCACCCGCACCAAATTCCGGCCCGCCGGATCCAGGTAGCGCTGCGCCACGCGCTGCACATCTTCGGCGCTGACCGCCTCGTAGCGCGCGAGCTTCTCGGCCAGCGGAATCACGCGGCCGAAGAACACCCACTCGATGCCCATGCGCGAGGCCAGCGCGTGGGCGCTGCCCTGCCCCGCCACCATGCTCACCTCCATGGCGCGCTTGGCGCGCTGCAGCTCGCGGGGTGAAACGCTCTCCCGGCGCAGCCGCTCAATTTCCTCAAAGAGCAGCGCTTCGGCCCGCGCCGCATCTTCGCCGGGCCGCACCTGCACCGTGAAATAAAAGAGTCCCGCGCGCCGCAGCTCCCAGTAGGCCGCGGACACTTCCAGCGCGACCGATTCGCCGTAGATCAGGCGCTGGTAAAGGCGGCTGCTCGGCCCGTTGGAAAGCGCCAGGCTCAGCAGGTCCAGCGCCTCGGCGTCTTCGTGGCCGGTGGCCGGGGCGTGCCAGGCCAGCGCCAGCAGGGGACTCTGCACATCCATGCGCACGGTCGCGCTGCGCTCGCCGAGCTGCTGCGGCTCTTCGGTGGGATTGCGCGGCGAGGGCTGCGCCGCAGGCAACTGGCCGAACTGCTGCCGCATCAGCGCCAGCGTCTCTTCCGTGTCGAAATCTCCGGCAATGGCCACCACCAGATTGCCCGGCGCGTAATAGGCGCGGAAGAATTCGAGGCACTCCGCCAGGCTCACCTTCTGCAGATCGCTGAGCCAGCCCACCGTGGGAATGCGGTAGGGGTGCGCGAAAAAAGTCAGCGCCATCAGCGTCTCGAAGGCGC
The DNA here is from genome assembly GCA_028817435.1 of Deltaproteobacteria bacterium. Taxonomy (GTDB): domain Bacteria; phylum Myxococcota_A; class UBA9160; order UBA9160; family UBA6930; genus JAPPPQ01. Next base: position 78,974 of record JAPPPQ010000001.1, read on the forward strand.
GGCCCTCGGGGCTGTCCTCGCTGCGCCAGCGGCGCTCGGAGATCACCACCTCGCGCTCGCTGGCCAGGCTCTCCTCGCTGATATTGAGATTCGCAAAGCGCTCCGCTTCCAGCGAGATGACCAGCGGCAGGTGCTCGGAGGTGATGTCCTCGTAATACACCGTGAGATCGCGGGAGGTGTAGGCATTGATGCGCCCGCCCCGCGCCTCGATGAGGCGGCTGTGCTCCTCGGGCTCGAGATGCTTCGTGCCCCGGAACATCATGTGCTCGAACAAATGCGCCAGCCCCGTGAAGCGCGCCTCGTCCCCCGAGCCGACATCCACGAAGATCTGAAAGGAAACCACCGGCGTGGTGTGATCTTCCAGGGTGAGCACCGTGAGCCCGTTTTCGAGCTGCGCCACCTGCATCGCCTCCAAGGGATCGGAGACGCCGGCCGGGGCTGCGCCGGCCGAGTCGGCAGCCGGCGCAACCGCCGGCAGCCACGCCAACAGCAGCGCCGCGCCGCAGCGCCATGCCAAGGGCCGCGCGGCGCGCCGCGCGCGCGAAGGCCGCAGAGTCTGCACGCGCATGGCGGCGGACCATAACCGCCCCCTGCTCCGGCGGCAAACCGAAATCCGGCGCACGAAAAAACCCTTGAATGGCGCGGGTTTGCAGCGCTGCGGCGCGGGGGGCGGCAACGCCCCGGCCGGGCTAAAATACCCCCTGGGCCGGGAAACGCATCCCGGAGTTCCGCGAAAGGAGTCCAACTATGAGTTCGAAGGCAGAGCTCCATTTCGACGGCGGCAGCGTGACGCTGCCGATGGTCGAGGGCAGCGAGGGCGAGCGCGCCATTGTCATTGAGAACCTGCGGGCCGAAACCGGCCTGATCACCCTGGACCCCGGCTACGCGAACACGGGCTCCTGCGAGAGCCGCATCACCTTCATTGACGGCGAGCAGGGCATTCTGCGCTACCGCGGCTACCCCATCGAGCACCTGGCAGAGCGCTGCACCTTTCTGGAAGTCTCCTACCTGCTCATGTTCGGCGAGCTGCCCACGCAGCAGCAGCTCGACCGCTTCAGCGGCTCCATCATCAACCATACGATGATTCACGAGGATTTCCGGCTCTTCTACCGCGCGCTGCCCAAGGACGCCCATCCCATGGCGGCCTGCTCGGCCATGGTGGCGGCGCTGGCCACCTTCTATCCCGACTCGCTGGATCCGCGCAATCCACGCGAGGTGGAAATTTCCATTCACCGGCTCATCGCCAAGCTGCCCACCATCGCCGCCTACGCCTACAAGCACTCCATCGGCCAGCCCTTTATGTATCCCGACAACCAGCTCTCCTATGTCGGCAACTTCCTGCGCCTCATGTTCTCGACGCCCTGCGAGTCCTTCGAGGTGGATCCGGTGGTGGAAAAGGCCATTGACCTGCTGCTGATTCTGCACGCCGACCACGAGCAGAATTGCTCCACCTCCACAGTGCGCATCGTCGGCTCCTCCCACGCCAATTTGTTTGCCGCTATTTCCGCCGGCATCAACGCGCTGTGGGGGCCGCGCCACGGCGGCGCAAACCAGGAAGTGATTGAGATGCTGCAGGCGATCTCCGAAGCGGGTCTCTCGGTGCGCGAGTTTGTGGAGCGCGCCAAGAGCAGCGACGACACCTCGCGGCTCATGGGCTTCGGCCACCGCGTCTACAAGAACTTCGACCCGCGCGCGAAGATCATCAAGAAGGCCTGCTACGATGTGCTCCAGCGCCTGGGCGTGCAGAACAAGCTGCTCGAGATTGCAGTGGAGCTGGAAGAGCTGGCGCTCAAGGACGATTACTTCGTCGAGCGCAAGCTCTACCCGAATGTGGATTTCTACTCCGGCGTCATCTACACGGCCATCGGCACGCCGGACAATATGTTCACGCCCATGTTCGCCATCGGCAGGCTGCCCGGCTGGATTGCCCAGTGGCTGGAAATGCACGAGCAGCGCCAGAAGATCGGGCGTCCGCGACAAGTCTACCAGGGCGAAAAGACCCGCGAAATCACCCCCATCGCCGGGCGCTGAGCCGCCCTTTGCGCGCCTGCTACACCACGGCGCGCTGGGTGCGCGGGCGCGTCCGCTGGGAAGCGCAGGTGGTGGCGCGGCTGTTGCGCGACGCCCGCGCGCTGGGCATCGGCGAACCCGATCCCGCCCAGTGCCGCGCGCAATTGCGCGCGCTGGGCGCGCGGCGCTTCGGCAGCGGCGAGGGCGTGTTGCGGCTCACCGCCTGCGGCGGCGCGCCGCGCCTGTGCGCGCAGGCCCGGCCGCTGGGCGCAGACCCCGCCCACTGGCGCGGATGCACCGCGCAAACGCCGCACCCGGGCCCGGCAATTGCGCCGGGCGCAAAGCTGCAGCGCCCCGCCCTCCAGGCAGCCCGCGCCGAACTGGCGGCGGCGAATGCAGAAGAAGCGCTGCTCTACGACGCGGCGGGGCGTCTCGTCGAAGGCGCCCGCTCCAACCTGGCCGTGGCGCTGGGCGGCCGCTGGCTGACTCCACCGTCTGCCAGCGGCGCCGTGCGCGGCGTGGCGTTGGAATTGGCGCGCGCCGCACTGCCGCAATTGGAGTGCGCGGAAATCTCCCGGGCGGATATTGCCGCCGCCGATGAAATCGTCGCCACCAACGCCGTGCGCGGCGCGCGCCCCATTTTGCAACTCGACGGCCGGCCCGTGGGCGCGGCGGCGCCGGGTGCACTCGCAACCGCCCTGGCCCGCGCCCTCGACGCCGTCCGCTGAGTTATGCTGCGAAGCCGCAGCCCCGCCAGTCTCTTCCCACAGATTTACAAAGGAGCCGCAGTGGCCGATGTCATCGCCATCAGCGGAGGCAGCGGGCTGGTGGGCGGGCAATTGGTGGCGCGGCTTTCGGAAGCGGGCGCTGCGCTGCGATTGCTCTCGCGTAATCCCCGGCGCATTGCACCCGCGCCCGGCGTTTCGGCCATTGCGTGGGACGGCCTGCATCCGCCCGCCGAAGTGCTGGCGGGCTGCGGCGCCGTCGTGCATCTGGCGGGCGAGCCGCTCTTCGGCGGGCTGCCGAGCCGCGCGCGGCTCGCGCGCATCCGCGAGAGCCGGGTGGACTCGACGCGCGCACTGGTGCAGCGCCTCGGCGAACTGCCGCCCGGAGAGCGGCCGCGCGCGCTGCTCTGCGCTTCGGCGGTGGGCTATTACGGCGATGGCGGTGAGCGCGAACTCAGCGAAGATTCCCCCCCCGGCGCGGGCTTTTGCGCCGAACTCTGCGTGGACTGGGAGGCCTGCGCCGTGCGCGCCGAAGCGCTGGGCCTGCGCGTGGTGCGCCTGCGCTTCGGCGTGGTGCTGGCGCGGCGCGGTGGCGCGCTGGCGCGAATGCTGCCCCTGTTTCGCGCCGGACTCGGCGGCCGCCTCGGCAGCGGCCGGCAATTCTTCCCGTGGATTCACCTGGCCGATGCGGCGGCGCTGCTGGAGCACGCCATTCGAGACGAGAGTCTGCACGGCCCGCTGAACGCCGTGGCTCCCGAAGCCATCCGCAACGCCGACTGGACCCGCGCGCTGGCAAAGACACTGCGCCGCCCCGCCCCGCTCCCCGTGCCGAGCTTCGCCCTGCGCGCCGCCTTCGGCTCCCTCGCCGCCGAACTACTCGAAAACCGCCGCGTCAGTGCCGCGCGCGCCAGTCAACACGGCTTCTCCTGGCGCCACCCCACGACCGCCTCCGCCCTGCAAGCCGAACTCGGCGGCTGAGCGATTCCCCACCGAAGCGCTGCACCGAAACGCACGGCCGCAGCGCACCGCAAAAACCCCCGCCCCAATCGCTCGCACCGCTGCTTGCAGAACCGATTGGCGCGGGGCGGCGCGTTGCCTACGCTCGGCGCGGCGATGGGAAACGCAGCGGAGGCGCGCGCACAGGAAGCGGCGAGGCGATTGGCGCTCGGCTTTGCGCTGTTGGTGGCGCTGACATCCGGGCTCATTGTTCTCGGCGCACTGGTGCGGGCGCATGGCGCGGGGCTCGCCTGCCCCGATTGGCCGCTCTGCTTCGGCCGCCTGCTGCCGGAGATGAACTTCGAGGTAGCCTTCGAATTCGGCCACCGCGCAATGGCCGGCGGCGTCTCGCTGATCTTCGCCGCGCTGCTAATGCGCGCCTGGCGGCTGCGGCCGCTGCGCCCGCTGCTGTCGCTGGCCGCAGCATTGCTGGCGCTGCAGATCGTGCTGGGCGCTCTCACCGTTTGGCAATTGCTGGCGGCGTGGACCGTCACCTCTCACTTGCTCACGGGCAACGCCTTCAACGCCGTCTGCCTGTGGCTGATGTTGCGGCTGCGCGAACTCGGCGCACCGTCCTCCGCACTGCAATCCAATGCAGCGGCCGAAAGCCAAACGGATGCAGCAGACAATGCACACCGGGCGAGTGCGGCCGCTGCGGGGGTATCGCTGCGCGGCTGGGTAATTGGCGCGGGCATACTTCTGTTGTTGCAGGTGGCGCTGGGCGGGCTGGTTTCCTCCAACTATGCGGGGCTGGCCTGTCCCGAGTGGCCCGCCTGCCGGGGCGGCGAGTGGTTTCCCACTTTTTATGGCAGCGTGGGGCTGCACCTGTTGCACCGGTTGAACGGCTACGCGCTCTGCGCCGCACTGGCCGCCACCGCGCTCTGCGCGCGGCGGACGCGGCTGGCGAGGCTGGCGCAACTCGCACTGGCGCTGGGCTTGGCGCAACTCGCCGTCGGCGTGGCGAATGTGCTGCTCGAAATCCCCGTCGAGGTGACTGCACTGCACTCCGCACTGGCCGCCGCGCTGGTGCTGGCGCAGTTCGCGCTGTTGCGCGAAGCGCTGCGCGCTCAGTCTTCGCGCGGGGAAGTGTGGCGCTCGAGTTCGAGAGCCCGGTAGCCCATGCGAAAGCCGGCGCGGACGAAATCGCCGGCATGGGGAAAGCGCAGCGCCGGCGCGCCGTCAATTTCCTCAATGCGCAGGGCAGCGCGGCGGCGGTCCCGGAAAATTTCGCGCAGGCCAACGGCGATCTGAAAAGCGCGCGGGGCGGGTTCAGCGCGGCCCGGAAAGGTCCACAACTTGCGCCCGGCGCGGTCCAGCCAGGCGGCCAGCTCGCCGCCAATCAACAGCACCCGGGCCCCAGCGGCGCGCCGGGGCCGCGCAGACTCGGCGGCGGCCTTGGGCCAGGGCAACAGCGCGCCAAAGGGCTGCGCGGGATCCGCCGCGGCGAGCACCACGCCAGCTTCGGACTCATGCAGACCTTCGCCCCGCGCACAATCTGCCGCGCGCGCGGCGCGCAGCCGATCCACAGCGCCGGCCATGGCGAACTGCGCACCGGCATAGCCCTCGACGAAGTGACCGCGGCGCACCTTGCCCGCCTCTTCCATCGCGCGCAGCACGGGATAAATCGCACTCCAGCCGCCGCGCAGCGCTTCCAGACTCATGACATCGCGGCTCACCACGCCGTAGCGGTTCAGCAGCGCCACGGCGCGCGCGTGGGCGCGCGCCGTGGGCGAGGCGGGGGTTGCAATCAGCGCGGCCACACAGGACCAGCGCCCCGCCGCGGGACTCTGCGGCGCGCGGCGCGGGCGGCGCGCGCCCGCGCGCGGGCGGCGGGATTGCAGTGCGCGCAGCGGGGCAAAAGTATCGTTGGTGACGAGTCCCGCCCAGACCAGATCCCAAAGCGCGCCCTGCAGTTCGCCATGCGAAGCCTGTGGAAGCGCGGCGGCGATTTCGCCGAAGAAGCACGCGCCGCGAAGCGAAAGGTGCTCGAGCAGCGCGCGCGCCAGACCGGGCAAATCAGCAGGCGGCTCGGGAGAATCGGCGAGCAGTGCAATGCGCTCGCGCCGGTAGAGGGCAATGCGTCCATCGCGGGGGCCCAGCGCACCCGCCCCCACCCAAACCAGTTCGCCCAGCGCGCCCGCTTCGTCCAGCATGCGCGGCGCGAAATCGCGCACCCGCGCCGGCAAAATGGCGGACTCCAAATCGGAAAATGCCAGCGGCGCGCCTTCCAGTTGCTGCACCGCTTCGTCAAAGCGCGCCGCGCCGCGGGAAGGCCCGGCTGCACCGTTCCACTCGGGCAAAAAGCGCGCCAGCGCCGGGGCCGGCGCCGCAGCCACCTCCGAGCGCAGCCGCGCCAGACTGCGGCGGCGCAATTGGCGCAACACCTCGGGGCAACACCACTCGCACCCCGCGCCCCGCGGGAGAAACTCGCCCGAGCACAATTGGCCCCGCGCTTCGAGTTCCTCGAGCCGCGCTTCCATCCCGGCGGGGCGCAATGCGTAGCGCGCGGCGGCCTGCGCGGCCGTAAAGGGACCGCGCCGCCGCGCAAAGCGCAGCAAAATCTGGCCGAGCAGTTCCGGTGCGCCGCCGGGCGGTTGCGGCGCTTCGAGAAACGCATCCGGCAAATCTGCAGGCACTGCCGCGCCCAGGGCGTCCCGGTAGAGAGCGGCATCTTCGGCGGCAATCCAGCGCGGCTCCCCCGCCAGCATCACCTGCGCCGCGCGCTTTTTGCTTTCCAGTTCGGCGAGCCAGCGCGCGGAATCGCCGTCGCAACGCGCGCGCACTTCTTCCGCGTCCAGATCGCCCACCCGGCGCAGCAAATCGCAAAGCGCATCGGCGTGGCGGGCGCGGCGGTCTGCAGCGCGGCCCTGCAGTTCCGCCTCCACCTCGGCAATGGCGGCGGCATCGAGCAAACCGCGCAAATCTTCGCGGCCGAGCAGCTCGCGCAGCATATTGCGATTCAGCACCAAGGCCGAAGCGCGCCGCTCTGCCAGCGGCGCATCACCCTGGTAGAGAAAAGCCGCGGTCCAGGCGAAGACCAGCGAGCGCGCGAAAGGAGAAGGCTCGCTGGTTTCCATTTCCTCCACGCGCACCTCGCGGCGGCGAATGGCCGAGAGCAACTCCACAAGGCCCGGCAAATCGAAGACATCCTGCAGACAACTGCGATAGGCCTCCAGCGTAATGGGAAAGGCGGGATAACCCCGCGCCACGGCCAGCAGGCTCTGCGCGCGCAAGCGCTGGGCCCAGAGAGGAGTGCGCGCGCCCGGACGGCGGCGCGGCAGCAACAGCGCGCGGGCCGCGCTCTCCCGAAACTGCCCGGCGAAGAGCGCCGAGTTCTCGAGCTGATGCAGCACGCGCTCTTCCAGCTCTTCGGGATCGGGCAGGAAGGCGCCGGCGCCGGGCAACTCATCGGCATCGGCGAAGCGCAGCGAAATGCCGTCGTCATTCCACAGCGCCTGCACCTCGAAACCATGCGCCCGCGAAAGCTGCGACTCGATGGCCAGCGCCCAGGGCGCGTGCAAGCGCCCGCCGAATGGCGAGAGAATGCAAATGCGCCAATCGCCGAGTTCGTCGCGAAAGCGCTCGATGCAAATGCTGCGGTCGCTGGGCAGCGCGTCGGTAGCCTGCCACTGCTCGGCGAGGTAGTTCACCAGGTTGCGCGCGGCGAAATCATCGAGCTGGTAGCGCTCGCGCAGCCAGGCTTCGCCGGTTTCGCGCCCGGCAAAAGCCGCGCCGTCCGCGCCCCGGCAGTGCTCCGGAAATTCGCGCAGAAAAGCGCCCAGCGCGCGGCCCAGGGGCAGCGGCCGCCCCGGCCCAGCGCCGCGCCAGAAGGGCAGCTTGCCGGGCTCGCCCGGCGCGGGCGCCACCACGACGCGGTCGCGGGTAATCTCGGTGATGCGCCAGCTCGAAGCGCCCAGCGTGATCAGCTCGCCCGCGCGGCTCTCGTGCACCATCTCTTCGTCGAGCTCGCCGATGCGCGGGCCGCGCTCTCCCATGTGCACGGCGTAAAGGCCGCGGTCGGGAATCGCGCCGCCCGAGAGCAGCGCAATGCTGCGCGCGCCGCGCCGCGCCTCCATGCAATCGCGGGCGCGGTCCCACAAAATGCGCGGGCGCAACTCGGCGAACTCGGTGGAGGGATAGCGCCCGGACAACATATCGAGCACGGAATCGAGCAGCGCCCGGGAGAGCGCGCGGAAGTTGGCGCTGCGCCGCAGCAGCGCGTGCAGTGCGGGCACATGCCATTCGTCCATCGCCGCCATCGCCACCAACTGCTGCGCCAGCACATCCAGGGGATTGCCCGGCACGCGCAGCGGCTCGACAGCGCCGCGCCGCATGCCGTCGGCCACCACCGCGGCCTCGAGCAAGTCTCCGCGGTGCTTCGGAAACACCAGGCCGCGGCTGGCTGCGCCCACCTGGTGCCCTGCCCGCCCCACCCGCTGCAGACCGCGGGATACCGCACCCGGCGATTCCACCAGCAGCACCAGATCCACCGCGCCCATGTCAATGCCGAGCTCCAGGGAACTGGTGGCCACCAGCGCGCGCAGACTCCCGGCCTTCAGCGCTTCTTCAATGTGGCGGCGCTGCTCGTGAGAAATAGAGCCGTGATGCGCGCGCACCAGATCTTCTCCTGCCAGATCGTTCAGGCGCTGCGCCAACCGCTCGCAAAGGCCGCGGCTGTTCACAAACAAAATAGAGCTGCGGTGGGCGCGAATCGCCTCGAGCAACTTCGGATAAATGGCGGGCCAGAGACTCGCCTGCGGATCCTCGCCCGCCGCGGGCGGCGCTTCCCCCGCAGGCGGAAGATGATCGCCAGGGCGCGCCATATCGGGAACCGGAACCGAGATGCGCAGATCGAGAGACGGGCGCTGGCTGGCATCCACCACGGCCACCTGGCGCGCGCCGCCCAGAAAGCGCGCCACTTCGCTCGGCGGCGCGGCGGTGGCGGAGAGTCCAATGCGCTGGGGATCGCGCGGGCCGCAGAGTTCCGCCACGCGCTCAAGTGAAATGGCGAGATGCGCGCCGCGCTTGCTGGGCGCCAGGGCGTGCACCTCGTCCACCACGATGGTCTCGACACTGCGCAGCGTCTCGCGCTGCGCCGAGCCGAGAATCAGATACAGCGACTCCGGCGTCGTCACCAGAATGTGCGCCGGGTCGCGCGCCTGCGCGCGGCGCTGCGCCGCCGGCGTATCGCCCGTGCGCACTGCAACGCGCGGCGCGGCAAAGCGCGTCTGCGCAAGCTCTGCCGCCTGGGCCACGCCCGAGAGCGGCGCGCGCAGATTGCGCTCAATGTCGTAGACCAGCGCCTTCAGGGGCGAGATGTAGAGCACCCGCACCCCCGGCGCTTCTGCGTCCCCCCGCGCGCCGAGCGCGTCAATGCACCAGAAGAACGCCGCCAGAGTTTTGCCGCTGCCCGTGGGCGCAATCAGCAGCGTGTGCTCTCCCGCTGCAATGTGCCGCCAGCCGCGCCGCTGCACCTCTGTGGGCGCAGCAAAACTCCGCGCAAACCACCCCCGCGCCGCAGGCGTGAAGCGCGCGAGTGCGTCCGCAGTAGAAGCCACCGGCGCAGCCCGGCGCGCCGGAATCGCCTCAGCCCTGCAGCGCCTTGGCGATGAGCTTCATTTCGTCGCCGGCGGAATCGGGGATGATGTAGCCCTCGGGTGCGCGGATATCCTCAATGTGCGCCATCACCTCTTCGGCGCTGGCGACTGCGCCGGGGGCCTTGGTCCAGCCCGGGGAGAGGCCGATGAACACCCGGGCGAAGCGCCCGCCCCCCACCGAGAAAATCTGGTGGGTAAGCTCGCACTGCTCGGAAACCAGGTAGACCACCAGCGGCGCCACGCAATCCGGGGCCAGCACATCGGGAATGCCGAGTTCCTTCGTCATGCGGGTCGCCGCCGTGGGCGCAATGGCGTTGCAGCGAATGTTGTATTTGGCGCCCTCCAGCGCCAGCACATGGCAAAGGCCCACCAGGCCCATCTTCGCCGCGCCGTAGTTGGTCTGCCCGAAGTTGCCGAGCAAACCCGAAGACGACGAGGTCATGACGATGCGCCCGTAGCCCTGCTCCTTCATCCTGGCGAAGGCGGGCTTTGTCACATAGAAAGCGCCCTTCAGGTGCACATCGAGCACCAGCGCGAGGTCTTCGCCGGAGAGCTTGATGAAGGTGCGGTCGCGCAGAATGCCCGCGTTGTTGATGACGATGTCCACCTGGCCGAAGTTGTCGAGGGCGCTTTGCACGATGGCCTCGCCGCCTTCGGGGGTGGCAACCGAATCGTAGTTGGCGACTGCGGTGCCGCCCGCTTCGGTGATCTCCTTCACCACCTCATCGGCCATGTTGTGGCCGCCGCCGCTGCCGTCCGCCGCGCCGCCGAGGTCGTTCACCACCACCTGCGCGCCGCGCCGGGCCAGCTCCAGGGCGTAGCTGCGCCCAAGCCCGCCGCCCGCGCCGGTGACCACCGCCGCGCGCCCATCGAATCGAATCTCCGACATTTGTTTCCTCCCGCCGATTTTTCCGGCCGCAGCATAGCGGCAGAGCGCCGCGGCCGCAGCCGCCCCCGCCGCTACGCCCGCAGCGCCTTGCTGATGGGCCGCCGCTGCGCGTTGATGGCGCGCAGCTCTTTCACCGTGTAGTCGGCCACCTCCATGCCCGCCACCTCGTCGTCCTCGGCGTGCAGCTCGCGCATATTCACCCACTCGGCGTAGATGGGCCGGGTGCGCTCGGTGATGATGCCCGCCTTCAGCAGCGTCTTGATGAGCACGCGGAAGATGTTGGTGTTCTCGGTCATGGATTCGCGCCGATCGGCATCGCTGAAGGCTTCCCGCATCGCGCTGTGCGCCCATTCCCAGGTAAGGCCGAACTGCGGGTAAATGGCCTGCTTCTGCTCGGCGCTCACCAGGTTGAAGAGCAGCTTCTGGAAGCACTCGGCCGCCCAGTCCTCCACGCGCTCGTGCTCGCTGGGCGTGAGCTTCGGCACCGTGCGGTCCGCCCAAATCTTGCCGAAGCGGTGGTGAAATGCCTCGTCGCTCATCACAAGCTGCACCAGGCGGCGCAGCACCGGGTCGCGGGTCTGCGAGTGAAGAGTGGCGAATGCGCCCATCGCCAGGCCCTCAATGAGCATCTGCATGCCGATCAGCTTCTTGTAGACCTCGGGGGCCCACACGATTTCGTTCATCAGGTTGCCGAGAGTGGGGCCGCAGGTGAGCGGCCGCTGCCAGCGCTTTTCGATGTAGCGGGAGAAGCCGCTGACATGGCGCGCCTCTTCCCGCGCCTGGTTGGCCGCATACTCCTGCGCGCCCGGATCGCGCAAAATGTGGCAGAGGCTCGCCGAAAGCGAGAGCGCGCCCTGCTCGCCGTGCAAAATGGACGAGAGATTGAAGCGCGTGGCCTCGTTGGCGAGGCGAATCTGCTGCCCCTCGTCCAGGCGGTCGGCAATGGCGCTGTTCAGCTCGATGGTGAAGTCGCGGGGCATGAGCAGCTCCTTCTCCACATCGAAGGGCTCCGCATCGAAGTCAATGTAACGCGCGTCGGTGGGATCCCAGAAGTGATCCCGCGTGGCGGAGATAATCGCGTCGAAGGCATCGGCGCGGTCGGCGTAGCGCTCCACCTCGATCATGGACATGAAGTTGTCGCGGTCCACCGTGTTGTAGATGGGGTCGTGGGTGATGTGGCTCATTGCGATTTTCTCCCTTGGGGTTTTGCGGGGTTTTGCAAATGCTCCGTTCAGCCGCCCGCGGGCGCAAGGCCGCCGGGGTCCAAATGAAGCAGGGTCGAAACGATGTGCTCGCGGGTGGCGCGGCCAGGATGGGCGGCCCACCAGGCCACCACGCGAATCAGCGTAGCGGCGCGGGCCTGGGCGGCGGCGGCGGGGTGCAGCCCCGCGGGCGCGCGGCCTTCGGCGGCCAGGCGCGACAGGCGGCTTTCGATATCCAGCGCCACCCGCTCGTGCAGCTCCTCGGCAATTGCCGCGCTCTCCGCCCCCCGCGCGAAGACCACGCGGATCAGCTCGCGGTTCTCCTCGGTGAAATCCACCAGATCCTCCAGCTGCGCGCGCTGCTCGGCGGGGCTGCCGGGGGCGTGGCCCGCTGCGGCGCGCTCTTGCCGCTGGCGCAACTGCTCGAAGGCGTCGAAGACAATCTCGTGAAACAGCGCGTGCTTGTCCCGGAAGTGCAGGTAGAAGGTGCCCGAGGCCACCCCCGCGCGCCGGGCAATGCGCGCGCTGGTCGCGCCGTGCAGGCCGCGCTCGGCAAAGAGCGCCGTGCCCGCCTCGACCAGGCGGCGGCGGGTCTCGGCCCGGCTGCGCGCCGGCGCGCTCTCCGGCTCCGCCTCCGCCCCAGCAACGGGCGCTTCCGCAGCCGCCCTGACGGCCAGTTCACCAACTGACATTGTGTTCACCCGCCGCATTCTACGCCGCCCCCGCCCGCCCCGCAACCCCTTTTTTGCCCCTCCCCCAAATTTTCTCCCCCCGCCCCAAGCGCCCCGCCTGGGGCGTGATAGGATGGGGCCGTGTGGAGGCGCGCCCGATGAGGCAGCAAGCGGCCCCGGCGGCCCCGGTCGAGCCGGCGGGGCCGGTGGGGGACGCGGCGGATTTCGCCGCGCATCTGGAGGCGCAGGCGCTCCCGCCCCTGCTCCGGGGGCGCACCACCACGCTGCAGGTGAATGTGGGCCTGCGCTGCGATTTGGCCTGCCACCACTGCCATGTGGAGGCCGGCCCGAAGCGCAAAGAGGCCATGGGCCCGGCGCTGGCCGGGCGCGTGCTGGAAGTGCTGGCGCAGAATCCGCAGCTCGACACCCTGGATTTGACCGGCGGCGCACCGGAGCTGAACCCCCACTTCCGCGGCCTGGTGCGCGGCGCACGCCGCCTGGGCCGCAAGGTGATGGATCGCTGCAACCTCACCGTGCTCTTCGAGCCGGGGCAGGAAGACACCGCGGAATTTCTGGCCGCGCAGGGCGTGACGGTGGTGGCCTCGCTGCCCTGCTACACCCGCGAGAATGTGGACGCCCAGCGCGGCAAGCGCGTCTTCGAGCGCAGCATTGCGGGCCTCTCGCGCCTCAACGAATTGGGCTACGCCGCGCCGGGCAGCGGCCTGGAGCTGGACCTGGTCTACAACCCGCTCTCTGCCACGCTGCCGCCTCCCCAGGATCAACTGCAGCGCGACTACACCCGCGAGCTCGGCGAGCTCTTCGGCATCCGCTTCAACAACCTCTTCACCATCACCAATATGCCCATCAAGCGCTTCGCGCGAATGCTGGAGCGAAGCGGCGAGCACGAAGCCTATCTTTCGCTGCTGGTCAACCACTTCAACCCCGGCACCTTGGACGGGCTCATGTGCCGCAGCACGCTCTCGGTAGCCTGGGACGGCAGCCTCTACGATTGCGACTTCAACCAGGCGCTGGGCCTGCCGCTCTCCGGCCCGCAGAGCCTCTTCGATGTGCGAGATGTCAATGGCGCTTTGGAGGGCCTGCCGGTGCACACCGCCTCCCACTGCTTCGGCTGCACAGCCGGCGCCGGATCCAGTTGCGGGGGCGCGCTGGCGTAACGATGAATCTCAAGAAGCTCCTCGTCATTGCGGTGTTCGCAGCATTGGTCGCCTCGTTCTTCTGGTTCGATCTGGGCCAATACCTGCGCCTCGACGCCCTGAAAGCCCGGCAGGCGCAGATTGACGGCTTCTATGCGGCGCAGCCGGTGCTCACCATTGCGATTTTCTTCGCCGCCTATGTCGCGGTCACCGGCCTTTCGCTGCCGGGCGCGGCAATTATGACTCTGGCCGCGGGGGCCATCTTCGGCGTCTTCGGGGGCACGCTGATCGTCTCTTTCGCATCCACGCTGGGCGCCACCATCGCCATGCTGGTGGCGCGCTTTCTGTTGCGAGATTTTGTGCAGAGCCGCTACGGCGACAGCCTGCGCGCAATTAACCAGGGCATCGAAAAAGACGGCGCATTTTATCTCTTCACGCTGCGGCTGGTGCCGGCTTTCCCCTTCTTCGTCATCAACCTGGCGCTCGGCATGACGCCCATGCGCGCCTGGACCTTCGCCTGGGTCAGCCAGATTGGAATGTTCCTCGGCACCATCGTCTATGTAAACGCGGGCACGCAGCTCGCGCAATTGGAATCGCTGCGCGGCATTCTCTCGCCCGGCCTCATCGGCTCCTTTGTGCTACTGGGCATCTTCCCGCTGCTCGCGCGCAAGGCAGTCGAATTGGTGAAAGCGCGCCGCGCGCCGGGCGAAACCGCCACAACAACCGAATCCGGGGAGGCGTAGCCGAGTGCCCGCACTGCAAATCGCGCCCGCAGACCTTCACAACCAGGCCCTGGTTGCCAATGTGCACCCGCCCGATTGGCAAAACCCCACCCCCGCCGGGCGCTACAACCTGGTGGTCATTGGCGCAGGCAGCGCCGGGCTCATCACCTCGCTGGTCGCAGCCAGCCTGGGCGCGCGGGTGGCGCTGGTAGAGCGCCATTTGATGGGGGGCGACTGCCTGAATGTCGGCTGCGTGCCGTCGAAGAGCATGATCCGCGCGGCGCGCTGGGCCGAGGAAGCGCGGCGCGCTGGCGGCCTCGGCTTCGCCGCGCCGGAGGCGGGCGCGCCGGATTTCGCCGCGGCCATGCAGCGCATGCGCGAAATCCGCGCGCGCATCAGCGGCGAGGATGCGGCGGCGCGCTACCGGGATGAGTTCGGCGTGGATGTGTTTCTGGGCGAGGCGCGCTTCACCGGCAGGCGCGCGGTAGAAGTGGACGGCGTGCGCCTCGACTTCGCCAAGGCGGTGGTGGCCTCCGGCGCGCGGGCCGTGGCGCCCCGGCTGCCCGGGCTCGCCGAAGCCGGCTATCTCGACAACGAGAGCGTCTTCACCCTCACCGAGCGCCCGCGCCGCCTCGGCGTAATCGGCGCGGGGCCCATCGGCTGCGAACTCGCCCAGGCATTCCAGCGGCTCGGCTCGCAGGTGACGATCTTCCAGCGCGCAGAGCAAATTCTCAACCGCGAAGACCCCGACGCCGCGCATTTGGTAACGGAAGCTCTGGAGCGGGACGGCATTGAGCTGCTGCCCGGCTGCGAATTGCAGCGCGTGGAAGTGCGCGGCGGCGAAAAGATGATTCACGCCGCGCGCCCCGGCCAGCCGACGCGCGAAGTTGCGGTGGACGAAATCCTCGTCGGCGCAGGGCGCGCGCCGAATGTGGAGAACATGGGCCTCGAAGCCGCGGGGGTTGCCTTCGATCTGCGCGAGGGAATCTTCGTGGACGACCACCTGCGCACCAGCAACCCGCGCATCTTCGCCGCCGGAGATTGCTGCATGGCCTGGAAGTTCACCCACGCCGCCGACGCCGCCGCCAAAATCGTCGTGCAAAACGCCCTGTTCAGCTTCGGCCCCTTCGGCAAGAAGCAGCTCTCCAAACTGGTCATGCCCTGGTGCACCTACACCGATCCCGAAGTCGCCCATGTGGGACTCTACGAGCGCGACGCAGAGAAACAGGGCATTGCCACAGACACCTACTGCGTGCAAATCGCCGAGGCCAACCGCGCCGTCACCGATGGCGAAGAGCAGGGCTTCGTCAAGGTGCACACGCGGCGCGGCAGCGACGAGATTCTCGGCGCCACCATCGTGGCCAGCCACGCCGGCGAACTCATCACCCAGTTCACTCTCGCCATCACCCAGGGCATGGGGCTCGGCGCATTCACCAATGTCATCTACCCCTACCCCACCCAGGCCGAGGCGATCAAGCGCGCCGCCGGCGCTTACACGCGCACGCGGCTCACGCCCTTTGTCGCCAAGCTCTTCTCCGGGCTGATGAGGCTGCGCCGATGAATGTGCTGGAAGACGCGGTGGCCCGCATGGCGCGCATTGGCGAAGCCGCCGGACTCAACCCCGAAGCCATCGAAGCGCTGCGCCACCCGCAGGAAATGCTCAGCGCCTCGCTGGCCGTGCGCATGGACGATGGCGCCACGCGCTACTTCCCGGCCTTTCGCTGCCGCTGGAACGATGCGCGCGGGCCGACCAAGGGCGGCATTCGCTTTCACCCCAATGTCAGCGCCGAGGAAGTGCAGGCCCTGGCGCTGTGGATGACCATCAAGTGCGCGGTGGCCGGCATTCCCTTCGGCGGCGGCAAGGGCGGCGTGGTGGTGGATCCCAAATCGCTCTCGCACCTGGAGCTCGAGCGGCTCTCGCGCGCCTATATGCGCGCCATGTCGGGGCTGGTGGGGCCGGACAAGGACATTCCCGCCCCCGATGTCTATACCAACGCGCGCATCATGGGCTGGATGGCCGGCGAATACGAGGCCATTGCCGGAATGCGCGCGCCCGGCGTCATTACCGGCAAGCCCATTGCGCTGGGCGGCAGCCTGGGCCGGGACGAAGCCACCGGGCGCGGCGCATTCATCGCCATTCGCAAACTCGCCGAAAAGCTGAAGCAAAAGCCCGGCGACACCCGCGTGGCGGTGCAGGGATTCGGCAACGCCGGTTACCATGTGGCGCGGCTGCTGCAGCAGGCGGGCTACCGCGTGGTGGCCATCTCCGATTCGCGGGGCGCCATTTACAGCGATGCGGGCTTCGATATCGAGAGCCTGCACCAGCACAAACAGCAAACGCGCAAACTGCAGGCCGTCTATTGCGAGGGCTCGGTTTGCGAACTGGTCGAGCACCAGCGCATCGGCAACGAGGAACTGCTGGAGCTGGAGGTGGAGCTGCTGGTGCCCGCCGCACTGGAAGGCGTCATTCACGCGGGCAACGCCGCCCGCGTGCGCGCGCCGGCCATCGTCGAAGTCGCCAACGGCCCCATCACCGGCGATGCCGACGGCATTCTCGAAGAGCGCGGCATTCGCGTGCTGCCCGATGTCTTCAGCAATTCCGGCGGCGTCACCGTCTCCTACTTCGAGTGGGTGCAGAATCGGCAGGGCTATCCCTGGACTTTGGCAGAAGTGCGCGAGCGCCTGGAGCAGGTCATGGTGCGCGCCTTCGACGAGCTCTGGGAAGTGCACCAGCGCGAAGGCGTCCCGCTGCGCGCCGCGGCCTACGCCGTCGCCATGCGCCGCATTGCCGAGGCCATCGAGTCCCACGGCACCCGCGAGTATTTCCAGTCCAACAAAAGCTAGGCTCAGCAAAATGTCGCTGCTGCGCTTTCTCGGACTTGGGCGGGAGGATTCCGGCGCGGCGCGCGCCGGGCGGGCGGGCGAAACCGCGTCGGTGCGCGCCATTGCCGCGCGCCTGGAGCGGCTGCCGCCCGAAAGCGCGCGCTACCTGGCCAGCTTCGCCTATGTGCTGGCGCGGGCTGCCGGGGCCGATTTCGAGATTGCCGAGGAAGAAGCGGCAGAGATGCGCCGCAGCGTGCAGGCCTTGGCGGCGCTGGGCGACGACGAGGCCGAACTGGTGGTGGAGATTGCCCGCAGCCAGGCGCGGCTGCTGGGCGGCACCGAGAACTACATCGTCACCCGCGAATTCCGCAAGATCGCAAGCCGCGAGCAGCGCGGGCAATTGCTCGCCTGTCTCTACGCCGTAGCCGCCGCCGACGGCACCATCTCGAGCCCCGAAAGCGCGGAAATCGCCGCCATTGGCGAAGAGCTCGGCTTCACCCGCCCCGAAATCAACGCGCTGCGCAGCCGCTGGCGCGGCAAGCTGGCGGAATTCCAGCGGACTACAACTCGCCGGTAACGGGGTGCGCGATTCGCACCTCAAAAGCCTCGGCCAGCTCCCGGAAAGAACTCGCAACCAAACGAGTGAAGACCTGCAGATCGGGCACCAGGTTGTAATCTGCAATAAAGCCCCAGGTCAAATTGCCGTCGTAGCTGAACAGCGCAATGCCGAGGCCCATGTTCTCGAGCAGCGGCGCCATGGGAAAGGTGGCGAGCAGCCGCGCGCCGAGCATATAGAGCGGAAACTGCGGGCCGGGCACATTGGTAATGATGGTGTTGGCATAGCCGCCGGCCGCCTGCGCGCCCAGCGAGAGCAACACCGGCGGCGTCCACTCTGCAACCCGCATCATCATTTCCACACCCAGCGCGTCGCGCGATTCCTTCAGTTCCCGTGTGTGCTCGGTAATGGCGCGCAACCGGTCTGCCGGCGCTTCCACGGCCAGCGGCAGGCGAATCTGCCAGGCCGAAACGCGGTTGCCGAGCTTGCCGCGCTCTTCGGCGCTGCGCATACTCACCGGCGCAGCGGCGCGGAAGTTGAGTCCGGCCAGCGCGGTATTGCGCAACTTCAGATATTCGCGGAAAGCGCCGGCCGCCGTGGCCAGCACCACATCGTTCACAGTGCAGCCCGCCGCCCGGCGCAGCGCCTTCACATCATCGAGCGCAAAGTTCAGCCAGTCGAAGCGCCGGTGCGGCCCCAGCGGGCCGTTAATGGGCGTCGCCGACGGTGGATCGAGGGCCTTGGCCAGCAATTCGCCCAGCGCCTGAATGCGCACGCGCAGTTCCCCGCCCAGATCCGGCGTCTCTATGCGCGGATTGCGCAAACTGCGCAATGCGCGCAGCGCGCGGCCCGGCATGGCGGCGCGGCGCGAAAGATCATCGCGCAGCAATTCGCGGCGGCTCGGCGCGGGGCGCGGCACATAGGGAACCGGCTCGGGAATCTCGCGCAGCGGCTCCGGGCTCATCAAAATTTGCGCCAGGTCTGCGCCGGAAACGCCGTCAATCATGCAGTGGTGAATCTTCATGAACATGGCAAAGCGGTTGCCGCGAAACCCCTCAATGACCCACATTTCCCACAGCGGCCGGTCGCGGTCGAGCTTTTGCGCCATCAACCGGCCCGCCAAACGCTTCAATTGCTCGAAGCCGCCCGGGTGCGGCAGGCTGGTGTGGCGCATATGGTAATCCAGGTTGAAATCCGGATCGTCCACCCACACCGGGTTGCGCGTCAGCGGCGTCCACAAAATCTTCTGCCGGTAGCGCGGAATGCGGTGCAGCACGCTCTCGGTGGCGAGGCGAATCCGCGCAAAATTCACGCCGCCTTCGGGGGTGGCCAAATCGCCCAGCTCGTAGAGCGCCACGCTGGCAATGTGCATATGCCCCGCCGGCGTCTCGCCGAACAAAAAGGAGGTGTCCTGTGCAGAGAGCCGCTCGTGGTAGTGATAGCCCTGCATCTACACCTCCGCGCCGGGCGCGTCCTCCGCACCGGGAGAGCGCCAGGCTGCGCTGGGCCGGGGCGCGGACGCCGCAGACTCTGCACTGCGCGCCTTGCCGCGGTGCAGCGCGTGGGTGTGTTCCAGAAACGCGGCGACAGCGCGCACCGCCTGGGCCGAGCGAAACGAGTGAAAAGTGTCGAAGGCGTGCTGCGCGCCCCGCATCTCCAGGTGCAGCACGGGCTGTTGCGATTCCCGCGCCAGCCGCCGCACGAACTCCCGCGCCTCGCCGGGCAGCACCAGAGAATCGCAAGCGCCGTGCACCACGAGAAAAGGCGGCGCTTGCGCCGAAATATGCGAAACCGGCGAGGCGTCTTCCCAGAGCTGCGGATTCTCCTGCGGCGTGCACTTCAGCACCCACTTCGCCAGAAAAGGCGTCATAGGCTGTTCGCGCCGCAGCCCCGCGCGGTCCAAAAAGTCATAGACGCCGTAAAAAGGCGCGCAGGCCTGCACCCGCGTATCCACCGCCTCGAAGCCCGGCTGAAAAGCCGGGAAGTTCGGCGACAGCGCCGCCAGCGACGCCAAATGCCCGCCCGCCGAGCCGCCGGTCAGGCACACAAAGTCCGCATCTGCGCCGTAATCGCCGGCGTGTTCGCGCAGCCAGGCAATGGCGCGCTTCACATCCACAATCGCATCGGGAAAAGTGGCGCGCGGCGCGAGCCGATAGTTCATGGCAAAGCAAACCCAGCCGCGCGAAGCCAGGTGCGACATCAGCGGCTGCCCCTGCCGCTCCTTGTCGCCATACACCCAGCCGCCGCCGTGGATTTGCAGCAGCACCGGGCGCAACCCCTGGGGCGGCGCGCCATTGCGGCGCGGCGCGGGCTCGGGCAGCACCACATCCAGCAAATTGCGGCGGCCCTGATCCCCCGGCAGCGGCGGGCCGTATTCAATATTGCGCAGCCAGCGAACGCCGGGCCGCCGCATGCGGAAGGGATGCCGCAGCCCGTGCACCACCGAAACCTGCGGCTGCGCCGCCAAATCGAGCCCGTGCTCTGCGGCCAGCGCCCGCACTTCCCCGGCCGCGCCCAGCGCCCGCACATGGCAGGCCAGCAACAGGCCCCAGGAAACGAAAGTCAGCGCCAGCCCCAGCACGCCGGGCGCAACGCCCAGCGCGCCCTGCCACGCAAACCACAGGGTCACCAGCGCCTGAAGGGCCAAATGCTGCAGCGCCAGTTCGCCCGTCAGCCAGCCGACCAAAAAGTATGGGAAGGCCGCCCATGCCAGGCGCTGCGACGGCCGCCATGGCAGCCAGGCGGCCAGCGAGGCGGCCAGCCCCACTGCGCTCAAAAACAGGTAGAGCAACGACATCTCCCCGATTATGCGCGATTCGCCGCAGCCGCGCATGGCCGCCCCCGCTGCGCCGGGCGGGCGAACCGCCGGGGAGGAAGGCCCGTCCAAAGACGGCTACGCTGCCACGCCGCAGGAAAACCACGCACCCACAGGAGAACCCGCAGATCCATGAGTGGAACCGAGCAATCCGTCCCCGGCGCAGAGGACGCAGCCTCCCACGCTCCCGCCCCCGCTACGGGCGGCGCAGACACCCCGCGCGCCGCCCTCCAGCAGCGCCTCTCTCACAGCGCACAGGCTGCGTCGCTGCACCTGCAAAACGCCGCGCGGCAGGCCCAACTGGTGTGGAGGCGGGCACTGCGGGCGTGGAGACGGGCACTGCAGGCGTGGCAGCAATGGCCCGCGCGGCAAGCCTGGCAGGCATGGCGCGCACGGCGCGCGCAGCGGCGCGCCGCACAGCGGGCCGCGCGCAGCCCCGGCGCAACGCCCCGCGCATCCCGCGCCAGCCTCGCCGTGGCGCTGGCGGGCGCGCTGCTCTTTCCCGCCGCCTTCGCGGGTGTGGCTTTCGCCGCGGGCCGTCCGCTGCAGGGCGAAGTGCTGGCGGGCGTGCTGGTAGCGGCGCTGCCCCTGGCAGCCTGGCGCTTTGGCGGATCGCGCGGCGTGCGGCCGCTTTCCCAGGCGCTGGCGCTGCTGTTCCTGGCCGCCGTGGTAATCATCGCCGCCGGGCGCTTGGCCCCCGCGCTGGCCGAAGGCGGCGCAGTAGATCTGGTGGGCGCAGCCCCTCTGCCCCTGCTGGCCCTGGCGCTCTACGCCTTTTATCTGGCGGCCAACCGGCTGGCCGATCCCGGCGAAGCCCATGTGCTCTCGCGCCGCCTCGACCGCGTCTTCTCCGGCCCGCCGCTGTTGCTGAGCCTGCTTATGGCCGCGCTGCTGGCCACCGCGCTGCTGCTGGCCCTGCACACCCTGCGCGAACAGGGCGCGGCAGAATCCCTCGCCGCCAAGTTTCTGGAGCGCGGCGTCATTCCGCCGCTCACCCTGTTTCTGTTCTGCTGGGGCCTGCTGATGATTCTCAACAAGTTCTTCGCCCTGTGGTGGGAACGCCGCACCTTTGCCGGAGTGCGGCCCGGCTCGGTATTGCTGGCGAGCTTCCAGCAACTGCAAAACGAGCACAGCGCCCACGGACTCGATTACTTCCTGGATCTGCTGTGGAAGAAGTCCACAGATTTCTACACCCTGCCGCGCTACATCAACTGGGCCATTCCCATTCTCGGCTTCATCGGCACCGTGCTCGGCATTTCGCTGGCCGCCGAAGGCATCCAATCCATCATTGGCGCGCAGGGCGGGCTGGCGCAAATGTCCGCCGATCTCGGCAAAGCCATTTCGCCCCTCGGCATCGCCTTCGACACCACCCTCATTGCGCTCTCTCTCAGCGTCGCCCTGGTGCTCATTCAAACCGCCCTGCAGCGCTGGGAAGACAATGTGCTCATTGATGTGGAGCACCGCCTGCGAGTCATGGAGGAGGCGGCAGGCGGCGCAAGCCCGGCATGAGGCGCGGCGGCTTCATCGGGGATCAGGAAGAAAACAACGCCCCCATGATCGAAATCTTCGGCGGCGTGTTCGCCCTGT
This sequence comes from Deltaproteobacteria bacterium, assembly GCA_028817435.1. Taxonomy (GTDB): domain Bacteria; phylum Myxococcota_A; class UBA9160; order UBA9160; family UBA6930; genus JAPPPQ01. The sequence continues at coordinate 100,721 of JAPPPQ010000001.1, forward strand.
TGCTGGTGCTGTTTCTGCTTATGAACATGTTTTCCCAGGCCGGCTTGCAAGAGCGGCTGGAGCAGTCCGCCGAAGAGGGCCTTTACAAGATCGGCTGGGGACCCAGCGGCGCGGGCTTCGTGGTGTTGAGCTATCCCGACCACCTGCGGCTCATCGAAACCGGCGAGACCATCGAGCGCGGCACGCTCTGCGCTCCCGGCAGCGCCTACATTCCCTACGCCCGGCGCATTTACGGCGGGCGCGGCGCAAACCAGCAACTCATCTTCGCCATTCTGGAAGGCGGCGTGGCCACCATGGCCGAAGCGCGCAACTGCCTGCGCGCCCTGTTGCCCGGCCGCCGGCTCAGCATCGGCTGGATCATCGCCGACAACGAACTGCTCAAATCCGTCTCCATCGGCGATATTCCGCCGCACATTCAGGAGACCATCGCGCCGTGAAGCGGCCCGGCCGAAGCGCGCTGCTGCCCGGCTTCACCGGCGTGGCGCTGGCCGACATTCTCGCCAACGGCGTGGCCATGGTGGTCATTCTCATTGCCATCACCGTCAGCGTCCGCAACGCCCAGGAACAGGAACGCCTGGAGCAGGCCCAGGATGTTTCGGTGCTGCTCAGCCGCGAACTCGCCACCTCGGTGGTGATGAACGCATTGCCCACCAGCCCGCCCTCGGTGCTGCACGATTACGAGCGCTCGCCCCTGGACCAGAACCCGCAGCACTCGCTCATGCCCATACTCGAACTGCGCAAGGAAGGCGTGCGCAACCGCTACAACGGCCGCCTGTTCCGCCGCCGCGAATTGCTGCGGCAAGACAACGCGCTGGACCGCTATCTGCAGAGCCTCTCCCCGGTGCAGCGGCAGAACCTGCGCCTCGATGTGCTCAGCATCCGCAACTTCTACATTGCCATGTCCATCTTCAAGCAAAACGGCGTCCGCCCCTTTCACTGGCACTTTCTGGGCGAAGCCGCCGGCGGGCAGCAACCCCAACTCGCCGGCGGCGGCGGCGAATCTCTGCAGCGCGGCGCGCCCCCCGAAGCCCTGCAGCCCGGCGAACGGCCGGGGCTGGGGCGGCGGCCCGGCGCGGGAGATTTTCAGCTCCCCGCCGGCGCGCGCTTCGGCCCGGAAAACGACCAGCTCGCCTATCCCAATGTGGGCCCGCCGGGCCGCCGCGGCGGCGGACGCGGCCGCCCCGGCCGCCGCACCATGCGCTTCCGCCTGCCCTCGCCCGAATCCCTCAACGCCATTACGCCGCGGGGCGCGCGCGTTCAGGTCAACGATGCGCAGGTGCTCGCCGCGCTCTACCGCTACATGGAAGACATCCAGCGCCGCAGCGACGCCGGAGAATACGACGCCCTGGCCCGCAGCAACCTGCGCCGCGCGCTGGCGCAATTTTTCGCAGAGCCGCCCAGCTTCGAAGAATACGAACACGCCGCGGCGCTGGTGGAATCGCTCAAACAGCCCTGGCCCGGCCCGCCCGACGGAGTCGCCGTCCGCCGCGTGCCCACCGCGGGCGCAAGCGCCCTGCAGCTCGGCGCAGACGCCCGGCAGCGCCGCGTGCTGATCCGCGAACACCAAAGCGGCGAAGCAAAACACCCCGGCGCGCAAAGCGCCCACGCGGGCGAAGGCGATGCAGCGGCGGTGCAGCTTCGCATGGGGCAGTGGCCCGCCATTTACCGGGGACTCACCATTCCCCTTTACCACGGCGGGCTGGCGCTGGTGGCGCCGGGGCAGCAATCGCCCCGCGCCTGGCGCTGGCGGCTGGTCGCCCTGACCGATTCCGCGCTCAGCGATGGCACCATTGGCTTTGTCTATGCCGCGCTGGATGCCGCCGGCAACCTGTTGCTGGCCGGCGAAGAAAACAGCGTCACCGTAAACGGCCTGCCGCTGCGCAGCGCCTACGCCGCCTGGTTCCTGCGCAACGAACGCATGCTGTTGCTGCTCTACGGGTTGCTGGTGCTCTTCATGCTGGCCATGCTCACGCGCCGCTTCCGCCGCTGAACCAATGAAGCGCCTGCTCGACATCCTGCTCCCCGCATTGGTAATTGCCGCCGCATTGCCCGTGGCCTATCTGGAACTGCGCCCGTGGCTGCAATCGCCCGACACCCTGCCCGTCTCGCTCAGCGCGGGCGAAGGCGCAGACGCGCTGCATCCCCTCGACCGCCTGCTGCTGCAAGAGCGCTTCGCCATTGAAAGCAGCGGCCTGCTCCCCGCCCTTGCCAATGCCGAAGACGGCCCGCGCATCCGCACCTTGTGGGTAGACGCCTGCGAAGTCTCCCAGGGCGCGTTCCGCAAATTCGCCCAGTGGCTCGACTTCCAGCCCGCAAGCCGCCGCCGCGCGCTGCGCTTCCGGGGAAAGGACGCGCCCGCCCAGCCCAGAAATTGGAAGTTCGACAGCAGCACCCGCCGCCACCGCATTTCCGGCCGCCTCGACGCCCCCGTCAGCGGCGTCACCTTTTACGACGCCCACGCCTATTGCAAAGCCGCGGGCGGCAGACTCCCCAGCGCCGCAGAATGGCAGGCCATAGCGGCCGGCCAATCCGGCCGGCTGTATCCCTGGGGCGGCAACTTCGACGAAGCCCCCTGGCCCTACCTGGAGCCCCTGCTCAACGCCGCCCAGCCCTGCGGCCTGCACCCCTCCACCAACACCCCCGAAGCCGTCCACGACCTCGGCAGCGGCGTATCCGAATGGAGCAGCGGCCCGCGCGGCGTTGGCCCCGCAATACACGGCGGCAACGGCTGGCAGCGCCCCTACGCACTGCACGCCCTGTCGCTGGCCTGGCGTCCCGCGCACCCCGCGCACCGCTCGCCCTACACCGGCTTCCGCTGCGTCTACAACTCGTGGCCCGGCCCGCCTCCCTGGCGCACGCGCAGCAAAGTGCGCCGCGTCCCCCGCGGCCAGTATCCCCCCGCCGTGCCGCCCGCCGCGCGCGCGCCGCGATTGCTGCCGCACCTGCCCGCCGAAGACCTCCCGCTGCTGCCCGTGCTGCTGCGCGGCGCAGAACAAACAGGCGCAGCCCGGCTCTCCGTCATGCGCCGCGAAGTCACCCGCGCCGAATACGCGCGCTTTTTGCGCGACCCCTTGGCGCGCTTCGGCCTCTACGCCGACCCCGGCGAGCCCAAATCTCACAACTACACCCCGCAAAACTGGGCGCAGCAAATGCAACACCCCCAGCGTCCCGTAACCGGCGTAGATTGGTGGAGCGCCCACGCCTACGCCCGCTGGGCCGGCGGCCGCCTGCCCCACGCCGACGAATGGGTGCAAATCGCCTCCGGCGCGCGGGCCGGCATTCGCCCCTGGGGCGATCCATACGCCCCCCACGCCGTCACCCTCGAATCCCGGCGGCAGACCCCGCAGCGCACCGGCGCAGCCCCCGGCGACCGCAGTCAGGACGGCATTCTCGACCTGGCCGGCAATGTCTCCGAGTGGACCGCCACCTACCAGGTTGGCCCCGGCGGCTACGCCATGCTCGTCAAAGGCGGCAACTACACCCTCCCCGGCCCCGAAACCACCCGCGTAAGCTTCACCACCCCCGTCCCCCCCAACCACCGCGCCCCCACCCTGGGTTTCCGCGTAGTCTTCGACCGCTGACCCTTTTTCCGCGACCTCCCAACACACTGGAAAATAAGGATTTCCCCCCACTTTCCCCACTAAGCAAAGCCAACTTCTCTTACCTCCCCCAACACTCCACCCCCATGCCCCTGCCCATTTTTCTTCCGCGACCTCCCAACCCCCTGGAAAATGGCAACTTTCCCCCAATTTCCCAATCAAGCAAACTTAACTTTCCTTATCTTGACTCCGCCCCTCTCCCTCCCTACTCTCCCCCCATGCACAAGATCCCCGCCAGTCAGCGCCAGGCGCGCATGCGCAGCGAAAACCCTTGGTGGAGCGGCCCGCCCCGGACGGGCCGGACCTACCGGGCCATGCGCCGCCGCGCCTACTTCCGCCGCTTTGCCAAGCTTGTGAAGGAAGAGAATGTCCGCCGCGCCATCGTTCTCATGGGTCCGCGCCGTGTCGGCAAGACCGTATTGTTGCAGCACATGATCCAAAAGCTGCTCGGGCAGGGAATCCCTCCCCACTCTGTGGCTTATCTGTCTCTGGACCAGCCCCTCTACGCCAATCTCTCCATTGAAGAGATCGCAAGGCATATCCGCGAAGCCAGCGGACTGCAGGCGACCGAACCCGCCTTTCTCTTTCTGGATGAAATCCAGTATCTGCGCGAATGGGAGCGCCATCTCAAGTCTTTTGTGGACGCGCACCCTCATATCAAATGCATCGCCTCCGGCTCCGCGGCTGCGGCGCTGCGCATGAAGAGCATCGAATCCGGCGCGGGCCGCTTCACAGACTTCCTGCTGCCGCCGCTGAATTTCTACGAATTTCTCGACCTGCAGAACATCCGGGGCCTCGTCCGCCGCCAGAACGGCGCATGGACCTGCCGCAACATCAGCGCGCTCAACAAGCATTTCATTCGCTACATGAGCATCGGTGGCTACCCCGAGGTGATCTTTTCCGAAACCATCCAAAACGATATGGAGCGCTATGTGCGCAGCGACATCATAGAAAAGGTGCTGCTGCGCGATCTGCCGAATCTGTATGGCATCCGGGACATCCAGGAACTCAACTCGCTGTTCATGTCTCTCGCCTGGAACACCGCGCAGGAAGTATCGCTGGACGGCCTGTCGCAAGAATCCGGCGTATCGAAGCCCACCATCCGCCGCTATTTGGAATACCTGGAAGCCGCCTTTCTGATCAAAATCGTCCACCGCGTGGACCGCAGCGCCAGGCGATTTCGGCGCGCCAACAATTTCAAGGTGTATCTCACCAGCCCCGCAATGCGCATTGCCCTGTTTGGCCCCATTGCAGAGGAAGGCATAGGAGCGCTGGCCGAAACCGCAGCATTCTCCCAGTGGTTTCACGCCAGCCCCAATCTCTACTATTCGCGCTGGAAGAACGGCGAAGTAGACATCGTCCATCTCAACGCCATACAGCAACCCGAATGGTGCGTGGAAGTCAAATGGTCCGATTCCATCGTCAAAAACTGGCAGGCCAAAACCCACCTCAAATCCTTTCTCCACGCCCACCCCAAAATCCGCGCCGCCTTCACAACCCGCTCCAAAGCCGGGCGCATGGAGCTTGAAGACGGCTCCATAGTGCACTACTTTCCCACCAGCCTTTACTGCTACCTTACCGGGCTGCAGGTGGCCCGCGGCGAATCGCAGCACAAAGACTGGAAAATTGGCAAATGAACCTGAGCGACGGTGACAAGCGCGACATTTTGCGGTGTTTGGAGGCGGGGGAGCCGCTGCCCGAGCGCTATCGCTTTTTGCTCTTTGCCGGCAAGCGCGAAGTGGAGCTGGTGTGGAATGGCAAGAGCGCCGAAGTCTGCGATGTGGTGCTGCCCTTTCAGACCATCGAGCAGGTGGACGAGCCCCGCAAGGAGAAGCCCGGCCGGGCGGGCGAATCGCTGCCCGGCTTTGACGCGCGCGGCAGGCAGATTGAGGACTGGACCAACAAGCTCATTTGGGGCGACAACAAGCTCATATTGGCCAGCCTGAAGAACGGCCCGCTGCGCGCCAACATTGAGAGCGAAGGCGGCTTGAAGCTCATTTACATTGACCCGCCCTTCGATGTGGGCGCGGATTTCTCCATGAACATTGAAATTGGCGGCGACAGCTTCACCAAGAAGCCCAACATACTGGAAGAGATCGCCTATCGGGATACCTGGGGGCGGGGGGCGGATTCCTTCATTTCGATGATTTACGAGCGGCTGGTTTTGATGCGCGATTTGCTCGCCGAGGATGGGAGCATTTATGTGCATTGCGATTGGCGGGTGAGTGGGTATATGCGGATGGTGTTGGATGAGATTTTTGGGACGGAGAATTTTAGGAACGAGATAATTTGGAGATACAGAAGGTGGCCGGCCCCGCAGAGAAATTTCCAGAAAATGCACGACACAATTTACCGGTATGCAAAGGGCGCATCCACTGCGTGGAATCAGTTGTATGAAGCAAAATCTGCTTCTACTTTGAAAGCATTTGGTGATACCAAACTTACAACTGAAATCACCGAAAAGGGCACTGTCAGGAAAATTAAGACAGGCGATGTATCTAAGGGAACCTATATGTCGGATGTATGGGAAATTTCTATGATACAGGGTTCGGCATCCAAAGAGCGAAACCAAGCGGGGCATTATCCCACGCAAAAGCCCGAAGCCCTGCTCGAACGCATTATCAAATCGTCCAGCAACGAAGGCGACCTGGTAGCCGATTTTTTCTGCGGCTCCGGCACCACCGCCGCAGTGGCCGAGAAGCTCGGCCGCAAGTGGATCGCCTCCGACCTCGGCAAATTCGCCATCCACACCACGCGCAAGCGCATGATCGGCGTGCAGCGCGAAATGAAGGCCGCAGGCAAAGACTACCGCGCCTTCGAGCTACTCAACCTCGGCAAATACGAGCGCCAGCACTACATCGGCGTCGGCCCCGGCCTCAGCCCCGAACAGCAGCAACAGCAGCTCGCCGCAAAATCCGCAGATTACCAATCGCTCATACTGCGCGCCTACGCCGCCCAGCCTCTCCCCAACTCCGGCGCATTTCACGGCAAAAAGGCCGGGCGCATGGTCGCCATTGGCCCCATCAACCTGCCCGTAACCCGCCTCTTCGCCGAAGAGATCATTCTGGAATGCCGCAAACAGCGCATTACCCGCGCCGATATTCTCGCCTTCGAATTCGAAATGGGCCTGTTCCCCGCCATCACAGACGAAGCCAAAGCCAAAGGCGTAGACCTCGCCCTCAAATACATCCCCGCCGAAGTCTTCGACAAGCGCGCCGTCCAGCGCGGCCAAATCACCTTCCACAATGTCTCCCACATCGAGGCCCAGGCCCATGTGCAAGACCGCCGCATCACCGTGGAATTGACCGATTACGCCGTCCACTACTCCCAGGACGCCGACGAACACACCATCGCCCGCCTCAAAAACGGCCAGAGCCGCGTCCTCGCCGAAAACGGCCAAATCGTCAAAATCTCCCGCGACCGGAGCGGCAAGCTCCACCGCCACCCCCTTACCGAACACTGGACAGATTGGGTGGACTACTGGGCCGTAGACTTCGATTTCGAGAGCAAGCCCGAAATCATCCGCGCCGAAAACCCCGCCACCGGCCAACTGGAAGAGCACTGGAGCGGCAACCACATCTTCGAAAACGAATGGCAAAGCTTCCGCACCCGCAAATCCCGCACCCTCGACCTCAAATCCGCCCCCCACGAATCCCCCCCCGGCCCCCGCCTCCTAGCCGTAAAAGTCGTAGACATCTTCGGCAACGACACCATGAAACTCCTGAAACTCACCATCTAACCCCTCCCCAGCGCCCCTGCGGGGGCTTGACGCACCCCGAAACGCTGCCCTACAATGCCCCCGGAAGGAGAACCACGATGAAAACCAAGTCCACCGGGTTGCCGAAAAAGCACCCGGAAACCAGCACCATCGACGTAATTCCCGATGTCGTGAATGTGGGCCAGCGCCTGCTCGATAGGGGCGAAGGCATCGTCTACGGCGGCGAAAACGGCGAAATCCTCTACAAGAAGCCCGACGGAACGATCCGGGTCCTGGACCCCGACAACGACGAAGGCGAAGTCCTAGTCTGAGAAAGCCAGCCATTACCCCCCCCCAGCGGCCCCACAGGCCCGGACCTGCCCCGCCCAAGGCCTCCAAATCCCGTTCTAAAAATCTCCCCTCAAGGGGGTAGCCACTCGCCACCTCCCCCCGCTAGAATCAACAAGCAATCAGCCGAAATACCAGACGGAGGGAAACATCTTTGGAAACGCAAACGATCAAAGACCTGCGCAGTTGGATACTTGAAACGGAGAAGACTCTCAAGCTCTTCAAGCCGAATAACTACAAAGGGCACACCTTCGGCCAAGAGAATGAGTATACGCCTGATATGCTGAGAATGGGGATGAGGGCTCTTCTCAATGACATTCGGGGACTCGTGAGAGCACCCAAGAAGTTCGTGAGAATCTCAACTTACGAGGAACGGCAGCGAATTCTGAATCTTCTGAAAAGCATTCAGCAGCACATGAGCAATCAGGATTTCCGAAACGCGGCTAACAGCATGGACAAACTGAAAGTCGTAATTCGCACCTATCAGATGAGAGGGTCCTCTGAATCGCAAGCCGCATTGGCAGACCGCATGAGCGAGCTCAATGCAATTTCCTCTAATTTGGAAGACAACATTTCTCATGCGGAAGATATCTTGAGCAGGGCGCAGAATTTGCAAGAGCAATACAAGCAGCTCTCCGATACGCTGAATGAATTGAACGAGAAAAGCCCTCAAATCGCAGATCTCCAAGAGCAATCCACAAGCCAACAACAGAAAATTCACGAATTGCTCGAATCGGCAAATGCTCACGAAGGGAATCTCAAAGACTTCATTGAACAGATTGAAGCGCGAAACAATCAGTTCGCCGAGCAGGAGCAGCGCACAGAAGCATATGTGGCAAAGCTGGAAGAGTACACGGCAGAGCACAATCAGGCAAAGAAGCAAGCCACGGATTTGATCGAAGAGGCCAAGTCTGCTCTTGAATTCTCAACCGTCGCAGGAGTCAGCTCCGCATTCAATGAACGATACATCGAAGATAAGAAGCGGCGACGGGCAAATTCCGGTTGGTTGATAGGGGCCACCATATTCGTTTTGGGTGCCATAGCAATTGGCATCTTCCTCGTCTTCGGCAAAGACCAAATCAGTCTGGGCGATTCCATCGTAAGAATCGCAATCATGTCAACAGCAATCGGCGGCGCTTGGTTCTGCGCGACGAGATACGCCCGATACAGCAACATCATGGAGGATTACGGATACAAGTCGGTCCTCGCAAAGACCATTTTCGCTTTCCATAACTACTTCGAAGGGGAAGAACGAAAGTGGTATCTGCAAAGCTTCATGAAGGAAATGTTGCAAGATCCCCTGCGAAAGCGGCACGATGTCAAGCACCCCGCCGAGAGCATTCTGCAGCGTTTCAAGCGCTCCAAGAAGGACGACGGGGGCGACCAGTAGCCCATGGCCCTGCCGCCCAACTTCCCCGAATCGCCCCATGCCATTCTCGCGCCCAATGCGCGCTGGGAGCCGGGGCGGGGGGATTTGTTTGAGATGCTGCCGCCGCTGGTATCGAGGCTGCGGGAGGCGGTGGCGCAGTGGCGCGCGGGGGGCTACCAGGGCGCTTCGCAGACCAGCCGCAGTCTGCTGCGCTGGTGGTTTGGGGAAGAGCACTGGCAGCCGGGCAACGGCGGGGCCATGCAGCAGTTTCGGTATTACTTCGCCCAGCAAGAGGCGGTGGAGACGGTTCTCTACCTGCTGGAGAACCCCACACACCCGGTGCGCGAGCCGCTCGACCTGCTGCGCTTCGATTCCAGCGGCGAGGTGAGCACCGGAAGGTTTGACGAGGACTGGCGGCGCTTTGTCATAAAAATGGCTACGGGCAGCGGCAAGACCAAGGTGATGAGCCTGCTGCTGGCGTGGAGCTACTTCCACAAGCTCTACGAGCCAAGCTCTGGCATGGCGCGCAACTTTCTGGTCATTGCGCCCAATATCATCGTGCTCGACCGCCTGTGGCGAGATTTCGCAGGGCTCCGCATCTTCCACGCCGACCCGGTGCTGCCCGAAAACGGCGTAGATGGCCGCAATTGGCGCAGCGATTTTCAGCTCTGCGTGCATCGGCAAGACGATGTGCGCGCGCAGCGGCCCACCGGGAACATTTTTCTCACCAACATTCACCGCGTCTATTCCGGAGAAGACTCCCCGCCCTCTCCCGACGACGCAGACACCACAGATTACTTCCTCGGCAAGCGCCCCACCGGCGCAACCACAGATTCCAAAGTAGATTTGGGCGCAATTGTGCGGGATATTGACGAGCTGGCGGTGTTCAACGACGAGGCTCATCACATTCACGATAAGAAGCTGGCCTGGTTTGCGGCCATCCGCGATATTCACAACCGCCTGCTGCAGCGGGGCAGAGCCCTCTCTCTACAGGTAGATACCAGCGCCACCCCCCGCCACAGCGACGGCGGAGTCTTCGTGCAAACGGTGGCAGATTATCCGCTGGTAGAGGCCATTTCGCAAAATGTGGTCAAGCACCCCGTGCTGCCCGACGCCGAAAGCCGCGCAAAGCTGGTAGAGCGCCAGACCGTGAAATACACCGAGCGCTACGCCGACCACCTGGAGCTGGGCGTGGTGGAATGGCGCAAGACCCGCGCCGACCACGGCAAGCTCGGCAAAAAGGCCATTTTGTTCGTAATGACCGACGATACGAAAAACTGCGATGAGGTAGCCGAATATCTGGGGCAAACCTATGAAGAGCTGGAAGGCAGGGTGCTGGTAATCCACACCAAGCGCAACGGCGAAATTTCCGAATCGGCCACGGGCCGAAATTTGGACGAGTTGCGGGAGCTTCGCAGGCAGGCCAACGAGATTGACGGAATCGACAACCCCTACCAGGCCATCGTATCCGTCATGATGCTGAAGGAAGGCTGGGATGTGCGCAATGTCACCGCCATTGTGGGCCTGCGCGCCTACACGGCCAAAAGCAACATTTTGCCCGAGCAGACACTGGGGCGCGGCCTGCGCCGGATGTATCCCAATTCCACCGAGCCCGAAAAGCTGAGCGTGGTGGGCACCCCCGCCTTCATGGACTTTGTGGAGGAAATTGAGAAGCAGGGCGTAACCCTGGAACGGGTGGCAATGGGCGCTGGCGCGCCCGGCGCCCTGCCCATGCTCATTGAGGTGGAGCGCGGCAACCCGCAAAAGAACCTGGCCCAACTGGATATTGCGCTCCCGGAACTGGCCCCCAGGCTCCACCGGGATTACCAGCGCCTGGACCATTTGAATCCCGCCAACTTTGCCCACGAAAAGCTGCCCTGCCGCCGCATTGGAGACTCAGCTTCGCGCACCATCGTCTTCCACTACGCCGTAACCGAGGAATTCAGCCACACCACCGAACTGGGCGCAGCCCATGCATCGGATTTTCGCGCGGCGCTGCGCTTCTTTGCGCGCACTTTGCATACGGAACTGCGGCTGGTGGATAGCCACGCCCTGCTGTATGAAAAGCTCAAGGAATTCGTCCGCAGCCACCTGTTCACCGAATCCGTCGAGCTGGAAGCCGAGAACACCCTGCGAAATCTGGCGGAATCCAGTGTGACGCGCCTGATCATTGAGACCTTCAAGCGCGAAATCAACCGGCTGCTGGTGCAAGACCGGGGCGGCTTGACGGCGGAGATTCGCCGCATCCTCCATGTCTGCGATATGCAGCCTTTCCGCACCAAACGGCAAGAGGCCCTGGCCCCCAAAAAGAGCGCCCAGAACTGGATTACCGGCGACCACAGCGGGCTCGAATTGCGCTTTGCCGAATTTTTGGACGGCTGCGCCGACATCATCTCTTTCGCAAAGAACTATCACGCCATCGGCTTCCGCCTGGATTACATCAACCCCGAAGGCGAAATCTCAAACTACACCCCGGATTTCCTCGTCAAGAAGTCTGCCGCCGAGGTGTTCGTTATCGAAACCAAGGGCCGGGAAGACCCGAAAGTGCCCCTGCAAATGCAGCGCCTGCGGCAATGGTGCCAGGACGCCAACGCCGCGCAATCGAAGCTGGTGTTCGGCTTTGTCTATGTGGAAGAAGAGCGCTTTGCGAAGTATCCGCCGGAGAATTTCGCCGCGCTCATTCGGGGCTTCCGGGGCTATCAGGGCGAAGACGGCGGCGCATGAGCTTGCCGAGCGCGGTGCGCGGCAAATTGCTGCGAAACTGGAAGCTGCGCGGAATTTTGTAGCCGGCCAGGTGAGCGCGGCAGTGCTCGCGCAAGCTCTGCGCCAGCGCCGGATGGGAATCCGGCGGCGCGGCCCTTTCGGGCACAATAAAGGCGGCGGCGCGCTGCCCCAGGTCGCCGTCGGCAAGCCCGCACACCGCGGCTTCGCGCACGGCGGGGTGGCGCAACAGCACGGCCTCTACTTCGGCGGGGTGAATGTTCTCGCCGCCGCTCACAATCAGGTCGTCGCGGCGGCCATGCACATGCAATCTGCCCTGCGCATCCAAATGGCCCAGGTCGCCGGTGCGCAGCCAGCCATCGCGCAATGCGGCGCGGCTGGCCTCTGCATCGTTCCAGTAGCCCATAAACAGCGTGGGGCCGCGCACCCAAATTTCGCCGCTTTCGCCCGGCGGCAGTGCGCGGCCCGCAGCATTGACAATGCGCAGCGCGGTGCCGGGAAGCGGCCGCCCCGCGCCCGAATCCGGCGCATCGCCGGGCGCCATGGTCGCCACCTGCGAGGCAGCTTCGGTAAGCCCGTAAGTGGAGAGCAGCGGAAATCCCGCGCGCCGCGCGCGCTGGCACAACGCGAAATCTGCGGCTGCGCCGCCCAGCAGCACGGCACGCAGCGCAGCGGGGGGCGCGCCACCTGCATCCAGCAAGCGCGAAAGCGCCGTCGGCACCAGCGATACATGGGTAATGGATTCTGCGGCAAGCGCGCGGCGCACCCGCGCTGCCTCAAAGCCTTCGTGCAGCACGACGGCGCTGCCGTCCAGCGCGCTGCGCAGAAAAATAGAAAGGCCGCTGACATGGAACAGCGGCAAGCAGGCGAGCCAGCGATCGGTTGCGCGGCTCTGGAGCCGCTGCGCCGAGGCGCGGGCGCTGGCTTCCAGCGCGCCGAAGCTCAGGCAGGCGGCCTTGGCAAAACCCGATGCGCCGGAGGTAAACAAAATTAGCGCCGCGGCTTCCGGGCGCAGCGGCGGCGGCGGGGCGGGCGCAGCGCCCCGCGCTTGCGGCAGCGACGCGGGCGGCTCGCCCACAACGGCTTCGCCGTCCAAAATCAATCGCGGCGCAATGCGCGCGAGCTGGCTCTGCAGCTCTGCCTGCGCCAGGCGCAAATTCAACGGCGCTGCAATTGCGCCGATGCGCCAGGCGGCGTGCAGCAGCGCGGCAAAGTCCACGCCGGGGCGCAGCCGCAGCGCGAGCCGGTCGCCGCGCCCAAGCCCCGCAACCTGCAAGCGCGCGGCCCAATCTTCTGCGCGCGCTGCAAGGTCGGCAAAGCGCAGCCGCTCTGCGCCGCAAACCAGCGCCAGCTTTTCCGGCGTTTGCGCCGCGCGCTGCCAGAGCCAATGCATCAGCCACCCCCCGCTTCGCCGCGCACTTCGGCCCCGCACAAGGCGGCCCCGCGCGCGGCTGCGCCGAGGCCGGGGGCGCTGGAAAGGTGCAGCGCGCCATTCAGCAAGGCGGGCGCGCACTCTGCGCCGCTCTGCAGCAGCGCGCCGGTGGCCAGTCCGCAGGCGCGCGAAACGCGCAGTGCCGCGGCCAAATGCAATGCGGCCCACAGCGATACGGGGCCGTCGAACAGCGAGCTGAGAACAACGCCGGCCCCGCTCTCCATGGCGGCGGCGGCGCAGCGGCGGGATGCGGCAAAGTCGCCCAGCGCGGCGGGCTTCAGCACCAGCACATCGGCGGCTTCGGCGGCCAGCACGGCCAGCGCGCCGGATTCATTCCGCGCCGCTTCGTCGGCGGCAACGGCAATTCCCGCGCGCCGCAGCCGCGCCAGCGCCGCAATTTCCCGCGCGGCAACGGGCTGCTCAATAAACTCAATGGCAAAGCGCCGCAGCGCCGCCATGCGCCGCCGCGCTTCGGCTTCGTCCCACGCGCCGTTGGCGTCCAAACGCAGCAACATCCCCGGCCCCGCCCCGCTGCGCGCCGCCGCCACCCGCGCCACATCTTCCGCCAGCGCGCCCTGCCCCACCTTGAGTTTGAGAGCGCGCACGCCGCGCGCGGCCGCAGCGGCCGCTTCGGCCTCCAGCTCGCCGGGATGCTCCGCAGCGAGCAATTCGTTCGCCGCCACCGCTTGCAATGCCGCGCCTTCGGCAAAATGCGCGGCCAAATAAGCGGCCAGCGAAATGCCGCGGCCGCGCGCTTCCAGATCGGCCAGCGCAGTTGCCAGCGCCCAGCGCGCGGCGGGATGCAGCGCGGGCCGCGACAACCAATCGCGCGCGGCAGAGAGTTCCGCGCCGGGCCACTCAGCCCGCGCCGCAAGCAGCGCCGCTTCAATCTGCGCCCGCTGCAAGGACGCCTGCGGCGGCGCAAGCGGCGGCAGCGGCGCTTCGCCCTGCCCCGTTTCGCCGCAATCGCTGCGAATCTGCAGCGCCACGCCGGACAAATGCAGCGCCGTGCCCGAAGCGCTGTGCAAAGCGCGCCGCAAACTGCGCGCGGCAGAAAACACCGCAACGGCCGCGATTTTCACCCGCGCACCAGCCAGGCGATGCACAACACCGCGGCAAAGGCCAACTGCAGCAGCGCCACGCCGGGCAGCGCCGCCGAAAGCGCCGCGCCTTCGGCGCACATAATGCGGCGCAGCACGCGCCGCGTCAGCGGCACGGTGATAATCGGCATCAGTGCGGCGAAGAGTCCACCCGCAGCCACAACCGGTGCAAGCGCTGCATAGCTCGCCACAATCAGCACCGCGGTGTAGCGGCGCGCGCCGGTTTTGCTCAGGCGCACCGCCAGCGTCCGCTTGCCGCTGGCGGCGTCTCCCTCGCGGTCGCGCAGATTGTTCACGGCCAGCATGGCCACCGCCAACAATCCCACCGGCAACGCGCTGAACCAGGCCGCCACAGAAAATTCGCGCGCCTGCACCCAGTGCGTTCCCACCACCGCGGCAATTCCAAAGAACACAAACACCAGCGGATCGCCGAGTCCGCGGTAGCCCAACCGCAGCGGGCTTGCCGTGTAGGCCCAGGCCGAGAGCAGCGCCAACGCACCGGCGGCCAGAATGACCGGCCCGCCCTGCCACGCCAGCCACAATCCCAACGCCGCCGCCAACAGCAACACCGCCGCCGCGCCCACGCGCAGCGCTTTGGGCGTGAGCCAACCGGATTGCGCCGCGCGCGGCGGCCCCAGGCGGTTGGCATCTGCGCCGCGCTCGCAGTCCGCGTAATCGTTCACAAAGTTCGCGCCGATTTGCAGCAGCCACGCCACCGCAAAGCAGGCCAGCGCCAGCGGCGCGCGCGCGCGGCCCTCTGCCGCAGCCACCGCCGTGCCCACCGCAACCGGCGCAAGCGATGCGGGCCAGGTGGCGGGCCGCGACGCCAGCCACCACGCCCGCAGCGATCCCGGCGCGGGCGAATGCATCAGCCGCGCCACGGAAAGCGGCTGAAGTCCGGGCGGCGCTTCTGATTGAAAGCGTCGCGGCCCTCCTGCGCTTCCTCGTTCATGTAGAAAAGCTGCGTGGCGTGGCCGGCCAGTTCCTGCAACCCCGCCTGCCCGTCGCAGTCGGCATTGAAGGCCGCTTTGAGGCAGCGGATTGCCGTGGGGCTGTGCTCCAGAATGCGCAGCGCCCATGCCACCCCCGCATCCTGCAGCTCTGCGGTGGGCACCACCTTGTTTACCAGCCCCATGTCCAGCGCCTCGCGCGCATTGTATTGCTCGCACAGAAACCAGATTTCGCGCGCCTTCTTTTGCCCCACCACCCGGGCCAGATAGGCGGAGCCAAAGCCCGCGTCGAAGCTGCCGACGCGGGGGCCGGTCTGTCCGAAGCGCGCGTTTTCGGCGGCAATGGTCAAATCGCAAATCAGGTGCAGCACATGGCCGCCGCCAATGGCGTAGCCCGCCACCAGCGCAATTACCGGCTTCGGCAAAGTGCGAATGGCGCGCTGCAAATCCAGCGCGTTCAGGCGCGGCACGCCCTGCTCGTCCAGATAGCCGGCGTCGCCGCGCACTTTCTGGTCTCCGCCGCTGCAAAATGCCTCGTCGCCCTGCCCGGTAAACAGCACCACGCCAATGCCGCTGTCGTCGCGGGCGCGGGCAAAGGCGTCCATGGCCTCCACCAGCGTGCGCGGGCGAAAGGCGTTGCGCACTTCCGGCCGGCACAAAGTGATGCGCGCAATGCCCGGCTCCGCCACTTCGTAGCGAATGTCCTGGTATTCGCGCGGCTGCCTCCATTCCATCTGCGTGTTTGCGGGGTGCGTCATGAGTCCTCCACTGCCGCGAGAAAGCGGCGCAATGCGCGCGCAAAGGCGCGCGGGTTTTCAAGATGCGCGGCGTGCCCCGCCTGGGGCAACACCGCCCGGCAGGCGCGCGGCATACGCCGGGCCAAGTCGTCGGCGGCCTCGCCAAAGCGCGCATCCAGCGCGCCGGTAATCAACAGCGCCGGCACTTCGAGTCCGGCGAGAGACTCTGCCAGCGGCGGCTGCGCGCCGAGGCCAATGCCGCGCAGCGAGTTCGCCAGCCCCTCGGGCCGGTTGCGAAGGCGCTGCGCTTTGGCGGCGGCCCAAAACTCCGCGCCCAGACGCCGCTGCGATTGAAAGAGCGGCAGCGCCATCCAGTAATCGGTGAACCACGCCATGCCCCGCGCCAAAATATCATCGGCCAGCTTCTCATCGGCGCGGCGGCGCGCACTTCGCGCCGCGGCTTCGGAAAGCCCCGCGCGCGCGCCCACCAAAAGCAGCGAGGCCGCCCGCTGCGGCGCGGCCAGCGCCAACCCCAGCGCCACCCGCGCGCCCAGCGAGTAGCCGAGCAAATGCGCACGCGCCACGCCCCGGGCGTCCAGAACTGCCAGCAGGTCGCGGGTGCAGCACTCCATGGCGTAGGCGGCGGCGTCCGGCGGCGCATCGGATTCGCCGTGGCCCGGCAAATCCACAAACAGGTGGCGGCGGCCGGGAAGCGCCTGCGCCGCCGCGCGCATGGTCTCGCCGCAACCCGTGAAGCCGTGCAGCAACAGCAGCGCGTCGCGCGCGGCGTCTCCGCCTTCGTCGCGCACAAAAAGCCGGCGGCCCGGCGCCACCACAATGCGCCCGGCAAAGCTCAAGGCGCGGGCTCCAGCGCTTGGGCCACGGCGGCAAAGGCGGCGCGGTGAAAGCGCGCATTCTCCTCCGCGGCAATGCGCGCTTCAATGACTCGCAAACCCGGCGCAGCATCGGCCAGCGCGGCGCGCAGTTCGGATTCATTTTGCACCTGCACTGCGCTGCAGCCAAAGGCGCGGGCCAGCGGCGTCAGCGAAAGATTGTGGGCGAGGCGAAAGCACTCCTCAAAGCGCACCGCTTCTTTTTGCGCGGCAATGGGCAGGTGATCGAAAATGCCGCCGCCGCCGTCGTTCACAATGATGATGGTGCAGCGCAGCGCGCTGCGCTGTGCGGTGAAGAGCGCGCCCACATCGTGCAAAAAAGCGAGATCGCCGCAGAGCAGCGCGACTTCCGCGCCCGACGCCGCCGCGCCAAGTGCCGTGGAGATTGTGCCATCTATGCCATTTGCGCCCCGGTTGCAGAGAAAGCGCAGTGCGCGGCGCTGCGGGGGCGCAAAGCTCTCGGCGTCCCGCACCGCCAGGCTGTTCGCCAGCGCCAGCACGCCGTTTTCCGGCAGCGCCGCAAGGGCCGCCCGCACAATGGCAGGCGGCAACAGCGCGCCGCCGGGTTCTGCATCGCGCAAGGCAGCCCAGGCGCGCTGCTCTGCCGCGCGCCAGCGCGCACACCACCCGCGCGTTTCGCTGCGCGAAGCGCGCGGCGCGGCGGCGAGCAGTGCGGCGGGCTCGGCCTCTATCCACCAATCCACGCGGTGCTGCGGATCGCGGCGGCCGCCGTGTTCGTCCAGCGCAATCAGCTCTGCGCTGGCGTGAAGATCGAGCCAGCGGTGAATGGCGCGGCTGGTCGGCGCTGCGCCAATGCGCAGCACCAGGTCGGGAGCCAGCGCCGCCGCGCAAGAGTCGCTGCGCAAAATGGCGTCCGCCGCGGCGACCAGCGGCGTTGCAGAGACGAAATCTCCCGCGCGCAATTGCGAGAGCGGCTCGGCGAGCAGCGGCGCGCAGAGTTGCTGCGCGAAATCGCAGACGGCGCGCGCGGATTCTTCCCGCGCTTCCCACGGCCCCGCCACAATTACCGGCCGCTGCGCTTCGGCAAAGCGCGCGGCAAACTGCTCTGCCAGCGCGCCATCAACCGCGCCCGCCCCCGCCGTGCTGCGCGCAGGCGCAGCGGCCAGTGCGGGCACGGGCGCAGCGGCCGGCGCGGGCGCGCCGTTTGCGGAAGCAGCGGCGCGCGCGGCGGGATGCAGCGGCTCGCAAAACGGCAGGTTCAGATGCACCGGGCCGGGAATGCGCGATTGCGATTCGTGCAGCGCGCGCTCGGCCAGGGCGCGGGCCAGCGCCAGTTGCGGCTGCGATTCGCATGGCGCGGGCGCTTCGGCAAACCAGCGCACATGGCTGCCGAAGAGTTGCACCTGATCAATGGTCTGCGCCGCGCCCCAGCCGCGCATTTCCGGCGGGCGGTCGGCACACAACAGCAGCAGCGGCGCGCGCGACAGACTCGCTTCGGCCACGGCCGGGGCGAAGTTGGCCGCCGCGGTTCCCGAGGTGCAGATCAACAGCACCGGCGCGCGGCGCGCGCGGCACAATCCCAGCGCAAAGTAGGCGGCGCTGCGCTCGTCCAGTTGCGGAAACACCCGCAGCCCGGGAGTGGTGGCGGCCACCGCGGCCAGCGGTGCAGAGCGCGAACCCGGGCACAGCACCGCATCGCCCGCGCCTCCCGCGGACAAATCGCCGATCAGGCGCGCCGCAAAGGCGAAGTTTGCGCCGCCGCTTGCCAGGGGCGAATACATTATGCAGGCGCGCCCAGCGCGTCGAGCATCACGCGCATTTTGAGTTGCGTCTCTTCGAACTCTGCGCGCGGATCGGAATCGGCGACAATGCCCGCACCGGCGAAGACCGTGGCAACCCGCCCCTGCACATGAGCGCAGCGCAGCGATACGGCCAGCGCGCCCTCGCCATCGCGCCCCAGCCAGCCCACCGGCCCGGCATACGCGCCGCGCGCGAGCGGCTCGTTTTCGCGCAGCCAGTGCAGCGCCGCAGCGGTCGGCACGCCGGCAATGGCGGGCGAGGGATGCAGCCGCGCGGCCAGCTCGGGCAGGCCAAAATTAGCGCGGCGGCGCGCGCGAAAAGGCGTGTGCAAGTGGTGAATGCGCGCCGTCGAGAGAATTCCCGGCTGCGCGTCGAGCAGATTGTGCGAGGCGTGCACCGCCCCCGAAAGCGCGCGCGCCACAAACAGCCGCACCCAATCGTGCTCGGCCCAGTCCTTTTTCGATTCGCGCAGCGCCAGGGCGGCGGTGGCATCGGCCTTGGGCGTTGCGGCCCGGGCGGCAGAGCCGGCCAGCGCCTCTGCCTGCACCTGGCCGCCGCAAACGCGCACCAGCCGCTCGGGCGATGCGCCCACCAGCACCGCGCCCGGCTGCGGCAGCGGCATGGCAAACAAAAACGAGTCCGGCTCGGCAGCGCCCATGCGGCGCAACAAAAGCCCGGGGTGAATCGGCTCTGCGCAGCGGACGCGGCAGGCCCGGGCCAGCACCACCTTTTGCATTTCGCCGCGGCGAATTGCCGAAACCGCCGCCGCAACCCGCGCGCAAAATGCATCCGCCGCCTCGCCCCACTCTACCTGCGGCGGCGCGGCGGCTTGCGGAAGCGCATGGCCCTGCTCTGCGGTGCGCGCGAGCTGAGCGAGCTGATTGAAAGCGGCGTCACGGTGTTGCATGGCGCGCGCTTCATCGCCGGCCCCGGCCACCGCGCAGAGAAGCTGCTTTGCGCGCCGCATGAAAGTGACGCGCGGCAAAACCCAGCGCGCCGCGGGCGCTTCTCCCCAAACGCCGCCGCCGGGCCGGGCGGAATCGAAAACCCCCGCGCCCATCCACAGCGCGCCGTGATCCGCGGCCGCTCCCAACGGGTGCAGCGGCTGCGCGGCGATTTCCCGCGCCAGCGCCGTCAGATCGAAAGCGGTGCTGTGCTGCGCTGCGCCCATGCCAATGGCCCACTCGCCCCGCGCGCCGTCCAGCGCGCAGGCTACCTCGCCGCCGGCCGCGGCCAGCAGCCGCGCCGCATCCAAACGCGGCGCGGGCAGCCACCAAATCGGCAGCGCCGTCACGGCGCGGCTCCGCGCGCGGCGCTCCAGAGCTGCACGGTGCCGAACAGAAAGCGGCGCAACGCGATGTCGGCAAAGCCGCGCGACTTCAACAGCGCGTGCAGTTCCGGCGCTGGCGGAAGATAAGCGGTGGATTGCGGCAGATAGCGATAGGCGCGGCGGTCGGAGAGCCAGCCGCCGATGATGGGGACGATGCGGTCGAAATAGAGCGAATGGGCTGCGCCGATGACGCGGCTGCGCGGGCGATCTACATCGAGCAGCGCAATGCGCCCGCCGGGGCGCAGCACCCGCGCCATTTCGGAAATTGCGGCCGGCAGGCTGGCAAAGTTGCGCAGCGCAAAGCCGCAGCACACGGCGTCGAAGGCGGCATTTCGCAGCGGCAGCCGCTCGGCGTCGCCCTGCACCCAGTGCAGCGCGCCCGGCGCGATAGTGGAGTGCGCGGTGGGCTGTTGCGAGGTGGCGCGCACCGCTGCCAGGTGCAGCATGGGCGCGGCGAAATCCACGCCGAAGCTGTGGACTCCGGCGCGCGCCGCTTGCAGCGCCAAATCTCCCGTGCCGCAGGCCAGGTCCAGCAATCGCTCGCCCGGTTGCAGCCGCAGCGCGTGCAGCGCCCGGCTGCGCCAGCGGCGATCCATGCCGGCGGTGAGCAGCCGATTCATCAGGTCGTAGCGCGGGGCGATGCGCTCGAACATCGCCCGCACCAGCGCGCGCTTTTCGTCACCGGAGGAAAGTGTGCTCAACGCCAGCCCACTTGCACCGAGAGCTTTGCGCCGCCGGTGGCGGCCAGTGCGTCGCGCAAATCTTCGTCGTCGCCGGCGAGCTTCGCCAGCGCGCGCGTCACCAGCGTCCGCTGAAAGTGAAGCGCCACCAGCTTGGTCACCTGCGGCAGCAGCAGGCGAAACGCCTCCGCCACCCGCCCGGATTCCTCCGGCGCGCCATCGCGGCGGCGCACATGCTCGCCGAAGAGCGCAATGGCGCGGTCGGCCAGCCCCGCCGTGTGCCGCGCGTGCTCCACCGACAGATCGAGCAGCGCCTGCAGCGGGAAGCCGCCCTGCAGCAGTTCGAGGCCAATCTTCGCCATCGCCACATCGTCCTCGGTAAAGCACTCTGCGCCGTCCACGAGCAGCGGCTCGACCAGCCCCGCCTGCAGCGCACTGGCAATCAGCGCCTCGGGCAGCCCCGTTTCGGCGGCAAACTCCGCGCGGCTGAGCCTGCGCCCGCCCAGGCGCTCGCGCAGCAGGCCCAGCAACTCGGCATCGCCGCCGCCGCCGCCGGAATCCCCCAGCAGCCGCGCAATCTGCTCCAGCGTGAAGCCATCGGCGGCCAGCCGGCGAATGCGCAGCAGCCGCTGCAAATGCGCCTCGCCATACCAGGCAATGCGCCCCGCCCGGCGCGGCGGGGGCAAAAGCCCCCGGGTCTGGTAGTAGCGCAGCGTATCCACCGGCGTCCCCGCCCGGGCCGCCAGATCCTCTACCCGAAACTCCATGCGGGCATTCTAGGAGTGATTGCTCAAAGGGTGCAACTGGCAGGCGGCGCTCAGAAGCGCAGGCGGCCGGTGAGGAGCAGGTCGTAGCTGCGGGGGGCGGCGGGGGAGCCGGGGTTGAGGTCGAGGCCGGCTTCCAGGCCGAGTTGCAGGCCGCGGGGGTTGGCGAGGCGCAGGCCCGCGGCCCAGCGGGTGTCGGTATCGGCGAGATTGAAGCGGCCGTAGGGGGTGAGCAGGGCGGCGCGGCTGGCGTCGCTGCGGCCGAAGTAGCGCAGCGCTACGCCGTAGGCGATTTCGCCGCTGAGGCTGTGCTGCATTCCCGCGCCCGCGCTTGCGTTGCTTGCGCTGCCGAATGCGCTGCTTGCGCCAAAGGCGTTGCCACTTGCGCCGACTGTGCCGAGGGGGTTGGCAAATGCGCTGTTTGCGCCGAGCAGTGCGCCGTCCAAACCGCCGCCCGGATTGGAAAGGCCGGGGCGGCGCTGTTGCAGGGCGGTTTGCAGGGTGATGGCAACGCCCTGGCCCAATGCGCCGGGGGCGAAGTTCACATCCAGCGATACGCCCTGCTCTTCGTCACCGGTGTCGTTGAGTTGACGGCGGAAGGCGAAGCGGCCGTCCAGGCCCAAATCGGACCAGGCCGCGGTAATGCCAGCGCCCCAATCCAATGCAGCATTCTCAACGCCCGTCTCCGAGCCGGCGTTATCCAGCCGCACGCGCAAGGTGCCGAAGGGGCGCAGCGAAAGGCCGTTGGCGAACGCAATGCGGCGGCCCGCTTCGGCTTCGCCGCCCAAACGCAAACTGCGGCCGCGCGTCTTCGGCAGCAGCGCGCCGTCGTCAAAGCTTCCAGAATCCACGCGGCTGTGCACACGCGTCAGTGCGAAGCGCAGCTTCAGGTCGCCCGTTTCGCCAATCTGCTGCTTGCCCGAGATTCCGGTGGAGAACATCAGCATGGACGAATCGCCGCCGTCCAGTTTGCGCGAAACCTGGCTTGCGCCGCTGCCTTCGTTCTCTTCAATATCCACGCTGCCTGCGCCGAAGCCGAGCACCAGCCAGGCGTTTGCGTGGGGCGAAAGTTGCCAGCCGAAGTAAGGGTGCACGCTCAGCGCGTCGTTGCTGAGCTTGCCGCGCATTTCAAAGCCGCCTGCGCGGTCGGTGAAGTCCAGATCGCCTGCGGACCAGCCGACTGCGAGGCCGGCGAGCAG
This sequence comes from Deltaproteobacteria bacterium, assembly GCA_028817435.1. Taxonomy (GTDB): domain Bacteria; phylum Myxococcota_A; class UBA9160; order UBA9160; family UBA6930; genus JAPPPQ01. Next base: position 123,301 of record JAPPPQ010000001.1, read on the forward strand.
GTTGGGAAGCTGGGGCACGATGGCATCTGCGCCGAGGAAGGCTGCAATGCTCTCGCCGTCGTAGGTGAGGCCGCTGCTGCGGGATTCGCTGCGCAAATCCACATAGCCGCCGCTGCCCCAGACTTCGACGCCGCCCGCGAAGTCTGCCAACCCCGCCAGCACATCTGATGCGGCATTGAAGCTGAAGCTGCTGCCGTTGAGCACTTGGGCCAGGCTCGGCAGTGCGGTGCGCGTTCCCAGGTTCGCGCCGCCCGCCAATCCCGCGCCGAGTCCGCCAAAGGCTGCGCCCGCGCTGCCGTCCAAAAGGCTGGCCGCGCCCGCATTGGCGCTTGCCGCGCGCGAGGCCGCGCTGCGTCCTGCGGCCGCTGCGCTCTTGCCGCCCGGCAACCCCGCCGCCGCGCCGCCCTGGCCGGCTGCGCCGTAGAGCGCCAAGCCAATGTTCGGGGCGTGCGCACCGCCGCCGCCCGCTACGCCGCTACCGCGCGCTGCACCGCTGCGCGCGGTAATGAGATTGCGGTTGGCGATGCTCAGGCTCGGCGCAGATTGCGCGCCGTCCGTGCGGGGGCGGCTCAGGCGCGCGCTGATGGCGTCGGTAGCCAGCAAGGCGGTCTGGCGATCCAGCACGGTTACGAGGGTGCTTACCCGCTGGCGGCGCCGCGCCGCCTGGTCGGCGTCGTCGGTAATGGTGCCCGTCGCGCTGATCTGATTCACCGCCGC
>JAPPPQ010000064.1 GCA_028817435.1 Deltaproteobacteria bacterium
ACGACCGCCTCGACTACCCCCTCATCGCCAAACACAGCCCGCGAATCATCGACACCCGCGGCGAGCTTAGAAACTTGGAGGAAGGCGGATAAACCGGTGCACGCCCCAAGAATCCGGAGTGGGACGGGTTTGTACGCGTGGTTGCGAATGTTTTTTGCAACTGCTACTATTGCCGCCACCCCGGAGCCCGGGGAAGCGTCCGCGCCTTGCAAGGTGGCGGCAAATGAACACTGAACGCAACGGTGAAAAAATGCCCAATATCATTGTCATTCCCGAAGGCAAAATTTGCGACTATATTGACGGCAAATTTCGCAATGACACGCCGGAGGAGTATGTTCGGCAGAACATAGAGAAGCGCGTGGTCAACGAGCATAAATACGCCGTCGACCGGATAGCGGTTGAGTTCGACATTCGTATTGGGTCGAGCAAGCGGCGCGCTGATATTGCGATTTTTTCCGCCGGCGCCGCGTACTCCCAAGAAAACATTCAAATCATTATTGAATGCAAAAAAGAAGCGGTGGCCCCCGGTGACCGCAAAGACGGCGTGGAGCAACTCAAATCCTATATGTCATCGTGCGCCAACTGCGAATGGGGCATGTGGACAAACGGCAAGCATAAGGAAGTTCTCAGGAAAGTTTCCGGTGAAACGGGCGCGGTTGAATTTGCGGAATTCAACGACATTCCATCCGCCGACGGCCGTGTGGCGGATATCGACCGCCCCCAGCGTCAAACCTTGAAAAACGCCGTCGAGGACAATCTGCTTTTTGTCTTCAAGGCATGCCATAACCACATCTATGTCACGGACGGTATGCAGAAGCAGCCGGCTTTTTTCGAGTTGCTGAAGGTGATTTTCTGCAAAATCGAGGATGAAAAAAACATCGGAAAACCGCTTGAGTTTTTCGCTACATCGGGCGAACGCTCCAACTCGGACGGTCAACTCACCGTCAAAAACCGCATTACGGCCATATTTGAGCGCGTTAAGAAAAAGCACGCCAACATTTTCGGAAAAAATGACACCATCGACCTGCATGCGCGCAGTCTCGCCCATGTGGTCAGCGAAATTCAGAAATATTCGCTGCTCGACACCAATATCGACATCAAAGGCAAGGCGTACGAAGAACTCGTGGGCGCAAACCTGCGCGGCGACCGGGGAGAATTTTTCACTCCGCGGAATGTTATGCGCATGACCGTGCAAATGCTTGCGCCGACATCCGATGACAAAGTCACCGACCCATCCTGCGGTACCGGCGGCTTCCTTGTGGTTGCGATGAACCAGGTTATTGACCAGGTGCAAGCATTATACGAGGAGGAAAACGGCGCCAAAAAACAGCAATGGAGCGTTGCGCAAAATCGCAACTTCCAAAATCGCATTGCGGATATCGCGCAAACGAACTTTTTTGGATTCGATATCAATCCCGACCTCGCCAAAGCCACCAAGATGAACATGGTGATGAACAATGACGGCAGCGGCAACATTTTCCGCACCGATTCTCTCTTGCCGCCCCATGCATGGGACGACGAATTTCGCCGGAACCTGACGCGTTCCTTGGGTATCTCGGCATCCGCCCTGCGCAATTCCGACTGCCTCGGGCTGTTTGATGTGATTGTCACCAACCCGCCCTTCGGGAGCAAAATTCCCATTGGCGACACAGCAATCCTTGAGCAATATGAACTGGGGTGCATCTGGCGAAATCAGGATGGCCGCTGGACAAAAAGCGACCGACTGAGAACATCCGCTCCGCCGGAGCAACTTTTTATCGAGCGTTGCTTGCAACTGCTCAAACCCGGCGGACGCATGGGAATAGTGTTGCCTGATTCCATCCTGAGCGCGCCCGGGCTCGGTTTTATCCGCCAGTGGTTGACGGAAAAGACGCGCATCATCGCCAGTATCGACCTGCATGTGGACACTTTTCAGCCGAGAAACGGCACCCAAACTTCCGTGCTCATTCTGCAAAAGAAAACCGCCGAGCAGATTCGCAGGGAAGAGAAAACGCGAACCATGGCCGACTATCCAATTTTTATGGCGATGGCGGACCGCATCGGCCATGACAAGCGAGGCAACCCTTTATTCAAAAGGGATGCGGATGGGAGCGAAATTTTGCGCTCTGTTGTAGAGAAACTTCCATCCGGCAAAAGCGCTGATTTAGGCGGCCCTATCACGGTCGAATCGCGGGAGAAAATCCCCGATGACCAAACCGGCGATGTCGTAAAAGCTTTCAACCAATGGCGAAAGAAGGAGGGTCTGTCATGGTGACCGCCAAGTCGGCAATTAAATTGCCGAAAGACGATTTGCGCTGGCGTCCGATTGCGCTTGCCGATGTGCTCGCGCACGACCTTCGACTGGATGCCGGTTTTTTCAATACCGAGGGCTGGCAAGCGAGAACAAACATGGAACGTTGCAAATGGCCCATCGTTCACATTACCGGTGAAGATGGAATCGCCGTAGCGAGCCGGCGTCCGAGATTCCGCGGCATCTGGGTGGGGGAAGCGGGGGTACCCATTATTCAGCCATCGCAAGTGACGGCCATCAACCCCAAGGCCAATCACTGCCTTTCCAAACTCACCGACACTGATATCGATGCCCTAAAGGTGCAGGAGGGTCAAATTCTTTTGACATGCTCCGGCACAATCGGTCTGTGTGCGCTTGTCAGCAAAACCTTAAACGGCAAGTTTTGCAGTAGCGACCTCATCCGAATCACATGCCAAAAGGAAGAGGATGTCGGTTATCTATACGCATACCTGCGGACCAAAGCGGGAAACGCGCTCGTTCAAAGCCACCAGTATGGCGCGGTTATTTCACACATTGACCCCGGTCATCTCGATTCCGTTCCGATTCCCAATCCGCCGGCAAGGCTGAAAAAGCGGATACACGATTTGGTTATGCGCTCCTACACCCTGCGCGACCAAGCAAATTCCTCGCTTGATAATGCCGAGCGGCTTTTTTGTGAAGCGCTGAAACTGTCGCCCATAGCCAAACTGCGCCCGGCTTATTTTGACAAGTCCACCGATTTGCGCAACTGGACCGTCAATCTTTCCGATTACGCCGGACGGATGGATGCTTCCTACCATGCGCCCATCGCCAACTTGATTTTGCGGCGCATGAAAAAGGAAGCCGCTGAAATGACCACCGTCGGTGACCCCAAAATCAGCCGGCGTATCATTTTCCCCGGCCGTTTCCGGCGTGTTTATGTGCAGGAGGGGCAGGGGGTGCCGTTTTTTGGCGGAAAACAAATCCATGAAATCGACCCGGCCAACAAAAAATACCTTTCCCGCAAACACCATCAGGAGCGCATTGAGCGCGAACTGGCGCTCGACGAAAATATGGTGATGATTACATGCAGCGGGACCATCGGCAAAGTCACCATTGTCCCGAAACACTGGACGGGTTGGACCGCCAATCAACACATCATCCGCGTCGTTCCCGCAACCCCGGAGATTGCAGGCTACCTTTACGTTTTTCTGCAAAGCGACCATGGCCGCGAACTCATCACCCGTTTCACTTACGGCTCGGTCGTGGATGAAATAGACGATGCCCATGTCGCTCAAATTCCCGTTCCGTTGCCGAAAGATGCGAAAAAACAAAACAAAATTGCCCGCCTCGCCCTCGAGGCCAACGTCAAACGCACCGAAGCCTACGAAGCGGAACAGGAGGCAATTCGGATTACAAATGAGGACGTTATTTATGTAACGCGGTGACCGTATTTGAAACGCGGATTCAACTCCCAACTGCAACGCCGTTGGATTTGCGGTGTTTGCCGAAGAATACTTCGTTTGGGGTTTTCATGTCGAGACACTTGCGTGGGCGGGTGTTCAGGCGCTGCATGATGTGCGTCAACTCGGCGTCGGTCACCGCGGTGAAGTCGGCGCCCTTCGGCAGATACTGGCGCACCAAGCCGTTGGCGTTCTCATTCGCGCCGCGCTCCCAAGAAGCGTACGGATGCGCGAAGTAAAACTTGGCGCGCAGCGCTTGCGCGATGGCCTTGTGGCCGGCGAACTCCAAGCCGTTGTCGGAGGTGATGGTATGCACGCGCCGGCCGGCGCCGCGCAGCAGGCGCACCACCACCTGGCCCACCTCCGCGGCGGTCTTGCGCGACACCTTGCCGAGCAAAGTTAGCCGCGACTTGCGCTCGGTCAGCGACACCAGCGCGCTTTTGTGGGCGCGACCGATGATGGTGTCCACCTCCCAGTCGCCGATGCGCGCGCGACGCTCGACAATCGCCGGGCGCGCATCAATCGGCGTGGCGTCTTGAATCTTGCCGCGTTTGCTGCCGGTGCCGTAGGCCTTCTTGCCGCGCTTTCGGATGCGCAAGCACTCGTATAACTTGCCGCCGGCTTTTCTGTCGCGCGCGATGAACAGGTAAATCCACTCGTGACTGACCCGACAAACGCGCATCTTCGCCAACCACAAACTAATCTGCTCCGGACTCCACTGCTCGCGCAACTTCGCCTTCACCACAGCCCAGTGCGCGGCCGTGATGCGCGCCTGCGACTTCCCCCGCCGGCGCGCCAGCGCCAGCGCATGCGCCTGCCGCCAACGATAGCCGTTGCCGCCGGTGTTGCGACGCACCTCGCGGCTAATCGTGGACTTGCACACGCCGACAACCGCGGCGATGACGGTCTGGCTGCAACCGAACTTCAACAAGCGGTAAATCATGTATCGTTGCACCAGGGTGAGTTGCGTGTAGTACGACATCGGTCTTTCCTCAGTAGTGGGGTGAAAGACGATGCTACCGCAACTCGCCCTCCCCCAGATTGAGGCGTTGCAGTTGCTTGTTGAATCCGCGAAACACAACAACGCAACTGTTAACAATTTAATGGAAGTTGATTTCCCCCTGATAAATTTGACCGTTGCTTGTTTCTTTTCGGGTTATAAATTTTCGACAGAAAATCGACAATGGCAGTTACCAATTCTTTATCGTCTTTCTCTTGTGCAAGGGATAACGCGGTCCGAAAATCTGATCGCGCTTCCTCAAAACGACTCAATTTGCATTTTGCGAGGCCCCGGTTGTAGTAGGCGGTGGCGTAATGCGAGTCAAAGTGAATTGCCGCATCAAAATTTTCAATGGCTTCTCTGTGATACCCAAGTATGCTTTTCGCGTTGCCCAGATTGCAGTGGGCGGCAGAGAAATTCGGGTCAAGGTGAATTGCTTCATCGAAATCTTTGATGGCTTCTTCAATCTGTTTAATATTTCCTTTGGTTATGCCTCGATTGTTATAAGCGGAGGCATTATTCGGGTCAAGGCGAATCGATTCATCGATGTCCTTGATGGCTTCCTCATACTGTTCAAGTGCGCTATTCGTATTGCCTCGATTGTTATAGGCAGCAACGCTACCTGGGGCAAGACGAATTGTCTGGCCATAAGCGGCAACCGCATTAATAAAATTTTTCGATAAGAACAAGAGATAGCCCACTGAAAACTAAGCATCAGCGGCGACACTGTTATCAATTTCCTCCATCAAATGCGCAATAGATCGCCATTTCTCTATGGCCTTTTCAATTTCACCGGCTTTCTGCAACAAATAGGCCATGGCAATGGCCTTATCTATTGGCGATGCCTCGGGGATCTGCCGAACGGTTTCCACGGCTTTTTCCACTTGTTCGGCCTTGGCGGGATTAGCTACATCTTCGCTGGTCAATTCCCGAATACCTTTCACGGTTTTTTCGGCTTGCTCTTTTGTGTTGTTGTATTTCCTCGACGCGCTTGCGCACCTCGGTTGCGCTATTTTGCGCTTCGGTCTCGATTGCTTGAAATCTTCTGAAACCGATGAACCCGGCAACAGCAACCACCACACAGAAAAAGTGAGAACTATTGCAATAACAGTCAACCACCAATTGATGGAATCCGCTCGGTCGTCCAGATACTGACTACGAAGTTCATTAAACCGTCGGTCAATTTCGTCAACAGAGACAATATCGGATTCGAGCACAGCAACGGCTTCCTCATCAACAGAAATTTTCGTGGTTTGTGCGTACGATGTCGCCTGAATCGGGATAAACATCGCCAAAAGCAATGTCAGAATAAAATGTCGCCTTCTATAAGGAGGACAATTTAATCGATTTTCTCCGGCACAACTCAGTCGGGTCTTGATAAGGGCTGTCATGGCAATGATCCTCATGTTAAGGTGGTGAATGGATACTTATAGCATACCAAAAATCCACTACTCTATACCGCTCTCAATCACTTGCGGTTAGCAAATTCATCAATGTCAATATCCAAAATTTTGGCCTCTCGCTTAAGAAACCAATTACGAAATTTGGCTTGTATCTTGGGGTATACACCTTTCACATTCACCCCACCCCATATACCCAACAAGGCGAGTAATCCAACGAAAAAGGCGATTGTATATTGGAAAAGGGCGGGGATCATTGGCAACAAACCTAGTCGGAGAAAAGCACCCGTTATGATAACGGGAACGATCAATAATCCAACGACAAGCCCTATGGTGACGCGTGCGCAAATTTGCGCTTTGCGATGGCACCGCCAATAAATTTTTCTTATAATGTGATGGTTTTTTTGTTTCGTTGAGTCAAGGGCATACCGAGTATTTTCATGTTGTTTCTTTTCCTCGTCCAACTTCCCTCCTTCCTCATCCAAAATTTCCTCTTTGACACGCTCCAAAGTCTCAAAAATAGTTTCAGATGTCAATGCAGTTTCATCTCCAAGCGTAAGTTCCATAAGGTCATCAGAAACAAAAGAACTGCTTCTGAGTAATTGATGATCACGCACAGTAATCTGTCCACCTTTCTCAAGTTTATCTATCTCGTTCATGAATTTTTCCAGAAAATCTCTCGACGGGGAGAGTGCCCCATAAGCATATGCAAATATTTCTGTTTCGGGAATATCAATAGCGCCCATAGGCGCCTTCAGCCAAGCTAAATTAGCCAAGCTAAAGTCGGTAATGACACCTGAAACCTCGGGTGAAAGTTGGTGTTTCTGACCGTATTTCCATGCTGCCCGCGCAAATCCAGCGTTACTCGTTACAAGCACGGCCTTGCACTTTTCAAGTGATACCGGCGAAAGATTTTCCCTGATAGCGTAAATGCTACGCAGAGAATTGATGTCGAATTGTTTGGCGCGCGCATTATAATACGATATCTCATCATCAAGATGTTTTTCAAACTCCGTTTCATCGATCTGAAATTTCTCAATATATGGAGGCGTATCCGCTATTTTAATTCTGAATTCAGAAAGTTTGCTATCAATTTGATTTTTAAGAAGCAGAAGGTCGGACTTTGTGGCACCAACGCGTCGTGCCTCCAAAACAATAGTCCCCCTACCATTTCGTGAATCAATGTAGGTTGCTGCGCCATCCAGAACGGCATCAAGTTCATGGCGAGAGTGGGAAAAAGCAGAAATATTTCCTTTCAGTTCATGCAGTAACTGAACTAAACCTCTAATTGCTCTTTTCTTTGCCGGCCCTTCTGCACCAATAAGCCGGATAAGGAGAGGCGTGTCAAAGTAAAAAGTCACATCTTGGTATGCTTTGGGGGCAGTCTGAAGATCTGGACAAAGCAAGGCGTTGGCTAACATGTGACCCTGGACCATTTGCATGAAACTTTCAAAGCGATAAGGGTCGTTTTTCTGCAGATGCAAGATATACTTACTAACCAGAACGATGTCTGGTTTGTGGTTACCAACAATGCTCGGAATCGCTGTTTCCCGAAGATATGCACGTAAACAGGAAATGTTGAATTCGGAGAGAAAGGCGCATATTGATTTGACGGCATCTTCCGTTTCCGAAACTGGCTTTCTGATGGATTCCGAATAGGCTTTAAGTCCTGACACCACGGAATCAATACGTTTTTCAGCATCTCTCTTTTTGTCATCAATATTAGGATTAGGAAGATTCTTGATGACGCGATACACGCCCATCTCTCTTTCAAGGAAGCGTTTTTTGGCAAGCCGTTTTAATACAACCTGAACTGTCCGTTCCGGAATTACCAATCCGAACTGTTCGAGAATGTGTCCGTTAACAAATTCGCTCGTGACACGGTCAGATTTGTGGTCTACGAGGACTTGAACAACGAACGGTTGCAGGTAGTCTAGATAATTTCCCCCATGATCTATCTTGACTTTCAGCATTGCTAAACTGGTGAGAGTTTCTGTGGACATGGTGCTATCCTCGGGACTGGTTTCTCAGATGTCGGAAAAATGATAGAGAAGCGAGAATATCATTATGCCACTCTAATTTTCCCTTGTGTATTTTGAAAAATATGTCAGATCGGGACACCCAGTCAACCCCCAAAGGCAGAATTTTCGTATATTCACGACCATCGCGCTTGAAAGCGCACCAATCCGCCCCATCAAGCCCGGATTTTCCCCGCTCCGCCGCCGGTTCCCCGGGGGCGATGTCCCTGCCGTGGACGACCGTATAGCCCAGTTCACCAAGCCAGCCGAGGGTGGCTTGTTCCAGGTCGTCTTCAACAATTCCGCGCATGGTTTTAGCGGTTGTTTGCCGCAAGAACAAGCGAGACGATTACAGCAACCGAATTTTCCCGTTCACTTGAACGGAAAAACTGGAGTTTATTTTTGCGCGCCGCGTTTTTCGCATGATGTCGGGCCATGCTTTGATTAATTTCCATGATTTAACCCAGTAGGTTTGGTCGTTCCAGCCGGGCAAAAGAAAAAACCACACCATGCCGGAGGCTTTGACGAGTTCCCGTTCCTCATGATTTTTCTGAAACTTGTCGGAAGTCACGACCGTCCAACGCCGGCCGCTTTGCGAGAGACTCCCCACCCACTCTTCATCGGATGTATCGGAAGGAAAACCGTCTTGAAGGTGAGCGACATCGGCCTCCGCCCCGCACAGCGCATCGATTGCGCCCGCAAGCGCCGGCGGAAGATTGTTGTCCATAAAGAACAACATCACGCCGCCAAACGCCGAAGTAGCGCCCTCTCATACTTGACCGCGCTTTTTACCCCGTCCTCGGGGACGCGGTATATGGACGCGACAAAAGGCGCGTTGCGGTTGTCCGCCAAATAACTTTTATACAGCACCTGAGTCGGAACGCCGGACTTCGTCAGCACCGGCGCGCCGAAAGAATACCGGCCGTCAATCATGATTCGGCGGGAATTCTTCACCGGATACCATCTCACCGGCATCTTTTTCTCGTATTCCAGGGACTTAAGAATGCCGTTGGACAATGTTTTGTCGATGGCCGACCAGCCGGCGGCCGGCGCCGCGCCGAGAGATTTCAGCGCGCGCGCATAAAGGCGTTCGCCTTCCTTCGGGAAGCGCTGGTGCGAGAGCGGGTAATCGGCGCCGAAGCGCTCGCGCCCATACTCCGCCATGCGGCAAACCACCCGCCAACCGACGCCCTTGTCGAGGAAAGCGTTAATGACGCGCAACTCCATCATGTCCTTGAAAGTGAGGTAGTACATCGTGTCCAGTTTTTCCGCTTTCCCGCCCCAGAGTCCGCCGGCCCCTTTGTATTTTTTTACAAAGCGGCTCACGCGACTCTTGCTGATGGCGGTCAGGCGGTGGACTTCCGAGAT
>JAPPPQ010000016.1 GCA_028817435.1 Deltaproteobacteria bacterium
CACCCGCTGGGCCGCGGGCCTGCGCCTCGCCAACCCCCGCGGCCTGCAACTCGGCTTGGAAGCCGGACTCGACCTCCACACCGGCTCCGCCGCCGAAGCCACCCCCCGCAGCTACGACCTGCTCCTCACCGGCCGCCTGCACTTCTGATCGCGGCGGCGGCTGCATAAAAAAACCCCGGGAGCGGGGGGCGGGAGACCCGCTCCCCCGACGCGGCTACGGCGTCCGCGCTCCCGGAGTCGGTGGACTGGGACTGGCGTCCCGAGGCATACTGCGTTTCAGAACGCCGCCACCTCACTCGCCGTAGTGTTCGGTTGGTCCAATGTCTCACCTCCTTTTTCGGCGATGGGGAAAACTGGCGGGCCCCAGCGCCCGCCTCTCCCGGTTGTGGTGGGCGCCGTTCCCGCCGCCCCGGGCCGCCCCGCGCAAATGGCGCGGAACTTGGGAAGGAGTGAGCTTCCCTGCCCGCTAACCTTATCAAATGAGCGGCGGGCTGCGCATGGCGGTGTTCTTCTTTCTGGCGGGGCTGGTGGTGCTGATGTGGGGCGCGACCTTTGTGACCAAGCGCCACGAGCGCGTGGCCTCGGGGGTGGCCGATCTGCCGCCGCGCTCTTTCGAGGCGCTTTCGCTGGTGGTGCTGGGCAGCGGCGGCAGCTTTGAGAATCACCTGCGCTGGGGGCCTGCCCTGGCCGTGGCCCATGGCGAAAGCGCGCTGCTGCTGGATGCAGGGCGCGGCGTGGCCGAAGCGCTGCGCGCCGCGGAGTTTCCGGCCTGGCAGCCGCGCCATGTGTTTCTCTCCAGCCTGCAGCCGGAAAACACGGTGGGGCTGGACGATTTGTGGCTCACCGCGCGGCTCTCCGGCCCGGCGCAGCCGCTGCGCGTCTTCGGCCCGCCCGGCACTGCGGAACTGGTGCGGGGGCTGCAATCGGCCTTTGCCGCGCCCGCCGCCGCGCAGGCTGCAGATTGGGCGCTTGCGCCCGACGGCGCGGGCATTGCCGCGCGGGAATTGCGCGGCGGCGAGCGCATTGCGGTGGGCGCGCTGCAGCTTCGCGCCGCGGCGGTGGAGGGCGGGCTGGCCTTCCGCATTGAGCAGGGCGGCAAGGTCATTGCCGCGGCGCTGGCGGGCACCGACCGGGCGGCCGTTGTGCGGGCCGCCGCCGGCGCAGATGTGCTGGTGCTGGAAGCGGTTTCGGGCGAATCGCTGGCGCAGGCCGCCGCGGCCGGGGCGGAGAACATTGAGGCAATTGAGCGCGAGGCCCGCAAGCACTGGCGGCTGGAAGAGGCCGGCGGCGTGGCTGCAGAGGCCGGCGCGCGCGCGCTGGCGCTGGTGCGGTTGCGCCCGCCGCCGGTGTTCAACTTTCAATACGAGCGCGTGGTGCGGCAGAGCTTCCGCGGCCCGGTTTTGATCGCCGCCGATGCTCAGGTAATTGAGCCGTGAATTTTGCGTTCACGCACATTTATGCATTCACGCGGTTTGGAAGATGCGCTCGATCAGCCAGTAAAATCCCAGAGAGCCGATGGCGTAGGCGGCGGCGCGAGGCCCCCAGGCGGGGCGCAGCCCGGCGCGGGCCAGGCCGAAGGCCGCCCCGCCCACAGTGGCGACAAAAGCGAGCTGGCCCAGCTCGATGCCGATGTTGAAGCTCGCCAGGGCCAGGGGAATATCGCCAGCGGGGAGACCGGCTTCGGAAAGCGCCGCCGCAAAGCCGAAGCCGTGCAGCAGCCCGAAGCCCCCCGCCCAGCGCCCCGCCCGCCGCGCCGCTTTGTGGTTTGCGCCGTTTGCGTTGTTTGCATTTGCGCGCACGGCCTCGAAGCCGAGCCATACCAGGCTGGCGGCAATGGCGGGCTCAATAAGGGCGCTGGGCGCGGCGGCAATGCGCAGGGCCGCCAGCGCCAGGGTGATGCTGTGCCCCAGCGTGAAGGCGCTGAGGGCGAGGACCACGCGGCGCGGGCTGCGCAAAAGCAACAGCAGTCCGGCCGCAAAAAGCAGGTGGTCCAGGCCGCCTGCAATGTGGCGCAGGCCAAGCGCGCCGTAATCTGCGGCGGTTTCGCGCCAGTGCCGCGCGCGCGGCGCTTGCGCCATGGGCTGCGCGGCGTGCACCACCGCTTGCAGCCGCAGCGCGCCGCCAATTTGCAATCGCACCAGGCCGTTGGTGCCGGATTCGCGCAGGCCCGCAATGCCAATGCGCGCGCCGTGCCAGGCATTGGCGTCGCACTGCACCTGCCAGCGCGCCACCGCGGCCGCGCCTTCAATTTGCGGCGCGGCTGTGCGCGGCGTGCAGGAAGTGGGCAACAGCGCTGCGAGTTGCGCGCCGCGCTGCACTGCGGCGGGGGTGCGGAACAAAATCTCTGCGCTGCCGTCCGGCTGCGCGGAAATTGAGAGCAGGGAAGGGGCGAGCGGGTGCGCCGCCGCCGCGCCGCTCCACAGCGCGCACATGGTGCACAGCGCGCAAATGGCGCATACGGCGCGCGGGGCGATTGCGCCGCGCCGCGTCTTGCGCCGCCGCGCCCGAAGCGGAATGCGCGGAATGCGCGTGCGCGTCATTTCTGCGGCCCGCGCAGGCGAATTTGGTAGCGCGCGCGCAGTTGTTGCATGGCGCGGTGCAGGGCGGCGCGCTCGCGCTCGCCGCGCCAGTCGGCCAGCACGCGGGGGGCGGCCTGCTCGAAGGGCGGGATTGCGGCGGGGGCGCGGCGGTGAAGCCAGGCGAAGTGCAGGCCGTAGGGAGAGGGGAGAGGGCCGAGCCAGCGCCCCGGTGGCGCGGTGGCCAGGGCGGCGGCTACCTGGTTGCCGAAGCGCGCGGCAATGCGCGGCTGCGCTGCGCCGCGCAATTGCGCGCCGTGCAAAAAGGGATCGCCCAGTGTAAAAGCGCGCTCGGGGGGAAAGCCGCCGCGCAGTTTTGCCAGCAATCGCTTGCCGTCGGCTTCGAGCTTTGCGCCGCGCTGCGCGGAGAGAAAGACGAGGCTCGCATCGCAGCGCGCGGGTTGCCGCCAGCGCTGGGGGTGCGCCCGGTAATGGGCGCGCAGTGCCGCGGGCGAGACGGGCTCGAGCTCGGCCGCGGAGAGCCGGCGGCGCATGCGCTCGATCAGCCGGCGGCGCACCAGCGGATCGCTTTTGTGCAGGCCCAGCGTCAGCGCGCGCTGATAGAGCGCTGCGTCGGAAGCGCCGCCGCCGGGGTGCAGGAAGCGCATATTGCGCGCGAGTCCGCTGCGCACCACCGGATCAATTTCGTGCAGTCCCCGCGCCAGCGCCTCGTGAAAGAGCAGAGCCTCGTCGCCCGCCGCACGGGTCAGCGCGCTGTGCAGCGCGGGGCTGGGCGGCGCGCCGTGTTGCGCCTGCCAGGCCGCGGCCCGCGCCTCAACTTCCGCCACATTGACCCACACAATGGCGCGCGGCGGCGCGGCAAAGGCCATGCGCAGGCCGAAGAGCGCGCCGCCAATGAGCGCGAAGTGCAGCAGCGGCGCGGCCCGCAGGCGGGCGCTCAGCTTGCGGGCGGATTGAACCAGATGGGCGAGGTCCAGAGTCGCTCCTGAATGGTCTTCGGCAGCTTCGCATCGCCGCATATGGCGGGGCGTTCCGCTTCGGGCAGGGCGTTGCAGTGCCAGGTGCTCCAGCGGCAACTGGGGTTTTCCAGCACCCGGGCGTAATACACGGCGCGCTGCTGCGGATTAAAGTCGGGATCGCGCCAGACTCCGCAGAGCGCGCCGTGGCCGGGGCCTCGGGGCGCGCAGCTCTGCAGATTTACATCGGCGCTGTTTGCGCCGCCGGCTACATCCACCACGCGCTGGTGGAACTGGCCGTCCGCGCCCACCCAGCCTTTTACAATTTGCGCGCGCTGCAGCAGGCCGCCGGGTTGCGCCGCGGTGCCGGGATCGCGCAGCGCCGAAACCACAAAGGTGGGCGCCACTTCCGCGCCGCTCTGCGGCGGGGGAAGCTCGCCGCCCATGGGCACGCCTTCGGCGTAGCCGCGCTTCACCAGCTCGGCATCTTCGCACAGCGATTCGGTGTAGTTCCAGCCGCCGAAGAAGCGCGCGGTGAGCCGCGTGCCGCTGGTGGCGAAGGTCTCGCGGCGCTTCATGGCGTCGAAGATGGAATCGCGGGAGTTCTCCTCGGCCCACGCGCCCATCAATCCGCCGGGGTTGCCGGCCCAGTTGGCAATGGCGGCGCTGTCGCCATCGCCGAGGCGCTTGGCCGGGGTGGCGTCCAGCGCGCCGCGCCAGCCCTCATAGCTACGCTCGTTGGTATCGCCGGGGTTGGCGTTGTGGGCGTCGCTGCTGCCGATAAAGCCCATTTGGTAGGGGTTCACGCCAATGCGGCCGGCCTCGCGCAACCCCTCGATCAGCGCGTAGCGCACAAAATCGCTGCGCGCTTGGCAGCCCTGCCCGCCCAGCGCGCCGAAGCCCATGCCTTCTTCGCAATCTTCCGGCGGCTTGCCGTGGGTCATGACGCGAATCTTTTCGTAGGCGCAGAACTCGTCGGCCGCGCCGGAGACGCCGAACATTCCGTTGCGGCATTCGCTGTCGCCCTTGATCTGCGTAAGCTCCACCAGCGGCTCCAGATTGCGGCGCAGGCGGGCGCGGGCGGCCTGCTCGCCGCGCGGCAGCGCGCGGGCATCCGCGCTGATGCCGAACATACGGCCGTTTGAGAGGTTGGAGTTGTGGGGAATGGCGAGCACATCGCAGCCGTTTCCGGCGTCCAGGCATTCGCGCTGGAGGCGCCGCCACAGTTCCACCGCCTCGGGCACATCAATAAAAGAGACGGGCCGCGCGGGCACTTTGCCGTTGCGGAAGATGACATTGCGGTGGACTTTGGCGAGGCCCGGCGTTGCGGTGTATTCGTAGCCGTGGAAGCTGCTGAAGCTGCAGGCGGAACTGCGGTCGTAGTGGCGCTCGGTGGCTTCCTGAATTTCGCGCCACACGGTATCCATTTGCGCCAGGCAGCGCGCGTCGCCTTCGCCGCAGAGATCTTTGGAGCGCCCGGTGGTGATGAGCGAGACGACCGCCGCATAATCGCTGCTGTCGAGTCCGCTTTCTTCGGGCGAGGGCACCAGCCCGGCCAGCCGCCCGAAAATGCCGAGGCCGCCGGGGGGCGGCAATTCGCCGCGGTAAATTTGGCAGCGCTGGCTGGCATAGACGGGAGAATTGGGCGTGCGGCACAGCGACACCGCGCCGAGAAACAGCGCGTGGTCGGTGACGGCGGCGAAATCCAGCGGCCGCTCCAGCTGCGCGTGGCGCATGGGCGCGCCTTCGGCATCGTAAGGCGCAAGCCCCAGGCGCAGCCCGCGCGCAAAGCGGTAGGCGTCGTCCGGGGTGCCGCGCACATCCCACATATTGGCGTCCATGGAGTGCACCGTATGCAGGTGCAGCTCGCCGAACAAAGCCTGGCGCAGGGGATCGTGGTCGGCGCAGGCGGCGCGCGGCTCGCTGTAAGGGCGGCCCGAGGCGTTCTGCGCATCTACCCGCGCGGGGGCGAAGCCCTGCGGCGCGCCGCGCTCTTCGGCCGAGCAGGCGAAGAGCAGTGCAAGTGCGAGCGCTGCGCCCGTGTTGCGTGTGGTGCGTGCGGTGGCGTGCGGCATGGTGTCCTCCCGTGGATTGGGAGAGCATAGACTGCGCTCAGGAGTCATGCAGGACGGCCAGGGGCGAGGTGCGCAGGGCGCGGCGGCCGGCCAGCAGGCCCAGCGGGGTCACCACCGCTGCGCCCAGCAGCGGCGAAATGGCCAGCAGCCACGGGCGGGGCTGCCACTGCAGCTCGAAAAGCTGCACCTGCAGCGCCGCGCCCACGGCCTCTGCGCCCAAGCTGGCCAGCAGGCCCGCCAGCGCGCCCAGCAGGGCGAACTCCAGCCCCAGCGCGCCCAGCAACAGCCGCCCCGGCGCGCCCAGGGCGCGCAGCAGGGCGGCCTGCCGCCGCCGCGCCGCCATGGAGCTTTGCACCCCGGCCAGCAGCACCAGCGCCCCCGCCGCTGCCACAAGGCCCAGCATCAGCTCCACCACCAGGCTGCTGCGCGCCACAATGCCACGGGCGCGCTCAATCAGCCGATCCAGTTCCAGCAGGGCGACGGTGGGAAAGGCGCGCAGCAGCGGGTAGAGCTGCGCTTTGTCCCGCGCCGGCAGGTGAAAAGAGGTCATGTAGGTGTGGGGCGCATCGGCCAGCGTTTCGGGGGAGA
Source organism: Deltaproteobacteria bacterium (assembly GCA_028817435.1). GTDB lineage: Bacteria > Myxococcota_A > UBA9160 > UBA9160 > UBA6930 > JAPPPQ01. The sequence continues at coordinate 6,157 of JAPPPQ010000016.1, forward strand.
AAATGAAGATGAAGTTGGGCTCGACGCGGGCCCAATCTACCGTGCGCAGCGAAAGCACCGGCGCTTCAATTTCGCGGTCGGCCACGGCGAAGCGCAGCCGCTGCCCCAGCGCAATGCCCTCGTCTTCGGCAAAGCCCCGCGCCACCGAGACTCCGATTTCGCCGGGGCGGAACCAGCGCCCCGCGCTGAGCCGGTCGGCGCTGCCGGTGGGCGGTGTTGCAGACCACGAGAGCATGAAATCCCAATCTGCGGCGTCTTCCGCGTTTGGCTCCAGCAACAGCCGGCCGCGGGTCATGGGGCGCAGGCCGGCGCGGGGCCAGCCGGCGGTATCCAGCTGCGCTGCAATTCCGCTGCGCTCGCCGGGGCCGATGTTCAGCAGAAAGTGATTGTGGGCTTCGGCGGGAAGCTGCACGCGCCACTGCTCCAGCAGGCCGGTGCGAAGCAGCGCCAGCACCAGCGCCATCATCAGCGCCGCGCCGAAGACCAGAGCGTGCACGCTGTTCAGCAGGCGGTCGCGGCGCAAACTGGCCAGCGCCAGCCGCAGCCTTCCCCCCGCGCCGCTGCCAATGCCGCCAATGCGCCCCAGCAGCGCCCAGGAAATTCCGCCCAGCAAGGCGGCCAATCCGCCGCCGATGCCGAGCAAAATGGCGGCCAGCCGGGCGCTGTTGGCAAACCACCACAACAGCGCAGCCGCGCCCAGCACGCCGAGCAGCGGGCCGGGCCAGCGCGGGCCGCTGTCCTGCAAATCGCGGCGCAGCGCGCGCAGGGGCGGCACGCGGGCAATGCGCGCCAGCGGCGGCCAGGCGAAAGCCGCAAAGCAGAGCAGGGCGGTGAGCACGCCGGGAAGCAGCGGGCGCAATGTGGCGGGCGGCAGCGCAAAGGGCAGCGCATCGGCAAACCAATGCAGCGCCGCGGCCTGCAGGCCGAAGCCCAGCGCCAGGCCCAGCGCCGCGCCGGCTGCGAAGATGGTCAGCCCGCTCGCCAGCACCATGCGCGCAATGCGCCGCGTTCCCGCGCCCAGGCTTTTCAGAATTGCAACTTGGTCGCACTGCGAATCTGCGTAGCGGTTGGCGGCCAGCCCAATGGCCAGCGCCGATAGCAGCACCGCCAGCGCGCCGGCCAGCAGCAAAAAGCGCTCCGCCCGCGCCAGGGCGAAGCCCAGCGCGGGTTGATCGGGGCCGACTTCGTCCAGGCGCTGGCCGTCGGTCAGTTGCGGCGCTACCTCGCTGCGCCACTGCGCGCGAGCCGCGCGCGGGCCGGCCAACAGCGCGCCGTAGCGCAGCCTGGAGCCGGGCTTGATTGCGCCGGTGCGCTCGGCGTCCGCAAGGCGAATCAGCGCGCGGGGGGCGAAGAGATCGGTGCCGTCGCCGGGCACCGGATCGCGGATCAGCGCCGCGGCTACGCGGAAGCGGCCGTCGCCAATCTCCACCTGGTCGCCCACCGCAATGCCGAGCCGCGGGAACAGCCGCGAATCCAGCCATGCCTCGCCCGCGCCGGGCAAACCGCGGGTAACAGCGCCGGGGGCGAAAGGCTGCGGCGCAACTTCCAGTTGGCCGCGCAACGGGTAGCCGGAGCCGGCGGCCTTGACGGCGGTAAGCGCCAGCTCGCCATGGGCGAAGAGCATGGAGGGGAAGCGCACCGTGCGGCTGGTTTCCAGGCCCAATGCGCGGGCGCGCGCGAGCCACTGCGCGGGCGTTGGCGCGGCGCTCTGCAGGCGCAAGTCTGCGCCCAGCAACACCGAGGATTCGGAGAACAGCGCGTCGCGAAAGCGCTCCACCCCAATGTGAATGCCGGTAGCCGCGCCCGTGGCCAGCACCAGCGACAGCAACAACAGGGTGAGCCGCCCCGCGCGCATATCTCGCCACATGAGCCGCAGCGCCAGCGGCGTGCGCAAGCGCCGCGTGCGAAATGCCGACGCGCGCGTCACGGCGCGATGCTTCCGGCGTGCAGCCGCAACCTGCGGTTGCAGCGCGCGGCCAGCGTTTCGTCGTGACTTACCAGCAGCAGCGTTGCGCCCGCTTCGCGGTTCAGCTCGAAGAGCAGCTCTGCCACCCGCGCGCCGCTCTGGGCGTCCAGGTTGCCGGTGGGTTCATCGGCGAACAGCACCTGCGGCTCGGAGGCAAAAGCGCGGGCAATGGCGACGCGCTGCTGCTCTCCCCCGGAAAGCTGCTTGGGATAATGGCGCAGCCGGGCCGAAAGCCCCACGCGCTCCAAAAATTCGGCGGCGCGGCGGCGCGGCGCGTTGGCGCCGGCCAGTTCCAGCGGCAGCATCACATTCTCCACAGCCGAAAGGCCGGGCAGCAGTTGAAAAGTCTGAAACACAAAGCCCACGCAGCGCGCGCGCAACGCAGCGCGCTGCTCTTCGTCCATGGCGTGGAGCGGCTCGCCGGCCAGGTAAATTTCGCCCGCGCTGGGCGTATCCAGCCCGGCCAGCAGGCCCAGCAGGGTGGATTTGCCCGCGCCGGAAACGCCGCCGATGGCCAGGCTTTCCCCGGCCTCCACCTGCAGGTAAATTTCGCTGAGAATGGAGAGCCAGCCTTCCGCCGTGGGCACCCGCTTGCACAGGCCGCTGCAGCTGAGAATGTGCGCCATGCGCCTCGCTTTTTGCTTTGCCCTGTGCGCGTGCATGGGCGCGCTTCCGGCCAGCGCCGCCAAGGTGCTGGTGCTGGGCGACAGCATCAGCGCGGCTTACGGCATGAAGCGCGAGCAGGGCTGGGTTTCGTTGCTGGAGGCGCGCCTGCAGAGTTTCGGCGCTGCACACGAAATCGTCAACGCCAGCATTAGCGGCGATACCACCGGCGGCGGACGGCGGCGGCTGCCCGCGCTGCTGGCGCGGCACCGGCCCGATGTGCTGATTTTGGAGCTGGGCGGCAACGACGGGCTGCGCGGCTTTCCGGCGGCGGACATCGAGGCGAATTTGGACGCCATGGCCAGCGCCGCCCGCAGCCAGGGCGCGCGGGTGCTGGTGGTGGGGGTGGCCCTCACCCCCAACTACGGGCGGCGCTACGGCGAGGCGTTTCGCCGGGTGTTCCGCCGGGTGGCAGAGCGCCACCAGGCCCCGCTGGCGGCGCTGCGGCCGGAGGACTTCCTTGCGCCGGGGCTGCTGCAGGCCGACGGCATTCACCCCAGCGTGCAGGCCCAGCCGCTGCTGGAGAAGCTTATTTGGCGAGAGCTCGCCGGGCTGCTGCCCGTGCCGGAAGCGCCGGAGTAAGGCGCGGGCGGGCGGGGCCGGTCTGCGGTATGCAGGGGCTGTGGCCCTTTCTGCAGACGGCCCGGAGCCGCAATACGAGAAGGTCGTTTCCGGCTACGAGACCTTTCACCACCGCGAGCGCTTTGCCTGCGAGTGGGGGGGCGAGTTGCCGGAGCTGTGCCTGGCCTATGAGAGCTGGGGCGAGCTTTCGCCCGCGCGCGACAACGCCGTGCTGCTGCACACCGGTCTCTCGGCTTCTTCCCACGCGCACAGCCACCCGCGCAATCCGCATCCCGGCTGGTGGGAGGATTTCATCGGGCCGGGCCGGGCCATTGATACGCAGCGCTGGTTTGTGATCTGCGCAAACTTGCTGGGCGGCTGTTACGGCAGCACCGGCCCTTCCAGCACCAACCCCAAAACGGGCGAGCCCTGGGCGACGGATTTTCCCGTCATTACGGTGGGCGACATGGTGCGCGCGCAACTGCTGCTGCTGGATCACCTGAAAATCGAAAAGCTGCACGCGGCGGTGGGGGCCTCGCTGGGCGGAATGCAATCGCTGCAGATTGCAGCGCTTGCGCCGCAGCGGGTGGGGCGCATCGTCAGCATCTCTGCCGCGCTGCGCTCTTATCCGCAGTCCATTGCGCTGCGCTTTGTGCAGCGCCAGGCCGTTATGCTCGATCCCGAATGGCGGGGCGGGCGCTATTACGGCTCCAGCTTTCCCCACCGCGGGCAAAAGGTGGCCCGCGAAATTGGCACCATTACCTACCGCTCGGGGCCAGAGTGGATTGAGCGCTTTGGGCGCGAGCGCGGCGATGCGCCGCCCGGCCTGGGCGAGGATTTTTCGGTGGAGAGCTACCTGGTTCACCAGGGCGAGAAGTTCTGCCTGCAATACGATCCCAATTCCTATCTCTACATTTCCAAAGCCATGGACCTCTTCGATCTTGCGCCGCCGGGCCAGTCCACGCCCCCCCTTGCGCGCATTTGCGCTCCCGCCCTGGTGGTGGGTGTCAGTTCCGATGTGCTGTTTCCCGCCTGGCAGCAGCGCGAACTGGCAGAGCGCCTGGAAGCCGAGGGCTGCCCCGTTACCTGGAGCCTGATTGACGGCCACTATGGCCACGACACTTTTTTGATTGACCGGCAGCGCATTGGCGCGCCCCTCAAGGCGCATTTGGAAGCAGGCGGCTGATGCCGGAACGCCAGGCCGATGCGCCCCTGCCGGAGATTTGGACGGCCCGCCGCCGTTTGGCCGCCGCCATGCGCCTGGTAATTGAGCGCCTGACCGCCAGCGACGCCCCCGAGTCCGAACTGCGCCGCGCCGCCGAGCGCCTTGAAGACTATGCCGCGCACCTCTCTTCCCACGGAAAGCGCGACCGCTACATCGGCTTTGCGGAAAGCGCGCTGGCAAGCCCCGCCACGCCCGGAGCGCCCGGTGCCACCGAAACCCCCATCGGCGCAGTCGGCACGCTGACCGCAGAGCTGTCTGCCTCGCCGCACCCGCAGCGCGCCGGTGGTCACTTCGATTACAGCCCGCTCATCGGCCGCTCCAACCCGCTGGCCCCGCCGGTGGTCATGCACGCCGACCCCGACGGCACCGTGCACGGCCGAGTAACCTTCGGCAGCGCCTACGAAGGCCCGCCCGGCTGTGTGCACGGCGGAATGGTGGCTGCAGCCTTCGACGAAGTGCTGGGCTACGCGCAAATCTTCTCCGGCCGCCCCGGCATGACCGGCAAATTGGAAATCTTCTACCGCGCGCCCACGCCGCTGCACCGGGAACTGCGCTTCACCGCCCGCGTCCAGCGCCGCGAAGGCCGCAAAGTCTTCGTGCAATGCCAACTTCACGCGGGAGACCAACTTTGCGCCGAAGCCACCGGCCTGTTCATCAGCATGCGCCCCGGCACCCTCGACCACCTGATGAAATCCCGCCGCCCCGGCCCCGAAGCCGAAGCCAAGTAGCTCGGACGCTCAGACGGGCTGCGTCCTCTCCTCAAAAAACCGCGCAATCTCCGCCTTATCCGCCTCGCCCCTGGCCGTGCGCATGGTGAGGTCTTTCAGTTCGGCTTCGCTGGCGGTAACTCTGTATCCATTGAGACCCAGAAAGGTATATGTGCACATCAGCGCCGTGCGCTTGTTCCCATCCATAAATGCATGATTCCGCGCGATATGAAACAGATAGGCCGCCGCCATAGCGAAGATGCTCTCGTGCAGAAACTGGCCGCCAAAACCGCTCTGTGGTTGCCCCAAGGCAGAATCCAGCTTCCCGGAATCCAAAATTCCATGCGTTCCACCGCGCCCGTCAATCTGGGCCTCGTGGATCGCCAGCACCTCGTCCCTGGTGAGAAAGCGAGGCTCGCTCATCGCTCGGCGAGCCAATCGAAGACCTTCCCATAGCGGGCTTCGGCCTCCTCGACGATATGCCGAATGCTCTCCGGCAACCGCCGCTCCCTCTTCCCCTGCTTCCCGCCCTTGGCGGATTCCCCAGCCGCGCCGCCGCGCTTCCCCCGCTCCGCGCCCCCCGCGCCAGCGCCCGACTTGGCCTGCATCCCGCCCGTCCCGTCCGTTTGGAAGCTCCGGTCGCTCATAAGTCTGCCTCCTCTTTCGGCGCGTAGCGCCGCGCCAAGCCTAGCTTGCCCCTTCGCGCGCTTCCACCCCCGCCAAGCGGGGCAGGGCGAGCCGCCTTCCGGGCCTTTCAAGCCCGCATAGCGGCAAGCCTCGCCCCCTCGCGCAACCTGCGCCGCTCCGCCGCCGTCATGCGCCGCCTCTCCCGCTGCAACGCCCGCCGCGCGTGCCACACATCGTGCGACATCTGCATATTCAGCCAAATCTCCGCCCCATTGCCAAAGAATTCCCCAAGCCGCACCGCCATCTTCGGCGTAACCGGCCGCTCCGCAGCCAAAATGCGGTGCAGATTCTGCCGGGAAGTCCCAAGCCGCCGCGCCATTTCGCTCACACTCAGCCCCGCCTCCGGCAACACAATCTCCCGCAACAAAGTCCCCGGATGCGTCGGTTCGCGCTTCCGCTCGGGCCGATTCATCAACTTCGCTCGCATATTGGCCATTGGTTGGTCTCCTGTTTCGTTTCTTTCGCGGAATTCCAAAAAAGCGAACTCAGTGCTCTTGCTCCAAGTTTACATCGCGCGCGCCGCCTGCTTCCATATCCCAAGTGAAGGTGATGCGCCAAGGTCCATTCACATCAACCCCGTAGGTGCCGATTCTGTCTCCCTTGTAGGAGTGGAATCGCCATCCCTGCCTCATACGCATTGCCGAGGGGTGGGTGGCGGAGTCCAGAAAGTCGAGAATGGCCGTGCACCGCTTCCTGAGCGTGCTCGAAATTCTCGGAGAGCTTCCTGTTGCGAACAATTCCCTGAGCTCCTTGTGCTTGAAATGCTGGATCACGGCCTGTTTCCTCTCAACCCGCCTCGGGCGAAAACTAGTGTGCGCAGAAGCGTATGTCAACTATCAGATGACACTTTTCTGTTACCTCCCCCCCCCCCGGGGGGGGGGGGCACAGGCCCCCCGATATGCTCCACAGCAGCTTGGAGGCTGTTCTCCACTGCCTCTCCCGCGTCTGTGGACGGGCCGTGCCCCCGATCCAGCGTTCTCGCTGAAGCCTTCGGCGCCCCCAGGCCTGCTATCATTCAGGGGCCTTGGCTGCTTCTCCCCCAGAATAGACTTCCAAGCACATGGAGACACAACCGAAAGGATCCCAGTGGGCACGGCGATCCCTATTGAGTTCAACGGAGCGAAGCCCGAAGACTGGGCTATCATCGACCTAGAAAAGGGTCTCATGCTCTCCGGCAAATGGGGAAGCACAGATCCTGCCCTAGAAGCAGGGCTTCTCAGGATCGGAGGATCCGTAGTGGGCCAAGTCGAAGGCGGATCCTGGGTGCTGGGCATGAGAACCCTAGAAAACGGAATGCCATTCACCATCAAGATCACAGAGGATTTAGCAAAACGGATTCAAGAAGCAGAAGCTGCAAGAAAGGGAAACAGCTAGGAACTCAGCCGTAGGGAGGTACAGAATACGATCAACAAGGCTAGAAAGCATTTGCAGGAATCAGAATCACAGGAGGACAAACGTGCAAAAGAAGCTCAGGCGAATCATGGGCCGGGACAGCGCAAGGTGCGGCATTCACTCCGATGGCTGCCTCCTCCCCATTGAGCGAGGAGCCAAAGAGGGGCAAATGGCCACGAAGGACCACATAATCCCCGAGGCATACGGTCTGAAGAGGATCGAGAATCACATTCTCCAGAACGACTGGAACCTCCAGCCCATGCACAGGGTATGCAATCAAGCTCGCAAGGGGCAGGTGCTTGGAACCATCAAATTCCAGTGCGATTGCCATGGATCGTACGTAGACGAGCAGCAGAACCGATGGATGATGTACAAGATCGGAGGAGCTTGGCAAAGGATCAAGTACAAGGACTGGGGAGGACCTCCTTTGCACGGGCGCATACCAGGAGGAAATCCAAAAGGCTTCATAACGAGAGCCAAGTTCGAACTCGCGAAAGACAGCAGGGGGTGGCACTTCGATGCCGGAGACCGCGGACACTCGTTTGCGGAGCTAGATTTCTACTTCAGGCTCCTCCGCAACGCAGAAGAACTCAACAGGACAGAGCAATGGAGGGGACTCGCAGCAGAGATAGAGACCCTCTCCGAACAGTGTGTGAAAGACGGAGGAGCTAGCTTCAGGCAGGAAGGCCATGGAATTGAGGCGATAGCCAAGATAATCCATTGGAGTCAGAAGATCGAAGAGAACACCGCTTCGACAGATATCGCTAGAACGAACACAGAGAAGATCAGGACTGGACAATCTCCAGTCGAGGGGATTCAGTATCAACTTGCAAAGGAGAGGTCCGTAGAACTCTGGTACGAGGAATCACTTAATCAGGCAACCCGCCACATGAATCTAAGGGAATGGAAAAAGGCTGAAGGCATCTGCGAAAAGGCAATTGACAAGCCCGATAGGCCCGACAAGCCAGAGACCACAGAGGTTATCATCGAGTTTTACTACATGAAAATCGCGGCCGCAAAGGCAGTGCAGGGCACAGCGGAGGAAGAATCGCGAGAGGCTGCACAGACGTTCGAGAGTATGCTCAACGGCGACCTAGGGCCGATAGAAGCCAGTGTGCAAGAGATCATCCGAGAACGCGACATCAAGTACACCGGTTTGATCGTCAAAAAAGTCGCAATAGGGCTTGGCAGATCCATAATGGAACGAGTTAAGAAGGGGGAAGCTACAATAAGCCTAATCCAGACATAGAGAGGGGATTTCATGACCTGATGCTTTCACTCCCAGCATTCAATGAGCACGGTGTAGGCGCGGGCCTCGGCAGCGATTTGTTCAGTGGAGCGGGCGTTGGCAAAGCGGGCGGTTTTGTAGGGGATATTGTGGGCATCAAGGAAAGTGCGGGCGGATTCGACGCGGATGGCGAAGTTGACATTCTGGGGAATATCACCAGTGATCCGTGCGGCGCGGATGGCGTTCAGCTTGCTGGTCACCACGCCCAGCACATGGCCAGATTCATCTAGCAACGGGCCGCCGCTGTTGCCCGGCTGAACGGGGGCTGTTATCTGCAGATGGCGCGAATCGCCGCCGAGTCCGGAGAGCGCACTTACTTCACCCCTGGTTACATTCAGCCCATCGCCTACCAACCCGCGCAACGGGTAGCCCGCCACCACGACTGTTTCTCCCAGCAGCGCGCGCCCTTTTCGCAGCAACGCCGGCCGCGCGTTGTGCGCCGTGCCCTGCAACAGCGCGAGATCATTTGCGCTGTCTCGTGCACGCACCTCTACGCCGCCGGGCAAAACGCGTAGCCGGACGCAATCGGCAATAACATGATCGTTTGTGAGGATGTGCCCTTCGTCGCTCACCAGAAAGCCGGAGCCGCTGCTGTCCGGCCGACGGATGGTTTCTTGCTTCGGTGCAGCCATTTTCGGTGTAGCGCCGTGCTGCTGATTTCCATGCGCATCAAAACTCTGTTGCCACTCGTTCGACCGTGCCTGTGCTTGGGCGATCTGGGATGGATACATGAACCGTTGCAGGTTGTCGCGAGCCGTAGCTGCCCCTTCTTCCCCTCTCGCTGCTGCGAGGTTGAACCATTTATATGCCTCGATGTAATCTCGAGAGACGCCTTTGCCATCGCGATATAGCGCGCCGATCCAGTGCTGTGCTACTGCGAGGCCCTGTTCTGCTGCTTTGCGATACCAGCGGGCAGCTTCCGCGTCGTCCTTCGGGACTCCTCTGCCGTTTCGATACATAAAGCCAAGGTTGCGTTGCGCCATTGCGTTGCCCTGCTCTGCGGCTTTGTGGAACCAGCGGACGGCTTCAGCATAGTCCTTCGTGACGCCTTCACCGTTGTAATGCATTACGCCGAGCCGGTTTTGCGCCAATACGTCGCCTTGTTCTGCGGATTCTCGAAACCAGCGGACGGTTTCAGCATAGTCCTTCGTGACGCCTTCACCGTTGTAATGCATTACGCCGAGCCTGTTTTGCGCCGCTGAGAGGCCCTGTTCAGCAGCTTTTCGATACCAGCGGATGGCCTCAGAATCGTTCTCCGGGACGCCATAGCCTTTGTCATACATCCAGCCGAGCCAGTATTGCGCTGCTGCGTTGCCCTGTTCGGCGGCTTTGTGGAACCAGCGGACGGCTTCAGCATAGTCCTTCGTGACGCCTTCACCGTTGTAATGCATTACGCCGAGCCTGTTTTGCGCCGCTGAGAGGCCCTGTTCAGCAGCTTTTCGATACCAGCGGATGGCCTCAGAATCGTTCTCCGGGACGCCATAGCCTTTGTCATACATCCAGCCGAGCCAGTATTGCGCTGCTGCGTTGCCCTGTTCGGCGGCTTTCAGAAACCCGCGGTGCGCTGTCTCGTAATCTCCGCGCTCATAAGCTGCGATCCCCTCTTCAAGCCCGGGAGTGCAGGCAGGGAGTGCGAGGACAAAGACCAGAGCGAGCGCGAGAAGGGCGGCGCGCAAAATTTCAGCCCTCCGCCTGCACTTCGCTGGTTTGGGCGTCTTCGAGGGCTTCAAGGCCGCTCATATCCCTCATCTTACTACCCCCGGCCCGGAGCGGCCAACCGGCTCTGGCTAGCCTTCTGGGATTGGTCCTCCATACGCGGCGTAGCTCCGCGCTACTGATTCTCGTTCGTATCGGAACCCGGCCTCCACCTTCTTGACCGTGCCAGTGCTTGGGCGATCTGGGAGGGAGTCATGTCCCGTTGCAAATCGTCGAGGAGCGATGCCGCACGCTCTAGCCGTTGCGCTGCTGCGAGGCTGATCCACATATATGCCTTGATGTAATCCTGAGAGACGCCTGTGCCGCTCGCATACATCATGCCGAGGTTACCTTGTGCCTCTGCGAGACCTTGTTCAGCGGCTTTGTGATACCAGTAGGCGGCTTTTGCGTCGTCCTTCGGGATTCCTGCGCCTTTGCGATACATCCCGCCTAGGTTGAATTGCGCCGTTGCATCACCCTGTTCCGCAGCTTCGCGATACCAGCGCACGGCCTCTACATCGTTCTTATGGACACCCCTGCCGTGTTCATACATCATGCCGAGGTTGAATTGCGCCGGTGCATAGCCCTGATAGGCGGCTTGGCGAAACCAGCGCACGGCTTCTGCGTCGTCCTTATGGACGATTTCGCCATCGGCATATATCACACCGAGGTTGTATTGTGCCTCTACGTTACCCTGCTTGGCGGCTTTGAGAAGCTCGCGGAGCGCTGTCTCGTAATCTCCGCTCTCGTAGGCTGCCATCCCCCTTTGGAAATCGGCGAGAGCGGAATCTGCGGTCGAGGAAGTCATGACGATTCACGCCCCCACCTGCACTTCGCCGGTTTGGGTGTCTTCCAGGGATTCGAGGACGCTCAGGTCGTCGAAGATGCGGATGCCCTCTTCGGCCAGCAGGGCGCGGGTGCGGGGGGTGATGGCGCCGACGCGCACCAGGGCGGGCATCATCAGGTCTTTGAAGGCGTGCACTGCGCCGGGCTGGCGCTCGAAGTTGATTCCCAGGGCGGCGGCCTCGCGCATGCCGGTCTCGAAATCTGCCGGGTCAATGCCGCTGTTTTCGAGCACCAGCGCAAAGGTGGGGTCGGCCTGCTGGCCGCTTTCGGCAGCGCGGCGGCCTGTTGCGTTGGCCATTTGCAGCAGCGCCTCAAAGGCAAACTGCGCCACATCTTCGCGCTCGTCCTCGTGCATTTCGCTAATGGCGCGGCCCACATACACATTGCCAAAGGCCACATGGCGCGCCTCGTCGCGCAAAATGCCCTCAATAATCTGCCGCAGCAGCGCGCACTCTGTTGCGCGGCGCATATTGTGAAACGCGCCCAGCGCCAGGCCCTCCACAATCATGTTCATGCCAATGGCAATCTTCACCCAGTGGCCCGAGCGCAGCGTGTTGTCAATGAGCGTTTTGAGAAAGGGCGACATGGGGTAGATGATGGCGAGCTTGCGCAGGTAGCCCGCAAATGCCTCCACATGGCGCGCCTCGTCCATGGTCTGGGTGGCGGCGTAGAGCTTGCCTTCGTGGTCGGGCACGGCGTGGGTAAGTGCCGCCGAGGTCATCAGCGCGCCCTGCTCGCCGTGCAAAAACTGCGAAATGCGCTGTGCGCCGGCGTGCGCGCGAAAGGTTTCCTGCTGGCTCTTGGAAAGCCGCTTGACAAAGGGAATGCTCGCCAGGTTGAAGCGCTCGTCCTCAATCAGCGGGCGCGCGGGATCCACCGGCAGCTCCCAGTTGATGTCCTGGGCGGCGTCCCACTGCTGCCGCTTCGACTTGTGATACAGCTTGGCCAGCTTCTCGACGCCGAGCTCGTAATCGAACTGCCAGGAGAAGGCGACGCCCGTGTCGTAGGAATCGCCCTCCCAGCCCCTCTCGCCAATTGCGCGGGGTGCGCCGGACGCGGCGCGGGGCGCGCGGGGTTGGTCGCTCATGCCCCCATCCTACCACCCCCGCCCCGGCCCGGTCAACCGCCCCCGCCGCCCCCCACGGCCCCCTGCGCGGGGCTAGCCCGAGATGGTGGGCCAGTTCTCGATCATGTGCTCTGCGGTGCGCAGCGCCAGGGCGTGCAGGGTGAAGGTGGGGTTGGCGGCGCCGGCAGTGGGGAAGAGCCCGCCGCCTGCGATAAACAAATTCGCCAGGTCGTGGCAGCGCCCGTAAGAGTCGGTCACAGAGGCGGCGGGATCGTCGCCCATCAGCGTGCCGCCCATCATGTGCGCGTTGACGATGGGCGTGGTCCACACTTCGCGCGCGCCGCCGGCCTCGAAGATGCGGCGGCCTTCCTGGGCCATGCCGCGCCACAGGCGCAGCGTGTTCTCCGAGAAGGTGTGGTGCAGCCGGGCCAGCGGCACGCCGCGCGCGTCCTTTTCTGCGCTCAGCTCAATGCGGTTCTGCTCCATGGGCAGCTCTTCGGCAAAGCCGGTCATGTTGCCGAGCTGCCGCACGGCCTGCTCCATAAAGCGGGCGAGGTCGCGCCCGATCAAATCCGCGCGGTTGGTGGCGATTCCCAACAGGTCGTTCGGCTTGATGGCGGGGGCAATGAGCCACTGCCGGCTGCCGAATGCGCCGGGGGTGGAGGTCTTGCCGTAGCGGTCGTGGCAGATGAGTTGCGAGGAAGAGACGCCCTCGTGCGGCTGCGTCTCTTGCTGGAACAAGCCGAACACATTGATCAGCGCGTGGGTCATGAAGAACTTGCCGAGCAGCCCGCTGCGGTTGCCAAGGCCCTTTGGAGCGCGGCCGGAAGCGGAATTGAACAGGATGCGCGGGTTCTGCACCACAGAGGCCGCCAGCACGACGGCGCGGGCGCGCAGTTTGCGCAGCGCGCCTTCTGCGTCCAGGAACTCCACGCCATGCACGCGCTCGCCCTCGCCGCCGAGCACGCGGACCACCTCGCAATCGGCGCGGAATTCTGCGCCGTGCGCCAAGGCTTCGGGCTTGTAGGTCACCAACGGGTTGGCGAGGGCGTGGATCGGGCAGCCGGCTTCGCACCAGCCGTCGTAAATGCAGGCCGGGCGGCCTTTGTATGGCGTGGAGTTGATGGCGGCGGGGGTGGGCGCTGTGCGCATTCCCAGTGCGGCGAAGCCGCGCGCCACGGTTTCGCCCTGCGCCAGCACGCGCAGGGGCGGCATGGGGTAGGGCGCGCCCTCGGGCCGCCAGATTTCGGCTTCGGCGTCGCCCGAAAGGCCCACTTCCTCTTGCACGCGGTCATACCAGGGCTGCAGGTCGCCGTAGTCAATCGGCCAGTCGAAGCCCCTGCCGTGCAGCGAGCGGGTTTGGAAGTCTTCCTCGTGAAGCCGCGGCCATGCGCCGAAGTGATGCAGCGCCGCGCCGCCAAATCCCCATCCGGCGTTGTAGTTGAAAGAGAAGGGGTGATCGCCCGCGGGCAGCACGGGCGCGCCGCCCCACTTGAGCCTGCGCGACCAAATCAGGTTGCTCGTCAAATCGCCGAGCTGCCAGGCGGGCCCCGCTTCCAGCACCACCACCCGCCGCCCCGCGCGGGCGAGCTTTGCGGCGAGCAGGCAGCCCGCCGCGCCTGCGCCGACAATGGCGACATCCGCCTCCAGGCCCAGCAGCGCGGCAATTCCCGCGCGCGCGCCGCTCACCAGGGCGCCTCGGGGTGAATGTGGGGCAGATAGGGCACGCCCAGCCGCTCGAAGCCCTCCGCGGTGCCCCAGACCACATCAATGGCGTCGGCGCGCAGCGCGAAGGCGAAGAGCGGCGCGGGCGGCCCCGTCCAGCCGGGCGGATTGGCCCCGGCAATCTCTCGCGCCAGCGCAAGGCGCTGCGCCTCTGCCAGCGCGGGGAAGCGCCGCCCGTGCCGTGCCTGCGCCAGCGCGTCCAGGGCGGCCAGGCCGGGCCGGTAGAAATCTGCGTAGGGGGGCGCAATGTCCAGCAGCCGCAGAAAGAGCAGCGAATCCGCCGGGGGAGCGGCGAGCTGCGAGCCGATGTAGTGGGCCAGACCGGCCTCTGCCGCGCCCGGCGCCAGGGTCTCGCCGTAGGTCTCCAGAATCTCAATCTCGCCGGGCGTAAGGCTCTCGATGGGCACGCCGCGCGCCCGGGCCTGCCGGGGGCTGAGCAGCCCGTAGGCCCCGAAGTGGAGGGCCAGCGCCCCGCCGGCTGCCCCCTTCACAAAGCTGCGCCTGCTGAAAATGGCCCCGCTGCCCTGCGTTCCGGACACTGCCCCTTCCCCCGAATTTGCGAATCGGGGCCGGATTCGAGGCCGAATCGGCCTTTTCGCCCCGATTGGGTTTTTTGGACTGAATTGGGCGGCGGGCCATTTTCTGTTTGACTTGCGCGCCGCTTCCCGCTTAGGATAGCCTGGATTTGGCTTACATGTAAATAAAAATTCCAGGAGGAGGAGAACATGTCCGGCAACCACAGGCACCTCAACGGAATGGCGGGAATCGCGCTGGGCCTGGCCCTTGGGGCGGGCGGCGTGGCCTGGGCGCAGGAGCAGGCGCAGGAGCAGGCGCAGGAAGCGCGGGCAGAGGCCATCTCCGCCATTGAGGAAATCACCGTCACGGCGCGCAAGCGCGAGGAGCCGCTGCAGAAGACGCCGGTGGCAATCACCGCCTTCTCCGGGGCCGATCTCGAAGCGCTGCAGGTGGACGATGTCTCCCAGGCGGCGGAGTTCGCGCCGAACCTGGTCTTCGACAGCGGCGCGCCGGTGAGCGGCTCCAGCGCCACTGCCTCTATCTTCATCCGCGGCATTGGCTCCTCGGAGTTTTCGCTGGGCACGGAGCAGGGCGTGGGGCTGTATGTGGACGGCGTCTACCTGGCGCGCAGCGTGGGCGGCGTGCTCGATCTGGTGGATGTGGAATCGCTGCAGGTGCTGCGCGGGCCGCAGGGGACGCTGTTCGGCCGCAACACGGTGGGCGGCGCAATTCTCATCCAGAGCGCGCGCCCGGCGGATGAGCTCGGCGGCAGCATTCGCTTCACCACCGGCACTGATACCCGCGCCGATTTGAAGGCCAGCGTGGATATTCCCCTTGGCAGCACGCTGCGCTCGCGCTTTTCGTTTTTGCGCACGCTGCGCGATGGCTATGTGGAGAACCTGGACGGCGGCGAAGATTTGGGCAGCGACAACGCCTTCACCGGCCGCGGCGTGCTGGAGTGGACGCCCTCGGAGCGGACGAGCTTTACGCTGGCCGCCGACTACACCCGGGAGCGCGAAAGCGCCGCGCCCCATGTGCTGCTGGCGTTGCCGACTGGCCTGCAGCCGATGCTGGACGACGCCGGAGATCCGACGGGATTGTTCACCAACTTCGCCATTGACCCGCGCCCGCAGAGCGAATGGCGCACGCCCACTTCCTATTTCGAAATCTACTCGAACGGGCGCGCCGGACTAGGTTGCGGCGGTGTGAGCCGCCGCGATGGCGTGCTGGACGGCTGCATTGACCAGGATTACATACTGGGAGCTTATCGGACTTACGGCGGTTACAGCACACGCAGGCAGGTTTTCGAGGACCAGATTGCGCAGCCCTACGAGAATGCCTCGGACCTCGATGTGCGGGGCGTTTCTCTGACCGCGGAATTTGACCTGGGCGGCGCCACGCTCAAGTCCATCACTGCTTTCCGGGATTTGGAGGGCTACTGGCCCCGCAACGCCGACCACAGCGCCGCGCCCGGCCTGGAGACCAAGAACGAGTTCGAGCAGGAGCAGCTCACGCAGGAGCTGCAGTTGCTGGGCACGGCCTTCGGCGATTCGCTGGACTGGATTCTCGGCCTCTACTACCTGGATGAAGAGGGTGAACACCTGGACGATGTGGGTTTCCCGAATTTCATCTTCCGCAGCGGCGGCATCTTCACCATCGAGACCTGGGCCGCCTTCGCACAGAGCGGATGGCGCATGGGCGAGCGCTGGGAGTTGACGGTGGGGGCGCGCTACACCAGCGAGGAGAAGACTTACGATCCCGATGACAATCAGTTGATCAGGGCGAGCTTGAGCGCCGACCTGTTCCCCGATATGGATGACACTACGACCATTGAGCAGCAGCGCGACCGACTTCGCATGGCCATTCTGGCGGGGCAATTTCCGCCCATCCCCGGCCGCGGCGTGCCGATTGTAGCCAGCACCACGCCGAATCTGGACATTACCGAGACCACGCCCTATGCCAGCCTCTCCTTCGATGTGGCGGAGAACTTCCTGACCTACATTTCCTACTCGCGGGGCTACAAGAGCGGCGGTTATGAACAGCGCGTTGCGCCCCCCCCCGCACCCGCGCCGCGTTTCCTGCCGGAATTTGCAGATGTCTATGAGTTCGGCTTCAAGTCCACCATCTTCGGGGGCAGCATGCGCTTCAACGGGGCGGTCTTCTACACCGACTACAAGGATATGCAGATCTCGCTCACCGACGGCTCCGCGCCCACCATCAGCAACGCGGGCGATGCGACCATACAGGGCTTTGAGCTGGAGGCCGCCTGGCTGCCCACGCCCGCCCTGCGGATTGACGCTGCGCTGGGCTACCTGGACGCGGGTTACGATTCCGTCCATCCGCGCGCCGTTGCATCCGGCGTGCGGCTGGACAACGACCTGCCCAATGTGGCGGATCTGAACTTCTCCCTCTCGGCCGCCTACGAGTTCGGCCTCGTGAACGGCGGGGCGCTCACGCCCCGCGTGGATTTCTCCCACCGTTCCGAGGTGGCCAACGACGCGGCGAATACGCCGGAGCTCAAGCAGGACGCGGTGAACCTGCTGAATGCCAGCCTGGCCTACACCAGCCCCGGTGAGCGCTGGTCGCTTGTGGTGGCGGGCCGCAATCTCCTCGACGAGGAATATCTGGTCACCGGCCTCGCCGATCCCATCGTGGGATATGTGGAGGGCATTTATGCGCGGCCGAGTCAGTGGAGCCTGTCGCTGAAGGTGAGTTTCTGATTCCCGGGCGTCTGTGCTAGGTTCGCGTCATGGCAGAGCGTTCCTTCGAGCATGAGGTCCGCAAGCTGCGGCTCGGTGCGGGTGAGGTGTTCCGGGGCGAGGGCGTGCTGGCTGTCACCAAGGCGCTGTTGCAGTCGGGCGTCGCCTATGTCGGCGGATACCAGGGCGCGCCCATTTCGCACCTGATGGATGTGCTCTGCGACGCCCGGGAAGTGCTGGATGAGCTGGGCGTGCACTTCGAATCGAGCGCCAGCGAGGCGGCGGCGGCGGCCATGCTCGCCGCCTCCGTCAACTACCCGTTGCGCGGCGCGGTGACCTGGAAGTCCACCGTCGGCACCAATGTCGCATCCGATGCGCTCGCCAATGTGGCCTCGAGCGGCGTGCGGGGCGGGGCGCTCATTATCGTCGGCGAAGACTACGGTGAGGGCTCCTCCATCATGCAGGAGCGCAGCCACGCCTTTGCGATGAAGTCGCAGATCTGGCTGCTGGATCCGCGCCCGAACACAGAGTCCATCGTCGCTGCCGTGGCGCATGGTTTCGAGCTTTCCGAGGCTTCCAACACGCCGGTCATGCTGGAGTTGCGCATCCGGGCCTGCCATCTCTACGGGCGCTTTGCCGCCGGGGACAACCGCAGGCCCGCATTCAGCCTGCGCCAGGCCATGGAGAATCCGCAGCGCGATACAGAGCGGATTGTGCTGCCGCCTGCCAGCTTTCTGCACGAGCGCGAGAAAATCTCCGCGCGCTGGCCCGCCGCCGTGAAGTTCATTGAGGACAACGCGCTCAATGAATTTCTCGGCGGCGGCGATGGCGAAATTGGCCTGATCGTCCAGGGGGGCCTTTACAACACGCTGATTCGCGCGCTGGAACTGATGGGACTCTCCGACAGCTTCGGCGGCGCCCGCTTGCCGATTTATGTGTTGAATGTGACCTATCCGCTGGTTCCCGGGGAGGTCGAGCGTTTTTGCAGGGACAAGAAGGCCGTGCTGCTGCTCGAAGAAGGCCAGCCCGCTTTTCTGGAACAGGCCATCGATTCGTTGCTGCGCAAAGCGGGCCTTCCGGCCCGGCTGCTGGGCAAGGAGTTGTTGCCGCTGGCGGGCGAATACACCCATGAGGTGGTGAAAGAGGGACTCCGCGCCTTCCTCGGAGCGCACGCGCCGCATCTGCTCGACGCCGCCCCGCTCTCAGTCCGCAGCGCGGAGGAAGCGCCATCGCTCAATGCGCCCGCGCGGCCGCCCGGTTTCTGCACCGGCTGCCCCGAGCGGCCCCTGTTCACGGCAATCCGCCTGCTGGAGCGGGAGATGGGGAGCTTTCATGTCAGTTGCGATATTGGCTGCCATTTGTTTTCCATTCTGCCCCCTTTCAACATTGGCAACACCACCATGGGCTACGGGCTCGGATGGGCCGGGGCCGCCGCCTTCAATACCGATTCCGACAAGCGCACCATTTCCATCATGGGCGATGGGGGCTTTTGGCACAACGGACTCACCAGCGGCGTCGGCAACGCCGTCTTCAACCGCAACGACAATGTCCTGGTTGTCATTGACAACAATTACTCCGCCGCGACGGGCGGGCAGGACCTGCTCTCCTCGCGCGCGCGCGGCGGGATTCGCAGCCTCGGGCATTCCATCGAAGCGGCGGTGCGTGGAATCGGAGTGCGCTGGCTCCGCACCGTCAATATCTTCGATCTCAAGCGCGTCCTCGCCGCGCTGAGGAAGGCGCTCACGACGGAGGAATCGGGCCCGAAGGTCATCGTCGCGCGCGGCGAATGCCAACTCAACCGCCAGCGCCGCATGGGGCCGCTGCTGGCGAAGCAGCAAAAGAGCGGCGCGCGCATTGTGAGGCAGCGCTTCTTCGTGGATTCCGAAACCTGCACGGGCGATCACGCCTGCATACGCCTGTCCGGCTGCCCTTCGCTGACGATCCGGCCCAACCCCAACCCGCTCAAAGAGGATCCGGTCGCCTATGTCGACAACACCTGCGTCGGCTGCGGCCACTGCGGCGAGGTCGCGCACGCCGCGGTGCTCTGCCCCTCTTTCACACGCGTGGATTTGATCTTCAACCCCGGCCTTTTCGACCGCGCAGTGGGCCGCTTCCGGGGCGCGCTCATTGGGCGCTTGCAGAAGCGCGCGGAGCGGAGGCGCGCAGCGCGGGCGGCGTGAGGAAGCAAGCGTGACCGGAGCAGCCGACCGGCCCATTTCAATTGCCATTGCAGCGCTCGGAGGGCAGGGCGGGGGAGTTCTGGCGCAGTGGCTCACCGACCTTGCCGAAGCCAACGGCTGTGTCGCGCAATCCACCTCGGTTCCCGGCGTCGCCCAGCGCACCGGCGCGACAATTTACTATGTGGAATTGCTGCCCGAGCAGGCGATTCAGCGCGCGGGCCGCTCTCCTGTGCTGGCTCTGATGCCCGCGCAGGGCAATGTGGATATCTGCATCGCCTCCGAATTGATCGAGGGCGGGCGCGCCATCGCGCGCGGTTTCGTCACACCCGACCGGACCACATTGATTCTCTCCGAGAACAGGATTTACGCCATTTCCGAAAAGGAGGCGCTGGGCGATGGCCGCGCCGATCCGGACAGCGTGCGCGCCGCCGCGCAGAGGGCGTCCAGAAACCTCGTCATGTTCGATATGCAGAAGGCGGCGGATGAGGCGGGCAGCGCAATCAGCGCCGTTCTGTTCGGCGCGCTGGCGGGCTCGGGGGCGCTGCCATTTCGCCCCGAATCGTATCGGGACACGATTCGCCGGGCGGGCAGAGCCGTGGAGGCCAATCTTCGCGGCCTGGATCGCGGACTGGAAGGCGCGTGCGGCGGGCGGGGCATCGAATCGGCTGCGGAAACGGCGGCGCCGGCGAGTGTTGCGCCTCCCGCCGTTTGGGCGGCGGACTTCCCCGGCAGCACCCACGATATGATCGCGCGGGGTGTGGAGCGCCTCTGCGAATACCAGGACCGGGCTTATGCGGAGCTCTATCTGCAGCGTCTGCAGCAGCTACTCGCCGCCGGGTGCAGCCCGGAGGTGCTGCGGGAGACGGCGCGCCATCTCGCGCTGTGGATGAGTTTTGAAGATGTCATCCGCGTTGCCGACCTGAAAGTGCGCGGCGAGCGCTTTGCGCAGATTCGGGAAGAGGTGCGCGCCGCGCCGGGGCAGCTCTGGTATGCGGCGGAATATATGCACCCCCGCTACGAGGAATTCTGCGGATTGCTCCCCGCGTATCTGGGAAGCGCCTTGTTGCGCTCTAAATTTTTCAAGAGGCTTCTCTCGCCCATTTTTTCCAGGGGGCGCATTTTGCAGACGGGGAAGCTGGGCGGGTTTCTGTTGCTCTATCTGCTGGCTGGGCTGAGACGGTGGCGGCGCGGAATGCTCCGCTACCGGCAGGAGAACGCGCTGATTGAGGATTGGCTCGCCAGAGTGCAGGAATGCGTCGGTGCAGATTCCGGGTTGGCTCTCGAAATTGCCCGGTGCCCGCGCCTTATCAAGGGCTACGGCGACACCCACGCGCGTGGTTTGGCGCGCTTTCTGCAGATTATGGAAAGAGTAGGAGCGCAGGCGCACAGTCCCCTCGATGCGCGGTCTGCACGCGCCCTGCGCGAAGCGGCGCTGGCCGACGAGGACGGGAGCGCCTTTGCCGAGGCCCTGCGCGGCCTCAATTGAGTCCGGTATGTCCAATCCCTCCGAACGCATCCGGCACGCTCCCAATCCCGGCGCTTGGCCGACGCGGGCGCAGGCCGGGAAGTCCCGGCTCTTCTCGCCGCTGGTTCACGGGAATCTGCGCCTCGCACAGCGCAGTTGGATCCCCGCCATGGTTCCCTGGCGGGCGAGTGACGATGGCTTTGTCAATCGGGATGTCATTGACTGGTATGCCCGTTTCGCGCGGGGCAGGCCCGGCGCGCTGGTAGTGGAGGCGACGGGGATTCGGGACATTCCCAGCGGCCCGCTGTTGCGAATCGGCCACGACCGCTACATCCCCGGATTGAAGAAGCTCGTATGCGCAGTGCGGGAGGCCAGCGGCGGCGAGACTCGCCTGTTGATTCAACTCATAGACTTTCTCACGATCCGCCGCAGACCAGCGCCCGAGAAATACTTCGCCCGCCATCTGCAGCTAACCGGCCGGCACCGGCGCGCGCTCGGCGCAGAAACCTGGAACGAGTCGCGCATCCGGTCTCACCTGGCAGCTCTGGAAGACGCGGCGCTGGAACAGGTGCTGGATGCACGGGAGCTGGAGAGCCTGCGTATGGGGTTGCGCGAGCGCGTGACCGACACGCACCTGCCCGGCATTCGAGAGCTTCCCCGCCGCTTGCCCGGCCTGTTTGCACAGGCCGCGCGGCGCGCGCGCGAGTCGGGCTTCGATGGTGTGGAGCTGCACTATGCCCACGCCTACACGATGGCCTCATTTCTCTCCGCGTTGAATACGCGGGCGGATGGCTACGGCGGCGCGCGCGAGAACCGCGTCCGCTTGCCTCTCGAGGTCTTTGATGCGGTGCGCTCGGAAGTGGGCGGCGATTATCTGCTGGGTTGCCGCTTCCTGAGTGAGGATTGCATTGCGGGCGGATCCACGCTTTCGGATGCGCGTTACTTCGCCGTCTGTTTTGCGCGCGCCGGAATGGACTTTCTCTCGCTGTCGCGCGGAGGCAAGTTCGAGGATGCCAGGCAGCCGAAGATCGGCCAGGCGGCCTACCCCTACACCGGGCCCAGCGGCTACGAGTGCATGCCGCAGGTGATATCCGACCGGCGCGGGCCTTTTGGCCGCAATGTCGAACCCGTTGCCGAGATCCGCAACGCACTGCGCGCGGCGGGCTTTGCGATTCCCGTCGTCGTCTCCGGGGGCATTCACGGCTTTCACCAGGCCGAGCAGATTCTCGCGCTCGGCCAGGCGGATATCATCGGCATGGCCCGCCAGGCACTCGCAGATCCCGACTGGTTTCTCAAGGTGCGCCTCGGATTTGGCGGAGAGATTCGCGTCTGCACCTACACCAACTACTGCGAGGGCCTGGATCAGAAACACAAGCAGGTGACCTGCCAGCTCTGGGACCGCCTGAATTTGGAGGAAGCGGGCCTGCGGCGCGCGAAGGAGGGCCGAAGGCGCCTGACGGCGCCGGCATGGGTCCCTCCGGACGCGGGCTAATCCTTTGCCGCCTTTCCGTAGTGGCGGCGCGCGGGGCGCAGCCGCACAGCCGTTTCCCGCAGCTTTTCCCGGGCCAGTTCCGCCTCGCGGTGGAGTTGGTATTCGCCCGAGGCATACTGCCGGGGCCAGCCTTCGGGGCGCACGCCGTAATGGCCCGCCGCCTGCCGCGTGAAGTAGGGGTTGTTGAGATGGGGCCGGGCCAGCGCGCAGAGATCTGCGCGGCGCGCAGCGATGAGGGTGTTCACCTGCTCCGGCAGGGTAATCGCGCCGACGGCCATGGTCCGAGCGCCAATTTCGTTGCGCACGAATTCCGAGAAGGGCGCCTGCCACATACGGCCGAAGACCGGCTTCTGCCACTTCACTGTCTCTCCCGACGACACATCAATCAGGTCTGCGCCCGCGGCCTTGAAAGCGGCGGCGACGCTGCGCAGGTCGTCCCAATCCAGGCCGCCCTCCGCCCAATCCCAGGCCGAGATGCGCACCGACATGGGCCGATCTTCCGGCCACACCGCGCGCAGCGCGCTGAAGACCTCCAGCGGAAACCGCAGCCGGTTTCCAACGCTGCCGCCATAGCCATCTCTCCGGCGGTTGGTGAGCGGAGAGAGAAAGCTCGCAAAGAGATAGCCATGCGCGCAGTGCAGCTCCAGCATATCGAAGCCCGCCCGCGCCGCGCGCTGCGCCGCCGCCACAAAGCTGTCGCGCACCGCGTCCATGCCGGCGCGGTCGAGCTCCTCCGGGATCGCCGAGACTCCCCCAATGTAGGGGATGGGCGAAGCCGAGAAGATCGGCCAATTGTCCGAATCCCTCGGCAGGTCCATGCCTTCCCACGGGCGCTTGGTGGAGCCCTTGCGGCCTGCATGGCCCAACTGTATGCAGAGCCTGGCCGGCGTGTGGGCGTGCACGAAGTCAACCAGGCGCTTCCATTCCGATTCCTGTGCATCGCTCCACAGGCCGGTGCAGCCGTCGGAGATGCGGGAATCGGGAGTAGGGCAGGTCATCTCGGTGAAGACCAGCCCCGCGCCTCCTAGCGCGCGGCTGGCGTAGTGCACGAAGTGCCAGTCGTTCCCGAGGCCATTCACTGCGGAATACTGCGCCATGGGCGACACCACCACGCGGTTTTCAACCCGTATGCCGCGCAGTTCCAGAGGCGTGAACATCGGCGCAGGGCGGTTGCCGCGGTTGCCAGAGCTGGCTTCGCAGCGGTGGAATTCATCCTCTACGCACTGCAGAAAGTGTGCATCGCGCAGGCCGACATTGTCCCAGGTGACGCTCTTTGAGCGCGACATCAGCGAGAAACAGAAGGCGTAGCGCTCCAGATTCCAGTGGCGCGGCATGGATTCGAACCACTGCAGAGACACATCGGCGTTGTGCTGGATAATCTCCACGGGATCGCGCCGCTCTTCCTCGTAGCGGCGGAAGGCGGCCTGCACATCGCCCCCGCTTTCGACGAGGGCGCGGGAGAGCGCAATGGCGCACTCCATGGCGAGCTTGGTGCCCGACCCGATGGACCAGTGCGCAGATGCCTTGGCATCTCCCAGAAGGGCGATGCGGCCCGTGCTCCACTTTTCGCAGGTGACCCGGGGAAAGTTGCGCCAGAGCGAGCGGTTGGTGATGAGGGGGTGCCCCTGCAGTTCCTCGCTGAACACCTCTTCGAGGTGGCGCGCGCTCTCTGCTTCGGACATGGCGCCGAAACCGCAGGTCTCCCAGGTCTCCGGCGTGCATTCCATGACCCAGGTGCTGCGCCCCTGCTCATACTGGTAGGTGTGGGCGCAGAAGTGCCCCTGCGGCGTGCGCTTGAAGAAGAAAGTGAAGGCATCCAGCGGCCGCGTGGAGCCCAGCCAGGCGAACTTGTTGCGATGCAGCGTTACCGATGCGCCGAAATCTGCGGCGTGTTGCGCCCGCACCTCGCTGTTGATCCCGTCGGCGGCGAGGATCACATCGCAATCCGGGAAGCGCGCCTCGAGGGAGGCGGCGTCGAGGTGAGTCTCGAAGTGCAGCTTCACGCCCACCTGGCGGCAGCGCTCTTGCAAGAGGCCCAGCAGCCGGGCGCGCGAGCAGCCGGCGAAGCCGTTGCCGCCGATCACACTGCGCTGGCCCTCATGGCAGACGACGATGTCGCTCCAGTAGGCGAAATTGCGGCGGATGGAATCGTAGGATTCGGGGTCCGCGGAGAGAAACTCGTCGAGAGTCTCGTCGGAGAAGACCACGCCGAAGCCGAAGGTGTCGTCGGCCCGGTTCTGCTCGAAGACCTCGATTTCGAAGTCCGGGCGGGCCTTCTTGGTCAGCAGCGAGAAATACAGCCCCCCGGGGCCGCCTCCGATCACCGCGATTTTCACCCTTGGTCCCTCCTGCCCCCGGCCTGGCCCGGCCCGGCGCCAGCTCTTTTATCTTACATATAATCATTTTATATGACAATTCGAAATTTTCCACTGGATTGGCTACCCTGGGGGCCGTGGGGCGAGGGGAGGCGGGGAGCCTGAAAATGAGAGAGGGAGCCCGGGGGGCGGCGCGCAAGCTGTCCACCACGCCGCTGAGGCTCTGGTTGCAGATGATCCGCTGCACCAAGCTGATTGAGCGCGAGTTGAATGTCCGCCTGCGGCGGCACTATGCGCAGAGCCTGCCGCGCTTCGATGTGCTTTCGCAACTGCGCCGCGCCCCGGGGCGGCGCCTCGCCGTCGGCAAGCTCTCCGCGCAGTTGATTCTGTCCAACCGCAACATCACGCGGCTGCTCGACCGCATGGAAAGCGAGGGGCTGATCGGGCGGCGCTATTCGAAGAGGGACCGGCGCGGCGTGGAGGTGGAGTTGACGGGCAAGGGCATTGCGCTCTTTGACGAAATGGCCGCTGACCATGCGCAGTGGGTGGAGGGGATCTTCTCCCGCCTGCCGAAGCAGGCGCAGGCGAGCCTCCACCTGTTGCTGGCCGACGCCCACAGCGCGGCAAAGCGCGAATTCTGAAGCCGCGTCTCAGCTGGCGGGCAGCACCGCGGTGACTTCGATCTCAATGCGGGCGCGTTCCTCGGCGAGTCCCTTGACCTCGAGGAAGGTCATTGGGGGGTAGTTGCGCCCCATCACTTCGCGGTAGGCGTGGCCGAGTTCCGTGCGCCGCGCCAGATACTCGCGCCTATCGAGGGCATAGAGGTTGAGGCGGACCACATGCTCCGGCCCCGCCCCGCCCTCTGCCAGAACGGCAGCGGCATTGGCGAGCGCCTGGCGGAATTGCTCCACGAAGTCGTCGCTGCGGAAGTTCTGCTCCGCGTCCCACCCGACCATGCCCGCGACGAAAATCATCCGGCCTGCGTCGACGCAGACTCCGTTGGAGTAGCCCTTCGGAGCAGACCAGCCCGGCGGCAGCAAGATTTGTCTCATCGCGCTCTCCTCTTCAACAACAGCGGCCGTCAGTCGCCTTCGAAAACGGGATTTTCCCTCTTGAGGAAGGCGTGGTAGGCGCGCTCGAAATCCCGGGTCTGCATGCAGAGGGCCTGCGCCTGCGCCTCGGCCTCAATTGCGGCATCCAACCCCATGTCCCACTCCAGGTTGAGCTGGTTCTTGGTGAAGCCGTTGGCGAAGCGCGGGCCATTGGCAATGCGCGCCGCCAGTTTGTGCGTCTCTTCCAACAGGTTTTCCGGCGCGCAGATTGCGTTGAAGAATCCCCAGCGCTCTCCCTCTTCGGCGCTCATTGCGCGGCCCGTGAAGAGCAAATCTGAAGCGCGCCCCTGCCCGATGATGCGGGGCAAAATTGCGCAGGCTCCCATGTCGCAACCCGCAAGTCCGACCCGGTTGAACAGGAAGGCCGTCCTGCACTGTGGCGTTCCCAGCCGGAAATCCGAGGCCATGGCCAGGATGGCCCCCGCGCCGGCGCACACGCCGTCCACCGCGGCGATGACCGGTTGGGGGCAGTGGCGCATGGCCTTGACCAGATCTCCCGTCATGCGCGTGAACTTCAAGAGCCCCTTCATGTCCATTTGGGTCAGCGGCCCGATGATCTCGTTCACATCGCCGCCGGAGCAGAAGTTTCCGCCTTCTCCGGCAATGATGACAGCGCCGATCTCATCGGTGTGGGCCAGCGCGCGAAAGCAATCCCGCAGTTCGGCGTAGGAGTCGAAGGTCAGCGGGTTCTTCTTTGCCGGCCGGCACAGCGTGATCTGCGCCACGCCGTCTTGGCAGCGCCACTTGAAATGCTCGGGGCTGTATTCAGACAAGTTCATGCGCTTCCTCCACGCTGCTGCGGCGTTCGCTCACATTACCTCGCCGCCGGCAATGGCAATGGCCTGCCCGTTGACCGCGCCGGACGCCGGGGAGCAGAGCCAGAGCACCGCCTGCGCGACTTCCTCCGGAGAGATCAGGCGCTTTTGGGGATTGTGCCGGACGAGCTCCTCCAGCGCCTGTTCCGCGCTGCGCCCGGTTTTGGCGGAGATGTTCTGCACGCCTTCGCGGACCATCTGCGTATCGGTGAAACCGGGGCAAATTGCGTTGACCGTCAACGCCGTGCGGGCGGCTTCCAGCGCCAGTGAGCGCGTGAGGCCGATGACGCCATGCTTGGCAGCCGCGTAGGCGGCGGTGTAGGCGTAGCCCTTCAACCCGGCGGTGCTGGCGATATTGATGATTCGCCCCTTTCCCCG
Organism: Deltaproteobacteria bacterium; assembly: GCA_028817435.1. Classification (GTDB taxonomy): domain Bacteria; phylum Myxococcota_A; class UBA9160; order UBA9160; family UBA6930; genus JAPPPQ01. The sequence continues at coordinate 32,950 of JAPPPQ010000016.1, forward strand.
CTCCAGCATAGCAGGGTAGGCGGCGCGGGCGCACAGAAATACGCCGGTCAGGTTGACATCCAGCATACGGCGCCAGTGTTGAGCGTCCATCCTGTGAAAGGGGAGAGTCTCCACTGCGCCCGCGTTGTTCACCAGAATGTCCACCGGGCCCTGCACCCGAACGCATTCGTCAAAGCACGCCTCGACGGATTCCGGTTGCGTTACATCAATTCGGAAGCCCCGCGCCCCCGGCTTTTCCCCCGCCGCCCGCTCGGCCCGGGCGAGATTGCGCGCCAGCAGCGAGGTTCGAGCGCCCGCATCTGCCAATGCGTGAAAGATCGAGAGCCCGATCCCCGTGGCGCCGCCGGTAATGACTGCATGGCTGTCTTGCAGATTCATGGATTCCCAGCCCCGTTGTCAAGCCGCCATTCTAGCGCCGCCTGCGGCCTCAAGCGAGGAAGCGAATCCACAGGTAGCCCAGCGCCAGGAGCGCCATGAGAGCTGTTCCAGCGGCGCTCCAGTGCAGCATCCAGCCTGCGGGGCGGCGCTCGCGCGGAACATCGGCGCTGGCAATTGCCCGGTGGTTGAGAAATGCGAAGACCGGCGCAGTCAAAAAGGAGACCGTGGTGGCGAAGTCAATCAATTCGCGGAAGCGCGCGCCGAACAATTTGAGCGCCACAATGCTGCCCGCGGCCAGCAGCACCAGGGCGATGCGCTGCGCGCGGGGGTCGGCCTCCCGCTCCGTCGCGATATTGGCGGGCGGCAGGGCCGCAGCGCCCGCGCGAAAGGCGGGGTTGCGCATGACGCCCGCCAGCGCCGCCAGCGTGCGCGGGTAGGCGTCCAGGGCCGTCAGCGTTGTGGAGAACACGACGGAAAAAGCGCCGAGCCCCACCAGCCTGCCGACTCCTGTGCCCAGAGTCTGCTCGTAGAGGCTCACGATTTGCTGGGAGAATGCCGGTGCGCCCGCGGCGAAAGTGACGCCCGAGCCGTGCATCAACCCCGCGCCCATGATCAGAAAACAGAAGGCGAAGAAGATGGTCGCCGCGTAGCCGATGTTGAAGTCCAGCGAGGACTGGTGCAGCGTGGGCGCATGGCCGGTGCTGCGCGCCTTGGCTTTGGTCCAGAGCGACTGCCACACGGCGGTGTCCAGAGGCGCTGGCATCCAGCCCATGAGAGCTGCGAGAAAGATGATGGTCGGCAGGGAAAAATCCGCAGGCCAGAGATCGCCCGGCCCGGAGAGAGAGATGCGCGGCAGCACGATTGCGCTCGCCAAGAGTGTTGAAAAGGAAAGAAATGCGATGAGTGCTTTGATGGTCCAGTCGAGCAGCCGGAAGCGCCCCACCACGAGCAGCACAGCGCCGGCGAGGACCAGCAGAGCGGCGAGATTGGAGGCGGAGAGGGAGACGCCCAGTGCTGTGCGGAGCAGGGCGGCGGAAACCAGGCTCACGGCGGCGACAGCGACGAACATCGTCGCCAGAGTCGCCAGCAAAAAGAGCGCGACGCCCAAATTTCCCTGCCGGCGGTAGCCGACGAGAATTGAGCGCCCCGTTGCGGCGGCGTATGCCGGGCCGAAGCGGAAGGCCGGATACTTGATCGCGTTGGCGGCGAGAATGAACGCCACGCAGCCGAACCCGTAGAGCGCACCGGCGCGGGTTGACTGCACGAGGTGCGAGACGCCGATGGCGGCGCCCGCAAAGAGCAGGCCGGGGCCGAACGCCCTCCAAAAGCCCCCAGACCGCGCCGCCGCGCCCTGCTTTTCCGCCATGAGATCCTCCTGTTTTTGCGCCGGAGAGCTTGCGTCCGCGCGCGCCGCTCAGTTAGGATTCGCGCTTGGCGCCGCGCCGCACAAGACGGTGCAAGAGCGCGGAATTCCCGAAACCCACAAAGCGGGGTGTTGTGAAATGAGGTGGAACATCGGTGCGCCGCTGCTTGCGGCATTCGTATTCGGGGCGGGCCTGCTCGGCGGCTGCGGGCAGTTGCCCGGCGGCGCAGCCTCGCCCATGAGCCAGCGCGAGGCCGTCGAGGAATCGCGCCGCCTGACGCCGGCGCCGCCGTGGCCTGCGGGCGACCAGCGCGGCATGGCCAACGCCCTCGGCCCGGGGGCGTGGATGCGCTGCGCCTGGCACCTGGGGCGGCCGGGCGCAAAATCCTATGAGCTTTCGCATGTCCGCTCCGAAACCATGCCACGCTCGCCCTTCGGCGTGCCCCTCGACTATACCTTCCGGCCCACTGCGGGGCTACCTTTTTCCCTCCATGCCTTTAACGGCGAGACGGTTTCCGGCGAGCCAGCGGCGCAGGGCACGCAGATGGACGCCATCGGCCACTTCGGCTTCCTGGATGCGCCCTGGAACGGGAAGGGCGATTTCCCGGCGGAGAAGGTGAAGTATTACGGCGGCTACACGCAGAGCGAGGTCAAGCCCTCGCCGGATTCGCCGCTCCTGAAATTGGGGATTGAGCATGTGCCTCCCATTGTCACAAGCGCTGTGCTGCTCGACGCGCGGCGTCATCTGGGCGGCGGCGCGCCGCTGGCCGATGGGCAGGTGGTCAGCGCCGCAGACATTGAGGCCATGCTCCAGGCGCAGGGCCTCGCGTGGCGCGGCATTCTGCCCGGCGATGCGCTCTACATCTACACCGGCTGGGAGGATCACTGGGCGGATCCGGACAAGCGGGGAATCTATTACACCCGCGGCCCCGGGCTCTCCTACGACGCGGTGAAATACATCGAGCAGAAGGCAGTCGTGCTGCTGGCAATGGACAACCCCTTCACCGATCCCGCGGCCGAGGGCATGATCCGCGGCGAAGCGCCGCCGGCAGAGGGCACGCCGCAGGGCCTGCCCTTTGCGATTCATCACCACAATCTCACCCAGGCGGGCATTCACCAGATTCAGAACGCGCACCTCGCCGAACTCGCTCGCGACGAGGTGTGGACCTCCTGCACGATGATTCTCCCGCTGCGGGTCAAGGGCGGATCGGGATCGCCGGTGCGCCCGGTGGCGATTGGCGCGGGCTGAGGGGCGTGTAAGATCGGGGCATGGAGTCCCGCTATGCGTTTTTGCCGGGTGGCGGCCCGGAGCTGCAGATTGCAGGGGCGGAGGGCTGCTTTCTGATCAGCGCGCAGGGGGCGCGGATTCTCGATGCGTCTGCAGGCGCCATCGTTTCCAACATTGGCCACGGGCGCGAGGAGGTGGTGTCTGCGGCGGCCCGCGCCATGGCGCAGAACACCTATGTGCTGCCGACTTTCGAGACGCCCGAGCGTCTGCGCCTGGTGCAGCGCCTGCAGGATCGCTGGCTGCCGGGCGGCATTCGCCGTTGCCTGTTCACCTGCGGCGGTTCGGAATCGGTGGATATGGCGATTCGCATTGCGCGGCAGCACTTCGTTTCCAAGGGCGAGCCGCAGCGCTTTCGGGTAATTGGCCGGGCGCTCTCTTACCACGGCACGACGCTCTCGGGACTCGATGCGGGCGGGCACGAGAAGCGCCGCCGCGGTTTCGCGCCTTACTTTTCCGGCTCGCCCAAGTTGCCCGCCTGTTATCCGCTGCGCTGCGCGCATTGCCGGGACACTTGCAATCTGCACTGCGCCGACGCGCTGGAAGACGCGCTGCAACAAGCGGATCCCGCAACCGTGGCTGCGGTGATTCTCGAACCGGTGGGCGGCTCCACCGCCGGTGCGCTGGATCCGCCGCGGGAATATCTGCCGCGGGTCGCCGAGATTTGCCGCCGCCACGGCGCGCTGCTGATTGCCGACGAGGTGATGTGCGGCTTCGGGCGCACGGGCGCGCGCTTTGCCGTGGAGCACTTTGCCGTCGTGCCCGATATTCTGGTGAGCGGCAAGGGGCTGGCCAGCGGTTATCTGCCCATGGGGGGCGTGTTCGTCTCCGATTTTGTGGTGGAGCCCATTGCCGCTCAGGGGGATGAGGTGATGTTCTACACCTTCTCCGCGCATCCGGCGGCGTGCGCCGCGGCAGACAAAGTGCTCGAAATTATGGAGCGCGAAGAGTTGGTGCAGCGCGCCGCGAAGCAGGGCGAAGCGCTGCGCGCGCGCTTGCAGCACGCCTTTGCCGATCACCCCCATGTGGCCGAGATTCGCGGGCGCGGAATGCTGCAGGCGCTGGAATTGGTGCGCGACCGCAGCACGCTCGCACCCTTCGATGCATCGCTGCGGCTGACGAGCCGGGTGGTGGCCGCCGGGCTGGCCAATGGCGCCTTCTTCTACCCCGGCGGCTCGGGCGCAGCGCAGGATGTCATTTGCCTGGGCCCGCCGCTCGTCATTTCCGATGACGAACTCGACCTGCTCGTGGCGGTGCTGCGCAAGAGTGTGGATGAGGTGTTGAATTCCCATGACATGGAAGGAGGACGAAAATGAGCGAGTGGATCCGCCATCACTGGAGCCGCCGGCCCTGGTGGATGAATTGGATGCTGCTGTTCTGCGCTTTCATGGCGCTCTGGTATGTGCCCTTCTTCGATCTGCTCATCAAGGATGTGGCGCGGGACGAAGAGGTGTGGTTTGGCTACCGCTTCGAGGGCGTTTGGGCCAAGCTCACGGCGGTTCCGCACTGGTTTGTCTATGCCGCGGGCATGGTGGGCTTTTGGGGTATGCGCCCGTGGATGCATCCTTGGGCGAGCCTTTACCTGGCGCAGGTGGCTTTTTCTTTTGTGGTGTTTCCCTTTGCCTATCGCGGGGAGGACCCGCTGCAGTTGCAGCTCGGCAGCGCGCTGGTTTCGGGCGTAGTGTGGGGCGGGCTCACCTGGCTGATGTGGCGTTCGCGCGCGCGCTTCCAAAATGCGCGGGGCTCGCTGCGCGAGCGCTACGGCGATTGGGCCGTGGTGACCGGCGCATCTTCCGGCATTGGCGCGGAGTTTGCGCGGGCGCTGGCGCGGGATGGCATTTCTTTGGTGCTCTGCGCCCGGCGCGAACAGCGGCTGCGCGAGCTGGCGGCAGAGCTGCAGGCCGAGTGCGGCATTGAGGCGCGCGTGGTGGCCTGCGATTTGTCGCGGGATTCCGGCGTGCGCGCGCTGCTCTCTGCCGTGTCCGGACTCGATATCGCCATGCTGGTGAACAACGCCGGTGTGGGCTGCCAGGGCCGCTTCGATCTGCAGGATGCCGAGCGGCTGCGCGCCATGGTGCGGCTCAATTGCGAAGCCCCCGTGGTGCTCTGCGCCGCGCTGTTGCCAAAGCTGCGCGCGCGCGGGCGCGGCGCGCTGATCTTCACCGGCAGCGTTTCGGGAGCGCAGCCGCTGCCGCTGCACGCCCTTTACAGCGCCACCAAAGTCTTCGACAACTTTTTGGGCGAGGCGCTGTGGGGCGAGCTGCAGGGCAGCGGCGTGGATTGCCTGTCGCTGCAGCCCGGCGCCACCGAGAGCGAGTTTCAGCAGACCGCCGGCGCGCTGGTGCACCCCGGCGAGTCCGCGCGCAAGGTCGTCGCCGTCGCCCTCGACGCGCTGGGGCACCGCCCCGCCGCCATTTCCGGCGTCTTCAACTGGCTGCGCGCCAATGCCGGTATGCGGATTCTCCCCCGCAGCCTGCTGGCCCTCGCCGCCAAAAAGGTGATGGCGCGTCAGACTCCGCCCGCGCTGCGCTAATTCAGCGGGCGCGCTCTTCGGGCGTGGCGGCGCGCATGGCGTCCATGCTCCAGTAGGCGCGCATGCTCGCAATGCGCCCGTCGTCGTTGAAGCGCAGCACGCTGATGATGTCCAGCGCCTGCTGCCCTTCGGGACCGATCAGCGCGACGATGGGCATGGCGGATTCGTGCCCCGCCACGCACGCCGGGCCGGCCTGCTTCAGCGCGGTGCTGCCGAGCACCGGCGCGTAGAAGGCGCGGATTGCGTCGTGGCCGCGCTGCAGTTCCGAGCCGATCGGATCCTCAATGGTGGCGTCCTCGGCGTAGAGCGCGAGAATGCCCTCCAGATCTCCGCCGGTGACGAGTTGGGGGTAGCGTTCGTGGGCCTTTCGAAGCTGGTCTGCAGAAGCCATGGTTTCCTCCCTGGTTTCAGTTGGTCACAATCTGCTGGGCCTGCAACTCGATCATCTGGCCGAGCGTGCCCAGTCCGGTGAAGGCGACATCGGTGGCGACGAATGCCTGGATCAGGTCGTTGGTCATGGAAAGGGCGTCGCCGGGCCGCACCACCAGGGGGCCTTCGACGCGCCCGCGCAGCGGCTCTTCCAAAGACTCGAGGCGCGCGATCACCTCTTCGATGGAATCGAAGCTCGGGTAGCGGATTCCGAAGTGCGGAATGCCGTGGGGGCGGGTGCGGCGCTTTTCCAAATAGCCCTTCAGGCCCTGGGCGAGATTCTCGTCCCGGCCAAGGGCCGCCTGCAACGCCTTCTCCAGCGCGGCCTGCTCGGGGCGGATCTCGGAGAGGTAGAGGACATTGTTGATGATGTCCGTGAACTCGGCGTCTACGAAGGCGAAGGCGTAGGTGTCGTGCAGCTTCGTTTCGACCTTGCAGCCCAGGGCGCGGAAGAACTCTCCCGCGAGCTCCCGCTCGCCGGGTTGGTAGAGCATTTCCACATGGTTCAGCAGAATTCCGGGGTAGCGTCCGACAGGCTCTTTCATGGTGTTCTCCTCAGGCGCTTCCAAGTCGCTTCTCGATGGGCTCGAGCAGCTCCTCGTTGGCCGTTTGTCCCAGGTGAATCAGCATGCGCCGCTGGCGTTCGAAATCCGCGACGCGCGCCGGCGGATACGCGGGCTCCTGCTTTTCGCGCTTCAGCAGCGCTTTCAGGGGCGCGACAATTGTGTCGTAGCGGGGGTGCTCGAAGTAGGCGAGGCTGAAGCGATCTTGCGCCGAGCTTTGCGGCGGGACGAGCACTTTGTGGCTCGTCGCAAGCCAGCGGTCATTGGTGTAGCGCTGCATCAGGTCGCCCACATTCACGATGAAGCTGTCGCGCACCGCCGGCACCTCGTTCCAGCGATTCTCCCGGTCGAGAAAGTAGAGATCGGTGCGCGAGTCGTCGAAGATGCGCAGGATGGTGTAGAGATCCACATCGTTGTGGGCCTGGATGCGGACGCCGCCCTCGGGCGGAACGCCGCCGCCCGGGTAGAGAATGGCCGTTGCGGTGCCGGTGTTGCCATTCAGGTTTTCGGTGAAAGCGCCCGGCGCCAACTGCAGCGCCTCTTCGAGAATCACCGCGAGTTTGTGCGAGACATCCTCTACGCAGCGGAAGTAGGCGCGGGCCGCCGACTCGAAAGCCGCGTGCTGCGGCGGAAAGCGGTTGTCCGGAAAGTGCGCGCGCCCCTCGCTGCTGCCGTAGTAGGGATCGTTCTCGTCGCGCTCCCAGGCGCCGAAGCTGAAGCGCTCCATGCCCATCACGCTGACCACGCCGCTGGGCAGGCCGAAGTAGCCGCGCGCCACCTCGGGAGTCATCGGCCGGGCCCACGCCTGCTTCTCGCTCTCGGGCTCGGCGAAGAAGTCCTCCGCCGTGCTGCGGACAGCGCCGAGAATCTCGCCGGGGACGCCGTGCCCGCAGAGCACGAAGGTTCCCACCGTCGAGAGCCCCTCGTCCGCGCTGCGCGCGAGCTCGCGGTCGCCGCGCAGTTCCTCCGCGCTGCGGCCCTTCAGGTCGAGGATCGGAATCTCCATGGATGGCCCTCCTTCAGGAAGGGGCGAGAAAGCCGTGCCCGGCCTCGCTCATTGAGTATCGCACACGCTCGGCCAGGTCGAGGCGCAGGCCGGCGGCCTGGGCGGTTTCGACGGCGAGCTCCAGATCTTTGGCGGGGATTGCGCGGCTGGCCGCGCGCCCCGCCTGCGACACCATGTCCCAGTGCGCCACGGCCCAGTTGGAGGCAGAGCTGGCGGAGAGAATCGCCGCGGCGTCCGCGCTGCCAATGCCCAGGCGGGCGAGCAGTTGCATGGTCTCGTGGGTGGCCTGCATCTGCACCAGGGCCAGCGCATTGGCCGCGAGCTTCACGGACTGGGCGTCGCCCACCGCGCCGACATGGAAGATTGCGCTGCCCGAAATCTCGAGCGCCTCGCGCACCTGCGCCAGCGCCTCGGGCTCGCATCCCACAAGGGTCGTGACTTCGCGCCGCGCCGCGCTCTGCGGCGCGCTGTCGGGCCCCGTTACCGGCGCATCCACCACGGCGACGCCTGCGCGCTGCGCCTCTTTGGCAATGGCCGCGCAGACCTGCGCCCCGACGGTGCTGTGAATAATCACCGCCTGGCCGGGCCGCGCGCCGGCCAAAAATCCCTCTGCCGGATCCAGCAGAGCGGCCTCGAGCTGCTCCCCGGTCGCCACCGCCACCTGCACCATATCCACCTCGCCCGCCAGCCCCCGCGCTGTCTCCGCCACCGCCGCCCCCGCCGCCTGGAGCCGCTGCACCGCCGCGCCATCCGGATCGCAGACCACCACCGTCCGCCCATCCTCCAGCGCATTGCGCGCCATCGGCGCACCCACCGCCCCAAGCCCGAGAAACCCGAGCCGCAACTCACTGGAGTTCTTTTCCACACGGTCCTGCATCAGTTCACCATGCTGCCGAAGCTCCATTCGATTTCGATTCCGTAGGTGCGCGGCGGGCCGAAACCCTGCACAACCCAAGGAAGAGTGCGGCCCGAGCTGGTGTAGTAATCAATGCCGAACGGCCTGTAATGCTCATCGAGAATGTTCTTTCCAAAGAGCGAGATGTCAAAAGTGCCGCCCAGGCCGGGAAGCCTGGCGTCGTAAAGTGTGAGCCTCGCATTCACGACTTCGTAGGGATCGTCTCCCGCCAGAGGCTCGTCCCCGTTTTGCAGCAGAGTTTCGTCCTGCCAGTAGAAGTCGGATCGGAGCACCATCCGCCCGAAACTGAATTCGCCGATTGTGTATTCGATTCCGGCGCTCACATTGTTTTCGGGAGTCTGTCCGAAATTCCGGGTATCCGCAACATTCACTCCGTTGTCAATGAATTCCTTGTAATCGGCCTTTGACAGCCCATAGCTCGCATTGATGAGCAGATTGTCGAGGGGAGCCCAGAGAAGCTCCAACTCCAATCCGTTGACCTCGGCCCGCCCCGCATTCACTGTGGTGGAGCCGATGGTTCCATTGGACAAAACGGCGAGGGCGGTTCGCTGCAGGTCTTCATAATCCATCAGGAAACCGGCGAGGTTCAGGCGCAGGCGGTTTCCCCAGCCCTGGAATTTGATTCCCGCCTCGTAGGAGAGAACGGTCTCCTCGTTGTAACCGGTGTCCAGAAGCGCCTGTGTGTTGGCTCGCCCATTGAAGCCGCCTGCCGTGTAGCCCTTGGAGATGGAAACATAGGCATTGAGGCCATCGTTCACCCGGAAGCGAATGCGGCCCGTCGGGGTGAAGGCGCTGAAATCCCTCTGCGCCCTTCCGAGGAAGGGGCAGGTGTTTCGGCAATTGCGGTTGTCTGTGCCGACTTCCTTGTCTTCCCAGGTTTGCCGCAGGCCGGCCTCGAAGCTCAGCCGTTCGTCCAGAACCGGTGGCGTCCAGGTGAAGTGACCGAACAGCGCCCAGGCATCGGTCTCAATGTGAATCTTGCGGGGGCCGGTTCCGGCCGTGGCGCCAAAGACCTCGTTCAGCGCCCATTGGTAGCTGAATTGATCTCCCTTCTCCCGGAGGAAAAATGCGCCGAGCACATAATCGAATTGGCCGAAGCCGCCATCCGTGGACCCCACCAGGTTGAATTCCTGGTTCCACCAGGAGATATCGTCTCCGGACACATTTCCGAAGATGATCAGAGGCGTTCCGTCCCGGTCAATGAACTTGGAACTCTCGACAGAGCGGTAGCCGGTCACCGATTTGAAAATCGTTCCGCCTGCGGACTCACCGGAGAGAGTCAAGCCGCCTCCGAGCACCTCCAGCTCGTCCTCGTTGTGGCTGCAGGGGCCTCTGTCGGGATAGTTGCTGCCCTCGCAGCCATCCACATTCACATAAGCGGCGCGCTCCGGATTGGCGTAGGAAGAGATGAGGGGGACGACTCTCATGGCTGTGGAATGCGTGGCATCCGCAAACACATGGGTCAACTGATACTCTGTCTGGCTCTCCTTGGCGTCTGTGTAGTCCACGCTCAGATCTGCAGTCAGGCCGCCGGTCTGCCAGCGCAGAGCGCCGCGCAGGGCAATTCGGTCTCTGCTCTCTGTGTCCTCTCCAATGTTGTTTTTGTAGAAGCCGTCCCGATTGAGGCTCGCTATGGAAAGGCTGCCACCGAGAAATCCCGAGCCGCTGTGCGGATCGCCCAGCAGCGGAAACTCCTGGTAAATTCTGAAATCGGTCTGTGAGAATTTCCCGGCAGTGGCGGTGAACTCGCTGCCCCATCCTCCGGAGGGCTTGCGGGTGATGAAATTGATGGCGCCCGCCGAGGAATTGCGGCCATACAAATCTCCCTGCGGGCCGCGCAACACCTCGACGCGGGTCAACTCGACCACATCTATGAGGTTGCCCTGGCTTCGCCCCCAGTAAACCCCGTCAATGTAGACGCTTGCCGGCTGATCCCTGGTGATGAGGCCGGCGTCGGACTGGTTGATGCTGCGCATATTGATGAAGAAGCCGTCTCCCTGGGCGTTTGCCGCCAAGTTGACATTCGGAATGTAGTCGGTGAGGTCAAGCGCGTTGCGGATGCCGCGCGCCCGGATGCCTTCCTCCGTCAGTGCGGTGATCGAAATGGCGGTGTCCTGCAAGGTGTTCTCACGCTTTTGTGCGGTCACCACGATCTCCTCAATCACCCCCCCCCCCCCCGGGGGGACATCGGTGGATTCGATCTCTTGGGCCTGCACCGGGGGGTGAACAACCAGGGCCAGGGCAACGGCGATCCATGCGTGGTTTCGCGTATGGAAACTCATGTCGCCTCCCTTTCGATGGTGGTGTTGGAGTGGACGGGGCCCATGATGCGGTGGAGGTAGTCGGTGCCTTCGGCGGCGGGGACGAACCAGCCGGTGGGGCACATGGTGAGCACTTCGACGAAGGAGAAGCCTTCGCCGCGCAACTGGGTCTCGAAGGCGCGGCGCAGCATGCGCTTGGTTGCGGCGACGCCGGCGGCGTTGTGCACCGAGCCGCGCGCGGCAAAGGCGGTTCCGGAGAGGGAGCCGATGAGGTCGGTCATCAGGATCGGGTGGCCGTGGTAGGCGGGGTCGCGCCCCTCCAGAGAGGTCTTGGTGCGCTGTCCCGGCGCGGTGGTTGCGGTCATGTGTCCGCCGGTTTCTCCGAAGACGCCGTTGTTCAGCAGCACGCAGGTCACATTCTCGGCGCGGGCCGCGGTGTGGATCACCTCTTGCAGGCCCTCGTTGGCCATGTCGCCGTCGCCCTGGATGGTGAAGAGCAGGGAATCCGGGCGCATGCGCTTTGCGCCGGTGGCGACGGAGGGCGCGCGGCCGTGCAGGGCCTGGATCAGGTCCAGATCCATCAGGCTCGCCAGCGCGGTGGAGCAGCCGATTCCCATCACGCCGATGGCGCGCTGGGCGAGGCCGAGCTCTTCAATCACCTCGAGCAGCGAGCGCAACACCAGCGGCTCCCCGCAGCCGGGACACAGGTCGTGGTCGGTGGAGAGCTGCAGGGTGGGCTTGAATGCGCCGGTCTTCGTGGCGGTCTGGGTCTGCTGAGTCATGGTTGCACCTCTTTTCCTTGCAGGGCTGCGTTGATGCGCCTGCGAATTTCTCCTGCGTTGAGCAGGGGGCCGACGCCGAAACCGGCGGAATCTGAGGAGATGCCGCCGATGGGAACGACGGGCGCATGGCCGAGAATGGACAGGCGGACATCGTCAATCATCTGCCCGGCGTTCTGTTCCAGCACGGCGACCCGCGCCGCGGACTGCGCCGCCTTGGCCAGCGCCTGGCTCGGAAAGGGCCATAGAGTCACGGGCCGGAAATATCCGGTGCGCAACCCTTCGGTGCGGAGTTCCCGCACCACATGCCGCGCAAAGCGCGCGACGCTGCCGAAGGCCACCACCAGAAGCTCGGCGTCCTCCACAAACTCGGCTTCCCAGCGCGATTCTTCCCGATCCATGGCGTCGTGCTTCGCCTGCAGGCGCTTCCAGAAAGATTCGGGATCAATCCCCTTCTCCCCCGGCGTCATGCCGATGGGGTTCAGGTTGCGCGGTGCGCCGCTGCCGCCGCGCGATCCGTCCACGGCCCAGTCTTTTGCGGAAGCCCGCGCTGCGTTCTCCGCGCCCGCCGCATCCGCTTCGCCCGCGGCATCGGCCGTCGGCACGGCTACGGCTTCTGCGGTGTGCGCCAGCAGGTAATCGCCGTAAATCAGCACGGGATTGCGCCAGCGGTCTGCCAATTGAAAAGCCCGCTGGGTGAGCTGCACCGCCTCTTTCACATCAATGGGCGCCATGACCAAATGCCGGTAATCGCCGTGGCCGCCGCCCCGGGTGGCCTGGTAGTAATCGCCCTGGCCGCGCGCCATGTTGAAGACGACGAGGGGCAGCTCGGCCCGGGTGGCCTCCGAAAGCGATTCCTGCATGAGCGACAGGCCCTGGCCCGTCGAGCCGGTAGCCGCGCGCGCGCCAGTGGCGGCTGCGCCCCAGGCCATGCCCACCGCTTCGATCTCGCTTTCGGCATTGACGCAGACGCCGCCGGCCTGCGGCAGCTTCGCCGCAAAGCTCTCGAGCAACTCGGTGAAGGGAGTCATGGGATAGCCGGCGAAGAAGCGGCAGCCGCAGGCAATCGCCGCCTCGGCAATGGCCTCGGAGCCCTCCATCAAGCGCCGCTTTGCGGGCTGCGTCACGGCGTCCCCCGGCGCGGGCTCTGGTATTGAAACACCTCGAAGCAGAAATCCGGGCAGACCAGCAGACACGCGCCGCAGCCGGTGCAGCCCGGCAGCAGTTCCGGGTAGTGCGCGCCCATGGCGTTGCGCGTCTCTGTCATGCGCAGCACGCGGGGCGGGCAGGCCGGGATGCACAGCTCGCAGCCCTTGCAACGCTCTGTGGCGATTTCCACCGTGCCGCGGCTCCCGTTCTTCATGCGCTGCTTCCTCCCGCTGCGGCCGCCGGGTTTTCCCCAGGCCATGCGAAGCCCAACTGCAGGGCCGTCTTGTTCTGCGGCAAATGCTGACGCCGGTAGGGGGGCAGCGATTCCTCCATGCCGTGGATCAGCGCATCCAGCCCCACCGCGCCGGAGGCGGCGGCAAATGCGCCGAGCAGCGCCAGGGAAACCGCCAGCGGCGAGCCCGCCTCGACGGCCAGGCGATTTGCGGGCACGGCCAGCGCCCCCGCCGCGGGCGCTTCGAAAAGGTCGCCGTTTACCACCGCCAGCCCCTGTTTGCGGAGCTTGGCCTGCACCGGCGGCCAGTAGCGCGGGCTCACCCCCAAAGCGGCCCAGGCCCGCGAGACGATGGGCGGTGAAGAGATCGGCTCCTCTGCGATGATCACGGTGGCGCCGGTATCGCCGCCGCGCATGGTGCCGCCGTAGGTGCCGAGGCACATCACCTCGCGCCCTTCGTGAATGGCGGCGAGGGCCAGCACCCGGGCGGCGAGCTGCACACCCTGCCCGCCGATTCCCGTCAGCAAAATCTCCCGCTCCATCAGCACGCCGCTCCGCTGCGGCGCAGGCCGGCCCAGGCGAAGTCCTCGACGCGCCGCGCGTCTTCCCGGGAGGCCGCGCCGCCCTCAATCAGCCGCGCCTGCACCCAGCCCATGGCCAGGTGGTAGAGGCTCTCGGCGTCGCGCTCGGGCACAACGCCCGGCAGTTCGCCGCTGGCCGCCGCGCGCTCCAGCACCTCGCGCAGCGGGGCGGTGACGCGCCGCTGGGATTGCGCCATTTCCTCGGCCCAGGCGCTGTCGAGCTGCCCCTGCCCCAGCACAAAGGGCCGCGTCGCCTCGGCGGCGTCGGGGTTCAGCGCCTGTTCCAGCAGCCCGCGCAGCCACTCGCGAATGCGGCCTTCGCTGCTCTGCGCCCGGTTCATGCGGCGGGCCAGGGTGCGGGCCAGCAGCGCAATGCCCTCGTCGAGGACCGTCACCAGCAGCTCGTGCTTGGAGCGGAAGTGGCGGTAGAAGGCCTGGTTGGAGAGCCCGGCTTCGCGCACAATCTCGCTCACCCGGGGCTGGTGGATGGTGCCGGAGCTGCGAATCAGGCGCAGCGCCGCCTCTACCAGCCGCATGACCTCGCCCAGGGCGGCCTCCCGGCGGCGTTCCAGGCTACGCTCTGCTGCCCGGGAAAGCGGGGAGCTGCCCTTCTCGAAAGCGAGAACCTTGTTCTCCATGCGGGGAATGCTATGCTGAAAAAACCATGCCGTCAACTCAATTCCGGCACTTTTTGATCGGCGACATCTTTCGGCAGAACGCCGCCATTGTCCCCGAGGGGCTTGCGGCGGCCCTCGGGGGCGAATCCCTCAGCCACGCCGAGCTGGACGCCCGGGGCAACCGGCTGGCCCATGCGTTGCGGGGCCTCGGCATCGGCCACCTGGACCGCGTCGCCTGCTGGGCGGATACCTGCCTGGAAGTGCTGCCGCTGTTTGCGGCCTGCGCCAAATTGGGCGCGGTGTTCGCCCCGGTCAACGCGCGTCTCGGGCCGGCGGAAGCCCTGCAGCCGGTGGAACTGGCGCGCCCGGCGCTGCTGGTGGCGGATGGCGAGCGCCTGGCGGGGGCCGCAGAGCTGGCCGGCCAGACGGGCGCGCCGCTCGCCTGCCTGCACGGCCCGCCGGGCGGCGGCGGGCTCGACTTGGCCGCCGCCGCCGTCCGCGGCCCCGCCGCAGACCTGAGCGAGCCCGCCCTGCGCGAGGGCGATCCCCATGTGATTTTCTTCACCAGCGGCAGCACGGGGAAGCCGAAGGGCGTCGTGCTTTCGCACCGCGCCAACTGGCTGCGCAGTTTTCAGGGGCCGTTCCGGGATGATCCCGAGCGGGGGGTGTGCATGTTTCCGCTCTATCACATGGCGGGTTTTTCGCTGGCGCTTTCGGCGTGGCAGACCCGGGGCAGCATTGCGCTGGTGCACTCGCCCACCCCCGAGGCGCTGCTCTCCGCCGTCCAGAGCACCCGGGCCAACCGCCTCTACTGCATTCCGCTGGTGTGGTCGCGCATTTTGGCAAGCGATACGGGCCGCTACGATCTCTCGAGTTTGCGCGAGCTGGATACGGGCACCTCGGCGGTCCCCATTGAGTTGCTGCGCGCGCTGAAAGAGCGCTTTCCCGGCACGCGCACGCGCACCTACTACGGCTCCACCGAGGCGGGCTCCTGCTCCACTTTGTCCGACGCCGATGCGCTGCGAAAGCCGGGCAGCGTGGGGCTGGCCGCGCCGGCCGCAGCGCTGCGCATTAGCGCCGAGGGCGAGATTTGCGTGCGCAGCCCTTACATGATGGACGGCTACTTCGAGAATCCCGAGGCGACGGCGGAGGCGCTGCGCGATGGCTGGTATCACACCGGCGATCTCGGCGCGCTGGACGAAGAGGGCTACCTGCAGGTCACCGGGCGCATGCGCGAGGTAATTCGCAGCGGCGGCGAGAGCGTCTCGCCGCTGGAGGTGGAGGCCGCTTTGGCCGGCGCAGCGGGGGTGCGCGAGCTGGCGGTGATCGGCGTTCCCGACGCCGACTGGGGCGAGTTGGTCTGCGCCGTGGTGGTGCCCGAGCCCGGTGCAAAGGTGACTCTGGAAGCGCTGCAAGCGGTGTGCGAGGGGCGCATTGCCGGCTTCAAGAAGCCGCGCCGCATTGCATTCGCCGAAGCGCTGCCGCGCACCGCCGCCACCGGACAGGTGCAGCGCGGGCTGCTCGCCGAGCAGTTGGCGCAGGCCCGCGCCGGAGCCGCGCAGTGAGCGCAAAGCTCCGCGTGCTGAGCCATCTGCCGCTGGATTTGATTGCGCGGGTGCCCGAGGCGCATCCCGATGTGGAGCTGGTGGTGATTCCCGAAGAGGGCGAGCTTGCGCCGGGGCTGCGCGGCGATGTGCTGCTCACCATGACCTGGGATTTGCCCAACACCGCACAGGTGCTGAAGCGGGGCATTCGCTGGGTGCACACCTACGGCACCGGCGTGGACCGCTTTCCCTTCGAGGCGCTGGGCGGCGCGGCGCTCACCTGTTCGCGCGGCGCGAGCGCCGTGCCGATTTCGGAATGGGCGCTGGCGGTCATGCTCGCCTTCGAGAAAGAGCTGCCGGAGCGCTGGATTCACGAGCCCGGCGAGCCCTGGACGGTGGTGCGCCCACTCGGCGGTCTGCACGGGCGGCGGCTCGGCATTGTCGGCTTCGGCGGCATCGGGCAGGCGCTGGCGGACCGCGCGCTGCCCTTCGGCATGCGCATTCGCGCCCTGCGCCGCAGCCCCGCGTGCGCGGCCGGGGAAGGGGGCGAAGGAGTCGAGTTTGCGCGCGATCTCGGCGAACTCATGGCTTTTGCCGATCACCTGGTGCTCGCCGCTCCCGCCACCCGGGAGACCCATCACATGATTGGGCGCGCCGCTTTGGCCCGCGCCCGGCAGGGGCTGCACTTGGTGAACATTGCGCGCGGCAGCTTGGTGGACCAGGACGCCCTGCGCGAGGCGCTGGACGCGGACCGCATTGCCCGCGCCAGCCTCGACACGGTGACCCCCGAGCCGCTGCCGGCGGGCCACTGGCTCTACACCCATCCAAAGGTGCGGCTCTCGCCGCACATCTCGTGGTCCGGCCCCGGCAGTTTTGATGCGCTCATCAACCCCTTCATCGAAAACCTGCGCCGCTTCAAGGCGGGAGAAAAGCTGATCCACCAGGTGAACACCGCGCTCGGCTACTGAGCGCGCAGAGAAGGCGAGCTTGCCAGCGGCGCGGGGCTGGGGCACACTGGCGCACCTTCCATGCACATCGAATTCACCCCCGGACAGCGGGCGCTGCGCGCCGAGTTGCGCGCCTATTACCGCGAGCTCTTTGCGGGAGACCTGCGGCAGCGCCTGGACGCCGACTGGGAGCAGCTCGGCGGCGCGGCCTTCCGCGAGGCGGTGGGGCGCATGGGCAGCGATGGCTGGCTCACGCTGGGCTGGCCGGTGGAGTTCGGCGGGCAGGGCAAGAGCCACCTGGACCAGTTTATCTTCTGGGACGAGACCTACCGCGCGCGCGCGCCGCTGCCGCTGATCACCGTGAACACCATCGGCCCCATGATCATGCAGTGGGGCAGCGACGAGCAGAAGGCGGAGTTTCTGCCGCGCATTGCGCGGGGCGAAATCGTCGTCGCCGTCGGCTACACCGAGCCGGGCGCGGGCACCGATCTCGCCTCGTTGCAGACCCGGGCGCGGCGCGATGGCGACGAGTGGGTGATTGACGGGCAGAAGGTGTTCACCACCCACGCGGGCGACGCCGATTACATCTGGCTGGCCTGCCGCACCGATCCCGATGCGCCGAAGCACAAAGGCATTTCCATCGTCATGGTGCCCACCGCCGCGCCGGGGTTTTCCCGCACGCCCATCCGCACCATCGGTGGCGAACTTACCTGGGCCACTTTTTACGAGGGCGTGCGCGCGCCGCTGGCCAACACCGTCGGGCCGGTGCACGGCGGCTGGGGCCTCATTACCTCGCAGCTCAACTTGGAGCGCATCACCCTGGCCATGCCGGCCTCGCTCAGCCGGGTGTTCGAAGAAGTGTGGGCCTGGGCGGCGCGGGAAGAGCCGGGCGCGGGCGCGCCGTTGCAAGAAGAATGGGTGCAGCGCGCGCTGGCCCGGGTGCACGCGCGTCTCGAAGCATTGAAGCTGCTGAACTGGCGCGGCGCATGGCTGCTGGATCAGGGCGCGCAATCCGAACATGGCGCGCAGACCATGGCCTTCGCCTCGGCGGTCAAGGTCTTCGGCACCGAGACGGTGATCGCCTGCTACCGGGAACTGCTGGAGATTACGCGCGGCGCGGGGTTGTTGCGGCGCGGCGAGCCCGGCGCGCTCTGCGACGGCTTGCTCGAGAGCGCCTACCGCCTTTCCATGGTCAACACCTTCGGCGGCGGGGTGAACGAGGTGCAGCGCGACATTATCGCCGCGGCGGGACTCGGCATGCCGCGGGCGCGGCGCTAGCCATGCTCACCCCGGAACAGAAGCAGGACCTCGAGACGCAGATCCGCGCCTTTGTGGGCCGTCCCACCGGCCCGCCCAGCGTGGGGCGCGACCTGGTGAACGAGCCGATGATCCGCCAGTGGTGCGATGCCATCGGCGATGCGAATCCCGTGTATCTGGACCCGGAAGCCGCGGCCCGGAGCGTGCACGGCGGCATTGTGGCGCCGCCCATGATGCTGCAGGCGTGGATTCTGGAAGGCTGGTCCATGCACCGCGGCCACGGCGAGCCGCGCGACGAGCAGCAGCGGTTGCACAAGATTCTCACCGATGCGGGTTACACCGGCGTGCTCGGCACCGATACCGAGCAGACTTTCACGCGCTACCTGCGCCCCGGCGACCAGGTGAGCGCAGAGACCGTAATCGCCGATATTTCGGAGGAGAAGGCCACCGGCGTCGGTGTCGGCTACTTCATCACCACCCGCACTACTTTTTGCGATGCAAAGGGCATTGAGCTGGGCACAATGAACTTCCGCGTGCTGAAGTTCATTCCCAAGGAAGCGCCGCAGAGCGCCGCTGCCAACGCAGATGCCGCAGATGCGCAGCCGCAAAAGCCCACGCGCATCAAGCCGCCGCTTTCGCACGACAACGCCTGGTGGTGGCGGGCCGTCGCAGAGGGCACGCTGCTGCCGCTGCAGCGCTGCGCGCAGTGCCAAAAGCTGCGCCACCCGCCGCGCCCCATGTGCGATGACTGCGGCGCAACGCAGTGGGATCACATTGCGGCCAGCGGGCGCGGCGCGCTGCACAGCTACACGGTGATTCACCACCCGCGCTTCCCCGGCTACGAGTTTCCCATTCTGGCCGCGCTGGTGGATCTGCCGGAGGGCTGCCGCATCGTCTCCAATGTGGTGGACTGCGAGCCCGGCGCGCTGCGCATTGGCATGGCGCTTCAGGCTTTCATTCACGAGGACGAGGACGGCTTCAAGCTGCCGCTCTTTCGCCCGGCGGAGCCGGCCTGAAATGGACTTCGGTTTCAGCGGCGAGCAACAGGCGATCCGCAGTTTGGCCCGGGAGATTTTGCAGGCCGAGGCCACCCCCGAGCGCGTGAAGCAGGCAGAGACCGGCGCGTTTGTGGACCGCGCGCTGTGGAAGCAGTGCGCCGAAGCGAACCTGCTCGGCATTGCCATTGCGGAAGAGCACGGCGGAATGGGCATGGGCCTGCTCGAACTCTGCGTGTTCTTCGAAGAGCTGGGCCGCGCGGTGGCGCCGGGGCCGTGGTTTCCCACCCTGGTGTTGGGCGCGCTGCCCATCGCTGCTTTCGGCACTGCGGAACAGCAGCGCGATTGGCTGCCTCGGGTGGCGGCGGGCGAGGCGCTGCTCAGCGGTGCCCTTGACGACGCGGGTTCGCGCGAGAGCCAGTCGCCCGCCACCCGCGCGCGCAAAGAGTCCGCGGCCGCGGGCGATTGGTCGCTGCACGGGGCAAAGCGCGCGCTGCCCTGCGCCGAAGATGCCGCGGCGCTGCTGATTCCCGCCGCGCCGGAAGGCGAGGCCCGCGCCGCTCTCTTTTTGGTAGCTGCGGGCGGCGCGGGAATTTCGCTGCTGCC
Source organism: Deltaproteobacteria bacterium (assembly GCA_028817435.1). Lineage (GTDB taxonomy): Bacteria > Myxococcota_A > UBA9160 > UBA9160 > UBA6930 > JAPPPQ01. The sequence continues at coordinate 52,391 of JAPPPQ010000016.1, forward strand.
GCAGCGCATCTCCACCGGCGAGCCGCGCTGCGATTTGCGCCTGGACGCTGCGCCGGCCCAGCGCTTGGGCGCTGCGGGCGTTTCGGGCACTGCGGGCGAAGGCGGGCCGCTCGCTTGGCTGGAAGCGCACGCGCTCGCCGCGCTCTGCGCCATGCAGGTGGGCGTTTCGGAAAGCGCCATGCGCATCGCCGCCAAATACACCAGCGAGCGCGAGCAGTTCGGCGTTCCCATCGGCAGCTTCCAGGCGGTGCAGCAGCGTCTGGCCGATTGCTATGTGGATTTGGAGGCGATGCGCTGGACCATGTGGCGCGCGGCGGCGCGGCTTGCGGCAGGCAGGCCGGCGCTGCGCGAAGCCCGCATTGCCAAGTGGTGGGCGGCGGAGGCCGGCGCGCGCATTGCCGGCGCCGCTTTGCATTTGCACGGCGGCATTGGCGCCGATGTGGATTACCCCATTCACCGCCACTTTCTGTGGTCCAAATCGCTGGAGCTGCAGCTCGGCGGCGCAGGCGAGAGCGAAGCGGCGCTGGGCCGCCAACTGGCGCAGCTCGAGCCGGCGGAGGAACTGTGAAGCAGACATTGCGCTTCTCGGAGTCGCTGGCGGGGCAGGCGCTGCCCAATCTGGATGTGCCCATTACGGCGAGCATTGTGGTGGGCGGCGCGCTGGCCTCGCGCGATTTCACGCCGGTGCATCACGACCGCGCGGCCGCGCAGGCCCAGGGTATGCCGGACATCTTCATGAACATTCTCACCACCAACGGATTCGTGGGCCGCTACATCTCCGATTGGGCCGGGCCGGATGCGGTAATCGAAGGCGTTTCGCTGCGGCTCGGCGGGCCGAATATGCCCGGCGACACCCTGGAGCTGCGCGGAAAGGTGCTTTCGGCCAAGGCCGGTGTGGTGGAGGTGGAAGTGCGCGGCGACAATGCCTGGGGCAACCATGTGACGGCGCGGGTGCGCGTCGCGCTGCCGGACTGAAGCGGGGAGCGAGATGCCCACCACACTGCGGGACGAAGCCGCCATTGCCGGCATCGGCCAGACCCCTTACAGCAAGAACTCGGGGGTTTCGGAACTGGCGCTGGCCTGCCAGGCAGTGCGCGGCGCCATTGCCGACGCCGGTATCGAGCCGCGCGAAGTGGATGGCCTCGTCACCTTTCTGATGGATTCCAGCGACGAGGTCGAAGTGGCGCGCAGCGTCGGGCTCGGCGATCTGTCGCTGCTCTCCCGGGTCGCCTACGGCGGCGGCGCGGCGGTGCCCATCGTGCAGCAGGCCGCCATGGCCGTGGCTACCGGGGTCTGCCGCCATGTGGTGGTGTATCGCGCGCTCAACGGGCGCTCGGGCCAGCGCATGGGGCAGGGCGTTTCGGGCGACATCATTACCAGCGATTTGATCCACTGGTCCTGGTATATGCCCTTCGGCATGCTCACCCCGGCTTCTTGGGTGGCCATGGCCGCCACGCGCTATATGCACGAATACGGCGATTGCGCGGATGCTCTGGCGCAGGTCGCCGTGGTAACGCGCAACCACGCGCAGAACAATCCGGCGGCGGCTTTTTACGGCAAGCCGCTCTCTCTTGAGGAATACTACAATTCGCGCTGGATTTGCGAACCGCTGCGCCTCTTCGATTGCTGCCAGGAAACCGACGGCGGCTGCGCCCTGCTGATCACCTCCCCCGAACGAGCGCGCGATTTGCAACAGCGCCCCGCCGTAATTCGCGGCGTTTCCCAAGCTTCCTTCGACGGACAGGAGCAGATGACCAGTTTCTACCGGCCCGATATGCACCGGCTCCCCGAAATGGAGCGGGCGGGCGAGACCGCCTATGCGCAGAGCGGGCTCGGCCCCGCCGACATGGACGCCGCGATTCTCTACGATGCCTTCACCCCCGAGGTGTTGATGCAGCTCGAGGCATTCGGCTTCTGCGGGCCGGGGGAGGGCGCGGACTTTGTGCGGGACGGCGCGCTGGCGGCGGGCGGGCGGCTGCCCACCAACACCCACGGCGGCCTGCTCTCGGAGGCATATATTCACGGCGTCAACGGCGTTGCCGAAGCCGTGCGGCTGATTCGCGGCGTCTCCCACAATCAGCCCGAGCGCTGCGAGCATGTGCTGGTTTCCAGCGGCGTCGGCGTTCCCACCGGCGCGCTGATTCTCGGCCGGGACAACGGCTGAAAAAAAAGGAGGAGAGAAAATGAGCGAAGCGGTGATTGTCGAGGCGCTGCGCACCCCCATTGCCCGGGGCAAGATGGGACGCGGCGAGCTCTCCGGCCTGCACGCGGCGCAGCTTCTGGGGCGCTTGCAAATGGGGCTGATTGAGAAGGCCGGCATTGAGCCGCGCGCGGTGGAGCAGATCTTCGGGGGCTGCGTCACCCAGGCGGGCGAGCAATCCAACAACATCACCCGCCACGCCTGGCTCGGCGTTTCCAGGCGGGATTACAGCACCGCGGGCACGACGGTGGATGTGCAGTGCGGCTCGGGACAGCAGGCCAACAACCTGGTAAACGCGCTGGTGAAGGGCGGCTCCATAGATTGCGGCATTGCCTGCGGCGTGGAATTGATGAGCCATGTGGGGCTCGGCGCCAATGTGATGAACGGGCCGGGCTTCTTCATTCCGCCGGAGTATCCCTGGCAGCAGCCCAACTCGCAGTTCGAGGCGGTGGAGCGCATCGCCGCAAAGCGCGGCATCACCCGGGAACAGGTCGACCGCTTTGCGCTGGCCTCGCAGCAAAAGGCGCGGCGCGCCCAGGACGAAGGCCGCTTTGAGCGCGAGATTATGCCCATGGAAGCGCCGGTGCTGGGCGAAGACATGAAGCCCACCGGCGAGCAGCGCAAGGTGTTGCGCGACCAGGGCCTGCGCGAAACCAGCCTTGAAGCGCTGGCCGGGTTGAAGCCGGTGCAGGAGGGCGGCATTCACACCGCCGGCAACTCTTCGCAGGTCTCCGATGGCGCGGCGGGGTTGCTCTACGCCAGCCCCGCGCGGGCCAAGGAACTGGGGCTGCGCCCCCGCGCGCGCATTGTGCACGATGTGGTGGTGGGCAGCGATCCCGAAATGCTGCTCGAAGGTCCGATAGACGCAACGCGCCGCCTGGTGCAAAAGACGGGGCTGGATCTGCGGACCGTGGACCTCTTCGAGTGCAACGAGGCATTTGCCGCGGTGGTGCTCTCCTGGCTGCGCGCCTTTCCGGAGATTGACGAAGAGCGGCTGAATGTGAACGGTGGCGCCATTGCGCTGGGGCATCCGGTCGGCGCAACCGGCTCGCGGCTGATTGTGACGGCTCTGCATGAACTCGAGCGCCGCGATTTGCAGCGCGCGCTCATTACCATGTGCTGCGGCTCCGCCGTCGGCACCGCCACGCTCATCGAGCGCGTCTGAGCGGCGAAGGGGGAAAAATGGGAATCCTCGACGGCAAGGTCGCCATCGTCACCGGCGCAGGGCTGGGGCTCGGCCGGGTGGAGGCGCTGGAGCTCGCGCGCCACGGCGCGCGCGTGGTGGTGAACGATCTGGGCGTGAACCTGAAAGGGGAGGGCGGCAGCGAAGAGCCCGCCCGCGCAGTGGTGGCGGAGATCGAAGCGGCCGGCGGCGAAGCCAGGGCGGCCTTTGGCGATGTGGCCGATTGGCAGGACGCCCGTCGCATTGTGCGCAGCGCCGTCTCCGAGTTCGGCGGCCTCGACATTGTGGTGAACAACGCCGGCATTCAGCGCGACGGCATGATCGTGACCATGGACGAGGCGCAATTCGACTCGGTGATGCGCGTCCATACCAAAGGCCACTTCACCATGATCAAGCACACCATGGATTACTGGCGCGAGCGCTCGAAAACGCCGGAGGGCCTGCCCCCCGGCGGGCGGCTGATCAGCACGGCCTCGGATTCCTTCATGATGGGCAACATTGGCCAGCCGAATTACGCGGCGGCCAAGGCGGCCATTGCGCACCTGACGCTCTCGGCGGCGCGCGAGTGCCTGCGCTTTGGCGCAACGGCCAATGTGATTTTGCCCCGCGCCCGCACGCGCATGACGCAATCGGGTCCCTGGGCGGGCATGTTCGAGAAGCCCGCCGAGGGCTTCGACACCTTTGCGCCGGAGCACATCGGGCCGCTGGTGGCTTGGCTCGCCTCGCCGCACGCCGCGCAGGTTTCCGGCCAGCTCATCCAGATCTGGGGGCGGCACATTCGCGTCTATGGGCCGCCGCAGCCGCTCCTCGATCACGAGAACGAGCAGCCCTGGACGCTGGACGAGCTGCAGACCGTGCTCGGCCCCTTCTTTGCCGGCCGCAAGCCCGTCGAGGACGGCTTCGCCCTGCCGATGATGTAAGATGGCGCCGGTGAGCGACAGCGAATCCTCCCTGGTGACGACGCAGCGGCTTGCCTACACCTACAAGCGCTCGCTGGGTCCCGTGCTCTCGCAATTCTTCACCGCGTTGCGCGAGCGCAGGATTTTGGGCGTGCGCCGGCCGGATGGCTCGGTGATGGTGCCGCCCCGGGAGTATGACCCCGATAGCGGTGAGGCGATCTCGGAGATGGTCGAGGTGTCGGATTCCGGCGTGGTGAAGAGCTGGGCCTGGGTGCACGCGCCGCGCCCCGCGCAGCCGCTGCCGCACCCCTTCGCCTATGCGCTGATTCAACTGGACGGCGCAGATACGCCGCTGCTGCATGTGGTGGACGCCGGCGCGGAAGAGCAAATGCAAACGGGAATGCGCGTGCGCGCGCGCTGGGCGGAGCCGCGTGGCGGCGGCATCGGCGACATTGCGGCCTTTGAGCCGGCAACCGGAGCAACCGGAGAGTAAGAATGAGCGAAGACGCTTCCGAAGCCGTCGAGCTGCTGCGCATTCCCGTTGAGCTGGACTACACCTACTCGGCGGGGCAGTCGGCCTCGCGCTTTTTGCGCGCCATTGCCGAGGGCCGATTGCTGGGGCAGCGCTGCCCGGTGGATGGCAAGGTGTATTTCCCCACCCGGGGTTCCTGCCCGCAGCACGGCGTGCCCACCGCCGGCGATCCGGTGGAGCTTCCCGACCGGGGCTGCATCGTCACCTACTCCATTGTGCGCGTGCCCTCGGAGAACATTCCCCTGGAGCTTCCCTACATTGCCGTGCAGGTGCTGCTCGACGGCGCAGACACCGTGCTGATGCATGTGCTCGGCGAATCCTCGCTGGAAGATGTGCATATGGGCATGCGCGTGCAGGCGGTGTGGCGCCCGCGCGGGGAGTGGACCACCTCCATCGGCAACATTCTCTACTTCAAGCCGACCGGCGAGCCCGACGCGCCCTACGATTCCTACCGGGAGCACATTTGATGCGCGAGGCCGCCATCGTCGCCTTTGCGCAGTCCGCCTCGCTGCGGCGCGAAATGGACCGCAACGAGGTGGAGATTTTGATCCCGGTGATCCACGAGCTTCGCACCAGCGCCGGCCTTGGCAACGAGGACATTGACTTCGTCTGCTCGGGGTCCAGCGATTACCTGGCCGGGCAGAGCTTCGCCTTTGTGGCGGGCCTGGATGCCGTGGGCGCATGGCCGCCGGTCTGCGAGAGCCATGTGGAGATGGACGGCGCATTCGCCCTCTACGAAGCCTGGGTGAAGATTCAGACGGGCAGCGCAGACCTCGCCTTGGTTTATGGCTTCGGCAAGCCCTCCATGGGCGACCTGCCCATCACCATGGCGCTGCAACTCGATCCCTACACGCAGACTCCGCTCTGGCCCGATGCCGTTTCCATGGCCGCCCTGCAGGCGCGGATGTGCATGGAGGGCGGCGTGTGCAGCGAAGCAGAAATGGCCGCCCGCGCCGTGCGCGACCGCCGCAACGCCAAGCAAAACCCCAAAGCGCAGCTCAAGGGCGATTTTGAGGTAGAGGCGCTGTTGGCAGAGCCGCATTTGGTCTCCCCCCTGCGCCGCCACGATTGCGCGCCCATTTCCGACGGCGCTGCGGCGCTGATCATCGCCAGTGCAGAGCGCGCCCGGCAGATTTGCCAGCGCCCGGCCTGGATTCGCGGCTTCGAGCACATTTGCGAGCCGCAGGATCTCGGCGTGCGCGACCTGTTGCGCTCGCGCAGCACCGAACTCGCAGCGCAGCACGCCGGCGCAAACCGCGGCAAAATTGATGTGGCCGAACTCGCAGCGCCCTTCACCCACCAGGAAATTCTGGTGGAGCGCGCGCTCGGCCTGGGCGATGAAGTTTCGGTGAACCCGTCGGGGGGCGCGCTGGCCGGCAATCCGCTCATGGCCGTTGGCCTCGCGCGCATCGGCGAAGCCGCCGCGCGCATCAGCAGCGGCGAGGCAGATCGCGCGGTGGCCCACGCCACCTCCGGCCCCTGCTTGCAGCAGAACCTGATCTGCGTTCTGGAGGGTGACTGAATGGCGCAACGCGCTGCGGTAATCGGCGTCGGCCAGACTCACTACCAGGCCCGGCGCCGCGATGTCTCCATGGCGGGCCTGGTGCGCGAGGCGGCGCAGCGCGCGCTGGAAGACGCGCAATGCACCTGGAAAGAGGTGGACGCCGTGGTGATCGGCAAGGCCCCGGATATGTTCGAGGGCGTGATGATGCCCGAGCTCGGGCTGGCCGATGCGCTGGGCGGCGCTTACAAGCCCATGCTGCGGGTGCACACGGCGGGAAGCGTGGGCGGCTCCACCGGCGTTGTCGCCGCCAGCCTGGTGCAGGGCGGCATTCACGAGCGCGTGCTGTGCGTGGCCTACGAAAAGCAGAGCGAATCCAACGCCACCTGGGCGCTCTCCATCTCCATGCCCTTCAGCGTGGCCACTATCGCCGGCGCCGGCGGCTATTTTGCGCCACTGGTGCGCGGCTACATCCGCCGCTCCGGCGCGCCCGAAGATACCGGCGTTCGCGTCGCGGTGAAAGACCGGCGCAACGCGCTGCGCAATCCCTACGCGCATTTGCGGGTCGAAGACATCAGCTTCGAGATGGTGGCGAACTCGCCGATGCTCTGGGATCCCATCCGCTATCTCGAAACCTGCCCGTCTTCGGATGGCGCATGCGCGCTGGTGCTGGCCTCCGAATCCATCGCCGAGCGCGCAGAGAAGACCCCGGCCTGGATTCACGCCACCGAAATGCGCAGCGAGCCCACGCAGTTTGCCGGGCGCGACCAGGTGATGCCCCGCGCCACCCTCGACAACGCCGCCTCGCTCTACAAAAAGGCCGGCATTCAGAACCCGCGCCGGGAGCTCGACTGCGCCGAGATCTATGTGCCCTTTTCGTGGTTCGAGCCCATGTGGCTGGAGGGCATGCGCATTGCCGAGCCCAACCAGGGCTGGCAGATGACCTGCGAGGGCGCCACCGCCATGGACGGCGATTTCCCCGTCAATATGTCGGGAGGCGTGCTCTCTTCCAATCCCATCGGCGCTTCCGGCCTGATTCGCTTTGCCGAAAGCGCGCTGCAGGTGCGCGGCCTGGCGGGAGAGCGGCAGGTGGATGGCGCGCGCCTCGCACTGGGCCACGCCTACGGCGGCGGCTCGCAGTATTTCTCCACCTGGATTGTCGGGTCGCAAAAGCCGTGAGCGCGGGCGAGCTCGGCTTCTGGAATCTCGCCGCCGCCGCCATCGCCTCGCCGGCCGAATGGCGCGAGCGGCCCGGCACCGTGGGCAAAGCGTGGCCCGGCGCAGAGATCAAAATCTTCAGCGACGCCGGCGAAGAGCTTCCCCCCGGCCAGCCCGGCACGGTCTATATGCTGCGCGGCCAGGCCGATTTCGAATATCACGGCGACCCGCAGAAAACCCGGGAGGCGCGGCGCGGCAACTACTTCACCGTTGGCGATATTGGCACGCTGGACGAGCAGGGCTACCTGTTTTTGCACGACCGCAAGAGCGATATGATCATCTCCGGCGGCGTCAACATTTACCCCGCCGAAATTGAGAGCGCGCTGATTGTGCACCCCCAGATCGCCGATGTCGCCGTCTTCGGCATTCCCAACGACGATTGGGGCGAGGAAGTGAAGGCGGTAATTGAGCCCGCCCCCGGCGCTGCGCCCGGCGAGGCGCTCAGCGCGGAGATTCTCGCCTGGTGCGAGGGCCGCCTGGCCCGCTACAAGATTCCCCGCAGCATTGACTACATTTCCGAAATGCCCCGCGACCCGAACGGCAAGCTCTACAAGCGCAAGCTCCGCGATCCCTACTGGCGGCGCCGCGGCCGCGCCATCTGAGAAATCTGCCCGGCGGCGGCTATCCGGCTATTTTGGCTATTCGGCAGCCGGAGGATTGCCGCCGGGCGCACGCTCCTGGATTTCGCCGACGCTGTGGATGATGCGGCCGACGATGCCATAGTCGCGGGCCTCCTCGGGAGTCATCCAGTGATTGCGGTCGGTGTCCTGCGCCACCTTTTCGAGGGGCTGGCCGGTGGCTTCTGCGATGCTGCGGTTCAGGCGCTCGCGGGCCTTCAGAATCTCCTCGGCCTCAATGCGGATATCGCTGGCGCTGCCGCCCACGCCGCCGAGGGGCTGGTGAATCATGAAGCGGGTGTTGGGCAGGCAGAAGCGATCCTCTTTGGGCGCGGCCAGGTAGATGTGCGTGCCGGCGCTGGCCACCCAGCCCGTTCCCACCATGCGCACGCGCGGCGCGATGAAGCGGATCATGTCGTGGATCGCGTCGCCCGATTCCACATGGCCGCCCTCGGAGTGCAGAAAGACCGTGATGTCGTCCTTGCCGTCTGCCGAGAGCGCCAAGAGCTGCGCCACCACCAATTGTGCGGTGCGCGGCGTGATCTCGCCATAGATCAGCACCGTCCGGGATTCGAAGAGGCGCTCGGCGATTTTGGGAAACTGCGGGGCGCCGGACTCGGGTTGGCTCTGTTCCATGCGGCGGAGCATAACCGCTCGCGCTGCGCCGCGCGACGCCCCGCGCGGCATTCCGGGCTATTTTCCGGGGGCGGCGCGGCGCGCCGTGCGGAGGGGGTATGCGGGTCGGCGAAGTCAGCCATCCCGAGCGCGGGCGGTGGGGCAAGCCCCTGGCGGGGGTGCGCATTTTGTCTGTGGAGCAGATGCAGGCGCTGCCCTTCGCCAGCCAATTGCTGGTGCATCTCGGCGCAGAGGTGCTGAAGGTGGAGCCGCCGGGCCGGGGCGATGCGGGCCGCGCCTCGAACCCCGCGCTCAGCGACGAGCAGGGGCGGCGCGTTGGCGCGACCTTTCTGCGCCACAATCTCGGCAAGCGCAGCATTGCCCTGGATTTGAAGAGCGAGGCGGGGCGCGCGCTGTTTCTGCGCCTGGCGGCGCGCTGCGATGTGGTGGCCGAGAACTTTCGCGCTGGGGCCATGCAGCAATTGGGACTCGGCTACGAGGCGCTGGCCGCCGCGCATCCGCAGATCATCTATCTCTCGCTCTCGGGTTTCGGCAACCTGGCCGATTCGCCCTACGCCAACTGGCCCGCCTACGCGCCCATTGCCGAGGCCATGGGCGGCCTTTACGAACCCACGCGCCGCCCCGGCACGCCGCCCCGGGTGGTGGTGGCGGGCGCGCTGGGCGACAACGCCACCGCGCTGTTCGGCGTCATCGGCCTGCTTGCCGCGCTGCGGCAGCGCGAGCTCACCGGCCTTGGGCAGCAGGTGGATGTGGCGATGTTCGATTCGATGATCGCCATGGCCGATATGGTGCCTTTTTTGTGGTCCATGGGCGCGCCCGCGCACATGGCGGGGCCGGGCACCACCGCCCTGGTGGCCGCCTTTGCGGCGCGAGATGGCTACTTTGTGGTGGCCGTGTTGCGCGAGCATATGTTTCAGCGGCTCTGCGAAAAGATCGGGCGCAGGGAATGGCTTGACGATGCGCGCTTTGCCGACCGCAGGGGTTGGGCGCTTCATACCGAAGATGTGATTCGCCCGGCGCTGGAAGCCTGGGCGGCGGACAAGACCAAGCTCGAGGCCGCCGCCGAACTGTGCGCCGCCGGTGTGGCGGCGGGGCCTTCCAACCTGGCGGAAGATCTCGCCGCCGATCCCCATGTGCAGGCGCGCGATATGTTGATCGAGGTGCCGCGCCCGGATTCCGGGCGGCCTTATCTCACCGTCGGCAATCCGGTGAAGATGTCGCGGCTGCAAGAAGGCCCGGTGGGAACTTTCCCGCGCCTGGGAGAGCACACCGGCGCGGTGTTGCGCGAAGTGCTGGGCATGGCCGATGCGGAAATTGAGGCGCTGCGCGAGCAGGGCGTCATCGCCTAAACTGCTGCAGCGCCGGCACTGGCGCGCGAGGTGAAAGATTTGCCCGTGGAAATTCCGCAACTGGTCGCTCCCGGCAGCGCGGCGCTGGTGACGCAGGAGATTCAGCGCGGCGTGGTGGGCGATCTTTCGCCGCTGCCGGAGCTTGCCGCGCAGGCCGCGCCGATTTTTCCGAGGATTGCCGCGCTCTGCGAGGCGGCACGGGCTGTTTCGCTGCCCGTCTTGCATTGCACGGCGGAGCGCAGGGCAGACGGGCAGGGCGCCAACACCAACGCGCGCATTTTCGGCTACATGGCGAAATCCGAACCGAAGCTGCTGCCGGGATCGGCGGCGGCGCAGATTGTCCCCGAAGTGCCGGTGCGCGAATCCGATCTGCTGTTGCCGCGGCTGCACGGCCTTTCGCCCTTTCAGGGCACAGAGCTCGACTTTGTGCTGCGCAACATGGGCGTGCGCAACATCATCGCCGTGGGCGTCTCGGTGAATGTCGCCATAACCAACCTGGCCTTCGACGCCGTGAACGCGGGCTACCAGGTGGTGATTCCCCGCGATGCCGTGGCGGGCGCGCCGCCGGAGTTCGTGGAGATGGTGTTCCGGCACACGCTGCGCAATGTGGCGACGGTGTGCAGCAGCGCCGAAGTGCTCGCCGCCTGGGGGCGCGGCTGATGGCCGCCGAGCCGCAGCCCTCTGCCACCGTGGTGTTGCTGCGCGCTGCGCCCGCGCCCGGCGCGCAGCAGGATTTCGAACTGCTGCTGTTGCAGCGCAGCAGCCGCGATGGCAGGCCGGGGCCTTGGGTGTTTCCCGGCGGCCGCGTGGAGGCCGCCGATATCGCAAGCGCGGACGGCGCGCCGGGCGCAAGCGCCGCGCTGGCCCATGCGCGGGCCGCGGCGGTGCGCGAAACCCGGGAGGAAGCCGGGCTGGAGCTCGACGCCGCCACACTCGCGCCAATTTCGCGCTGGATCACCCCCGAGATTGCGCCCAGGCGCTTCGATACCTGGTTCTTTCTCGGCCGGGTGGGCGGCGCGGGCGCGGCTTCCGAGGTGGCGGTGGATGGCCGGGAAATCTGCGCGCACCGCTGGCTCATGCCCCGCGTTGCGCTGGACGGGCAGCGCAACAGCGAACTGCATCTTGCGCCGCCCACTTTCGTTACGCTGTGCTGGCTCGCCGAATTCAGCCGGGTTGCAGATGCGTTGCGCGAGCTGCCCGCCCGCGAGTTCATCACCTTTCGCCCGCGCGTGTTTCGCAGCGGCGCGGGCGCGATTATGCTGTATCCGGGAGACGCCGGTTACGAATCCGGCGACCCCGCCGCCGCCGGCCCCCGCCACCGGCTGCGCAGCGACGGCAGCCAGCGCTACGCCTACGAGCGCGGACCTTACTCGTAGATAAGCCGCCCGCGCTCGCCGTGCATGGCGTCGAGCATATGCTCCACGCGGGGCGAGGGGGCCATGCCGGGCGCGGCGCGCTCCTGCAGCTCGGCGCTGGGGCGCGGATAGCTGGCCCAGTCTTTGGGCGCGCGCCAGCCGGGCGGCGGCACCAATTGCGCGCGCGCGCCGTGGATGGGATGCAGGCTGCGCCAGCGGTGCAGATCTTGCGCCAAGCGGCGCACCACCTGCGGGCGCTGCGAGGCCAAATCGGTGAACTCGTGGGGATCTTCCGAGAGATCGAAGAGCATATTCTTCACGCTGGTGCTCTCCAGTTCCTGTTCGATGTGCTGCACCAGTTTGAAGCGCCCGTCCAGCACGGCGAGCTTGAAGCTGCCGTGAATGGGAATTTCACAGGCGAAGCGCAATGGTTCGCGGCGCTTTGGTTTTGCGCCCGTTGTCAGGGCGGGCCACATATTGATGCCGTCGAGGCGCTTTTTCGCCAGCACCTTCACCCCGGCGGCGGCGGCCAGGGTGGGAAACACATCCCAGGCCGACATTACCTGGTTCATCTTCGAGCCCGCCGCTACCTGGCCGGGCCAGCGCAGCGCGGCGACCACGCGAATGCCGCCCTCAAACACCTCGCCCTTGCCTCCGCGCAGCGGCGCGTTGGCCGCGCCGCCCGCGCCCACCGTGGTCTGCCCGCCGTTATCGCTGAAGAAGAGCACGATGGTGTTCTCCGCAATGCCCTCGTCTTCCAGCGTGCGCAGCACGCGGCCCATGGCGCGGTCCATGCCCTCCACCACCGCCGCATACACCGGCCGCAGGCTCTGCACCAGGCCGAGCCTTGCGAGCCAGCGCGAATAACCGCTGGTGCCCCGCGCCGCGGGGCGGTCGTCGGGGAGATCGGCGTATTTCTGCAGCAGATCGTTGGGGGCGGCCAGCGGCGTGTGCGGCGCAATCATCGGCACATACAAAAAGAATGGACGCGAGGGATCGCGCGCGCGAATCCAGCGCGAAGCTTCCGCTGCCACCAGTTCCGGCTCCCAGCCTTCTTCTTCGATGGAAACGCCGTTGCGCTGAAAGTCGCGCCCGCCCTGGTTGGCAAAGGGCGGGAAGTATCCGACCTCTGTATGCAGGTGGCCGTAGAAGTGATCGAAGCCGCGCGCGCGGGGCGTGTAGGTTTCCTGGGCGTGGCCCAAATGCCACTTGCCGGTAATGGCGGTCTGGTAGCCGGCCGCCCGGAAAGATTCGGGCATAAAGTGTTCCTCGGGGTGCACGCCCGCGTTGTCCCAGGGCAAAATGACGCTGTATATCAGGCCGAGCTTGAGCGGGTCGCGCCCCGTCATGAGCGCGGCGCGGGTGGGCGAGCAGATTGGCTGGGTGTAAAAGCGCCCGAGCTCCGCGCCCTCTGCCACCAGGCGGTCAATGGTCGGCGTCTGAATGGGGCTGCCGCGAAAAGAGACATCCGCCCAGCCGAGATCGTCGGCCAGAAAGATGATGATGTTGGGCTGCGCGGGGGCGGGCGCTGCAGACTCTGCGGGCGCTTGCGGTTGCGCCGCCGTGGCCGCCGGAGCCAGCAAAAGCAGCGGGGTCAGCAGGGCCAGCAAGGCCAGCCGCGCCGGGGTTGCGGGCAGCGGGCTCGCGGATTTTGCGCTTCGCACGGGCTTGCCTCCTTTGCGCGCCGCTGGACTGCGGCGGGTGCCGCGGCGGGCAGGGGGGGCTATGCTAGCGCGGCGGGGGAGAGAAAGGAGCAGAGCCGTGAGTGAGAACCAAGCGCCCATTCAGAAGGTGCGGCAGGTGCTGGCCGCCGGGCCGGTGCTGGAGGCAGAGGCAACGCCCCAGCAGATGCGCGACGGCATGAACAGCCTGCTCGGCGCAACCCCCGTCCCCGCCGAAGCGCAGATTACCGCCGCCGAGCTGGGCGGCGTGCCGGGCGAGTGGGTGGAAATGCCTGGGGCCGATGCGCAGCGCGCTGTGCTGTATCTGCACGGCGGCGGCTATGTGCTCGGCTCTCCGCAGACGCACCACGCGCTCACCACCAAGCTGGCGCAGAGCGCGGGCGCGCGGCTCTTCAGCCTGGATTACCGCCTTGCGCCGGAGCACCCCTTCCCGGCGGCAGTCGAAGACGCCGCCGCCGCCTACCGCGCGCTGCTCGACGCCGGTTTTGACGCCTCGCAGGTTGCGGTGAGCGGCGATTCCGCGGGCGGCGGCCTGACCATGGCGCTGCTGCTCAAACTGCGCGACGAAGGCGCGCCCCTGCCCGCCGCCGCCGCTCCCATCAGCCCCTGGGTAGATCTCACCGGCGACGCCGAAAGCCTCATCACCCTGGCCGAGCGCGACCCCATCGTGCAACGCGACGGCCTGCTGCGCCTGGCCGGCTGGTATCTGGGCGGCGCAGACCCGCGCACCCCCCTGGCCTCGCCGCTGTTCGCCGACCTCTCCGGCCTGCCGCCGCTGCTCATCCAGGTTGGCAGCGACGAAACCCTGCTGGACGATTCCCGCAACCTGCACAAGCACGCCGAGGCCGCCGGCGTGCAATCCAAGCTCGAAATCTGGGACGACATGATCCATGTCTGGCACGCCTTCCACTTCATGCTCCCCGAAGGCGCCCGCGCCCTCGAAACCATCGGCGCATTTTTCAAGGGGCATTGGGACGCTGCTTGAGGCGAAAACTTGGGGGTTGCGGAGTAGCTCTGGGTGAGCTACCGAGTTGATCCACGCCGGAGGAGAGAAATCATGCCTGTTCGAGAATTCAGGAAGCCTGCTGTTTTGATCCAGCAGGGCAGGAAGAAGCTGTTCACCACATCTCTTACGGTAGAGGATTTCATGATCACCGGCTTCTATACCATAGACAAGTTGGATGCACATGAGGATGCGCAGGTGGACAAGGGCTTCCAGCGAATTTTGCAGGAGGATCGCGCTAAGAGACTGGCTAAGTATATGGTGGAATCCTGGAAGGAGAATCGGGAGGCATTTTTGCCTTCTTCGATTTTCATGGCTACCGATAAGGATATCGAATTCGATAGCAACAGAAATGAAATTCATTTTGATATGAGCATTTGCCCGTTCAGCGTTGTTGACGGGCAGCACAGAATTGAGGGCCTGAAGCAGGCAGCTTTGATAGATGAATCGTTGAAGGATTTTCCGGTTCCTGTGAACATCGCCGTCAATTTGACGCCAGTTGAGCAAATGCTCCATTTCTATGTGGTCAATACGACGCAGAGGCCCGTAGATCCTGCTGTCGGAAATCGAATTTTGGCACGTCTCCATCATATGCGTGAAACTGAAGATTTGCCCTATATCCCGTCTTGGATGAAGAGGCGGGTTGGCTCTGACGCGGATGCAGAGGCGATCAGCATAGTTACTCGCCTGAACTCCGATGATTCCTCTCCTTGGCGAGGCAAGATTCAGCTCGCAAATCAGCCAAAGGATAAGAAGTCTCATACCATTACCGAGAAATTCCTCGTTTCGGTAATAAAGAGCAACATACTTTCATCGGGGCATCCGTTGAGGGCTTTTCGTTCAGAGGAGAGGCGCAATCGAATATTCATCAGTTATTGGAATGCCGTCGTAAACAAATTCACAACAGAATCAACCAGGAATAACACTGTTGTTTTCAAGTCAGTGGGGGCATGGTTCTTTGCCCGACTTTCTTCTGTCATGATTTCTCATGCGGCGCGCTTCAAGCCGGCCTACAAAGTGACTGATTTCGAGGAGATATTCGATTCCGTGAAAGAGATATTGCCCTCCGATTTGTCGAAGCTCACGTTCCCCGATTGGTGGAAAAGCGGAGGCGAAGCTTCTGGGTGGAATAGGTCTGCTGCGGACAGGGCCGCAATTGAATTCAGCCAGTATGTGAACGACCTAGCTGAAGGAGAAGAACTGTAATGAAAGTCTCAATTTTGCGTCCGGAATGCTCAAACGAGGTGGAATTTTCCGAAACTTCTGTTTTGGATATCCCGATGCTCCCCGGTTGTTATGTGTTGTCCAATTGGTCTAAGGACATTCTCTATATCGGACAGGCGAAGTCTCTTCGGAGTCGAATCTATTCTCACTTGGCTGATTTCGCAAAAATCTCAATGACTGCCATGGGGAAGATATATTGGATTCACTATGCGCTTTATGACGAGTTCTCACTAAATCGGCTTGAGCGGGGGTGGACGCAGCAGCATGAGAATCACGAGGGCAGTCTCCCAATTTTGAACAGGATTCAACCTCCTTCCGTGTAGGCCCCACTCCGCTCACCCCGGGCGGGGGTGGCAGAGGGGGTGGGCATCCGGGCACTCTCAAGTTTTTAACGAGCGTCTAGCAGGCTCACATTGTATTGCTGTTGCCGATCCAGTATCTGGTCGTCAGTTGTTACCAGCGTCAAGTCTCTGTGTTCTGTCTGTGCAATGAGCAGGCGGTCAAAAGGATCCCTGTGTTGGCGGTCGAAATGCAGGTTGGCAACTGCGCGGGCATCTGCATGAGTGATATGAATGTTATGGAACTTTTGTCCCTCTAGTGCTGGCCAGAAATGTTCAGAAAACGGCAAGAGATTGTCGGAAAAATCAATCTTCCCTAGCGGATACTTGATGCTGATCTCCCAAATGGATACTGCACTCACTATGACTCGATTGTCCAGATTCTCAATAGCATTCTTCACCATTGCGGAGAGGTTTCCGAGTCCGGGATCTAGCCACCGTAGCACGACGCATGTATCCAGAAGGAGATTCATCAGTTTTTAGTCGAGCTGCCGAATATCTCATCAAGGGAGATGGGCTTGTCGAAGTCAGGAGAGATCCAGAGTTTTCCGGCCAATGCGCCGGGCTTGCGGGGCTTCAAGTGCTGTTTTGAGTTTTTCAAATTTCCTATGAATTTCTGATCAAGAGCGAACTTGCTGATTGTCTTCCGGCTTTCGATCTTGATATTGAATTCGGCGTGGCGAATCTTGTTGCTTTCGTATTTGGCGAACTTATTGGCCGCAGACAGAGTGTCATTCGAGAGGTTTTTCATCTTCCCTTGCTTAATGTCGTTAAGCGTGGCTTCTATGTCCTCGCAAACGAGAACAGGCGAGAGCTTTTCGGATTTCGGGTGGGCTTCGAATACTATTGTGATGGGGCTGGAATGCGACAATTGCACGAGGCGGAATATTACCTGTCCCTTGGGCACTCCCTGGCGCTTGGCGCATTCCTTTTCGCGGATTTTCAAGAATTTGGAGAGGGCATTGCTCTTGCCCAACACATCCAAGTCGAGGTATCCGCCGTTTTCGGCGGCGCTGTGAAGGATCAGGGAGATTTGGTTGCGCTTTGCCATTGGCCTTCCTGATTCTAGTGGCTCCGGGGAGGCTGTCAAGTAGGAAATTCGGCCTCACCCCGGGCGGGGGTGGCGGAGGAGGCGGCCGGGGAGGGCGCCGGTGAACTCGTCGTTTTCGATGGTGATTTCGCCGGAGACGATGGTGTGGCGGTAGCCGCGGGCGCGTTGCATGAAGCGGCGGCCGCCTGCGGGGAGGTCGAAGATCATCTCCGGCGGCTCAAGGCGCAGAGAGTCCAGGTCAATCACATTCACATCGGCCTTTTTGCCCACTTCCAGGGTGCCGCGGTCGCAGAGGCCGTAGAGGTCGGCGGTGTCTTTGGTCATGCGCTTCACGGCGAATTCCAGCGGCAGGCGCGGGCCGCGGGTGCGGCCCTTTACCCAGTGGGTGAGCATGAAGGTCTGAATAGAGGCGTCGCAGATCATGCCGCAGTGAGCGCCGCCGTCGCCCAGGCCGAGCGCGGCGCGCGGGTGCTGCATCATCTCGCGGATGGGCTCGGCGCACAGCGCGCTGTAGTTGAGCGCGGGCAGCAGCAGCAGTTCGCGGCCATCGCGCTCGAGCATGCGGTCGTAGAGCAGCTCGATGGGGTCGCGCCCGCTGCGCTTTGCCTGCGCCTCAATGGAGTCCTCGTAAGAGGGCTCGTAGTTGGGCGGATCGCCCATGGGAAAGGTCTTTTGCATTTGGGTGAGCAGGGCGCTTGCGCCGCCGCCCTCTTCGGAGAGAATGCGGCGCTTCAGTTCGGGATTGCGCAAGCGGCGGATGCGCTCGTCAAAGGGCAGCTTGAGCAGCGCGGCGTAGCTGGGGCGGTCGGAGAAAGGATGCAGTTCGGTCTGGTGGCCGATCAGCAGGCCGAAGGGGCGGCCCGCCACTTGCGGGAAAATCTCTGCGCCCTGTTCGGCGGCCGCCGCCGAGCGGCGCAGCAGTTCGCGCCACAGGTCGGGCGCGGCATCCACCTGCAGCAGCGCAAAGGTCACAGGGCGGCGGATTTCGCGCGAGAGCCGCACCATCCAGTCGAGTTCGCGGGCGGGCGCCGCCACATCTTCGCCGGCTGCGCCGGCGCCGGCTACCTCGAAAATGCCCGCGCCGCATTCGCCGAGCACGCGGCCAATGCCGAAGAGCTCGTCTTCGGCGGCGAAGGTGCCCGGCACCGGCTCGCCGCTGATGGCGCGGTGGGCGATGGTGCGCGAGGTGGAAAAGCCCAGCGCGCCGGCGTCCATGCCCTCGCGCACCAGCGCGGCCATGGCGGCGATGTCTTCGGCGGTGGCGGGTTGGTTCTGCGCGCCGCGCTCGCCCATCACATAGGTGCGCAGTGCGCCGTGGGGCAGTTGCGTGCCCAGATCCATGGAGAAGCGGCGGCGCTCCAGCGCGTCGAGAAACTCGGGGAAGCTCTCCCACTCCCAGCAGATGCCCTCGTGCAGCGCCGCGCCGGGAATGTCCTCGACGCCCTCCATCAGCTCGACCAAAAAGCCCTGCTGCCCTGGGCGCACCGGCGCAAAGCCCACGCCGCAGTTGCCCACCACCACGCTGGTAACGCCGTGATAGCAGGAGGGCGCGAGCTGCGAATCCCAGGTGGCCTGCCCGTCGTAATGGGTGTGGATATCCACGAAGCCGGGGGTGACCACAAGGCCCTCGGCGTCAATGCTGCGCTTTGCGTGGGCCGCGCCGCAATCGCCAAGCGCCGCGATGCGCCCGTCCGCCAGCGCCACATCGCCCCGGCGCGGCGCTGCGCCCGTGCCGTCCACCAACATTCCGCCGCGAATCACGAGGTCGTAGCTCATGGCTCCTCCCCAGGCGCTGCTTCGCAGCGCGAAAATGCTGGCACGCCGGGAGGGATTCGAACCCCCGACTCCCAGGTTCGAAGCCTGGTGCTCTATCCAGCTGAGCTACCGGCGCCCGGCGGGGAGCATAGCAACCGTCAGTAGCTGTAGCCGACGGTGAAGAGCCAGGTGCGGGGGAGGGTGTAGCCGCCGGTGGCGATGGGGCCAACATCGAAGACATGGGTGACGGCGCGCTCGTTGGTGAGGTTGCGGCCCTCTGCGGCGATGCGCCAGCGGTCGCCGCGGCTGCGGAAGGAGATGGCGGCGTTCCAGGTGAGGTAGGCGTCCTGGGTGTATGCCTTGAGGAGCGGGTTGTTGATGTTGATGGGCGAGGTGAGGTAGTGCTCGTCGCGCCATGCGAGGGAGGTGGAAAGCTGCGCCGTGCCCAAACCGCTCAGCGGAATGTCCCAGGCGGCGCGGCCCTGCAGAGTCAGCTCCGGCGAAAAGCCGATGCGCGTGTCGTTGGTCTCGTCTTCATTCGTCCGCGGGTTGATGAACTTGTCTACATCGTAATCAAGCCAGCCAATATTCAGGCCAATGCTGAGGTTTTCGATGGGCAGCCAGAGCAGCTCTACATCTGCGCCGTAGGTGGTCATCTCGCCCACATTCGCGGTGCCGCCGTCGAGCAGGTTGGTTTGCGGATCAAGGCGGACCTCCCGGAATTGCTTGTCGGTGTAGTCGTTCCAGAAGCCCTCGGCGTTCAGGCGCAGCCGCCCGCCGAAGCGGGTGAGCTTTGCGCCCAGGGTGAAGGCGGCCACGGTCTCTTCGTCGAATTTGTCCGGCACCTGCACCAGCGGGCAGTTGCCGTTGGCGTCGCGGGTGGGGCTGCTGGCGGCGCAGGGCGTGCCGGGGACGCCCGTCTCGTGCATGAGCACGCTTCCATCGGCCCGCAACACGGCAGAGGGAATCACCTGCGCGTCGTTGAAGCCGCCCTGCTTGTAGCCGGTGGCGAAGCCGGCGTAGAGCATGGTGTCGTCGCCCAGATGCCAGGAGAGCCGGATGCTGGGCGAGAAGTTGTTGTAGGTCTCGAGGTTGTCCTGATGGTCGAGGACGGTGACCGAAGTGGTGGCCAGCGGGTTCACGCCCGGTGCGGTGGCCGGGCAGGCCTCGGAGCCGAAGAGGGGATTCGGGACCATTGTGCCGCCGGGGCCGGGGACCATGCGCGGGAGCAGCGGGCAGGGCGTGCGGGCCGTGCCCGTGGGCATGGGGCCCGTGGCGCCGAGCATCAGCGTCTGTGTCCGGGCGGCGACGACCTGTTGGGCCAGCATGCCATTGGGTCCCGGATTGACCAGCGCGGCCTTGTAGACATTGAGCAAGTCAATGTTGTCGGTGTTGATGCTGCCGTCGGCGTTCAGCGTTGCGCCGGGGGCCAGCACGGCCAGCACGCCGCTTACCTGTTGATTGATCACAGCGGCCTGTGCCTGCAACGCCGCCATCACCGCTGCATCTTGCTGAGCCTGGGGCGTGCCGTCGGGAAGCATGGACAGTGTCGCCGTGCGGATGCCGCTTTCCGCCCCGAGGCGCACGCCGCCGATGAGGTTCTCGAGCAGAGTGCCGCCTTGGCCGGGAGACAAGTGAACCGGAACGCCCGCAAACTGCGGGTGGAGCCAGAGCGGGAAGCTGTAATCCGTGCTGCGCGAGCGCTTGGTGAAGGTCACTTCGTCCCGGGTGAAGCGCCCGCCCAGCGCGAGCTCCCACGATTCGCTTATGCGCCAGTCCAGATTCACATAGCCCGCCAGCGATTCGATTCCGTCGTCCTGCCGGGTGGTGCGGGTCTCTCGCCGCGTTACTGAAAGCAGGCGCGGGGTGATGTCGCCGGCGACAGGCCCGCGGTCCAGCCCGCCGTCCAGGTAGTAAATGCCCGTTACCAGCGAAATCGAATCGCCGCTGTAATTGAGCTGCAGCTCCTGGGAAAAGTCCGAAGTCTCGCGGTCCTGGATGGTGTTGATGAAGGTTTGCGTGGTGCCATCAAAGGCGAAGACCTGAAAATCGTCAATGGAGCGCAGGGCGCTCACCGACTTCAGAGTCCAGCGCGGCCCCAGGTCAAATTCCGCAGTGAGCGAGAACGCCTGGGTGTTGATCTCGTAGTCATCCAAGCTCTTGCCTGTAACGAGACTGCCGGGGACGCCGCCGGCTCCCGTGGCGGCCGTGAACTCGGTAGAGATTCGGTCGGGGTGGTCGGATTCGCCGAAGGGGCGGACATCGTTGGCTGTGGGAATAGGCGCAGCGTTCGGCACCAGGGCGCTGGCGCCGCGGGAAAAAGGATTCTCAATTTGCGCAAGCTGCGCCGCATTCACCCCCACGCGCTTGCCCACCCGCGGCTCGGAGCCGTCGCTGGTGATGTTTGCGCCCAGTGAAAACCTCACCGCTTCGCTGGGCGCCCACTGCAGCGAGGCGCGGTAAGCGCCGATGTCCGCGCCCCAAAACTCCCCTTCCTCGGTTGCGGTGAAGGTGTTCTTTTGAATGGGATCGCGCTGGCGGTAGAGCAGGCTCAGGCTGCCGCCCAATGTCTGCGAAATGGGGCCGGAGATGGAACCCCGCGCAAACCATTCGGTGAAGCGCCCGAAGCCGCCGTCGAAGCGCACGCGCAGCTCATCCCCCGGCTTGCGGGTGATGTAGCGGATTGCGCCGCCCAGGGTGTTGCGCCCGTAAAGGTGGCCCTGCGGGCCCTTCAACACCTCAATGCGCTCCACATCCAGCACTTCCAGCAGCGCGCCGGCCTGCAGGTTCAGATACACATCGTCGGTGTAAATGCCGACGCCCTGTGCGAAGCCCGGATCGCTGCCGATGCCCCGGATGAAGACGAGCAGCGAGCCGGTGGTGAGGCCGCCGCTTTCGGTGAGCGTGACATTCGGCACCAGCGTCTCGAGATCCACGATGTTGTCCACCTGGTAGGTCTCGAGCTCCGCGCCGGGGAAGGCGCTGATGGAGATGGGCACATCCTGCAGGGATTCCTCGCGCTTGCGCGCCGTGACGACGATTTCCTCGATTCCCAGGGGCTCCGAGGTATCGGCTTCCGCCCCCCCCCCCCCGGGGGGAGAGGTCTGTGCCTGGGCCAGGCCGGGCGAGAGGGGCCAGCCGAGGGCCAGGCAGGCCGCCAGGGCCGGGAGACGGAAAAGGGCGCTGAAACGCATCGGGGCCTCCTTTTGCGGCTTGCGCCGCGCTTTCGCATTTTACGCCCGCCCGGCGGCCCCATGTCAAGCGCTTTTTTGCGATTATCCTCCCCTGAAGGTGGAGGAATCCATGCCCGCAGGCGGCGGCCCCCTGGCGGGGCTGCGTGTGGTCGAGTTGGCGCAGAGCATCGCCGGCCCCTACGTCGGCAAGCTCTTTGCCGATGCCGGCGCAGAGGTGGTGAAGCTGGAGCCCCCGGCGGGGGATTCGCTGCGCCGCTGGTCGGCCTCGGGGCAGCCCGTTCCCCCCGGCGGCAGCGGCGCGCTGTTCCACTACCTCAACGCCGGCAAGCGCAGCGCCGTGGCCGATCTGGAAACCGCGCAGGGCCGCGCGCTGGCGCTGGAGCTGCTGGACGCGGCAGATATCGCCATCGAGAGCTTCGGCCCAGGGGGGGCCGCGCGGCGCGGCGTGGGCTGGGAGACGCTGCGCGCCCGCAATCCGCGCTGCACGCTGGTTTCCATTTCACCGTGGGGGGGCGATGGGCCGTGGGCCGGACGGCCCGCCACCGAGTTCACTTTGCAGGCGGCTACCGGCGCCACCGCCGGGCGCGGCATTCCGGCGCGGGGGCCGGTGGGCGCGGGCGGGCGCATTGGCGAGTGGATTCCCGGCGTCTATGCGGCGGTGGGCGCGCTGGCCGGTTATCTCTGCGCGCGGCGCAGCGGCGCGGGGCAGCATGTGGATGTTTCCATCTTCGAATGCCTGTGCCTCACGCTGACGAACTATCACGACCTCAACTCGCAGTTTTTTCCCGGGCCGCTGGCGCAGTCCATCATTACGCCTTCTATTGAGCCCACGCGGGATGGCTGGGTGGGCCTCGCCACCATTACCGGGCAGCAGTGGAAGGATTTTTGCGCGCTGATCGAGCAGCCGGAACTGGCGGAGGACGAGCGCTTTTACGACGGCATTTACCGCACGAAAAAGCTGGATTTCATTCAGGGCATTATTCACGGCTGGACGCAGCGGCACGATACGGCCGACATTATCGAGCGGCTGAGCCTGGCGCGCATTCCCGTCAACCCGCTGGGGAACGGGCAGACGCTGCCCGAAATGGATCACCTGCGCGCGCGGCGCGTTTTCACGGCAAACCCCGCCGGCTTTATGCAGCCGCGGCCGCCCTATCGCCTCGGCGCTGCGCAGGGCGAGCCTCCCGCGCCGCGCCCCGCCCCCGCGCTGGGCGAGCACGCGGCGCAGTTCTCCGGGCGCGCTCCCGCCGCGCCGGAGCCGGAGTCCACCGGGACAGAATCCGCGCTGCCCTTTGCGGGGCTGCGCGTGCTGGACCTCACCGCCTTCTGGGCGGGGCCGGTGGCCACAAGCTTGCTGGCCGAGCTGGGCGCAGATGTGATCAAGGTCGAGTCCATTCAGCGCCCGGACACCATGCGCTTTGTCAACTCGGCGGGCGATCCCATGTGGGAATTCAACCCGCTCTTTCAGGGCGCAAACTCCAGCAAGCGCGGCATTACGCTGAACCTGGATGCGCCGGAGGGCATGGCGCTGCTGCACCGGCTCATTGCCAAAGCCGATGTGGTGGCGGAGAACTTCTCGCCCCGGGTGCTGGACAACTGGGGACTGGGCTGGGAGGCGGTGCGCGCGCTGAACCCTCGGGCCATTTTGCTGCGTATGCCCTCTTTTGGGCTGGATGGCCCGTGGCGCGACCGCGTGGGCTTCGCCATGAATGCCGACCAGGTAAGTGGTTTGGCCTGGCTCACCGGCTACGACGATATGCCGCTGGTGGTGGGCGGCGTCTGCGATCCGCTGGGCGGTATGCACGCCGTCTTCGCGCTGTTTCTGGCGCTGGAAGAGCGCCGCCGCAATGGCGCGGGGCAACTGGTGGAGGTGCCGTTGGTGGAGCCGGCCATCAACATTGCGGCAGAGCAGGTAATTGAGTGGACCGCACACGGCGTGCTGCTCGAACGCAAGCAGAACCGCGGCCCGGCCGCCGCGCCGCAGGGCGTGTATCCCTGCGCCGCCGCTGACGCCGGCGGTGCGGGTGACGCCGCCGGCGCCGGCAGACCGTCAGCCGGGGAGGGCGCGCCCGCCATTGCCCTGGCGGTGGCTACCGATGCGCAGTGGCAGGCGTTGCGCCGCGTGCTGGGCAATCCCGCCTGGGCGCGGGACCCCGCGCTGGATTCCGCCGAAGGCCGCCGCCGCGCCCACGACCGCGTGGACGCAGAGCTGCGCGCCTGGACTGCCGCGCGCAGCAGCCGCGAGGCCGCCGAGGCGCTGCGCGCCGCGGGCGTGCCCGCCGAGGCGTGCATCAACCCCCACGGGCTGTGGCCGAACCCGCAGCTCGCCCATCGCGGCTTTTTTCAGGTGGTGGAGCACGCGCTGATCGGCCCGTTGCGCTATCCCGGTTTGCCCATGCGCTTTTCGGGCCTGCCCCGCAATTTGCGCCGCACCCCCGCGCCCATGCTGGGCGAGCACAACGAAGAGGTGCTGCGCAGTGAACTGAATCTCTCGGACGCCGAGATCGCCTCGCTGCGCGAAAAGAAGGTGATCGGCGAGCGCCCGGCTTTCATGTAAGGAGGAAAATCATGCAAATGCTGACTGCGTGTGTGTGCGGGGCCTTGGCCGCGGTGTTTTGGGCGGGTGCGGCCGCTGCGGCGGATTTGCAGCCGCACCAGCAGCTCGCGCTGCAAATGCTGACCGAGCTGGTCGAAACCGACACCACTCACAGCACCGGCGACACCACCCGCGCGGCGAAGTATCTGGCGTCGCAGTTGCGCCGGGCGGGCTTTTCGCGGCGCGATGTGCGGGTGCTGGAAGAGGTGCCGCGCAAGGGCAACCTGGTCGCGCGGCTGCGCGCCAAAGAGCCGACGCAAGAGCCTATTTTGCTGCTGGCCCATTTGGATGTGGTGGAAGCCGATGCGGCGGACTGGAGCGTCCCGCCCTTTCAATTCACCGAGGCAGATGGTTACTACTACGGGCGCGGCGTGCTGGACGACAAGGACGAGGCCGCGATCCACATTGCCAACCTGATTCGCCTGAAGCAGGAGGGCGTTGCGCTCTCGCGGGACATTGTGGTGGCGCTTACGGCGGACGAAGAGGGCGGCACGCACAACGGCGTGGTTTGGCTGCTGGCAGAGCACCGCGCGCTGCTCAATGCCGCTTTTGCCATCAACGAGGGCGGCGGCGGCGCGCTGCGCAAGGGGCAGCGGCTCTTCAACGCGGTGCAGGCCAGCGAGAAAATTTACCAGAGCTTCGAGCTCGAGGTGACAGATCCGGGCGGCCACAGTTCGGTGCCCCGCCCCGGCAATGCAATCTATCACCTGGCCGATGCGCTGTTGCGGGTGCGCGAACTCGTGTTTCCGGTGGGCCTCAATCCCGTCACCCGCGCCTTTTTCGAGCGCAGCGCCGCGCAGCAGCCTGCGGCCGTTGCCCGGGCCATGCGCGGCGTGCTGCGGAATCCCCCCGCGCGCGGCGCGGCCCGCGCGCTGGCGAAGGAGGCGGCGCTCTACAACGCGCTGCTGCGCACCACCTGCGTGGCTACCCAATTGAGCGCGGGGCACGCGCCCAACGCCCTGCCGCAGCGCGCGCGGGCCACGGTGAACTGCCGCATTTTGCCCACCGAAACGCCGGACGCTGTGGAAGCGGCGCTGCGCAACGCCATTGCCGATTCGCGCGTTGCAATCAAGCGCCTGCCCGGCGTGCACAGCAAGCCCTCGCCGCCTTCGCCGCTCACCCCCGAAGTGCTCGGCGCCATTGAGGCCACAACCGAAGACCTCTGGCCCGGCGTGCCGGTGATTCCCATCATGAGCACCGGCGCCACCGACGGCCTGTTTTTGCGCGCCGCGGGCATTCCCGTCTATGGCGTCTCCGGCATTTTCAACGAGCTCGGCGATGTGCGCGCGCACGGCAAGGACGAGCGGATTCTCGCGCGCTCCTTCTTCGAGGGGCAGGAGTTTCTCTACCGCCTGCTGAAGAAGCTGGCCGCGCCCGCGCCCGCGCCTGCTGCGCCGTAGGTTCAGGCGGAGTCGGCGACCCAGCTTCCGTGGAAGCCGTAGGGGACGCGCTGCGGCAGCTTGACCCGGGCGACGGGGGCGGATTCGAAGCGGCTGGCGTCCAGCACCACCAGTTCGCTCTTGCCGCTCTTCTCGTCGTGCAGATAGCTCAGCACAAAGCCTTCGTCGCTGTCGGAATCGGCCCCCGGCGCGGCGGCAAAGACCGGCTCGCCGGCGACGCACTGCGCGCCGTAGTTGTGAGACTCGGCCTTGCCGCTCTGGAAATCGAACTTGAGGTGGCCGGCGAAAGAGGGCGAGCCGTCGGGGGCGGGGGCGAATTGCACCGTGTAGCCGTAGCGATTCTTTTGCCCCACCCGGGCGTCTGCAATGCGCGGGAATTCCATGCCGCGTTCGTCCAGCGTCTCTTCCCGCACCGCGCCGCTCGCCAGGTCCAAGGTGAAGCGGTGCAGAGTTTGCCGCCCCCCGCCGCCCTGCATATCGCCCGCTTCGCGCCACATTTCGCTGGAGCGGCAGGCGTCCACCACCACCGCTCCGTTTTCCTCGTGGGCGTTCATGGTGTGGAAGATGTAGCAGGGCTCCACCTCGAACCAGCGCAGCTCTGCGCCCTTGCCGTTGCGCGGCATGACGCCGATGCGCGCGCCGTAATCGTCGTCCCACTTGAAGGGCATGGCGCCCTTCAGCGCCGCCTGCAAGTCGAAGACCACGGGCAGATCCAGAAAGATGGCGTGGCGTCCGGTAATGGCGAAGTCGTGAATCATCGTCGGCCCCGGCACCTCAATTACCTCGCTCTGCAGCAGTTTGCCTTGGGCCGAAATGCGGTGATAGGTGAGATAGGGCGGAAACTGCCCGTAGCCAAAGGCCAGCAACTCGCCGGTCACCGGGCAGATTTTCGGGTGTGCCGTGAAGGCGGTGCGCAGCTTGCCGCCGAAGTCCTCGCAGCCCGTGGTTTCCAGTTGCGAATCGAGCAGCCACGGATACGCGCCCTCTTCCAGGGCCATGAGCCGCCCGGCGTGAGCCACCAGGTGGGTGTTTGCCGAGCTGGCCTCGCGGTTCACATCGCCGGTGGGCGAAATGCGCTGCAGCTCCGGATCCTCGAACAGCGGCGTGCGCACATAGCGGTTGCGATACCAGGCGGCGCGCCCGGCTTCGAGCCGGACGCCGTGCACCATCCCGTGTCCCACAAACCAGTGCGGCGACCAGCCCGTGACCGGATTCGCGCCGTTGCGCGCAAACAACCCCGAGAGCTGCGGCGGCAGCGCGCCCTCCACCTCCAGATCGAAGGCCGTAATCTCCTCTTTCACCGGCGCGAAGTTTCCCCGCAGGTGAAACGGCAACTCTTGGGTCATGGCAGTCTCCTTTGTTTCAGCGCCGCCCGACTACGCGGCGGAAAGGGAACACCTCGGCGTGCGGCGTTTCAATATCGCCGCGCGGCAGCATGAAGCGCCAGAATACCATGCCGAAGGTGCGCCCCTCGGTGTCTATCCAGTTGGGCACGCCGGGATCACGGTGGGCCAGCACAATGCGAAAGCTGCCGTCGGCCTCGAGCCGGGTCTGCCGCCGGTTGCGGTAGACCTGCCGATTGGCGTAGTCGTAGCTCTGCATATGGCGATTCCACAGGCACACATTGGCGCAGCGGCACTCCGGCCAATGCCCCGTCATTACCAGCGCCTCATCGGGGGCAATCACATAGGGCGCCATGGAGTAGGCGGCATCGGCGGCAGCGCCGCCCATTTCGCCGGGCTCCACCGGTTTGGGAAACTGATTCGGCTGATTCGAAATGAAAGGCGCAGCTTCTCCCGCCCCGCCCGGCGGCAGCCCCAAAGTGCGGCTGCGCACAAATTCGGCCACGCGCGCAATGCCCGCCGCCACCGAGGGATCGCTGGGCGGCTGCGGCAACGGGCCGGGATCCAGCGGCTCAATGTGCAGCGCGGGGTTGCGGCCCGGATCGGCGGCGGCGGGCGAGCGCCCCTCGTAGTAGTAGCGGGCGGTAATGCGCGAAGCGCCCTTTTCCAGCGGCAGCGAACCCCGTTTGCGCGGCTTGCCGCCCAGGAAAATCTCGAAGCTGCCATCCGGGTTGACATCGAACTGCGTATCGTTCAGCACGCCGCCGGTGCGCGTGGACATTCCGCCATCTTCGCTGCCCATTTCCACCGTAAAGGAGACATAGACCGCGCCGTCCATGCGCCCCCGCACGCGATAGGCGCGGTTTGCGCGAATCGCGGCGTCAAAGTAGAGGGCGTCCGGGTTGTCGCCCGTGAATTTGCGGGTGGGCGATACGATGCGGCGGAAGATCGGATGCTCCACCTCGTTCTCAAAGAAAGTGACGAGGCCGCCTTCCAGAATGTGCATGAGCGCCCGGTGCGCCTCGGCCACCTCCGCCTTGCTGCGCAGGCCCCATTCCGGCCCCGCCCAGCGCTCCTCGACCTCGGCCAGGGTTTCGAGGAGCGCGTGGAAGGCCCGGCGCGTTTTGGTCCGGGTGTTCCTGGACCGGGCTTGGGTCATTGGCCTTCTCAGAAGGGCAGGCTGCCGGTGAGCAGCAGGTCGAGGCCCGGCCTGGCTTCCAGCCCCAGCTTCAGCCCGCTGCGGGTTTGGGCAAAGCGCAGGCCCGCGGCCCAGCGCGCATCCGCATCGCCCAGATCGAAGCGCCCGTAGGGGGTCAGCAATGCGGCGCGGCTTGCGCCCCGGACAAAGGTGCGCAGCGCCACCCCGTAGGCAATTTCGCCGCTGAGGCTCTGCTGCCTCCCCGTCAGTGCGGAGTCCGTGCCCGTGCTTGCGCCGGTGCCGGTGAGTGCGCCGCGCAGCGCGCCGCCGGCGCCGAACAACTCGCCCATGCCGCCGCCCAGCCCCGCGCGCTGCTCCACGCTGGTCTGCACCGATACCGCAATGCCCTGCCCGGCCACGCCGGGGGCGTAGCTCAGATCCAGCGAGACGCGCTGCTCTTCATGCCCCGTATCGTTCAGTTGCCGGTTGAAGGCGAAGCGCCCGCCCAGCCCCATCTCGGCCCAGCTGGCTTCCAGCCCCGCGCCCCAGTCAATGGCCTGATCCGAAACCTTCGGCTCGTCCGCAAAGGCCAGGCTGCTCTTATCCAAACGGAAGCGCAGCGTGCCGAAGGGCCGCAGCGATACGCCATTCTCCAGCGCAATGCTGCGCCCGGCTTCGGCTTCCACCCCCAGGCGCAAACTGCGGCCCCGGGTCTTCGGCAGCAGTGCGCCGTCGTCAAAGCGCCCGGAATCCACGCGGCTCTGCACCCGCGTCATGGCAAGGCGCAGCTTCAAGTCGCCCGTTTCGCCCACCTGCTGCTCATGCGAAAGCCCCGCCGCAAACATCCGCATGGCGGTATCCCCGCCGTCCAGCTTGCGCGAAACGCGGGTGGCCCCGCGGCCCTCGTTCTCTTCCACATCCAGGCTGCCCGTGCCTGCGCCCAGCACCAGCCAGGCATTGGCTTGCGGCGAAAGCTGCCAGCCGAAGTAAGGGTGCACGCTCAGGGTGTTGTTGCTCAGCTCGCCCTTCATTTCGAAGCCGCCCACCCGGTCTGTGAAGTCCAGATCGCCCGAGGCGTAGCCAATGGCCAGCCCGGCCAGCAGGCGGTCGGTTACAGAGGTATCCGCGCCGAGGAAGGCGGCGACGGTATCGCCGTCGTAGCTGAGGCCGCTGTCCTGCGGGTTTCCGCGCAAATCGGCATAGCCCGCGCGGCCCCAGACCTCGAC
The DNA here is from genome assembly GCA_028817435.1 of Deltaproteobacteria bacterium. Taxonomy (GTDB): domain Bacteria; phylum Myxococcota_A; class UBA9160; order UBA9160; family UBA6930; genus JAPPPQ01. The sequence goes on from JAPPPQ010000016.1 coordinate 81,831, forward strand.
GCCCTCTGCGAGGTTGCCGATGAGGCCCTGCGCCGCGTTGAAGCTGAAGCTGCTGCCGTTGAGCACTTCGGCCAAGGAGGGCAGCGCCGTGCGCGTTCCCAGGTTCGCGCCCCCCGCCAACCCCGCGCCGAGGCCGCCAAAGGCGGCGCTTGCGCCGCCGCCCGTAAAGCTGGCGGCGCCGCTCGAAAGGCTGCCGCCGCCCGAAAGGCCGCCCGCGCTGCCGCCCGCCGCGCCCGCGCCGTAGCCGGATGCGCCGTAGAGCGCCAGGCCAATGCCCTGCGCGCCGCCCGCCGCGTCTTCGCCCGCGCCGGGCAGGCCAGACGCGCCCAGCAGATTGCGGTTAGCCAGGCTCAGTTGCGCGCTCTGCGCGCCGTCCGCGCCGCCCATGCGCGCCGCAGAGAGCCGCGCGCTGATGGCATCCGTCGCCATATTCGCCGCCTGCCGATCCAGCAGCGTCACCAGCGTGCTTACGCGCCGATTGCGCCGCGCCGCCTGGTCGGCGTCGTCGGTAATGGTGCCCGTCGCGCTGATCTGATTCACCGCCGCAGGCGCAGCCGCGCCGGGGTCGGCTACCAACTGAATGTTCCCGCCCCCGCGCAATGCGTGGGTAATGGTCAGCGTGAAGGTCTCGCGCGGCTCCAGCGCCCCGTCCTGCAGCAGCGGCACCGCAATCCGGTGCGTCGTCCCGTCTTCCGCACCCGCAGGTATCACCGTGCAAATGCGCTCTGCCGGACAATCCGTCACCTCCGCCGGCGTAGTGGGCGGCGTGAAGTCCTCGCCGCTGCGCGCGCCGCCCGTTGCGGGGCCGTCCGTCAGCATGTAGGCCACCGTAATGGACTGCGTGGTCTCGGTGCCGCCGTTGAAGCCGCTCAGCCTCAGCACAAACTCCGCGCTCTCGCCTTCCGCCGCCATGGCATCCGCCACGCTCAGGTTCGCCCGCAATGCGGGAATCTGCGCCGCCAGACTGCCGCTGCCCTCGGTTACGGTCTGCGCGGCCGCAGTGCCGCCAATGGTGCCCACCGTCAGGCTGAAGCCCTGCGGATCATCGCCCTCCGCCACGCCGTCATCCCGCACCCGCACGGCCACGGTCATCGTTGCCGCCGCGCTGGAGCTGAAAGTCACCGTGCCCGTGGGGAAAGTGCTGCACTCGCCCTGGGCGTTTGCGCCGCAGGTGTAGCCCGGCCCATCGGCAAAGTCCGCCGCCACCGCCGCCTCTGCGCCGCCAATGGCGCGGCCCGTCAGCGACCACGGCACCTCGATGGTGTTGCTGCCCAACGCCGCCAAATCGCCGCCCAAAGTAAACACGGCCTGCCAGTCCGAGCCTTCCGGCGCATCGCTGCTGGGCTGCGAAACCGCCACCGTCCAGCCCGCCACCTGCCGCGCGGGGGGCGCCATCTCCGCATCGCCCACCAGGCCCAGCCGCTCCCGCTCCGCCTGGCTCAGCAAGTTCCGCCGCGCCGTCTCTTCGGCCAGGTCCGCCGTCATCGCCACCCGCGCCATCGCCCCACTCGGCACGCCGGTGGGCGCTTGCGCCGTCACCTCAATCCTTGCATTGCCGCCGCCCCGGTTCTGCGCGTCAATTTGCGCCGCGGTAATCACCACCGGCACCGATTCCGAGCGCGCGGGCACCATCACATCCGGCACCGTCACCGCCGTGCCGCCCACCATCACGGTAAGCGGCACCGTAATGGGCGTGGTCGGCACAATCGGCACCACCTGGCCGTTCACCGTCGTGGTGCCGAAGCTCAGCGTGTAGCGCGCATCGTCGCCGCTGGTCACCGTGCTGTCTGCGGCCGCCGTCAAGAACACCGTAATGGGGTCGCTGGCAGAAACCGTCGCCTCCGCGCGATCCTGAATCACCCGCGTGCCCGGCACATCCGGCCCCCGGGGCTGCCCGCCCGCGCCGTCCGGCACCGCATCCAAAACCAGCCGCAGCGTCTCCGCCCCTTCGTTCAGAGCGTCCTGCTGCACATCCACCGTCACCATGCGCCTAATGGGGAAGGTCTCCCCCGTGCCGAAGGTCACCGTGCCGGTTTGCGGACTGCTCACATCCGAAACCTCCACGCTGCGCCCCAGGCCCGAAGTGGGCGGCGAAATGCTGCCGTCGGATTCCAGATTCAAGCGCCAGCGCACCGTCACCGGCGTATCGGGCTGCACGGTGCCGTTCATGGTAATGGCGAATTCCACCGGCACGGTTTGCCCCGCGGCGGTTGCGCCGTCTTCGTTTGCGGGCGAATCGGGGTGTCCGGCTTCGCCCACGGCGGGGCCGGAGACCAGCAGCGTCCGCAGCGAGTTCACATTCTGAATCTCCGCGCTGGCCATGCCCTGTGCGCCGGTGGCGTGGGTGGCGGTGCCCGCCCCCGCCCGCGCCGTGGCGCCGCTCAGCGTCACCTGCAGATTTTCGTTGGTGGTTCCCTCGTCAATGGAATCGAAGCGCGTGGCAATGCTCAGCGCCGCGCTGCTCTGCCCCGCCGCAATCAGCACGCCGCCGCCGGTGGCTGCGCCGGTGGCGGGGGTGACCGTTACGGCCGCGCCGTCGCAATCGCTCACGGCAATATCCGCGCCGCTGCTGGCATCGTTGGCGGCCATCGTGGATTGATTCGCAACCTCCGTGCCGAATTCCACGCAAATGGCCCCGCCGCTGGTGGCGGCCGTGGTGCCGTCTGCGGTGAGCACCAGCGAAACCACAAATTCGGCGTCGCCGCCTTCCACCACCGCGCCCATTTGAGTGCGGCTGAGCTGCGCGGTCACCGGATCACTGGCCGAAACCGTGCCATCCGCCGAGGGCGTGGCGTGCAGCACCGGCGCGGCGATTGCGCCGCCGCCTGCGGGGTTGCTGAGCGTTACCGTAAAGCTCTCCACCGCCTCGTTCACAGCGTCGTCCACCGCCGTAATGGCAATGCTCGCGCTGGTCATGCCCATGGGAATGGTGACGCTGCCGCTGGCGGCCATGAAGTCTGCGGCAACGGCGGGGAACACCGTTGACGAGGCGGTGGGGAAGGAAATCGCCCAGTCCACCGTTACATCCCCAGTGGTGGTAATGCTCTCGGGGAAGCCCACCGTGAAGTTTGCGGCGCTGCCCTCCGTCAAAGCCGCCGGCGCGGTTACGGCCAGCGTTACCGGCTGATCGTTCCTTTCGATGGTCACGCGCGCGGCCTCTGTGCTCACCTGAATGGCGGGCGATGCGGCGGGGAAGGGGGGATCGGTCATCGGACGGCCGCCGAAGTTGCAATTTGCAGCGGTCAGGCTCGCGCATGGATCGGCAAGGGTGAAGGTGAGTATCTCGTCGCCTTCCGCCTCGGTGTCGTCCACCGCGGTAACGCGCACCATCTGCGTTTGCGTGGTAGCAGAGCTGGCCGCAAAGGAAACCGTGCCCGTCAGGCCGGTGGAAACATCCGCCGCATCCACGCCGCCGATGGTCCACATCAAATCGAAGGCTTCCGCCACCGCCGCGCCCGTCGCGGTGACGCTGAACACCATCTCGCCGCCTTCCTGCACAGTGGCGGCCCCCGCCGTTACCGAAACCGAGCGCGCGGCGTCCACATTCACAAGCTCCACAACCCGGAACACCTGCCGAATGCCGGACACCATGCCCGCGCCGCTGCCCGGAGCAATCGCGTCTATTACCACCTCCAATTCTTCATTCGTCATGCCTTCGGGAACGGAATCGAAGCGCACCGAGAGACTCAGCGTCGTGCTGCTCTCTCCCGCCTCAATGATCACCCCGCCCCTGCCGAGGCTGTTGGCTACCGGAAGCGTCGTCAACATGCCGTCGCAACCCGTCAGCCCGCCGATGTCCGGGCCGCTCATCGCCGTGTTGGCAGGTGTCTGCTGACTGGTCACCTCAATTCCCACGCCAACGCAAATATCCGCCACGCTGGTAACAGTTCCTGCGCCGCCATCGCTGCGGGTCAGCGAAATGGTGAAAGCGGCAGTCCCGCCCTCGCGCACCAGGTTCGCGTTGCTGGTAAGGGAGAGGGTGATGTCGTCATCATCCGTCACATCCACGCTCACCATGTCGCCGCCGGTGGAATATTCCACCACGCCCGTGCCCGTGCCCGAAAGCCGCAGCCCCGAAGCGCCCACCGCCGCGGCCTGAAGCTCCAGGGTCTTTTGCGCCTCGTTCACCGTGTTGTTCACCAGGGCCACCGTAATGGTGGCGGTGCTTGCGCCCGAGGCGATGGTCACCTCGCCGCCGAGGGCGTCGTTCATAATGCCAGCGGGGGCCATGATGTTGAAATCGGCATCTTCCAGCCCGCTGATGGTGAAGGGCACGATGGTATCCACCCCGCTGCCCCGCGAGCCGCCGGTCAGGGTGACGCTGAAATCCAGCGTGCCGCTGTCTTCGTCCACCGCCCCTGTGCCGCTGGTGCGGGTCACGGCCACAATCACCGGATCGTTATCGGTAATGGTTACGGCAAGCGCAGCCGGCAACGCCACGCCGCCGTTCATGCTGGCGGCGTCCATGTTGGCCGAGGCAATGCTCAGCGCAATGGTGAAAGTCTCGCTGGCCTCGTTCAGCGTATCGCCCGCAATGCCCACATCGAAGGTCTTGTCCGCGCTGTCGGCGGAAGTGAAGGTCACCGTGCCGGTGGGCAGGCTGCCGCCGGCAAAATCCGCGTCGGTGGCTTGTCCCGCGGCCGCCGTCACCGTCCAGGTAATTACGATGTCGTGCATCGCATCAATGGCCCGGCCGCTGGTGTGGGCAACGGTGTAGGTGGTGTTGGCGTCCGCGTTGGTTTCGGCAATGGTGTTGGGCGGATCGCTGACCGGGCCGGTGAGCGTGACGCTGTGCAGACTGGTCAGGTATTCCACCGTCGTTTGCGCGCTCTGCTCGCTGGCCGTGCTGCTGCGCGCTACTTCGCCGCCCCCGGCGGCCACGGTGGGGCCTTCGTCTGTGGCGGTGGTGGTGGAATCATCGGGGGTGAGGGTGACGGTCAGCGTATCGTCGGCGGTGGCGTCCGTGGCGTCGTCGTCCACCGGAATGCCGATGGTGATGGTGCCGCTGGTCATGCCCGCGGCGATGGTCAAACTGCCGTTGCCCGCATCGGTGGGCGTAACGGCGGTAACGCCGCTCAGGGTGTAGGGCACGGTGATGTCCGCCACCGAGCCCGCTGTGGCGCCGCCCAGCGTAACGGTGAAGGTGGCCGAGCCGCCCTCCAGCGCCGTCGCCGCATCGGCCGCAATGGAGACCGAGATGGGATCGCTTGCGCCAATGGTGAAGGTGACGGGGTTGAGAGCGCTGGTGACGGTGCCCGTGCCGAATTCGCCGGTAATGCCGGCATTGGTGAAGTCCACGGTGAAGGTCTCGGGGCCTTCATTCAGGTTGTCTGCCCGAATGGGCAGGGTGACCGTCCCGGTCGCGCTGTTCGCCGCGGCCGTGAAGACAATGCTGCCGCTGCCGGGATCGCGGAAGTCGCCGGTCGTGGCCGTGCCCAGCGTGGCCGTGGCGCTGCCGACGGTGTAGGCGATGGTCACATCCGTGGTGGGAACGGAGCCGAGAGAGAGATTGAGCTGCGCATCGCTGCCCTCGCTCACAGCGGTGGTGAGTCCAACGGCGCGGAGGCTGATTCCATCATTGTCGGTAATGGTAATGGCCGCGCTGCTGTCGGGAGAAGTGCCGCCGTCGTCGGTATTGAGGCCGCCCGCCGGGAAGGCGTTGGCAGAGACATCAATTTCGAAAATCTCGTTGTCCTCGTTCAAATTGTCGGCGACAATGTTCACCGTGAAGCGGCACGCCGTGGTGCAGGTGGTGGAAGCCGGATGCATGATGCTGCCGCTCACCGCCGTGAAGTCGCCGTCCGATGTGCCGGTGCTGGCCGCGTGATCTACGCGCCAATAAATCTCGGTAACGTTGGAAAAGGCCGTTTGACTGGAGCCGATGCCGACGGCGAAATACAGCCGCGTGGGGCTGGTGCGGGTGCCTTCGGCGCTGAGGACATTGTTGGCGGCCATCGTTTCATCCACCGCCGTGCTGTAAGTGCTGTCGGTGTAGCGCGTCAACATCAAATCCCGCGCAATGGCGCGCTGAATGATCTCTTGCGTGGCGCTCTGCTCCGAGGTGGTGCTGCTGCGCGCAATGGTGCCGCCGCCTGTGCCCGTGCTGTGGCCGGTGGCGTCCAGCGCCACCGATACTTCCTCGCCCGTTTCATCGGCGGCCGGGGTGTCCGTATCCTGCGCCAGCGCAAAGCTGATTTCGCCCGTGGTCTGCCCCGCCGCAATGGTCAGCGGGCTGGTGGGATCGGTGCCGCTGGTATCCGCCGCCTCGAAGCCGGTGGCGGTCCAGGCAATGGAAGCATCCGCCACGCTGGGCTTGCTGAGCGTAACCACCCACACCGCATTCTGGCTCTCCTGCACCTGGAAGCCCGTGGCGCTGTCCGAATCCGTGCCGCCGTTGGCAATGCTCACGCTGATGGCGTCGTTATCCTTGATGGTGCGGGTGGCGGCGCATACGCCCGAGGACAGCGTGCAATCGGTCGTGTTCCGCTCAAGCCGGGTGTTGTGGCCGGCTTCGGTCACATTCACCACCTCGGCAATGATGGTTTCGTCGCCTTCGTTCAGGTTATCGTCGTTGAGCGTAATGCCCAGCCGGTAGGTTTCGTCTGTGTTGGCGGCAATGGTGACGCTGCCGCGCCCGGTGGTGCAAGTGCCTGTGCCCGGATACGCAGAATGGGCGGCAGAGGTGCTGGTGGGGTCGTAGCCGCTGGGGTAGGTGTAATCGTAAACCAGGTTGGGGTTGGCGGCGATTGCGGCCGCGGTGGCGCCGGTGGCGGTGCCCGCCAGGCAGTAGGTAATCACGGTTTCGCCGCGCGTATCCAGGCTCTCGTAGTTGGTGAAGCGGAAATACATGGTGTTCGGGTGATCGGCATCGGCCGCGGTATCGGCGGTGGTGGGCGTGGCAATGGCCGGGGCGTTCTCGTTGGTGTCCTGCGACTGCACGCCATTGCCGCGCGCCCGCACCGTCCAGCTGGTGGGGTCGTCGTCCACAAAGGTGACGGTGAAGGTGCCATCGTCGCCGCTGTCGCCGCCGGTGATCTCCCAGCTGATCGGCAGATTGTGGAAGCCGCGCAACTGCCAGGTCTGCACATCGTGCGGCTCGGCGGTGGTGTCATCGGGGCTGAACATATCCCCCCCGCCAATCTGGAAATCGTGGTGGCGCATGCCATCGGCCCGCGCCCAGATCGGCGTGCCGTCAAGCAGGGAGGTGTCAACGCCCGGCGTTTCCAGGCGGTAGTTGGCGGCCAAAGTGCCCGAGGAGAGGGGATCCACGCCGTCGTCAAACAGAATGCGGAACTGGGTAAGGCCGGAGGGGACGGTGACGGTGGTGCCGGGGGCCACGCTGAAATGCACGCGCACGGTGACCGAATCGCCTTCATCGGCGGTGTAAGCGGCTTGATCCACGCGCATTCGAATGGGGTCAGAGGCGGCAATAAAGTGGAAGCGCTTGCCGCCGTATTGCACGCCGGCGGGTCCGCCCGAAAGCTCCACGCTGAAGTGCTCCACCCGCTCGGAGAGCGTGTCGTCGGTAACCACCGGCAGCGCGCAGGTGACGACGGCGTCGTGGGCGGTGTTGGCGGGAATGGCGCAGGTGAAGGTATCCGCCGCAAAATCCGCCCCCATGCCGGTGGCGGTGGCGGCGCGCTCGGAGGTCAGGCCATCCGGGTAGCCGGTGGTGGCCGTGTTCAGGCCGCTGGGAGTCTCGCCCAGAATGGTGGCGGTGGCCGTGGCCTCGGCGGCCAGGGCGCTGCTGCCATCGTCGGCGATGTATTTGACGCGGATTTGGCGCATATTCTCGTCCGCGCCTTCCGCCACGCCAAAGTTGTTCTCCGTGTTGATGCCCGGCTCAATGGTCAGGGTGAAGTCCGCCTCGTCGTCGCTCAGCGCCACATCGTAGCCCGTGCCCGCAGGATGCCCTGGGGCGCTGGCCGTCAGATTGAAATTCTCGTCCCCATCCAGGACATTGTCGCCCACAACGGTGATGGTGAAGGTCCGGGTGGTATCGCTGGCGGTGAAATCCACAGTGCCCGTGACTGCGGAGAAATCCGCCGCCTCTGTGGGATTATCGGTGGCGTCCGCCACCGTGCCGGGGTTGATGGTCCAGGTGACCGTGGCCGTTACCGCAGCGCCGGTGCGGGTAATGGTGTAGGCGGCGCTGGCTGCATTCGCATCGGTTTCGTCAAGGCTGCTGGGGCCGGCCGTTATCGTAAACCGGGCGTCGTCGTCGGTAATGGATATATCCAGAACAGGGCCATATTCGTGCCCGGCATCGTTATTAAGCACGTCAAACGAAAGATGGAAGTTCTCCGTGCTCTCCACATTGTCATCGCCGGCAACGGTGATGACGAAAGTCTTGGAATCCTCGCCCGCATTGAATGCCACGAAGCTGCCGGCGACGCCGGTGAGATCGTTGCCATCTGTGGGGCTGTCCCCGGAATCCGACGAAGTCCCGTGAAACCGATTCCAACCCACTTCGGTGTAGCTCGTCAGTTCCTGCCCGGTGCGGGTGATGGTGTAGGTAGAGCTGGCGTCCGCATCCGTCTCGGTCAGGCTCGTCGGCCCGCTCAGCGTGAAGCCGGTATCGTCGTCTGTAATACTGGAATCGTAGGCGGGGCCGTAGGAGTGATCGGACGGGCCGCTCAGGCTGATGTTGAAGTTCTCCGTCGCTTCCACCGCGTTGTCGCCGACGATGGTGATGGTGAAAACAGCCGAGGTTGTGGAACCCCCGTCGAAGCTGCCCGCCATTGAGACCGCGGTGAAATCCGCATTCTCCGTGGGGCTGTCCGTGAAATCTGCCACCGTGCCGTGATTGATGGTCAAAACAAGGGTGCTGAGTGTTGCCGCCAGCTCCTCCCCGGTGCGGGTAATGGTGAAGTTCGCGCTGGCCGCATCTGCATCCGTCTCCGCAATGATCGTCGGCCCGGCGGTAATTTCAAAGTGCGTATCATCATTCGTAATCGCCACATCGTAGCCGGCGCTGGTGCGGAAGTTGGCGACGGTGCTGGTCAGCACAATGTGGAAATTCTCCGTCATCTCCACCGCGTTATCGCCCACAACCTGAACGCCGATATTGACGCCGCTGTCGCCCTGCTCAAATTCCACCGAGCCGGTGGTGGCGACGAAGTCGGCGTCCGAGGTGGGGTCGTCGTTGGAATCCGCAATGGTGCCGTGCATAATTTGCCAGTTGACGGTGGTGGTGGCCGCGGGCAAATCTGCGCCGCTGGCATTGACGACAAAGGTGGTGCTGGCGTCCGCATCCGTTTCGGCAATGCTGGTGGGGCCGCTGATGGTGAACACGCGGGCATCATCGTCGGTAATGGCCACATCGTAGCCCGCGCCATACCCGAAGCCGCTGGGGCCGCTCAGCACTATGTTGAAGTTCTCAATCTCTTCCACTGCGGTATCGCCCGCAATGCTGACCACGAAGGTCTTGGTGGCATCGCCCGCCGCAAAATCCACCGTGCCCGTTACTGCGCCGAAATCTGCCGCCACCGTGGGGTTGTTGCTGTCATCGCCCGATTGCCCGTGCGCGATGGTCCAGGTAATGGTGGCCGCCGCCCCCGCGCCGCTGCGGGTAATGGTGTATGCGCCGGTATCGGCGTTGGCATCGGTTTCGGTAACGCTGGTGGGCCCGGCGGTAATGGCAAAGTTCGTATCATCGTCGCCCACCGTAACTGCATAGGGCGTGCCGGCCGGGTGGCCCGGGGCAGTGGCCGTCAGCGTAAAATTCTCCGCGCCCTCCGCATCGTTGTCGCCCGCCAGGGTAAGGGTGAAATCCTGGCTCAAGACGCCCATCGCAAAATTCAAAGTGCCCGTGGCCATGGCGAAATCTGCCGCCTCGGTGCCGTCCGTGGTGGCGTGATTCACCTGCCAGGTCACCATTGCCGCCGCATCCGCCCCCGTGCGGGTAATGGTGTAGGTGAAATTCTGATTCGCATCGGTCTCGTTGATCCGCCGCGGCCCCGCCGTAATGGTGTAGGTGGCGTCGTCGTCGTTCAGCACCACATCGTAGCCCGCGCCGCTGTTGTGGCCGCTGGCGCTGGCCACCAGGTGGAAGTTCTTCGCGCTCTCCACATTGTCTTCGCCGGCAATGCCAATGTCGAAAGTCTGCGTATCGTCGCCCATGGCAAAACTCACCGTGCCGGTATCGCTGAAGAAATCGCCGGGCGAGGCGGGATCATCCGTGGCATCCGCCGCGGTGCCGACCATAATGTTCCAGGTGACGCTGGTGGCGGCCGTCAGCGCCGCGCCCGTGCGGGTAATGGTGTAGGTGAAGGTGGGGATGCCGTCCGTCTCGGTAACGCTGGTAGGCCCGCCGGTGACGGTGAAGGTCGCCGCGTCGTTGTCTGCCAGCGTTACTGCATAGGGCGGGCCAGAGTTGCTGCCCGTGGCGCTGGCCGTCAGCGTGAAGTCCTTGTCCACCTCTGCCGTGGTATCGCCGACAATGGTAAGGGCGAAGGTCCCGGAATCGGCCCCCGTCGCAAAGGTCACAGTGCCCGTAACGGCGGAGAAATCTCCGGCCACCGTGGTGCCGTGGTTCACGGTCCAGGTAACGGTCGTCTCTGCCGTCAGCTCTGCGCCGGTGCGGGTAATGGTGTAGTTGCTGGTGGCCGCGTTGGCATCGGTTTCGGTAAGGCTGGCCGGCCCCATATCAACCGTGAAGGTGGTGTTCTCATTGTCCCGCAGCACCACATCGTAGCCCGTGCCAGAGGTAATCTCGTAGCCCGTGGGGGTGTTGGCGGTGGTTACGCTCGCCGTCAGGTTGAAGTTCTCCACGCTTTCCGAGGTGGTATCGCCCACGATGGTCACCGTGAAGGTCTGGGAATCTTCGCCCGCGGCGAAATCTACCGTGCCGGTGACGGCGGAGAAATCTGCCGCCACCGTGGGGCTGGCCGTGGCGCTGGCCGCGGTGCCGTGGTTGACGGTCCAGGTGACCGTGGTGGTGGAGGGGAACTCGCCGCCCAGCCGCGTAATGGTGTAGGCGCTGGTCGCCGCGTTGGCGTCTGTTTCGTCGACGCTGGTGGGGCCGGCGGTGACGACGAGGCGGATGTCGTTATCCAGCACGGTGAAGCGGTGGCGCGGGGCGAAGGTGTGGTTTTCGGGATTGCCCAGGCTTCCGTCTCCCCTTGCCACTGCCGATATTCCCCATTCGTAATCCTTATCCCCATCATTCATGAACGTCACACTGATATCGTAAGTCCTGCCGACCTGGAACGAGAACGGGGGGCCCATCTTCTCGTCATCGCCCGCTGCGAATGTCTGGGTCCCCCCCCCCCTCGGCAGCGTGGCAGTGCCATAGACTCCGCGGCGGGGAGCGCCGAGGGGAACATCACCTCCATCCCCGGTGACGATGTATTGCTCGGGCAGCTCTGCGCCGGTGCGGGTGAAGGTGAAATCGGGGGAGGCCTGGCCATCGTTTTCGAGCATGCTGGCCGGCCCGGTGACGGTGAAGTGCGTATCGTCCCCGACAATTTCGCCATCGTAAGCGGCGCCGACGGAGTGCGTGCCGTGGCTCACCTGCAGCGTGAAGCCCTCGTCCTTTTCCGCATCGTTGTCGCCGATCACGGTGAGAAGGAACTGCTGCGCATCCTCCCCCGCCGCAAACACCACACTCCCGCTGACCGCCCCAAAGTCCGCCGCATTCGTCCCGTCCGTCCCATCGTGCGTAATGGCCCACCCCACCGTGGTGGAAGCAGCCGTCAACGCAGACCCGCTGCGCGTAACCGTAAACACGAGGTTCTGATTCGCGTCCGTCTCCGTAATCGAAGCCGGCCCCGTAACCGTAAAGGTGGTCTGCCCCTGCGCCCCCTGCGCCAACCCCAACACCCCGCCAACCAACAAAGCCCCCGCCAAAGCGCGCCACGCGCCCCGCGTGTTCTCCTTGCCCATGTCTCGAATCTCCTCGTTTTGCCTTGCCAAAATTCCCCAAAAAGCCCGCCGCCGCCAAGCGCCAGCCTGGCCCCGCCGCCCCCGGCCCGGCGCGCATTCTACCCCGGCTGAGCGCCCGCGGGGCAAAAATAATTCCACTCCCCCATTTCCCCTGGGGGGGGGGGGAGCGGTCAGCGGCTGAGGAAGAAGTAGTCCACCGCAAGGCCCACTACGGCGGCGAAAATTACCCCCAACAGGGGCACAGTCACGCCCATGATCACCTTCAGCATCGTGGAGACGATCTTCCCCAGAGACTCCACCTCTGTCCGCAGCGTCTTGAACTCTCCCTTGATCTCCGCCCGGAGTTCCCTGATGTCGGCCTTGGTCGCCAGGTTGGCCTGGGCGGCGACGACGGTTTGGGTCACCGCCCTGGCCTGAGCGCCGGTGAAGCCCGCCTTTTGCAGGGCCTCTGCCGCCTTCAGGGTGTCGAAGGTGGGGCCGGTGGGGTGCTGCTTTTGCTCCATGGGGGGTATTTTGCTCTGTGGCGGTGGGGCCGTCAAGGGGGGGATCAGGCGACGGGCTTTTCGACCTGGCGGGGGGGGAGGTCGGCGATTTCCTGGTGGCGGCCGGAGCGCCCGACCTTTTCGGCCTGCACGCGGGCCTGCAGCTTGATGATGCCGTCTATGACCGCCTCGGGCCGGGGGGGGCAGCCGGGGATATACACATCTACGGGGAGAATGGTGTCAATGCCCTGCACCACGGAGTAGTTGTCGTAGGGGCCGCCGGAGCAGGTGCAAGCGCCGAAGGCGATGACCCACTTGGGCTCGGCCATTTGGTCATAGACCTTCTTGAGTATGGGCGCCTGGCGGTGGGTGATGGTGCCCACCACCATGAGCAGGTCGGATTGCCGGGGGGAGAAGCGCGGCAGCGCCACGCCGAAGCGGTCCACATCGTATCGCGGCCCGGCTACGGACATGAACTCCATGCCGCAACAGGCGGTGACAAAGGGGTAGATGAACATGGAATACTTGCGCGCCCAGTTGAGCACGGTGTCGGTGCGGCTGGTGAGGAAGGAATCCTGCCCCTGGCGCAGCATTTCCACCATGTGGTTGGCGCGTGCGAGGGGGGTGTCTTGGGCGTCCATGTTGGCTGGGCCTCCTTGTGCGGCACCGCCAGTCTAGCGATTCGATAGGCTGCGGGGCGGGGCTGCGGGAGGGAAATTTTGGGCTGGGCAAGGGGGGCAGGCTGGGCGGTTCACGGGCTCACGGCCTCTGGCGCGGCGCTGGGGCTGTTTGCGCTGCTGGCGGCGGCTTCGGGGGCGCTTGAGCGCGCGGCGCTGTTGCTGCTGCTGGCGCTGGCGGTGGATGGGGTGGATGGCGCGCTGGCCCGGCGCTTGCGGGTGGGAGAGCTGGCCCCGCAGCTCGATGGCCGCCGCCTGGACGATATTGTGGATTACCTGAATTATGTGGTGGTTCCCGCCTGCTTTTTGTGGTGGGCGGGGGTGGTGGAAGTGCCCTGGCTGCTGGCCGCCCCGGTGCTGGCGAGCGCCTGGGGCTTCAGCCGCAGCGATGCGAAGGTGCAGCGGGACGGCGAGCACTTTTTCACGGGCTTTCCCTCGTGCTGGAATGTGGCGGCGATTTATCTGTGGAAGTTCGAGTTTTCTCCCGCCGCCACGGCGGCGCTGCTGCTGGCGCTTTCGCTGCTGGTGTTTGCGCCGCTGCGCTTCGTTCACCCGGGCCGCCTGCGCGTGTTTCGCTGGTCTACCAGGCTGGGCGCGGCGGCGTGGTGGCTGCTGCTGGCCGCGGCCATTTGGTTTCCCCACGCCGCAGCGCGCTGGGGGCTGCTGGAAGTTTCGCTGCTGTTTCCCGCGTGGTATCTGGCGCTATCGGCCTGGCGCGGGCGCTGGCTGGGGGGGCGCGGGCTGCGGGGGCTGGGCGGGCTGCGGGGGCGCTGATGCGGCGGCGCGAGTTTCTCGGGCTGGCGGGGGCGCTGCTGCTGGGGGGCGGCTGCGCGGCGCTGCCCAGGCCGGGGCGCGGCGAGACTCGCGCGGAGGTGCTGGTGCTCGGCGCGGGGTTCGCGGGGCTTTTTGCCGCGCGCCTGTTGCGCGAGGCAGGGGTGCATGTGCTGCTGCTAGAGGCAGGGCAGCGGCCGGGCGGCCGGGTGCACACGCTGTTCGAGCTCGGCGCGCAAGAAGCCGGGGCGGTGGAATCTGCGCCGAGCTATGGCGAGTTTCTCGCGCTCTGCGGCGGCTTCGGCCTGGAGACGCTGCCGGTTTCGTATCCGCGCGCGCTGTGCATTGGCGTGCGCGGTGCGCTGGTTGCGGCGCGCAATTGGCGCACTGCGCCGCAAAATTTGTTGGCCGCGGCAGAGCGCGCGCTGCCGCCGCACAGGCTGCTCTCTCGATACTTGCCGCAGCCGCTGCCGGTTTCGGATTGGCGCTTTTGGGGCGATCCGGGCCGGGCAGATCTGGATATTCCGCTGCTTACCCATCTGCGCCGGGCGGGGGCTTCGCAAGAGGCCATTCGCCTGATTGCGGCCAACCTGAACGGCGACATTGCGCGGCGCTCGCTGGCGGATTTGTTGCGCAGTGCGCTGATTCGCAAAATGGCGGGGGGCGGCGGCTCGCTGCGTTTGCGCGGCGGCAACGGGCAACTGGCGCAGCGCATGGCGAGCGAGCTTGCCGATGCATTGCAGTATGGGCGGCAGGTGCGCCGCATTCGCGCGCAACAGCGCGGCGTGGAAGTGCAGTGCATGGATGGCGCGCGCTTCCGCGCCGATGCCGCCATTTGCGCGCTGCCGTTTCCGGTGTTGCGTGAGGTGGAATTGGAGCTTCCGCTTTCGGCTGCAAAGCGCGCTGCGATTTCCGGCATGGAGGGGCTGCCGGCCACGCGGGTGTTTTTGCGCGCGCAGCGCGCGTTTTGGCAAGAGGATGGCTTGCCCCCGGATATGTGGACGGATACGCCGCTGGGCCGCGTCTTCGCGTTGCCCGCTGCGGGCGGTGAAGACGGGGGCGCGGCTGCGCCGGAGGCGGGTGCTCAACTCGGCGTTCTGGCGCTGGGCCGGGCGGCGCTGCAGCTCGACTCTGCATTGGATGCAGACCCTCTTGCGCCGCTTGAAATGCTGCGGCGGCTGCGCCCCGCAAGCGAGGGGGCGCTGCGCATGGAGCGGGTGGTTTCGTGGGGGCGCAATCCCTTTGCGCGCGGCGCATTTTCGCATTATCCGGCCGGCGGAGTTTCGCGCTATGCCCGCGCCGTCGCCGCGCCGGAGGGGCGGCTGTTCTTTGCCGGCGCACATACGGCACCCCGCGCTCCCGGCATGGAGGCGGCGCTGCAATCCGGCCGCCGCGCGGCGGGCGAGGTGTTGGCGCTGTTGCGGGGCGGCGAATCGTAATTAGTAGCCGGAGAGTTCGGCCCAGCGCTCGCGGTGGTGCGCGGCGTCGCCGAAGCTGAGTTCGGCGGCGCGCGCGCGCTTCAGGTAGAGGCCGATGTCATACTCGTCGGTCATGCCCACGCCGCCGAACATTTGCACGCCCTCGTTGGAGGCCAGCAGATAGCCTTCGGAGCAGCGCGCCTTGGCGAGCGAGACGAGCTTGGCGAGTTCCGGATCTTCGCCGGAGAGGGTATCCAGCGCATGGGCCGCCGCGCGCACCGCCGAGCGGGCGAGTTCAATTTCGATGAAGATGTTGGCCGCCCGGTGCTTCAGCGCCTGAAAGCTGCCGATGAGCACGCCGAATTGCTCGCGGCTGCGCAGGTGCTCCAGGGTGAGATGAAATGCCTGCTGCATGCCGCCCAGCATTTCGGCGCAAAGACCAGTGGTGGCGCGCAGCATGACCTGCTCCAGCAGTTCGCCGCCCAAACCGGGCTTGCCGAGCATGGCATCGGGGGGCAGGCGCACGCCGTTCAGCTCCAGAATTGCGGCGCTGCGGCAATCTACCCGGAATTGCCGCTGGGTGCTGAAGTTGCCGCTGTCTGCGGGCATCCAGAACAGCGAGAGTTCGCCGTCTTCGTTTTCGGCCGAGACGATGAAGGCATCGGGTTTGTGGCCGTCCAGCACCTGGATCTTTTTGCCATCCAGAATAAAATGGCCGCCGGATTCCACGCGGAAGGAAGTATCGCACTCGTCCAGCTCGTAGCGGTTGCTCTCTTCCTGGTGGGCCAGCGCAATTACGGCTTCGCCCGCGCAGATTTTGGGCAGCCAGACTTCGGCGCGCTGGAGGTCGGCTTCTGTGCCGCTTTGTGCGGCGAGCTGCAGCGCCTGTCCGCCCATGAGCACGCAGGAAAGCAGCGGCTCCGGCGCAAGGGTGCGCCCCAGTTCCTCCATAATCAGGGCGAGTTCGGCGAAGCCCATGCCCGCGCCGCCCAGCGCTTCGGGGGTGGCGATGCCGAGCCAGCCGAGTTCGGCCATTTCCTTGTAAAGCGCGCGCGACCAGCCGAGCTCGTCGCCGCTGTCGCGCAGCTCGCGCACGCGAGAGAGGGGCGACTTTTGCGCCACGAAATCCGCAGCGGTGCGCGCGATGAATTCCTGTTCCTCGGTAAGCGCCAGCGACATGGCCTCAGTCCGGCAGCGCCAGCACGCGCTTGGCAATGACATTGCGCTGCACCTCGGAGGTGCCGCCCTCGATGGAGTTGCCGCGCGAGCGCAGCCAGGCGCGGGTGAGCGACAATTCCTCGGAACTGAAGCCCGGCCCCTGCCAGCCCAGCGCCTGCGGCCCGGCAATGCGCAGCATCAGTTCGTGCCGCCGCTGGTTGAGCTCGGTGCCATAGACTTTGAACATAGAGCTTTCCGGCCCCGGCTGTTGCCCGGCGCGGGCGGCGTCGCGGCTGCGCTGCAGCGTGAGTCCGAAGGCGCGGGCGTCCATTTCGAATTGCGCGATGCGGTCGCACATGACCGGGTCTTCGATCATGCCGTCTTCGTCGCAGGGCAGGTATTCCCGCGCAAAATCGGCCATGCTGCGGCGGGGCAGGCCGCCGCCCACGCCGAAGGTGTCGGCGATCATCGAGCGCTCGTGATTGAGCAGCGCCTTCGCCACGGTCCAGCCGCCGTTCACCTTTCCCACCACATTCGAGCGGGGCACGCGCACATTCTCAAAGTGCGTCTCGCAAAAGGGCGAGCTGCCCGAAATAAGCTTGATGGGCGAAACCGAAACGCCCGGCGTTTCCATATCCACCAGCAAAAAGCTGATGCCCTCCTGCTTCTTCGCCTGGGGGTCGGTGCGCACCAGCGCGAAAATCCAATCGGCCTCGTCGGCGTTGGAGGTCCAGATTTTTGCGCCGTTTACAATGTAGTCATTGCCGCTGACTTCGGCGCGGCACTGCAGGCTGGCCAGGTCGGAACCCGCGCCGGGCTCGGAATAGCCCTGGCACCAGCGCACCTGGCCCTGGCAAATGCCGGGCAGGTGCTGGAGCTTCTGCGCTTCGTTGCCGTATTGCAGCAGCGTGGGGCCGATCATGGTGAGGCCGAAGCCGATGAGCGGCGGCGGGATCTTGAGGTTGCGCATCTCTTGAGAGAGCACCTTGGCCTGCGCCCGGCTCAGGCCGCCGCCGCCGAATTCGCGGGGCCATTCGGGCGCGGTGAGTCCGGCTTCCGCCGCGCGCGCGAGCCATTCCTTCTGATGGGGGTTCTTGAAGACGAACTTTGCGCCCCCCCACACGATTTGCAGATCGCCGATGCGGGGCACCAGCAGCGGGGCGGGGCAGTTCTGTTGGAGCCATTCGCGGATTTCGCCGCGGAATGCCTCGGGGTCGCTGTTGAATTGGGGCATTGGGTCTCGCCTTTCTGCCGCCGCCGCGCGGCGCTTGGCAAAAACTTTGGCACAAGTGTAACGCAGCCGCAGCTGCTAGGCTCCCCCGCATGCGGATTCTACTGGCGAACCCGCGCGGTTTCTGCGCGGGGGTGGATCGCGCCATTGAGATTGTGGAGCTCGCCCTGGCGCGCTGGGGGCCGCCGGTGTATGTGCGCCACGAAATCGTCCACAACCGCCAGGTGGTGGAGGCGCTGCGCGCCAAGGGCGCTGTGTTTGTGGAGGATCCGGCGGATGCGCCGCCCGGCGCGCTGCTGGTGTTCAGCGCCCACGGCGTTTCGCCCGCGGTGCGCGAGGCGGCGCAGCAGCGGGGGCTGCGCACGCTGGACGCCACTTGTCCCCTGGTGACGAAGGTGCATGTGGAGGCGCGGCGCTTTGCCGAGCAGGGCTTTGACCTGGTGCTGGTGGGCCACGCCGGCCATGTGGAGGTGGAGGGCACCATGGGCCACGCCCCAGGGCGCACGCAACTGGTGGAAACCCGGGAGCAGGCAGAGCGCATTTCGGCCCGGGATCCCGCGCGCCTGGCGGTGCTGACCCAAACCACGCTCTCGGTGGATGACACCCGGGAGATTGTCGAGACGCTGCGCGCGCGCTTTCCGGGGATTCGCCTGCCGCGCAAGGACGATATTTGTTACGCCACGCAAAATCGCCAGAACGCGGTGAAGCGGCTGGCGCAAGAGGCGCAACTGGTGCTGGTGGTGGGCGCGCCCTCCAGCTCGAACAGCAACCGGCTGGTGGAGATTGCCCGGCAGCGCTGCGCCCGCGCCGAACTGGTGCAGCACGCGGGAGAGCTGCAGGCGGAATGGCTGGAGGGGGTGGAGTGCGTGGGCGTTTCTGCCGGGGCCTCTGCGCCGGAGTTGCTGGTGCGCGAGGTGGTGCAGCGGCTCTCTGCGCTGGCCGCGGCCGCCGGCGCCACTGCCGAAATTGAAGAGCAGCCCGAAGTGGATGAGGGCGTGGTGTTTCAGCTTCCGCCGGAACTGCGCGGCGCGGGCGCGCGGGAGGCGGGGCAGGGCGCATGAGCGATCCCGAAGCCTCTCCCGGCAATCCCACCAGCACGCTGGCCGCCGCCGCCGCGCCGGAGGCCGCCGCGCCAGAGCACGGCAGCGCGCGCCCCCCCCGCGCGCCCAAGGGGAGCAGCGGCGAAATTGCGCGGCTGGCCGGCCCGGCCATGCTCTCGCTTACCCTCGCCAGCATTGTGGGCATGGCCGATATCCTCATGGTCGGCCGCCTGGGGCGCGAAGCGCAGGCCGCGGTGGGCGTGGCGCAGCAGCTTTTCTTCGTCGCGCAATCCGCGCTGTTTGCGCTTTCTTTCGCCTGCGTCGCGGTAATGGCGCGCAGCATCGGCGCGGGCGAGCCGGGGGCATCGCGGCGCGCGCTGGCGGCCTCGCTGGTGGTTTCTTCTGTAACGGGGCTGCTGCTCTTTGCCGCGCTGGGCCTGGCCCCCTCGCCGCTGCTGGCGTGGCTCGGCGCAGAGCCCGCAGTGGCCGAGCTGTGCGCGCCCTACTTGCGCCTGGTTATGGGCTCCACGCTGCTCACCGCCGTGGCGCTGGCCATTGAAAGCGGACTGCGCGCAGACCGCGACACCGTGACTCCCATGCTGGTCGCCGCGGTGCTTACCCTGGTGAAGATTGCGCTGAACGGCGTGTTTATGTTCGGCTGGCTCGGCGGCCCGGAATGGGGCGTGCGCGGCGCGGGCGTTGCCACGCTGCTTTCGCAGTGCGGCGCGGCTGCGGTGTTTTTGTGCATTGCCTTTTGCAAGCCCGCGCGCCAGCCCAGCGCGTTGCGGTTGGCAGATTTTCGCGGCATTGGCGCAATGTTTGCGCCGCTGCTGCGCATTGCCGCGCCCAGTGTTTGCGAACGGCTGGTAATGAACCTGGCGATGATCTCCTACTTCAAATTTGTGGGCGGCTACGGCACCGCGGCCATTGCCGCCTACACCATCGGCATTCGCATCCTCTCGTTCTCGTGGATTCCCGGCACCGGTTACTCGCAAGCCGTCGCCACTTTGGTGGGGCAATCTCTGGGCGCGGGCGATGTGCGGGCCGCCACCCGCGCCGGCTGGCGCGCCGCGCGCTTGGCGCTCTGGACTGCAGTTGCAATGGGCGCGCTGGGCGCAGTGTTCCGCCGCCCCCTCGCCGAAATCTTCAGCACCGACCCCGAAACCGTCGCCGCCCTCGGCCCCTTTATGCTGTGCCTGTCTTTGGCGCAGCCCGCCATGCAGCTTCACTTCACCCTGGCCGGCGCATTCCGCGGCGCAGGCGACACCATCACCCCCTTTTGGGCCGCCATACTCGGCAACTGGATCTTCCGCGTCCCCCTCGCCTGGCTGCTCGCCACCGTGCTCGGCTGGCGCCTCGAATGGATCTGGGCCGTGCTAATCCTCGACCACTTCTCCCGCGCCATCTGGCTGGCCGAAGGCTTCCGCCGCGGCGCCTGGCGCAGGCGCGCAAAAGCCGGTTGAGACGCTGCCCTTTGCCAAAAGGGCGCTTGGAACGGCCCTGAGGGCCGATTCGGCGCGTTTCGGCGCTTCGGGGGAAAATGAGAAAAACGGCAATTGGGCCTTGACGCATTCTCTGCGCCCCTCTAATATCGCTTTCGCAGAGGTGGCAGGGCGTTGGCCCGATTCGCCTCCCCCATTTAAACCCCCTCGGGATTTCGTCGGCAACGGCGCCCCGGGGGCTTCTTTTAGGGAGTGGTATAGTTACTTCCCCACCACGCGCTGTGCGCCGCTGAAGGAATCAAGCCAATGAACACGATGAATCCCGCAAGCTCTCCGCACCAGTTGGGCCCGTTTCAAGCCTTCTCCCTTGTATGGAGCCGGTATGCAGAATTCCAGGGCCGCTCGAGCCGTATGGAATTCTGGTCCTTCTATATCATTTACTTCTTTATCAGCTTTTTTCTGTCCCTATTCGCCTTGATCCCCCTGCTCTTGGGAGGATTGATCTTCGGGGCTTTTCTGGCATTCTTTTTCAGTATCCCGGGAGTGATTTTCTGGCTGTTGTATCTGATTCCATACCACGCTGTATGGGTGCGTCGGCTTCACGACGTGGGATCCAGCGGCTGGTGGGTATTTTGGTCATATGCCTCGCTTGCTACAATCCCCTTGGTAAAATCTGGGTTAATACCCGACGCTATTAAGTTGTCCGGGTCCGAAGAACATATTGAGACTTTGACTTTGGCCATCATGTTCGCCGTAGCGGTGAACCTTATTGTCTTCATCATGCTCTTCGTGGACGGTGTTCCCGGAACGAACAAATACGGCCCAAATCCAAAGCTCAACCCCACCAACCCCAATAACCCGTTCTGATCCTTCTCCCCCAGAGTAGAAAATTGCCGAAAGGCAGTCTGTCTGAGCCTATCTCGGGTGTTGGCCAGGAGTCTCGAAGAACAGGCCGCGAGCGAAAAATCCCAGAAGCACGAAGCTGCCAGTGGTCGCAGCGCCCATGTAATAGAGCATTCCATCCGTAAGCTCAATGAGCTTGCAGAATTGTGCGATGATCAATGCGAAGTTCAGAAGCAAGTGAATTGCGGGAAATGCGAGAATCCATTGTCCAGCCCACTTCCTCTGATCGAATCGTTGCTCCATCAACTGATTCTGAAGATTGGCTTTCGCAATCTGCGCCTCTTCGGCCTTGGTTGCCTTATCAGAGGCAGCAGAAAGGGCTTCCGAGCTTTCCGGGGCGAGGACAGCCTCCGAGGGCCCGTCAGAAGTAGAGCCGGTGTCTTGCATGATTTTATGCCCTTTTTGCAAAATTCGAATAGCTAGCTGGCTTGAGCTTGTTCTTGATTGCGCTTCCACAGGCGTTCGTATTCGGCCTTCATGATGTCGTTCGATATGAATGCCTTGGAATCTTCAATGGCTTTCGCCCAAGGAGAATTGGGCATATGCGTGAGATTCGCCAATTGAAAAGCTTCGAAATCTCCGTAGAGCTGATAAACGGAACGGAGGGTTTTGACGAATTCCTCTTCAATGTGCTCTTTGACTTCTCCGGACTTGCTCTCAACCTCACTGTATTCGGCGAGTCCCTGTATGGTCCCATTGCCAAACTTTTTGAACTCGTCATAGAGGCTGCGAATGACAGGCCCGTATCGCCAAGCCTCCACCGGGTTGATAATGAGAGGCTTTTGCGAAATGGCTAGGCACCATCCGTGGGCAATGTAGACGAGCTTGATGATCTTCATGGGCGTGTAGCTCTTGCTCTTCTTGTCCTCTCGGGCCCAGGTCAAGAAGAGGTTGGCAATTGCCCTCGCGTCGTATCCCTGCTCCATTGGCTCCTCCGGATTCAAGTCTCTCCGCCCGCCCATAATACGAGGCCAGGGAGGCGGGGGCAAGCCCCCAGAGCCGCTTTCCGGGCCGATTCCGCCCGTTTCGGCGCACGGGGGAGAAATTTCCCACACCTGCCACCTTCTGGCAGGGGGGGCTTATTGGATCGCCTCGTAGGTGCGGACCAGGTCGTTTTTGCGGAAGCCGGGGGTAGTGGTGCCGTTTTCGCGGGCGAGTTGGGCGTAGTTGATTTGGTGGAAGAGGATGTGGTGGGCGGTTTTGTGGTTGGGCTTTAGCAGGATCCACTGCTTGTTTTTTTCGCAGGCGGCGGCGGTGGTTTCGCGGCGGCTGTAATCCTGCCAACCCTGGCAGGGGATGGCGAAATCGAAGGGGAGAGTGAAGACGCGCAGGGCCTCCGGGGTGTTGTTGTATTGGCGGGCGGTGAAGTCGGGGTGGTGGATTTTGGGCGGCTTGAATTCGCGGAGGTTTTTGTGGTGGCTTGGCAGGCGGGTCCAGATTTGGAAGACGGTGTTGATGCGGTAGGGGCGGCCTTCTTGGCCATTTTGACGGGCGGGCAGCACGAAAGAATCGAGGGGGAGCGATTCAGAGAGGATGAGGCGCAGTTGGGGGTTGACGAGACGCTGCGCGGAGAACTTGCGGAAGATGGCGGGGAGTATGAAGGCGATGGTGTCGGCGAGGGTTGCGGCGTGGTTGATAAATTGTGCGGCGTGCTTGCCGCGCGTTCCGAAAGGGGGGTTGCCGATGGCGATAACGGAGTGCTTTTGCGCGGGGGGGCGGTAGTGCCAGTTGAGAAAATCCCGTTGCAGGATTCCCCTGCCGGCAGGGGCGAGGTCCACGCCGATGCGCCGGCCTTCGGGCAAAATCTCGTAAAACGCGCCACTGCCTGCGGAGGGCTCAATGAAGAAGTGCCTGCCCGCAACTGGATCTACCGGGAGTTTTGCGAGAGTGCGCTGGCAGAGCTTCCAGCACTGCTCTGCGGCGGCGCGGCCGGTGTAGAACTGGTCGAGCTTCACGGGGCGCCTCAGCCCTCCACGGTCCAGGTATCGCCGGAGTGGAGCAGGGCGGCCAGGTCGCCGGGGCCGCGCTCTTGGGTGGCGGCATCTACCTGGGATTGCAGCAGCGTTTCGTAGCAGGGCTTTTCCACGGCGCGGAACACTCCTATGGGCAGCGGGAAATCCGGGCGCGCCAGGGTGGCCAGGGCGAAGGCGTAGGAGGGGCTCTGGTGGCTCTCGTCGTGGATGGCGATGCCTTTGGCGACGGGATCGTCGCCGTCGCCGAGGGCCACAATGGAGGGCACGCCGTCTTCAATGCGAATGCCGCGCCGCGCGCCTTTGGGGCCGAAGACCAGGGGCTCGCCGTCTTCCAGCACCAGGGCGGCCTCCACCCGGGACTTGCGCTTTTCCACCTCTTCCCATTCGCCGTCGTTGTAGATGGGGCAGTTCTGCAGGATTTCCAGGAAGGCTGCGCCCCGGTGGTCGTGGGCGCGGCGCAGCATTTCCTGAAGGTGCGCGGCGTCCACATCCACGGTGCGGGCCACAAAAGTTGCGCCCGCCCCCAATGCAAAGGAGATGGGGTCCACCGGGTGATCAATGGAACCCTGCGGCGTGGACTTGGTCTTCATGCCCGCCAGCGAGGTGGGGGAGTATTGCCCTTTGGTGAGTCCGTAGATGCGGTTGTTGAAGAGCAGAATCTGCAGATCGGGGTTGCGGCGGGTGGTGTGCAGCAGGTGGTTGCCGCCAATGGAAAGCCCGTCGCCGTCGCCGGTAACCACCCACACCGAAAGGTCCGGCCGGCTGGCCTTGATGCCGGTGGCGAAGGCGGGGGCGCGGCCGTGGATGGTGTGAAAGCCGTAGCTGTTGAGATACAGCGGAAAGCGGCTGGAGCAGCCGATGCCCGATACGAAGACCACATTCTCGCGGGGCACGCCCAGTTCGGGCAGCACGCGCTGCACATTCTTGAGAATGGAGTAATCGCCGCAGCCGGGACACCAGCGGACATCCTGGTCCGAGACGAAATCCCGTGCCCTGAGCTTGACGGGGGCAGTGGTTGCGGCGGCGGTCATTGCGAATCTCCTTCGCTGGTGTTCAGCAGTTTCTCAATGCGGGCGCGAATCTCCGAGACCTTGAAGGGCTGCCCCTGCACTTTGGAGAGCAGCTCGGCCTTCACCAGAAACTCTGCGCGCAGCAGGCGCCAGAGCTGGCCCCGGTTCAATTCGCAGACCAGCACCTGCTCGAAGCGCCCGAGCACTTCGCCCAGGTTCTGGGGAAAGGGGTTCAGGTGGCGCAGGTGAATGCTGGAGACATCGAAGCCCTCGGCCCGCGCATCGTTGACCGCCGAGGTGATTGCGCCGTGGGTGCCGCCCCAGCCCACCAGCAGCAGCTTGCCGCGCTCTGCGCCGTTTACCTCTACGGGCGGGAGCTCGCGGGCAATGCCGGCCACTTTGGCGGCGCGCAGATCGGTCATGCGCTGGTGGTTCTCGGGCAGGTAGGAGACATTGCCGCTGCCGTCCTCGCTCTCCAGGCCCGTCAGGCGGTGCTCCAGACCGGGCGTGCCGGGAATGGCCCAGGGGCGCGCCAGGGTTTCGGCATCGCGCAGGAAGGGCTGGAAGCCTTCGGGGTTTGTGCGGTGTTGCACCGGGCGGCGCGGCAGGGTCTGCACATCGGGAATGAGCCAGGGCTCGGAGCTGTTGGCGAGGTAGCCGTCGGAGAGCACGATGACCGGCGTCATGTAGCGCACCGCCAGATCGAAAGCCTCGATCATAATGTGGAAGCAATCGCCCGGCGTGGCGGGCGCCAGCACCGGCGCGGGGCTGTCGGAGTTGCGCCCGTGAAGGGCGGCCAGCAGATCGGCCTGCTCGGTTTTGGTGGGCATGCCCGTGGAAGGCCCGGCGCGCTGAATGTTGACCACCACGACGGGAAGCTCTGCCGCCACCGCCAGGCCCAGCGCCTCTTGCTTGAGAATGAAGCCGGGGCCGCTGGTGGTGCAGATGCCCAGGTGGCCGGCGAAGGAGGCGCCGATGGCCGAGCAGGCCGCGGCGATTTCGTCTTCGGCCTGGAAGGTCTTGACCTGGAAGTGGCGGTAGCGCGCGAGCTCGTGCAGCACATCGCTGGCCGGAGTGATGGGGTAGGCCCCCAGAAAGACGGGCCTTTCGAGCTGCACACCGGCGGCGACGATGCCCCAGGCCAGCGCCGTGTTGCCGGTGATGTTGCGATACACGCCCGGCTGAATCTTGGCCTTCGGCACCACAAAAGAGACGGGGAAGAGCTCGCTGGTTTCGCCGAAGGCGTGCCCCGCCTTCAGCACGCGCAAATTCGCCTCCAGCACATTGCCGCGGAAGCGGCTCTGCAGCCAGCGCACGGTGGGCTCCATGGGCCGCGTGTAGAGCCAATACATAATGCCGAGGGCAAAGAAATTCTTGCTGCGGTCGGTTTCGCGGGAGCCGAGCTTCAGGTCTTTCAGCGCCTCGCGGTTCAGCGAGGTGAGCGGCACTTCGACCACGCGGTAGCGCTCGCCCAGCGCGGGCAGCGGGTTCTCTTCGTAACCGGCGCGCTCCAGGTTCTGCTTTGTGAAGGCGTCGGAATTGACAATGACCATGCCGCCGGGGCGCAGGTCCCCCACATTGGTGCGCAGCGCCGCCGGGTTCATGGCCACCAGCACATCGGGGTGGTCGGCGGGGGTGCGGATATCCTGATTGGCGAAGTGCACCTGAAAGCCCGAAACGCCGGCCAGCGAGCCGATGGGCGCGCGAATCTCGGCGGGGAAATCGGGAAAGGTGGAGAGATCGTTGCCGGCCAGCGCCGTGGATTCGGTGAAGCGGGTGCCCGTGAGCTGCATACCGTCGCCGGAATCGCCGGCGAAGCGGATGGCGACGCGCTCGAGCTCCTCCGCCGGCTTTTTGATCTCGGACACAGGGTGGCCTCGCTCGCACCTGCCCGTCGTGTCTGCGCCGGGCGGGGGGGCTTGTGCGCTTCGCCCCGCATTCTATCTGCCCTGGCCCGGGGCGAAAGGGCCGCGCGGCCGAATTTGCGATGGGCCGGCCGCCGGGCCATTCTTCCCCGCCCAGGAGTGGGCGGACGAAGGGGGACGGACATATGGCAGACCCCCCGGAGCAATCGCAGCCGCAGGAGGGCGCGGAGGCCGCCGCGTGGGATGGCGCGGAGGCCGGGGCCGGGGCGGCCTCGCAGGATGGGGGCGCTGCGCAGGATGGGGCCGCTGGCTTTGCCGGGGGCGAGGGTGCGGAGGCGGAGGAGGCGGCGGAATCCGGCGAGAGCGCCGAAAGCGTCGGGGCGGCGGAGCAGGGCGGGGACTCTGAGTTTGGCGAAGGCTCCGAGTCCGCCGAAACCGCGGCGTCCGGCGAGTTCGCAGCGCCCGGCGGATTCGCCGAGTCTGCCGACTCCACCGAGTCCGCCGACTCCGCCGAAGAGGCGGCCTTCGCCGGGGAAGGGGAGGAGCCCGCCGACTCCGCCGAGCCCGCCGGGCCGCCCCCATTTGCCGCCGCGCCATCTGCCGATGTCGACGACGGCGAGGAGCCGGAGACCGTCGGCGCTTATCTCGGCTGGCACCGCCGCAGGCGCGGCGTTTCCGTGCGCGATTTGGCGGCGCTGACGCGCATTCCGGCGCGCTCGCTGCAGCGGCTGGAGGCGGGGGCCTTCGATACGCAAACCGATGGCTACGCCCGCAGCTTTGTGCGCACGGTTGCCGGGGCCATTGGCATTGACCCCGACGAGGCGGTGCTGCGCATGCACACGGAAACCTGGGATGACCGGGAGCCGCGGCTGCGCGGCGTTGCGCGGCTGCTGATTGCGACCGGCGTGCTGCTGGCCTGTCTGCTGCTGGGGGGGCTGCTCTGGAGCTGGGTGGCGTCGCTGCTGCCGGCGGGGGACGCCGGCGCGCCGCTTCCGGTGCGCCGCGACGCGGTCCGTGCCCTGGCCGAGGATCGCGGGCTGATTGGCGGCGGGGCGGTGGAGCCGCTGCGCCCCGATGGCGCGCTGCTGCCCGCCCCCGGCCGCTCGGGCGCGCGCCCCGCCGCGCCCCGTTC
>JAPPPQ010000034.1 GCA_028817435.1 Deltaproteobacteria bacterium
CTAGCGCCGGCGAGCTCCACATCTGGGTGCAGGACACGGCCAGGATCAGCGGGTGTTCCATGCCTATCGACAGGCGCCTTTGGCTTGTGTGGGTCCCCTTTTGGCGGTTTGTCCTGCTGCGCAGCCTGGGGCCGGGATGCATGTCAAGCGTTCGGGGCCCGGAGCCGCGCTTCGCCGGGGCGTCAGTGCCGCCAGTGTCGGCATTGGGGCGGGCAGGGGCGCGCTCGGCTGACCTGTATTGCTCAATCACGGCCTCGACGGGCTGGTTGGCAAACATCTTGAACCCCATCTGGATCCCCATGTACGACGGCTCGTCGCGCGAGCATGGGGGGTCAAATGACAGCGTGGCCGATATTGTCCTGAGGCCGGGCGTCCAGAAAAAGTCCGCGGGCAGCGGTATGGAGAAGTACAGCACGGACTCTGGCCTGATCTTGCCGTCATGCGTAAACACCACGCGATCCTGCCTGGAGCCCAGCGCGTCTGGAAGGCTGGGCCTCCCGTGGCCATAAATGTGGAGGAGCGCCTCGTTGCGCTCCTCTTTCGTCCTGCAGCCCAGGTCCGGCCTGTTTGCCGGAAGGCTCGCAGAGGAGATCAATAGCGCGGCTATGAGGTTTCTGGAGGCAGAAGGAAAGCGGTTCATGAGCCGCGCGGCATAGTTTGACACTATTGGGGCGCTAAGGCTGGTTCCCGCAGACAGGCTAAACAGGCCCTGGTGCGGCGTGTTGCCAAGGGTGATGACCCTGTCATGCTCGCCCCCTCCAATCTCGACCAGGTCGGGCTTTATGGAGCCGTTGACGCCTGAGCCCATTCTTGACAGTGGGGACGGAACGTATGCGTTGTGGCCCCTGTCGCGCATTATGCCCCCAACCGTGATGGCGTGGACGGACGTTGCCGGATCCGGAAGCATGACGTCACCCAATTCATTCAGCGACAGGTCGGCGTATGACTTGTGCGGGTTTTTCTCCCCGTCTAGCATGTTGCCCGCGGCGACCACAAACAGCGTGTCCTTGTGCTTGGAGGACAGGTCGTCTATGGCGGCTGCCAGCGCAGACTGCATCCCGTCCCCATCCGGGGGGCGCTTGGAGAGTATAGACATGTTTACTACACGGCACTTTTGGAATTTCTCCTTGACTTTGTTTGTGTAAATCTCGATTTCCCTGCTCTCTAGCCCATAGGCTCCAGTGCTTGCGCCGTCATAGATCATCTGGCCGGAGCATATGTGAACCTCTGGCAGAAATTTGGCAGACTCGATGCACGATTCTATGTCTGCGTATGCCGCAATGCCGCCAACCTGGGTACCATGGGACTTTGTGTCGTGCCTGTTCGACGCGAGCGCAAGGTCTTCCCTAATCGCCCCTGTCAGAAACGGGTGCCTGACCATGCCCGTGTCCAGGACAAGGATGCCATGGGCGTCCTGTGGCGGGGAGGACGTCTCGACGTCATCAACCTCAATTGGGCTGGCAATGGCCTGCGCAAGCTGGAATTCGGGGCGACGGTCAATCAGGCGCACATAGTCAACCAGGGAAAGCTCCCTCAAGAGCTCCCTGTTGGCCATGACTAGGGCCTGGCAAACGTTTTCTGACACAAACTCGTCGCTCACGTGAAAGCCGTGCCCTGCGGCCAGGTCGCGGATCAGCCCCAGGGTGTCATCCCTGAGGTCGCTCCCGTCGTCGCCGGACTTTTTTAGTATGTCCACCACAACATAGTCCGACTCTGCTTCCCCTAGTGGGTTTTCGCGCAAGAGCTTGCCAAACTTTTCGCTGGGATCCATTATGGAAAATTCCTCTATCATGTCAACGTACGAGCGCTTTTTGGAAACGCTTGCCTCGATGTCACGCTGCAGGCGCGTCAGCCCCTTGTCGCCTGCGCGCACAATCCACGGGGACCTCTCGTCAGGCACGGCGACCAGCGTATGGCAGTCCGCCCGCCTGAGCGACTCTTTTACGGCAGAACCCCCATACTTGCGCACCCGCGCCCTGAAGAGGAGATCCGGATCGTGGCCATGGAGGCGGCGCTCTGGCCGGCCATGGTCATCGATGATCTCGCGTATGCTACGGATGGCACTTTGCGCAAACTGTTCGCGGTCGCGGCAGGACTCGCCAAACTCATGCCTGTGCCGGGCCAGCCCTGACGAGCCGGCCTGCGGCAGGTCGAGGTGGTCAAGGCTGCTTGCCATCTGCTGCCCCCCTCATTATGGACCGGCGCCGCTCCTGCTCGCCCAGGGCCCACGACAGGTCCGCCTGGCCCACCCTGGGGTTGCCGCGCAGGACCGCCATGCGCAGCGCGTTCTCGCAGACCTGCGCAATGTCGGCTGCCGAATAGCCCTCCGTCGAGCCGACAAGTGACGCAATGTCCACGCCGCCGGACTTGCGGAGCACGGCGAGGTACTTTGTGAACAGGAGATCCCTGGCGCGCTCGTCGGGCAGGCCGTACACGATAATCTCGTCAAACCGCCGCCAGAGCGCGCCGTCAAGGAGGCGCTCGTGGTTTGTCGCCGCTATCATCACGCTCTCCCCCTCGTAGGCGTCGACCATCTGCATAAAGTTGTTGACTACGCGCTTTATCTCGCCGTGCTCCTGCTCGTCGTCGCGCCTTTTTCCCACAATGTCAAACTCGTCAAATAGCGCGACGTACATGCCGCCCTCGAGAAACTCAAAGATCTTCCTGATGTTGGCCGACGTCTGGCCAAGGAACGACGAGACCACCGTGTCAAAGAGCACGTGTGCCATCGGCACGCCTAGCGCGTTGCTCAGGGCCCGGGCCGTCATGGTCTTGCCCGTGCCCGGCGGCCCGCAGAGCAGCACGCGCTGCTTTGGGGCCAGGCCATAGGAGCGCAGGCGCCTGGACTGCCTGTTCTCTGACACGAGGTTTTCAATCCGCCCCATCGTCGCGCCGTCGACGACAAGGTCGCCGAGCGTGCAGGTCTCGCGAGTCAGGCGAAGCAGCGGAAACCCCTTTTCGCTGTCAGTCGGGACGTTTGCAAACTCGCGGTCCGGTATGCGAACGCCGGCCAGCCTGTACTGCCGCGGTGCCGCCGCGCGCCGGGCCGGCATCACGGCCCCCTCCTGCGCACTGGCCTTCCCCTGTTGGCGTCCCCTGCCACGGTCATCCCCCGTCTGGGTAAAACTTGAGAATCTCCACGCCGTCGCCCGACCTGCGCAGGGCGTACCGCTCGCCGTACCACGTGACCCTGTACAGCCTGCCCTCCACCATGTCGGCGGCGCGATAGCGCAGCGTCTCCTCGCCGCCGTCGGCCTCGACGCGCACGGGGCAGAGCGGGAGCCTGATCGTGCATGTCGCCTGGCTTGCCGACACGCACACCGGCGACACGTCTACCCTGCCCGACCGGTGCAGCGTTGCGTGGACCGTGGGGGCATTGGAGACGGGCTCGCCGCAAATGCCAAGACCGCCGCACTGCGCCATGCTGCCGCCGGGGGGAGCCATGGATCCTAATAAACCTGGCCTGGCCCGCGGCCGGGTGGGCCGGCCCTATCCCAGGCCCAGGTCGCGCTGTATGCTCTCCCACGGCGAGAATACGCCAAACTGGC
>JAPPPQ010000048.1 GCA_028817435.1 Deltaproteobacteria bacterium
TTGGCGTCGGCGTCGGCCGCGTCATGTTCCAAGTCGATGGCGGCCGCGGCGCGGCATGGGAGCGATGCGGCGCGGCCTGCTGCGCCTGGCCCCGGCGGGGGGAGAGCCCGCCTCGTGGATCGGGCGCGATTTCGGCGAGCCGCGGGCGCAGCGCGCGCCCCGGCAGCGGCGCTGGCCGGGGGTGCTGGCCGGGCTGGTAATTGCGGGGCTGCTGCTGGCCGGGCTGCGCATGGCCATCGTCCGCGAGCGCTACCTGCTCGGCGAGGCCATCCAGGTGGAGACCGCACTGCGGCAGCGCGAGCGCGCCGCCAGCGTCGCCGTCCGCGAGCTGCGCGATCCCCGGCGGCTGCGCCGCCTGGCGCTGGAAGCCGGGTTTGCGCGCCCCGAGCGGGCCATCGAACTGGATCCCCCCGCAGCGGAGACCCTCGGCAACGCCGGCCGCGCCGAAAGCGGCCAGCGCGCCGAAGTCCGCTCCGGCAAGCGCGCCGCCGGCGCTGCAAGCGATGGCGGCAACCCCAACCTCAACCGCAGCGGCAGCGGCAGCGCCGACGACACCACCGGCCTGGGCCGGCGCGTGGAGTGGCTCGGGCGATGAGCCGCGACTCCCGCCGCCGCGAATGGATTCGGCTGCGCCTGGCGGGCGGCGTGCTGCTCGCGCTGTTTCCGCTGCTGGCGGCGCGGGCCGTGCAGTTGACGCTGATCGAGCAGCGCGGCGTCGAGATGGGCAGCGCGCAGACGGGGACGGTGGTCACCCTGGCGCCGGCCCGGGGCGGCATTTTCGACCGCAACGGCGCAGAGCTGGCCGTGGCCATGCCCGCCCCATCTGTTTACGCCGTGCCCCGGGAGGTGGCGGATCCCGCCGCGGCGGCGCGGGCGCTGGCCCCGGTGCTGGGGCGGGATGCGGCGCGGCTCGAAGCGCGGCTCTCGCAGGATTCTCCCTTCGTCTTTCTGGCGCGCTGGGCGGGGGAAGAGCGCGCCCAGGCCGTCCGCCAGCTCGCCCTGCCCGGCGTGGGGGTGGTGCAGGAGCCGGGGCGCAGCTATCCGCTCGGCTCGCTGGCCGGCCGCCTGCTGGGCTTCGCCAATGTGGATGGCGTGGGCGTGCGCGGCATTGAGCAGGCCGAAGACGCCTGGCTGCGCGGCGCGGCGCAGCGCGTCGCCCTGGAGCGCGATGCGCGCGGGCGGCTGCTGGCCGACGCCGGGGTAGATCCGCGCAGCGCCGCCGGCGGCGATGTGGCGCTCACCCTGGACGCCACCCTGCAGGCCGATGTGGAGCACGCCCTGGAAGAGACGCTGCGCGAGACCGGCGCGCGCGGCGGACTGGCCCTGGTGATGGACCCGCGCAGCGGCGATTTGCTCGCCCTGGCCGAAGCGCCCGCGGTAAATCCGGGCAACTTCCGCCGCACCGCCTACGGCGAGACCCGCTCTCCCGCCTTTCTGGACGCCTTCGAGCCCGGCTCGGTGCTGAAGCCGCTGGTGGTGGCGGCGGCGCTGGAGCGCGGCGTGCTGGGCGAGCGCGAGCTGATTGACTGCGAACAGGGCGCATGGGAAATCCCCGGCAAGCGGCTGCAGGATATGAAGCCCAACGGCCTGCTCGATGCGGCGGGCATTTTGCGCGTATCCAGCAATGTGGGCGTGGCGAAAATTGCCCTGCGCCTTTCGCCCGGCGAGCACAACGCCGCGCTGCGCGCCTTCGGCCTGGGCCGGGCGACGGGCAGCGGCTTCCCCGACGAATCCGCGGGCCTGTTGCGCGCCGCCGCGCGCTGGCAGCCGCTGGACCAGGCCACCATCGCCTTCGGACAGGGCGTGAATGTGACGGCCCTGCAACTCGCCGCGGCGGGGGGCGTCTTTGCCAATGGCGGCGTGCTGCGCACGCCCCGGCTGCTGAGCGCGCGCCGCCGCCCCGACGGCGACGGCAGCTGGCGGGCGGAACCCGCAGGCCCCGCCCGCCGGGTGCTGCGCCCGGAAGTAGCCGGGGCCGTGCTGCAAATGCTCGAAAGCGTGGTGAGCGAAGACGGCACCGGGCTGCGCGCCTCGCTGGAAGGCGTGCGCGTGGCGGGCAAGACGGGCACCGCGCAAAAGTTTGACCGGCGGCTCGGCCGCTATGCAGATACGCGGCTGCTCGGCTGGTTTCTGGGCATCGCCCCCGTCGAAGCGCCGCGCATGGTGGGCGTGGTGATGCTCGACGAGCCCCGCGGCCGCAAGCGCGGCGGCAGCGCCACCGCCGCACCCCTGTTCGCCCAGGTAGCAGAGGCCGCCCTGGCCCGGGAGGGCCTCGTCGCCGCGCCGCGCTTCGGCCTGCCGCAACTGGCGCGCGCCGGCAGCGCCCCGCCCGCCCACCTTGCCCGCCGCAACTCCGGCGGCAACGCAACCGGCGCAGACAGCGCAAACGGCGCGCGCAAAGCGGCGGGCGCAAACGGCGCAACGAAAGCGCGCAGCGCAAAAACGCGCAGCACCCGCGCCAGGGCGGCGCGGACGGCGCAAAACGCGCAACCCGCAGCGCAGCGCCAGGCAGCGCGCGGCGCAGATGCAACCGATGCAGCTGGCGCAAACAGCGCCCGCGCAAAAGCGCCGGTGCCGGTGGTGGCGCGGCTGGGGGACCGGGTGCTGTTGCCCGATCTGCGGGGACTTACCCGAGAGCAGGTGCAGCGGCTGGCGCGGGGAGAAGCCCTCGCCGTGGATTTGCAGGGGCGGGGACGCGTAGTGGCGCAACACCCCGCGCCGGGAACCATCTTCCGGCCGGGACAGGCGCGGCTCACCGTGCAGCTCGCGCCGGGGCGGCGGGGCGGCTGATGCAGCTCTCGCAGCTCACCGAGGGGCTCGGCGCGCGCCCCACCCTGCCGGGGGCCGATCCGCTGATCCGCGGCATCACCTACGACTCGCGCTGCGTCGCGCCCGGCGATTTGTTCGTGGCGCTGCGCGGTGCGCAGGCCGACGGCCACGACTACCTGCGGCAGGCGGCCTCTCTGGGCGCGGTGGCGCTGCTGGTGGAGCGGGCCCCGGCAGATCCCTCCCTGCCCCCCGCCGCGGTGGTGGCCGATACCCGGCGCGCGCTGGCGCCGCTGGCGGTGCGCTTCTTCGGCGCGCCCGGCGAAGAGCTCACCCTGGTGGGGGTGACCGGCACCAACGGCAAGACCAGCACCACCTTTCTGATCGAGTCCATGTTGCGCGCCGCCGGCATTCCCGCCGGGCTGATCGGCACCGTCGAGGTGCGCGGCCCTGGGCTGCGCCGCCGCGCGCGCAACACCACGCCGGAGAGTCTCGACCTGCAGCGCAGCCTGCGCGCCCTGCACACCAAGGGCGCGCGCACCGTGGCGATGGAAGTCTCCTCTCACGGACTGGCGCTGGGCCGGGTGGCCGGCTGCCGCTTTGCGGTGGGCGCCATTACCAACCTGAGCCAGGACCACCTGGATTTCCACGACGGCATGGAGGATTACGCCGAGGCCAAGGCGCTGCTGTTCCGCGAGCACCTGGCGCCGTCGGGGGCGGCGGTGATCAATGTGGACGACCCGCAGGCCCGGCGCTTTCTCGACGCCGCGGCCCAGGGCGGCGCGCAGCTGCTGCGCGTCAGCCGCGACCCCGCCGCGCAAGCAGAAGTGCGCGTCCTGGAGGCGCAGAGCTGCATTGCGGGAACGCGGGCCCGGCTGGCCGCGCCCTGCGGCGAACTCTCGCTGGCGCTGCCGCTGCCCGGCGATTTCAACCTGGAAAACCTGGCGGTGGCGGTGGGCGTGGCTGCGGCGCTGGGCCTGCCCCGCGAAGCCATCGAACAGGGCGCGTCGCAGTGCCCGCAGGTGCCGGGCCGGGTGGAGCGCATTGGCGCAGAGCTGCCCGAGGCCCCCACCGTGCTGGTGGATTACGCCCACACCCCCGACGCCCTGGTGAATCTGCTGCGCGCGCTGCGCCCGCTGTGCAAGGGGCGGCTCTTCACCGTGTTCGGCTGCGGCGGCGACCGCGACCGCGGCAAGCGCCCGCTGATGGCCGAGGCCGTCGCG
Organism: Deltaproteobacteria bacterium; assembly: GCA_028817435.1. Classification (GTDB taxonomy): domain Bacteria; phylum Myxococcota_A; class UBA9160; order UBA9160; family UBA6930; genus JAPPPQ01. Next base: position 3,990 of record JAPPPQ010000048.1, read on the forward strand.
CGCTTCAGCGATCTCGCCATCGCCACCAGCGACAATCCGCGCACGGAGAATCCGCAGCGCATCCTCGACGACATCGCGGCCGGACTCGGCGCGCTGCGGCGCATGGCGCCGGAGCAAATTGAAGCCGGCCAATTTCGCGGGCAGTCCGCCTGGTGCGCTTTGGTGGACCGCCGCGCCGCCATTGCCCTCGCCATTCGCAGCGCCGAAGCCGCAGACACCGTGGTAATTGCCGGCAAGGGCCACGAGGATTACCAGGTAGTCGGCGGCGAAATGCGGCCCTTTGACGACCGCCGCGAAGCGCTGCGCGCGCTGCAGGAGCGGGGATGAGCGCGGCTTTTCGCGCGGAGACGGCGGCGCACTGGTGCGGCGGCGCGCTGTTGCGCGGCGATGCCGCTGCGCAGTTCGAGGGCGTCGAGACCGACACCCGGCGGCCCCTGGCGGGCAAGCTCTTCGTGGCGATTCGCGGCCCCCGCCACGACGCCCACGCTTTCCTGGACGCCGCGCTGGCGGGAGGCGCAGCGGGATTGCTGGTGCAGCGCGGCGCCACCGTGCCGGCGCAGGCCCGGGTTCCCGTCATCGCCGCCGCCGACACCACCGCCGCACTGGGCGCGCTGGCAAAGGGGCACCGCGCCGAATTCAATGGCCCGGTGGTGGCCATTACCGGCAGCAACGGCAAGACCTCCACCAAGGAGATGTGCGCCGCCATTCTCTCCCGCTGCGGCCCGGCGCTGAAGACTCCCGGCAATTTGAACAACGCCTACGGCCTGCCGCTGAGCCTGCTGGCCCGGGAGACCCGGCACCGCGCGCTGGTGGTGGAGATCGGCATGAACCAGCGCGGCGAAATCGCGCAGCTCGCCGAAATCGCCGCGCCCACTGTGGGAGTCATTACCAATGTGGGCAGCGCCCACATCGGCCAGCTCGGCAGTCTGGAAGAGATCGCCCTGGAAAAGGGCGACCTGGTAGCCGGGCTGCCCGAAACGGCCAGCGCCGTGCTGAACGCCGGCAATGCCCGCGCCGCCGCGCAGGCCGAACGCTGCCGGGCGCGGGTGCTGCGCTTCGGCCTGGATTCCGCCGCGCCGCCGCTCAGCGTCTGCGCCCGCAAGGTGAACGCCTGCGCCGGGCGCTTCTCCTTCGAGATGCAGATTGGGGCGGAGCTTCGCGCCGCGCGGGAAGCGGCGCATACGGGCGGCTGGCTGCCGGTTTCGGTGACGGGCCTGGCGGCCGAGGCGGTGGAAAACGCGCTGGCGGCCGCCACCGCGGCGCTGGCGGCCGGCGCTGCGCCCGAACAGGTGCAGCAGGGGCTGGCAGATTACGCCCCGCCCGCCGGGCGCATGTCGCCGCTGGCGCTGCCGGGCGGCGCTCACTGCATTGACGACAGCTACAACGCCAACCCGCAATCCACCGCCGCGGCGCTGCGCGCGCTGGCCCGGGTGAAAGAGGACGGCCGCGGCATCTTCGTGCTGGGCGATATGGGCGAGCTGGGCGATTGCACCGCCGCCGCCCATCGCAGCGCGGGCGAGCTGGCCGCCGCGCTGAAACTCGACGGCTTCTTCGCGCTGGGGCGCTTTGCCGAAATGGCCGCAGCCGCGGCCCGCGCCGCCGGCATGGCGGCGGCGCGGGCCTGCGAAAGCCACGCCGAAGCGGCGATGCGCGCGTCCCGGGAGCTTTCGGCCGGAGACTGGGTGCTGGTGAAGGGCTCCCGCGCCATGAACATGGAGCGCGTGGTCGAGGCGCTGCGCCAGGGGGAGGCGGGCTGATGCTCTACCACCTGCTGGTGCCCTTCGCCGAGACCTTCGGCGCATTCAATGTGTTCCGCTACATCACCTTCCGCACCGCGGCGGCGGCGCTTACCGCGCTGTTTTTGAGCTTCCTGCTGGGGCCCTGGCTGATCCGCAGGCTGGCGGCGCTGGGCGGGCAACCGCTGCGCGAAATCGGCCCGGACCACGACCACAAGCGCGGCACCCCCACCATGGGCGGGCTGTTGATTCTGCTCTCGCTGCTGGTCTCGGTGCTGCTCTGGGCCGATTTGGGCAGCCGCGCGCTGTGGACGGTGCTGGGGGTGACACTGGGCTACGGCCTGCTCGGCTTCGCCGACGATTACCGCAAGGTGCGCGAGGGCAGCAGCGCGGGAATCAGCGCCCGCGGCAAGCTGTTCTGGCAGTGCCTGCTGGCCCTGGCGGCGGCGCTGCTCATTTACACCGATCCCGGCTTCGACGGCGAACTGCAGGTGCCCTTCTTCAAGGAATTCACGCCGCAGCTCGGCCTGCTGTATGTGCCGCTGGCGGTGCTGGTCATCGTCGCGGCGAGCAACGCCGTGAATCTCACCGACGGACTCGACGGACTCGCCATCGGCCCGGTGATGATTGCGGCGGGGACCTTTCTGTTGCTCGGCTACGCCGCCGGCCATGTGGTGATTGCCGATTACCTGGCGGTGAAGAGCGTCCCCGGCAGCGGGCAACTCGCCATCTTCTGCGGCGCGCTGATCGGCGGCGGACTCGGCTTTTTGTGGTTCAACAGCTATCCCGCGCAACTCTTCATGGGCGATGTGGGCGCGCTGGCCCTGGGCGGCGCGCTGGGCACCATGGCGGTGGTCATCCGCCAGGAAATTCTGCTGGCCGTAATTGGCGGCGTCTTCGTCATTGAGACGCTCTCGGTCATGCTGCAGGTGGCCTCTTTCCGCCTTACCGGCAAGCGCCTGTTTTTGATGGCGCCTTTGCACCACCACTTCGAAAAGCTCGGCTGGGCGGAGCAGAAAATTGTGGTGCGCTTCTGGATTGTCTCCATCGTGCTCGCCCTGGCGGCGCTCTCGTCGCTGAAGTTGCGCTGATGCTGGAACTGGCCGGAAGGAAGGTGCTGGTAATCGGCCTCGGCGTCTCGGGAAAGAGCGCCGCCGCCTTCTGCGCCGCGCGCGGCGCGCAGGTGCTGGCCTGCGACGAGCGCGCGGATGTCTGCGCCGAAGGGCTGCCGCCCGAAGTCGAGCTGCGGCGCGGCGCGCTGCCCGATCCCGCCGCCTTCGATCTGGTGGTGCCCAGCCCCGGCGTCCCCCCCGCGCGCTACGCCGCCCGCGCCCGCCGCGTCTGGGGAGATGTGGAGCTGGCCTTCCGCGCCCTGCCCGTCCCCGTGGCGGCGGTGACCGGCACCAACGGCAAGAGCACCACGGTGCGCCTGGCCGAGTCCATGCTGCGCGCCGCCGGGCTGCGCGCCCGGGCCGCCGGCAATCTGGGCGAGCCGGCGCTCTCGCTGGTGGGCGAGCCGCTGGATGTGGCGCTGCTGGAAGTCTCCTCTTTCCAGCTCGAGACCGTCGAGGCATTTCGCCCCCGGGTGGGCGCGCTGCTGAATTGCCGGGCCGACCACCTGGATCGCCACGGCAGCTTCGCCGCCTATCGCGCGGCCAAGTTGCGGCTCTTCGCCCGCCAGCAGCCGGAGGATTTCGCCATCGTCGGCGGCGACGACCCGCAATTGCTGGCCGAAGTGCGGCGCGCGGGCCGGGGCCGCCTGCTGCAGTTTCGCACCGGCGGCCCGGTGCGGCGCGGCGCAAGCCTGGACGGCGGCGCGCTGCTGCTGCAGCTGGCGGATGCGCCGCTGCGGCTCGCGCCGGGAGATTTGCCGCTGCCGCCGGGGCCGCTGCTCGGCAATGTGCTGGCGGCGCTGCTCATCGCCGCGGCGCTGGGGGCCGAGCCCGGCAAGGCGCTCTCTGCTCTGGCCGATGCGCGCCCCCTGCCCCACCGCCTGGAAGAGGTGGCGCTGCGGGACGGCGTCCGCTGGGTGGACGACTCCAAAGCCACGAATCCGGCGGCGGCGGCGGCGGCGCTGGCCGCGCAGCACGGGCCGGTCATCTGGATTGCCGGCGGCCGCGACAAAGGCGTGGGCTTCGGCGAATTGCGGGCGGCGCCACTGAGCGGCGTCCGCGCGCTGCTGGCCATTGGCGAGGCCGGGGCCGAGCTGGCGCGCACGCTGGGCGACCGCATCGCCACCGAGACTCCGGGCTGCCTGGAAGCCGCCGTCTCCCGCGCCCGGGCGCTGGCCCGGCCCGGCGATGTGGTGCTGCTTTCGCCGGCCTGCGCCAGCTTCGACCAGTTCGCCAGCTTCGAAGAGCGCGGCGCGCGCTTCCGCAGACTCGCGCAAGAGGCGCGGTCATGAGAATCGCGCAGCGATTCGGTATGGGAAACGCCGCGCAGCGATTCGGTGTCGGAAAGGCCGCGCAGCGGGCCGCGCAGCGCGCCGGGGCGCTGGCCGCCGGCAGGCCGGATGCGCAGGGGCGGGCGGAATGGCCGCTGGCGCTGGTTTCGGCGGTGGTGGCGCTGGCGGCCTGCGGCGCCATTGCGGTGTTCAGCGCCACGGCACCCTTCGACCTCTCGCGCGCCGTGCCGCCCCACTTCACCCGGCAATTGCTGGCGCTGCCGCTGGGCGCTGCGGTGGCCTGGGCGGTCTCGCGCCTGCCGCTGCCGCTGTGGCGGCGGGCGGCCCTGCCGCTCTGGGGAGTGGGCGTGGCCGCCCTGGCCTTCACACTGCTCTTCGGGGTCAGTGCGGGGGGGGCGCGGCGTTGGCTCTCTCTGGGCGGACTGGGTTTTCAGCCCGCCGAAGCCGCCCGGCTCACCACCCTGCTGGCCATTGCCTGGCTGCTCTCCCGGCCGCAAACGGGGCGCAGCGGCCTGAGCGGGCGGCAGGTGCTGCAGGCACTGGGGCTGGCGGTGCTGCCCGCGGCGCTCTGCGTGCTGCAGCCCGATTTCGGCGGCGCTGTGATTTTGTGCCTGTTGGCCGGGGTGCTGGTCTTCGTAGCCGGGGCGAGTCTGCGCCATTTGGCCGCGCCGCTGGCCGTCGGCATTGCGGGATTGGTGGCATACAGCGCCATGCAGCCCTACGCAGCCCGGCGCTGGGTGGGTTTTCTGGATCCCTGGGCACGGGCTACCACCGAGGGGTTCCAGCTCGTGCAATCCTTCGTAGCTTTCGGGCGCGGCGGCTGGGCGGGCGTGGGGCTGGGCAACGGCCGGCAAAAGCTCTTCTACCTGCCCGAGGCCCACAACGATTTCATCCTCTCGGTAATTGCCGAAGAGACCGGGCTGCTGGGGGTGCTGGTGGTGCTGGGCGCTTTCGCCCTGCTTTCGGCGGCGGGACTGGGCATTGCGCAGGGCGCGCGGGACCGCTTCGCCCGGCTGGCCGCCACGGGCGCGACGGGGCTGCTCGCCATTCCCGGCGCGCTGAACGCCGCCGTGGCCATGGGCTGCCTGCCCACCAAGGGGCTGCCCCTGCCCTTCGTCTCTTACGGGCGCAGCTCGCTGCTGATCTGCTGCGCGGCGGTGGGCCTGTTGCTGGCCGTGGCGCGGGATTCCCGGGCGGGCGGGCGGCGCTGGCGGGGGGCGTTGTGACGGCGCAAGGCGCTTTCGTCATCGCCGGGGGGGGCACCGGCGGCCATGTGATGCCGGCTCTGGCGCTGGGCGAGGCGCTGCGCGACTCTGGAGAGCGCGTGCTCTTCGTGGGGGCACGGCGCGGCATTGAGCGCCGCCTGGTCCCCGAGGCGGGCTTCGAGCTGACCACCTACGGCGTGCGGCCCTTTCTGGGGCGCGGCCCCATTGCCCGGCTGGCCGCCCTGCTGGCCCTGGGCATCGCCACATTGCGGGCGCTGCGGCTGCTGCGCCGCCGGCGGGCTGTGCTGGTCATTGCCGTGGGCGGCTACGCCTCGGCCCCGGCGGCGCTGGCCGGGGCGCTGCTGCGCCTGCCCGTGGCGCTGGTGAACACCGACGCCCAGCCCGGCAGCGCCAACCGCTGGCTGGCGCGGCTGGCAAAGCGCGTCTTCGTGGGTTTCGAGGCAGCGGCGGCGGCCTTTCCGCACCCGGAGGCCGTGCGGGTGACCGGCGTGCCGCTGCGCGCCGCCTTCACCGCAAAGCTGGGCGCGGCCGAGCCCCCCCGCTGCGGGGCAAAGGGCGAGCGGCTGCGGCTCTTCGCCTTTGGCGGCAGCCAGGGCGCGGCGCAGCTCAACCGCGCCCTGTTGCGCGCCCTGCCCCGGCTTTCGCCGCAGCGGCTCTCGGTGGTGCATCAGACCGGGGCGGCCAGCCAGGAAGAGGCCCAGCGCGCCTGGCAGGCGGCGGGCTTCGACGCCCGGGTGGTGGCCTTTGAGGACGATATGCCGGCCCGGCTGCGCTGGGCCGATTTGGTGGTGTGCCGGGCCGGGGCGATGAGCGTGGCCGAGCTGGCCCTGGCGGGCCGGGCCGCATTGCTGGCGCCGCTCTCTCATGTGGGCGGCGGCGAGCAGCGCGGCAACGCCCGGGAGCTGGAGGCCGCCGGGGCGGCCCAGGTGCTGGACGCCCGGGAGCTGCCCCCCGGCACCGATTTCGACAGCGCCTTCGCCGAAACCCTGGTGACGCTGCTGGGCGATCCCGAGGCGCTGCGCGAGATGGGCCGCCGCGCCGCCCTGCGCGCCCGGCCCGATGCCGCGGCGCAAATCGCAGCCGACTGCCGGGCGCTGGCGCGGGGCGCGCGGCCCGCATCCGCCGCCGCGCCGCCGCCGGAGCGCCTGCGGCGGGTGCACTTCGTCGGCGCGGGGGGCAGCGGCATGAGCGGCCTGGCCGAGCTGCTCATTGCCCGGGGCGCGCGGGTGAGCGGCTCGGACCTGCGGGAAGAGCGCAATGTGGCGCGGCTGCGGGGCCTGGGCGCGGCCATTCACACCGGCCACTCCGACAGCCACCTGGGCGAGGCCGATGCCGTGGTGTTTTCCTCGGCCATCAGCGCGGGCAACCCGGAGCTGGCCGCCGCCCGGCGGCGCGGCATTCCCGTGCTGCACCGCAGCGAATTGCTGGCCGCGCTGATGGAAGCGCAGCAGGGCGCGGCCATTGCCGGCAGCCACGGCAAGACCACCACCAGCGCCCTTACCGCCCACATCGCCGCGGCCTGCGGACTCGATCCCAGCGTGGTGATCGGCGGGCGCGTGCGGGGCGCGGCGGGGGCGCGGCTGGGGGGCGGCGCATGGCTCATCGCCGAGGCCGATGAGAGCGACGGCTCCTTTTTGCGCCTCGCGCCCCGGCTCGCCGCCATTACCAACATGGAGGCCGAGCACCTGGACCACTACGGCAGCGCCGAGGCGCTGGGCCGGGCCTTCGCCGATTTCGCCAATCGCGTGCCCGAAGAGGGCTGCGCGGTGCTGGGCGTAGGCGATCCCGGCGTCCGCCAGCTGCTGCCGCAAATCGCCCGCCGCCGGGTCACTTACGCCCTGGACGATTCCAACGGCGCGGGCGCGGCCACCGAAGCCGCGGCCGGCGCGGACTGGCTGGCCTGCGGACTGGTGCGGGAGGGCGCGGGGGTGCGCTTCCGCGTGCTGCGGCACGGCGAGACGCTGGGCGAGGTGCAATTGCCGCTGCCGGGGGCGCACAACGCCGCCAACGCGCTGGCGGCCCTGGCGCTGGCGGCGGAGATGGGCGTGGAATTCCCGCAGGCCGCGGCGGCGCTGCGGGGCTTCCCCGGCGTAGAGCGGCGCTTTGAGGAAAAGGGCGTCCGCGCCGGCGTCCGCGTGGTGGACGACTACGGCCACCATCCCAGCGAGCTTCGCGCCACCTTGTCTGCGGCGCGGGATTCCCATGCGGGCCGCCTGGTCGCCGTCTTTCAGCCCCACCGCTACACGCGCACCCGCGACCTGTTTGCAGAGTTTGCGGCCTGCTTCGATGCCGCGGATCTGCTGGTGCTGACGCCGGTCTACGGCGCGGGAGAGGCGCCGCTGCCCGGCGCGGGGGCGGCGCAACTGGCCGCCGCCATTCGCGCCCGCGGCCAGAGCCAGGTGCGCCTGGCCGGCTGCCTCGCCGAGGTGGCGCCCGCCCTTGCGCCGGAACTGCGCGCGGGCGATCTGGTGCTCACCCTGGGCGCGGGCAATGTCGGCCGCGTGGGGCCCGAGTTGCTGGCGGCGCTGGAGCAGCGCGGATGATCGCCGAAGCCCTGCAGGCAGAGCTCGGCGAAGTGCTGCCCGGCGCGGTGTGCTTCGATGTGCCGGGGCGGCGGCTCACCTCGCTGCGCATCGGCGGCCCCGCCGATGCCCTGGCCGCGCCGCCGGACCGCGCGGCGCTGGCGCGGCTGTTGCGCTTTTGCGCCCGCCGCGGCCTGCGCCGCCGGGCCGTGGGCCGGGGCTTCAACACCATCATCCGCGACGAGGGCGTGGACGGCGTGCTGATCGCGCTCTCGAAGCTGCGGCGCATTGCAGAGCGCCCCGGCGGGCTGTTGCGGGTCGAGGCCGGCGTCTCTCACGCCAGCCTGAGCCACTTCTGCCGCGAGCGCGGACTCGCCGGGCTGGAGTTCGGCGCGGGCATTCCCGGAAGCATCGGCGGCTGGATCGCCATGAACGCCGGCATTCCCGGCCGCGAGGTGAAGGATGTGGTGCGCGAACTGGAAGTGATGAGCCCGGGCGGGCGGCGTCTGCGGCGCATTGGCGCAGAGCGGTTGCGCTTCCGCTACCGCGGACTCGCCGGCCTTGCGCCGGGCTCGCTGGTGGTATCGGCGCTGCTGGCCGTGCGCCCCGCCGGCAAGCAGGAGGTTCGCGCCGAAACCGCCCGCCTGCTGGCGCAGCGCGCGGCGTCGCAGCCGCTGGATCAGCCCTCCTGCGGCTCCATCTTCAAGAACCCGCAGCGCGGCAGCGCCGGGCGGCTCATCGAGGCCGCCGGACTCAAGGGCGCGCGGCGCGGCGGTGCGCGCATTTCGGAGCGCCACGCCAACTTCATCGTCAACGAGGGCGGCGCAAGCGCCGCCGATGTGCTGGCGCTGATCGGCCAGGCCCGGGCGCAGGTGCGGCTGCGCACCGGCGTGCAGCTCGAGCCCGAGGTGTGCATTTGGGGGCGGGAGTCATGAGGCGCAGGCGGCGGCGGACGGGCCGGCTGCGCCGGACGCTGTTTTTCGGCGCGGCGCTGGCGCTGGGCCTGTTGGCGGGGGCGCGCTACGGCGCGCAGCTCGCCAGGGGCGGCGCGGTTTCGAGCCTCGCCATCAGCGGCAACGGGCCGCTGCCGGCGGAGGAGCTGGCCGCCCTTTCGCAGGTGCGGGCGGGCACCCCCTGGCGCGAGCTGGATTTGGAGGCCGTGGGGCGCTCGGTGGCGCGCCACCCTTGGGTGCGCGAGGCCCGGGCCGTGGCGCTGCCCGCCGGCCGCCTGCTCATTGAGGTGACGCTGCGCGAGGCCCGGGCCGTGGCGCAGCTCGCCGACGGCCGCCGCTTTGTGGACGAAAACGGCGAGCCATTCGCCGAAGCCGCGGGCGATTCCGCCGCGCCGCAGATTTTGGGGGCCGAGGCCCTGGCCGGCGAGGCCGGCCGCCCGCTGCTGCGCCGGGGACTGCGGCTGCTGGATGCGGCGCAGCGCCACGGCCTGCCCCGCCCCGAAGCCGTCGAGCCCGAAACCCCCGCCATGCTCTTCGAGCGGCGGGGGCGCGCGCTGCGCGTGCTCATTGGCGGCAAGCTGGAAGAGCGGCTGCCGCTGCTGGCGCGGCTCTTCGATTCCAGGCTGCCGGAACTCGCCCGCGCCCGGGAGGCCGATCTGCGCTTCGGCGACCCGCTGATTCTGCGCGAGCTCGATGAGTTCGGCGAGCTTCCGCCGGGGGAATTCGCCCCGGAGCAATTCGGCGAAACCGGCGGCGCCGGCGACTCGTGGCAGCAATGGGACGGGCGCGGCGCACGGCGCGAGGAGGAGGAGTGAGCATGTCCCGCAGTGCGGAGCCGCTGGTCGGCCTCGACATCGGAACCACGAAGATCTGCGTGGTGGTGGCCGAGCCCACCGAGCGCGGCGTGGAGGTGACCGGCATCGGCACGCATCCCTCGAAGGGGCTGCGCAAGGGCGTGGTGGTGGACATTGAGAGCACCGTGGATTCCATCAAGCACGCCGTCGAAGAGGCGGAGCTGATGGCCGATTGCGAGATCACCTCGGTGTTCGCCGGCATTGCCGGCGGGCACATCGGCGGCATGAATTCCCACGGCGTGGTGGCGGTGAAGGAGGGCGAGGTCACCGAGAACGATCTGCGCCGGGTGATTGACGCGGCAAAGGCCGTGGCGATTCCCATGGACCGCGAGGTGATCCATGTGATTCCCCAGGAGTTCGTGGTGGACGAGCAGAGCGGCATCCGGGAGCCCCTCGGAATGCACGGCGTCCGCCTGGAAGCCCGCATTCACATCGTCACCGCGGCGGTGGCCAGCGCGCAGAACATCGTGAAGTGCGCCAACAAGGCGGGGCTCAATGTGGCGGACATCGTGCTCGAGCCGCTGGCCTCGGCAGAGGCGGTGCTGGCCGGCGACGAGCGCGACCTCGGCGTCTGCCTGGTGGACATTGGCGGCGGCACCACCGACATCGCCGTCTTCGCAAACGGCTCCATCGCCCATACCTCGGTGCTGGGGCTGGGCGGCGCCCATGTGACCAATGACATCGCCATTGGCCTGCGCACGCCCTTCGAGGAAGCCGAGCGCATCAAGAAGCGCTTCGGCGTCGCCTCGCCGCGCTATTTGAAGAGCGACGACGCCATCACCGTGCCGAGCCTGGGCGGGCGGCGGCCCCGCGAGGTGTCGCGCAAGACTCTCTGCGAGGTCATTGAGCCGCGCTGCGAAGAGATTCTCTCGCTGGCGCGGGATGAGATTGCGCGGCGCGGGCTGCACGAGCGCATTCCCTCCGGCGTGGTGCTCACCGGCGGCTGCTCGGCGCTCTGCGGCATTGAAGAGCTGGCGGAGGAGATTTTCGAAGCGCCGGTGCGGCAGGGCATGCCCCACCGCGTGGGCGGATTGCAGGATGTGTTGAAGAGCCCCATGTATGCCACCGGCGCGGGGCTGGTGCTGCACGGCCGCGGGCAGGTGCGCCGCGGGACTTCGCGCTTCCGCATCCGCGACGAATCGATCTTCCGGCGCGTGCGGCAGCGCATGCGCGACTGGTTCTACGGAGAGTTCGCGTGAAGCCGGCGGCGCATGCGCCGTTGACAGAAACCATAAAGTTGCCAAAACAACCCAGGGGGGTGAGAAAAATGGCGAAGCACGACGAGACGCAGACCACATCGGCAGGCGCAGCGCCCGGCACGCCGCTGCTGGAAGTGGGACCCGAGGGCGCGGACGAGTTGCTCGATTTCGAGAGCGCCGGAATGCAGGCGCGCATCCGCGTGATTGGCGTGGGCGGCGCAGGCGGCAACGCGCTGGACACGATGATCCGCGCGGGGCTGCAGGGCGTGGAGTTCATTTGCGCCAACACCGACGCCCAGGCCCTGGAGCACAAGCTCGCGCCCACCAAGGTGCAGCTCGGCGCGGCGCTGACGCGCGGGCTGGGCTGCGGCGCCAACCCCGAAAAGGGCCGCGCCGCGGCGCTGGAAGACCGCGACAAGCTGCGCGACCTGTTGATGGGCTCGGACATGGTCTTCGTGACCGCCGGCCTCGGCGGCGGCACCGGCACCGGCGCAGCCCCGGTGGTGGCCGAAGTGGCCCGGGAAATCGGCGCGCTCACCGTCGCCGTGGTGTCCCGGCCCTTCGATTTCGAGGGCAAAAAGCGCCGCCGCCACGCCGAGAGCGGACTCGAAGAGCTGCAGGATGCGGCGGACACGCTGATCGCCATCCCCAATCAGCAACTCGTGGACCTCTCCGGCCGCGACACCACTTTGGCGGACGCCTTCAAGCTCGCCGACGAGGTGCTGCTGAACGCGGTGAAGGGCATTTCCGATGTGATCACCGAGCACGGGCTGGTGAATGTGGACTTTGCCGATGTGCGCACGGTGATGAACGAGATGGGCACCGCGCTGATGGGCGCAGGCATCGGCGTCGGCGAAAACCGCGCGCGGGATGCGGCCCACGCCGCGGTCTCGAGCCCGCTGCTGAAGGACATTTCCATGGACGGCGCGCGCGGCGTGCTCATCAATGTCACCGGCGGCCCGGATATGACGCTCTTCGAGGTGAACGAGGCCGCCACCCAGGTGGAGCAGGCCGCCCACGAGGACGCCAACATCATCTTCGGCGCGGTGATAGACGAGCAGACGCCGGCAGGCGAGCTGCATGTGACGGTAATCGCCACCGGGCTGGGCGCGGCGCAGGCGCGGCGCAGCGCCCGGCGCGAGCGGGAGGCCCGGGAGGCCGAAGCCGCAGCAAAGAGCGCGGCCGAGGCCGCGGACACCGCGGAGGAATCCGCCGCACACGACGAGACCCACGCCGAGTTGCAGGCCGGCGAAGCGCCCTTCGAATCGCCCTTCGAGGAGGACGATCTCGATGTGCCCACCTTCCTGCGCAGGGGCAAGCGCATCAGCGATATGCAAGCCGAGGCCCCCACCGAGGCCCGCACGGCGGAAGCGCCGCTGCGCCGCCAGTCGAACGGCTGAGCGGAGGCAACCATGGCCGGCGAGATCGTCGAGCTCGAGCGCCGGGGCGCAATCGCCCTGCTGACGCTGAACGATCCCGCGCGGCTGAATGCGATGACCGAGGCCATGGGCCGCGGCCTTACGGCTGCGGTTGCCGAGCTGCGCGGCAGCGACTCGCTGCGCGCCGTGGTGCTGAGCGGCGCGGGGCGCGCCTTTTCTGCCGGCGGCGATTTGAAAATGCTCGCGCGCATGGGCGAAACCGGCCGCAGCGAAAGCGGCGAAGCGCGGCGCGAAAGCCGCGAAGCGAACCGCGCGGCCATGTCGCGCTTTTACCGCCTGTTCCTGTGCATCCGCGAATTGCCGCAGCCCTGCATCGCCGCGCTGAACGGCCACGCCATCGGAGCCGGCTGCTGCGTGGCGCTGGCCTGCGACCTGCGCATTGCGGCGCGGGAGGCGAAGCTCGGACTCAACTTCACGCGGCTCGGCATTCACCCGGGCATGGGCGCCACCTGGATGCTGCCGCGCCTGATCGGCCCCGCCCGCGCCGCCGAACTGCTCTACACCGGCCGCCTGATTTCCGGCGCAGAGGCCGAGCGCATGGGCCTGGTGAGCCGCGCCCTGCCCCGGGACGAAGTGCTGGAAAGCGCCCTGGCGCTGGCGGAAGAAATCGCCGCGTGCGCGCCGCTGGCCGTGCGCGGCGTCAAGCGCTCGCTGGCCGCCTCGGAACAATCGAGCCTCGACGAGCAACTCGATGCCGAAGCGCGGGAGCAATCGCTCTGTTATGAGAGCGCCGACCTCGCCGAGGGCCTGCGCGCCATCCGGGAAAAGCGCGCGCCCAGCTTCAGCGGCCGCTAATCCTCTTCGCCGAAGCCGTGCGCCGATTCGATGATGAAGACGGGGCGTCCCTTCACCTCGTGAAACACCCGGCCAATGTATTCCCCGAGCACCCCCAGCGTGATGAGCTGCACGCCGCCCAGAAACAAAATCGCCACCATCAGCGATTCGTAGCCCGGCACATCTCCGCCCAGCAGAAGCTTGCGCAGCACCAGAAAGGCCGCGTAGCAAAAGGCGCTTCCCGAAATCAGCAGCCCCACATAGCTCCACATTCGCAGCGGCAAAGTGCTGAACGCCGTAATGGCGTCCAGCGCCAAATTCCAGAGCTGCCAGTAGCGATACTTCGTCGCGCCCTTCTCGCGCGCCGGGCGCTGGTAGGCAATCTGCGCGGACGGATACCCCACATAGCTGAACAGCGAGCGCATGAAGCGCTGTTTCTCGGGCAATGCATTCACCGCATTGACCACGCGCCGCGACATCAGCCGAAAATATCCCAGATTCTGAACCGGCACATCGGCCAGGCGGTTGTAGAAGCGCCAGAACAGCTTCGAGGTGAGGCGCTTCACAAAGCCCTCATTGGAGCGGCCCGCGCGCACGCAGTGCACAATGTCAAAGCCCTCGCGCCACTTCTCGACCAACTGCGGAATCAGCTCCGGCGGATCCTGCAGGTCGCCATCCATGACAATTACCGCCTGCCCGCGGCACAGCGAGAGCCCGGCGCAGAGCGCGGGCTGCTGCCCGAAGTTGCGCGACAGATTCACCACCTTGATGCGCGGGTCGCGCCCGTGGTATTCGAGCAACCGCGCAAGCGTGTCGTCCCGGCTGCCGTCGTTCACGCAGACAATCTCGTAATCGCCAAGCCCGCCCAGCGCCGCCTCGCAGCGCGAGAAGAATTCGCCCAGCACCTGCGCCTCGTCGAACATCGGCACAACCAGCGACAGCAAAACGCCGGATTCCCCGCTCTCGCTCTCTCCCCACTGATGCATGGCTACTCCTCCACCAAATAGCCCTTCGGCGTCATGCGCAAGCGCACGGCGCCTTCGGGAATCCCCTCCACGCCAAAAGCTCCGGGCCAGTGGTGATGCACGGTGACTCGGCCGACCAGGTTGAGCCCATCAACATCGCGCATAGGCTTGTATTTGTTGGGCATAAATCCATTGAATAACACATGCCATGTCCAGTTATTCTGCGCAACAATGGCGAATTTTGCCTGATCGTCTCCAGAGCGCCGGTCATGCACGCGCACGATAGAGGCCAGGCTGGTATGGGCAGCGCGCTGCATGACGCCATTCCTGTAATTGCTCCACTGAATATGCGCGCTGTGTGCGGCCAGCACCGCGAAGACTGCGCAAGCCACCGCACGCACCCAGGCGCGCTCTCCCATGCGAAATACATAGGCAAACATCACAGCAACGGCAAACGCCGCGCCATAGGCATAATTCGCATAAGTGCAACAGTGAATCAGCACCGGAGAGATGAAGACATAGTAATAACCGGAATAAGCGAGAGCCCAGCGCCACTTGCGGCGAGCCAGCAGCAATCCCACCGGCAGCAAGGCCAAAAGACCAGCCAGCCACAATTGAAATTGCGAAGAAGCGGCGATAACATCGTAGAGCTCATAATTATTCCACACCCCGGGCCACAACCAATAGTGCAGCATATGGGGGAAAACATTCACCAGTGTGGGCGGAGAGATGTATGGATTGTCAAAGAGCATATTCTGCAGCCGGATTGCGAGATAGATTCCCACAATGGCGCTGCTGACGAGCAGCGACCAGATCCAGCCGCGCCACGGCTTCACCAACAGGCACAGCCCCGCAATGAAGGCGGGAAATGGAATCATCGCTTCCTTTGACATCAACCCCAACACCAGGCACAGCGCAATCCCCGCCTGCCGCAGAATTTCCGGGCGGGAGAGTTTCCACCAGTCCACCCCTGGCTGCCGCAGTGCGGCGTTGCGGTCGGAGAGCAGTATGTGCGCGGCAATGAGGGCGAAAGTCAGGTAGAGCTTGTCTGCGGTGGTGGCAAGCCCCCAGCCGACGACGAACGCCGAGGACGGAAAGACATTGAATGCGAGAAAGCTCCACAGCGCCGCGCGCTTTTGCCCGGAAATGCGCATCACCAGGTAATAGATCAGCAAGCCGTTCAGAACGCTCTGCAGTGTGCTGCACAAATGATACAGAACGGGTTTCTCGAAAAAGAAAAAAGACAGCGCATACCAAATCTTGAAGGTCAGCGGCCGATAGTGCACTTTGGAGAAATCAAACCAGCCGACTGCGCCAACCGCATCGCCCAGGCTGTGGCCAGCGACACGGACGAGGTGACGGGAGATATCGTCTTTGCCGAAATACCCCGGCACTGCAATGTTGATGAGGTTGAGCGCCACGCCGAGCAACAGCAGAAACACCAACGAGTATCCCACGCCTCCGGCCCATGCGAGCCTGCGCCGCCGGAAATCCGTCCAGCGGCGGGCAAGAGTCACTTCGATGGGTTCGAGCTTCGGATGCAAAGCTACTCCTCCACCACATAGCCTTCCGGCGTAATGCGCAAGCGCACGGGGCCTTCGGGAATCTCGTGAAAGGGGCCGGGCCAAGGTTGGTGCACGGTGACTCTGCCGAACAGATTGAGGCCATCCACATCCATCATGCCCTGGTAACTGGGCGGCCAAAATCCATTATAGAGCACATGCCATGTCCAATCGTCCTTCGCAACAATGGCGAATTGAGTCTGCTCGTTTCCAGCGCGGCGGTCATGCACGCGCACGATAGCGGCCAGACTGCTCCGGGCAGCGCGCTGCATAACGCCATTTTTGTAATTGCTCCACTGAATATGCGCACTGTGCGCGGCCAGCACCGCGAAGACTGCGCAAGCCACAGCGCGCACCCAAGCGCGCTCTCCCCGCCGAAACACATAGGCAAACATCACCGCAACGGAAAATGCCGCGCCGTAAAGGAGATTTACATAGGTGCAACAGTGAATCAGCACCGGAGAGACGAAGACATAGTAATAGCCGAGATAGGCAAGAGCCCAGCGCCACTTGCGGCGAGCCAGCAACAACGCCACCGGCAGCGAAGCCAGAAGAGCGGCCCACCACAAGTTCAATTGCGAAGAAACGGCGATAACATCCTGGAGCTGGTAATTACTCCACACTGCGGGCCACAACCAATAGTGCAGCATATGGGAGAGAACATTTGCCAGTGAAGGAGGTTCAGGGCCGTATGGATTGTCAAAGAGCATATCCTGCAGCCGGATTGCGAGATAGATTCCCACAATGGCGCTGCTGGCAAGCAGCGACCAGATCCAGCCGCGCCACGGCTTCACCAACAGGCACAGCCCCGCAATGAAGGCGGGAAATGGAATCATCGCTTCCTTTGACATCAACCCCAACACCAGGCACAGCGCAATCCCCGCCTGCCGCAGAATTTCCGGGCGGGAGAGTTTCCACCAGTCCACCCCTGGCTGCCGCAGTGCGGCGTTGCGGTCGGAGAGCAGTATGTGCGCGGCAATGAGGGCGAAAGTCAGGTAGAGCTTGTCTGCGGTGGTGGCAAGCCCCCAGCCGACGACGAACGCCGAGGACGGAAAGACATTGAATGCGAGAAAGCTCCACAGCGCCGCGCGCTTTTGCCCGGAAATGCGCATCACCAGGTAATAGATCAGCAAGCCGTTCAGAACGCTCTGCAGTGTGCTGCACAAATGATACAGAACGGGTTTCTCGAAAAAGAAAAAAGACAGCGCATACCAAATTTTGAAGCTCAGCGGCCGATAGTGCACTTTGGAAAAGTCAAGCCAGCCGACTGCGCCAACCGCATCGCCCAGGCTGCGGCCAGCGATATGGACGAGGTGATGGGAGATATCGTCTTTGCCGAAATACCCCGGCACCGCAATGTTGATGAGGTTGAGCGCCACGCCGAGCACCAGCAGAAACCACAGCGAGTGCCCCGCTGCGCCTTGCTCTCCCTTCGCACGGGCGAGAAAGCGCCCGGCCCCTGCGAACAGGCGCCGCCGGAATTCGGCCCAGCGGCGGGCAAGCGCCACTTCGATGGGCTCGAGCTTCGCTTCCATTTCGTCCTTTCTACCGCGGCGATTGCGGATAGACCGTGGACACGAGGTCGTCCTGCGCGAGGGGCCAATCCAGTTCTGGTTCCGAGATTTTGCGCGCAAGGCAACCGGTGGTGAGATAGCTCAGACCTCTGAATAGCCCCCTGAGATGCCCCCGGAATTTTGTTTGCAGCAACGGCGTCATGACGGTGGGATCTGCGTGGGTGGCGCCGAGCAATTCGAAGCCGGTGTGGCGGTTGAAGAGTGCCGCCCAAGCCCACTTCGAGAAGCGGAAAAAATCGTGTGGAAGCTCGTGCAAAGGCCAGCTTGGATGCGTGTGGATGAATACCAGGCCGCCCACGCGCAACACCCGGGCAATTTCCACGGCGGCTTTCCATGGCATCAGCAGGTGCTCAAAGGTCGCAGCGCTGAAGACAAAATCCACCGGCTCGGGGATCAACTTGGAGAGCCGATGGGCGTCGCCCACCAGATTCACGCCCTCGCCCGGATGGTAATCCAGGCCGATGTATATTGCGTCGGCAGGAGGCACATTGCGCTTTCCCATCACGCGCGCCAACGATGAACCTCTCGATCCGATCTCCAGAATGCGCGGCGCAGTGCTCTCGAGAATTGCCTGGCGGAAGCGCTTTGACAGCGCCCTGTGCTCCGCGTTGCCCGCGCGAAGATGGGTCTTGGCGGGATCTTCCAGCAGCTCTTCTGCGCCATCGGCCCGCAAGCGCAGGGACAGCCGGAGATAGCAGTCGTCGTCCTCTCCGCCCCAAAGGTTGACGCATTCCCCCCCCTGGGAGGGAGGGAGAGGCAGCAGCGCGCGGATGCAGAAACCCCAGCGGCTCGGCGCTTCGCCGTCCGGCTCCAGCCGCTCCGGCACAGCGCGCCGCATGACCTCAATCAAATCCGGGCGATACACCGCAACCAATTGCTGCCCCGATAGCGGCGCGCCGTCGAAAAGCAGCTCCGCCTGCGCGTCCGGCGCGGTCATTCCCGAACACCAGCCGTCGCAGATCACCACGCCTTCCATCACGATGAAGCGATCCACGCCGAACAGCAAATCAGGCAAAGGCTCCTCCAGGCCGCGCAGCGTAGCTGGGGCGAGTCAGGCTTCGCAGGGGGCGAGGATCTCCGAGGCGTTGAAGAAGTAGGCGATTTCGGCGCGGGCGGTTTCGGGGCCGTCGGAGCCGTGCACGGCGTTCTGCTCGATGTCTGTGCCGAAATCGCCGCGGATGGTGCCGGGCGGGGCCTGGGTGGAATCTGTCGGCCCCATCAGCGCGCGGTTTTTGGCGATGGCCTCCGCGCCCTGCAGCACGCTCACCACCACCGGGCCAGAGCACATGAATTTGACCAGGTCGCCGTAGAAGGGGCGCTCTCGGTGCACCGCGTAGAAGCCCCGCGCCAGCTCTTCGCTCATGCGCAGCTTCTTCAGCGCGATGATCGAAAGCCCCGCGGACTCGAAGCGCTGCAAAATCTCACCGGTGGCGCCCCGCCGCACCGCGTCGGGCTTCACAATGGAAAGTGTGCGTTCAAGCATTTCCCCAGCATAACAGACTTGCAACCGCCTACACGCGGACGACGATTTTGCCGAAGTGCAGGCTCTGCGCCATGGCCTCGTGGGCCTCTGCCACCTGCGGCAGGGGCAGCACGCGGTCCAGCACCGGGCGAATGCCGCCAGCTTCAAGCGCCGCGCCGAAGCGGCGCAAAAATCCCGCGGCCAGCTCGGCCTTGCGCGCACTGCTCAGGGCGCGCAGGGTGGAGCCGATGAGCTGCAGGCGGCGGGAGAGCAGCCGCCCCAAATTAATCTGCGCCTTGGCCCCGCCCATCAGGCCAATCAGCACCAAGCGCCCGCCGCTGCGCAGCGCGGCCAGGTTCTGCTCCAGATAGGCGGCGCCAATGTGGTCCAGCACCACATCCACGCCGCGCCCTTGGGTGGCGCCGCGCACCGCTTCGGCAAAACCGCCCTGCCCCAGCTCGCGGTAATTGAGCGCCAGCGCCGCGCCCAGTTCCAGGCAGCGCGCGCACTTCGGATCCGAGCCCGCCGTGGTAAGCGCCTTTGCGCCCGCGGCCCGGGCCAGTTGAATGGCCGCGGTGCCGACGCCGCTGCCGCCGCCGTGCACCAGCAGCGCGCCGCGCTCCGGCAGCCGCGCCAGCACAAACACATTCAGAAACACGGTGAGAAAAACCTCCGGCACCGCAGCCGCCTCTTCCAGCGAGAGCCGCGCGGGCACGGGCAGCGCCGAGCCGGCATCTACCACGGCCTCGGCCGCGTAGCCGCCGCCGGGCAGCAGCGCCATGACGCGCTGGCCCGGCGACCAGCCCGACACCTGCGCGCCCACCTCGGCCACCGTGCCCGCGCATTCCAGCCCCAGCAGTTCCGGCGCGCCCGGCGGCGGCGGATACAGGCCGCGCCGCTGCATCAGGTCGGCCCGGTTCACGCCGAAGGCCGCCACGCGAATGCGCAGATCGCCCGGCCCGCAGAGCGGCGCGGGCGCTTCGCCCACCACGAGGCGGGATTCCGGCCCCGGGTTTTCGACGAGCACCGCGCGCACCCCCGCAGCCTAGCAGGCGGCGGCTGCTACCCTGCCCGCGCCGGAGGTGGACGGAGGATCGCCGGCGGGCAATCACCGCCCGCGGGAGGAAAGTCCGGGCTCCACAGGGCGGGGAGGTCGCTAACGGCGACCCGGGGCGACCCGAGGGAAAGTGCCGCAGAAACCACACCGCCGATGGCCCCGGACGGGGCACAGGCAAGGGTGAAATCGTGGGGTAAGAGCCCACGCGCGACAGCCGGGCGACCGGCGGCGGGGCAAACCCCTCCCGGAGCAAGCTCGAATAGGGATGCCGCCTGGGGTGGCCCGCCCCAGCGCCCGCCGCAAGGCGCGGCCCGGCTTCCGGGTGAGAGTGCTGGAGCCCGTCAGCAATGGCGGGCCTAGATGAATGATCCTCGCCGGCGCAAGCGCAAGCGAACGCCGGAACAGGACCCGGCTTACAGTCCACCTCCGGCTTTCGGCTTCAGCCCTTCAAGGGCAAAATTTCCCGCTCATGACAGCGCAGTTGCGCGCGGCGGGCAGAGTCGTAGCCGCGCCACTTGGCGGCGGGCAGCGCGCTGCCGGAAACTTCGGCAAAGCCGTTGCGCGCGAAGAAGGCGCTTACCCGCGCAGAGGTGGTGCAGGCAAAAATGCGGGCGTAGCCCCGCGCCCGCGCCTCTTGACAGGCGAAGCGCAGCAGGTGCATGCCGACACCTTCGCCCAGAAAGCGCGTCAGGGTGTAGAGCGCGGCCACTTCGCCGCTGCGCCCGTCGCCGCCGTCCAGCAGCGCGCCAAAACCCGCCAGCGCGCCCCCGCCCCGGGCGGCGTCCAGCGCAATGAACGCGCCGAAGCCGCTGGCCAGCAGCGCATCTACCTGCTCCGGCGTGCGCGGCGCCAGGTAGCCCTCCCGCACGCCCCGGGCGATCAAATCCGCCGCCGCCGCGTAATCATCCACGCCCAGGCGGCGCACCTGCATGAAGCGCTCCCGGGTAAACAGCGTCCCCGAGCCCGCGTAGCTGAACAACTCCTCGGCCAACCCCGCCGGGCTGCACACATTCACCGCCACCTCGCCCTGCGACAGCACCCCGGCAATCTCATGCCAAATGACCTGCCGCAGCAGCGAATCGCCGCTCAGCACATCTGCGGCGAGCAGCACGCGCAGCTCTGCCAAATCCACGAAAGAGAGCCGCGCGCCGTCCGGGCTGCGCAGCCCGCCGCCGCCGTCGAGCCACACCAGCTTGAAGACGCCGAGTTGCAGCGCCAGCGCCGCGGCCTGGGCGGCGAAGTCTTCGGCATTGCCCCCGGCGCAGTGAATGCCCACGCGGGGGCTCTGCTGCAATGCGCGCCACACCGCCCCGGCCAGCCGGGGCGCTTGCGCTTGCAGCAGCGGCGCGGCGGAGAGCGCCGCCAACTGCGCTTCCTCCCGGGCCATCGCCAGCACCCGCGCGCCGCCCGCCGCCAGCGCGGCCAGCGGCTCGGCAACCCCCGCCAGCGCATCCGCCTCCGCCTGCCACGGCAGCACCAGCGCCAGGGTGCGCCCGCGAAACTCCCGCAGGTAGAAGGCGCGCTCCGAGAACTCCTCCACTCGCCCAGCCATGCGCACCAGCTTACCCGCCCTTCACGCCGGCGAGCGGAAGCGAGAGATAAAGCGCGATACTCTTTCTCAGCCGACGCGGCAAAAGGAGGCGAGCATGAGCGAGCAATCTGTTCTCTACGGGAAGCGGGACGGGATCGCGACGATTACGCTGAACCGGCCCGAGAAGGCCAACACCTTGCGCAGCGAGGTCACCCAGGGGATTGATCGCTGCCTGGAAGAGGCGAACCGGGACCCGGAGGTGAAGGTGATCGTCCTGGAGGGGGCGGGCGACAACTTCTGCGGCGGCTTCGATTTCTCCGGCGGACTGGAGCACTACGACGCGATCCGCGAACAGACCTATGACCCGGGGATGGACGCCCACTGGGTGGCGAACCGCTACACGAGCTACATCACGGCCTTCATGGGCCTGTGGCGCGGGCTCAAGCCGACCATCGCCAAGGTGCACGGCTACTGCGTGGGCGGCGGCTCCGAGCTGGCGCTCTGCGCCGATCTCGTCATCGCCTCGGAGGACGCGCGCTTCGGCACGCCTTACTCGCGGGTCTGGGGCTGCCATCTCACCGGAATGTGGGTTCACCGGCTCGGCCTGGCGAAGGCGAAATACTACGCGCTCACGGGCGAGTGGATCAGCGGGAAGGAAGCGGCCGAGATCGAGCTCATCAATTTCTCCTGCCCGCTGGAAGAGCTCGACCGCCGCGTGCAGGAGCTGGCCGGAAAGCTGGCGGGGATTCCGCTCACGCAGCTCGTCTCGATGAAGCTGATCGTGAATCAGGCATACGACAACATGGGCCTCCAGAGCACCCAGACCCTCGGCCCCATTCTCGACGGAATTATGCGCAACACGCCGGAGGGCCGCGAGTTCGTGCGCGCCGCGGCTGCCGAAGGCGTCCGGGGCGCCATTGAAAAGCGGGACGGCCCCTTCGCAGATTACAGCCAAGCGCCGCCCGGACAGCAGCCGAGAAAGCGCAGCCAGCTCGGGTAACCGCTTCCGGGCGGGGAACAAGCCGGCGCGGCTGCTAGGCTGCGGGCCATGGGGGCCGACGGCTGGATCACCCTCGCCATTCTGGCAGCCGTGGTCGCGGCCCTGGCGCGGGAACTCGCTGCGCCGGATCTGGTAGTGCTGGCCGGGCTCGGCGCGCTCACCCTTCCCATCCCCGGCCTGCCCGGCCCCATCCTCAGCCCCGAAGAAGCCTTTGCGGGCTTTGCCAATCCGGCCCTGGCCGCCATTGGCGCGCTGTTCATCGTCTCTGCCGGGCTGCGCGAAACCGGGCTGATTGAGAGCGCCGCGCTGCGGCTCTTCGGCAATGCAGCAGGGGAGCGCAGGGCGCTGCTGCGCATGGGGCCGCCGCTGGCCGCCATATCGGCCTTCCTGAACAACGCCCCCACCGTGGCGCTGATGACTCCCGTGGTGCAGGACTGGGCCCGGCGCAGCGGGCGCTCTGCCAGCCGCTTTTTGCTGCCACTCTCTTACGCCACCGTGCTGGGCTCGGTGCTCACCGTCACCGGCACCAGCGTCAACCTCATGGTCTCCGGCCTCATGCAGCGCGGCGGCATGGGCGAGATGGGCTTTTTCGAGCTGTTGCCCGTGGGAATTTGCGTGGCCGCCCTGGGCCTGGCCTATCTGGTGCTGGTGGCGCCGCGCCTGCTGCCCGCCCGGCGCGATTCTGCCGAGAAGCTGGGCGAGCGGCGGCGCGAATACACCGCCGCCATGCGCGTGGGCGCAGATTGCCGGCTGGCCGGGCAGCAGGTGGAGCAGGCGGGGCTGCGGCAACTGCCCGGCCTGTTTCTGGTGGAGATTGACCGGGACGGACAGACCATCACCCCCGTCGCGCCGGAGCAGCGCATTGAGGCGGGAGATCGGCTGGTCTTCGCCGGGGTGGTCGCCACCATCGCCGATTTGCAGCGCATTCCCGGCCTGCTGCCGGATTCCGGCGATTCCGGGGACGAGGCCCGCGCGCCGGGGCGGCGGCTCATGGAAGCGGTGGTTTCGAGCTCTTCGCCGCTGGTGGGGCGCAGCATCCGCGACGCCAACTTCCGCAGCAGCCACGGCGCGGCGGTGGTGGCGGTGCACCGCAACGGCGTGCGCGTGAGCGGCAAGATCGGCGAGATTGTGCTGCGCCCCGGCGACACCCTGCTGTTGCAAACGGCCCAAAGCTTCCTGCGCAGCCACCGCAACAGCCCGGATTTCTACCTGGTGAGCGAGCTCGACGGCGGGCGTCCCCCGCGCACCGAAAAGGGCTGGCTGGCCCTCGGCATTCTGGCCGCCATGGTGCTGGCCGCCGCAACCGGGCGGCTGCCGCTGGCCGTCGCCGCCAGCCTGGCCGCCGCCGCGCTGCTGCTGGTGCGCTGCCTGGATGTGGCCGATGCGCGGCAGGCCGTCGCCTGGCCCATTTTGCTGGTAATCGGCGCGAGCTTCGGCCTGGCGCTGGCCATGCAAAAGACCGGCGCAGCGCAATTTCTGGCCGGGGCGCTGGTGGCCGCCGCCGGCAGCTTCGGCCCGCTGGCCCTGCTGGCCGCCGTCTATGCCGCCACCCTGCTGCTCTCCGAGCTGCTGCATCACAACGCCGCCGCGGCCATTATGACTCCCATTGCCCTGGCCGCCGCCCAGGCCGGCGGCGCAGAGCCCCGCAGCTTCGTGCTCTGCGTCGCCGTGGCCGCTACCTGCGCCTTCGCCAATCCCACCACCTACCAGGCGCATCTCATCGTCTATGGCCCCGGCGGCTACCGCTTCGCAGACTTTCTGCGCGTGGGGCTGCCCCTGGACCTGCTCTGCGCCGCCACCGCCCTGTGCGCCGCCCCTCTCATTTGGGGGCTGTAAGGCGGGGCGGGCGGAGGGGCTGGCGGGCGCTAGCATGGGGGCGGGATGGGGGATCGCGCAGGGGAAATCCGCGTTGCGCTCGAAGCCGTGCGCGCTGCCTGCCGGGCGTGCCGGGCCGTGCAGCAGCGGCTGGCGGGGGCGGCCCTTGAGAAGGCGGACCGCAGCCCGGTCACCGTGGCCGACTTCGCCGCCCAGGCCATCATTTGCCAGCGGCTGGGGGCGGCCTTTCCCGGCGACGCCGTGGTGGGCGAGGAGGGCTCGGCGGCCCTGCGCGGCAACGGCGCGGCGCAGGCGCTGATTGCGCAGGTGGCGGCCTTTGCCGGGGCGGAAGCGCCCGGCGCGGATGCGGCCAGCGTCCTCGACTGGATTGACCGGGGCGGCGCAGACGGCGGCAGCGAGCGCTACTGGGCCCTGGACCCCGTGGATGGCACCAAGGGCTTCCTGCGCGGCGAGCAGTTCGCCGTGGCGCTGGCCCTGGTCGAGGCGGGCGAGGTGGTGCTCGGCGTCCTCGGCTGCCCGAGCCTGCCGCAGGATGCGGGCGAAGGCGCAGATTCAGCGGCGGCGGGCGCGAGCGCGCTGTTTTCGGCGCTGCGCGGCGGGGGGGCGCGGGTGCACAGGCTCTGGGATGCGGCAGATGCGGCGGGGCGGGCCATTGCGGTGGCGCAGACCGGCGATCCGGCGCAGGCGCGCTTTTGCGAATCCGTGGAAGCCGCCCACTCGGACCAGGAAGAGGCGGCGCGCATTGCCGCGCGGCTCGGCATTCGCCGGCCGCCGCTGCGCATGGACAGCCAGTGCAAATACGCCGCAGTGGCCCGGGGCGACGCCGAGATTTACCTGCGCATGCCGACGAGCAGCGCCTACCGCGAGAAAATCTGGGATCACGCCGCGGGGGCGCTGTTGGTGGAAGAGGCCGGCGGGCGCGTCACCGACGCCCGGGGCCGCCGCCTTGATTTTCGCCAGGGCCGCCACCTGCAGCAGAACCACGGCGTGGTCGCCACCTGCGGCGCGCTGCACGAACAGGTGCTGAAAGCAATCTGCTAGCGTATGCGCCCATGCCGGGGCAGAGCCTGTTCGAGAAGATCTGGAAGGCCCACACGGTGCGCGAGCTGCCGGGTGGGCAGACGCAACTGTTCATCGGCATGCATCTGATTCACGAGGTCACCAGCCCGCAGGCATTCGCCATGCTGCGCGAAATGAAGCTGCCGCTGCGCTTTCCCGAACGCACCTTCGCCACCATTGACCACATCGTCCCGACGGATTCCCAGCGGCGGCCCTTTGCCGATTCTCTCGCCGAGGAAATGACGCAGGCCCTCGAAGCCAACTGCGCCGAGCACGGCATCGCCTTCTTCGACGCGGCGAGCCGCCGCCAGGGCATCGTCCATGTGATCGGCCCCGAACTGGGACTCACCCAGCCGGGCATGACCATCGCCTGCGGCGACAGCCACACCGCCACCCACGGCGCGCTGGGCGCCATTGCCTTCGGCATCGGCACCAGCCAGGTGCGCGATGTGCTGGCCACGCAGTGCCTCGCCATGGCCCGCCCGAAACTGCGCCGCATTGAAATTGACGGCAAGCTCGGCGGCGGCGTCTATGCCAAGGATGTGATTCTCCATGTGATCCGGCGCCTCGGCGTGAAGGGCGGCGTCGGCTTCGCCTACGAATATGCCGGCCCGGTCATCGAGGCCATGTCCATGGAAGAGCGCCTCACCGTCTGCAATATGTCCATTGAGGGCGGCGCGCGGGCCGGTTATGTGAACCCCGACGAGACCACCTTTGCCTATTTGCGCGGGCGGCCCTTTGCGCCCGAGGGCGAATCTTTTGAGCGCGCAGCAAAGTGGTGGCGCAGCCAGGCCAGCGATGCAGACGCCGCCTACGACGACTGCAAAACCTTCGACGGCGCAGAAATCTCTCCCACCGTCACCTGGGGGCTGAACCCGGGGCAGGCCTGCGGGGTGGATGAAGCCCTGCCGAGGCTGCAGGATTTGCCCGATTCCGAGCGCGCCGGATTCAGCGAGGCTATTTCTTTCATGGGCTTCCGCGCGGGCGAGCCGCTGGCCGGCACGAAGATTGACGCCGCCTTCATCGGCTCGTGCACAAACGGGCGCATTTCCGATTTGCGCGACGCAGCCCGGGTGGCGCGCAGCGGCCGCGTGGCCCCCGGCGTGCGCGCACTGGTGGTGCCGGGCTCGCAAGAGGTGGCGCGCGCGGCGCGCAGCGAGGGATTGGACCGCGCGTTCAGCGAGGCGGGCTTCGAGTTCCGGGAGCCCGGCTGCTCCATGTGCCTGGCGATGAATCCCGACAAGCTGCGCGGGCGCGAAATCTGCGCTTCCAGCAGCAACCGCAACTTCAAGGGCCGCCAGGGTTCGCCCACCGGCCGCACGCTGCTCATGTCTCCCGCCATGGTGGCGGCCGCCGCGCTGCGCGGCGAGGTAGTGGATGTGAGGGAGCTTTTGTAAGCCATGGCCGAATCCATCCGCCGCATTGAGGGAAGCGCCTGCGTGTTGCGCGGCAACGACACGGATACCGACCGCATTTTGCCCGCGCGCTATCTGCGCTGCACCACCTTCGACGGGCTCGGCGAGCACGCCTTTGCCGACGACCGCGCCGAAGCCAATGGCGCGCACCCCCTGGATCAGCAGCGCTTTGCCAATGCCGCCATTCTCATCGTCGGGCGCAACTTCGGCTGCGGCTCTTCCCGGGAGCACGCGCCGCAATCGCTCATGCGCCGGGGCTTCCGCGCCTTCGTGGGCGAATCCTTCGCCGAAATCTTCGCCGGCAACTGCACCGCGCTGGGGCTGCCCTGCGCCACTCTGGAAGCCGCGCAACTCGAGCAGCTCATGCAATCCGTCGAGGCGCAGCCCGGCCAAAAGCTCGCGCTGGACCTGGAACGCCGCCGGCTTCACTGCGCACTGGGCGAGCTCTCCACCGATTTTCAAGAGTCCGCGCGCAGCGCCCTCACCGGCGGAAGCTGGAACGCCACCGCCGTGCTGCTCGAAGCCGGGGCCGCCATTGAGAAAACCGCCCGCGCCCTGCCCTACACCGCGCGCTCCTCCGGCTGATTGCTTCGCCCGGCTCAGCCGGTCGGCAAATCCTTCGCCCAGCTTCGGTTCGCCTCATACCACTCGGCGGTGCGGCGAATGCCCTCTTCGAGGCCGACTTCGGGGGACCAGTCCAGCAGGCTGCGGGCGCGATCAATGCAGGCGGCGGTGCGCTGCGGATCTGCGGGGTGCGGCGGCCGGGTTTCAATCTCTGCGCGGCGGCCGGTGTGGCGCTCCACCAGGGCGATGAGCTCGCGCAATTTGTGGGGAGAATCGCCGCCGAGATTCACCACCGCGTAGCCCAGGGGGCGCAGCGCGGAGACAGTGCCGCGCGCGACATCGTCCACATAGGTGAAATCCCGGGACATACTGCCGTCGCCGAACACCATAATGGGGCGGCCTTCGCGGATGCCCTGCACAAAGCGGAACACGGCCATATCCGGGCGGCCCGAAGGACCATAGACGGTGAAATAGCGCAGCACCGTCACATCGAGTCCGTGCAGCGCGTGCCAGGTGTGGGCGAAGTGTTCGGCTGCGCCCTTCGAGGCCGCGTAGGGCGAGAGGGGGTGGATGGCCTGCTCTTCGCGGAAGGGCGCTTCGCCCCGGCCGTAGAGACTGGAGGTGGAGGCCAGCACGAACTTGCCGATGCCGCGCTCGCTGCACAACTCCAGCAGGTTCAGATTGCCCGCCACATTGGCGCGCAAAAAGCGCCAGGGGTCGGCGACGCTGGCGCGCACCCCCGCCTGCGCCGCCAGGTTGATCACCGCGTCGAAGGATTCGCCGGGCACGGCGGCGCGCAGCGCGGCGCGCTCCGCCACATCCACCTCGGCGAAGCGAAAACCCGCTGCGCCGCGCAGCCCGGCGAGGCGGCGCAGCTTGATCTCCCGGTTGAAGTCGTTGAGATCGTCGAGGCCGAAAACCTCGTCTCCACGCGCGAGCAACTGCTGCGCCGTGCGCAGCGCGATGAAACCCGCTGCGCCCGCGAGCACAATGCGCGCCATCTGGACCTCCCCGCAACAGCTTAGCAGCGCGGAGCAATTTCGATACACTGCGGAGCATGAAGCGATCCCGGCTCGCAGTAGCCGCGGGGTTTTGCGGCGGGCTCGGCCTGTTTCTGGCGGCGGCGGGGCCGCTGCTGATTTGGGCGGGGGCCATCTCGCCCATCTTCGGCTTCAGCCGCTTTTATCTGCTGGGCATGCTGTTGGGGGTGGCCGCCCTGCCCTTGGCGCTGGGCGCGCTGCACACCACCCGACGCGCGGCCGCGCGGGGCGGCCGGCAACTCGCCTGGCTCGGCTGCGGCGCGGGCGCAGTGCTGCTGGCCCTGCTGCTCCACGGCATGGCGGCGGCCCGCGGCGTGCCCCCCATCAACGACATCACCACCAACCCCGCAGATCCGCCCGCTCTTTCCGCCGCCGCCACAAAAGGAGCGGGCGCGCCGGCCTATCCCGCCGCCTTCGCCGCAAAGCAGCGCAGCGCCTATCCCGATCTCGCGCCGCTGCAGAGCGCGCTGTCCGCAGATCGCGCTCTGGTGCGCGCCGAAGCCGCCGCCCGCAAGCTGGGCTGGCAAGGCGTGCGCGTGCTGCGCGCAGAGGGCGGCGGCGCGCTGCACGCGCGCGAAGTGAGCGCGGTGTTCCGCTTCGTGGACGATGTGGCGGTGCGCGTGCGCCCCCGGAATGGCGGCGCGCAAGTAGATCTGCGCTCGCGCTCCCGGGTGGGCCGCTCCGATCTCGGCGCAAACGCCGCGCGCATCCGCGCCTTCACGCGCGAATTTCAATCCTCGCAGGGCTCGGGAGATTCGCGGGAAGCGCGGTTGGCGGAATTTTCGGCAGACCAGCGGATGGCCTCGCCGGCCTCGGCGCGCTCGGCCTCCAGAAATTTTGCGACGGCGCGGGACAAACGCGGATCGCGCAGGTAGTGGTAGCTCCAGGTCGGTGCGGCATCGAAGCCGCGCCATTTTTTGTAATGGCCGCCTGCGCCGGGTTCAAAGCGCGCCAGCCCGCGCTCAATGCAGTGCTCAATGCCGGCGTAGTAGCAGACATTGAAATGCAGGTGGCGCAGCTCCCGGAAAGCTCCCCAGTAGCGCCCGTAGAGCACCTCCCCCTTTTGCAGGTTGAAGGTGCCCGCCAGCAGTTCGCCGCCGCAGCGCGCCACAATAAAGCAGAGCCGGTGGCGGAAGCGCTGCGCCAACAACTCGAAAAACTCGCGGTTCAAATACTGGCGGCCCCAGGGATTGCCGTGAATGGTCGCGAGATAAATGCGGAACATCGGCTCAAAAAGCTCGGCGGGAATCTCATCGCCCGCAAGCCGCTCAATGACAACGCCCTGCTCTGCCAGCGCGCGGCGCTCGCGGCGCACCTGATTGCGGCGCTTGCTGCGCAGACTGCCGAGATATTCCTCAAAACTCGCAAAGCCGCGGTTTTGCCAGTGATACTGCAGCCCCAGCCGGGGCAGATAGCCCGCGCCACCGAGCGCCGCGCCCTCATCGGGCCGGCAAAAATTCACATGCACGCCGGAAAGCTCGTGCTCGGTGCAGAGATTGCGCAGCGCCGCGGCCAGCAGGCGGGCCCGCCGCGCGCGCTCGGCCGCCGCGGCCTGCCCGGTGAGAAAGCGCGCGCCGCTGACCGGCGTGAAGGGCACCCCCACCAGCAGCTTCGGGTAGTAGGCAATGCCCGCGCGCTGCGCCGCGTCGGCCCAGCCCCAGTCAAAGACAAACTCGCCCTCGCTGTGCCCCTTCAGATACAGCGGGCAGGCGGCGATCAGCTCTCCCGCTTCGCGCAACAGCAGCGGGCGCGGCGCCCAGCCCGTCTGCTCGCCGACGCAGCCCGCCTCTTCCAGCGAGGCCAGCCACTCCCATTCCAGAAAGGGAGATTCGCCGGCCACCAGCGCGTTCCACTGCTCGCGCGGAATCTCGCCCACACCGCCGCGCAGCTCCAGTTCCAGCTCGGCCATCCCGCCCAGTGTAGCCCGGCGGCGCCTGCGGGGCAGAGTTGCCCCGCCCCCGGGGCTTGCATATTCTCCCACACATGGCGGCGGGCGGCGCAGGCGCGCCGGGAGAGCGGCGCAAGTGGCGGGGGCGGGAAGCCGTCGCCGAGAAGACCCGCAAGCGGGTGGCGCAGCCCCCCCGCTTCAAGGTGCTGCTGTTCAACGACGACTACACGCCCATGACCTTCGTGGTGAGCCTGCTGGAGAGCCTGTTCGAGAAGAGTCCGGTGGAATCGAATGCGCTGATGCTGAAGATTCACCGCAGCGGCTCCGGCGTGGCCGGCATCTATACGCTGGAGATTGCCGAGACCAAAGTGGCGTCGGTGCACCGGCTGGCCGAGAGCAACGGCTTTCCGCTGCGCGCGGGAGTGGAGGAGACTTGAGCCGCATCAACCGCGAACTGCAGATGACCATTGAGGCATCGCTGCGCGAGGCGGTGGCGCGCCGCCACAGCCACCTGACCGTCGAGCATCTGCTCTACGCCCTGGCCCACGATGACGCCGGCGCCGATGTGCTGCGCAGCGTGGGGGTGGACATCGCCTGGCTGCGCGCCGAATTGGAGCGCTTCTTCGAGGAGCATGTGAAGCGCAGCGGCGGCGAAACCGGCGAGGACGCCGAAGACGAGACCGGCGGCCCGGCGCAGACCCTGGCCTTTCACCGCGTCATCAAGGCCGCCCTGCACAACGCGGCCGGCGCAGAAAAGGAAGAGGTGGAAGCGGGCGACCTGCTCAGCGCCATTTTGGGCGAGCCCGATTCCCACGCCGTCGAGTTGCTGCGCGCGCAGGATGTCTCGCGCCTCGATGTGACGAAGTTCGTCTCCCACGGCATCCGCAAGCCGCTCTCCGGCCGGGCCGGCGCGGGCGCTGGAAGCGGCGCAGCGCTGGAAGAGGAAGGCGCGCCCGACGATCCGCTGGCCGCCTTCGCCACCGAGTTGACCGAGCGCGCGGCGCAGGGGCATTTGGATCCGCTGGTGGGGCGCGAGAGCGAACTCGACCGCGCGGTGCACATTCTGGCGCGGCGGCGCAAGAACAACCCCATCTTCGTCGGAGAAAGCGGCGTGGGCAAGACCGCGCTGGCCGAGGGGCTGGCCCAGCGCATCTGCGCTGAGCGCGTGCCCGAGAATCTGCAGGGCGCGGAGATCTTCGCGCTGGATCTCGGCGCGCTGCTGGCCGGCACCCGCTACCGGGGCGATTTCGAGGAGCGCTTCAAGGCGCTGGTGGCCGCGTTGCGCGAGCGCGACAACCCCGTCCTGTTCATTGACGAGATTCACATGGTGCTCGGCGCGGGCGCGGCGCAGGGCGCCACGGTGGACGCCTCGAATATGCTGAAGCCGCTGCTGCAATCGGGAGAGCTGCGCTGCATGGGCTCCACCACCTATCGGGAATACCGCCACTTCGAGCGCGACCGCGCGCTGGCGCGGCGCTTTCAGCGCATAGAGGTGCGCGAGCCCAGCGCGCGGGAGGCCACCCGCATTGTGGAGGGCCTTGCGCCGCGCTACGAGGAGCACCACGGCGTCCACTACACAAAGCCCGCCCTGCGCGCCGCCGTCGAGCTTTCGGCGCGTCACCTGAACGACCGCTTCCTGCCCGACAAGGCCATTGATGTGATGGACGAAGCCGGCGCAGCGGTGCGCCTGCGCCCCGGCGCATCCAAGCGCCGCACGGTGAGCGCCCGCGATATTGAATTGCTGATTGCGCGCATGACCGGCACGCCGCTGGCCCGCGCCACCAGCAGCGAGCGCGTCCGCCTGGAAGCGCTGGAAGGCGATCTGCGCAGGGCGGTGTTCGGGCAGGACGCCGCCATCAGCACGGTGGTGAGCGCGGTGAAGCGCAGCCGCGCGGGCCTGGCCTCTCCCGACCGCCCCGTCGGCTGCTTCCTCTTCATGGGGCCCACCGGAGTGGGCAAGACCGAACTGGCGCGGCAACTCGCCAGCACCCTCGGCCTGCCCTTCCTGCGCTTCGATATGTCGGAGTATATGGAGAAGCACGCCGTGGCCCGGCTGATCGGCGCACCCCCCGGCTATGTGGGCTACGACGAGGGCGGGCAGCTGGTGGAGAGCATCCGCAAATCGCCCCACGCCGTGCTGCTGCTGGACGAAATTGAGAAAGCGCACCGCGACATCTTCGACATTCTGCTGCAGGTGATGGATCGCGCCACGCTCACCGACAATCACGGGCGCGAGGCCGACTTTCGCCATGTGGCGCTGATCATGACCTCGAATGTGGGCGCGCGCGAAATGGAAAAGCCCGCCATCGGCTTCGCCGGCCAGCGCAAGAGCGGCAAGAGCGCCTTCGAGCGCATGTTCAGCCCCGAGTTCCGCAACCGCCTCGACGAGGTGGTGCAATTCAACCCGCTCAGCCCGGAGGTCATGGGCCGCGTGGTGGACAAGTTTCTGGACGAGGTGCGGGAGCAGTTGCGCGAAAAGAAGGTGAGCCTGCGCGTCTCTGCCGAAGCGCGGGCCTGGCTCGCCGAAAAGGGCTACGACCCCCACTTCGGCGCGCGCCCCCTCGGCCGCATCATCCAGCGCGAGCTCAAGGACTTGCTCTCCGACGCGCTGCTCTTCGGCCGCCTCGAAAAGGGCGGCGCCGCCCATGTGGACCTCACCCCCACCCGCAACGCCCTGCAACTCACCCCCGAACACCCCCCGCAGTAGCGCCCAAAGCCCCTCTCCCTGCCCTTACCGAGGCTTCCCCCAGGGGGAAAAAAATTAGCCCCCTTTCCTCAAAAAGGGTTGACAATCCCCCCAGCGGAGCAACAATTCGCCCCGGATTGGGGATTCCCGGTCGGCAACTGGCCTCGGCGGAACTGCCGGGGCCTTTTGTTATTCGGGGAAGACTTTCAGCCCCCACCCCCACAATTTTCCGCTCGGATCTCTGTCGAATTTCGCCTTCAGCACCTCAAATGCCCGATTCCCCTGGGCGGGCTTCCACACCGACATCCCAACCGGGTGCGCAAACAAATCCGCCAATTGCAGCCCCGCAGAATTGCTCTTCTTGTCTGCAAAGACGAGTTCGAAGGGAAGCCGGGCATTTCTGTAATTGCCTCCACCGGCAACGCGCAAAAACTCCAACTCCAACTCGCGATCTTCTCTCTTGCCCCGGCTCTCCACAACAATATGGGCAAGGCGCCGGTCCTGTCCCTTCTTTGCGAGAAAAGCGAACACCCGCTCCAGACCGTATTTCAGAGCAATGTGGTAAGGGTTGGCCGGAATATGCAAAACGCCAGCACGAATACCGGATAGCCGGGGTCAATTGAGCCGAGTCCGTGGTCCCCGCTCTCATCCACATACACGATGTAATCGCTGAATTCCCCGCTCACGAACGGGCAGCCTAGCGGATCAGAAGGGGAGTTCGATGTTGAGGCGGAGTTGGTGGTTGGGGGTGGAGGCGTTTTCGGTGGCGCCTTCGAGGCGGATTTTGAGGCCGCGCGGGGATTGGAAGCGCAGGCCGGTGGCGTAGCGGCGCTGCGCGCCCAGAGAGAAGGCGGCGTAGGGGGTGAGCAGGCCGGGGCGGCCGAAGGGGTGCAGCGCTGCGCCGTAGGCGAGCTCGCCGGAGAGGCTGTGCTGTCCGGCAGCGTTCAGGCTGCTGCCGACCGGTGTGGAATGCGGGGTTGTGGCGGGCCAGCCGGATTGCAGGGCGGTCTGCGCCAGGGCGGATTGCAGGGCGAAGGTGAAGCCGCGGGCATCGGCGCCGCGGTCGTAGCCCATATCCAGAGAGAAGCGCACCTCTTCATGGCCGGTGTCGTTCACCTGGCTTGCGCCTTCCAGGCGCAAATCCAGGCCGCGCGAGGGCCAGGTGAGCACCACGCCGCCGCCCAGATCGAAGGCAATCTCGCGGCTGCGCGTTGCGTCCCGGATCACATCGTCGCCGCGGTCCATATGCACCTCGGCGCTGGCAAAGGGGCGCAGGCGCAGATCGCCGCCCAGGGCAAGCAGGCTGCTGACTTCCGCCTCTCCTCCCAGACGCAGACTGCGCGTGCGCTGCTTCGGCAACGGCGTGCCGCCCACCGCCGTGCCCGTTGTAATGTCCGCAAAGCGCGTGCTTTCCAGTTCGCTGTGCACCCGCGTGGCCGAAACGCGCAGCGCCAGATCCACAAAGGGGCCCAGCGGCACATTGCCGGAAGCGCCGCCCGAGGCCATCCACATACTGCTGCCGCCCTCGGCGCGGCGGAGAGTTTCAGCGCCCACTGTGTTTTCGCGCTCTTCAATGGTGGTATCGCCGGTTCCCCAGCCCAGCACCATCCAGGTCTGCAGCTCCGGCGTCAGCCACCAGCCAAAGTAGGGATGCACGCTCCACCGCTGGTTCTCAATGTTGCCGCGCATGGCCACATCGCTCGCGTCGCCGGCGGCGGCCGATTCGCTGAACTCGATATCGCCGCCGGAGTAGCCCAGCGCCACGCCCGCCATCAGGCTGTCGCCCAGCATGCTTTCCATGCCGAGGAAGCCCGCGTAGTTGTCGCCCTCGTAAGAAAGCGTGCGCTCGCCGCGCAACGGCGCGCCCTCCAACTGCGTGGCGCCGCCCGCGCCCCAGATCACAACTCCCGTAATGCCCGTCCAGTTCGGCGCAATCCCCTCGCTGCGGGCGTTGAAGCTGCTGCCGTTCAGCAGCTCCGCCAGGCTCGGAAGCTCGCTGCCCTGCCAGCGATTCGCGTGTTGCGAAAGCCCCGCGCCCAGTCCGCCGAATGCCGCCGCGCCGGACGCACCGGGAATGCCCGCGCCGCCACCAACTGCAGCGCCACCAACTGCAGCGCCGCCGAGTCCGCTGTCCGCACCACCGCGTCCCGCCGCGCCGTAGAGCGCGAGTCCAATTCCCTCCGCCGCTGCGCCGCCCGCGTCCTTTGCATCCTCGCGCGCGCCAGCCGCGCCGCCGCGCAGCAGTTCGCGGCCCGCCAGGCTGAGCGATCCCCAGGGCGGCGGGCCGGGCGAGCGCCCCATGCGCGCAGAGATCACATCGGTGGCGAGTTGTGCGCTGCTGCGGTCCAGCACGCCCAGCAGCGTGCGAAGGCGCGCGCCGCGGCGCTGCGCCAGTTCACTGCTCTGCCGCGCGGGAATGGTGAATTCGGCGGGCTGCGTATCCACCGCAACCGCCATGTTCAGGTTGCCGCGCGCGCGCATCAGCGTCACCTGGAAGCGCTCCGGTTGATCCACCGGATCCGCCGCGTTGGAATCGCCATCCGCGCGGACGCGAATCCGGAAGCTGTGCGTGCTGCCGGGGACGGCGCCACTGGCAAACTCAAAGCTGCCACTCGGGAAGCTCATCAGCGCCGCGCCGTCTTCGCCGGCAAAATCCTCGCTCTCGGCCCGCAGCACACCGCTCACACTTACCTGCCAGGCCACCCGCAGGGCAGTATCCAGGCTTCGGCCGCCATTCAGCGTGGCGGTGAGAACGAGCGTGCTGCCCTCGAAAACCTGCCCGCCATTCGGCGTCAACTCCAGCGTCCAATCGGCAATTTGCGTGACGATGGGCGCGGGATCGGGACGCGGCACCATCGGGCTCTCCCCCGGCGGCAGCGGATCGCCATCCCGATCCACGGCCTCGGCGTCGTCCAGGTTCACCATCAATTCCACAATATCGTCGTCGGCGACATCCGCAGTCGCCGACATCGGCACGCGAATCTCGCCATCGGTCGCGCCGCTCTCCAGAGTAACATCGTCCTGCATCGAAGTGCCGGCGATGGTCCAGGTGTAGGACACCCGCACCCGCGTGGTGGAGACGATGGGAATGCAGCCTCCGGCCGAACTCGCCGAGTCGTCGGCGCAGCCGAAGCTCACGCGATACACCGCCTCGCCGCCATCCACCAGCGCCGAAGATTCCCGGACAATGCTCGCCATGATGGGATCGCTCGGCATAATTTCCGCCGATGCGCGGCGCGCCACCACCTGCGTGGCGGGAATCCCGCCGCTGCCACCGCCCCCCGCCGTTTCGGGAACGGGGCCCAGTTCCAGGCGCAGACTCTCGCGGCCCTCGTTCAGCGGATCTTGCAGAGTCGGAACTGTGACGCTCTGCGAATTGAGCGAGCCCGCCGGAAAGATCAGCGTGCCGGAGAGCGGCCCGCCTACTGCGCCGCTGCTCACCGAGGGCATGCCGATATCCGGATCGTCGGGATGCGCGCCGCCGTGATTGCGGCCAATCTCCCGGGCGAGTCCCGATTGCTGCGGGCCACTGGCGCTGCCCGGCACCAGAGTCCAGGGGACGCTGAATTCCTGCTCGGGCGCCATGCCCTCCAGCTCTACTTCAAAGACAATGTTCGCGCTCTCCTGAACGGGCGCGGGCGTAGCAACTGCCAGGGTGCGCAGCGCATTCACATTCACAATGTCCACGGCAGCCGAGCGGTTCGCCGCCGCGGCCAGCGCCACCGTGCCGCCGCCCGCCGCCGCGGTGGGCGCTTGCAAACTCAGCGTCAACTGCTCGTCCGTCGTGCCCTCGTCCAGATTGTCAAAGAGCGCCTGGATGCGGAGCTGCGCGCTGGTCTGTCCGGCGGCAATAACCAATTGCTGCGGGCCGAGCATGCCCGCGGCATTTGCCAAAACAGCATTGCCCGTGCGCGGAGAGCAGGAATCGCTCGCAGCGGGGAGGAAGCAGAAATCGGGAAGCGCATCCGTGTTGGGTTCACCGGCGGCGTTTTGCTGCGCTGCAATTTGCGCGCTCCACGGAATCATCACCGCAGCGGCGGAGCCCGCGCTTGCGCCGCTCAGCGTCACCGTAAACACGGCAATTTGCCCCTCGCGCAGCGAGGCGGGATTGGGCGCGGCAATGCCGACGGTGAGCGGATCGCTGGAGGCGAGCTGCAGCGCGGCGCTGGCCTGGCCCGGCGTGCGGGAAACCATCACCGGCCCCGCGCTGCCCGGCCGCTCGCTCGCCGGCCGCGGGGGCGCTTCATCCAGCAGCGCCAGCGTGAACATCTCCGCCGCTTCGTTCAGGTTGTCCGCCACTGCGCTGAGCGTAATGGTAATTTCGGTGGGGTTTGCGGTCTGCGCAATGGTGAGGGTGCCGCCCAGTGTTCCCGATACGCGCCCGGCGTTGGCGCTGAGGGAAAGATCTGCGGCCGTAACCGCCCCCGCAACCGCCCCGGTAATGCGCCAGGGAAGGCTGACATCGGCGCTGAGCTCTGCGCCGCTCAGCGATACGCGCAACATCGCCGATTCTGCGCCGCCCGTGCCGCCCTCTACCAAATCGCCACTGCCAATGCGCGACAACACCGCCGTGAGCGGATCGCTGGGCATCAGCGTCACCGTGGCCGTGGCGGTTCCCACGGCGCTCTGGTGATTGCTGCCCCCGGTGGCACTGAGCAGGCGCAGCACCAGCGTCTCCGCGCCCTCGTTCAGCCCGTCGTTTGTGATGGGAATGGAAATTTGCGCGATCGTCCCTGCCGCTGCAATGGAGAGCATTCCACTGGCCCCGGTGTAGGGCGCGGTGTAATCCACCGCAGCGGCCGTGCTGCTGCTGTCAATCTGGTAGGTGATGGTAATGTTCCGGGTGCGCGGCGTTGCGTCCACCACCGACAGATTGAATATGGCGTTGGCGTCCGGCGCTTCCGCCACCTGTGCAGCCGCAGCGCTGATGTTGACGATGTGCGCAGCGGCGGCGTTGGCGGGGATCACCACCTGGGCCATGCCATTTGCACCGACGCGCGCCGCGCCCGCGCTCGTCGGAGTTCCGAGAGTCACGCGCAGCGTCTCGGCTGCTTCCGCCGTGCCGTCGGGCCGAATCTCCAGGGTGATGCGCCCCGTGGATGCGCCGGCCGCAATGCGCAGCATTCCCATGCAGGGCGCATTGGCGGCGCGGGGCGTGGTGTCGGTGTAATCGCTCACAGAAATGCCATTGCCGCCAATGGTGTAGGGAACGCAGAGCGCCGCACTGCTGACGGGATCCGCGCCGCCCGACGGAATGCTCACCTCGAAGACCGCGCTCTGCCCCTCGCGCACCTCAGTTCCCGAGATGCGCGCAATGCTCAGCACCAATGCATCTGCGGCGTCATCGGTAATCATCGCCGTGGCGCGCTGCGCGGCCGCCGTGGCAATCCGCGTCACTGCGCCTGCTTCCGCGCCCGTTGAGAAGCTGCCATGGGTTTCGGGAAGCAGCGCAATGACGATGGACTCGGGCGCCTCGTTCCGCCTGTCGTTGTGAACCTCAATGGCGATGGTTCCACTGAGCTGCCCGGCGGCGATGCGCACCGAGAGCGGCGTGGGGGTGGTGAAGTCGCGGACGACATCGCCGGCAACGCCGCCCCGTGCAGTGCCGCCGGTCTGCGTCGAGGAATCCACTTCGAAGGGAATCACAACCTCGCCCTCCGACCTGCCGGTGAGCAAAACGCTGAAATCCAGCGTCCGGGCCGCGCCCTGCGACATTGCGCCTTCTGTGAAAGCACCGGCGGGGCCGGTAATGCTGTAGGTGATCGGGTCGCTGGCGGAGATGGTCGCCGTGGCGGACGCCTGTGCCGTGCCGCGGATGCCGACGCCTCCCGTGCCTCCTCCCATTGGATTTGAGAGCGTGAAGATGAGAGTCTCCGCGGCTTCATTCAACCCATCCGCGCGAATGGGGCAGCTCATAGGCTGCGTTCCCACAGCGGTGAACGAGAATGTCCCTGAGGTGCAGCCGTGGTCCGCGGTCTCCGAAGTGCCGCTCGCGCTCCAGTCCACGGTGACCGGCATTCCGTCTTCGGGAGCGGCGCCTTCCAGCTTCACATTGAATTGCGCCGCTTCGCCCTCTGCCACATTCGCAGTGCGCGCGGTGCTGTCTTGTGCGCCGATGGTGACGGAGAGGAAGCGCGTGAACGCCGCATTTGCGGGAATCGTCGCGCTGGCCTGGCTGGCGCCCAGAGAAACGGCGCCTGCGCCGCTGCCCGGAACCGGTGTTCCCAGCGTAACGGTGAAGGTCTCCGCGCCCTCTGCCAAACCGTCCTGCTGCAGCGGAATGCGGATCATCGCCGACACCGTGCCCGCGGCAATTGTAATCCTCTGTCCGCTGAGCCCGCCGCCCGCCGCGCCGCCTTCAATGTCGGGATTGGCGCCGGTGTTCGGGGCGTTGGTGGCGTCGGTGTTGGCCTGCGTGAAATCGGCCACGCTGTAGGGCAGCATAATCGCAGCCTCGGAGCCCGCGATCGCGCCGCTCAGGGTCACCGCGAACACTGCATCGCTGCCCTCGCTCACCGAATCGGGAGCGGGAGCAGCGATGGAGATGGTGATGGGATCGCTGGCACTGATGGTGCTCGGGGGAATCCGCAACATCCCGGTATCCCTGTCGCACAACGCGGTGGCAATAGAGGCCGGCCCCACCGTCGTGGGAGCGTCGCACGCAATATTCAGACTCAGGCTCTCCGCCGCCTCGTTCAGGTTGTCCGCCACAGCGCGGATCTCAATTGCTCCCATGCTGCTGCCCACCGCAATTTCCAGAGTCCCGCCGAGGGTTCCCGCCACCAGCCCGGAGCCGGTCTCGCCGCGCACATCCGCTGCCTCAACACCGCCCAGCGTGTAGTCCATTGTGAAATTTGTGCTGAGGATGGCTGTGCTATCCATGGGCTGCAGGCGCACGCTGAAGGTCGCGGTTGCTCCCTCATTGAAGTTCGCGGTATCTCTCGTCACAAGAACCGCCAAGGCATCATTTTCATCAATGGTCGCCGTGGCACTGCGGTCGGCAGCATTTGCGGCCCGGCCGAGATTCCCGGCAGCCGCTCCCGTAATTGCGCGCAAAGTGAAAATGATGGTCTCATCGCCCTCATTCAGCGTATCCGCCGCAATAGGGAAAGTCACCGTCACGCTGTTATCGCCTTCGGGAAGAGAAACCTCCCCGCGCATGGTGGAGGCCGTGTATCCGGCGGGCGCGATGTAATCCGTGCCCGCCGCGCTGCCGCTGATGGTGTAGGCAATCGTGGCGGTTCCGCTGCGCGCGGCTGCGCTGCCCGAATCCTGCGTGACGCTCAGCGTGAACACAGCTTTGTCCGTAGAGGTGGTCCTCACCCGCGGCTCGGTCAGCACCCCGGATGGGACGCTCACCGAAACCGTATAGGCAAACTGCGCATTTGCAGGAATTGTGACCTCCTGATTGATGAGATGGGTGTCTGACGGCGTGCTCGTGGGATCAGAGGTCCCTCCCAGGTGGACCACGCCTGCGCTGCTGGCCGCGGTGATTGTCACGCCCAGTCCTTCCGCCATCTCCTGTCTGCTGTCGGAGAGAATGGCGAGACGGATTGGCATCGTCTGGGCATTTGCGGGAATGGTGAGAGTGCCGCCGCTCGCCGTCTTCGTCGCCCCGACTGTATCATCCCGGTAATCGGCGGAGCTGGCGCGGCTGGTTCCCGAGCCCGCGATGGCGTAGGTAACCTGCACGGGGGCACTGCGCGTGATGACATCGGGCGTCGAATAAACGGTCACATTGAAGACCGCAGAATCTCCTTCCTTCACTGAGGATGGGACAATTACAAGACTGACACGGATCTCATCATTATCGGTAATCGTCGCCGTGGCGCTCTGCATTGCGGTGGTGGTGGTGCGGGTGACCTCTCCCGCCTCTGCGCCCAGAGTCGGAGTCATCCCCAAGGAGACGATGATCGTCTCGGCCGCCTCATTCACAGTGTCGTTGTGAATGGCGATTGACAGATTTTCGCTGGTAGCGCCCGCGGCCACGGTCACCGTCAGCGGCGAGGGGGTGGTGCAGTCGCGGGTCATATCGCTGGCGGCGGCGCACTGCGCCGTGCCGCTCAGCGTGAAGGGAATCGTCACAGCGCCCTCCGAGGCCCCGCTCAGCGCAAAGACAAAGGTGGCGTTGCCGCCGTTTTCCGCCACATTGCCGCCGCCCGAAATGCTGTAGGTAATGGCGTCGTCGTCGTTGATGGTCAGTTCCACCGCATCGCCAATATCGGTTTGGCTGTCCGGGGCGCTGAGGTTGATGCTGAAGTTCTCATTGGCCTCGTTCAGGTTGTCGCCGACAATGGTGATATCAAAGAAGGCCTGCGCCGTGCTGCCCCCAGGGATGGTGACGGTTCCCGTTGTGGCGGCGAAATCCCCCGCCTCGGTGGGGTTGGTGGCGCCGGGGGTGATGGTCCAGGTGACATCGGTGTTGCCGGAAAAGGCCACGCCCGCGCCAAATTCCACATAGAAGGTGCGCATGGTGTTCGAATTGCCCTCTGCATACGGCCCGGCCACGGCGGGGCGCAGCGTAAGCGTCCGCTCGTTGCTGCGGGTAATGACTTCGGCGGTGGCGCTCTGCTCGCCGGGCGTGTTGCTGCGGGCAATGACGCCGGCGGCCATGTAGCCGCTGGTGGCCAGCGTCACCGTCAAATTTTCACTCTGCGTATCGGCGTCCTCGGCCAGAGAGATGCGGATGGTTCCGCTCGTGCTGCCGGCCGCAATCATGAGCCTGCCGCCGCCGGAATCGGTGTAATCGGCGGCCTGCACATTGCCCGGGCCGGTGTCAATGGCATAGGGAACCGTCACCTGCGACGCGCTGGCCTTCGACAAAGTAACGAGGAAGGTCGCCTCGCCGCCTTCTTCCACCTGGTGGCCCGCGGCGGTGGCGGCGGCATCCGTGCCGGATACGGCAATGCTGACGCTGATGGGGTCGCCGTCGGTGATCGGCACACTGACGGTGTTGCCGCTGCTGGTGTATTCCACGCCGCCGGCGCCAGCGCCGGTGAGACGCAGGCCGCTGGCACTGGCCGCCGCGCCGGTGACGCTGAGCGACTCGGTGGCTTCGTTCAGCATATCGTCGGTAATGTTCACGGTGATGGCGCCGGTGGTGCTGCCGTGGGCGATGGTGATGCTGTGGCCAGTGGCGGTGGTGGCCGGGGCGGGCGCAGGGGCGGTGATGTCGTAATCGCCGGCGGTGATGCCAGTGCCGCTGATGGTAAACGGCACCACAGTGCTGACGCCGCTGGCGCGGCCGCCGCCGGCCAAGGTGACGGTGAAATTCAGTGCGCCGCTGTCCTCGTTCACCGCGCCGCTGCCGCTGGCGCGGGTGATGGCCACGGTGACCGGGTCGTCGTCCGCAATGGTGGTGGATGCCGCCGCGCCGTAATCGGTGCCGCCATCGGTATTGGGATTGGCGATGCTCACCTGGACGGTGAAGGTTTCCCCGGCTTCGTTCAGATCGTCGCCGGCCGCGCGGATATTGAAATTTTTGGTGGAGTTGTTGC
The DNA here is from genome assembly GCA_028817435.1 of Deltaproteobacteria bacterium. Classification (GTDB taxonomy): domain Bacteria; phylum Myxococcota_A; class UBA9160; order UBA9160; family UBA6930; genus JAPPPQ01. Next base: position 46,233 of record JAPPPQ010000048.1, read on the forward strand.
CGTCGCTGGTGGCGAAAGTCACCGATCCGCTGCGGTCGGTGGCGGCGACAAAGTCGGCGTCGGTGGTGCTGCCATGGGTCAGCGTCCAGGTGACGGTGGTGGAAGCCGCGGTGAAAGCCGTGCCGGTGAGGGTGACGGTGTATGCGCCGCTTGCGCCGTTGGTGGCATCATCGTTTTCGTTGATGGTGGCCGGGCCGGTGACGCTGAGGGTGCGGGCGGCCTCCACGAAGTTCACCGCTACCTGTGCGCTCTGATCGGCGGGCGTGCTGCTGCGCGCCACATTGCCCCCGCCGCTGGCGGCGGTGGGGCCTTCGTCCATGCTGGGGGTGGTGGCGTCGTCGCCGGCAAGGGTGACGGTCACAGTCTGGTCGTCGTCACCCGCGCCCAATGTCGCGCTGATCGGCATTTGCAGGGTAATTGTGCCGCTGGTCTGGCCGGCGGCAATGCGCAAACTGCCGCTGCCGCTATCTGTGGGCGTGTAGCTGCCGCTGGGGGTCACTGCATAGGGCACGGTGATTTCCGCCGCCGAGCCGGCGCTTGCGCCTGCCAGGGTGACGGTGAATTCGGCCGACTGGCCTTCGGCCACGGTGGACATGGTGCTTCTGGCGCGGGCAATGCTCACAGTAATGGGATCGCTTTCGGCAATGGTGAAGGTTTGCGTGCCGCCGCTGGCCACGCTGGCCGCGCCGTGCGCGCCGCTGATGCCGGCGGCGGTGATGGCGACGGTGAAGGTCTCGGCGGATTCGTTCCGGTTGTCCGCGCCAATGCCCACGGTGATGCTGCCGGTAGCCACGCCGCCGGCAGCGGTGATGGTAATGCTGCCGCCGCTGGTATCGGTGAGATCTGCGCCCATGCCGCTGGGGGTGGCGTCTACATCGGTAGTGGCAGAGGTGTTGCCGAGGGTGTAAGCGACGGTCACATCGCGGCTGGGAATTGCGCCGAGGTCGACATTGAGCACGGCGTTGCCGCCCTCGCTGACGGCGGTGGTGGTGGTAACCCCGACGGCGATGGGATCGTCATCGCTGATGGTGGTGGATGCCGCCGCGCCGTAATCGGTGCCGCCGTCGGCGTCGGGGTCGGTAATGCTGACCTGGACGGTAAAGGCTTCCCCGGCTTCATTCAGGTTGTCGCCGGCCGCGCGGATATTGAAGTTTTTTGCGGAGGTGTCGCCGTCGCTGCTGGAGAAAGTCACCGAGCCGCTGCGGTCGGAGGCGGCGACAAAGTCGGCGTCGGCGGTGCCGACATGAGTCAGCGTCCAGGTGACGGTGGTGGAAGCCGCGGTGAAAGCCATGCCGGTAAGGGTGACGGTGTATGCGCCGCTTGCGCCGTCGGTCGCATCATCGTTTTCGTTGATGGTGGCCGGGCCGGTGACGCTGAGGGTGCGGGCGGCCTCCACGAAGTTCACCGCTACCTGTGCGCTCTGATCGGCGGGCGTGCTGCTGCGCGCCACATTGCCCCCGCCGCTGGCGGCGGTGGGGCCTTCGTCCATGCTGGGGGTGGTGGCGTCGTCGACGGCAAGGGTGACGGTCACGGTCTGGTCATCGCTGGTGGCGCCCAATGTCGCGCTGAGCGGCATTTGCAGGGTAATTGTGCCGCTGGTCTGGCGGGCGCTGATGGTCAAACTGCCGCCGCCGCTATCCGTGGGCGCATAGCCCGTGCCGCTGATCGCCACCATATAAGGCACGGTGATGTCCGCCACCGAGCCGCCGCTTGCGCCGCTCAGGGTGACGGTGAAATTGGCGGACTGGCCTTCGTCAACGGTGGCCTGGGTGACGCTGGCCCGGGCAATGCTCACAGTGATGTCGTTGCCATCGGTAATGGTGAAGGTCTGCGGCGAGCCCGCCGCGCCGGCCGTGCCCGTGCTGCTCACCGTGCCGGCGTTGACCAGGAACACCTCCGGGGCTTCATTGATTGCATCCGCCACGGCGGCAATGTTGAAGCTGTGCGGCGCAGTATCTGTGGTGGCGATGGTGAAAGAGCCGCCGCCGCCATCCGTAATGTCCATGGCGGTATCGGCGTCCACCGTGCCGTTGTTGGCATCTGCGCCGAGGGTGTAGCGCAGCACCACAGCAGCGGTGGGCGTGCCGCCGCTCAGGGTGACGGTGACCACGGCGTTGCTGCCCTCTGCCACACTGCCGCCGCCGGAAAGCGTCGCCGTAATGGAGTCGTCATCTGCGATGGTGGTGGATGCCGCCGCGCCGTAATCGGTGCCGCCATCGGCGTCGGGGTCGGTAATGCTGATCTGGACGGTAAAGGCTTCCCCGGCTTCGTTCAGGTTGTCGCCGGCCGCGCGGATATTGAAGTTTTTGGTGGAGTTGTTGCCGTCGCTGCTGGAGAAAGTCACCGAGCCGCTGCGGTCGGAGGCGGCGACAAAGTCGGCGTCGGCGGTGCCGACATGAGTCAGCGTCCAGGTGACGGTGGTGGAAGCCGCGGTGAAAGCCATGCCGGTAAGGGTGACGGTGTATGCGCCGCTTGCGCCGCCGGTCGCATCATCGTTTTCGTTGATGGTGGCCGGGCCGGTAACGCTGAGGGTGCGGGCGGCATCCACGAAGTTCACCATCACTTCGGCGCTTTGCGCAGCTGGAACGCTGCTGCGCGCCACATTGCCCCCGCCGCTGGCGGCGGTGGGGCCTTCGTCGTTGTCCATGGTGGCCGGTTCGTCGCCGGTAAGGGTGACAGTCACAGTCTGGTCGTCGTCGCCCGCGCCCAATGTCGCGCTGAGCGGCATTTGCAGGGTAATTGTGCCGCTGGTCTGGCCGGCGGCAATCCGCAAACTGCCGTTGCCGGCATCCGTGGGCGTATAACCCGTGCCGCTGGTCTCCACCTTATAGGGCACGGTGATTTCCGCCGCAGAGCCGCTGCTTGGGCCGGCGAGGGTGACGGTGAAGCGCGCCGGCTGGCCTTCATCCACCGTGGCCGGCTCGCCGCTGGCCTGGTCAATGCTCACGCTGATGTCGTCGCCATCGGTAATGGTGAAGGTGCGCGGCGAACCCCTTGCGCTGGCCGTGCCCGCGCTGCTCACCGCATCAATGGTAACGAGGAACACCTCCGGGGCTTCATTGAGCGCATCGTCCACGGCGGCAATATTGAAAGTGTGCGGCGGGGTGGTCAAATCTGCCAGGGCGATGGTAAAGGCGCCGTTGCCGCTGTCCGTCAGGTCGGTGGCGGCGTCGGCGTCCACCGTGCCGTTGTTGGCATCTGCGCCGAGGGTGTAGCTCAGCACCACGGCGGCGGTGGGCGTGCCGCCGCTCAGGGCGACGGTGATGGCGGCATTTGCGCCCTCTGCCACATTGCCGCCGCCGGAGACCGTCGCCACAATTTCATCTGCGGTGTCGTCCGTAATGGTGGTGGTCACCGGATCGCCCAGGGTCCAGGCGCCGCTCCGCGCGCTGATGGAAACGGTGAAAGTCTCTGTGCCCTCATTCAGCGCATCGCCCATGGCGGTAATGCTGAAGGTCTCGCTCGAATCGCTGCCGCTGAAAGTCACGCTGCCCGCCGCGGCGCTCAGGTCGGCTGCTTCCGTGGGGTTCAGCGGATTATCCTGGGTGGAAACGGCGGGCGCTGCATTCCAGGTGATTTCAAGCATTGTGCCCGGCGGAAGGGACGGCCCCGTCCGGGTGATGGTGAACTGCGCCGCGCTGCCCTCGTTTACATTGCTCGGATCCACACCGCCCGGCCCCGAAAGCGCAAAGTTGCGGGTAACGGCCGTGCTCGAAGCAATGCGGGCGCTGGCGCTGCGGTTTGCGGGCGCAGCATCCAGCGAAACCGGGCCGGCATTCGCCCCCGGCGCGGGCGCAGACAAGTTCACGCTGAATTGCTCCGCCATCTCCGCCCGCCCGTCTTCCACGGCGGTAATCACCAGGTCGGCCGTGGTCATTCCGGCCGCAATGCTTCCCATGCCTGCAATGCCGCCCGCCATGGTGGCCGTTGCGCCGGGTGCGCTCAGGTCCGGATTGGCCGCATTGTTCGCCGGGCCGGTGTTCTGCTGCATATCCACCGCTGCGCTGAAATCAAAATTCACCGGCCCCTCGGAGGCAGCGCTCAGGGTGACGCGGAAAGTCGCCGCGCTTCCCTCGGTAATTTCCGTGCTCAGCATGGCCGGGCTGGTGCGGGCCATGCGCAGAGTTGCGGGATCGCTGGGGCGAATCTCAACCGCAGCGCTGTCTTCCGCCAGGGCCGTGCCGCCGCTCCCTCCCCCCGATGCATTGCTGAGCCGCAGGGTAATGGACTCCGCTCCTTCGTTCAGCGCGTCGTCGGCGATCATGACGGCGCGGGTCTGCGCGGTCTGCCAGTTGGACGGCGTGAAGGTGAGCGTTCCCGAGGCCATATTGCCGCCGGTAACCATATAGTCCGTGCTCTCCGCTCCGGTAATGGCGTAGTTGACGGTGACATTTGCGGTGGGCGCGGGCATTCCCGCTACTGCGCCCACGAGGGAGATGCGAAAGGTAACGGTATCTCCCTCATCCACCTGCACACCGTCGGCGCTGGTGTCTCGATCCGTCGTCGATTCCAACTGGACGGTGACGCTGCGCGGAGTGGCTGAGCTTCGCTGAATCGCGGCTTGCACAGAGACCGTGCCGCGCGTCACATCGCCGCCGCCCATGCTGACCGTCTCCCCGGTGACCGCCACATTGAAGAGCTCATTGAAATTTCCAAATTGAAGCTCCGGCAAGCCATCCACGGCCGGGGTAAGGGTGAATTGCCGGCTGACAGTGCCCGCCAGAATGGTGACCGTGCCGCGCGCGTTCAAGGGGCCATTCAAAGTGACGCCGCCTGCAGTGGTGAATTCAGGATTGGAATTGGTATGGCGTTCAGTGAAGCGATTTTGATTCCAGTGCGCCACCCTGTTCGTCGCCCAGTTCACCGAAATGTCCGCCGCGCTGGGAACGCTCAGTGTCACCCGGAAAATCGCCGCCTGCCCTTCCCGGATTCCCCCGGAGCTGAAATCCCCACCGCCCCGAATCACGGCGAGATTCAGCGTTGCCGGATCACTCTTCGCAATTACCGCGCTGGCCGTCGCCGTGCCGAGGCTGGGCGCGAGGCCGCCACCGCCGCTGGGGGTCTGCAGGGTGAGCTGCAGCGTCTCCGCCGCCTCGTTCAGATTATCGCTGAGCGCGCGGATGGTAATGTCGCCCATGGCAACGCCGCTGCCGATATTGAGCGTCCCGCCGGAGGGCGACTCAATCTCGTAATCGGCGGCAGTAATTCCCATGCCGCTCACAGAAAAGGGCACGGACACCGCCGCCAACGACACACCGCCGGAAATGCTGACGCGGAACACCGCCGCGCCGGAATCATCCGCCGCGCCTTCCACCAGATCGCCGCTGTCCATGCGCGCAACGGAAACGCTCAGCGGATCGCTGGCGCTGATGGTGGCCGTATCCGATCCCGATGCGCTCACCGCGCCGCCGCCCGCGCCGGCCGTGACCGAGTCGAGGGTGAGAGTCAGGGTTTCGGCCGCCTCGGGATCCGCATCATCCGTAATGCCGAGAGAAAGACTCACCTCTCCCGCCGGGTCGGCCTCTACCGCCGTGCGGGTAATGGTGAAAGTGCTGGAAAGCGAATTGTGGGCGTCAATATCTGCGGCGGCAATGCCCGTGCCGCTCAGCGTGTAGCTCAGGGTCAAATCGGCAGAGGGCACGCCGCCGGCAATGGTCAGGGTGAACACTGCATCGCTGCCTTCGGCCACGGCGGCATCCGGCCCTTCCACGCTGATGCTCAGATTATCGTTATCCGAGATGGTGAGCGCCGCGTTGGCCCGGGTTGCGGAGAACATTCCGCCGCCTGCGCCGGTGGTGGGCGCGCCGAGTTCAATGCGGACAATCTCGGCCGCCTCGCTCAGCGAATCGCCGGCGATGGTGAGGGTGATGTCCTGCGACAGCACCGCGGCAGAATCCTGCGTGGCGGCGGCGAAGACGAGCGCCGAGGGGCTGATGCTGTAATCGTCCACCGCAGTGGCCGTGCTCGAAGAGGCCACCGATACCGGAATGCGCACCGCGCCGCCGGCACTGCCCGCGCTCGCGCCGCTCAGGGTCACGCTGAAGGTGATCGTTGCGCCGTTGGTCTCGGCGCTGCTCTGGTCTGCGCCAATGGCGTAGCTGATGGTATTGCTGGCTGTGATGTCCACCGAGGCGGTGGCCGTGGCAATGCCGCTGTCTCCGGTGGCGCCGCGCAGCCGCAGGGAGAGGGTCTCCGCGCCCTCATTCAGGTTATCGGCGATAATCAGCACCTCGACGGTCTGCGCCGTTTGCCAATTGCCCGGCGTGAAAGTGAGCGGCGAGGTATCGCCGGTGCTGTAGTCGCCGCTCTCAACGCCGCGCAGCTCCCAGGCCACCGTGGCATTTGCAGTGGGCGCGGTGCCCGTCAAGTTGACGCTGAAGGTGACCGTATCTCCTTCATTCACCTGCACGCCGCCGGTGGCGTTGTCGCGGTCCATGGTGGCCGCGTCCACCGCTGCGGCGAAGCTGCGCGGCGACGCTGCGCTCATGGCAATCTGCACTTCGGCGCTCTGTTCGCCCACTGTGCTGCTGCGCTGCACCGTGCCGCCCCCCGGGCCGACGGCGGGGTTCTCAGCGAGAGTCACCCGCAGCACTTCCGCCATGCTCTCCGCCACGGCGTCCTGGGTAATCTCAATGCGGAGGGCGGCGCTGGTATCGCCCGCCGGAATCGTCAGGCTGCCGCCCGCGTCGTCAATGTAATCGCCGGCGGTTACATCGCCGCCGATGGTGTAGGAAACCGTCACCGGCGCGGCGGAGCCATCGGCGGCATCGTCCAGGCGAATGCTGAAGGTGACGATATCGCCCTCGCTCGCAGTGGCGCTGCCGCTCACAATGGAAACGCTGATGGCGTCGTTATCCGCCAGGCTGGCTGTGGCGGAAGCGTCCGCTTCCGCAACCGATACCGCAGCGCCAAAGGGGCGGATGGCAGAAATAGCGACGCGGAGGGTCTCCGCCGCCTCGTTCAAAGCGTCGTCCGCCGCCGTCAGCGTAAGATCTGCAAAGGCGGTGGTCATGCCTGTGACGGGGGGAATCTCGAGCACGCCGCCCGCGGGCGTGAAGGTGCAATCCACAGCCATGCCGCTGCCGCAGCCGGTGACGGCAAAATCCACCATGGCCGCAGCGCCCAGTTCTGCGCCGCTGATGGTAATGCGGAACACGGCGGTGCCCGCCGCGCCCGCGCCGCCCTCTGCGAAACCGTCGCCGTCCTGCCGCGCAATGGCGGCCGTGCCGCTTTCATCATCGGTAATGGAAACGCCGGCTTTTTCTCCCATGCCGGAGATGCGCCCGCCGCCGCCGCTCACCGCGCCGAGGGTAACTTCCAACTGCTCCGCCGCTTCCAGCAGCGAATCGTCTGTGGCGCGGATTTGGATTTCGAGACTCGTTTGCGACGCGCTGAGGGTGAGGCTGCCGCCCGTTGCCTCTGCGCCGAGAGCGGGCTGCGCAATGTTGTAATCCCCCGCAGTAATTCCCGTGCCGCCCACGCCGAAGGGCACCGTGACATCTTCCACCGGCGTTGCGCCGCCCAGCGCCACCGTAAATGTGGCTGTTCCCCCCGCCTCGGCAATTGCGCCCGATTCTCCCGCTTTGCGGACAATGCCCACCGAAACCACATCATCATCGGTAATGGTCAGCGTGCCGCTGCGCTCGTTGGCGTCGGCATCCGCCCCCGCCAGCACAAAGAGCGGGTTGCCGGTGCCGGTAAGGCGCAGCACCAGGGTGCGGGAAGCCTGCGGCGTGGTGTTCTCCGTGGTTGTGACCGAAATGCCGTGGCTGCTGCTGGAGGTGACCGTCAATGCCAGCGGCGAAGTGAGGGCGCTGTAATCCGTGCCGGATGCAGCAGTGCCCGCAGGGAGTTCCTCGAAAGCCAGCATGAGCGCGCTGCTCGCCGGGCGCGTGCCGGTGAAGGTAAGTGGCAGCGCGGCCGTTTCGCCTTCTTCCACCTGCACATCTCCCAAACTCACCGATACCGGATCGCTGACGGCAATGGAGCCCTGCGCGCTTTGGGCGCTACCGAGGGCGTAGGGTTCCGGATCGCTGGGATCTTGGGTAATTGCGCCCAGGGTAACGGTGTAAAACTCCTGCGGCTCGACGGCGCTGTCGTCGTAGATGGTAAGCGTGAAGGATTGACTGGCCGCGTTGGCGGCGATGGTGACGCTGCCGGTGGGATAGCTGCTGCCGCCGCTGCCGAAATCCTCCGCTGCGGCGTCCTCGTCCATGGTATCCGGGGTGGCGGCCACGCTGTAAGCCACCGTGACGGCCATGGGCGGCGCGGTGGTTATGCTGACCGTGAATTCGGCCGTGGCGCCCTCTGCGGTTCCCGCCGCCGATGCCTCGGCCGCAATGCTGAGGGTGGCCGGGGCGCGCACCTGCAGCGCAATGCGCTGCAGGCTCTGCAGACCGCCGGGGTCTTCGGCCGTCACCGTAATGTTCGCCGTGCCCGCCATGAGCGGCGTAATGGAGAGCGAACTGCCCATAATGCTCGCCGTTGCAACAGCGGTATCGGAGGATGCCGCGGTGTAGCTGAGCGTATCGCCGTCCGGATCGCTGAATGCGGTCGAAACATCCAGCGTGCGGACCGCGCCGCCGCCCACCAGCGCCGGGACGCTGATTGTGCCCTGCGCAACCGGCGGGCGGTTTCCGCCCATGCTCGCGCCGATGGTCCCCGTCGCCACGCTGCGCGTAATGTTGATTGCGCCGCCCTGCCAGGCTTCGGCGTCTTCGCCGCCCACCGCCGCAACGGATTGCAGGGTGACGCTGAATTGCTCGTTAGCGTCGGAGAGGGCGTCCATGAACAGGGGAATGCGCAGCACCGGATTGGCGGGCATGGCGGGGACGCTCAACCGGCCCGAGGGAAATGCCGAAGCCGCGCCATCGCCAAAATCGGCCGCAGTGGTCGTGCCGAGGCCCGCCACCGCCCAGTCCAGCAGCAGCGCGCCGCCGCGCTGCCCGCCGGTCATGGCAATGCTGAATTCGGCGAAATTGCCCTCTGCGGTGGGCGTGGCATCGGAAATGCTGATGGCGATGGGATCGTCATCCGTCAGCGTGGTGGTGGCCGAGGCGGGGACCGTGCCGGTTGCGCCGGCTGCGCCGGGCTCGACGGAAAGTGAAACGCTGAATTCTTCGGTGGCCTCGTTCAGCGCATCGTTCGTGGGCGTAATGGTAATGGTGTGCGGGCCGCTGTTGCTGGCGGGCCACATGATATTGCCGCTGACGGCCGTGAAATCCGCAGCCGAGGCGGGCGCTGCGCCGCTGCCGCCAATGGCCCAGTTCACCTGGGTCTCTGCGGCAAACTGCATTCCGGTGAGCGTCGCCATGTAGCTCAGCGCGCCGCCGTTTTCGGCGGCGCTGGTGGGGCCGGAGAGCGACAGCGTGCGCGTTGGCATATTGCCGCTGGCCGCAATGGTGAAGTAGGTGGGGGGATCGTCCCGAAAATTGGCGAGGACATCCGAGAAGGAAGTTGTGCGCAATGCGGTTGGGCCAGAGGCGCGCTCATCACTGGCGATCAGAACTGTTTCCGCTGCCTCCGTCGCAGCGTCTGCAACAACCTGAATTTGAACGGTGAAGGCAGTCTGCACATTTGCGGGAATGTGCACATTGAATCGCAGGCAGGGCCGATTTGTAGTGGAGATTGTACATCGGCCGGGCGCGACCCCGGAGACACGATCTCCACTGATGCGGATATCTGCGGCAGAGCTGATGGCGGCAGCGGCGCCCGAGACTGTTCGCGACAATTCGATATCTCCCGCCATCCAAATTCCCACGGGAAGAAGGACTTCCCTGCGAGGTCCAGGGAGCATAGCGGCGACGCCGGGATCAAGGCTGGAAGGGGCGATGGTAAATTGCACCTCTACCGTCTCGCCCTCTTGCACCGTGGTGGTCCCCACATTTCCACTCCGGGAGGTAACCGTTTGATCGGCATTGACGATGCTGGTGGAGATATCCCAAGCATCGTTCTGCCCAAGGGAAGAAAAATGACCTCCCGCCAGAATGCTGCCGGTGGCGCGGGATTTCAGCAGGCTGACGGTCCCCGGCATCGGGCTGCTGAGAATGACATCATAGAATTCCTCGGCAGACTCGAATCGGGATTGCGTGCCCTCACTATCATCAGAGAATTCAATTGTGATGGTCTTGATCCGCTCGCGCTGCGCGTGCCGGAAGGTGAGCGTGCCATCGTAGGAAGTCATCGTACCGACATTGATTCTGAAATCGGTGTAGAAGCCACGCACATCGCCGGTGGGCGCGCGCACTTCCGCATTGGGGGTTCCCGGATTCTGATCCGGCCCGACCCTCCAATTCACCGTGACATCCTGCGCCGGCGGATTCAGCAGCGTGACCGTGAAAGTCGCAGTCTCGAACTCTTCCCGCCGCAGCGCATTCGTCGCATCTATGCGCAGCTGCGGCGTGAGCTGGAAATCGTTGAAGGCGATGGCGGCGCTGGCGCTGGCGGCGCTGATATCCGGCGCGGGACTCAGGCCGCTGATGCTGCTCACCGTCAGGATGATGGTCTCTGCGCTCTCCTCCTCTATATCGTCGAGCAGCGCGAGCACCACCTCTCCGCTGCTGCTGTCCGCCGCAATGGTCAGGCTGCCGCTCACCCCGTCCGCCGCAACGCTGCCGCCGCTGGTGACGCGGTAATCCATGCCCTGCGCGGCAGTGCCCGTGAGCGCCCAGTTGACCGTCGCCTCTTCCGTGCGCGTGCTGCCGCCAAATGTGATGCTGAAAGTGAGGGTGCCGCCCTCCGACACCTGCTGCGGCGTGGCCGAGACATCCAGCGTCACCTGCGCCCACCCCGGCGCGGCCCCCAGCATGAACGCCAGCACCACCCCGCCCAGCCGCAACGCCCCCGCATGCACCCCGAGCCGCCCCAGCCGCGCCCGCAAGCCCTCTCCCCGCCGCGACCCAAGCCGCACGCCAGGAACTGCGATGGGGAGAGCGCCATGGAGCGCGGCGGAGGGCGCGCCGTTGGCCGCGGCGGGGCGAGCGCCGTTGATGGCGCCGTCGGCTGCGGCGGGGGGCGCGCCGTTGATGGTGCCGTTGGCCGCGGCGGGGCGAGCGCCGTTGGCCGCGCCATTGGCCGCGGCGGGAGGCGCGCCATTCACCGCGGCGGGGCGAGCGCCGTTGGCCGCGCCGTTGGCCGCGGCGGGAGGCGCGCCGTTGACCGGCGGCGGGGGCGGGTGCTCCGCTGCGGCGGCCGCGGGATCGGCGACCACATCGAAAAGCTCAATCTCAACCTCGCCGGGCGGCGGGGCGGCCGGCGCGGGGTCGGCGGCCGGGGCGTCCCCCGTGGGGAGAGACCAGGTGAAGGCGGGGCGGCAGGGGCGGCGGGGGCGCAGCTTCTCAAACAGGGCCAGGCCGGCGTCGCACAGCCAATTGAAGCGCGGGAAGCGCGGCTGCGGCGCAGCGGGCGCGGGAGAGCAATCCAGCAGGCCGGCGCGCAGAGGGCGCGCGGCGGACGGGGCGAAACCGCGCCCGCCGAACCCGGGCCCCGAGAAGCCCGCTCGCATGAGAACAGGGCTCTTCACTTGCCAGCTCAGCCAGTAACGCGCTCCGCGCTGGCGGCGCGGGGCGCGGCCTCCCCTATCCGTCCTAATGGCCAATGGCCAGGTTCCTCGAATGGGGGAAGCTTTCAGTTCAGCGGGCCGAAACCTGCCCAACTTTTTCCCGCCGCGCAACCCCCAGGGAAATTTTCCCGTCCCCCAGGGGACGCCCTGACAGCCTGGGGCAAAAGAAACGCTACTCTCCGGGAAAAAGGAGGCGCCATGCTGTTGGAAATGGCCGCAAACCGGGGCAAGGAGTTCCGGCTGGGCCGGGGAAACCGGGGCCAGGGCGACGCCCCCGCCCCCCAATCCCGGGGGTTCGAGGAAAGGCTGCGGCGGCAGGCGGCCCCCGGCATTATCGCAGAGCTGAAGAGCCGCTCCCCGAGCCAAGGCGCAATCCGGGCGGATCTCGACCCCGCCGGGCTGGCCCGCAGGCTCGAGTCTTCCGGCGCGGCCGCCCTGTCTGTCATTACGGACGCAAAGTATTTCGGTGGCAGCCTGGAATGGCTGAGCGCCGCCCGGGAAGCCTGCAGCCTCCCCGTGTTGCGCAAGGATTTCATCGTTGACCCGCACCAGATTGACGAGGCCAAAGCGGCGGGCTCGGACGCAGTTTTGCTGATTGCGCGGCTTCACCAGGAGCCCGGCACACCGCCGCTGGAAGAGCTGCACCGCAGGGCGCGGGAACTGGAAATGGAAGCCCTGGTGGAAGTGCGCACCGAACGGGAAATGGCCGAGGCCGCCCGCATCGGGGCTACTTTGATCGGCGTGAACGCGAGAAATCTGGAAGATGTGCGGCAGGCCCCGGATTTGTCCATATTCGAGCGGCTCGCTCCGCTGGCCCCCCCGGAGGCCCTGCTGGTTGCAGCCAGCGGCCTCCGCTCCGGAGCGGATATTCACCGCATGGCCCGCGCCGGGGCCGGCGCATTTTTGATTGGCGGGGAAATTATGCAGGCGCGGGAACCGGGCCTGCGGCTCGCCGAACTGATTGCGGAAACGCAAGCGCTTTGCTGCTGAAACCGCCCCGGGGCACGCGGGACTTTTACCCGGAAGATTTGCGCCTGCGGGAATGGCTGTTCGGGCGCTTCCGCGGGGTTTCGCTGCGCTTCGGCTTCGAGGAGGTGGATGCGCCCGTGGTCGAGACGGCGGAACTGTGCGAGCGCAAGGCGGGGGAGGAGATTGCCGGGCAGGTCTTTTCGATTCTCCCGCCGGGGCAGCGCGAGGGCCGGGAGCGCTTGGTGCTGCGGCCGGAGTTTACGCCCTCGCTGGCGCGCATGATCTATGCGCGGCGGGGGCAACTGCGGCTGCCGCTGCGCTGGTTTGCGCTGCCGCAGTGCTGGCGCTACGAGCGGCCGGGCCGGGGACGCCGCCGCGAGCACTATCAGTGGAATATGGATATTTGGGGCGAGCCGGATGTGACCGCAGAGGCGGAACTGCTGGCCGCCATTTTCGCCGCGCTGGATGACTTCGGCCTGCCGCCCGGTGCGGTGCGCATGCGCATCAACCACCGCGGCCTGCTGGACGAAATGCTGCGCGAGCGCTTTTTGCGGGAGCGGCCCGAGGCATTCAAGCCGCTTTGCATTGTGATTGACAAGCTGGAGAAGATTGGACGCGAAGCGGTGGAAGAGCAGCTTTGCGACCCCGCCGGGCCGCTGGGAGAAGCGAGGCTTTCGCAGCCGGATGCGCAGGAGGTGACCGCCATGCTGGAACTGCGCGGCATTGAAGAGGTGGCGCGCAGTCTGGGCAAGCGGGCGGAAAATTCTGCCGCGATTGCCGAGCTGCGCCGCCTGTGGGAACTGCTGGACAGCACCGGGCTGGCCGGGCGGGTGGAATTTGACGGCTCGGTGGTGCGCGGGCTGGCCTACTACACCGGGGTGGTCTTCGAGGCCAGCGATGCCGCGGGGCGCTTCCGGGCCATTTGCGGCGGCGGGCGCTACGACGGGATGCTGAGCGAGCTGGACCCCGGCGCGGGCAAGGCGGGCGCGAAAGGATTGCCCGCGGTGGGCTTCGGCTTCGGCGATGCGGTGATTGTGGAACTGCTGCGGGCGGAAAATCTGCTGCCGAGCGCCGCGCGGCGGCTGGATGCGGTGGTGTATCCCATGGGAGAGACAGAGCGCCCCGCCGCCATGCGCCTGGCGGCGGCATTGCGCGCCCAGGGGCGGGCGGTGGAACTGCTGCTGGGCACGCCGAAGGCCCGGCGCGCCTTTGCCGACGCCGACCGGGCCGGGGCGGCGCGGGTGTATTTGATCGGCCCGGACGAGCTGGCCCGCAAGGCCGTGCGCGTAAAGGAACTGGCCAGCGGCGCAGAGCACGAGGAGCCGCTGCCGGGCTGAGCGCGGCGCGGCGCGGGGTTTGCCGCAACGCGCGGCGCGGGGGTAGACTGCGCCCATGGGCGGGTGGAGCGCGCGCGAGAGCCTCGAGCTCTACCAGGTGGCGAGTTGGGGGCGCGGTAAGCAGGGGGGCTAAACTGAGCAACCGGCCGGGCTGTGTAGAAAGCACCCCCGCCAGACCGAGCAGCGGGCCACCTCCCCTGCCCCCGGCCCGGCCAGAACGAACGACGCCTTCACTTCACAGAAAGGAACCCGACCATGGATTTCGCAGCCACTTGGCAAGGACGGGGCGGGACCGATTTCCGCGGGCTCATCCAAGCCGGAGCAGAAGCCGAGCCCCAAGTCATCCTGTACCTGACCGATGGCTTCGGCACCCTCCCACAGGAGGTCCCGAACGTGCCCATCGTCTGGGTGCTGAACCGCCAGTGCTGGACCGGAACCGACGGGACGCTCTACGACTACAACTGCAAGGAACTCCGCCGCTTCGGGGAAATCACCTCGATGCAAGACCCGTAAATCCAGACCATCAGCTGCTAGACAACCTTCATTGCAACACCTGTCATCGGACTCTCGCGTATGCACCTCGGAGTCCCCCGCGGCTTCGAAATCTCCGGGCTGGCCTTCTACGCGCTCGGCCACCGACGCCGATCGGGCTAGGGCGACGCGGGTGTATTTGATTGGCCCGGAGGAACTGGCCCGCAAGGCGGTGCGGGTAAAGGAGCTGGCAGGCGGCGTAGAGCACGAGGGGCCGCTGGGCGGTTTGCAGGGTGGCAGGAGCGTGGTATGGTGGCTGGGGGGGGCCGAGAGGGCTGAGTCCAGCGAGGGCCGCAGAGGGCGGCGTGCGGGGCCTCAGGCCGGGAAACCCGCGCACACCAGCCCCGCTTGGTGTGCTGCCCCAGTGGTGCCGGGAAAGCATGGCGCCTCAAGGAGCAACGAAAATGGAAAACAAGGAGAACGCTCCCCTCTGGCACCACCACGGAAACGCATCGCCCAACGTGATCCCGGTGGCGGCAGAGCAACTGGCGAGAGGGGAAGACGTCGTGTACGGAGACGGGCGAGGAAACGTCTACCGGAAGACGCCGAGCGGCGACGTGCGAGTGATCAGGAAGGAAAAGCAGAACGCAATCCCGGCCTGAGGATCCCATGAGCACCGAACCGCCCGTGATGATCGCTGTGACCGGAGCCAACGGGGTCGGGAAAAGCACCCTCGCCGAGAAAATCTCCAAAGAGCGGGGAATGAAATTCATTTGCCCCGACGTGCCACAGGGCGAAAGCCGACATGAGGAAACGCTGGCTCTCGCAGCACAGCACATCGCCCGGCGGGAAAGCTATGCCCACGACGACGTCTTCCGCAAGACAAAGGTAGAGCAATCCATCCTCAAGGCCAAAGAGGCAGGATACTGGATTGAGGCGCATATCGTGCTGGTTAGCGGACCGGGAACATCCATTGAACGGGTAAGCATACGAGGAGAAAAGGGCGGCCACCTGCATAGCGAGGAATACATCCGGAAGCACTACAGAGAGGCCCTGAGATATGGAAGGCGCATCGCCAGAGAGATTGCAGACGAAGTCCACGTCTACAACAACGAAGGACAGGATATCCGGAAGGTCATGATCTCCCGCGACAACCACCTGGAAATCATCGAGAGCGTCCCGCCGTGGATCGAGTCCATCAGGGACGCCATAGAGAAAGGAATCCAGCAGCGGAAAAACAGAGAACTCGTAGCGGCAAGGGAACACCGGAAGGCCATGGCGTCCCACAGGCGAAGCCAAGCGGTCCAGAGCCCCCAGAGGACCCGAGACGACGGGCGAGAACTCTGAAATTTCTCCGACGTCGGCCAAGTCAGAGCGGCGCGCCGCTTGCGGCGGGGCTAGACTTTCGCCCATGGGCGGGTGGAGCGCGCGCGAGAGCCTCGAGCTCTACCAGGTGGCGAGTTGGGGGCGCGGCTACTTCGACATTGACGCAGCCGGGCGGGCGCTGGTGCGCAAGGCGGCGGGCAGCGAAGACCATGTGGCGCTGCCCGCGCTGATTGCCGATATGCGGGAGCGCGGGCTGCGCACTCCGCTGCTGCTGCGCTTTCCCGATGTGCTGGCCGGCCGCGTGCAGCGCCTGGCCGAGGCGTTTCGCCAGGCCATGCGCGAATACGAGTATCGCGGCGCGTTTCGCGGCGTGTATCCCATCAAGGTGAACCAGCAGCGGCAGGTGGTGGAAGAGGTGGTCTCTTGCGGCGCGGCCTTCGGCATTGGCCTGGAAGCCGGCAGCAAGCCGGAACTGCTGATTGCGCTGGCGCTGCTGGATACGCCCGAGGCGCTGATTATCTGCAACGGCTACAAAGATCTCGCCTACATTGAAACCGCGCTGCTGGCGCAGCGGCTGGGCCGCACGCCGGTAATTGTAATTGACCGCATTCAGGAACTGGGCCTGGTGATGAAGGCGGCGGCAGAGCTGGGCATTCGCCCCCACCTGGGCGTGCGCGCGCGGCTCGCCAGCCGGGGCGCGGGCAAGTGGATCGAGAGCACCGGGGACAAATCCAAGTTTGGCCTGAGCGCGGCGGAAATTGTCGAGGCGGTGGACCAACTGCGCCGCGAGAATATGCTGGATTGCCTGGAGCTTTTGCATTTTCATATTGGCTCGCAGATTACGAACATTGGCGCGCACAAGGATGCGCTGCGCGAGGCGACGCGCATTTTTGCCGGCCTGCACGCGCTGGGCGCGCGCCCCCGCATTTTGGATGTGGGCGGCGGGCTGGGCGTGGATTACGACGGCTCGCAGGCCGATTTCCACTCTTCTAAAAACTACGGCGTGCAGGAATATGCCAACGGCGTGGTGGCGGCCATTCAAGAGGTTTGCGACGACGCCGGCATTGCGCACCCCGATGTGGTGACCGAGGCCGGGCGCTGGATGGCGGCGCACCACTCGCTGCTGGTCTTCGATGTGCTGGGCGTGAACGAGGTGCGTCCGGTGCGCGCGCCCAGGCGTCCGCCCGCGAATTCTCCCCGCGTGCTGAGCGAGTTGTGGGAGGTGTGGGAGAGCATTGCGCAGCCGGGCGGGCGCGGGCGGCGCAGCCGCGCCCGGGCCAATCAGCTTCTGGAATCGCACCACGACGCCCTGGAACTGAAGGAGAACGCCGGCACGCTCTTCAACATGGGGCAGCTTGATCTGCGCGACCGCGCGCGGGTGGAGCGCCTGTTCTGGGCCTGCTGCGATGCGATTCAGCGCGCGGCCCGCGCGCTGCCCGATGCGCCGGAGGAACTGCAAGAGCTGGAGCGCGGTTTGGCCGATACCTACTATGTGAATCTGTCGGTGTTTCAGAGCGCGCCGGACCACTGGGCGGTGAAGCAGCTGTTCCCCATCATGCCCATTGAGCGTTTGGACGAAGAGCCCACCCGGCGCGGCGTGATTGCCGACCTGACATGCGACAGCGACGGCCGCATTGACCAATTCATTGATCAGCACGATGTGAAGAATGTGCTGGAATTGCACGCCCCCGACGGCCGCCCCCAGCACCTGGCGATGTTTCTGGTGGGCGCTTACCAGGAGATTTTGGGCGATTTGCACAATCTGTTCGGCGACACCGACGCGGTGCATGTGCGCATTTGCGGCCCCGGCGATTACGAGGTGGAGAAGGTGGTGGCCGGCGAAGACATCCGCGATGTGCTCGACTATGTGCAGTTTGAGGAATCCGCGCTGCGCGAAAAGGTGCGGCGGCTCTCGGAGAACGCGCGGCGGCGGGGGGACATCAGCCTTTCGGAAGCCACGCGGCTGCGCCGCCGCTACGAACAGGGACTGGCCGAATACACCTATCTGCTGCCGGAATCCTGAGCGCTCCGTGCGCGTTATTTCCTGGAATGTGAACGGCCTGCGCGCCTGCCAGCGGCGCGGCGCTTTTCTGGATTGGCTCGAAAGCAGCGGCGCGTTTGTGGCGGGGGTGCAAGAGGTGCGCGCGCGCAGCCGCGATTTGCCGCCCGAGCTGGCCGCGCCGCCGGGCTGGCACACCGCCTTTTGCGAGGCAGAGCGCGCCGGTTACAGCGGCGTGGGACTCTACGCGCGGCGCGCGCCGGACCGCATCGAAACGGCGCTGGCCGCGCCCGCCCTGGACCGCGAAGGCCGCCTGCAGCTCGCGCACTTTGGCCGCCTGGTGGTGGCGAATGTGTATTTTCCCAACGGCAAGGGCACGGCGCGCGACAACAGCCGCGTGCCCTACAAACTGCGCTTCTATCGCGCGCTTTTTGCGCGGCTGCGCGCGCTGCGCAGCCAGGGCCGCCGCCTGCTGGTCATGGGCGATTTCAACACCGCGCACCGCGAAGTGGACCTGGCCCGCCCCCGCGAAAACCGCGGCATCAGCGGCTTTTTGCCGGTGGAGCGCGCAGAGCTGGATCGCTGGCTGGCGGCGGGCTTTGCCGACACCTTCCGGCGCTTCGAGAGCGGCCCCGGCCATTACTCCTGGTGGAGCCAGCGCAGCGGCGCGCGCGAGCGCAATGTGGGCTGGCGCATTGACTATGTGCTGGCGTCGCGGGCCGCGCTGCGCTTCGTGCGCGGCGCTTTTATTTCGCAGCAGGTGCGAGGCTCGGACCACGCGCCCGTGGGCGTGGATTTGGATCCCGACATCTGCAAATAGCCGCGTTTTTTGCTTGACAGCGCCCCGTTGCGGGTGTCAGCCTGCAGAAAAGGCGCGGGCCGGGCGGTTCGAGGTCGAACCCAACGGCGGCAGCGCCAGGAGGTAAGCGCGTCATGATGAACTTCCTCTCCGCCTACACCGCCCAGAGCTACGCCCTGATGCGAATCGTCGCGGGCTTCCTGTTCCTCTGGCACGGCAGCCAGAAGCTGCTCGGCTTCCCGCCCGGCGGCGAGATGCCCGCCTTCATCAAGTGGGTCGCCGGCTCCATTGAGTTGATCGGCGGCGTGCTGGTAATGCTGGGCCTCTTCACCCGCCCCGCCGCCTTCCTGTGCAGCGGCCTCATGGCGGCCGCCTACTGGATGGCCCACGGCACCAACGCCCTGCTGCCCATCCTCAACAAGGGCGAGCTCGCCGCACTCTACTGCTTCGTCTTCCTGCTCATCTCCGCCAAAGGCCCCGGCATCTGGAGCCTCGACAGCATCCTCAACACCAAGCCCTCCCCCAGCGCATAATCTCTGCGCCTAGCCGCCTGCGTGGGTGCGGCGCCAGTTCGCGTAGCGGCACAGGGCGGCGAGGGCGGCGACGGCGCGGTGGGCGCTGGGGTAGCAGAGGCGGCCTTCTTCGCGCAGGCCGCGCGGGCCGCTGTTGCCGTAGGCGCGGTCGCTCTGCACCAGCTCGCTGGCGCTGAGCACGGGCTTGGCGTGGCGCGCAGAGGCGGCGGCGGCAGCGGCGGCGTAGCGGCGATCCTGGCGCTGGTGAAATTCGGCAATGCGCTCGAGTCCGTGTTCCGGGTAGAAGCGCCCGGAGCGAAAGACCTGCGCCTGCGCGGCCTGAATGCCAATGCCGAGGTGAATTACTGCATCCACCTGCGGATGGGCGGCAATGCGGTCCAGCGCTTCGGGCACGGTGTCCCGGGTTTCGCCGCCAGCCAAATCTACGGGATTGCCGCGGCTCCAGCGCGGCGGCACCAGTTCGTCAATTTGCGCGCGCAAATCTGCGGGCAGCGGGATGAGTTCCAGTCCATTTTGCGCGCAGGCGTCGGCGGCCAGAACGCCCCAGCCCCCGGCGGTGGTGAGCACCACCGTGCGCCGCCCGCGCGGCAGCGGCTGGGTGGCGAAGCTGGCGGCCCACTCGAAGGCGTCTTCCACCCGCGCGGCGCGCAGCGCGCCAGTTTGCTGCGCCACGCCGTCGAAGATGCGGTCGTCGCTGGCCAGCGAGCCGGTGTGACTGGCGGCGGCGCGGCGTCCTTCGGCGGCTGCGCCGCCGCGCACCAGCACCAGCGGCTTGCGCTCGCTGACAAAGCGCGCCGCTTCGGCAAAGCGCCGCCCGGCGGGGCCGGCAGAAGCATCGAAGCCCTCCAGATAGGCCAGCACCACGCGGGTTTCGGGATCTGCGCCGTAAAACTCCAGGTAATCTGCCAGCGCGGTCTGCGCCGCATTGCCGGCAGAAATGGCCTTGGCAATGCCGACGCCGGACTCGACGGCGTAGTTGAGAAAGCTCGAAACCAGATTGCCGCTCTGGCTGGCCACGGAAATGACGCCGGGCGGCGGAAAGGGCGCGACAATTTGCGCGCACATATTCTGCGCGGTGTTGATGACGCCCTGTCCGTTGGGCCCCGCCAACACCATGCCGAGAGAATTGGCCAGCGCCGCCAGTTCGCGCTGCCGCTGCACGCCCTCTTCCCCCGCTTCGGCGTAGCCGCCGCTGGCAATAAAGGCCGCGCGCACGCCCCGCGCATGACAGGCGCGCAGCAGTTCGGGGTTGGCCGCGTGGGGGGTGCACACAAAAACGAGCTCGGCCGCATTCTGCGGAAGCTCTGCGGCGGAGCGCAGGGTTTTGTGGCCCAGCACTTCTGCGCCTTCGCGGTTGATGGGGAACACCCGGCCGGGGTATTCGAAGCGCAACAGGTTGTGGAAGGCGACGAAGCCGAATTTGCCGGGATGCGCGGAGACTCCGGCGACGGCAATGCCCCGGGGCGCGAAGAGCGGGCGGTAGCGCTCCCGCAAATCTTCCGGCGCAGCGCGCACCCGCGCGGCGGGCGCGGCAGACCGGGCGGGCGCGGCGGCGGGCGCGGCGGCGGGCGCGGCGGCGGGCGCGAGTTCCACCAACGCATCCACGGCAACGGGCGCGCCGCCGCGGATGCGCAGCGGGTTGATGTCCACGCTGGCGATATCGGGGCGCGCGGCGGCGAGCTCGCCCAGCCGCACCAGCACATCGGCGATGGCGTCCATGTCGCAGGGGGGATCGCCGCGCAGCGGGCGGGTAATGAGGTGCGACGCGCGCAGCCGGTGGATGGAGGCGCGGGCCTCGGCGCGGGAAAGCGGCGCGGCGGCAAAGACCACATCGGCCAGCGCTTCGCTCAAAATGCCGCCGAGGCCGAGCAGCACGCAGGGGCCGAACTGCGCATCGCGCACCAGGCCGGCGATCAACTCGAGCCGGGCGGGGACCATCTCGGCAATCAGCAGCCCTTCGGCGCGGTCGCCGGGGCGGGCCTGCGCCAGCAGCTCGGCGGCGGCGGCGCGCAGCGCGGATTCATCGGCCAGGTGCAGCCGCACCAGACCGCGCTCGGTCTTGTGGGCCATGCCCGCGCCGCAGAGCTTGGCCGCCACCGGGTAGCCGATCTGCGCCGCCAGAGCGGCGGCGGCATCGCCGTCGGCGGCCAGGCCCTCCCGCGCCACCGGCACGCCGAAATTGGCCAGCAATTGCTTTGCGGCGTGCTCGGAGAGTGTGTTTGCCATGGCTTGCCCCTGCGCTTGCGGCGAAAGTTCGTATGCTAGGCCAGCGCGGGCGCGGGGCCAGTGCAGCAGACGAAAAACAGGAGGAGGTTTCGTGGGCGGAATTCTCGCGGGGCTGGAATGGCTCTTCACCAACTGGATTGTGTCTCCCATTGAGCGCTTTTTGTTTTTCGATCTGGCCTTTTGGCATGACGGCGCAGAGCTGCCGCTGGTGGTGGTGTGGCTGATTGCCGGCGCGCTGTTCTTCACGCTGCGCTTTCAGTTTGTGAATTTGCGCGCCTTTCGCCACGCGCTGGACTGCGTGCGCGGGCGCTTCACCCAGCCGGGAGAAACCGGCGAAATTTCGCATTTTCAGGCGCTCTCGGCGGCGCTTTCCGCCACGGTGGGGCTGGGCAACATTGCGGGCGTGGCCATTGCCGTGGCGGTGGGCGGGCCGGGGGCGGTGTTCTGGATGGTGCTGGCCGGCTTTCTCGGCATGAGCTCGAAGTTCGCCGAGTGCACGCTGGGGCAGAAATACCGCGTAATGCGCAGCGACGGCCATGTCTCCGGCGGCGCCATGCATTACCTGGAAACGGGACTCGCCGAGCTCGGCCTGGCGCCGCTGGGCAAGGTGCTGGCCGTGGCCTTCGCCATCGCCTGCATTGGCGGCAGCTTCGGCGGCGGCAATATGTTCCAGTCCAATCAGTCCTTCGCGCAATTTGCGAACATTGCGCCCGCCTTCGCCAACACCGGCGGCGCGGTGATCTTCGGCGGCGTGCTGGTTTTCTTCGTCGCGCTGGTGATCATCGGCGGCATCCGGCGCATTGGCGAAGTGGCCAGCTACCTGGTGCCGGTAATGTGCGGCGTCTATGTGACGACCGGCGCGGTAATTCTGGCGCTGAACGCAGACGCGGTGCCGGCGGCCTTCGCCACCATTGTGCGCGAGGCATTCGCGCCCACCGCCGCCGCGGGCGGATTTCTCGGCGTGCTGATTCAGGGCTTCCGCCGCGCAGCCTTTTCCAACGAGGCGGGCACCGGCTCGGCCTCCATCGCCCATTCTGCCGCCGCCACCAACGAGCCGGTGCGCGAGGGCCTGGTGGCGCTGCTCGAGCCCTTTGTGGACACCATCGTGGTCTGCACCATGACCGGGCTGGTAATCGTAACCACCGGCGTGTGGCAGGCCGAGGGCGCCGGCGATATGCAGGGCATTGTGCTCACCAGCCGCGCCTTCGAGAGCGTCTTTCCCTGGTTCAAATACATCCTGGCAATGACCGCGGTGCTGTTTGCATTCAGCACGATGATCTCGTGGTGCTACTACGGCGAGCAGTGCTGGGCCAAGCTCTTCGGCATCCGCTCCATGCTGCTCTACAAGGGCATCTTTCTGGGCTTCGCATGGTTTGGCGCAATCTTCGCCTCGGAGGCCGTGATTCTCTTCGGCGATTTGATGATTCTCGGCGCGGCGCTGCCGAATGTGCTCGGCGTGGTGCTGCTCTCCGGCAAGGTGCGCGCCGATCTGGACGACTATCTGCGCCGCCTGAAGAGCGGCGAGATTCGCCCCGTGAAACAGGAGTGACTACCTGGCGGCGGCCTCTTGCACCGCCAGCGCCGCCCGGCGCGTCAGCAGATAGGCGCGCAGGTCATTCACATCCTTTGCGCCGAGCCACTCGTCAAAGCGCGGCATGCCCGCGCCGAGCAGAGAGCCCTGCAGCACAATCGCCTCCAGGCTGTCGAGCACTCCGGGCTGCGAGCGGCGCAGATCGGGCAACAGCCCGCCGCCCACCGCGCCCACGCCATGGCAAGAGGTGCACCAGCGGTGAAAGGTGTGATTGCCGCGCAGCACGGTTTCGGCGTCGAAATTGGCGGGAAGCGCGGCGAGCATTTGCGCGTGCTGCGCCTTCTGCTCCGGCAACTGCGCTTTGCCGCCGAGCGCAAAGACCAGCAGCCGCCCGGAGTTGTCGGTGACCCCCGCCGCCAGCGCCGCATCCCCGGCGGTCAGCGGAAATGCGCCGCCCCAGCCCGCCATCACCGCCACAAACTGCTGCCCATCTACCTCGTAAGTGACGGGCGCGGCGACAATGCCGGTGCCGGCGGAAACCTCCCACAGCAGCTCGCCATCGGCGGCGCGGTAGGCGGCGAAGGTGCCGTGGGCCGTGCCCTGAAACACCAGGCCGCCGGCCGTGGAGAGCACGCCGCCGTTCCACGGCCCGGTGTATTGCGCGCGCCACACCTCTTTTTGCGCCACGGGATCCCAAGCCAGCAAATGGCCGGAAACTGCATCGCGGGGAAATTCATCGGCGATCGTGGGGTCGTAACCGAGATTCCACGCGCCGGGGCGGAACTCCCACTTCGGATCCAGGCGGAATGCGTAGGCGATTTCGTGCGCGGGAATGAACACCAGCCCGCTCTGCGGGTCGTAGGACATCGGCTGCCAGTTGTGGCCGCCGTAGGGCGAGGGCTGCACCACCACAATCTCATCCCGGTAGTCGAGTCCCTCCACCTCAATGGGCCGCCCGGTCTTTTTGTCCACGCCCTTCGCCCAGCTTACCTCCACATAGGGCTCGGCCGAAATAAGTTCGCCGGTGGCGCGGTCCAGCACATAGAAAAAGCCGTTCTTGGGCGCTTGCATCAGCACCTTGCGGGCCGCGCCGCCAATTTTGAAATCGGCGAGAATCATGTGCTGCGTGGAGGTGAAATCCCAGTTGTCGCCGGGCGTTGTCTGGTAGTGCCAGACCAGCTCGCCCGTTTCGGGGCGCAGCGCCAGAATGGAGCACAGAAAGAGGTTGTCCCCTCCGCCGGGGCTGCGCACATGGCGGCTCCAGGGCGAGCCGTTGCCCGTGCCCACATACAGCAGATCGAGCTCTGGATCGTAGGCCAGCGAATCCCAGACGGTGCCGCCGCCGCCCATCTTCCACCACTCGCCGCCGCTCCAGGTTTTGGCGGCGCGCTCCAGCTCCGGGTGCTCGGCCGGCTCTGCGGGATTGCCCGGCACCGTGTAGAAGCGCCAGCGCAGCTCGCCGGTAATGGCGTCGTAGGCCGATACATAACCGCGCACGCCGAACTCTGCGCCGCCGTTTCCGATGATGACCATGCCCTTCACAATGCGCGGCGCCATGGTGATGGTGTAGGGCACCGACTGATCCACCGTGACCACATCGAAGATGGGCTCGCCGCTCTGCGCATTGAGCGCGAGCAGCCGCCCGTCGAGGGTGCCCACATAGACGCGATCCCGATACACGGCCACGCCCCGGTTCACCACATCGCAACAGGCCCAGCCGCCGTAGCGGCGCGGCACCTGCGGATCGTGCCGCCACAAAAGCTCACCGCTGCGCGCGTCCAGCGCATAGACGACGCTCCACGAACCCGTGGTGTAAATGACGCCGTCCACCACGATGGGCGTGGCCTCCAGCCCGCGCTTGGTGCCGGTATCGAAGAACCATGCCAGCCCGAGATCGCTGATATTGCCCGCGTCAATTTGCCGGAGCGCGCTGTGGCGCTGCTCGCCGTAATCGCCGCCGTGCGTCAGCCAGTTGCCCGGCTCCGCCGCCGTGCCGCGCAGCCGCGCATCCGACACTCCCCGCACGCCGCCATCGCAGCCCGCCGCCAACAACAGCGCCAGCAGCGCCAGCACCTTCCCCTGGGAGAACACCGCCGAGAATCGCGCCATCACAAATTCACCTCGCTTCCCGCCCCGCTCTCAGCGGGGCCGCCCGCCCAGTGTGCGCCCCCTCCCCCGCCCCCGCCACCCCACAGCCCGCAACCGGAAGGGCAAGCGGGGAGCGCTGCGGTAGAGTTGGCGCTGCGCCGGGAGGGCGCGGAGAGGGAGGCAGCGCAAATGGCAGGCGGGGGAGAGCGGCTCGGGGGGCTTGGAGTTTGGAGCTGGCTGGATGGGCTGGCGGCGCCGGCGCTGGCGGACTTTGCGCGGCGCGTCGAGGGCTGGGGCTATTCGGCGCTGTGGTTTCCCGAGGCGGTGGGGCGCGATCCTTTTTCGGCCATCGGCTGGCTGGCGGCGCAGTGCAAAGAGCTGCGCTTCGCCACGGGCATTGCCAACATCTATGCACGGGATGCGATGTCCATGCGGGCCATTGCGCAGACCATGGGCGAGCTTTGCGGCGAGCGCTTTGTGCTGGGCCTTGGCGTTTCGCACGCGCCCATGGTGGCGGGGCTGCGCGGCCACAACTACGGCAAGCCGGTGGCGACCATGCGCGGCTACCTGGAAGCCATGGCTGCGGCGACCTATCGCGGCCCCGCGCCCGCTGGCGAAACGCCCGTGCTGCTGGCCGCGCTGCGGCCGAAGATGCTGGCGCTGGCGGCGGAGCTTGCAAACGGCGCGCACCCCTACAACACGACGCCGGAGCACACGGCGCGCGCCCGGGAAATTTTGGGAGCAGGCGCGCTGCTTGCGCCCGAACAGATGGCGCTGCTGGAAACCGACGCCGCCAAAGCGCGCGCCGTGGCCCGCAGGAATTTGGCGGTGTATCTGCCGCTGCCGAATTACCAGAACTGCTGGAAGTGGCTCGGCTTCGGCGATGCGGATTTTCAGGACGGCGGCAGCGACCGGCTGGTGGACGCCGTGGTGGCATGGGGCGATGAAGACGCCATTGCCGCGCGCATTCAACAGCACCGCGACGCCGGCGCAGACCATGTGTGCATCCAGACATTCCGCCCCGACGGCGCGCCCGGCCCCGACGAGCGCCTGCTCGAAATCCTCGCACCCGCGCGCAACTGAGACCGCCTCCATGCCCACAAACCTGACCGCGGCCATAGCCGCCATCCTCGGCTTCACAACCGGATTCGGTTGGAACGCCTTCGGCAACAGCAAGGAAATCAACCTGCTCCACAGCACGCTGACCATGCTGGCACTCTGCCTCTACAACATCGCAATCTACATCTGGCTGCTAAGCGGGAAAACCATCCCCAGGCATAACCAGCACCCGGCACGGGAGAAGGCCCTGCAAACGCTCTGGATCCACCTGAAGCCTGCCCTGCCCTACTCTTCCATCGCGCTGCCGCTCGGGATCTCGGCAGGACTTTACTGGAACGGCACGATCGATACTTACAGAATCGTCTGGGACAGCCTCTTCTTGGACGAAGCAGACGTGAACGCCCTCAACCTCATCCTTCTGGGGATCCCCGCGCTATTTACCCCGCTGCAAATCCCGGACGCAAGTACCCTGCAAAACGCGGGGAAGGCAACAACCAGAAATTGGGTGCACCTCTACACCTTCGCAGCCATCCTCTACATCGCAATCCCGCGAACCCTGCTCATCCTGCGAAGCCGCAAAGCTTGGAAAATCACTGATATCCAATGCATCAGCATACTCCCCTTCCAGAAGGAGCTGCCAGCGGACATTCAGTCCAAGATCCACAAGGCCTTCCGCAAAATCACAGGAGCGCCCTCCTCCCTGCAAACGCCCCTCGCCTACGGTGAGGCACCCCAGCCCACAGCGCCAAGCTCATGCACAGCACTGATATTCCCACTGGCCCAAACGCCCGAACAGGAAATCCATGGCAAAGCAGCGGCGGAGTGCCAACCCGCAGTCGTCGTAATCGACAGCAGCAACTGGAGGCAAGGCGAAAGCCGCAAGCGGGAGCGAGAAGAAGCATGGAGCCAGGTGCTGCAGAGAGCGGACACCGAATTCATGCACTGCGACCTCGAAAGCGAAAGCACAGCAGAGCTGACACAGAAGATCCAAAGCAGCCTGAAGGCGGCGCGAAGGAGCCTTTCATGAAGAAGATCCAGCTCGTCCTCGCCTCCCACACCAACGCGGGGAAGACGACCCTCATGCGAACGCTCCTGCGGAGGAAGATCGGTATCGTCGAAGACCACGAGCACACGACCGACGAAGCTGAAGCTCACACGCTGCTCCAAACCGAAAGCGCAGAGCTGATCCTGTGGGACACACCTGGATTCGGGAACGTCCCAGCCGTCATCAAGGAGATCAAAAAGGAAGGCAAGATCGCATCCATCCTGAAAAAGATCCCGGGAATCCCGGGATTCCTGAAAAAGAATTTTGGCAAATACGGCAAGACCGAACGCTCGCTCTACTGCAGCCAGAAAGCCGTGCAGACAGCATGGGACCAAGCCGACCTCATGCTCTACCTGGCCGACACCTCCCAAGACCCGGAGGAAGCCGGATACCTCGATCACGAGCTCGAGATTCTAGGATTGATCGGCAAACCCGCCTTGCTGATACTGAACCACACGAGACACGAGGACATCACCCGCATGGTGGCCCGCTGGTCCGGCTACTGCGGAAGGGCTAGGCTCCCGAACGGAGACGCCCTCTTCCGGGGCGGGGCAGAGCCGCTGAACGCCTTCACTCGCTGCTGGACGCAGGAGCACAACTTCCTCGAAGCGGCCAAGGCCGCACTCGGTCCGGACCACCAGAGCGCCATGATCGAAATCCTCAAGGCTTGGAGGGAAAGGCACTTGGCCACTTTCCACCAATCCGCCCGGATCATGGCCGAATTCCTGCGGGACGCAGCAAGCTGCCAGGAGACTGCCAAGGGCCTCTACATCAAGAAGAAGATCGCCAAGGAGAAGTGGGAGAATATCGGGAACTCCGTGCGGAAGCTCATACAGGAGGCCGCTGCGCAACTCATCAAGGCGCACGAGTTGACGGGAAAGAACAGAGGTGATCCCAAGGAGACCCTTTCCTTCGAACAACACGAGAGCCTGCGGCTAGGTTGGACAAACGCCGCGGCAATGGCAACCGGAGCTACAGCCGGATTTGCCATCGACCTGTTCGCAGGCGCTGCCACCCTATGGTTCGGCACTGCTGTCTCCTCCCTTGTAGGATTCATCACGGGCGGAGTCCTCACCCTAAAGGGCGAATACACAGCCCGACTGAACGAGAAGACCCTGCGCGGCCTGACTGAACAGATCCTGCTGATCTACCTCGCTATCTCGCACCACGGCTTCGGACAAGGCTTCATGGAGGAGACAGCCTTCGACGCCCAAGCCCCCGAATGGGGCCAGCTCGTCAGCCAAGCCACGACAGACCGCAAAAGGGCGCTGAACAACGCCCTTTCAGCCCTGATGCAAGATTCGCCCGGCAAATCGGCCACGGAAAACATGGCAGAGTGGATTGAGAGAGCAATCCGGCAAGTCCTCACCAGACGCTACCCGGAGAGCCAGGGGCTGCTCAGAAGCCGCCTCTGAGACAGCCCCGCGCTAGCGCAGCCACGCTAGACCACCGCCGTCTCAGCAATGGCATGAAGACCTCTGCAAGGCTCACCGAAGCCCCCATTCGCCCTGCAGTCTCGGAAAAGAGCCGCGGAAGACTCCTCGCCCCAAAAGGCGAAGCCCTAGCCGCACCCCTCATGCTAGGCAAGCGAAAGCGCGAGAACAGCAGCCAGAAGCCCTCTGGGCAAGCCCCAGCCAGCTAGGCGCTAACCCCAAGCCTGCAGAACGGCAGCTGACGAGGCAACCAGGAAAATCCTTGAAAAGCCAAGCCAACCGGCTATGCTCCTCCCCATGAGCCGCAAGCCGAAGATTTGGCCGCGCAAGCAAGAGCACCGGCACATCGCCAAAGAGCACCAGCTCAGCGAGGAAGAGGCCAAGATCCTCCAAATCCTTGAGGAATCCCTCACCTACCCCGAAACCCCGTGGCACATTTTCGTAAAACCGCAACTCCTGGGGCACTGCCCGGACTTCCTCGTGCTCTCCAACCCCGGAAAGCAGGCCAGTGCCTACCACGGCTGCACGATCATCGACGTCAAGGACTGGTCCAAACGCTACCGCTGCTCCAAGGGAAAGATCGAAGTGCTCACAGCAGGCGAATGGGAGCTGAGCAACCAAGATCCTCTGGAGAAAATGCTTCGGCAAAGGCAGGTCGTCGTAGACCGGTTTGCCAAGGGGCAAGGGTCGGACAATGCCAGAATCTGGCACGCTACCAAGGCCTGCATCCTCCTTCCCCGAATGCCGGAGGAGAAAGCCAAGCAAATTCTGCTAGGCGGAACACGCATAGAAGAAGAAAAAGACAAGGATCGGAAGAAGCAGACCGCAATATGCGGAACGGAGACGTTCAGGGAGAGCCTAAGCAGGCAGGTCCTGGAGGATAGCGCGAACAGCACGTACAACGCACGCGAAGCAGAAAGGCTTTACGAAGCCTTGATCATGCCTGCAGACCCGGCTAACCTCCGGCTCAGCGGAGAAGCCAGAAGGCTTATCAAAAGGCCTGCCAAAACCCGAAGGATCCGCGGAGCCGCCGGGACCGGAAAAACCACGGCGATTGCAGCACACGCAGCAAGGAATGCCAGCAAAGGCATGAGGTGCTTGATCGTGACCTACAACATCACTCTCGCACACCAGATCCGCAGGCTCGTGCAGCAAGAAGCAAGGTATCTTGCCATATCCGGAGAAGCGGAAGGCGACTCCGACATCAATCACAACCGGATTGACATTACGAGCTTCCACAAATTCGCCGTGAAGCTCGGAATGTGCCCGCTCACTACCAAGGAGGAAAAGGAAACAGATGAAGCAATCCGCAGGTGGCTCCGAAGTGGAAGGACACCCAAGGAAAAAAAGTACAAGGCGATCTTTGTAGACGAAGGGCAAGATTTTAAGCTGGACTGGTGGAATATGCTAAGACTGCTCTGTCTGGAAGAAGGAGGGCAGATCACAGTCGCGGCAGACACAATCCAGAACCTCTACAACCGAAACCTGCTATGGCTTGACGAGCACGCAGGAGGAGAAGCTGGATTCTCCGGTCCCGAGGCAACCCTCGAAGAATGCTACCGGCTTCCCGATGACATGGTCTCAATAGCGGGAGCCTATGCGAAGAAATATCTGAAGGCGGATCCAGCAAGCATTCCGGAAAAGTCCCGGGACCAACAGCATAAAATCTTTTCCAGCAGGAAGTGGATCA
Source organism: Deltaproteobacteria bacterium (assembly GCA_028817435.1). Lineage (GTDB taxonomy): Bacteria > Myxococcota_A > UBA9160 > UBA9160 > UBA6930 > JAPPPQ01. Next base: position 76,299 of record JAPPPQ010000048.1, read on the forward strand.
ACATTGACCCCGGCCAAGGGAAGGACCAAGTCATCCAGAGCGCAGTAGAAGCAATCAAGGATACGTATGAGAAGACCCCAGTCGAAACCGTCGGCTTCATCACCGCATCGCACCAGACCGGGAAGCAAATCGAGCAGATGCTCCAAAAGGAGGGAATCCCCCTAGAAACGGTGTTTCACACAGGCAGCCAGAGGGAAAAGCGCTACGCAAAGAACCAGTTTCAGCCCTACGCCAAAGCCGTAAAGGGATGCACCATACACAGCTTCAAAGGGTGGGAAATCAAAAATCTGATCATCGTCCACGAAAATGAGGACGAAGACGGAAACCCCTTCAGCGGGGACGCCAAGGCAACCGAGATATATGTTGCCATGACTCGGATCAAGAGGTCGGACGGAGGGAACAACATCACAGTCATCAACGCGGTGCCCGAAACCGCAAGCTTCAAGGAAATCTTCGAAAACTAAGCAAAACTGCCGACAGCCACCCCTCCGCGCCATGCTGCGCGGCCAAGACTGCCACATCTACGCCGCTGGCTCTGCCATCACCCCGCAAGCCCTCAGCAAGTGCCACCCGGAGAGACAAAGGCTGTTCAGAAACCATCCCTGAGACACCCTCCGGGGAGCCTACATAAAACAGGCCCAAAAGCAGGCCACATCACGAACACCCACAAACGAGGCCACACATGGCGCGCATCAACGAGCACTATCTGGACCTTGCGGCGGGCTACCTGTTTCCCGAGATCGGCCGCCGCGTGACCGCCTTTCGGCAAGCCGAGCCGCAGGCGCGCATTTTGCGCCTGGGCGTGGGCGATGTGGCGCTGCCGCTGGCGCCCGCCGTATCTGAAGCGCTGCAACGCGCCGCGGCCGAGCTGGCCACCGGCGATGGCTTTCGCGGCTACGGCCCCGAGCGCGGCTACGACTTCCTGATCGAGGCCATTCGCCAACACGACTACGCGGCGCGCGGCACTGAGATTGCCGCAGACGAGATTTTCATCTCCGACGGCAGCAAGCAGGACGCCGGCAACTTGCAGGAAATCTTCGCCACTGCGTGCAGCGTAATGGTCACCGATCCCGTGTATCCCGTCTATGTGGACACCAATGTAATGGCGGGCCGGGAGATTCAATACCTGCCCGCCACAGAGGCCAACGGCTTCGCCCCCGGCCCGCCGGAAGACGGCGCGCGCGCAGACCTCGCCTATCTGTGCTCGCCGAACAATCCCACGGGCGGCGTGCTGAGCCGCGCCGCGCTGGCGCGCTGGGTGGCCTGGGCCCGGGACTGCGGCGCCGTTCTCATCTTCGACGCCGCCTACGACGCCTACATTTCCGATCCCGCGCTGCCGCGCTCTATCTACGAAGTGGATGGCGCGCGCGAATGCGCCATTGAACTGCGCAGCTTCTCAAAGCGGGCGGGCTTCACCGGCCTGCGCTGCGCCTATTGCGTGGTGCCGTCCGCCTGCACCGGCCGCACGGCGGCGGGCGGGGAAGTTTCGCTGCGCGATCTCTGGGCGCGGCGGCAGGCGACGAAGTTCAACGGCGTTCCCTACATCGTGCAGCGCGCCGCCGCCGCCGTGTTCAGCCCCGAAGGCCGCCAGCAAACCGAAGCGCAAATTGCCTACTACATGGAAAACGCGCGGCGTTTGCGCGAGGGATTGCGCAAAGCGGGCTTTGCCGTCTTCGGCGGCGAGCACGCGCCCTATCTGTGGCTGCGCACCCCGAACGCAGATCCCTCCTGGGATTTCTTCGACCGCCTGCTGCGCCAAGCCCAGGTGGTCGGCACCCCCGGCGCAGGCTTCGGCCCCGCCGGAGAGGGCTACTTCCGCCTCTCCGCCTTTGCGGACCGGGAAACGGTGGATGAAGCCATCACCCGCATCCAGCGCGCCTTCGCCCACGGCTGAATTTTCAACAATTCGGCAAACTCCATAGGGGAACAAAGCTACACTCGGGCCCCCACCGAGAGTTCAGAAAACTGCACGAAACAACCCCAAGGCAGGAGAAAAGCCATGCGAGGAGCCACAGCAATCCGGGAGACCGAGCTGGACTTCGGAGGGAAGAACGTCTACTCAAAGGCCCGCCGCATCAGGCAGCCCAAGGTCAAGCTGCCCAAGGACATCTACCCCAACCGGCGCCTCAAGATGGACGGACTGAAACTGCTCGCAAAGCTCCCCGAGAAGTCCGTCCCTGCAGCCTTCCTCGACCCTCAGTACCGGAGCATCCTCGACAAGATGGGCTACGGAAACGAAGGGAAGACCCGGGGAAAGGCCCGTTGCGCGCTGGAGCAGATGGACGCGGAGACCATCTCGCAGTTCGTCCGGAGCATCGCTCGCGTGCTCATCCCGACCGGGCACCTCTTCCTGTGGATGGACAAATTCGAGGTCCTGAACGGCTTCCACGCTTGGATGGAAGACACCGAACTCGAGATCGTCGACATGGTAAGCTGGGACAAGGCCCGCATGGGCATGGGATACCGCACCCGCAGGACCACCGAGTACTGCGTCATCCTGCAGAAGAAGCCCAAGAGGGCCAAGGGCGTCTGGAAGATCCACAACATCCCGGACACTTGGAGGGAGAAGGCTCCCGCCGGCAAACACCCGCACAGGAAGCCCGTCGAACTGCAGGCCAAGCTCATTGAGGCGGTCACCAACGAGGGCGACCTCGTCCTGGACCCTTGCGCGGGAAGCTTCTCCGTCCTTGAAGCCTGCAGGCGGCAGGGCCGGAACTTCGTGGGGTGCGACCTCAATGGATGAGGAAGAGAAATGCAATACTCAAAATTCGAGCAAATCTGCGAGGAAACGATCTCGCAGGAAGCACTGGTAGATCTGCTACGGGCTCTGGCAAAGAGCCCGTTCCGATTTGTGGGGCCATTCCGGATCGCAAGGCCGCGAACGAAGGTCAGCGGATACCTGACCCAGAGGCAGGAAATCCAACTGGGCAGCGCCATAGAGCAAGTCTACGAAGTGCTGCTGGAGGAAAGGGGCTTCCATCAACTGGACATCGAACTCACAGACGGGAACGGAAGAGCACTAAAGGCCGACCAAGTTGCTCGATCCCCGGCAGGCTACATCATCCTCGTCGAGCAAAAGCTGCGGGACGACCACGACAGCACCAAGAGAGAAGGGCAGATACAGAACTTCCGAAAGAAGGTTGCATCCCTACGGCAGCAACACCCCCAAGATCGAATCTTGGGGTTCTTCCACTTTGAGGAAGTGGCCCCCCAAAAGAACAAGAGCTATTACGAGACATATCTCAGGCGGATCGAGGAGGAGATAGAAAACACGGAAATGCACCTGACCTACGACGGGGAGCTCTTTCAAAGGCTCGAAATCCCGGAAGCCTGGGATGAGCTCATGGGCCACTTGAAGCGGTGGAAGAATACGCGAGAGGGGAACGGCCTCAGGGACTTCGACGAGGACCCCGAGCGCAGCCTCGCAGAGATCACGGACGCACTGGAAAGGGGAAGCAAGAAAGGACTAACGCCGAAAATGCTTCTCAAGATATTCAAGAATGAAGCGCTCGACGAAATCCTGCGGGACATTTTCCAGCAGCACGCGGTCCCCAGAATGCTCCTGCGTGTGTGCCGAGAGCGGGAAACGCAGAAGAGGCGAGGCTACGACGGCCTCCCTTCAGCCATCGAAAGGGCCATCACGAGGCTGGAAGCACCTCAGCCCCCGCCAAACGAGCACTGAGAAGCGCGCCTTCGGCGGATAGCTACGAGGCGGCGCGGCGGAGGGCGGTTTGCAGGGTTTTGGCGCTGTGTTCGAGGCCGAGGAAGCGGCGGGCGATGCGGCCTTGGGGGTCGATCAGGAAGGTGGCGACGAGGTGTTCGATTTCGCCGCCGCGGCGGCGTCCGGCGCCGATGCCGTAGGCGCGCAGCACGGCGGAGATTTCTTCGGCCGGGCCGGTGAGAAAGGACCAGTCCGAGAGGTCTGCGCCGCGGGCTTCGGCGTAGGCGCGCAGGGCCTCGGGGGTGTCGCGCTGCGGATCCAGCGAAATGGAGGCGAAGTGCACCCGCGCGCGCAGGCCGGGGGGCAGCGCGCGCTGCAGCTCCACATGCCGGGCGGTGAGAATGGGGCACGGCCCTGGGCAGTGGGTGTAGATGAAATCCAGCAGCACGGCCCGCCCGCGCCAGTCGGCCAGCGAAACGGCGCGGCCCTGCTGATCGGTGAGGCGGAAGGCCGGCGCAGAGTCGAGCTCTGCCACGCCGCCGAGCAGGCCGGAAGTGCCGGCCGCGCCATGCGTGCCGGATGCACCGGCTGCGGCGGCTGCGCCGGCCGCGGGCGGCTCGGAGAGAACGCGGGCGGCGGTGATGCGGAAGCTGCGGTCGCGCAGTTCGAGGGTGAACTCGATTTGCTGGCCCGGCGCGAGCTTTGCGAGCAGCGCGGGGTTCGGCACATCGAAGTTCATGGACATGGCGGGCATGAGCCCGGGGATCTCCTCGTGCTGCACCACTGCCTGCCCGTCGCCGGGGGATACGGCCTCCACCACGCCGCGCACCTGGTAGCTGTGCAGGCGCTCGCTGTGGCGATCCACCTCGCAGCCCGCCGCCAGCGCCAACGCGCAGAGAAGCGCGCCGAGTGCGCCGCGCCGCATCAACTCCGGCTTCCGCCCGCGCCTGCAGCGCCACCCGCATTTCCGCCCGCGCCCGCACCGGCGTCCGCGCTCGCATTCCCGCCAGCGCCTGCACTTGCGTCTGCGCCCGTGCCCGCATTCCTGCTTGCACCCGCCGCACCGCCTGCACCCGCAGCACCGCTTGCGCTCGCGGCACGCGCGGCGGCGGCGGCGCGCTCGCGCACGGGGTAAGAGACCGGGGACGCGCCGTCGGGCTTCGATTCGGGATCGGCGGGGTCGGCGAGCTCCACGGCGACTCCGTTGCGCCCCACTTCCAGCAGGTCGGAGTCGAGAGCCTTCCAGGTCTCGCGGACATTTTCGGGGGGCAGCAGCAGGCGCAGGCACAGAGTCCAGGGCTGCGCGGCGAGTCCGCGCAGCAATCCGCGCAGCATCACCTGAGAGGCGCGCTCGGGGGGCAGCTTGCCGGGGGGCAGGGTCAGCGCCACCGCGCTGGCTTGCAGGGCGGCGACGCGCTCGACCCAGGTTTCGGAGGCCGCCAGCAGCACATCCTCGCCGAAGGCCGCGCGGTCGCCGAGGCCCAGCGCCAGCACCCAGTTCACCCGGGTGCGCCCGCTGCTCGGCGCCAGCAGTGCGGCGTTGGAAAGGTCAATCTGATCCGAGCGCAGCTTTTGCGAGAGCAGCCCGCACAGCCGCCAATCCACCCAGGAGAAAGGCCCGCGCGCGGGGGGATCCGAGACGAAAAAGGGCACCAGCAACACATCGGCGGGCACGCGGTGAAAGGGGCGCGCATCCACCTCCACGCGCAGGGAGGCGCTCACTGCCCTTCCCCCGCATCCGCGCGCGGCGCGGCCGGGGCGTGGCTGCGAGCCAGCGCGTCGAGCACGCCGTTGACAAAGCCGGGCGAGGCGAAGCCGCCGAAGCGCCGCGCCAGTTCTACCGCCTCGTCAATGGCGATGGCGGCGGGGGTGCCGCCGAACAGCACTTCGTAAGCGCCCAAACGCAGCACATTGCGATCCACCGCGGCCATGCGATCCAAGCGCCAGCGCCGCGACACCCCGGCGAGCCGCGCGTCAATCTCTTCGCGGTGGGCGGACACGCCGCTCACCAGCTCCTCGGCGAAGCCCCGCGCCCCCGGCAGCACCTCGAAGTGCTCGCCCAGCGCGTCCAGCGCCGCCTCTGCCACCGCCGCCTCGGGGCAATTGGCGCCGGCAGCGCGCGGCGCGAGATCGGCGGCGAACAGCGCCTGCAGCGCGGCCTGCCGGGAACGGCGGCGCGGCGCACGCCTCACAACACCGCCCCCGGTGCGGCGGAGCGCGGCGCGCTGGCTTGCGGCTGCGCGGACTGCGGCGCGGCGGAGCGCGACGCGGCGGACTGCGGCGCGGCGGACCGCGGCTGCGCGGATTCCGGCGCGCTGGCCCCCGGCGCGGCGGATTTGGAGAGCGCGGATTGCGGCTGCGCGGGCTGCGGCGATGGCGCGGATTGCGGCGGCGGTGCGGAGAGCGCGCGGCTCAGGTGCGCCATTTCCACGGCGGCCAGCGCGGCCTCTTCGCCCTTGTTGATGGGGGCGGGAGCGCCCCCGCCCGGCCTGCCCACGGGGGGCGCGGCGCGCTCCCCGGCCTGGGCCGCATTGTCGGTGGTGAGCACGCCGAAGGCGATGGGAACGCCGGTTTCGCACATGGCCTGGCGCACGCCGTCGGTAACGCCGCGGCACACATAGTCGAAGTGAGGCGTGCCGCCGCGAATTACCGCGCCCAGCGCGACCAGCGCGTCGTAGCGGCCGCTGCGCGCCATTCCCAACACGGCCAGCGGAATCTCGAATGCGCCGGGCACCCAGGCCACATGCACATCCTCCGCGCGCGCGCCGCAGCGGGCCAGCGCCGCCACGCAGCCGTCCAGCAAATTGCGCCCCACTGCGTCATTGAAGCGCGAGACCACCACGCCAATGCGCAAACCGCTGGCGTCCTGGCTGGACGGATAGGCCCTCACTTTTCCCCTCCGGGTTTTGCCGCGCGGCGAATGCTCGCAAGTTTCAGCGCCGCTTTCACCGCGCCGGGCGCTGCCTCCGGCGGGTGCAGCTCTGCGCGAAGGTAGAGGTCCGCGCCGAGGCGGCGCACCTCCTGCACGCACAGGCGGCGGCGCTCTCGCAGGCGGCGCAGAGCCAGCGGGCCGATGGCGGGGCGGGCGTCTGCGCCCAGCAGGGCCGGGGCGGCGAACCAGTGCAGCTCATCGGCCAGGCCCTGGCGCAGCAGCGCGGCGGCCAGGCCGCCCCCGCCTTCGACCAGCACGCTGGTAAGGCCCAGCGCGGCCAGCCGCCCCAGTGCCCGGCGCAAATCCAGACGGCCCGCCCGCAGCGGCGCTTCCACCAGCCGCGCGCCGTGAGCGCTGCGCGCCGCGCGCCGCCGGGCGCTGTGGCCGCGCCGGGTGAGCAGCCAGGTGCGGGCGGCGTCGCCATCGCAGAGCAGCCGCGCGCCGGGGGGCGTCGCAAGCTGCGAATCCACCACGATGCGCACGGGGGCGCGCAAGCGGCGGCCGCCGGGCCGCGCGGTGAGCTGCGGATCATCGGCCCGCGCCGTGCCCGAGCCGATCATCACGGCATCGTGGCGGGCGCGCAGCCGGTGCACCAGCGCCCGGGCCGCAGCGCCGGTAATCCAGCGCGATTCGCCGCTTCGGGTGGCAATGCGGCCATCCAGGCTGGCCGCCAGCTTCAGCGCCAGCCAGGGCCGCCCGCGCTGCTGCACCGACAAAAAGCCCCGGTGCTGGCGGCGGCAGCGCGCCTCGCAAATCCCCACCTCCACCGCAATCCCCGCGCGGCGCAAAAGCCGGACGCCGCGCCCGCGCACCGCCGGGTTGGGATCCAGGTGGCCGATCCACACCCGGGCCATGCCCGCCTCGATGATCGCCTGGGTGCAGGGGCCGGTGCGCCCGTGGTGGCAGCAGGGTTCCAGGGTGGTGGCCAGGGTGGCGCCGCGCAGCGCCCGCTCGCCAAAGCGGCGGCGGACAGCGGCCAGCGCCACCGCCTCGGCGTGAGGCCCGCCCGCCGGGCGCGTGCTGCCCCCGCCGAGAATGCGCCCGCCCCGCAACACCACGGCCCCCACCGGCGGATTCGGATGGGTGCGCCCTTCGGCCCGGCGCGCCAGCGCCAGCGCCCGGGCCATTGCGCGCTCCGGCTCCACGGCTCAGCGCTCCGGCGGTTCGGCCGGCTCGGCCGGCCCGGCCGATTGCGGCGGCTCCGCCGCTTCCGCCTGCGCGGCGAAGAAAGACTCGTAGTCCGCGGCGCTCTTGAAATCGCGGAACACCGAGGCGAAGCGGCTGGCGGCCACCAGATCCAGCGCGCGCAATTCGTCCAGCACAAAGCCGCCCAGCGCGTCGCTCGCCACCTCGGCCTCGCCCCCTTCGGCCAGGCGGCGCTCGACGCGCTCCACCAAACGCTGAATGGCCTCTTCGCTGACGCGGCGCTTGACGCAGGATTTCTGGATGCCGCCCTCCAGTTTGCCGCGGGCGTATTCCTCGCGGCGTCCGTCGCGCTTTGCAATCTTGGGAAACTTCTCGTCCAGCCGCTCGCGGGTGGTGAAGCGGTGGCCGCACTCTTCGCAGTGGCGGCGGCGGCGCACCTCGCGGCCTTCGCGGCCCTGCCGCGAATTGATGACGCGGCTCTTGTGCTCGCTGCACTTGGGACAGCGCACCGCGCTCAGCCGGCGCGCTGGCAGCGCTCGGGGTAGAGCGGGAAGCGCGCGCAGAGCGCCCGCACTTCGGCGCGCAGCTCACCGCGCAGCGCCGCGTCCCCAGGGTGCTCCAGCACATCGGCAATGCGCCCGCCAATCCACTGCATTTCGGGCTCGCACATGCCGCGGGTGGTCAGCGCCGGCGTGCCGATGCGCACGCCGGAGGTAACGAAGGGCTTGCGCGTATCGAAGGGCACCATGTTTTTGTTGGTGGTCATGCCCGCTTCCTCCAGCAGGCGCTGCGCCTTCTTGCCCGACAACTCGCGCTCCAGCAGCGAGAGCAAAAACATATGGTTGTCGGTGCCCCCCGAGACGATGCGGAAGCCGCGCCCGGCCAGCGCTCCCGCAAGCGCCCGGGCGTTGGCCACCACCTGCGCGGAGTAATCGGCGAAGTCCGGCGCCAGCGCTTCGCCCAGCGCGACGGCCTTGGCCGCAATTACATGCATGAGCGGGCCGCCCTGCCCGCCCGGAAACACGGCGCTGTCCACGGCCTTGGCGAATTCGGCGTCGCAGAGAATCATGCCGCCGCGCGGACCGCGCAGAGTCTTGTGGGTGGTGGTGCTGACAATTTGCGCGCGGCCCACCGGCGAGGGGTGATGCCCCGCCGCCACCAGGCCGGCAATGTGGGCGATGTCGGCAAAGAGCAGCGCGCCCGCTTCGTCGGCAATGGCGCGCAGGCGCTCGAAATCAATGATGCGGGAATAGGCGGTGGCGCCGCACTGAATCAGCGCGGGGCGATGCTCCAGCGCCAGGCCGCGCAGCGCCTCGTAGTCAATGCGCTCGCTCTGCCTGGAAACGCCGTAGGGAATCACCCGGTAGAGCTGGCCGGAGAAGTTCACCGGGCTGCCGTGGGTGAGGTGGCCGCCGTGATCCAGGTTCATGGCGAGCAATGTGCCGCCGGGCTTCAGCACGGCGCGATACACCGCCTCGTTGGCCTGAGAGCCCGAGTGCGGCTGCACATTCACATGCGCTGCGCCGAACAACTGCTTCGCGCGCGCAATGGCGAGATTCTCCACCTCGTCCAACACATCGCAGCCGCCGTAGTAGCGCCGCCCAGGATAGCCCTCGGCATACTTGTTGGTGCCGGTGGTGCCCACGGCCTCCAGCACCGCTTCGGAGACGAAGTTCTCCGAGGCGATCAGCTCCAGATTCTCCGCCTGGCGGCAGGCTTCGCGGCGCAGAATGCCGGCCACCGCGGCATCGGCGGATTGCAGCGCGCTCTGCGGCGCGCGTGTCAGCGCGTCAATCTGCGCGACGCGCCGCGCATGGCGGCCGCCATCGAAGGGCGTGTCCAGCCAGGCGCGCACGATGTCCCAGGCCGCTTCGGGCGCGCAGGAATCCGCCGCCAGCGCCAGCACATTGGCGTCGTTGTGGCGGCGCGCAAGCACCGCCGTCTGCGCATCGTGAACCAGCGCGGCGCGCACGCGCGGAAAGCGGTTGGCCGTGTAGCAGACGCCGAGTCCGCTGCCGCAAATGAGCAGCGCTCGCCCGGCCCGGCCCTCGGAGACGGCGCGCGCCGCCGGCGCGGCGAACTCCGGATAGTCCACCGGCTCGCTGCCGTGCGCGCCCAGATCGCGGACCTGGCATCCCGACTCTTCGAGGCGCTTGCGCAGCGACTCTTTCAATGCAGCGCCGCGATGGTCGCAGGCCAGATAGAGGGGAGATTCCACCGTCAGTCTCCTGCGCGCCCAAAAAGCAGCGCGGCATTGACGCCGCCAAAGCCGAATGAGTTGCTCATGGCCACGCGCGCCTCGGCCGGACGCGCCGAGCCCACCACATGGTCCAGATCGCATTCGGGATCGGGGTGCTCCAGGTTGCAAGTGGGCGGCAGTGTAGCCGTTTGCAGCGCCTTCACCGAGAGCGCGGCCTCGACGGCGCCGGCCGCGCCGAGCAAATGTCCCATGGCGCCCTTGGTGCTCGAGACGGGCAGATCCTGGCAGTGCGCGCCGAACAGCGCGCGGATGGATTGCGCCTCCACCACATCGCCCGCCGGCGTGCTGGTGGCGTGGGCGTTCAGGTAATCCACATCGCCGGGGGCCAGGCCGGCATCGGCCAGCGCGGCCGACATGGCGCGGCGCGCGCCGCCGCTCTCAATATCGGGGGCGGCGAGATGCGCGGCGTCGGCCGATGCGCCGTAGCCCAGCAACCGCGCGTGCACCGCCGCGCCCCGCGCCCGGGCGTGTTCCCCGCGCTCCAGCACCAGCACCCCCGCGCCCTCGCCCAGCACGAAGCCGTCGCGCGCCACATCGAAGGGGCGGCTGGCGCGCTCGGGATCATCGTTGCGCCGGGACAGCGCCTGCATATTGGAAAAGCCCGCCATCACCAGGTCCAGCAGCACGGCCTCTGCGCCGCCGGCCACCATCACATCGGCATCGCCGCGCTGCAGCACGCGCAGGGATTCGCCAATGGCGTGCGCGCCCGCCGCGCAGGCCGTCACATGGCACAGATTGGGACCGCGCAGGCCGTGGTGAATGGCGATCAGCCCGGAGGGCGAGTTCGCCAGGGTCATTGGAATAAAAAAGGGCGAGACGCGGCGCGGGCCGCGCTCCATGAATTGCCGGTGGTTTTCGATGGTGGTGCCAATGCCGCCCACGCCGGTGCCGATGGCCACGCCGATGCGGTCGGGATCGCAGCCCTGCGCCCCTGCGCCGAGTCCGGCTTCGGCCAGCGCCTCCCGCGCCGCCGCCAGCGCCAGCACAATGGCGCGGTCGTAGCGGCGCAGATCCTTGGCGGGCAGCGCGCCGGGATCGGCCTCGCCCGCCAGCGGCGCGGCAATGCGCACGGGAATGCGCGGATCGAGCTGCGATTCGTCCAGACACCGGACGCCCGAGCGCCCATCCCGCGCCGCCTGCCAAGTGGAGGGCAGGTCCACCCCCAGCGGCGAAACGCAGCCGAGCCCGGTTATGACGACTTCCGCCGGCTCAGGAATTGAGTTTGTCCTCGAGATAGCGGACGGCGGCGCCGATGGTCTGGATCTTCTCGGCCTCCTCATCGGGAATCTCGACTTCGAACTCCTCTTCCATCGCCATCAGCAACTCGACGATGTCCAGAGAGTCCGCGCCGAGGTCATCCACAAAGGAGGCCTCCGGCACCACTTCCTCGGCGCTCACGCCGAGCTGCTTCACGACGATTTCCCGGACCTGGTTCTCAAGCGACATTTCGGTTTCCTCGCTCCGTGGAAGCCTGCGCGCGCAACTGCGCCGCGGCCTCCGCGACTTCTTCCATCGAACTCACGCCCATGCGCGAGACGCTGCGGTCAATGCGCGCCACCAGCCCCGAGAGCACGCGCCCCGGGCCCACTTCCAGCACGCTGCGGACTCCCAGCGCCACCAGGCGCCGGACACTTTCGGTGAAGCGCACCGGCACCGTCACCTGCTGCTCGAGCAGCCCGGCAATGCGCCCGGCCTGCGCGTTCGGCTCGGCTTCCACATTGGTCACCACCGGCGGCTCGGGCGCGGCGAAGCGCAGCCCGGCCAGCTCTGCCGCCAGCTTCTCCGCCGCCGGCTGCATGAGCGCGCAGTGAAAAGGCGCCGACACGGCCAGCGGCACGGCGCGGCTGGCCCCCGCCTGTTTGGCCAGCTCGGTGGCGCGCTGCACCGCCTGCTTTTCGCCGGCAATGGCCGTTTGCTGCGGCGCGTTGTAGTTGGCCGGCGCCACCACCAGGTCCAGCTCGGCGGCGGCGCGGGCGCAGGCATCGGCCACCACCTCCGGCGGCGCGCCCAGCACCGCGGCCATGGCGCCGCGGCCTTCGGGCACCGCCTCTTGCATGAAGCGCCCGCGCGCCGCCACCAGCCGCACCGCCGCCGCCAGGGGCAGCGCCCCCGCGGCCACCAGGGCGCTGTATTCGCCCAGGCTGTGGCCGGCCACAAAGGCGGGGCGCAGCGCGGTGCGCTCGCGCAGCGCGTGCAGCAGGGCCATGCTGGTGGCGAGAATCGCGGGCTGCTGATTGCGGGTCTGGCGCAGCTCTTCCTCGGGGCCCTCGAAGCAGAGCTTCGAGAGCGCAAAGCCCAGCGCCTCGTCCGCCTCCTCAAAGACGGCCCGGGCGGCCGGGGAATCCGCGCAGGCATCGCGGCCCATGCCCACCTGCTGGGAGCCTTGTCCCGGAAAGAGCAGCGCCAGCATTGCTAAATCTCGCGGATCGGAACCACATTGCGGTCCCGGTAGCTGCCGCAGTGAGAGCAGATGCGGTGCGGCATTTTCACCCCGCCGCAGCGCGTGCACTTCGACTGCCCCGGCCGGGCCAGCGCGTGATGGCTGCGCCGCTTGTTGCGCCTGCTCTTCGAGGTTCGCTGCTTGGGAACGATCATGCTTTTCCTCCTGCCGCAAGCGCGCCCAGTGCCGCAAAGGGCGAGGGCCGCGGCGGCGCGGGACAATCGCAGCACCGGGCGTTGCGGTCGACTCCGCAAACGGGGCACAGGCCGCCGCAATTTTCGCTGCAAATCGGCTGCAGCGGCTGCCCCAGCGCCAGCAGCTCCGCCACAAAGCGGTCCAGCCGCACCCGGTTGCCCCGGAACCAGCCCACTTCCAGATCGTCGCAGAGATAGAGGCCCTCTGCCGCCAGACTCTCCGCGCCCTCCGGGTCTTGCGGCGTGCGTGCCCCGGCGGGCTCCAGCACCAGGCGGAAGGATTCCCGCAGCGGCGCGCTGTAGCCCGTCAGGCAGCGCCCGCAGCGCAGCGCCAAAGCGCCCCGCAGCTCGCCCTGCAGGTGCACCCCCGCCCCCATGCGCCCGGCCCGCAGCGACACCCGCAGCGGGGCGTCCAGGGCGAAACCTGCCTGCGCCGGGCCGAAGCGCTCCGCCACCCAGTCCGCCGCCACCTCGAAGACGAGCGGGAGCGGAGAGTCGTCGAGTCGGTCAATCAGCAGCTCCACGGCATAAATCCCCTGAAAAGGCGGTTGGGCGGGGGAGTTAGCAGAGCCCGGCCCCTGCCGCCAACTCCACCGGCCATTGCGGCGGAGGGCGGGGCTTGACCGGCGGCCTGGGCGGCCTACCCTGCCCCCGTTCCCCGGTCGTCTAACGGTAGGACTACAGGCTCTGAACCTGTCTGTGGAGGTTCGAATCCTCCCCGGGGATCCATGCTCCCTTCGTCTAGTGGCCTAGGACGCGGCCCTCTCAAGGCTGAAACACGGGTTCGACTCCCGTAGGGAGCGCCACTGCCACGGAGCCGCCATGCAGACCATTGGACTTCTCGGCGGACTGAGCTGGCAGAGCACCCAGCACTACTACCGCCTGATCAACGAGGGCGTGGCGCAGCAGCTGGGCGGGCTGCACTCGGCGCAGATTGCGCTGTGGAGCGTGGACTTTGCGCCCATCGAGGCGCTGCAGCACCAGGAGCGCTGGGAGCAGGCCGGGGCGCTGCTGGCCCAGGCGGCGCAGCGCATCGAGGCGGCGGGGGCGGATTTTCTGCTGCTCTGCACCAACACCATGCACATCACCGCCGGGGCCATTGAAGCGGCCATCGGCATTCCGCTGCTGCACATTGCCGACGCCACGGCAGAGCGCCTGCGCCAACGCGGCATTGCCGCGGTGGGCCTGCTGGGCACGGCCTTCACCATGGAGCAGCCCTTCTACCGGGAGCGGCTGGCCCAGCGCGGCGCGCTGCGCGTGCTGACGCCGGAACCGGCGGACCGGCAGAGCGTCCACCGCATCATCTACGAAGAGCTCTGCCTCGGCGTGCTGCGCGAGGAATCCCGCGCAGAAATGCAGCGCATTGCCGCGGCGCTGCAGCGCGCGGGCGCAGAGGCGCTGATTGCGGGCTGCACGGAAATTTCCATGCTGCTGCAGCAACGCCACACAGCGCTTCCGCTCTTCGACACCACGGCCATCCACGCCGAGGCCGCAGTGGCCCGCGCGCTCTCCCCGGAGCGCGCTTGAAGGAGTTCTGCTTCGCGTTTCTGGATTGCGAGTTCGGCGGGCTGAATCCCGAGCTGCACGACATCACCGAAATCGCCGCCATTGTGGTGGACGACCGGCTGGCCGAAATTTGCCAGGCCGAATGGAAAGTGATCCCGCGCCCCGGCCGGGTGACCGCCGAGGCGGCCAAAATTTTCAACTACGACGAGCGCGAATGGCGCGAGCAGGGCGTGCCGCTGCGCCAGGCGCTGGGCGAACTGGCCGGGCTGCTGCCGAAGGGCCGCACCTGCGTGCCCGCCGGCCAGAATGTCCGCATGGATGTGATTTTTCTGGAGAAGGGCTACCGGGCCTGCGGCCTGCCCTGGCCCTTCGATTACCATGTGATTGATTTGGCCACGCTGTTCTACGGCTGGTCGCTGGTGGCCGGCGAAAAGGTGGCCGCGCTCTCCCTGCGCCAGGCCGCCACCCGCGCGGGGCTGGCCGATGGCAAGATTACGCACCGCGCGCTGGCCGATGCCCGCCTGACTCTCGACACCTTCCGCCACTACATCGGCCGCCTGGCGCCCAGGGGCGCGCCGGGCGAACCTGGCGGGCCGGGCGGGCCCGGCGAGCCCGGCGAGCCCGGCGGCTAGGAGTTGAGGGGCGCCTCCGCGCGCTGCCACTTGCGGGCCATGCGGCGGTCTATGGCCGACAAAATGGGCATCAGCAGGCGGGCCAGCAGGCCGCCTGGGCGCAGCACCACCGCCGCGCCGAAATCCACCAGCACGGGATTGCCCGCCGCATCCACCAGCACATTGCCGAGATGGCGCAAATCCAGGTGCGCCACGCCGCGCCGGTGCATCTCGTCCAGGGCGCTGCGCAGGCGCTGGTGAAAGGCGGGCGGCAGCGGCGGGCGGCGCGGCGGAATGCGGCCCTCGCAATACTCCGAGACCAGCGCCAGCGCATCTACGCAGCCGGCGAAGCGCGGCACCGAGGGGTGCCCGGCAAGCGCGCGCCAGGCCCGCGCCTCCCGCGCCGTAATCCAGCGCCCCAGCGTGGCGCGCACCAGCGCGCTGCGCGGCGTGAAATCCTTCACCACCAGCCGGTGGCCCCGGTAGTTGAGCAGCAGCACATCCGAGTTGCGCGCGCCGCCCTGCGAGAGCCGCCGCACCACCGCCCCCGGCAGCTCCTCCCGGGAGGGCAGCGGAAGCGGCGCGGATTCGTCGGCGGATGCGGCGGGCAGCGAACTCACCCCCGCAGATTGCCGCGCCCCGCGCAAAAAATCCACCGCCGCGCTTGCCTGGCGCGCCGCTGGGCTGCGGGTCAGCGCGGGCGGGTGGCGGCGGCGAGGCTGCGGCGCATGCGGTGCAGGCTCGCCCGCACCGCCTCTTCGGATTTGCCGACGGCGGCGGCAATATCCCGGGGCGATTGCATTCGCAAATGGCGCAAATTCCAGATGCGCCGCTGCGACGGGGTGAAGCGCTGCGCCACCAGCCGCTGGCAGCGCGCCAAATCGCGGCGCGCATCCAGCGCGCGCTGGATATCGTCCGGCTCGCCGGGCGGCAGCGCCGCCCCCCGCGCCGCCGCCTCGCTGCGGCGCCGCAAGCGGCGCTGGCTGCGGCTCACCTCGCGCCGCGCAATGCCGAAGAGCCAGGACAAAAGCCCGGCAGTGCCCGCGTAACTGGGCAGCCGCCGCAGCGCCACGGCGAAAACCTCCTGCGCCACATCCTCCGCCTCGCCGGAATCGGCCAAACGGCGCAGCGCAAAGCGATACACCCGGGGGAAGCACGCCCCGTAAAACAACTCGAAGTGCGCGCTGCTCCCCGCCACCATCGCCCGCGCCAAGGCGCGGTCGCAATCCCACGGCACATCGCGCACTTCGCTGCGGCCGTTGCGGCCGCCGTGCCCGTTGCGCCCGCCGCGGACTGCGCCGCGCGGCGGGGCGGATTGCGCGGGACGCGCGCTGTGCGGCGAGGGGGATTCAATTCGCACGCAGCGCAGCAGAGCAACCGCTATGCCAAGCGCGCAGCCCCGCCGCACGGCGCGCCGCGCCGCGCCACACTGCACCCGCGCCCGCCCGCAAGGCGCGCCGTTCCCAAGCGCCGCGTAACCGCCGGTTCACATCGGCGCGCGGCGGACGGCCCGCACCGCGCGGCGGGGCCGCAAGGCGCGGCAGGGGCCTGGCTGCTACCCTCGGTGGAAGGCGTTATGCTGGCACGCGAAATGCATAATGTCGGGTGAGAGGAGACAGCGTGTCAAACCCCCAAAAGAGCTACCTGCAACAGCTTGCCGCAGAGCGCAGCGGCGGCCGCGCCACTGAACACAGCTTCCGCCCCGCCCTGAAAACGCTGGTAGAAGCGCTGGGCGGCGACAGCATCACCGCCACCAATGAGCCCACGCGCGTGGCCTGCGGCGCGCCGGATTTCATCGTCGAGCGCGGCGGCGTTCCCATCGGCCACATCGAGTGCAAGAAGATCGGCGCAGATCTGGACGAAGCCGAGCGCAGCGAGCAACTGCTGCGCTACCGCGCCGGCCTGCCCAATCTGATTCTCACCGATTACCTGCGCTTCCGCTGGTTCCGGGACGGCGAGTTGCGCATGAAAGAGGTGCAGTTGAGCCGCCCGGAACCGGGCGAGCAGCAGATTTTGCGCGGCAACGGCTCTGCCCTGAAAGCCATGTTCGATGGCTTCTTCGCAGCCGAGCCGCCGGTTGTGGAAAACCCCGACGAACTCGCAAAGCGCATGGCCGCGCTGGCCCACCTGTTGCGCGAGGGCGTGTTGCACCTGCTCATAGAGGAATCCGGCAAAGAGAAAAACCCGCAACGCGATCTCTTCGAAGCCTACCGCCGAGTGCTGATGCGCGGTCTCAGCGAGGAAGACTTCGCCGATATGTATGCGCAGACCGTGGCTTACGGATTGTTTGCCGCACGGCGCCTCGAACCGCTCGGCAAGCACTTCTCGAGAAAATGCGCACTTTTCACCCCCACAACACCTTTTCTGAACGACATACTGCTGCGTTTGGCTGGCCCAAACATGGACAACCGCATTTCATGGATCGCCGATGATCTGGCCTCATTGCTCGGCCGCGCCGATATGGCCGCCATTCTCAGGCACTTCGGGAGCGGCTCCGAAGAGCGCGATCCCGTCGTGCATTTCTACGAGAATTTTCTGGCCGCTTACGACCCGCGGCTGCGCGAAATGCGCGGCGTGTATTACACGCCGGAGTCCGTGGTCTCCTACATCGTGCGCAGTGTGGATTACCTGCTGCGCAAGAAATTCGGCCTGAGCGAAGGCATCGCCGATTACTCCAAAATCCCGGGGCCGGCTGGCCAATCGAAGCAGCACCGCGTTCTGATCCTGGACCCTGCCGCAGGCACCGGCACCTTCCTGGCCCATGTGATTCAACACATCTATGACGTCATATGTGAAGAGGTCGGGCGCGGCGCTTGGGCCAGCTACGCGCGCGAACACCTTTTGCAGCGCCTGTTCGGTTTCGAATTTTTGATGGCGCCCTATGCCATCTGCCACATGAAACTGGACTTGAAGCTCGACCAAACCGGCGCGAAGTTCAATTTCAGCGCCGAGTCGGGCAGTGCCCGCAGCACAAACGGGGACCGCCTGCATGTGTATCTGACCAACACGCTGGAAAGCGCCGCCGATTCTGTGAACGGAAATTTGTTCATGGCCCACGAGCTGGAGCGCGAAGCCAAAAGCGCCAACGCCGTGAAAAGCGAAAAGCCCGTAATGGTGGTGCTCGGCAACCCGCCCTACTCCGGCCACTCCGCAAACAAGAGCGAGTGGATTGAAGATTTGATGCGCGGCAACGACGGCGGGAAGTGCTGCGCCAATTACTTCACAGTAGATGGCGAGCCCCTGGGCGAGCGCAACCCGAAGTGGCTGAACGATGACTATGTGAAGTTCATTCGCTTCGCCCAGTGGCGCATTGAGCAGACCGGAGAAGGCATCATCGGCTTCATCACCAACCACGCCTGGCTGGACAACCCCACCTTCCGCGGCATGCGCCAGAGCCTGCTCGACTCTTTCGACGAGATCTATGTGCTGGATCTGCACGGCAACGCCAGAAAGAAGGAGCGCGCCCCCGACGGCGGCAGGGATGAGAATGTGTTTGACATTCAGCAGGGAGTCGCCATCAGCCTGTTTGTGAAGAATCGCGCGAAAAAGCGGAAGAAGCAGCGCGCGCAGGTGCATCACGCCGACCTGTGGGGAGAGCGCAAGGCCGGCAAGGACGGCGGGAAATCCGGCTGGCTCGAAGCGAACGATGTGAAGACGACTCAGTGGACGGCACTGGCCCCGAAGGCGCCTCTCTACCTGTTTGTGCCCCGCGACGACGAATTGGCCAAGGAATACGAGCGCGGTTGGAAAATCACAGAGATTTTCCCCGTCAACGGAGTGGGGACGACCACCGCCCGCGACGACATGGTGATTGATTTCGAGCGCGAATCCCTGTTGCAGCGCGTTGCCCTGTTCCGCGACTCGAGGGATTCCGACGAGGCTCTCTGCGAGCAGCTCGGCATCTCAATGAAAAAGGGCTGGAACATTGAGAAAGCCCGTGAGAACCTCCGAGATGAGCGCGACCTTTCGAGCTATGTCCAGCCCATCTTGTATCGCCCATTCGACGAGCGGCTGATTTTCTATCACGACTCTCTCGTTTGGCGAACCGTCAGGCAAGTCATGCGGCATATGTTCACCGGAGAAAACATGGGGCTGATAATGGCCCGGCAGGGGACGGGCGAGGGTTTCACCCATGCCTTTGTGTCGAAGACCCTGATAGACGGTCACATCACAAGGGGCAACAACATTGGCTACCTGGCCCCGCTCTACCTCTACCCCACTCCCGGCGGAGCGTCGGATAGCGAAGCCGGGCCTGCCCTCAACCTCAGCCCCGAGTTCATCGCCGCCCTCGAGCAGCGCCTCGGCCTCGCCTTCACTCCCGGCAAGAAGGCCGCGCGCAAATTCACCCCCGAGGATATCTTCCACTACATCTACGCCGTGCTCCACAGTCCGGCCTACCGCAGCCGCTACGCCGGATTTCTGAAGAGCGATTTCCCACGCATTCCGCTCCCCGAAAGCGTCGCTACCTTCCGCACCCTCGCCAAGCTCGGCGCAAAGCTCGCCGCCCTGCACCTGATGGAGACCGAACCGCCCAAAGCCAATTCGCTGAAATTCTCCGCCGGCGACGAGTGCCGCATTGAGCGAGTCCGCTACGCCGAGCCATCCCCAAGCGCAAACGGCGCTCGCAAAGGCCGCATCTGGATCAGCAAAAAGCAATACATCGAGCCCGTCCCCCCCGAAGTCTGGAATTTCACCATCGGCGGCTACCAACCGGCCAAAAAGTGGCTGGCCGACCGCAAAGGCCGCACACTCACCCACTCCGACATCGTCCATTACCGCCGCATCTGCGCCACCCTCGCCCAAACCCACCGCCTCATGGCCACAATAGACGACACCTTCCAGCCCACCCCGGAGTCCACCCCAAATGCCTGACACTTGGAAGCAGCGCCTTGCCGCTTGGAAGCAGCGTTTCCGTGCTTTCGGGAAGGCCACCTTCTCCGTCGCCGTAGCTCTGGTCGGCATCGCTGGCGTAGGCGCGGGCGCATTCGCAATATATTTCTATTGGAATTGGTTGAATCCAGTAATTATGGGAAACAACCCGGAACACCTGCGAAACCTCATTCTCATGACCGCAGGCCTCATTACCTTCATTATATCCATCTGGCGCGCACAGATAGCCGACAAACAAGCCAAAGCATCCAATATACAGGCCGAGGCTACAATTGAACAAATCAAAATTGCCGCGCAGAGCCAAATTACCGACCGCTTCACCCGAGCCATCGAACAACTCGGAAAATCCGGCGACGATATCCTCTTCCTGCGGATCGGTGCAATCCAAGCCCTTGAGCGCATTGGAAACGACAGCCTCGGCGACCTCCCCGCCGTCATTCGCCTGCTCGCGGGATTTTCCCGACAGACCAGCATCGCTTGGTATGAGAGCATAAGGAATCAAGAAGGTCAGGTTGTAGTCACACCGCTAGATGTAGCGGAGGCAGTAAGAGCGCTTGCCCGCCTCAATGATAAGCATCTTGAATTTTTGCGTGAACAAGAAATTTTCATAGATTTGTCGAGAGCCTGCCTCCAGCGCTTGGATCTTCCTAATTCAAACTTGTCTGGATTCGATTTTGGAAGTTGCAATCTCAGTAACGCCAATCTCAATAACGCCAACCTCAGTGACGCAAAACTCTGGAATGCCAATTTTAGTAACGCCAGCTTCTGGGGGGCTAATCTCAGTCGCGCAAACGGCTTGATTCCCAATTTCAGTAACGCTATCCTTTGGTATGCTAATTTCAGTAACACTAGCCTCATGGGTGCCAATTTCAATAACGCAAAACTCCCGCATGCCAACCTCAGTAAGGCAATCCTCGATGATGTCAATTTTAGTAGCGCTACCCTCGGGGATGCCAATCTCAGCAACGCAAGCCTCCGGAATGCTAATCTCAGCAACGCATACCTTCAAGCTACTGACCTCAGCGGCGCCAATATTGAATATATCAATTCGGATATGGAACCTATGAATCCCCAAGAAGAAATGAGCAAGTTGCTCTCCGAAATCAAATACGACAAAGACAACCCGCCCGTAAATTGCCCAGAGGGCGTCGAGCTCCCGCCGCCGCGGGATGGCTGAGATTCAAATCCGGCCGGGGACAAGCCACCAGGTGCCTTCGGTGCGTTCCCAGCGGTCTTCGCGGAGAAGTTCGGATCGCCACCAGCGCAGGGGGAGGTCGTTTTCGCCGATGATGCGGGTGGAGACGATGGCGCGGCCGGGGGCTTCGAGGCGGAATTCGATGACTTCCAGTCGCAGCGGGCGGTTGCGCTCGAAGTTGGCGCGGCGCAGCGCGCCGGTGAAGTCGGCGAAGAAATCGGCGTGAGCCCTGTCTGTGCGGAAGAAGCTGCGCAGGCCGTCGTCGCGGTAGCTCGCCAGGGTGTTGAAGCGGCGCCCCGCCAGCCTTTTGTAGAAGGTGCTGGTGCGCTGGAAGATTTTATCGAGAGACTCGGATTCGACGACGGCGACGCCTTGGGAGAGATCGGGCGCGGCCGGCTCGGGCGCGTAACCACCCCGCCAGAGCGCACAGCCGGGCTGCAGGGCCAGCAGCACAATCAGCGCCAGGCGCAGCGCGGGCCAGAGCGGCGGCCGCGGCACAAGCCAGAGCCGCGGCGCAGACCAGAGCGCGCCGCTCATGCGCGGCGCCTCGGGTTGCCCAGGGATAGGGCGGCCTGGGCGGCGGCCAGGCGCGCCACGGGGACGCGGTAGGGCGAGCAGGAGACATAGTCGAAGCCGAGTTCGGCGCAAAAGCGAATGCTCTTGGGGTCGCCGCCGTGCTCGCCGCAGACTCCCACCTTGAGTTCGGGGCGCGTGCGGCGTCCGCCCTCCACGCCGATCCGCATCAGCCGGCCAATGCCCTCTTCGTCTACCGACACAAAGGGGTCGTCGTGCAGAATGCCGCCCTCGATGTAATCGGGCAGAAACTTGCCGGCGTCGTCGCGAGAAAGCGCATAGCCGGTTTGCGTCAGATCGTTGGTGCCGAAGGAGAAGAAATCCGCGTGCAGGGCGAGCTGGTCCGCGGTCAGCGCGGCGCGCGGCACCTCGATCATGGCGCCGATGCTGGGCCGCACCCGGACGCCGGGGTGCGCGGCCAGCACTGCGGAAAGCTCGCCCTCCACCAGCGCGCGCAGCCGTTCCAGCTCGCCCACATGGGAAACCAGCGGCAGCATAATCTCCGGCTGCACTTTCACGCCGCGCATTTCCACTGCGCAGGCGGCCTGCGCAATGGCGCGCACCTGCATGGCGTAGATTTCGGGAAAGCTCAGGCCCAGGCGGCAGCCGCGGTGGCCGAGCATGGGGTTGAACTCGCGCAGCTCGTCCACCTTGGCGCGCAACGTGGCGGTGGCAGCGCCCAGGGCGGCGGCCACGGCGCGAATGTCCTCATCTGCGTGGGGCAGAAACTCGTGCATGGGGGGATCGAGCAGACGGATGGTGACCGGCAGCCCGGCCATTGCGGCGAAGATTCCCTCAAAGTCGCGCTGCTGCACCGGCAGCAATTTGGCCAGCGCGCGCTCGCGGGATTCGGCGTCCGGCGCAAGGATCATTTCGCGCACGGCGAGAATCTGCCCCGGCTCGAAGAACATATGCTCGGTGCGGCAGAGGCCGATGCCCTCTGCGCCGAACTCCCGGGCCAGCTTTGCATCCGCGGGGCTGTCGGCGTTGGTGCGCACGCCCACGCGGCGAATGCGGTCCGCCCAGCGCATCAATTCGCCGAAGGCGCTGCCGAGCTCGGGCAGCACCATCGGCACCTCCCCCGCCATCACCTCGCCGCTGCTGCCGTCCAGCGTGATGAAATCGCCCGCGCGAAACACCCGCGGGCCCACGCGCATTTCGCCGGCGGCGTAGTCCACGCGCAGCGCGCCGCAGCCCGCCACGCAGCACTTGCCCATGCCGCGCGCCACCACCGCGGCGTGAGAGGTCATGCCGCCGCGCGCGGTGAGGATTCCCTCGGCGGCGTCCATGCCGTGAATGTCCTCGGGCGAAGTCTCAACGCGCACCAAAATCACCTTCTCGCCCGCCCGCGACTGCGCCTCGGCATCGTCGGCAGAAAGCACAATGCGCCCCACCGCCGCGCCC
This sequence comes from Deltaproteobacteria bacterium, assembly GCA_028817435.1. GTDB lineage: Bacteria > Myxococcota_A > UBA9160 > UBA9160 > UBA6930 > JAPPPQ01. Next base: position 99,111 of record JAPPPQ010000048.1, read on the forward strand.
GGCGAGGCCGGCAGCCCCTTCGCCACCACATCCCGCACGGCGGCGGGATCCAGCGTGGGATGCAGCAGTTGGTCGAGAGATTCGGCGTCCACCCGCGCCACCGCCTCGCCCCGGTCAATCAGCCCTTCCTTCGCCATATCCACGGCAATTTTCACCGCCGCATTGGCGGTGCGCTTGCCGTTGCGCGTCTGCAGCACCCAGAGCTTGCCGCGCTCAATGGTGAACTCCATGTCCTGCATATCGCGGTAGTGCTTTTCGAGCCGCTTGTAAATGCGCACCAGTTCGCGGTAGGCGCGGGGCATGCGCTCTTCCAGCGTGGGCAAATCGCCGCTGGATTCGCTGCGGCTGGCGCGGTTTACCGGCAGCGGCGTGCGAATGCCGGCCACCACATCTTCGCCCTGCGCGTTCACCATGTATTCGCCGTAGAAGCGCTTGTCGCCGCTTGATGGATCGCGGGTGAAGGCCACGCCGGTGGCGCAATCGTCGCCCATGTTGCCGAACACCATGGCCTGCACATTCACCGCGGTGCCCCACACGCCGGGGATTGCGTGGATTTGCCGGTAGCGGCGCGCGCGCTCATTGCCCCAGGAGCGGAACACCGCCGCAATTGCGCCCCAGAGCTGTTCGTGGGGATCCTGCGGGAAGGGCCGCCCGGTGCGCTCCTGCACAATCTCTTCGTATTCCAGCAGCAGCGCCTGCCAGTCCGCCGCGCTGAGATCGGTATCGTGTTCGGTGCGGCGCGCATCCTTCAATTCTTCCAGGCGCGATTCGAAGCGGTCGTGGGGAATGCCGAGCACCACATCGCCGAACATCTGCACAAAGCGGCGATAGCTGTCGTAGGCAAAGCGCGCGCCGGCGCGCGCGGCCAGGCCCCGGGCGGTTTCCCGGTTCAGGCCCAGGTTCAGCACCGTGTCCATCATTCCCGGCATGGAAACGCGCGCGCCGCTGCGCACCGAAACCAGCAGCGGGTTTGCGGCATCGCCGAAGCGCCGCCCCATGCTGCGCTCCACCCGCGCCAGAGCCAGCAGCGCCGCGCGCTTCACCGCATCGGGAATCTCCCCCGCCGCGGCAAACTCGGCGCAGACTTCGCTGGAGATGGTGAAGCCCGGCGGCACCGGCACGCCGAGCCGCGTCATCTCGGCCAGGTTGGCGCCCTTGCCGCCCAGCGTCTCGCGCATTTCGGCGCGGCCATCGGCGCGGCCGTCGCCGAAGAAGAACACCCGGCGGGCCGCGCGGGACGGGCGCGCGGCGGCGCGGGTCTTCCGGGCGGGGCGGCGGCCGGCGGGCTTGTGCGCCTGGCTCTGCGGCGGGGCCGCGCCCGCGCTGCGGCGCGCGCTGCGCTGCGGCGCCTTCTTGCCCGCGCCCGCTTTGCTGCGCGCGCCCTTCTTGCGCGGCTTGCGGGGCGGCGTCCGGCGCGCCGTCAAGGCGCGGCCTCCAGGCGCTCGCGCAGCCAGCCGCCCACGCGCGACGCCGCAACGCGCTCCTGCTTCATGCTGTCGCGGTCGCGCAGCGTAACCGCGCCGTCCTGTTGCGAATCGAAATCCCAGGTGGCGCACCAAGGCGTGCCCACCTCGTCCTGCCGCCGGTAGCGCCGCCCGATGTTGCCGGAATCGTCGTAGAAGACCTGGAAGCTGCGGCGCAAATCGGCGGCCAAACGGCGGGCCGGCTCGGCGAGCTTTTTGGAAAGCGGCAACACCGCCAGCTTGATGGGCGCCACCAGCGGCGCAAGGCGCAGCAGCGTCCGTCTCTCGCCATCCGGCAGCGCTTCCTCTGCGTAGCCGTTGCACAGCAGCGCCAGCAGCGTGCGATCCACGCCCACCGAAGTCTCCACCACCTCGGGCACAAAGCGCTGCTTTTCCTGCTCATCGAACTCGGAGAGATCCTTGCCGGAAAACTCGGCGTGCTGCGAAAGGTCGTAGCTGCCGCGGTCGTGGATTCCCTCAATCTCCTGCCAGCCGAAGGGGAAGCGAAACTCAATATCCATCGCGCGCCCGCAGTAGTGCGCCAGCTCGTCGGGGCCGTGGGCGCGGGTGCGCAGCACCTGCTCGCCAAAGCCGAGCTCGCGGTGAAAGCGCAGGCGCTGATCGAGCCAGTGCTCGAACCACTTGCCGGTTTCGCCGGGGCGGCAGAAGAACTCCAGCTCCGCCTGCTCGAATTCGCGCGAGCGGAAGGTGAAGTTGCGCGGGTTGATCTCGTTGCGGAACGCCTTGCCAATTTGCGCGATGCCGAAGGGCACGCGCTGCCGCGCGGCGTCGCGCACGCGCTTGAAGGCGGGGAAAATGCTCCCGCAGGTTTCGGCGCGCAGATAGGCCAGCGAGGCCGCATCCCGGCTCGCGCCAATGTTCGTTTCGAGCATCAGGTTGAAGTCGCGGGGCTCGGTGAAATCGTGCTGGCCGGAAGCCTCCGCTTCGCAATCCGGCGCATCCGCCAACTGGTCCGCGCGGAAGCGCCGCTGGCAGGCCCTGCAATCCACCATGGGATCGCTGAAATGCTCGACATGGCCGGAGGCCTGCCAAGTGCGCGGGTGCGTGATGATGGCCCCGTCCATGCCCTCCACATCGTCGCGCTCGCGCACCACGCGCCGCCACCAGAGCGCCTTCAACTCGTTCTTCAACTCGACGCCCAGCGGCCCGTAATCCCAAAAGCCGTTGAGTCCGCCGTAGATTTCGCCGCTGGGGTGCAAAATGCCGCGCCGCGCACACAGCGAGACCAGCGCCTCCATGCGCAGCGGCGCAGCCGGGGCCTGCGGCCCGCCGCCGGAATGCATGGCGTTGGATTCGGAATCGCGGGAATTCATAAGTCCCTGGGTGGCCGGATGGCGCGGCGCGCCTGGATACCAGCAGCCCGGCAAATTAGCCGCGCCGCGCCGCCCCCGCTACGGGCGCAACCCCGCGCCGCGGCCCGCCGCCGCGCGCTCCCCGCGGCGCGAGCTGCGCCGCCAGCGGGGCGGACGGCGCAAGCTGCGCCAGCACCCGCTCGCTCTTCAGCTCCACGCCGATGTGAAAGCGCAAAAAGCGGTGCAGCAGCTCGGCGGCCTCGCGCAGCGCGGCGGGGCCCAAGCCAATGCGGCCCAGGCGGTCCAGGCGAAAGCCCAGGCTGGCCTGCAGCGCCCGCAGGGTGCCGAGCTGAACGCGCAAACCGCCGCCCGCCGGGCGCGCCGCGCCGCCCTCTGCCGGACGCGCCGCGCAGCGGAAACACAGCGGCCCGCCTTCGGCAATGTGAAACAGCACGCCCTCCGGGCGCTGCTCCACGCCGCCGCCGCAGCGGACGCAACGCGCCAGCTCGGGGCGCAGGCCGAGCCGGTCGAGGCTGCGCAGTTCGAGCAGCACGCGCAGCCGCAGATCGGGGGGATCGGCGTTTACCCGCTCCAGCGCGCCGATGGCGAAGGCGAAGAGCCCCGCGCAATCGGCGGCCGCGCCGCCCTCGGGGGCGAGGCGGTCCAGCAGTTCGAGCAGGTAGCAGCTCAGCCCGAAGCGGCGCGCATTGCCGCGCAGGCCGTGAAAGGCGCGCAGCAGCCGGGCGTGATCCAGACGCGCGGGCGCGCCGGGGCGGCGGCGGTCGAGCTGCACGCGCAGGTGGTTGAAAAAATCCAGGTTGCCGCCGAAGCGCTTCACGCTGCGCCGCGCGCCCTTCGCCACCGCCGTCAGCCGCCCCGTAGCGGGAGTCAGCAGGTGCAGCATGCGGTCGGACTCGCCGAAATCTGCCGAGCGCAGCAGCAGCGCCTCGGTGTGCAGCGCCGCCACGCTCAGGGCGCCGCCGTGGGGGGGGCCGATGTTGGCGCGGGCGGAGCGGCGGGCGCGTCCGGAGCAGGCGCGGCCGATGCGGCGGGCGGCGGCGCGTGAAGCGCTTCGGCGGCAACCTGGATTTTTTCAACCACCTGCGCGTGCAGC
>JAPPPQ010000003.1 GCA_028817435.1 Deltaproteobacteria bacterium
TGGTTGTGGAGATCAAGGACGATTCGGAAATCGCCAACCCTTCCCCGGAGAACACAAAGAAGCATGAATTCGCGCGCAGGCACTTCGCCCGCTTGAATCACTGGCTTTTCGAGGGCATCGAAAGCCCCTTCTACCAATTCAATATGTTGACACCGCAGGATTACGAGGTATTTTTCGACAAGCTTCAGCAGCGGGATCTGGTATATTACAACTCCCGCCTGGACGCTGCAATTTTGGAGGCGAATAAGGTGAAAAACCCCACCCCGGCCCGCTTCGGCGAAGTGGACATCGTCCGCCTCACCACGGATGCCCACGCAAAGGACGGCCTGCCGCGGGGAACGGAAGGGACTGTGGTGCTGGTCTATGAGCCAAACGGCGACGGCTATGCCTACGAAGTGGAATTCGAGGATTGGGATGTGGACCTGCCCTTCACCACCCGCGACTTCAAGGAGAGCGAGCTTGAATTGGTGGAAAAGTGGGCGAAGAAGTGACCAGCTTCTCCCGGGTTCTCATCGCGGAAGACAAACTCATTGCCTATCTGCTGGATCCCAACCACAAGAAGGGAGGCGCAAAGGCCGACTTTTTCATCAATATCTGCGGATTTTCGCCCGGCAATCCGCAGGCATTGGAAGACGAACTTCGGAGGCACCCGCTCACCGCTGCGCCAGGGAAACCGAGAAAGACGAAACGCGGGGTGAACTATCTCTTCATCTGCGACATCCAGACTCCCAAGAGAGGCCCCACCTGCATCGTCAGTGTCTGGCACATTGACCGGGGAGGAGGAGTGCCTCGTCTCTCCACGGCCTATCCATCAGGGTGAAACCAAACACCCAATTTCACCCGCTCAGGCATTTGCTAGCGTTGCGGGGGGGTGCCGGGAGGTGGGGTTGCGGCGCGGGCTTTCGATATTTGCGGTTGGGATGGCGCTGCTGGTGGCAGCGTGTGTGGCCGCGTGGTTTGCGCTGCGCATGGTGCCGGAGCAGTTGCGGCGGCAGACCGAGCTGCTGATTGGGGAGGCCATTGGCGCAGAGGCCAAGATTGGCGAGCTGCACCTGTCGCTGCGGCTGTTTCCCTGGCTGCGCCTGGAGGCGCGGGGCGACCGGGTGGATATTTCTGCGCCCTCGGCGCGGGTGGCGGCGGGCAGCATCTCGACCAGTCTGGACCCGCTGGCCCTGCTGCGCGGAAGGGTGAAGCCGCACCATGTGCGCATTTCGCGGGTGCGCGTGGATTTTGCCGGCAACGGCGCGCTGTGGGGCCAGGCCGAAGCGGCCGCGGCCGCGCCGCAGCCGCCCGAGCTGGCCCGGCTGCTGGAGGCGCTGGAAGCCACCGCCGCCATGCTGCGCGCCCCGCCCAGCGACGAGGGCTCTCCCGGCCTGCTCGGCGGCGCGGCGCTGGAAGTCGCGGACTTTTCGCTGTGGCTGGGCGGCGGCGAGGCACGGGCGGCCGTGCCGCTGCTGCGCCAGGGCGCGGCGCAGCTGCGCTTCAGCGCTGATTCCCAGCGCAGCGATCTGCGCCTTACCGGGCAGCTTGCGACGCGCGCGGAGCCGACTGCGCTGCGCTTCGATGTGCACGACGAGCCGGACGAAATCAGCGCGCGGCTGCGCCTGGACGAGAGCGATCTGGACGCGCTGTTCGAGTTCGCCGGAAACGCCGGCGCGCTGCACGCCGGCGCGGGCAAGCTGGCCGCGCAACTGCGCGCCGCCCTGCCGCTGCGCGGGCGGGCCGCCCTGGCCTTGGGCTGGCGAGTGCCGAAGCTGGGCGCGCAGCGCTTCGAATTTGCGCTGGACGGCCGCGCGCTGCGGGGCAATTTTGGCGCGGGGAAAATCTCCGCCGCTGCGGAGGCCAGCGACGCTGCGGAAAATGCCGCGCCGCGGCTGGCGCTGAACCTGCGGCGGCCGCGGCTGCGGCTGGATATGGCCCTGGCCGCAGACGCCGTGGAGTTGCGCGACGCCGAGTTCAGCGACGGCGGTTTGGCGCTGCGCGCCAAGGGGCGCGCGGCGCTGCCCTTTGAGGGTGCTGCGCCGCTGCGCGCCAGCGTTTCCGCCGGGCGGCTTTCGCGGGCCGCGCTGGCCCACGGCGCGGCGCAGCTGGGCGGCACTTTGCGCGGGCACGCCGAAGCCGCCCTGGGCCGCCTGGCCTCGGGCGAAGTGCGCAGCCTGCGGCTGGAAGTGCAGAGCAGCGCCGAGGGCCTGGGCGAAATCGCAGCGCGCGGCCCCCTGGCCCGCCCCGGCGACTTGCGCCTTTCATTGCGCTTCGCCGATGTGGCGCTGCAAAGCAGCGGCGGGGGCGGGGGCGGCGACGGTGGCAGCAGCGAAGCCGCGCGCGGCGAAGGTGACAGTGGCGGCAGCAGCGAAGCCGCGCGCGGCGGCAGCGGCGAGCAGCGCGGCGGCGCGCTGCGCAGCGCCGGCCGGGGTGGCGGCGCATCCGGCGCGCTGCGTTTTGACGGCGACCGGCTGGAAGTCCGGGGCCTCACGCTGCCCGCCCGCGCGCGGGCAACAGGCGCGCAGGCGAGAGATTTTCGCATAGATGCCGAGTTGTCCGGGCTCTCCGGGCTGCCCGCCCTTGCCGATCTGCGCTGCCAGCGCCCCGCCCCGGTGCCCGCGCTGCCGGGCATCGGACCGCTGCGCGCCTGGCAGTGGTCGCGCCGCCCGGATCCCTATGTGCCGCGGTGGCAAAACTTGCGCCTGCAACTCGATTGGTTCGCACACCCCGCCTTTCTCTGCGCCGGCCGCAACATTGCCCTGACCATGAAGCCGGTGCCGGAACGCGGGCGCGTTGAGTTCGCCATTGAGAGCGCGCTGTGGGCGGAGTTGCCGCTGACGGTCAACGGCCACTTCCTCGAAGACAAAACCCATCGGCGCATGCAGATCATCGCCGCCCTCGACGGCCGCGCCGCCACTGCGGCTCAAACTGCGCAAACCGCGGACGCCGCGGCACAAATGGCGGGCGAAGCATGGGCGCACGGGCGCTTCGAGTTGCGCGCAGAGCGCATGGGGCTCTGGCACATTACCGGCGCGCGGGGAACAGCGCGGGCGCAGGGCAGCACACTGCACCTGGAAAATATGCAGGTTGATCTGGACCCCGGCGGCCCGGTGGAGCTTTCCATGGCCCTTGAGCTCGACGAGCCGCGGCCGCCGCGCTATCGGGCGGCGCTGTCCCTGGCCGGCACCGATTTGCTCCACCTGTGGACGGCGGCGGGGCGCGAGCGCGGCCTGCTCTCGGGCTCGCTGCACGGCGCGCTCACCCTGCAGAGCCGGCTGGCAATGGGGCAGAGCATTCTCTACGGCGCGAATGGCACGGTGTCGCTGCAGGCCCGCTCGGGCCGCATTCACCGGCGGTTGCCGCTGCTGCTCGCCATTGCCGGCCACCGCTTCAACCCCTTCGGCGACCGCGAGCGGTTGCCCTATCGCGCCATAGATTTGGTGGGCCTGCTGCGCGGCGGAGATTTGCGCGTGCATGTGCTGAGCCTGTCAGCGCCAAACCTGCGCGCTGCGGTGCAGGGCCATGCGCAGTTGTCTGCACCCTGGCAAATTGAAGGCGTAATGGGGCTGTTCTTCTTTCCGCTGCTCGATAATTTGATTGATCTCATTCCGCTGCTGAACCGGGTGATCCTCGGCAAAAACGGCAACCTGGTGGGCGCTTACTTCGCCCTGGACGGAACGCTGCCCGCGCCGCGCGCGCGGCTGGTGCCGGGGCGCTCGCTGATCGAGGGGCCCGCGGGCTCGGTGCTGCTCAGCGTGCCCAACTTTGTCTTCGACGGCATTCGCGGCATTCAATCTATTGTGCAGCCGCGCAAACGCGCCGAAGAAAGCCAGGCCAACGGAGAGGGCGAGGCCGGCGCGGGGCGGGAGGAATCGTGAGCGGGCGCGCCGCGGGCCGCGTGCTCTCCCGCGCCGCCGCAGTGCGCGAGGTGGCGAAGGCCAAGCGCCGCGGCCTGCGCGTGGTGTTCACCAGCGGCTGCTTCGATCTGCTTCATGTGGGGCATTTGCGCAGTCTGGAAGAGGCGCGCTCGCTCGGCGATTTGCTGGTGGTGGGGGTGAATGCCGACGCCACCGTGCGCAAACTCAAGGGCGCGGGGCGGCCCATTGTGCCCGCGCGCCGCCGCGCAGAGCTGGTGGCGGGGCTGCACTGCGTGCACTGGGCGCTGATTTTCAGCGGCGCCACGCCCCGCGCCACCATCGCCGCGCTGCGCCCGGATGTCTTCGCAAAGGGCGGCGATTGGCCGCTCGCGGTGCTGCGCGCCAACGATCTGCCCGAGAACTTCGGCGGCGTGCTGCACCGCCTGCGCCAGGTGCCCGGCGCGCGCAGCAGCGCGCTGGTGCAGCGCATCCGCCAGCGCGCCGGCCGGCGCAGCGGCTAAACTCCACCTGCGCGCGAGGGGGAAGGCCCATGCCCGACTTTCAATTCCAGGAGCTTTTCGAACTCGGCCCGGACCCCACCCCCTACCGGCCGCTAGAGGGCGGCGCGGCGCTGGTGCAGCAGCGGGGCGAATCGCTGCAGGTGAAGCCGGAGGCGCTGCGCCGTCTGGCCGCCGAGGCGGTGCGCGACATTTCGCATCTGTTCCGCCCCGGCCACCTGCAGCAGTTGCGCGACATTCTGGACGACCCCGAGGCGTCGGAGAACGACCGCTTCGTCGCGCTGGAAATGCTGAAGAACGCCAATGTGTCGGCGGGCATGACCCTGCCCTCCTGCCAGGATACGGGCACCGCCATTGTGCTGGGCGAAAAGGGCGAGCGCGTCGCCACCGGCGCAAACGACGCCGAGTGGCTCTCGCGCGGCATCTACGATGCCTTCACCCAGTCGAATTTGCGCTATTCGCAAATGGCGCCGCTCTCCATGTTCGAGGAAAAGAACACCGGCACCAATCTGCCCGCGCAAATTGAAATTCACGCGGCGCAGGGCGGCGAATACGAGTTTTTGTTCATCACCAAGGGGGGCGGCTCTGCCAACAAGAGCTTTTTGTTTCAGCAGACGCGGGCGATTCTCGACCCCGTGCGCCTGCTGGAATTTCTGGAGGAGCAGATTCGCGCCATCGGCACGGCGGCCTGCCCGCCCTATCACCTGGCCATTGCCATCGGCGGCACCTCTGCAGAGTTCACGCTGAAGGCGGTGAAGCTGGCGAGCTGCCGCTGGCTCGACGAGCTGCCCACCACCGGCAACCCGGGCGGGCGCGCCTTTCGCGACCTGGAGCTGGAAGCGCGGGTGCACGAGATGACCCGCCGCATTGGCATCGGCGCGCAGTTCGGCGGCAAGTATTTCTGCCACGATGTGCGCGTGGTGCGGCTGCCGCGCCACGGCGCTTCGCTGCCGGTGGGCATTGGCGTCTCTTGCTCGGCAGATCGCCAGGCCCGCGCCAAAATTACCGGCGAGGGCGTTTTTCTGGAGCAGCTTGAAACCGAACCCGCCCGCTTTTTGCCCGAGCCCGGCGACTGGGAACTGGGCGGCGAGGTGGTGCCCGTGGACCTTTCGCGGCCCATGGACGAAATCCGCGCCGCGCTCTCGAAGCTTCCGGTGCGAACCAGGCTCTCGCTCACCGGCCCCATGGTCGTGGCCCGCGACATTGCCCACGCCAAACTGCGCGAGCGCCTGGAGCGCGGCGAAGCCATGCCGCAATTCATGCGCGACCACATGGTCTACTACGCCGGCCCGGCCAAGACGCCGGAGGGCATACCCTCGGGTTCCTTCGGCCCCACCACGGCGGGGCGCATGGATTCCTATGTGGCCGAGTTCATGGAGGCGGGCGGCAGCTTCATCACCCTGGCCAAGGGCAACCGCAGCAAGCAGGTCACCGAGGCCTGCCGCAAATACGGCGGCTTCTATCTGGGCTCCATCGGCGGCCCCGCCGCCATTCTGGCCAAGAACTGCATTCGCAAGGTGGAAGTGCTGGAGTATCCCGAGCTCGGCATGGAGGCCATCTGGAAGATCGAGGTGGTGGATTTCCCCGCCTTCATTGTGGTGGACGACAAGGGCAACGACTTCTTCGCCGCCTTCTGAGCCGCTCACAAATTGTATTGCAGCGGCAGGCCGGGGGTGGGCCAATCGCAGGCCACCAAACGGCCCGTGGAAGAGAGCGTGAGATAGGCCGTGCGCAGATTCGCGCCGCCGAAGCAGATGTTCGTGGTCATGAAATCATCGCTGGCCATGTGGCGCTGCGCGCCTTCGGGCGAAAAGATGGTAATGCCGCCGTTGCGAATCGTGGCGACGCAGACATTGCCCTGGGCGTCCATCGCCAGCGAATCCAGAAACTCGCCGTAGGGGCGGCGGCCGAGCAGCGTTCCGCCGTGGGGCGTGCCGGGTTGCAGGCGCAGTTCGCCCGGCCGCACAATCTCCCAGGAATGCACGCAGGCGCTGTAAGTTTCCGCCACATACAGGCGATCTTGCGCGGGCGAAAGGCCAATGCCGTTGGGGCCGCCGTCCAGCGGAAAAGCGCGCTCGGCAATAAAGCTGCCGTCGGGCCGCGCGTAGTAAATTCCCGTGCGGTCCCGGTCGCGCGGGCGCTGCTTGCCCAAATCTGTGAACCAAAAGCCGCCGCTGCTGTCAAAGACCAGATCGTTCGGGCCGCGCAGGGGATTGCCATCGCACTCGGTGTAGAGGGTCTCGACGCGCCCGCTCTGCAATTCCACGCGCTGAATGCTGCCGCCGCGATAAGTGCCGGGCTGCTCGCCCGGCAGCATTCGCCCCTTCGATTCGCGCCACTGAAAGCCGCCGTTGTTGCAGATGTAAATCGCGCCGTCGGGACCCACCGCCGCGCCATTCGGCCCGCCGCCGCACTCTGCCACCACCTCCGGCGCAGCGCCCGGCCGCACCCGCGTGAGCGTCCCCCGCCGAATCTCCACGAGCAGCAAACTCCCGTCCGAGCACCAGATCGGCCCTTCCGGAAACTGCAACCCGCTGGCAACCTCCCGAAACTCCATCTTCCCACCCTAGCACGCCACCCCTGCCGTTGGCAGTTGTTAGAATGGGCCGGGCCGAGGCCGCGGGAAGGAGGGAAATGGAGAACTGGCTGCGGGAGATGGCTTCGCTGTTGTTTTTGCTGTGGCTGCCGATGGGCGTGGCGCTGTGGTTGATTGTGCGCGGCGGCTCCGGGGATCGGTGAGCGGCGAGGCGCGCGCTGTGGATGTGGCGTTGTTTGTGCCCTGTTATGTGGATCAGTTTGCGCCGGGGGTGGCCCGGGCCACGCTGAATGTGTTGCGCCGCGCGGGCTGCACGGTGCATTACGATCCGGAGCAGACCTGTTGCGGCCAGCCTTTTTTGAACGCCGGCGCCGCGCGGGAGGCCGGGCGGCTGGCGCGCCGCCATCTGCAGCGCTTTGCGGCCGCCGGCGCAGTGGTGTGCCCTTCCGCAAGCTGCGTGGCGACGGTGCGGCTGCGCTATCCCGATGTGGGGGTGGGGGCGGCCTGGCCCGGCACCGAGCAGCGCGCGCGCACCTTCGAGCTTTCCGAATTCCTGGTGCGCGAATTGGGCTGCACCGATTTGTCCGCGCGCTTTCCCCATCGCGTGGCGCTGCTGCAGAGCTGCCACGGATTGCGCGACCTGGGCCTGGCCCGCGCCAGCGAAAGCGGCCCCGACGCCGCGCCGTCACTGAACAGCGCCGAGACCCTGCTGCGCGCCGTCGCCGGACTCGAGCTGTGCGCACCCGCGCGCGCCGACGAATGCTGCGGATTCGGCGGCGCATTCTCGGTGAAGTTCCCCCAACTCTCGGGCCGCATGGGCCGCGCGCGCCTGCAGGATTTCGAGCAGAGCGGCGCAGAGTTCATAACCAGCACCGACGCCAGTTGCCTGCTGCACCTGGACGGCATCCGCCGCCGCACCGGCCACGGCCCCCGCCCCATGCACCTCGCCGAGATTTTGGACTCGACAGAGTGAAGCGAGACTTGACAAACGCGCCACCCCGTTCCAAACTGCCCAGCAAAGAGGCCATGCATGGATATTCTGAGCAAAAAGCAGCGCTCGCTGCACATGAGTCTCATCCGAGCGGAGAATTCGCGGCCCGAAATCCTGCTGCGAAGCATCCTGCACCGACTCGGATTTCGATTTCGCGTGAATGTGAAAACTCTGCCGGGCAAGCCCGACATCGTTTTTCGCAAATACCAAGCGGTGATTTTTGTCCACGGCTGCTTTTGGCACGCTCATCCAAATTGCAAGAGGGCCAGGATTCCCTCCAGCAACCGCCGCTACTGGAAGAAGAAGTTTGAGAGAAACAAGGAAAATGACGCGAAGAACATCAGAGAAATCAAGCGCTTGGGCTGGCGCCCGTGCGTGGTATGGGAATGCCAAGTCATGAAATCCCCGCAGGCAGTCGCCCACCGGGTTTTCAGATTTTTGACGGGAAGCTCTTTGTCCAGGGGCGATTCTTCATACGATTTCCCCGAGAAAAAGGAATTGCTCCATGTTGCAGAAAAGAGGCGAAATTACCTGATTCAGAAAAAGAAGACACAAAGGCAGGCAACGATCTCATGAATCTTCGAAATTGTCGCCAGCTTCTCCGCGCACCTCCTTGTAGCGCTCGGAAGCCAACCTCTGCAATCGCTGCGCTTGAACGAGGAGAGTCTTTCGCAATCCGGGATTGACCTGACGCTCGCTTATGATTCGGGCCAATTCTGCTATGGTCCGCGCCCTCCGGGCCACGCGGGTGTCGGGGTGCGAAAGCTCTTGGCGAATGTCTTCCGGAACGATAGACACCCGGGTGCTCTCGGGCAAAGCAATGGTCGTCGACTCTTCTGGCTCCTTTTCATTCAGCACCGCTTTGAATTCCGAGTTTGCAATCGCCATCTGATAGACGGTGTATTCGGCGCGATTCAGAATCTCCTTCGCTTCTGCCTTTGAAGAAATGTCCCAAAATGGCCACATTTCGATCTCTGCAACCTCGTAAGGATCAAGAACTCGCATGGCAACTGCATCCGTCCGCTGGTTTGTCAAATGTCGCCTAATGCGAACCCTCATCTTATCCTCTTTGGTCTGGCCGACATAAATGGGCTCCCCATCGTAATCAAAGAAGGCATAGACGCCATGCGGAGCATCGCCGACTTTGCGCCCGGATTCCTCATCCTTGGTGTCCAATGCCGCCTTAACTGCCTCGTAGAGCACGCGGACACGGTTGGGACTGAGTTCCTTCTTGGTCCTCTTCTTCGCCATCAGTTCTCCTTCAGCAAGGGAAGCAGTCTTGTGCTGGCAAGCCAGGCGACTGCGGGAACGCACACCGCATCGCCCAAGGCGAACAGCGCCTGTGTGGGCGAGACTGCATCCAATTTCACCCCCCCGGCGCCTTGAAGGCGGGCGTATTCGACAGGGAGAAGCCAACGGGCGCGGAATCCACCCCGGCCTGCTTGCACGAGAGCCTGTTTGCTGGATCCTCCCCGGCAGGTGCGAAGCGCGCCTGCAATTTCATCAGCCCGAATCTCCCACACCGAACGCCCGCCCCGCGTGCGCCGGTATGCAGTGCGAAATTCCAAGCGCGAGCTTCGCTCAAGGTCAGCAAGGCGCTGCATCTGCAAAGGCAGAATCGAATTGCTGAATGCCTTCATCCTGTCTTCGGACCACCAATGGGGACTTGATCGTGGCAACCGCTCCACTATGTCCCGCAACCTCTCTCGGCAACGCTCAGGCGGCTTGGAATCCAATCGAAGCATATGAGAAGGCCCTTGGGAACCGACCACGAAAAGCCTGCGGCGGCTTTGGGGAACGAAACCTGCCGCGTCGAGCAAAATCACATCGCAGCAATAGCCGAGTCTGGCGAGCCTGTTCAAGATGGCCCGGAAATCGCGGCCGCCGTTGACTGTCAAAAATCCCGGGACGTTTTCGAGAAGAATGGCCCGGGGCCGCCGCCGCCCCATTTCTCGAATGAGACGGATAAACTCCCACAGAGTGCCGGATTGCTCGCCGTCGAGCCCCCTGCGACTGCCTGCGAGGGAGAGATCGGTGCAAGGAGAAGAGGCTGTTGCAAGGTCAACAGACGGAATGTCCCGGCCCGAGAGATTGCAAATGTCCTCCCGGAGAAATTCGCCGTCCCCGAAATTGGCGCGATACAGGCGCTCTTTCACAGGGTCCTTGTCGTTGGCAAAGACGGTGGAAATGCCGCTCTGGCTCAGCGCCAACCGCACCAGACCCATGCCCGCGAAAAACTCCGCCGCAGTCAGGCCCATTTGCCCCCCTCTCCGTCTCGGCTCAATTGGTAGCACAGCGCAGGCCGCCCGCCGCCACCCCGGCGGGTGGGCGGGGGGGTGCTGGCGCGGGCGGGGCTTGGAGGTAGGCTGGGGGGCAGCGGGGTGCGGGGAATGCGGGATTCCTTTGAGGCGAGGGCGGTGGCGGGGTTGCCGGAAGGGGCGCGGCTGGCGCGGCACGATGCGGCGGTGTTTGCGCTGCGCGGGCAGCGCGATGCGGCGGTGGCGGCGGTGCGGGATTGGGAGGCGCTGCGCGAGCGCGCGGCGGCCATCAAGGCCCATGCGCTGGATCACCTGGATCTGCTGCTGGAGCGCTTTGAGGAAAAGGCGCGGGGCGCGGGCGCGTTTTTGCACTGGGCGCAGGACGGCGAGGCGATGAACGCCATCGTCGCCGAGCTGCTGGCGGCGCGCGGCGCAAAGCGCGTGGTGAAGAGCAAGTCCATGCTCACCGAAGAGGCGGGGCTGAACCGCTACCTGCACGCGCGCGGCGCAGAGGTGGTGGACACTGACCTCGGCGAGCGCATTGTGCAGCTCGGCGAGGAGCGTCCCTCGCACATCATCGTGCCGGCCATTCACCGGAGCCGCGGCGAGGTGGGCGCGTTGTTTCAGCGCACCCTTGGCACGCCGCCGGGCATGGACAATCCCGAACAACTCGCCCGCGCCGCACGCCGCGATTTGCGCGCGCGCTTTTTGGCGGCGGATGCCGGCATTACCGGCGCAAACTTCGCCATTGCCGAAACCGGCTCCATTGTGGTGGTGACCAACGAGGGCAACGCCGATTTGGGCATGAGCCTGCCCGAACTGCACATCGCGTGCTTCGGCATTGAGAAGGTGATTCCCGCGCTGGCAGATCTCGGCGTGTTTTTGCGCCTGTTGGCGCGCAGCGCGACGGGGCAGCCGCTCAGCGCCTACACGAGCATGGTGACGGGGCCGCGCGCAGGCGGCGAACTGCACCTGGTGCTGGTGGACAACGGGCGCAGCGAATTGCTCGCCGACCCGGTGCAGCGCGGCGCGCTGGCCTGCATTCGCTGCGGCGCTTGCCTCAACACCTGCCCGGTGTTTCGCCGCGCCGGTGGTCACGCCTACGGACCCGGCGCGCCGGGACCCATCGGCGCGGTGCTGGCCCCCGCGCTTGGCGGGCGCAACGCGCGCAACGGACGCGGCCCGCGCGGCGGACGCAACGCGCGCAGCGGGAGCGGCCGGGCGCAAAACTTCGCCGCTTCGCTGCCGCTGGCTTCTTCGCTCTGCGGAAGCTGCAGCGCGGTGTGCCCGGTGCGCATTGATCTGCACGGGCAACTGCTGGCCTGGCGCAGCGCGCGGCGCAGCGGCGGCGCAGTGGAGCGCGTGATGTTGCGCGCCGCCGCCGGGCTGATGCTGCGCCCCCGGCTGCTCGCTTTTGCGGGGCGAGTGCTGCGCCGCCTGTGGCGTCCGCTGGGCTGGCGCATTCCCGGCAATCCCGCCGCGCCCTGGCTGCAGAGCCGCGAACTCCCCCCGCACCCCGGCGCAAGCTTCCGCGAAAGCTGGCAGCGGGAGACGCGGTGAGCGGGCGCGAGTCCATTTTGGCGCGGCTGCGCCGGGGCGCGCGGCGGACGGCGGCGCATCCGGGCGAGCACCCCGCGCCGCAACTCGCGGCGGGCTTTGCGCCTTTTGCCGAAGCGCTGCGCGCGGCGGGTGGCGCGCACCACGGCCCGCTGCCGCAAAACAAACTGGCGGCGAAGGTGCGCGAGATTGCCGCGCGGCGTGCGCCGCAGGGGCGCGTGCTGGCAGAGCCCAGCGCGGCGGCGCTGCTCGGCCCCGGCCCCTGGGAAACGCCCGCACCCGACGCCGCAGGCCACGGCTTCGAGGACGCCGCCATTACCATTGCGCTGGGGCAGGTGGGTTGCGCCGAAAACGCCGCGGTGCTGGTGACCGGGCGCGATGCGCCCCACCGCGCCCTGCTCTTTTTGTGCCGTCACCTGCTGTTGCTGTTGCCGCTGCGCGCCATTGCCGGCGATTTTCACAGCGCGCTGGCCGCGCTGCCCCTAAACGCCCTGGCCCACCACCATTGCACCTGGATCTGCGGCCCTTCCAAAACCGCCGACATTGAACAGACGCTGGTGCAGGGCGCGCACGGCCCGCTCAGCCTCGATGTAATCGCCATCGCCCCCGGCGGAGAGTCCGGCGCTCAGTAGACTCCGCCGAGCTTGCGGTGATCCCAGGTGAGCGAGCGGCGCGGGCGAATGCGAATGCCGGTGCGCTTGGGCGCGGTGCGGCGCACGGCGTTGCGAATCGTCTCGTCGTCGGCGGCGCTGGCTTCGTGCACATTGCGCCGATTCACCTGCACCAAAATCTCGGTGACGGCGTCCTCGCCGCGAATCAATTCGGCCTCGCCGTAGAGCACCGCGCCGCGCAGGGTTCCGTAAGTCTCGCCGTCCTCCACCAGCAACGCGACGCGGGGGTCGCGCTCGATGTTGCGGATCTTCTGGCTCTTCGTGAAGGTGCTCATGACAATGGCGCCGCCCGGCTCCATGGCGAACCACATCGGCATGGGATGCGGCACGCCGCCGGGGCCGATGCTGTTGATGATGATGGTGCGTGCGCCGCCGAGAAAGCCGGCGAGCTCTTCCTCGCTCATGCGAATCTGCGCGCGTCGGGACATCGGGTTCCTCCCTCAGAGCACCCGGCGCAAAAAGCGCGCGGTGTGGCTCTGTTTGCACTTGGCGACCTCTTCGGGGGTGCCGGTTGCGACGATGCCGCCGCCGGCGTCGCCGCCCTCGGGGCCGAGATCAATCACATGATCCGCGCAGCGGATCACATCCAGGTTGTGCTCGATGACCACCACCGTGTTGCCCGCTTCGACCAGCCGGTCCAGCACGCCCAGCAGCTTCTTCAAATCGTCGAAGTGCAGCCCGGTGGTGGGCTCGTCGAGAATGTAGAGGGTGCGGCCCGTCGCCCGCTTGGAAAGCTCCCGCGAGAGCTTGATGCGCTGGGCCTCGCCCCCCGAAAGCGTGGGCGAAGGCTGGCCAATTTTGATGTAGCCGAGCCCCACCTCGGCCAGCGTGCGCACACCGGCGTGCACCTTCGGCTGATTGGCAAAGAGCGCCAGGGCCTCGTCCACGGACAAATCCAGCACCTCTGCAATGTTGAGCCCGCGGTAGCGCACGCGCAAAGTGGCCTCGTTGAAGCGCCGCCCCTTGCACACCTCGCAGGGCACGAAGACATCCGCCAGAAAGTGCATTTCAATGCGCCGCACGCCGTCGCCTTCGCAGGCTTCGCAGCGCCCGCCCTTCACATTGAAAGAAAAGCGCCCCGGCTTGTAGCCATAGGCCCGCGCTTCGGCGGTGCGCGAAAAGACATTGCGAATCTCGTCGAAGACCTTGGTGTAGGTGGCGGGGTTCGAGCGCGGCGTGCGGCCAATGGGGCGCTGGTCAATCTCAACCACCTTGTCCACATGATGCACGCCGCGCAGCTCGCGGTGTTTGCCCGCCGTCTCTGCGCCGCCGTGCAAAGCGCGCTTCAGCGCCGGGTAGAGCACCGCGTTTACCAGGGTGCTCTTGCCTGCGCCGGAGACTCCCGTCACCGCAATCATCGTCTGCAGGGGAAACGCAACGGAGAGATTCTTCAGATTGTGCTCGCGCGCGCCGAGCAGGCGCAGGCGCTTGCCCGACCCCTGGCGGCGGCGGCGCGGCGTCTCAATTTGCAGCCGCCCCGAAAGATACTTGCCGGTGAGCGAGCGGCCCGCGCGCAGCAATTGCTTCGGCGTGCCGGAAAACACCACTTCGCCGCCCCGGTGCCCCGCGCCGGGGCCGAAGTCCAGCACGAAATCCGCCGACTCGATGGTCTCCTGATCGTGCTCCACCACCACCACCGTGTTGCCAATATCGCGCAACCGCTGCAGCGTGGCGAGCAGCCGCCCGTTGTCGCGCTGGTGCAGGCCGATGGAAGGCTCGTCCAGAATGTAGAGCACGCCCGTGAGCTCGCTGCCAATCTGGCTGGCCAAGCGAATGCGCTGACTCTCGCCGCCGGATAGCGACGGCCCTGGGCGCTCCAGGGTGAGATAGCTGAGTCCCACATCCATCAAAAAGCCGAGGCGCGAATCGATTTCCTTGCGCAGCTCGGCGGCAATGCGCCGCTCGGCGCGCCCCAGCGAAAGCCCGGCGGCAAAGTCCCGGGTTTCGCGGATGGTCAGCGACGAGAGTTCGGGCAGGCTCTTGCCGCCCACCTGCACGGCGCAGCTTTCGGGGCGCAGCCGCTGTCCGTTGCAGCCCGAACACTCGGCCTCGGAGAGATAGCGCATATAGTAGCGCTTCATGCCCTCGCTGCGCGTCTGCCGGAAGCGGCGGTAAAGCGAGGGCAGCACGCCTTCGAATTTGCGCTCGAACTCGAAGCGCCCGGTTGCAAATTCCACCGTGGTCGAAATGCGCCGGCCGCCGGAGCCATGCAGCAACAGCGTGCGATGCTTCTGCGAAAGCCGCCGCCAGGGGCGGTCCAGGTCAATGCCGAATTCGCGCGCCAGGTTGTGCAGCAGCGAGCCGGTCCAGCTCTCCTCGCGCCCAATGGTTTTGGCCCAGGGTTCCACCGCGCCCTCGCGCAAACTCTTGCCGGGATCGGGTATGACGAGCTCGGGATCCATTTCGGGCTTGGTGCCGAGCCCGTTGCAATCGGGGCACATACCCAGCGGCGAATTGAAGGAGAAATTCTGCGGCGCGAGTTCGGGGAAGCCGATATCGCAGTGGTGACAGTGCAAATGCTCCGAGTAGAGCCGCTCCTGCGCGCCGGCCACCGTCAAAATCATGAGTCCGCGCCCCTTCTGCAAAGCCGTCTCCACCGAATCCGCCACGCGGCTGGGAAAGCGGCCGCCGGGCTTTTCGGGCACGGCGAGCCTATCAATCACCACATCAATGGTGTGCTTGCGCTTCTTGTCCAGGGCGGGCAGTTCGTCGGCGTGCAGCATTTCGCCATCTACGCGGAAGCGCCCGTAGCCCTCGCGCACGGTTTCCTCGAAGAGCTCGCGGTATTCCCCTTTGCGGTTGTCCACCAGCCGCGCCGCCAGGGTGAAGCGCGTGCCGGGGCGCAGCGCCAGCAGCCGCTCCACAATCTCCGCCGCCGAGAGCTGCTCCACGGGGCGGCCGCAGCAGTGGCAGTGCTGCCGCCCAATGCGCGCATAGAGCACGCGCAGGTAATCGTAGATTTCGGTAATGGTGCCGACGGTGGAGCGCGGGTTGTTGCTGGCCGCCTTTTGCTCGATGGAAATAGTGGGCGAGAGCCCGCGAATGTGGTCGTAGCGCGGCTTTTCCATCTGCCCGAGAAACTGCCGCGCATAGGCCGAGAGCGATTCCACATAGCGCCGCTGCCCTTCGGCGTAGATGGTGTCGAAGGCCAGGCTCGATTTGCCCGACCCCGAAGGCCCCGTGAACACCACCAGCCGCTGCTTGGGAATGCGCGCGTCAATGCCCTTGAGGTTGTGCTCGGCCGCGCCGCGCACCTCGATGAATTCCTGCCGGGGGGAAGCCATGCGCCGGAGGATACTCGACTTCGCCGAGTTTCGGAACTTCACCGAGTTTCGGGAAATTTCAATTCTTCTTCATATCTTTCCCCGGCGCTTGTGCGGCGGGGCGGGGAAACATATCTGTGCGGTATGCGACGCATGGCGCTTTTGGCAGATGACCGGCGCGCGGCCCGGCGGGCGCTGGCGCAGGCCCTCGGCAAGCGCGGCTTCCTGGTGCTGGAAGCCTCGGGCTGCAGCGATGGCTGGCGGCACTTCGCGCGCGAGGCCCCCGATCTGGTCATGGCGCACCTGGCGCTGCCGGAGGAAGGCGGGCTCTCGCTGCTGGCGCGCATCCGCGCGGGCTCCCGCGCGCCGGTAATTCTGTTCGCAGAAAAGGGCGCGGCCTCCGACGCCGTCGCCGCATTGAAGCAGGGCGCAGACAATTTCGCGCTGGAATCGGAGATCGGCAGGCAGGGGCTGGCGGAGCTGGCCGCCCGCTGCGTGGCGCAGCCCGCCGCCGCCGCCGATCTGGCGCAACTGGCGCAGGCGCTGCCCGGAAAGAGCGCGCAGATTCGCCGGGTGCACGAGCGGCTGGCCGCGCTGGCGCCGCTGGGCGCGCCGGTGCTGCTCTGCGGCGAGCGCGGCTCGGGGCGGGGGGCGGCGGCGCGCGCGCTGCACGAGCTCTCCCGGCCGCAGCGCCCCTTTGTCGCGCTGCACGCCGCGCAGTTGCAGGCGTTGCCCGTTTTGCCGCGCGGCGCCAGCGCCTGTGTGCGCGGCGTGCAACACCTCGCGCCGCCGCTGCAGCGCGCGCTGCGCGAGCGCCTGCGCGCAAACGGCGCAGATTGCGGCGCACCGCGCTGGATTTTCTGCAGCGGCCCGGGAGGATTGCGCCACGCCGATGCGCGGGATTTGGACCGCGCCCTCGCCGCGCAGTTGCAGCGCTTCCAGGTGCACTTGCCCGCGCTGCGCGAGCGCCCCGAAGATGTGGCGGCGAGCGCACGCGCGCTGGCCGCGCAATCGGCCCGCGCCTTGGGCCGCCCGGGCTGCAGACTCAGCGACGATGCCGTGGCGCTGCTGAGCATTGAGCCCTGGCCCGGCAACCTGGCGGAACTCGGCGCGGTGATTGAGCGCATGGTCGCCTTTTCCACCCGGCCCGAAATCGGCTGGCGCGAAGCCGAAGAAGCGCTGAACGAAATGCATCTCAGCATCGAGACGCTGCGCGCCAACCGGCAGCAGCAGGAGCGCGAGCGGCTGGTCAGCGCGCTGCGCCAGACCGGCGGCAATGTGACGCGCAGCGCGCGGCTGCTCGGCTGCAGCCGCACCGCCATTTACCGCATGGTGGAACGCCACGGCGTTCCGCTGCGCCGTTAGCCCGCGGCAATTTCCTCTTTGAGCTGGCGCTTCAGAATCTTGCCGTTGGCGTTGCGAGGCAACGGCTCGCTGCGAATCTCAATGCGCACCGGCACCTTGAAGCTGGCGAGCTGCGCCGCGGCGTGTTTGCGCAGCTCTGCCTCATCGGCACTGCGGCCCGGAGAAAGCGCCACCACCGCGCCCACCTCTTCGCCCAGCACGCGGTGGGGCAGTCCAATCACCGCGGCGTCCATCACCGCCGGATGGTCGTAGAGAACGCTCTCCACCTCGACGCAATACACATTCTCGCCGCCGCGAATCACCATGTCCTTGGCGCGGTCCACGATGTAGAGAAAGCCCTCCTCATCCAGGCGGCCCAGATCGCCGCTGCGCAGCCAGCCGCCGACAATCGCCTCGGCGCTGGCCTCGGGCTTGTTCCAGTAACCCTTCACCACATTCGGCCCGCGAATCCACACCTCGCCCACCTCGCCCACGGGCAGCGCCGCGCCCGCGCCGTCATCGGGCCGGACAATCTTCACATCGCAGACGGCGATGGGCGCTCCCACGCTGTCGGGCTTGCGCCGGTAATCGGCCCCGGCGTTCATGGTGCTCACCGACGAGGTCTCGGTGAGTCCGTAGCCGTTGCTCGACGCGCTGACCGGAAAAGCGCTCTCTATGCGCCGCACCAATTCCGGCGCGGCCGGCGCGCCGCCGTAGCCCACGCCCTGCACGCTGGAAACATCGAACTCGCCGAAGCGCGGGTGCTCCACCACCTCCCATACCATGGAGGGAACGCCGCCGAAGTTTGTGATGCGCTCGCGCTCGATCAATTCCAGCGCGCGCTCCGCATCCCACTTGTGCATCATGACCAATTTTGCGCCGGAAGACAGACTGGAGCAGAGCACCGAGTGGCAGCCCGTCACATGAAAGAAGGGGACGGAGAGCAATTGCGCGCGCTGCACTTCGCTGCGGGCCGCCGGTGCGCCCGCGCGGCTGCTGGCGGCTGCAATTGCGCCGGGCAATGGCTGGCCGCCGCGCAGCGCGCCCCGCGCCGCCGTGAAGGCCAGACTCAGCAGATTGCCGCAAATGTTGCGGTGCGTGCCCAGCGCGCCCTTCGGCCGCCCTGTGGTGCCGGAGGTGTAGAAGATGGTCGCCTCGTCCTCGGGCGAGAGCGCAAGCTCGGGCAGCGCATCATCCCGGGGCGCGGCGTCCAGCGCCGCCTGAAAGTCCACTGCGCCCGGCGGCAGCGCATCGCCCCGCGCCACCACCAGCTGCGAAAGCTCCGCCAGCCCGTCCAGGTGCGGCGCCAGACGCCGCGCGCGCTCGCCGTCGCAGAACAACAGCTTTGCGCCCGAGTCCGAGAGTCCATACTCCAGCTCGCCGCCCTGCCACCAGGCGTTGAGCGGCACCACCACCGCGCCGGCGCAGGCCGCCGCCCAGAAGGCGATGGGCCATTCCGGATAGTTGCGCATGGCAATGGCGACGCGGTCGCCCTTTTGCACGCCCCATTCGGCGCGCAGCATCTGCGCCAGCCCCGCCACCCGGCGGTGGTGCTCGGCGTAGCTCATGCGCTCGTCCTCATAGACGAGAAACACCGCATCGCCGTGCACTTTGGAAGCCGCCAGCACCTCGCGCAACGAGGGCAGCGCGTTCTTCCAGCAGCGCGTGGGCACGCCGCGAATCTGCAGCTCTTCCATCTCGAAGGGCGCGCCCGCAGCGGTGAGCAGGGCCTGCACCTCGGCGATGGAGGGAATCGCCTCCCGCTCCGGCATCAGCGGCCCTGCCAGTTGGGGCGGCGCTTTTCGGCAAAAGCGCGCGGGCCCTCGATGAAGTCTCCGCTCTTCAACATGCGCTGCAGCGCCGGGTAGCGGCCCTGCTCCGCCTGCTGCACGCCGGTGTGGGCCAGGCCCTGCATGGCGGCCTGCTTGCTGGCGCGCACCGAGAGCGGCGCGCATTCCAGAATTTGCCCGGCCCAGCGGCGCGCGGCCTCCAGGGCCTGGCCTTCGGGCGCCACCTCGTTCACAAAGCCCAGCTCCAGGCCCTCCCGGGCCGGCACCCGGCGGCCGGTGAGCAGCATGCCCATGGCGCGCTTCACGCCAATTTGCCTCGGCAGGCGGTGCACCCCGCCGGCAATGGCGGCCAGCCCCACGCGGGGCTCGGGCAGCGCGAAGACGGCGTTTTCGGCGGCGACGATCAAATCGCAGGCCAGGCAAATCTCGAAGCCGCCGCCCATGGCCACGCCGTTGACGGCGGCAATGACCGGCTTTTCCATGTCGTAGCGCGCGGTCAGTCCGGCGAAGCCGGTTTCGGGATGGCCGCTCATATCGCCGCTCTCGGCTTGATGCTTGAGATCGTTGCCCGCGCTGAAGGCGCGCGGCCCCGCCCCGGTAATGATGGCCACCCACTGCTCCGGGTCGGCCTCGAAATCGTCGAAGATTTGCGCCAGCTCGCGGTTGGCCGGCGGATGCAGCGCGTTCATTACCTGCGGCCGCTCAATGGTGACGATGCTGAGCCGCCCCTCCCGCTGCACCGAGCAGAACTCCGTTCCCGCCATTTTGGCTCTCCTTTTTTGCCCGCCCGAAGGCCGCGGCTCAGACTGCGATGGATTCCTCGATCAGCATGACGGGAATGCCGCCATCCACGGGATAGGCGACCCGGCCGTCATCGCGCAGCAGCGCTTCGCGCAGCGGCTCCTGCAACAGCACGCCGCCCCGGTTGCGCAGGCCGCCGCCGCGGATCTTCGCGTTCAGCGCTTCGAGCTCTGCGCCGCTCATCAAGCGCAGGGATTGCTTCGATTCGGGGCAGATCAAAATGGCGGCGAGTTCCGGACTCAGCGGATTGATTGCGGCGCCTTCGGCGTTCATGGCTCTCCTCCGCCCGCCGCGCGCGAGGCGGGGCGAGGCCGAAATTATACCGCGCCGCCGCGCAGCGCAGGCAATGCGCTCCGCAGGTTGTAAAACCGCGTTTGGCAAATTTTTGCGCGGCGGCGCGGCGGCAGGGTTGACGCGCGCCGGTATCCGTCCTAATCACTCCGCCGCGCACACCGGCGCGAGCGGCCTGTCCGCATATCTCTGCCCCAGCGAAACCAGGAGCGCTGCAACCGACGCCATGGCAAGCCACCGCCCGCGCGGCGCTTCCCTCTTTGCTGTTGCCCTGCTTCTCGGCGCAGCGGCCCTGCTCTCCGCCCCGGCCAGGTCCCCGGGCGCGGCCAGCGCCGCCAAGGCCGCCAAAGCGGCGGAGCCTGCCTCCATCGGCAGCATTTGCGAGGCCCAGGAGTGGAAGGCCGCGCACCCCGGCCAGGCGCTGCCCGCGCAGTTCGCCGAATTCGACCGCCCCTTTCCCACCCTCTCGGCCTGCCGCTCCCACGATTCCGCCTGGGACGAGGACGCCCCCGGCCCCAATCAGCCCATTCCCTTCAGCCACAAGCACCACGCCGGCGAATGGGGCATCGAGTGCCTCTACTGCCACACGGGCACCGACCGCTCCCGGGCGGCGGGCGTCCCCTCGGTGGAGCTGTGCATGGGCTGCCACGAGAACTTCCCGGCGGGCTACGATCAACTGGAAGGCATCCGGCTGCTGAAGCAATATTGGCAGGACGGGCGCTCCATTCCCTGGGTGCAGATCCACCGGCTGCCGGAGCATGTGAAGTTTCAGCACCAGGCCCATGTGCGCGCGGGAATCGCCTGTCAGGATTGCCACGGCGCTGTGGAGGCCATGGACAAGCTCTACCTGGTGCCGGACACGAAGTGGTGGCAATACGGACTGCCCGCCAAAAAGCTCGAAATGGGCTGGTGCGTCATGTGCCACCGGGACCAGGGCGCTTCCCAGGACTGCCTTACCTGCCATTACTGACGGAGAGCCGAAAACCAAGATGCCCGAACTCCACCGCCGCAATTTCCTCAAGCTGGCCGGCGCCAGCGCTGGCGCCACTGCCGCCGCCGGCTGCTCCGACCATGTGGAGAAGCTGATTCCCTATGTGGTGCAGCCCGAGGAGATCACGCCGGGCAACCCCGTCATTTACGCCTCCACCTGCACCGAGTGCTCCGTGGGCTGCGGCCTGCATGTGAAGACGCGGGAAGGCCGCCCCATCAAGCTGGAGGGCAACCCGCAGCACCCGATCAACGCGGGGCGGCTCTGCGCCCGGGCCCAGGCCTCCATTGAGCGCAGCTTCTCGCCGGACCGCTTCCACGGCCCCATGCAGCGGGATCCCGCCAGCGGCGCGCTGCGCCCCATCGGCTGGGACGAGGCGCTGTCGCAGGTGGCCGAGGCGCTGGGCCGCAACCCCGCCCGCGCCCATCTGCTGGGGGGCGATCCCGGCGATTCGGCCAGCCGCCTGTTGGACCGCTTCGCAGAGGCCACCGGCCTGGGCGGGCGCACCATCTACCAGCCCTTCAGCAGCGAGGTGCTGCTGGCTGCCAGCGAGCGCGTCTTCGGCGTCCGCAGCGAGCCCCTCTTCAATATCGAAGCGGCCGATCTGGTGCTGGATTTCGGCGCGGAGATGCTCGACACCGGCCCCTCGCCGGTGGAGCACCAGCGGCAGTGGGCAGCGGCCCGGGACATTGCGGCCAAGCCCGGGGGCGGCGCGCGGCTGGTCTATGCCGGCGCGCGGCTCTCGCTCACCGCCTCCAGCAGCGACGAGTGGCTGCCCATCCGCCCCGGCAGCGAGGGCATGCTGGCCCTGGCCCTGGCCCGGGTCGCCATTGAGAGCGGCGCGGGCGGCGCTTTGGGCCTCGGCCTGCTGAACGGCCCGCTGGCCGCGGCGGGGGTGCCGGCGGCGGCCAAGTCCTGCGGCATTCCGGCGGCAGACATCACCCGGCTCGGCCGCGCCCTGGCCCAGGCCGGGGCGGCGGTGGCGCTGCCCCCCGGCGCAGCCGTCACCAGCCGCCGCGCCATAGACGCCAACGCCGCCGTGCTGCTGCTGAACCAGGTCATCGGCGCCATCGGCACGCGCGTGCAAATCCCCGTCCCCGAGCGCAGCGCCCGCAGCCGGGCCAGCTTCCAGTCGCTGCTGGAGCTGGTGCAGTCCATGCAAGAGGGGCGCGTGGACCTGCTGCTGGTGCACGATTCCAACCCCGCTTACTCCCTGCCCAAGGCGCTGGGCTTCGAATCCGCCCTTTCGCGGGTGGGAATGCTGGTGTGCTTCGCCAGCGCCGCCAATGAGACCACCGCCCTGGCCGATCTGGTGCTGCCCACCCCCGCGCCCCTGGAAGCCTGGGGCGATGTCCGCCCGCGCCCCGGCCTGCGCGGGCTGGTGCAGCCCACGCTGCGCCCGCTGCACAACACGCGGCACCTGGGCGATGCGCTGCTCGGCATTGGCCGCGCCCTGGGCGAGCAGGCCCAGGCGCAGCTGCCCGGCGGCGATTTCCTCGCCTGGCTGAAGCAGCAGTGGTCCGGCGCAGACTGGCGCGCCGCCCTGCAGCGCGGCGGAATTTACGAAAGCCCGCGCCCCGCAGCGCTGCGCTTCGACGGCTCCAACATCGCCGCCATTGAGCCCGACCTTACGGGCAGCGGCAATCTCACCCTGCTCGCCTTCCCCCACTCGCTGCTGGGCGATGGCTCGGGCGCGGCGCTGCCGCTGCTGCAGGAGATTCCCGATCCCATCACCGCCGTAGCCTGGGAGAGCTGGGCCGAAATCAGCCTGTCCACCGCCGAGCGCCTGGGCGTCGAGCTCGGCGATGTGCTGCGGGTCACCACCAGCGCCGGCTCGGTAGAGCTGGCGGCCTTTCCGCGCGGCGGCATCCGCGACGATGTCATTGCCATTCCCACCGGGCAGGGCCACAGCCAGGGCCACTTCGCCTCGAAGGCCGGCCAGGGCCTGGCCGGCACCCCGCGCGGCGTGAATGTGGTGGATCTGCTGCCGCCTCTGGTAGATCACGGCAGCGGCGGCTTCGCCTGGCTCATCGAAAACGCCGAAGTGGCGCGCACCGGCCGCCACCGCCGCCTGCCGCTGGCGCAGTGGAGCGACAACAAGCGCGGCCGCCAGCTCGGCGAAGCCGTGACACTCGGCGCACTGGCCGCAGGCGCAAAGGCGGACGGCGCAGACGGGCACGGCGATCACGGCGCAAAGGCCAACGGCCACGGCGGACACGGCGACGGCCATGGCGCCGTCCACGAGATCCGCGAGCCCTACAATCCCGCCGATGACGCCGCCGACGCGCAGTATCGCGACACCTTCCACGAGCGCGGCGAGGCCGTGGCCAAAGAGAGCCCCTACCGCTGGGGCATGACCGTAGACCTGGATCGCTGCACCGGCTGCAGCGCCTGCATTGCCGCGTGCTATGTGGAAAACAACATCCCCCGCGTGGGCGAGGACGAATCCCGGCTGGTGCGGCAGATGGCCTGGCTGCGCATTGACCGCTGGGTGGGCGAGGGCGAGGCCACCCTGGAAACCGGGCGCGTGCACCCCGCGCGCAGCCGCGAACGGCTGGGGCAGGTGGATATCCGCAACTCGCCCATGATGTGCCAGCAGTGCGGCGCAGCGCCCTGCGAGCCGGTGTGCCCGGTCATCGCCACCTACCACAACGAGGAAGGGCTGAACGCGATGGTCTACAACCGCTGCATCGGCACGCGCTACTGCGCGAACAACTGCCCCTACAAGGTGCGGCGCTTCAACTACTTCGACCACCAGCTCACCAAGTGGCCCGAGCCCATGGAGCTGGCGCTGAACCCCGATGTGACCGTGCGCGGCCAGGGCGTCATGGAAAAGTGCACCTTCTGCGTGCAGCGCATTCAGTCCGCGCGGCAAAACGCCGCCGCGCGCGGCGAGAACATTGCCGATGGCGAGGTGCAGACCGCCTGCCAGCAGACCTGCCCCGCCAACGCCATTCACTTCGGCAACCTGCGCGACGAAAACAGCGAAGTGTCGCAGCAGGCCGATTCGCCCCGGGGCTATCACGCCCTGCATGTGCTGAACACCCGCCCGGCGGTCACCTATCTCGCCAAGGTGCGGCGCGGCGAGGTGAAGAGCTGATGCCCGCCATGTCCCTCGCCGGCGCCATGCGCCCCGCCGATCCCCCCGGCGCAGATTCGCAGGTCAACCGCGATCTGTTGCGGGTCATGGAGGGCATTTCGCCGGGCTACCTGCTGTTGCTGGCCGCCACCGTGCTCTCGGTGGTGGCTGCGGGGGGCGTGTGGATCTGGCAGGTGTATCTGGGGCTGGGCGTCGGCGGCTACGCGCATCCCATCTTTTGGGGCGTGTATATCGTCACCTTTGTGTTCTGGGTGGGCATTGCCCACGCCGGCACGCTCATTTCGGCCATTCTCTATTTGTTCCGCGCCAAGTGGCGCAACGCCATCAACCGCAGCGCCGAAGCCATGACGGTGTTTGCGGTGCTCACCGCGGCGCAGTTTCTGGGCATTCATGTGGGGCGCATCTGGAAGAGCTACTTCATCCTGCCCTATCCCAACCAGCGCGGCCTGTGGGTCAACTTCCGCAGCCCGCTGGAGTGGGACACCTTCGCCATCTCCACCTACGCCACCATCTCCATCGTCTTCTTCTTCATCGGCCTGCTGCCCGATATCGCCATTGCCCGGGACCGCGCCCGCGGCCTGCGCAAGCTGCTCTACACCGCGCTGGCGCTGGGCTGGCAGGGCACCGCGCGGCAGTGGAAGAGCCACAGCCGCGCGGTGCTGCACCTTTCGGGGCTGGCCACGCCGCTGGTGCTCTCGGTGCACAGCGTGGTGTCCTGGGATTTCGCCATGTCCATTGTGCCCGGCTGGCACGCCACCATCTTCGCGCCCTACTTCGTGGCGGGCGCAATTTTCTCCGGCTTCGCCATGGTGCTCACGGTCATGATCCCGGTGCGGCGCATTTACGGGCTCGAAGCCTACATTACCGATTACCATTTCGAGAACATGACCCGCTTCCTGCTGCTCACCTCCTGGATTGTCGGCTACGCCTACGGCTTCGAGTATTTCGTCGCCTGGTATTCGGGCGTGGAGGCCGAGCAAACCGCCTTTTGGCTGCGCGCCTTCGGCCCCTACTGGTTCTCCACCTGGACCATGGTCTTTTGCAATGTGATCGCCCCGCAGCTGTTCTGGTTCAAGAGGCTGCGCACCCACGTTCCCACCATCTTTGTGGTCTCCACCCTCATCAACATCGGCATGTGGTTCGAGCGCTATGTCATCATCATCACCTCGCTGGGGCGCGAATACGATCCGGCGGTGTGGGGCATTTACACGCCCACCTGGGCAGAACTCACCATCTTTGCCGGCAGCTTCGGCTTCTTCGCCATGCTGTTCCTGCTCTTCATGAAGCTCTTTCCCGTCATCGCCATTTCCGAGGTGAAAGAGCTCGTCATTCACGAACGCGCACATTCCGGGGAGGCGCACTGATGCCCGCACTGGTCGGAATTTACGATGCGCCGGGACCCGTGGCCGAATGCGCCCGGCGGCTGCGCGGGCGCGGCTTCACCCGGCTGGAAATCTACGCCCCCGCGGCCTTTCCCGAGCTCGACACCGCGCTGGACGAGAAGCCCTCGAAGGTGCGCATTTGGACCCTGATCGGCGGCCTGCTCGGCGTCACCACCGGCTACGCCATGACCATCTGGATGTCCTACGACTGGCCGGTGACCATTGGCGGCAAGCCCTTCGCCTCCATTCCCACCTACACCATCATCGGCTTCGAGCTCACCATTTTGTTCGGCGGCCTCGCCACCCTGCTGGGCCTGCTGGTGGTGGGCCGCCTGCCCTACGGCCGCTTCGGCAAGAACGACCGCGCCTACAGCGCGCGCTTTTCGGCCGAGGAATTCGGCCTGGTCGTAGAGTGCCGCGAGCGCGATGTGCAGGAGGTGGACGCCCTGTTGCGCGATCACCAGGCCAAGGAGGTGAGCCTTGTCGAGCCCTGAGCGCCCCCAACGCGCGCGCCTGCGGCGTCTGGCGCTGTGCGCCCTGGTTCTCAGCACCGCATCGCTGGGCTGCTGGGAGCAGTGGTCCGAAGAGTGGTTCCCGCAGATGAAGTGGCAAAAGGCCGTGCAGCCCTTCGAGCGCGTCGCCTGGCAGGACCAGGTGGATCCCTTCATGCCGCCGCCGGGCAGCGTGCCCGTGGATGCCGAGCCTCCCGTGGTGGGGCGCTACGACCCCGCCGCCAACGCCATTCTCAACCCCACCAACCCGCGGGATTTCCGCTCGCTGGCGCGGGGGCAGACCCTCTACCAGACCTACTGCGAGCTGTGCCACGGCCAAACCGGCCTGGGCGATGGCCCCATCTCCGCCACCGGCGTTCAGTCCGGCCCGCTGGGCGGCGTCTTCCCCCTGGTTACCGCCATCGGCCAGAGCGATGGCTACATCTACAATCTCATTCGCGGCGGCGGCAATCTCATGCCCAACTATCAGCGCATTCCCACCGAAGACCGCTGGCATTTGGTGAACTATGTCCGCCACCTGCAGCGCGGGGGCCAGCCGTGAGCGGCGCATACCTCGACCGCGCCAACCCGCGCCCGCTGCCGCTGCGGGGCCTCATCGCCGCCGGGGCGCTCTTTGCCGCCGGGGCGCTGTGCTTCCTCTACGGCCTCGTCACCAATCCCGCGGCCGCCTGGCGCGCCTTCCATGTCAATCACCTCTACTTCGCCGGCATCGCCCAGGGCGGCCTGCTGCTGGCCTGCATTCTCACCATCGTGGGCGCGCGCTGGGCCGGGCCGGTGCGGCGCATTGCCGAATCTCTGGCCGCCTGGCTGCCCATTACCTTTCTGCTGGCGCTGGTAGAGCTCGCCGGCGCGCGGCACATCTACCCCTGGATTGACGAGCCCCTGCCCTGGAAGATCGCCTGGCTCAACCTGCCGCGCCTCGCCCTCACCGATCTCACCATCTTCGCCGCGCTGGCCCTTACCGGCTTCTTCTTCCTGCGCGCCTCTCTGCGCCCCGCGCTGGCAGGGGCACAGTGGCCCCAGGGCGGCTTTGGCGAGCGCGCCGCCGGCTGGTGGCTGGGCGGCTTTGGCGGCAGCGAAGCCGAGCGCGCCGCCGCGCTGCGCACCACGCGCATCCTCGCCCCCATCATCTGCCTGCTCTTCGCCTTCGGCTACACCCTCATTGGCTTCGACCAGGTCATGTCGCTTTCGCCCACCTGGTTCTCCAACCTGTTCGGCGGCTTCTTCGCCTGGGGCTGCTTCCTCTCCTCCATTTCGGTCACCGCCCTGCTCAGCGTGCTGCACCGCAACTCGCCCGGCCTCGCCGGTCAAATTACCCCCGCGCGCCTGCACGATCTCGGCAAGATGATCTTCGCCTTCTCCATCTTCTGGATGTATCTGTTCTTCTCGCAGTATCTCGTCATTTGGTATGGCAACCTGCCCGAGGAAACCTCCTTCTTCCGCGACCGCCTCGGCACCGAGTTCCTCATGTCCACCTGGTATTGGGAGGGCTGGTGGAGCCGCATCATGGACGAGCCCTGGGTGAAGGTGTCGCTCTTTGCGTGGCTCTGCGTCTGGGTCATTCCCTTCTGGTGCCTGCTGGGTCAGCGCCCCAAGCGCAGCGCCGCCTGGCTCGCCTCGGTGGCCGCTATTTCGGCCTTCGGCTTTTGGATCGAGCGCAATGTGCTGGTGTGGCCCTCCCTGGTTCCCGGCGATACCTGGGCCTTCCTGGGCGTCGTGCAGGTGGGCACCGCCCTGGGCTTCCTCGGCGCATTCTCCGCCGTCTGGCTCCTCACCACCCGCATCTTCCCCACCCTCCCCGTCCCCCAAAGCGCCGAATAGCCCCCTGGCCCGCGCGCGGCGCACCCGCCCCCCGCCGCCCCGCCGCCGCCTCGCTTGGCCGGGGGTTGACTGGCGCGCGGCGCATGGCGCATACTCTTGGCGGGAGAGCACAATGGAACGGACGCAAAAGACCTGGCTTCTGGAAATCGTCGTGGCCGCCGTCGTGGCCGCGCTTCTCGCTGCCCTTCTGGGGCTTGGGGGTTGGACTGCCAACAAGGTGGTCCAAAACGGCGAGAAGATCGTCGAGTTGAATGGCAAGATCGCTGCGTTGGATGCCAAGATGGATTTGATGATCAGCGGGCTGAACATTTCGGTTGCTCCGAAAGAGAGTGCCAGCGCCGAGCCATCGGGGGCAGATCGCGGCGGCTTCCAAGTCGGGGCGGGCGGAACGGCAACCGAGTAGCCCGGCCCGCCGCCTGTCCCGCCCCCGCCTCGCTTGGCCGGGGTTGGCTGGCAGACGGCGCATGGCGCATACTCCTGGCAGGAGAGCACAATGGAACGGACGGAAAAGACCTGGATTCTGGAAATCGTCGTGGCCGCCGTCGTGGCCGCGATGCTCGCTGCCCTTCTGGGGCTTTGGGGCTGGACTGCCAACAAAGTGGTCCAAAACGGCGAGCGCATCGTTGAGGTGAAGGCGGAGCTCGGAAGGGAGATCGCCGAGCTGAATGCCAAGATGGATTTGCTGATACGCGGGCTGAACATTTCGGTTGCCCCGAAAGAGAGTGCCAGCGCCGAGCCATCGGGGGCGGAGAGTGGCGGCTTCCAGGTCGGGGCGGGCGGAACGGCAACCGAGTAGCCCGTCCCGCCCGGCGGCCCCGCCCCCGCCTCGCTTGGCCGGGGTTGGCCGGCAGACGGCGCATACTCCTGGCAGGAGAGCAAATTGGAACGGACGCAAAAGACCTGGATTCTGGAAATCGTCTTGGCTGCGATTCTCGCTGCCCTTGTGGGAATTGCGGGGTGGACTGCCACCAAGGTGATCGAAAACGGCGAGCGCATCGTTGAGGTGAAGGCGGAACTCCAAAAGGAGATCGCCGAAAACGGCAAGAAGATCGCCGCGTTGGATGCCAAGATGGATTTGCTGATCCGCGGGCTGAACATTTCGGTGACCCCAAAGGAGAGCGCCAGCGCTGAGCCATCAGGCGCGGAGAGTGGCGGCTTCCAGGTTGGGGCGGGCGGAACGGCAACCGAGTAGCCCGGCCCGCCGCCTGTCCCGCCCCCGCCTCGCTCGGCCGGGGCTGGCTGGCAGATGGCGCAGGGCGCATACTCCTGGCAGGAGAGCACAATAGAACGGACGGAAAAGACCTGGCTGCTGGAAATCATCCTGGCCGTGATTCTCGCTGCCCTTGTGGGGATTGCGGGTTGGACTGCCAACAAGGTGGTCGAAAACGGCGAACGCATCGTTGAGGTGAAGGCGGAACTCCAAAAGGAGATCGCCGAAAACGGCAAGAGCATTGTCGAATTGAATGGCAAGATCGCCGCGTTGGATGCCAAGATGGATTTGCTGATCAGCGGGCTGAATATTTCGGTGGCCCCGAAGGAGAGTGCCAGCGCTGAGACTTCGGGGGCGGAGCGTGGCGGCTTCCAGGTCGGGGCGGGCGGAACGGCAACCGAGTAGCCCGTCCCGCCGCCTGACCCGCCTGGTCGGGGGCTTGACTGGCAGACGGCGCATGGCGCATACTCCTGGCAGGAGAGCACAATGGAACGGACGGAAAAGACCTGGATTCTGGAAATCATCGTGGCTGCGATTCTCGCTGCCCTTGTGGGGCTTGTGGGGTGGACTGCCCACAGGGTGGTCCAGGTCGGCGAGAGCGTCGTCGAGGTGAAGGCGGAACTCCAAAGGGAGATCTCCGATGTGAGGGTGGATCTCCAAAGGGAGATCGCCGCAAACGGACGGGAAATCGCCAAACTGAACGCCAAGTTCGATTTGCTGATCAGCGGGCTGAACATTTCGGTGGCCCCGAAAGAGAGTGCCAGCGCCGAGCCATCGGGGGCAAATCGCGGCGGCTTCCAGGTTGGGGCGGGCGGAACGGCGGCTGAGTAGCCCGTCCCCTCGGCTTGGGTGGTAGTGATTTTTTTGGGCGGGGGGTGAGCGGAGTGGGGTAGAATGCGGGGGACACCGGGGCATCCGGTGGAGCGGCGTCAAGGGATGGCGCGGCGGTGGAAGGGGGCGCGGTGGTTAAGGGCCGTGCGGTGGTGAGACGGGAGGAGAGGCAAGTGAGGGAAGTGTCTGTGTTGCGAGGGATTTTCACCCCCCCCCCCCCCCCCCGGGGGGGGGGGGGGGGGGGGGGGGGGGGGGGGGGGGG
>JAPPPQ010000002.1:0-2893 GCA_028817435.1 Deltaproteobacteria bacterium
ACAGATTGCCCGCCTGTCCGAAGAGATTCCGGATAGCGACGATCCAGATGGTCTCCGCTCACTCGGCGGCGGCGTCCGCCACCGAGTGCACCTGGAACGAGGTGGTGAAGCTGGCCGCCTCGGAGAAACGCATGGAATTGCGCGGAATGCGCACATCCACCAAAGTGCTGCCGGGGAACACGCCGTTGCAAGATCCCCGGCGCACCGGCCCGATTCCGTTGGGATTTTGCGCCGTGGGGGTCACGCGAATGTCGTCTGCGGCGGCCAGATCGCCGAGGCTATAGCGGGCGCGGATATTCTGCGCGGCGTTGTGGATGATGCACAAGGTGTAGGAGACATCCACAGTGGGAGTGCGGAAAGCCGCTGCGACATTGCGGGAAAAGACAGTCATATCCACCCGGGTGGCGCTGCCCTCGTTCACCTGCGCCTGGGCGTAGGCAACCCGGTAGTTGTGCTGCTTGGCCGTGGTGTCCGTCTCCACAATGGCGCCCGTGGCGGTGGCGGCGGCGATGCGGGTGCGGTCTGCGCCGCTGTTGGGCTGCGGATTCTGGATGGTCAGCGTAAAGGGCTGCCTGCCATCGAGACCCACGGACTGAACACTCAGGGCGATGACCTTGCGCCGCTCGCCGGGATTGAAGGTAATTGTGCCGGTGGGGTTCTGGAAATTAGTCTCCTGCCCCTGCGACACCACCCAGTCCACCCGGGCCGTCACCCCCGGCCGGGGATTTTCCAGGGTAACCGGGTAGAGGAGCTGGGCGCCGGTGTCGTCAATCTGAGTGTCCGGATTGGCGGGATGCAGGCGCACGGTGGGCCGCGGCACATCTTCGGGAATGGTGATTGACCGGGGCATGACGGCCGAATCAATGCTGACGCCGCCGCCGCCGCCGCCCGAAACGGCGCTGCCGTCCAGCACAATGCGCAGGGTCTCCGGGGGCTCGTCCGCGTTGGCATCATCTGCCAGCCGCAGCCGCAGCAAAATGGGCTGTGGATCGGCGGCGGCCCTGGCGGCGGCAGCGGCGGCGGGGGTGATGGTGAAGCGGCCGTTGCCGAGGTCGCTGTAATCCGCCGCTTCCACCGTGCCGTCAATGGCGTAGGGCAGCACAAGATTGGCGGTAATGTGCCCGCCCGCGAGCTCGACGGTGAAATCCACAACATCGCCTTCGAAGACGGTGTTGGCGGCGGGCGCGGCGAAGCCGCTGATGCGGGTGGCATCGCTGGCCGCAATGGTGGCGGTGGCCGTGGTGGGCCGCATGGCGGTGGAGGCCTGCACCACGGAGTTTGCGCCCCTTACCGAATCCACGGTCAGGGTGAAATTCTCCTCGCCCTCGTTCAGCATATCGTCGGCAATGGGAACGCTGAAGGTTCCCGTGAGCGCAGACAGACTGCTGGCGGCCTGAATGGTGATGCTGGCGGGATCGGGCAGATTCGCATCGGCGGCCACCGAGGCGCTGCCACTTGCCGCGCTGAAAGCAATGGTGATGGGGGCGGAGGATCCGGTGGCGCTGCCCACGCCGGAGAGCTGCACGGCAAATTGCGCATTGCCGCCCTCGCTGCCGCTGGTGGTGGCAGCGCTGAAATGCGCGCTCAGCTGGTCGTCATCCACCAGGTCGGTGGTGACCACGCTGTTGGTGCCAGCGAAATCTCCGTGCGCGGCATCGCCCCCGGTGGGCTCGTTCAGCGTCACCGTGAAGGTGCGCGGCGCGTCGCTGATGGTGTCCTCGGTGGGGGTGACCGTGAAGTTTTTGCTGGCGTTTGCGGCATCTGCCGAGGTGAAAGTGAGGCTGGTGGGGCTGGAGGTGAAGGTGGCCCCGGTGCCGGTGACGGTCCAGGCAAGTGTGAGTGTCTGGGTGGGCGCGGGACCGGACATACTCACCGTGTAGGTGACGGGATCGCCCTCCGTAACGCTGGTCGCGGTCCCGGCGCTGAGGGTGAACTCCCTGGTTACGCTGGGCACCTCGCTGGGCGCAATGCTGGCATCTGCGGTGGCGCTGCCATAGGGAGCAGCGGCGATTTCGGCGCTTTGCCCGCGCGGGTTGCTGATGGTCACGCGGAAGGTCTCGGGGGTGAGCTCGCGCAGCGCATCGTCGTAAATGGGAATGTTGAGGGTGTGGGAGGGGTTGTCGCCGGCGTTGATGGTGATGTCGCCGGAGGGGAAGGTGGAGCTTGCGCCGGTGCCGAAATCCGCCGCCTGGGCCGGGCGGACGCCGATTGCGCTGACGGCGTAGGCCACCATGACACTGCCGCTGATGGCGCGATCCACGCTGATGGTGAAGGCGGCGTTGCCGCCTTCGCTGGCGGCGCTTTGGGGGCCGCTGATGCTCACCTGCGGATTTTCCAGAGGCGAGGCGTCTGCGATGTCAATGCGCAGCGGCAGGCCCGCCCCCGATGTGAATCCCTGGGCGTCGGAGGGAAGCCGGATCTCGATTCCCTCGTTGTCGTCTGCGAGGGTGTCCCGGAGAAAGGCGATCTGAAACTCGCCACCGGAGCCGACGCGGTAGATGCGAATATCGTGATTGGTCCTCGCCCTGGGAACAGGATTCCCTTGGCTGTCGCGCACTTCAAAATCGGCAAAGCTGCCGAAGTTTCCGCCGGACGGCCTGACGCCCAAGACCTGCACAGTCAGTTGCACGCTGGCGGAGAGAGGCGCAGGGGTGGCGGAAATGGTGTAGGTGTGCACCTGGCCCTCTGAAACATCGGTGGGGCCGGTGATGGTGATGGTGAGGTCGCGGGCGGCAATGGCCGCGCTCATGGAAATGCCGCCGTGGACGCAACCGCCCATGGCCCTGGCCTGGTCTTGGCGCAAATTGCAGGCTGCAACGGTTGGGCCGCCCACGGGGTTGCTGAGCTCGACGCGGTAGTTCTCGGCCCCCTCCTGCTCCCCGTCAATGGCGTG
>JAPPPQ010000002.1:2903-3258 GCA_028817435.1 Deltaproteobacteria bacterium
ATCTCGAAATTCAGCGTGGTCTGATTCGCCGCAACAGACAGGGTGCCGGTGATGGGGGAATCGAAATCATCGTCGCTGGTTCCGGCGACCACGCCGGGAACCCCGTAAGACACGATGGTGTAATCCACGCTGGTGGCGGCATTCACCGCCGCCGAGAGCCGCGCCTGAAAGCGCCACACCGAGCCCTCTGCCGTGTCGAAGACCTCCCCTTGGGGGCACTGCGCCGTCATGGAGGTGCACTCCCGCGACACGACGGTGAACTCCTGCCCCCGGGCCCCCCCCGAGGCCAGCCACACCCCCCGCGCCGCCACGACTGTCAGTGCCCTCAGGGGGGGGGGGGGGCGGGGGGGGGGCG
>JAPPPQ010000050.1:0-1510 GCA_028817435.1 Deltaproteobacteria bacterium
CGGCGCGAGAAGGATGGGGTGAGCTGGGATTCGCAGCTACTGCTGAACACGCTGTTTCACAACTGGCACGATGTGTTTCGCAGCGTGCTGGGCGACAACGACCGCACCTATGCCCGGGAGTTGCTGGATATCCGCAACCGCTACGCCCACGAGGAGCGCTTTAGCTACGACCAGACGCTGCGCGCGCTGGATACGGCGCGGCTGCTGCTCGGCGCGGTTTCGGCGGGGACGCAGGCGGAAGAGGTCTCGGCCATGCACCGGGAGCTGATGCGCACCATGCTGAGCGAAGAGACGCGGGCGCAGACCCGGCGGCGCAGCGCGGCGGCGCTGGAAGGCGCGCCCGCGGCGGGGCTGCGGCCCTGGCGGGAGGTAGCCAATCCGCACCCGGATGTGTCTTCGGGCGATTTCACCCAGGCCGAATTCGCCGCCGACCTGGGGCAGGTGCTGGAGGGGAGGGCGAGCGCGGAATACGGCGACGCGCGGGATTTCTTTCGGCGCACCTATTTGACCGAGGGGCTGAAGCACCTGCTGCGCAGCGCCATGCAGCGCCTGCTGCGGCACGGCGGCAATCCGGTGGTGGAATTGCAGACGAACTTCGGCGGCGGCAAGACGCACTCGATGCTGGCCCTCTATCACCTCTTTGGCGCGGGCGAGGACGCGTGGGAATTGGCGGGGGTGGAGGATCTGCTGACGAAGCTGAACATTCAGCAACTGCCGCGCGGAAAATGCGCGGTGCTGGTGGGAACGCTGCGCGGCCCCAGCGATCCCAACCGGAAGCCCGACGGCACGGTGGTGCGCACGCTGTGGGGCGAGCTGGCCTGGCAGCTTGGCGGCGCAGATGGCTTCGCAATGCTCGCCGAATCCGACGCCGGCGGCACCGCGCCCGGCTCGAACCTGCTGGCAAAACTGCTGGAAGCGCACGCGCCCTGCCTGGTGCTGATAGACGAATGGATCGCCTTCGTGCGGCAGCTCTACAACGCTCCCGCAACGCAGGCGGGCTCTTTCGACGCCAACCTGACTTTCGCGCAGTCTCTCACGGAAGCCGCAAAGAGCGTTCCCGGCGCAATGGTGGTGGCCAGCCTTCCGCAATCGCAAATTGAGATTGGCGGCGAGGGCGGGAAGGCGGCGCTGGACCGGCTCAAGAGCACATTTCGGCGGCTGGAGAGCTCGTGGCGTCCGGCGACTTCGGAGGAAGGTTCCGAAATCGTCCGCCGCCGCTTGTTCGAGCCGATCCGCGACCCTGCCGCGCTGGCCGCGCGCGACGCGGTAATCAAAGCCTTTGTGCGGCTCTACGCAGAATCCGCCGGAGAATTTCCGAAAGGCTGCGGGGAAGGCGAATACAAGCGGCGCATGGAGCGCTCTTACCCGGTGCACCCCGAGTTGTTCGAGCGGCTCTACAACACATGGGGCGCGCTGGACAAGTTTCAGCGCACGCGGGGCGTGCTGCGGCTGATGGCCAGCGCAATTCACACGCTCTGGCAGCGCCAGGATTCCAGCCTGCTGATCATGC
>JAPPPQ010000050.1:1520-3251 GCA_028817435.1 Deltaproteobacteria bacterium
GATCATGCCCTCCTCTCTTCCCATGGACAACCAACTGGTGCAATCCGAGATGCAGAATCATCTGGCGCAGAGCTGGTCCGCAGTTTTGAGCAGCGATGTGGACGGCGAAAGCTCGACTCCCATCCGCATAGACAACGAGATTCGCAGCCTGGGCCGCTATTCGGCGACCCGGCGCGTGGCGCGCACTTTGTTTGTGGGCTCTGCCCCCACTTATGAGACCGCCCCCAATCCGGGCATGGACGAGCGCCAGGTGCGCCTCGGCTGCGCGCAACCCGGCGAGACGCCTCAGAGCTTCGGCGACGCCCTGCGGCGGCTGGCGGATCGGGCGTCTTACCTTTACCAGGACGGCCCGCGCTACTGGTTTGCGACCAAGGCCAGCGCAATGCGCCAGGCTGAAGACCGCGCCGATGAGTTGCCGGACCGGGAAGTGCAAGACGAGATTATCGGGAGCCTGCGGAAAGCGGCCCGGACGCGCGGGAACTTTGCAGGGGTGCACGCCGCGCCGGGCAGCAGCGCGGATGTGCCCGACGAGCCCGAAACCCGGCTGGTTGTGCTGGGGCCAAAGCACCCGCACGGGAAAAGCGAACAGAGCCGCGCACAGGATGCCGCCGCGGAGATTTTGCAAAAGCGCGGCGAAGCGCCCCGCGCACTGCGCAACACGCTGGTGTTTCTTGCGCCCGCCGAGAGCGCGCTGCTCGAGCTGGAAGACGCGGTGCGCCTGAAGCTCGCCTGGGCCTCTATTGTGGCGGACGCAAAACGGGAGACTCTGGAGCTCGATTCCCACCAGTTTCGCCAGGCAGAAAAGAAGCGGAATGAACTCGAGGAGACCGTGGATCAGCGGATTCTCGAAACCTGGTCAGTTTTGCTTGCGCCCAGCCCGCCTCCCGGCACGCCGTTGGGCAACCCGGAATGGACCGTGCACCGCGTGCGGGAATCCCGGTCGCTGGCGGAACGCGTCTCGAATCGGCTGATGCGGGACGAACTGCTGTTCGCAGAGCTCGGCCCCAAACGGCTGTTGCAGGAATTGGAGAATCACGACCTTTGGCGGGGCGGCGAGCGCATCTCGGTGCAGCGCCTCTGGGAAGATTTCTGCACCTATCTCTACCTGCCCCGGCTGCAGAGCCGCAAGGTTTTGTGCGGCGCAATCGAAACCGCTCTGGGAGAGCTGGACAACGATTTCTTCGGCTACGCCAACAGCTACGACGAAGAGAGCGGCCGCTACGAGGGACTCCGCATACGGGGAACGGGCGCGGTTGACATCAATTCCCGGTGCGTGCTGGTGAAGCCCGACGAGGCGGCGCGCGCGCTGCGGGAAGCGGAGCCGGGAAGCGCGGGACAAGCGCCGGCAGAGGCGAGGCAGCGGCCTCCCGAAGCCCCCGGCGCAGCACCGCCGCCCGCGCCCGCGGGCGAAGCCCGTCTGCCGAAGCGCTTCTTCGGCAGTGTGAAGCTCGACGAAACGCGCCCGGCGCGGGATCTGGACCGGATTGTGGATGAGGTGATTCGGCACCTGACGGTGCCGGGCGCAAGTATCACGCTTGCCCTGGAGATTTCGGCCACGCTGGAGGATGGGGCGCCTGCAGAGCTGCAGCGCACGGTAATTGAGAACTGCAATACGCTGAAGTTTTCGAGCCGCGGCTTCGAGGACGATCCGGAGTAGATTGCCGCAGGAGGAAGCAGATGGCGCGCTACATCCTGGCTCTGGATCAGGGGACGACCTCTTCGCGGGCAATT
>JAPPPQ010000006.1 GCA_028817435.1 Deltaproteobacteria bacterium
AGGACGATTCGGTCCCCGGGCGGGTGCGCGTTTATACCTCCGGGCAAAAACACGGACCGGACAATCTGGTAACCGTCCTGCTTCCGGTGCCCACGATGCATCACGGCATTTATCATGCGGTTCCGGAAAATTGGCTGACAAAATAGCCAACCATCCGCCAACAAACGTCTTGCCAACGCGCGGGCGGTGTTGTATTCTGCGGAAATCGCGGAGAAATCCGTCGGCGGCGATGTTGCCGGCGGGTTGCTGAGGTGAATTTCTGATGAACAAAATCACGCTGGAAAATTTTCGCTGCTTTCGTGGAAAGCAAGAAGCGCGCTTGGCGCCGCTGACCCTGCTGGTGGGCGAGAACAGCACGGGGAAGACGTCGTTTTTGGCGTTGGTGCGGGCGTTGTGGGATGTGGGATTTGAGCAGATTGTTCCAAACTTTAAGAGGGCACCATTTGACCTCGGAACATTCGACCAGATTGTCCATACTTCCGGGAAGCGGGACGATCAAGTGCACAAATTTGAAGCAGGTTTTAACTTCGCTTCGCCCCAACAGAAAGAAAGAAAGGAGGATTTCCATTTTCAAGTCGTTTTCCAACAGAAAGGGACCGCTCCTTTTCCGACAGAAAGGCGCCTTGTTCGCGGGCTGATTTGGATCGAGGATAAACCATTCGGTCCTGATGCGGGTGTCTGGTTCGGCATCGATAAAGGGCAAAGAGAAAAAGCGTCATCGCTTGCCAGGTCGGCCAATCCAGAATATCTCGACCGCTTCGAGATGCTGGCCCTAAACTTGCGAAGGTCGGACGACAAATCGGCCGAAAAATACAAAACAATATTCCGGCCTTTTGTGAAAGATTTCATGCAGATGAAAAACCGTTGCATCTTTGTCGGCGCGCCGGTGCGGTCCAAGCCGCACCGAACATACGACCCTGCGCGCCCGACACCGGACCCGGAAGGTGAAAATATTCCCATGTATCTTGCCGAGACGCATTTTGAGGGCGGGCATAAATGGCATGAACTGCAAGGCGCGCTTGAAAGATTTGGCAAGTTGTCGGGGTTATTCGACCAATTCCAGGTCAAACGGCTTGGTAAAAGCATCAGCGCCCCCTTTCAGTTGCAGGTCAAAAAAGCCGGCGGAAAATCGAAGGGGCCATGGCGCAATTTGATTGATGTCGGCTATGGCGTTAGTCAAGCGCTTCCCATCGTAACTGAATTGTTGCGCCCAATCCCACTCAGCGTATTCCTTATGCAACAACCCGAAGTGCATCTTCACCCAAGCGCCCAAGCCGCCATCGGGAGTTTGTTCTGCGAAGTTGCCGCGTCAGGCCGCCAGTTGGTGGTGGAAACCCACAGCGACCACTTGCTCGAACGGGTGCGATTGGATATTCGTGACGGCAAATCCAAATTGAAACCCGAGGATGTTTCCATTCTCTATTTCGAGCGCAAGGACATCGAGGTTAATATTCACTCGCTTGGGCTGGACAGGAATGGAAACGTTCTTAATGCGCCGCCGAGTTATGGCAAGTTTTTCATGGAAGAAACGAAACGGTCGTTGAAACTCTGATGTGCGCAATTCTTGATGCGAATGCCGCCGGTTTGGTGTTCTCAAGCCGGACCACGGAAGCCGAAAACAAATCGGCAAGCAAGCGTTTCTTTGATTGGATTGATTCCGGTCCCGGGAGTCTGGTTGCCGGCGGGGAGTTACTGGGCGAACTGGACAAGGTTTCCAATTTCCAAAAGTGGAGGAAGAGAGCGATGTCCGCGGGGCGCATTGCGATTCTCGACGAAAACGCCGTCAATCAAAAAGCCAGTCAAGTTTCACCGCATTGCAAATCGGACGACCCGCATGTTATTGCCGTGGCATTAATCAGTAACGCTCGCTTTTTATATTCCAATGATGGCGATTTGCAAAAAGATTTTAGAGACCCAAATCTGGTCAACAATCCGCGTGGAAGCGTATATTCGACGCGACAAGGCAACAATTTCACGCAAGACCATCGGCGGTTGCTGATGAAAAATATGTGCAAGCGTGGGCAGTAAGTCACCGCTGATTTTTATTGTTCGCCCCAAACGGCGGCGATTTTGGTTTTGATTTTCCTCTCAAAAATAGCAACAAGAAGTTTGTTGGCGTTCACCAATTCCATCTCCCTTGCAATTTCGGCAACCATTTCCTCCTGAATCTGAATAGGCGGAAGAGAAATTTGGAATCGCTCCAACTTCGATTTGGAAATTTCCTTAAATGTTGACCCACTGCCAAGCCTCTGGAAATCCGAAACATGGCTTTGCAGAACGAAATACAAAAATTCTGAATTCACATCATCGGATGGAATAAAACTCTTGCACCCCTGATTCGTGCAAAGTGGAATTTTGGCTATACCCAAGTGGCCTATTGGGGCGCGCGAGGACAGCACGACAGTGCCAACTGGGTGCAATTTGAGTCTCGTGGCTTTGAGA
This sequence comes from Deltaproteobacteria bacterium, assembly GCA_028817435.1. GTDB lineage: Bacteria > Myxococcota_A > UBA9160 > UBA9160 > UBA6930 > JAPPPQ01. The sequence continues at coordinate 2,443 of JAPPPQ010000006.1, forward strand.
GAATCCTCCGTTATTTTTCGCCCGGACGAGTAGATATTTATACCATCGAGTTTCCCCAAATCAGCAGGCGTTATCCATACAATATCGCCGTCCCAGTAATCAGCCACGGCCGTGCTGGGAGTTGTGCCATTGAAAATTTGACACACATCTCCCAACTTTACCACCGGCCAGGTGGGGTCGATGGAAATGTGGGGGGTGTAGTTTTCGACGACTTGGCGGGCGCCGTTTATGATTTTTTGGTAGGCGTTTATTTCGGCGAGGATTTCCCGCTGAACCGCCAAAGGCGGGAAAGGGACCTTAAAGCGTTTAAGGTCTTTGGGGTACACATGAGGTTGCGCCATGCCTTTTCTCAGCGCGTAAATCATCTCTTGCTTTTCTTTCAGCAAGTAATAGACAAACTTGGTTTCACCCATTCCATCTTTGGCTTTTATCGTGGTGCAGTCGGATGCAAAAATGGGAATCGAGAAAAAATTCACGAACCCGGCATACCCGGAGCCGCTAACGGTGACGGTGTCACCCTCTCGGTTTGAGACATTATGGAAATAAGCGGGTTTTTGGCCGCCGGCAATGACGGGGACATCGCCCGCTTTCGTTTGCTTTTTGGTGATTGAAGTTCCTTTTTGGATGTCGCACACCTCCCCCAACGCCACCACCGGCCAATCCGACTGCCGAATATCCTCGA
>JAPPPQ010000053.1 GCA_028817435.1 Deltaproteobacteria bacterium
TGTGCGGCGCGGGGATTGTCTCTGGCGAGGACGTCGCGCGCGCCGGCGAGCTCGGCGCCGAGGGCATACTCGTGGCCAGCGGCGTGGTAAAGGCGCGCTCGCCGGCGCGCGCTCTGGACGAGCTCGCCTCGCGCATGCCGCCCCGGCGCGCCGCGTGAGAACCGCTCCCAGAGATATGTGGATTTTGGCCAAAAGGTCTGGCCTCGCCGGGCGAGACGCCGGCAGCCAGGGGCCTTGGAGGCGCGCTTGAGCCGTGTGCGGGGCTCGGAGCGTAGCTGCGGTCGCCCGCGCCTGCCGCTTGCCTACAGTCATGCCCCCTGGCGATCGCGGGGTTTTGCGGGTCTCAAGGTGACAAGGCTTAATACGGGATTGCCTGCCCCGCCGCGACGATGCCTCGAGATGCTAGACTCGTAGGGCGCGGTCTGTCCGAGCAGGGAGCCACCGTGGTCGTGTTGGATGCGGTGTTCAATTCTATGGCAAGCTCCAACGGGACAGCTCTGGGAGGAATCAAGCTTGCTGGCTCTCATTCGCTAGGGTCCTTTCGACCAGGAGCTGTCAGGCCCGAGCGCATAGGCACGCTCAAAAAGTTTGTCGGGTACTTGCAGGCCAACGGCCTTGTGGGCAAGGACGCAGATCTGGGGTCGATTGACGTGCAGCGCTCAATTCAAAAATATGCGTACATTGCAGAGGGCATGGGAGCGCGCCTGGGATATGACTTTGACTTTTTGGAGAGCGGGGCGTTCTCAACAGAAATGTCCCTTGACCTGTATCGTCTAGATCTCGCAATGGGGGGCGCAGATCCGTTTGAGAAAGACGCCCGTGCGAGCGAGGCTTTTTTGCGGCTGGTTGGGGGACGGGAGAAACTGTGGCTACGCGTCGCGACGTTTGTGGTGAAAACCATAGACACAATACGAGACGTTGACAAGTTTGTGAAGTATATGGAACGTGAAAGCTCCGCATATGACAAGCAGACAATACGCAGCGCCTTTGAGCATATACACTCCCTGGCTAACGCGGGAGGTCATGTGAAATGATGGTTAGGCCATACACTGCACCGCGAAGCCTGGTGTTTCTGTGCGGGATTGGCGCTGCCGCCTTTTACATATGGGTGCTCAGTGCGTGGCATGTTGTGACGTTTGTGTCAGGCCTGCTGTCGATCTTTTTCATGCTGTACGTGTTCGTATCGGCCATGGCCTTCGAACGCGCCCAAAGGTCAGAGGATGCCGACGCAATAAGGGACATTCACCGGCTAGTAAACAGGTGTGAGAGGGCAGTGGATGTCATGGCAGGCATGGTGGGCAGCTACCCGTATGACGAGAGGGCGATCGTGGTCCTGCAACAGCTTGGCGCAAACATGGCCAGGTTTACGTCGGCGTATAGGCGATACCTCAAGGACGAGGCGGCCGCTGACGCCAGCGAGGCAGAGCACGCCACACTGCTGGCGCAGATATCGGGGATCGAGAACATTGAGGGGTATGTTGCACCCATGCGCGAGCGCATCACGAGGATAAGGGTTGGCACGCGTGACGTCGACGACCCTCGCTTGGTCAACGCTAGGCGCAGGATATAGCAACCACTGCGCCCGTCAGCGCCGGCCTATCTGCTTGCGCTGACGCTACGTGCTCTGGGAGACTAGCACCTTGCCAAAAGAGGCTAGGGCCTCGTCCCTCCTGGAAAGCTGGAGAAGGGCAGAGGCGCGGCCAAGGCCGGCATTGCGGTTGCCTGGATCAAGGGTCAGGGCGTGGTCAAAGGAGGCCAGGGCCTCGTCGCAGCGGCCAAGAGCGCCCAGGGCAACGCCCCTGTTGACATGGGATTTCACATCGCTCGGATTTATCTCGATTGCCTTGTCAATGGACACGAGGGCATCATCATGTCGCCCAAGAATGTGGAGTGCGTGGGCACGGGTGGCATGGGCTTCTAGGATGGTTGGCTCTATGCCGATTGCGCGGTCAACGGCCGCAAGGGCGTCGTCGGTGTGGCCTAGCGCGAGCAGCGCATGCGCCCTGTCAATGTGCGCGTGAGGGTTGTCAGGTGCGAGCTCTGCCATCCGGACAAACGCGCCGAGAGCCTCGGCCGGCCTTTCCAGGTCCATGAGGACGGTTCCTTTATTGCCGTGCAAGTCCGCAACTTGCTGGTCTGCGGCAATCGCGCGCTCAAAGGAGGCTAGCGCGTCCTCTTTTCTGTCCATGTCATACAGCACCATTCCCATACACGCGTGCGGAGCGGCGTCGGCGGGATCCATCCCGGCAGCGCGCTCGAGGGCGGCAAGGGCCTCGTCATGGCGGCCCATTGAGCGCAGGACGAGGCCGCGCCCGAGATGGGCGCGCTTGTCGTCTGTTCCAAGGCTAATGGCGCGCTCGAGGGCGGCAAGGGCCTCGTCATGGCGGCCCATTGATCGCAGGACTAGGCCTCTCCCTAGATGCGAGGCCGCGTCATTCATATCCAGCGAGATCGCAGTGTCAAAGGAGGACAGCGCGTCGGCCTCGTGGCCCGTGTCGGCAAGGATGGCAGCAACGACGCTATGCGAGTGGGCGTCTGTGGGATCCAGCGCGATCGCGCGGTTGAACGACTCTAGGGCATCCTTGGGGCGACCCGCGTGGCACAGCGCGATCGCGCGGCTCCGATGCGGCAACGCGCTGTCCGGTGCAAGCTCGGCAGCGCGCGCATAGGACTCGGCCGCCTCTGCGTGGCGCTCCAACGCGATGAGCGCGCCGCCCCTGTAATAGTGGGTCTGCCAATTGTCCGGCACTAGCAAGATGGAGCGGTCCAGGGAAGCAAGCGCCTCTGTGTGCCGCCCCAGCCCTCCCAGCGTGGCGGCCATGTTGGCGTGGAGCTCTGCGTCGCCAGGGTGCAGCGAGACGGCGCGCTCCAGGGAAGCAAGCGCCTCGGTATGGCGGCCCTGGTTGTGCAGCGCGGCGCCCAGGTTGCCATGTGCCGCCGAGTTGCCCGGATCCAGCGAGACGGCTCGCCGTGCCGCCTCAACGGCACCGTCAAGGCGGTGCAGGGATATGAGCACAGAGGCCTTGCAGGTGTAAAGTCCGGGATTCTCTGGGTCACGTGAGATGGCGCGCTCAAGCGGCTCTAGGGCCTCGGCGTGGCGGCCCTGCCTGTGAA
>JAPPPQ010000062.1 GCA_028817435.1 Deltaproteobacteria bacterium
TCTTCATGTGATCCTCCTATAAGTTATAGTGCGTTATCTTCAACAGCAGCAATGACATCAACCTCTGATGCATTGATAGCCGCGATGATATCGTTCTGTGCTGTCAACAGGGACAGAGCAAGTGATGTCACACTGACACCAGTGCCTGCTTCGAATACCTCAATGGGTACTCGGAGAATACCACCAGCTTGGACAAGTCCAGTTCTCCACAGAGTGAAGTTAGGGATGGTTACACCCTGTCGGCCAGGAGTGTTGTCATCACCTTCAAGAACTCCAGTGAAGTGTAGCCCTGATGTGAATGTCAGAGGAACTGCAGCTACATAACGAGTATCAACCTGAGCAGTCTGACGATCAGCTGCAGAGATGATATTAATCTCATTGTTATCTAGCAGAGTACGAGTATATGCAATACTCGACTTCAGTTCCAACAGAGCTTGAACTGTCGGCGTGTCATTCAACTGGTTACCCATATCATTCATAGAGATGAGTAGCTTAGTTCCTGTAGCAGTCAGGCGGCTAGTGGACGAGATGTCATAGACACGGCCATCTACTGTAAGTTGCCTGTTGAAAGCAGCACTCCGATATGAAACTACAATAGTAGTCCCACTCCCAGGAGCAGTGGTGAATGTCACTGTTCTGGGTGCTGTGAATGTGAAAGCAGTTGTTGATGTACCGTTGATAGTTACATTTGGAACCGCTTCAGCATCTTCATCAGGAAGAGTAAATACAGTAGTCGAAGCATCACCTGTAAAGGATGTCGTCTGTACTGCAGGGACAGTGTCAGTCGTGGTAAACGACGGTGTTCTCATTCCAGGATCTGTAGTCCTGATCGTGTATGACGGATCAGGGATCAGGAAGTCACCTGTGTTAAGCTGAGTAACCTGAGTAATCACACGGTTATTCAGCTGATCATCAGCAAGCTGCGAGAGGGACTCAATGTACCCTTCTGCTGAGAACCGAACACGAACTCTATCACCAGCTCCGAAGTCAGTACTGAAGAACTGAACGCTTGCACCTGGGTTGATAGAACCAGTCTGGTAGTTAAAGAACCCAGTGCCTTCATCTGTATCAGCAGGGCGCGATGTAGTACGAGCAATCACGTAGTTCACTGGACGATCTGTCAGTGTATTAGTGATTGTCGTGGCAGCATCGATGATAAACCCTGTAAAGCCTGAGATACCCCGAGGGATCGGAGCACCATTAGCCAGACGGATACGTACAGTACCTGTTCCGCTACGACGAAGGAATGCATTGGAGATATCATACCCATCGATCTCGACATCATAGATCTGACCAGACGGGATAGTACCAAAGTCAATCACTGTCGTGTTAGTAGCAGTCAAAGCTCCAGACGCTGGACCAGCCACAGCACCACTACCTTGCAGACGGAACTCACGGATACCATCAGGACGAGCTGCCCCGTAGACATTCGTCAGGGTCGGGTGACGCTGCTCTTCAACGTTATCCGTGGTGTTCAGGAACCTACCAGTGCCGAAGGACATGTTGGTACCTGTCAACCCAGAAGCATCCAGATCAATCGTACCGGAACTACCGATACCCATGATACCAGTGTCTGTGTTTGGATTGAATGAGGTAGCTGATAGTGTACCCCAGCGGATAGTAACGTTTCCTGTCAGAAGGTTCGTTGAGTTCTGAACAATCGGGTCAGAAGTGTTTGTACTCGCCACAATCCCCTTATTGTAGATGTCAATTAAGCCATTGGCATTGACTTCAGTAAGGGGTGTAATAGTATCCACATGCGATGCATCGTATGCAGCATTGATACCACGAGTACGCTCAAAGATCTTCAAGCCATCATAGATATCCTGCAAGCTATCAACACGATCTGTTGAAGTAGCATCAATATCAATCGGGTTAGATCCGAAGAACCTATCGAGTTCACGAGTATATGTTACTTCGACAGACTGATTGGTTCCATCGAGGAACGGAGTATTCCATTCTGTCCGAATAGCACCTGGGAAGAATGCCATCTCATCAGAGTTAGACACACCAGCAGCTGCACCAGGAGCACGATCAGCCATCATGTACCGATCATCCTGGATCCAGATATCATACGTGAAGAAGTATGTCAGGACATCATTACCAACAGCATTGAAGATACCCTGCCAGTACGTCGGGACATACACAACAACCTGGTTAGTTGAAGCAGTTATATCAAGACCTTCCCAGCAGATAACACCATCTGACATGAGGCTATCATCTACTGCTACCTGATTAAGAGAGTTATCTAGGACTCTCTCAAATGCACCAGTATTAGCATTACGATTAGCAATGTCGAAGTCAGTTGTGTCATTGGCTAGTCTTGCTATCTCAGCAGCGGTCAGTGTAGATTGAGTTCTACGCTGTCCAGTACCAAGAGTGCCATTGCCGTAGGAGATATTGTTAGCGTTGTCACTTACTCTGAGATACCCATTAGACTGCCGGATAGAACCAGCGGCTGACACATAGGTCGCAGGGCTGAGAGTAGTTGAAGTCGCAGGGTTACCACCATGTTCCCATGCCCTAGCCCCAGTACGTCTGATACGCACGGTGAAGCCTGAGTCTGGAAGGTTAAGTACAATCCTCTGAAATGCATTGTATGTCCCTGTACCGAATCGCTTAACTGATGTAAGTCCAAAGTTCAGTCCAAACTGCGTATCCTTAGAGGACAGCAAGAGTGGAATAGTTGGATGAGATCCTGCTGCTGATGGAGAACCACTAGCAATCGTTGTAGTTCTCGATGCAATGTATGGGATCGGAGCAGAGCTAGACGGATTAATCAGCGTTAGTCCACGATTGTAGGCTGTAGTGGCTGCGTTAGTCGTCGGCTGCTTGTTTGACAAAGCAATGTTCTGCAGAAACAGAGGCAGAGATGTGACAGACAACCCACTAAACCCATAACGCTCTTCTGCTGGATTAGCTGAAGCGAGATTGTTAAAGAACGGAAGTACTGGTCTCTGTCCGAAGGTATTGTAGTTAGGGTTGTCCACTGTCAGACCTGCGGGAGGTACTGTGAATGGAGTTCCCAACTCAAAGGAAGCACCCGTTGCTGTTGAAGGCTGGACAATATCCAAACCTTTCACTAGCATGTTAGGACCGAAGACTCGGAAGTCACCGAAGTTCCCACCATTACGCCGTTGCCTACAACCATAGAACTGAGGAATAGCATCAACAGCATCAGGGGCTGAACTAACACCATTACCTAACCAGTTAAAACTTGTGAGACCAGCAGCACCTGGCCTATCCATCACGAAGTCAACTCCGTAGAAGATAGGACGACAGGTGGTGTTACCTCGGATCAGAGATGTGTTAGCCGTGTAGCCATCTAAGCGGATGACTACTCGCTCTTCAATACCACGGATCTCATCGTTCACATAATCGTAGTCAACGATGTTACCCTGGAACAGATTGTCCCACTGATACGCAGCGTTGATGGCTTGGTTAGTCACGTTAGCTGTGAAGGTTCCACCAGTGCTTGCGTAAGTTGCAGGGGTAGATGCGAGTACACCATTGATAATCAACCCAGGAGCAGTCGTAGTTATCGTAGTTCCTGTGATCTCGATATCAGTACCCGCTGGGAGGAACAGACCAGGCGATAGAGCTGGAGCAACACCCGCAAGGGTGATGTTCACAGTACCTGCATTGTTCGTACCAGTTCTACCCGTCGTGGTTACAGTACCATTGGTCGTTACATTCTGCAGACCTGTGGGTAACTGTGGATACTGAGCGTTGTTCTCAAGGATCTCAATCTCAGTACCTGCCGGTGTGTTGGGGAAGTCTACAGTAAGATCCGACTCCAGCTGTACCCCGATCAGGTTAAGACCATTGACAGTCGTGACCCGATAGACGAGATTGTTGTGCCGAACTCGAATAGCAGACCTACCCAAGCGAGCGCCTGTAGGGATCTGATCAGCATTAGTGAGATTGATAACACCACCCACTGAGTTAGCTGATAGAGTCCCTGTATAGGACAGTTCATTGACATCGTTCCTGAGCCACTGCCCCACACGGAATTTGTATGGAGCGTTGTCAGCAGTAACAGTATCAGTGACTCCAGGTAGGAGTCTGGGACGACCAAACACTGTGGTCGCCCCGTTGTTAAATTCCAGATCGACGTTATTGAAGAAGTACTCATCAATACCGATGACACCAGTCGCATTGCGCGAAGAATAGTAAGGACCAGCCACACCGTTCAAGGAATTACCCGTGACGAGCTGGTTAGTAGTGATTGTAGATACAGCCATCTAATCCTCCTATGTGTCCGTGCTATGCGTTGTACCAGTGAAGGTAAATACGCCACTCGATTCAGTATATGTCTTAGTAATCCTACCAAGCTGCAGTGGTACACCACCAGTAACAACGTGGGGATCTGCAGCGGTACTGAGCGTACCTCCACGGAACCACCGTTGCACGGTAGTCAATCCATTAGCAGGCCGCTCATAGATACGATAGTATGTGTCACCATCGTAAGTATAAGTGCGACTACCAGTTCTTCCCTGGTTAGTCCCTGAGTTAATTCTATTCACGACATAATCTCCATAGATTAAGATCATTGGGAGTTCTACTGGAATACCATCAATCGCGATATCAGTAAAGTTAGTAGGACGGACAATGGTCTGATTAGACGAACCCGTCCTGGTTACATCACCGAGACCTGCGAGGTTCAATCGGTACAGGGAAATGTTGCTTTCGACATCCGAAGTGAAGGTCACTGTGGGACGATAGACAACAGTTCCTGCAGCATTGAGTGACAGGTAGTGATCCATGTCAAAGGTGATAGTCGATCCATCAGTTGCGATATCCAAGACATGTGCATACACAGCATCAACCATCTGATGCGTGCCACTGATAAGGATGTAGCGATCATGCTCTGCTTCAGAGAAGATATTGCGATCACTCTGAGGAATCACAGTGCGTATCGGAAGAGTCCGAAGGCCAGTGTCTGTGTTCCTCAGCGCATTGATGTTGGATGCAATACGGTTAGCCTCATTGAGAGTAGCAGCTTCAAACGTTCTGATCTCAAAGGCGACATCAGAGTTATCGAAGTTACCCGTACCGATACCATCATTCAACCACTGAGCATTCACGATATCATTGCCGTTGACAGACGTAACTTCAAACAGAAGGTACTGTCCACTCGCAAGATCCGAATGCACTGTGTACTCGATCTCAACAATCGTTGCAGACCCTGGAGCTGTCACGAAGGTAACTGTGTTCCCTGAGACAGTATAGTCTGTCGTCAAGGCTTGCACAACTCCATCAGCACGAACTGCACTGATACCCAGGATAGCTCCACGAACAATGAAGGCTGTCTGAGTTCCATCAGCAATGAACTGCTCGGACTCGGTCTGAATAGACTCCCATGCGATAGGTACACCTGAACCACCAGCAGCGATTACACCCCGCTGGGACTCATGCATTCCACCATCCTGAATCACAGGGAACCCTGACTGGATTACCTGACCACGAGGATAAATGAATGACATCTCACTACGGGAGACAGAGGCGATTGGCCCATTGAATCCAGCAGTGAACACCACGATACCACTACCCGCGCCATCGACGTAGATCGTAGAGATCTCCCAGTCACCTGCGAGGTTAGAGGCTTGAAGCAGTGTGTTCAACCTACGGAAGTATTCATCGAATCCAACAGTAGCATTAGTAGCATCAGTTGGGAGACGTACATTCTCGAACCGCAACACAGCAGGGTTAGTTGCTGCTGATGAAGCGAAGAGCGAGAGCTGTACCCCAATGTCCACATCAATCACATCACCCAAGCTACCGATGCTCGGGAGACCTACAGGTTGCTGAAGGATCTCAGGCTGGCCGATAGTCAAAGCTGTGTGATTAAATGCACTGATGCCATAGGTCTGACCATTGGTATAGTCAATTGCTACGGCAGTCCCACGTTGATCCAGATTGTTCAGCTCATTAACCATCTGAGTAGACAGCTCACGCGAAGTAGCTGAAGCCCTCAGAGGGAACGGTGAAGTATTCGTGTTAGCTATCTCAGACTGCAGGGTTGCAAGCACTGAGTGGTTAGCATCCCAGCTTTCCCGAGTGTACCTGTCCTGAACTTCGATATCGAAATCGTCAGTGAGTTCCTCGAAAGTACCCACACGATTCGTATCACCAGGGGAATACGCCACGGTGTTGTTGTCAGTACCAACATGCATGAGCGAGCCAGCAGGTGGGATAAAGGCAGCACCAGCTTCCTTGCTCAGGTTAGCCTGCTCAATAGAGTTAGGCTGTACTGCGAACTCCCATACGGGGCGAGCAGTGCTTGTACCTGCAGTGAAGTTAGTACCGATAGTATCACTTGCGTTGAACCCAGGGATCTCAATGTCACGAGCAATCGAGTCATCGATACTCAGAGTATTTACAAGGTTAGTGACAGACTGGTTCAGTCCATCACCCGCGATGAGAACATCGAACTCCTCATCAGAGGAGGGATCACGAAGGGTTACTGCGAAGGTTCCAGTGGCTGCAACAAGAGGTGCTTGTAGGTTCAGGAGTTGAATCGAGAAGGCGTCTGCCGTGGCTGTGTTAGATGTAACAGTCACTGATGTTGGCAGAGTAACTTCCGTATTCGAATCAATCTGAATACCTACAGTTCTTGGAAGTGCAACGTTAGACAGAGTGTCTACATTATCAGGGAACCCGAAGTAAGTCCGGAGAATCCTACGACGTTCAGCCTCATTCTGCTCTTGTGTTCCAACATCTGCAAATCTGAACAGATGTACGGAAGCACTCGTGCGAGTGATCATCGTGTTAGGGAATGCCTCAAACCGTGTCGGGATACGAGCATCGATGTTAGCATTAGCACTGCTACCAGAGACAGGTTCCCAGTTGGTTGTGTCTGCCAGTGGGTTACCACTCGTAGTACCTGCAACCAGACGATGGTAGATCACACCGAGATATGATGCCAAGTCAAATGCAGCGTACCCACGGGCAGGATCCCATGGAGTCACAGAGACATCGGAACTGTCTACAGGTCTGACAGGATCATGAGCGATACCATAGAGTGCTGTCAATCCTGTGGCCTGTGTGCTTGTCGTTGTACGGAAGTCCTGGAAGACATTGACATTGTAGCTAATCACTACGTTGTCAGTGCCCGTGGCAGGAGCTGTAGCAAAGGTAACAAGCCGAGTGTTTGCTGCTGCATCGAAGGTAACCGTTGCAAGATCAATAGGTGCACCAGCGACGGTGATACCAGTCAGACTTGAAGCTGAACCTGTGAGTGTGAATACAGTTGTCGTGCCATCACCTGAGAATGTCTCAGAGGCTGTGGCAGCTGCTCTCGCATGAGTACGAGCTTCATCTCTGAGTGCACAGACAACTCTTGCACTAACAGTTTGACCAGCAACATTGGTAACTTCAGAGATAGCCGAGGAAGGTACTCCAATCAAATGAGAAAAGATCCTTACACCACTACCATTAGTGTTATCCGCTCTGATCAAACGACCTTCTGCAATGATGTCCGCAGGGAATGTATTGCCAGCAGGGAACGTCACAGTGTAGGCAGTAGAAGATGGAGGATCAATAGCGTAACCTGCACTCGCTACAAAGTTGATGTTCTCAGAGGGAGTAGTGCTATTGATAACACCAGTACTTACTGTGTTAATCGCTGCACGATAGTCAACTTCCAGTGTGCCCTCACGCTCTGTCCACTCTTCAACATTACCATTGGAAAGCGAGTAGCGTTCTGAGCGAGCACGGTTCTCAATGTCTTGTGCGACCTGAGCTTCACTAGCTGCATCGATAGCTCGACGTACAGTGGCCTGCCTCTCCGTGTCATCAGATCCATCAACATTGCTGCTAAGGATTACTGATCCACCAAGGGTAGATAGACGAAGAGGTTGGAGAACTGTCGGATCCCAGAGGACTGAGTTACCTTCATCATCCTGAAGAGTCAGTCCAGAAGCACCATTGTATGCTGTACTGAATCCAATGTTACTCAAGACTCTCGTGTTAGCTGTGGAGAAATCTCCTGGAGTCGTAGCTGTATCGTATTCTACAAACGTAGGACGTACACGATCCTCAAAGACTTCGATGGATTGATTGGTTACAATCCCTGAGTCATCCGTGACGAGTACACCAGAGTACCCTGCATCACGCTTCCACCATGTCCAACCATTGAAGGTTGCTGAATCAATCTCATCAAACTGATTGTCAACACTCTCAAGGTATGTCCGACCATTGATCCCATTACCATCAGCATCAACTAAGATCGTAACAAAGGATCTGTTTGTATCTGCACGATTGGCAGTCACATCACCAATGAACTGAGCATTAGCTAGCGCATCAGATGCTGTACGGTTCTCAGATGTCAACGTAACGAAGACACGCTCACCGATATCAAACTGATGGCCAGTCGCTAGTGTGGTAGCAAAGGTTAGATGGAATGTTGAATTAAACCTTACCGTAGCATTACTGGCCAGAGCTACAGTGAATGACGCAGTCGAGTCACGCTCAGTGAAGGTAACATCAGGGAGATCCTGGATGTTCGCAATGATCGGTACGATATTCTCAATGAT
>JAPPPQ010000012.1 GCA_028817435.1 Deltaproteobacteria bacterium
GCCGCGCCCCCGCCGCCCCCGCCGCCGCCGCCGCCACCCCGCTGCCCGCCCGCTCCGCCGTGCCGCGCACCTCGCCGCCGCGCCCCCGCCGCCAGTTTTCGAGTTTCCCGCCGGTTTGCCTACCATTCGCCGCATGGCGGGCAAGCGCAAAAAGCAGCGGGCCAAGGCGGCCGCGCAGATGGGGGAAGACGCCCCCATCGCCCAGAACCGCCGCGCCCGTTACGAATACGAAATTCTCGACACCCACGAGGCCGGCCTCGTGCTGCTCGGCATGGAGGTCAAATCCCTGCGCGCCGGCCGCGTCAACCTGTCCGGCTCTTTTGCGGCGCTGCGGCGCGGCGAGTTGTTTCTGCTCGCCCTGCACATCACCCCCTGGCAATCCGCCGGCCCCGCCGCCCCCCACGCCGCCACCCGCCCCCGCAAACTGCTGCTGCACCGCCGGGAGCTAGCAAGGCTGTCCGGCCAGGTAGCAGAGAAGGGCCTGACCTTGATCCCCCTGTCTCTCTACTGGAAGCGCGGCCGCGCCAAAGTGCAGCTGGCCCTGGCCCGCCGCCGCCGCCGCTACGACAAACGCGCCGCCCTGCGCCGCAAAGACCAACAACGCGACATAGCCCGCGCCCTCCGCCGCCCCCGCTAGCGCTGGGTCTTCTGGAGGTGTTGCCACAGCTTGAAGACCTGCTCGCGCAGTTCCTTCACCTGCCCGCGCAGCTCCTGCATATCCGCGCGCACTTCCTGCCGGAACTGATGGAATTCCGCCCGGAACTCCTGCAGCGCCGCGCGGAACTCCTCCCGCAGTGCCTGCATATCGGCGCGGTGTTGCTCTTGCTGCCTGTCCAGCTTGGCGTTGATATCCTCTTGCTGCTTGTCCAGCTTGGCGTCGAGGCTCTCGCGCTGCCCGTCCAGCTTGGCGTTGAAATCCTCGCGCAGCCTGTCCAGCTTGGCGTTGAGGTCGCGGTTGGACTTCCACAGGAAGGCGAAGAAACCGAACTGAAAGGTGAGCATGGCCAAGACGCCGGCGTCCAGGCCAGAGGCGAGGTTTGCGAGGATGGTGCCCATGTCTGCTACTCCCATCGGGACCGATGTGAGGGCCTTGGGGAGAGGCCGAGGCGCAAGGTAACACAGATTCCCGGCGCGGGGGAATTATTTTTCGGCCTGGGGCGCATTTCCCCGGCCGGGGGCCACGCCTCCCCCGGCGCTGGCGAAGCCCCCGCCCCTGTCTGTTGCAGCCCCCGCTAGCGCTGGGTCTTCTGGATGTGCTGCCACAGCTTGAAGACCTGCTCGCGCAGTTCCTTCACCTGCCCGCGCAGCTCCTGCATATCCGCGCGCACTTCCTGCCGGAACTGATGGAATTCCGCCCGCAGCTTCTCCAGCTCGGCGTAGAGTTCCTCGCGCAGCTTCTGCGTATCGGCGCGCTGGTCGCGGTGGATCTTCCACAGGAAGGCGAAGAGGCCGAGCAGGACAGTGAGCAGGGCCACGCCGACGCCAATCAAGGCGACGAGGAGGCTTGCGAGATCGAGGTTCATTGCCTGCTACTCCCATCGGGACCGATGTGAGGGCCTTGGGGAGAGGCCGAGGCGCAAGCTAGCACAGATTCCATAGCCCGCGCCCTCCGCCGCCCCTGCTAGCTACGCGCCTAGATCTTCTTGATGTGCTGCCACAGCAGGTAGACCTGCTCGCGCAGTTCCTTCACCTGCCCGCGCAGCTCCTGCATATCCGCGCGCACTTCCTGCCGGAACTGATGGAATTCCGCCCGGAACTCCTGCAGCGCCGCGCGGAACTCCTCCCGCAGTGCCTGCATATCGGCGCGGTGTTGCTCTTGCTGCCTGTCCAGCTTGGCGTTGAGATCCTCGCGCTGCCCGTCCAGCTTGGCGTTGATATCCTCTTGCTGCTTGTCCAGCTTGGCGTCGAGGCTCTCGCGCTGCCCGTCCAGCTTGGCGTTGAAATCCTCGCGCAGCCTGTCCAGCTTGGCGTTGAGGTCGCGGTTGGACTTCCACAGGAAGGCGAAGAAACCGAACTGAAAGGTGAGCATGGCCAAGACGCCGGCGTCCAGGCCAGAGGCGAGGTTTGCGAGGATGGTGCCCATGTCTGCTACTCCCATCGGGACCGATGTGAGGGCCTTGGGGAGAGGCCGAGGCGCAAGGTAACACAGATTCCCGGCGCGGGGGAATTATTTTTCGGCCTGGGGCGCATTTTCCCGGCCGGGGGCCGCACCTCCCCCGGCGCTGGCGAAGCCCCGCCCCCATCCACCACGGCCCCAGCCCGGCCCCAGCCCCCGCGCAGCCTCCCCGCACCCCCCGGCGCTGGCGAAGCCCCCCGCCCCTATCTGTTTGCTGCAGCCCCCGCCCCGGCCCAGCCCCCGCGCAGCCACCCCCCGCGCTGGCGAAGCCCCTCGGCGCTGGCAGGTGCCCCGAATCCCCCGGGGGAGGGGCGGGGCAGGGGAGTGCATTTTTTTGGCCTTGGGGGGTTGCGGGGTGCGGGAGGGGATAATAGAGTTGCGGGCCAATGCTCCGCGAGGGGGGGCTTGCGCCTGCGGGCGCTAGTCCTTGCCCGGCCCACGGCGGGCGAACACACAACGCAACGCACGCACAACGACACAACGCAACGCACACACACACAACGCAAGGCAGCGCCCATCTAAGGGCGCACGGACACACAACGCAGCACCCATCGCGGGCACACAAAGCAAACGCACGCACACAACAACGCACACACACAACGCAAGGCGGCGCCCATCAAGGGCGCACGCACAACAACGCACACAACAACACAACGCAACTACAACGCACGACGGCATTCGCACAACGCATACTGGCATTTGCACAAGGCAACTTAACCCACACAGGGGAAACCAAATGACTTCCGCAATGAAGCTCTTCTTCTCCAGCTCTTCCGTCAGCGCATTGCGCCGGGGCCGCTTCGGCGGCGGCGCGCGGGTGGCGGGCGGCGTCGCGCCTTTGGCCGGGCGCGGCGTGGCGCGGGCAGAGCGCAGCGCGGGCCCGGCGCAGGGCGAGCGGCAGTCGCGGGGCGCGCGGCG
>JAPPPQ010000033.1 GCA_028817435.1 Deltaproteobacteria bacterium
GTGGCTGGTTGCGGGGCAGGCGTGGGCGCAAACGACGCCTATGCACACCTTCACCGTCTCTGCGGGAAGCGCCACCATTGCCGAGCGGACCGGGGACAGCGGCTTCGGCGCCAGCACCGAAACCTACACCATCCGGCGCGATACCACGGGCGCACTGATGGACGGCCAGGACATCGTCATCGAAGCGCGGGTCGTCCCGACCGGGAGCAGCCCGGCCGAGCGGGCTGATTTCCTCACCGAGTATCCCATCATGGACCTGCGCTACAGCGGCACGGATCGGGAGGACACATTCAGTGTCAACGTTTACCCCGACGCTCTGAACGAGGGCAACGAGACCTTCAACATTACCTTCAGAATTCTGGCAGAAGACATGGCCGCCGCCACGGCCAACGGCGGTGTGGCGCTGCCGAGTGATTTCACGGTCACCATAACCGACGACCCCGGCGACGCCCTCTCCGTCTCCATTGCCGAATCCAACTCGGATGACGATTCCACGACCATGGGCACGCAGGTTCGGGAGGGGCGCGTGGCCCTCTTCACCGTCACCCTGAACAAGGCCAGCGAGGCGGCGATCTCGGTGCCCTACTCCATTGGCGGCGGCGTGGCGGCGGCAGATTACACCGATGCCGGCGGCGGCACCCTCAGCATTCCCCTCACCCGGAATGGCCTCTCCCCCACCACGGGAATCATTCGCATTGCGCTGCTGGTGGATTCAGACGCCGACGCAGAAGACCTCACCGTGACCCTGGGCGCCACGGCCAGCGAATACAGCGCCGCCGGAACCATTGCCCGCACCAGCGCCACTGCCGATCAAAGCGCCACCATCTCGGTGGTGAGCCGCCCGAGCAGCTTCACGCGCACCCTCACCGTCACCCCCGCCGCCGGGCCGCACCCCGAAGGCGATGCCAATGCCACCCATGCCTTCACCATCAGCTTCCAGAGCGGCGATACCGCCTTCACAGAAGATACCGAGGTCACCTGGAACATCGTCCACGGGGGCACCAATGCCGAAGATTTCACCGTCCCCGGCGGCGCCGACGGCACTTCCGGCATCGTCATCTTTCCCATGGGCAGCACGGCCTCAGTAGATTTCACGGTCACCATTGTCGGCGACAATGTAAACGAGCCCAACGAGAGCTTCGGCGTGCAGCTCACCGCGCCGGACACCATGACCGCGCTCGGCAATCCTTCCAACGATTCCTCCATGGTAGTCATCAACGACGACGATCCCATCGTCCTCACCTACAGCGGCGGCGGCCAGGTGGCGGAAACAGCCGGCGCGGCGGTGATCATGCTGGATTTCGGCGCGGTGCTTTCGGGCCCTGTGCGGGTAAGGTTCAATGCCATAAGGGACGCAGATGCCAACACCGCAAATGCGGAGCTGGGCGATCTGGGGGAAACCGGTGTTGACTGGCTGCCTGCCGGCCGCCCGACCCTTTTGAGAGCGCAAATTAACCGCCCCATCTTTACCATTGATCGGGGCGCAACGGACGACCTGATATCGGGCACGACCACCGGCCAGATTCCGGTCCCCATCACGGACGATACCTTCAACG
Organism: Deltaproteobacteria bacterium; assembly: GCA_028817435.1. GTDB lineage: Bacteria > Myxococcota_A > UBA9160 > UBA9160 > UBA6930 > JAPPPQ01. Next base: position 1,557 of record JAPPPQ010000033.1, read on the forward strand.
AGCCGAACGAAGTATTCCATGTCGTCCATACTCATATTGACAGTGGCGCACACGGTCCTGTCACCGTCGCCGGCTCTCCGCAGATTTACACCATTGTGGATGACGATCCCATGACCCTCAGCGTCACCGCCGACAAGACCACGGTGAACGAAGGCCAGGAGGTGCAATTCAGCTTCGAATTGACCGGCGCGGCGCGGGGTTCTCTGGCCGATCTGCTTCTGCGCTACACGCTCACCGGCGTAACCTTCACGCCGGTTGATTCCGGCAGCAGAATGTTCACCTTTGCCGCCGGCACGGTGGGCGGCCGGTTTGAGGGCGCAACCAGCGGCGCAGTTACCGTCGGCATCCCGCTCTCCTCCACGCTGGGCGATGCGGATCCGGACCAGACCCTCATCTTCACCATCACCGGAATTGAAAGGGCAGATTCCACCATGCCGCGGGCTCCAGCAGAAGATGACCCTCTCCCCGGCGTCATCAATCTCCCGGATCAGCGCGCTACGGAGGTCACCGTCAACTTTGTCAGCGCTGCGCATTCTTTCGGCTTCAGCGCCCCCACCCGGCGCATCAGCGAAACCGATACGGATGCAACCACCACCTACACGGTGAACCGCAGCGGCCCGGACATCTCGTCCGGGGGCAGTATCACCATCACCTGGGCCTACGCCGCGGGCACCACCAACCCCGTTGCTGCCGCAGACTTCATGAGCGATACCGCGCCCGCGGGCGGCACCCTCGAATTCACCGGCTCGGAAATCTCTGAGACCTTCACCATCAGCACCAAAGGCGACAATCTGAACGAGGCGGATGAGACCTTTACCCTCACACTCAGCATCGCCTCGGCCCACGAGTCCGACGCCACCGACGAAGGTGGCGCATCATTGCCGGCCTCCGCTCTCACCGTCGCCATTGCCGACGACGATACGCTCCGCCTCCAGATCGATGGAGGGGCGGTTTCGGTGGAGGAGGGCATGAGTGCCGAGCTCACCGTCACGCCCATGGACGCCACGCGGACGGCAGACATCGTGTTTCCCTACGGCTTTGTCCCGTCATCCGCATCGGGAAGCGTGGAGGCCACAGCCGCCGACTACACCGACCCCGGCAGCGGCAGCATCACCATCGCCAGCAGCGACAGCAGTGGAACCATCACCATCAACATCGTGGACGACGGCATCAACGAGGCCGACGAGAATCTGCGGATCGTCTACGGGACCTCGTGGCGAGCACTCCCCACAAGCGCCGGCCGGATCAATCCCCCAGTGGTCACAACTTTTTTCACGCTGACCGATAACGACGCCGCCAGCCTGAGCATTGCCGCCGACACCGACAGCACTCGCGAGGGCGGCACGGCGAGTTTCACCGTCACCACCGATACCGAGAGCGCGGGCGATATCCGCGTGGCGTGGACGGCGGCGGTGTCCGGCGAGCAGGGCACGGCCAACCCCATGTCC
>JAPPPQ010000028.1 GCA_028817435.1 Deltaproteobacteria bacterium
CATGGTTTGCAGTGCAATTTGGGAATTAATTGCACAAGTAAGGTTTATAATTTCACGAGGCAAAGATTCCCAAATTGCACTGCAAATCATGCTATCACAAATTAATCGTATGCAGCTTTAAGCTTGAGCCAAGAGTGGAGCACGTTGGGGAGAGGCGGGGCAATAGCTAAGCCGAGCAGTGTTTTGCTTGAGCCTGATGACGATACAAAAGCGAAGAGCTTGTGAGCTCGTTCTCCATGTATTTGCTGCGACATGCTGCATAACAAACTCGACAATAGAGAACAGATGACCCTACCTTCCGCCACACCGTGGATAGAGAGATATTAGAGTAGAGCTGTTTGGGGCTAGAGCAGTAAGGTGGGCGGGGTTTCGTTCAAGCCGTGCTGATGCTCCATGGTATACGTTAGCATGTTTTGTCGATATTCTCTGTAAGAAACTCGAGGACAAACGACAGAATAACACGCCTGCATGCTCTCTGTCTTACCGCAATGGCCACCTAGCAATGCTCAGAATTTTGTTTACGTTTGTAATCGTCCATAACAACCACACCTCCATTTCGACCACGCCTCCATTTCGACCAATCAGCAGCCGATTACACTTTTTGCACTCGTTGGAGTGCAATAAAGTGTAATCGGCAGCTGATTGGTCAGTAGCAGTGCAATTACAGAAATAATCACACTCCTACTGTATACGGAGTTTGCATGGTACTGTGTAATAGGTATATGATCAAAATATTTACTTATTATGCCACAATGACTACTTGCACAAAGAGTACACTTAAATTTGTCAATTTGGGGGAGGGGGCAAAAGGAATTATCTAGAGGGGATATGCAGTCAAAAAAGCAAGATCTTCTAGGGTAGGGCACCAATTACAAAATGGAATTTAGTTTCAACACAATTTAACGGGCACAATTTGCAGGTCCAGAGGAGGTATAGAGTCTTGGAGTTCTGTATTGCCCAGTCTCAACATGTAGTGGGAGGCAACCCCTTGAGGGCGGCCATGACCCACCGGTGTCCCTTGCAAACAATATCACATGTAGCTCTCAGGTCCAGGCTTCTGTTCTATTACCCTATAGTTACCTCCTAATCTAACTACTAATAACTATCAATAAAACTCCCACTAGTACTCATCCTGTCTAATTGTTCAGTACAGCCCTCTGATGGATTGAAGAACTCATCTCAAACAATACTCACTGACATCATTAGCCAGGCCCTACAAGGATACTGCTGACTCACTAGCATACTGCAGTAGTCTTCAGTTAGGCTCGTTCTTCCCAGACCCCATCGGAAAAATTCTTGATTTTTCCCAGAGGGGTCTGGGTACGAGACTAGGTTGGAGTTACATACAATACATTATCCACAATTTGCAGAACCAGGCTATGCACATAAAAGAGCTGACGCTACCGTATACCATCATGCAGCACATGCTGTCCAACCTTTCAGGATACTTTCACAGTATCGTCCGTACAGCGCCAGACAGAAAAAAAAGTCGTACTTGGGTCTCAGACCACCGGTGTCTTCCTCACCGACTCTGCACACCATTTCTGGTTTATTGGCAGTATTGTGACGGAGACATATGTGTGTGGATTTGAGAAAAGGGGTAACTTTGCGCATTTTCCAAAATGTCGCAAATAACTTTGACGCTATAGTAGCTATGAACTCGAAACTCGCTATCCTATAGAGCGATTGCACGTGACGTCACAGTCACGTGAAAACCATACGGGCGGCCATTTTGGTGCACAGTTGAATGGAGACTTAGTATGCTGCACGATGCGCTTGCAAAATGCAGTCCAAACCTGACAGCTGATGGACTTACCTCACAAGTATGTTCGATATCGCTACCCGGTACATGTTATATGTGAGACGTGAGCGCACTGGCTGCGTAGTTCCAGACTTTCCCATACAAGCTCCTATCCACTTGTGCACCAAAATGGCCGTCATGCACGGAAGTATCACGGAGGTATGCAGACCTACATAATTTTTATGACGTCATTGCAATCGCTCTATACTCAATCTGCTACACTCCTAAGAATTCCAAGCCCCGCCCATTTCCTGTGTGGGCGTGGCGAGCGTGCATACTACCCGTGGTCGAAAATCAGCAGTTTTATACCTTCGGTTTGACGGCCACCACTTCTGACAGGAGGCTATCTACAGCTTCAAATGTGGGATTTGTGAAGCAGAAGGCCTGATGTACCCCTAAACCAAGAATACAGCCAGAGGCCCTCACTGCTTTGAAATGATGATAGCTTGAAAAGTGCCAAAATTTGGCGTTTTGCGCTAAGTTACCCCTTTTCTCAAATCCACTCACATATTACGCATACCGTACGATACCTTCACCCAGGGAGTGCTTCGTTCCGTTCCATTCGTTCTGTTCCATTCCGTTCCTTTCTGCTGCTGGTACACTTTAGTTGCTGGTATTCTGGGAACCTCGCTGAAGAAAATTGATGGCGCAAGTTGGGTACCAGCATGTAGGGCTCGCCGAGCTCTATCTAGATCAGACACTGGAATTAAAAGATACAGAGCTGTTCTGCATGTTTTCCAAGTTTCCTTTCCATGAAATAACGATAGCTATCATTGTGTGCAGAACAGTATGCCCCACCATGCTCCATCCTAATGCTACCCCACCCCATGCTGCTCCACCCACCCTATGCTACTCCACCCCCATACTGCCCCACTCCCATGCTACCCAATCCCCATGTTGCCCCACCCCCATGCTGCCCCACCCCTCATGCTGCCCCACCCCCATGCTACCCCACCCCGGCCCCACCTCCATGCTGCCCCCTCCCATGCTGCCCCACTCCCATGCTACCCAATCCCCATGTTGCCCCACCCCCATGCTGCCCCACCCCTCATGCTGCCCCACCCCCATGCTACCCCACCCCGGCCCCACCTCCATGCTGCCCCCTCCCATGCTGCCCCACTCCCATGCTACCCAATCCCCATGTTGCCCCACCCCCATGC
>JAPPPQ010000058.1 GCA_028817435.1 Deltaproteobacteria bacterium
AGCACATTGGGGAGTTTGGCACCACATACGAGTACCTTCTCACAGAATGGGGCAAAATGCTTGCCGAAGACTTGCGCGTCACGGCGCTCGCGGCCATAGCCGGCAAGTCATGCGCGGCAGTGGACACCTCCAGCATGCTCGACTCCCTCGATCAGCTAGAGGGGGAGATCCTGGACATCGACAGCGAAGAGCTGGTGAGGCGCCGCGAGCAAGAGGTCGGCGCCGAGGACTCGCGATAGGGGATGTGGCCCGGCGCGGCCTGCGCAGGAACTTTTGCGCGGCAGTGTGGCGTGGCCGGGAAAGGGGGGCATGCGCGGGCCGGCCATGGGGGGCGACCCGCCGCAGCCAAGCGCGCCCCTTTCTGCCTCGTGGGCCCTGCTGCCTTTACCGTAGCGCCCCGAAACTCCCCCGCAATTCGTTATCCTGGTTTCCAGGTTCCCGCCGGCCCCTCGGCGCGGCGGTGGGGCGCAGGCGCGGTGGCCCGGGGGGGGGGGGGCACCTGCGCCTGCCCGGCCTCGGGGACACTGCCTGGGCGTGCCGCCGCCGCCAGGCCCGCCCAAGCCTTAAATTTGGCCCCCGGTGGGGGGCGCGCAATGAGCAAGCAAACAAGGCCGGAACTAGTGCTAGCCGACCCGGAGGCCACGATGGAGATGCTAAGGGAGAGGGCAAGCAACAACGCACAGGCCCTCGCGCGCGCCGAAGAGTGGGGAAGAAACCGCGCAAGGAGGCTGCCCATACTGCGCAGGTTCGTCGCGCTGCTCGCAGAGCACGGCATGGTCTGGCCAGAGATGAACAGGGTTGACAGGGACTTTGTCGTGGCACAGTGCTATGCGATCGCCACGGGCCACGGCCTGGACACGATGGGCTACAGGTACCTCGACAGCCAATCCGGCCCGCTGGCGCCGCTGCTGGACATTGACCTGTACGCCGTAGAGCTCGACGGGACTGGCCCTGGCAGCCTCTTTCCAACGGGCGCCCAAGAGCGCGCATTCCTGGCGGGGATCAGGGGCAAGGGCCATGGCGAGCTCGGGCGCGTGGCCAGGGAGATCGTCATACCAGAGCGCGAGCGCCTGACCTTTCCATAGGCCGGCAGGGGATCCAGGCGCGCCGCCGCCGCCAGGCCCGCACAAGCCTTAAATTTGGCCCCTGGCGGGAAGGCGCGCAATGAGCAAGCAGTACAGGCCAGAGCCGACGCTGGCCGACCACGGGGCCACAATGAGAATGCTGAGGGAAAGGGCCGGCGGCGACGCAAAGGCCCTTGCGTGCGCCGAAGAGTGGGGAAGAAAGCGCGCAAGGAGGCTGCCCATACTGCGCAGGTTTGCCGCGCTGCTCGCAAGGCACGGCATAGTCGGGCCGGACACGAACAGGATTGAAAGGGACTTTGTCGTCGCACAGTGCTTTGCGATAGCCACGAAACACGGCCTGGACAAGATGGGCTATTGGTACCTCGACGGCAGGCTGGGCCCGCTGGCGAGCCTGCTGGACATTGACCTGCATGCGGTAGAGCTCGACGGGACTGACCCTGGCAGCCTCTTTCCCACAGAGTCTGACGAGCGCGAATTCCTGGAGAGGGTCAGGGGCAAGACCTATGGCGAGCTCGGGCGCGTGGCCAGGGAGATCGTCATACCAGAGCGCGAGCGCCTGACCTTTCCATAGGCCGGCAGGGGATCCAGGCGCGCCGCCGCCGCCAGGCCCGCACAAGCCTTAAATTTGGCCCCTGGCGGGAAGGCGCGCAATGAGCAAGCAGTACAGGCCAGAGCCCACGCTGGCCGACCCAGAGGCCACGATGGCAATGCTGAGGGAAAAGGCCGGCGGCGACGCAAAGGCCCTCGCCGAGGCCGAGGAGTGGGGAAGAAAGCGCGCAAGGCGGCTGCCCATACTGCGCAGGTTTGCCGCGCTGCTCGCAGAGCACGGCATAATCGGGCCGGACACGAACAGGATTGAAAGGAACTTTGTAGTGGCCCAGTGCTTTGCGATCGCCACCGAGCACGGCCTGGACAAGATGGACTATTGGTACCTCGACGCCAGGCTGGGCCCGCTGGCGAGCCTGATGAGCATCGACCTGCATGCGGTGGAGCTCGACGGGACCGACCCCGGCAGCCTCTTTCCCACAGATGCCGACGAGCGCAAATTCCTGGAGAGGGTCAGGGGCAAGCCCTATGGCGAGCTCGGGCGCATGGCGCGCGACGCCGTGATACCAGAGCGCGAGCGCATGATCCTCGCGTGAAAAGACTCGACAGGGCCGCGCCGGCAGGGCCGCGCCCAGCTTTTCCTGGCCATGTGCGGCACAGGGCCGCATGCGGCGAGGGGGTTGCCGGCCGGCGACACCCGACGGCGCCCCGCCTGGGCGAGGCCGCCGCCGCCACGCCGAGCCAAGCCTTAAAGCAGGGCGCCGCGCAGGCCTGCGCGTGAGCAGGCAAGTCAGGCCAGAGCCGACGCTGGCCGACCACGGGGCCACGATGGCAATGCTGAGAAAGAGGGCAGGCGGCGACGAGGCGGCACTCGCCGAGGTCGAGGAGTGGGGCCGGCGGCGCGAGAGGAGGCTGCCCGTCCTGCGCAGGTTCGTCGCGCTGCTCGCAGAGCACGGCATAATCGGGCCGGACACGCACAGGATTGACAGGAACTTTGTCGTGATACAGTGCTTTGCGATAGCCACGAGACACGGCCTTGACATGATGGACTACCGGTACCGTGACAGCAGGTCTGGCCCCCTGACGGCGCTGATGGGCGTGGACCTGCATGCGGTGGAGCTCGGCGAGGGGGAGACCGCCGGCCTCTTTCCGGACGCGGCGTCAGAGCGCGCCTTTCTGGACGAGATTGCCGAAAAGGACGACGAGGAGCTCGGCCGCATGGCGCGCGACGCCGTGATACCGGGGCGCGAGCGCCTGGTCTTTCCATAGG
>JAPPPQ010000017.1 GCA_028817435.1 Deltaproteobacteria bacterium
GCGGCCCGCGCCGCCGCGGCGGCCTCCGCCCCCGCCGGGGCGGGCGGCGCTGGCGCGGTGGCGGGCGGCTCCTCGGCTGCGTCGGCCGGCGCGCCCGCGGCAGCAGGCGAGGTGCAGGCGGAGCGGAAGCAGGCGCCGGTAGCGATTGACGCGGAGCAGCTGGAGTGGCTCGGCATGGAGGGCGGGGCGCGGGAGGTGCGCTTCCACGGCGGCGTGCGGGTTTCGCAGGGCGATTTGCGGCTGAATGCCGAGGAGGTGTGGGCGCGCTATCCGGCGGCGGGGGGCGCGCCCAGCGCCCTGGAAGCCTGCGGCGATGTCCGCGTCCGCCAGGGGCCGCGCAGCGCGCGCTGCGCCTGCGTGGGTTTTGAGCGCGCCGCGGGGCGCGTCGTTTGCAGCGGCGCGCCGGCAGAGCTGGCGCAGCGCTGCGAGCGGGTGCGCGGGCGCAGCATCGCCTTTTTGACGGGCAGCGGGCGCTTCTTCGTCGAAGGCGCAGCCCGCGTCCGCCGCCGCCCTGGCTGCGAGTCCACGGGCGCGCTCCCCGGCGCGGGGGCGGCGCGGTGAGCGCGCTGCGCGTATCCACCCGGGGGCTGTGCATGCGCTACGGCGACCGGCAGGTGGTGGACGGCCTGGATCTGGATTTCGGGCCGGGCGAGGTGGTGGGGCTGCTCGGCCCCAACGGGGCGGGCAAGACCACCACCTTCAACCTGGTGGTGGGCGCGCAGCGGCCCAGCGCGGGCGATGTGTTTCTGGGCGAGCGCGCCATTACCCACTTGCCGATGTTCCGGCGGGCGCGGCTCGGCATCGTCTATCTGCCGCAGGAAGCCTCGATCTTCCGCAAGCTCTCGGTGGCCGACAATGTGAACGCCATTCTCGAAACGCTGGAATCCTCGCCGCAGCGCCGCCGCGCGCGCACCGCCGAACTGCTGGACGAGCTGGGCATTGCGGGCCGCGCCCGGCAGCGCGCAGAGCTGCTCTCGGGGGGCGAGCGGCGGCGCGTGGAGATTGCCAGGGCGCTGGCGCTGAACCCCGCGTTTCTGCTGCTCGACGAGCCCTTCACCGGCATTGATCCGCTGGCGGTGCGCGACATTCAGAAATTGATGGAGCAGTTGCGCGCCCGGGGCATTGGCATTGTGATTACCGAGCACAAGGTGCAGGAGACCCTGTCCGTCTGCGACCGCGCCTACATTTTGCGCCACGGCCGCATGATTCGCCATGGCACGCCGGAAGAAATCGCCGCAGACCCGCGCATCCGCGAGGTGTATCTGGGCGAGGACTTCCGGCTCGGCTGAGCCCATGGCCGTCGAACTGAAGCAGCAGCTGCGGCTTTCGCAGCAGCTGGTCATGACGCCGCAACTGCAGCAGGCCATCAAGCTGCTGCAGCTCTCGCGCCTGGAAATGCTCGCCGCGGTGCAGCACGAGCTCGAGCAGAATCCGCTGCTGGAAGAGGCCCCGGATTTCGAGGACGCGCCCGGCGAGGCGGAGAGCGCGGCGGGGGATGGCTCCTCGGAGATGCGCGACGGCGAGGCCGAGGCCGCGGAGTTCGCCGGCCTCGACTGGCGCGATACCTGGGATGCGCCCCCCGCCGGAAGCTCCGTGGTGCGCGATGCCGGCGCGGGCGAGCGCTCCGAAGCGCCGCAGCCGGCCCGGCGCGAGACGCTGCAGGAGCACCTGCACTGGCAGCTCCGCTTCGCCGCCGGAACCCCCGAGCTGCGGCTGGCCGCCGCCTGCATCGTCGGCAATCTGGACGGGGATGGCTATCTGCGCACGCCGCTCGTGGAAATCGCCGCGCAGTGCGGCGCTGCGCCGGAGCAAATGGAGGCGGCGCTGCGCTGCGTGCAGGGGCTGGATCCCCCCGGCGTGGCCGCCCGCGATTTGCGCGAGTGCCTGCTGCTGCAGCTCGGCGCGGGCGCGGGTGCGAGGGCGAATCTGGCGCGCTGCATTGTGGCGCGGCATTTGGACGAGCTGCAGCGCCGCGACCTGCGCAGCATTGAGCGGCAGACCGGCGCAGCCCCCGAGGCGGTGGCGGAAGCGGCGCGGTTCATTGCGGGGCTGGAGCCGCGGCCCGCCCGGGGCTTCGGCGGCGATGAGCCGATTTACATTGTCCCGGATGTCAGCGTGCACCGCATCGGCGGCGAATTTCATGTGACGCTGGAAGCGGACGGGCTGCCGCGGCTGCGGGTGAGCCGCCTCTACCGCGATCTGCTCTCGGGCGCGCAGGCGGCGGAGCGCGAGACCCGCGATTATGTGCAGGAGAAAATGCGCGCCGCGCTGTGGCTGATCCGCTCCATTCACCAGCGCCAGCGCACCATCTACCGGGTCATGGAGAGCATTGTGCGCCACCAGCGCGCCTTCTTCGAGCAGGGTCCCGCGCAACTGCGCCCGCTGAAGCTGCGCGATGTGGCCGAGGATATCGGCATGCACGAATCCACGGTGAGCCGCGTGACCACCAGCAAGTATGCGAGCACCCCCCAGGGCATCTTCGAGCTCAAATACTTCTTCAACTCGCGCATCAACCGGGTGGACGGCGAGGCCATTGCCAGCGAGGGCGTCAAGGAGCACATTCGCCGCATCATCACCGGCGAGGACGCGCGCCGCCCGCTCTCGGACCAGCGCATCGCAGAGGCGCTGCGCTCTCAGAACATCGCCATTGCGCGCCGCACGGTGACCAAATACCGGGAGGCGATGAAGATTCTCTCCTCGACGCGGCGCCGCCGGGTGGGGTAGGGTTTGCGCTGGCCAGACGCCATGAAGATTGTGGACATTCTCGTGCGGGAAGCCGTGGTGCTCGATCTCGAGTCCCGGGACAAGCGCGGCGCGCTGGGGGAGCTCTGCGCCGCGCTGGCCGCCGCCGAGCCCGGCCTCGAAAGCGCCCCCCTGCTGGAGGTTCTCCAGGCCCGGGAGGCCCTGCAGAGCACCGGAATCGGCGAGGGGGTGGCCATTCCCCACGGCAAGCTGCCGGGCCTGCCGCGCCTGCTGGCCTCTTTTGCCCGCAGCCGCGCGGGGGTGGATTTCGAGTCCATAGACGGCGCGCCCACTCACCTGTTCTTCCTGCTGGTGGTGCCCGAGCACGCCGGCGGCGCGCACCTGAAGGCGCTGGCGCGCATCTCGCGCTTCTTCCGGGACGAAGCCTTCCGCAAGGCTCTGCTGGAAGCCGGCAGCCGGGCGGAGATTGTCGCCGCCATCGAGCAGGAGGACGCCCGCTTTTGAGCCGCCCCCACGGGCGAAGCGGGCGGCAAAGGGGAGAGCATGGGGTCCGGGGAGGGCGCAGCGCCGCAGGCGGGGGTGGTGATTGTCTCTCACCACCGCATTGGCGAGGAAATGCTGCGGGCGCTGCACGCCATTGTGCCGCAGGCCCCGCGCTTTCTGGCGGTGGCGGTGGATCCGCAGCAGCGGGGCGCTTCCGGGCTGCGCGGCAGCATTGCCGCCGCCCTGGACGAGGCGGAGACCGGCGGCGGCGTGCTGGTGCTCACCGATATGTTCGGCGGCACCCCCGCCAACATCGGCCTGTCTTTTCTGGGCGAGCGCCGGGTGGAGGTGGTGACCGGCTTCAACCTGCCCATGCTGGTCAAGCTGGCCACGCTGGAAGAGCCGCTGCCGCTTGCAGAGCTGGCGCGCTTTATCCGGGATTACGGGCAGCGCAACATCTCGGTGGCCAGCGAGCTTTTGCCGGAAGAGCACGGGTGAGCGCGGCAGGCTGGATCCATGACTGCTTCACGGTGGCGGCCGAGCTGGGCCTGCACGCCCGGCCCGCCGGAGAATTCGCGGCGCTGGCCCGGAGCTTCGATGCGGAGATCCAGGTGTCGAAGGGCGGCGAGTGGGTGAACGGGCGCGAGGTGCTGGAGCTGCTCTCTCTGGCCGCCGCCCAGGGCGCGCGGCTGCGGCTGCGCGCCAGGGGGCCCGAGGCCGGGCGCGCCGTGGCCGCCCTGGGCGCACTGCTGGAACGCCCCCCACCCGGGGCGGATTGCCCCAGGCGGGGCCTTCTCCTACTCTCCCGCCCGCCACCACCCCCGGCGCATTTTCCATCCCTCCCCCGGAGCAGCAATTTCATGGCCACTTCCCTGTTCACCTCCGAGTCGGTCTCCATGGGCCACCCGGACAAGCTCTGCGACCAGATCAGCGACGCGGTGCTGGATGCGGTGCTGGATTTGAAGCTGGATTCGGCGCTTCCCGTGGCGGAGCGCCGCGTGGCCTGCGAGGCGCTGACCACCACAGGACTCGTGGTGCTGGCTGGCGAGGTGCGCGCCACCGGGCAGCGCACCGAGGTGGCCGTGAACTACGCGCCGCTGGTGCGCGAGGTGGTGAGGGAGATTGGCTACACGGATTCGAAGATTGGCTTCGACGCCGGCACCTGCGCGGTAATGGTGGCCATTGGCGAGCAGAGCGCGGATATCGCCCTGGGGGTGGATGCGGGCGACGGCAAAGAGCAGGGCGCAGGCGACCAGGGGATGATGTTTGGCTTTGCCTGCGACGAGACCGAGGCGCTGATGCCCGCGCCCATTTGGCACGCGCACGAGCTCATGCGGGAACACCGCAGGTATTTCGAGAGCCGCGAGATTCGCTACCTGCGGCCCGATGCGAAATCGCAGGTTACTTTTGGATACGATGGGGAGGGCAGGCCGCAGCGAGTCGACGCCGTGGTGCTCTCGACGCAGCACGATGCGGATATTCCCCACTCCGAAATCGAGAAGGATGTGAAGGAGAAGATCATTTTGCCCGTGCTCAGCAACTGGGTGGATGAGCGCACCGAATACCACATCAACCCGACGGGAAATTTCGTGACCGGCGGGCCAAAGGGCGATGCGGGACTCACCGGGCGCAAGATCATTGTGGATACCTACGGCGGCATGGGGCGGCACGGCGGCGGCGCGTTCAGCGGCAAGGATCCCTCGAAGGTGGACCGCAGCGCGGCCTATGCCGCGCGCTGGGTGGCGAAGAATCTGGTGGCGGCGGGGCTGGCGCGGCGCTGCGAGGTGCAGATTGCCTATGCCATCGGCGTGGCCGAGCCGGTGTCGGTGCGGGTGGACAGCTTCGGCACCTCGCAGCACGGCGATGCCAGGCTGGCAAAGGTGGTGCGCGATTGCTTTGATCTCAGGCCGCGCGCAATCATTGAAGAGCTGGGCCTGTTGCGGCGCGAGCACCATGGCGCCAAGTGGCGCTATCGCGACACGGCCTGCTACGGACACTTTGGCCGCAAGGGCTTTCCCTGGGAAGACACCGGGAAGGCCGGCGAGCTCCGCCGCCGGGCGGAGCGTTGAGGAGGCGCGCGTGATCTTTCTGCAATCGCAGGGCGGCGGCATCAGCTTCTTTTTGCCGCTCATCGTTCTGGGCCTGCTCTTCTACTTCCTGCTGATTCGCCCGCAGCAGCGCGAGCAGAAGCAGCGGCGGCAAATGCAGGATTCGCTCTCCCGGGGCGACCGCGTGGTCACCGCGGGCGGCATTCACGGCAGCGTTGCCGGGGTGGAAGAGCATGTGGTGACCCTGGAAGTGGCGAACCTGCGCGGCGAGCGGGTGCGCATCAAGGTGGACCGGCAGCGCGTTGAGCGGCGCTTCGAGAGCGCGGAGCAAAGCGGGACGGAGAGCTCGTGAGGCGCAGCGTGCGGGCGGCCCTGGTGGCCGCCCTGATGCTCCTGCTCGGCTGGTTCGCCGCTGGAAACTTCGCCTCGAAGGAAATCCGCGCCGATTCCCTGTGGCTGCCCGAGAGCGCGCTGCGCCTGGGGTTGGATCTGCGCGGCGGCGTCCATGTGGTGCTCGGCCCGAAGCTCGAAGAGGCGGCGGGGCACGAGTTGCGGCAACTGAAGAGCGCCCTGTCGGAGCGCTTCGAGGACCGGGAGCTGGGCGGCGTTGAGCTGACCGTGGAGCCCGGCGTGTTGCGCCTCACCCCCGCCGCCGCCGATGTGGAAAAGCTGCGCGAGGAGCTGGACAACCGCCGGACGCTGGACCCGCAGGCGGTGGATGTGTCGGAGCGGGACGGCGTTTTCCTGCTCACCCTCACCCCCGAGCAGGAAGAGCTGGTGCGCGACCGCGCCATGCAGCAGGTGCTCGAGGTGCTGCGGCGGCGCATAGACGACCCGCAGACGGGGATTCCCGAATCGGTGGTGACGCGGCAGGGCGCGGACCGCGTGCTGGTGCAGATTCCCGATGTGGACCGCGTGCCCACAGATTTGATCGAATCCACCGGGCGTCTGGAATTCAAGATTGTGCGCTCCTCTGCCGGCAACGAGGAATTGCTGCGCGCGCAGTTTCCCGACGGCATCGAGCCCGGCCTGGAGATCGTCTTTGAATACGACCGCGCCTTCGAGGACAGCGATGAGGAGCGGCGCGTGCTGAACGCTTATCTGGTGCCGGCAGAGCCGGACATCACCGGCGATTATCTCGAAAACGCCGCCTCCGGACTCAACACGCTGCGCAACGAGTGGTTTGTGAGCTTCACCTGGTCTTCCGAGGGCGCGGCGATTTTCACCGAGCTCACCGAGAAGCACCTGAACGAGGCGCTGGCGATTATTCTCGACGGCGAGGTTTACAGCGCGCCGGTGATTCGCAGCCGCATTGGCCGCCAGGGCGAAATTACGGGCAACTTCACCTCGCAGCAGGCCTCCGACCTCGCCGTGATTCTGCGCGCGGGTTCGCTGCCCATCGGCATTCAGATCGAAGAAGAGCGCACCATCGGCCCCGCCCTGGGGCAGGATTCCATTGAGCGCGGGCTGCGCGCCTCGCTGGCCGGGTTGATGCTCGTCATGCTCTTCGTCATGGGCTACTACCGGCTCTCGGGCAGCTACGCCTCGCTGGCGCTGCTCTGCAACCTGGTGCTGGTGCTGGGGCTCATGTCGCTCTTCGAGGGAACGCTCACTTTGCCCGGCATTGCCGGCCTGGTGCTGACGGTGGGCATGGCGGTGGATGCCAATGTGATTATTTTCGAGCGCATCCGCGAAGAATTGCGCGAAGGGCGCGGCCCCCGCGCCGCCATTGCGGCGGGCTTTCAGAAGGCGCGCTGGACCATCCTCGACGCCAACATCACCACGCTCATTACCGCCGTGATTCTCTTCCAGTTCGGCACCGGACCCATCAAGGGCTTTGCGGTGACCCTTTCGGTGGGCATTCTCGCCAGCGTCTTTGCGGCGCTGGTAATTACGCGGCTCTTCTACTCCTTCTGGCCGGGCGATTCCGAAGCCGCCCGGCTTTCCATCTGAGCCGCCCATGCCTTTTCAGATCATCCCGCCGGGCACCCGCTTCGATTTCATCGGCAAGTGGCGCTTTGCGCTGGCGGCCTCGCTGCTGGTGGTGCTGCTGGGCGTGGTGGGGGCGGCCACCCAGGGTGTCCGCTGGGGGCTGGATTTCGCCGGCGGCGCAGAGGCCCACCTGCGCTTCACCGAGTCGGATTCCAGCGAGGGCGCCATTCGCGAGGTGCTGGGCGGGCTGGACCTGGAGAGCCCCAGCGTGGTGCGCTACGGCGAGGGCGCGCGGGAGTTTTTGATCAAGTTCCGCGGCGAGCGCGCCCGGGCCGCCGAGGGCGAAGCCGGCGCGGAGGCCGCCTCCGGCGCTGGCGAGGCCGCCGCGGTGGTGAGCGCCGAAACCGACCGGGTGCTGGCCCTGCAGCGCGCCCTCTCCGAGCAAATCGGTCCGCTGGAGGTGATTCGCACCGAGTATGTCGGCCCCCGGGTGGGCGCAGAGCTGCGCGAGGATGGCCTGAACGCCATTCTGCTGGCCTGCCTGCTGATCCTGATCTATATCGCCTTCCGCTTTTCCATGCGCTTCGCGCCCGGCGCGGTCATTGCGCTGGTGCACGATGTGCTCATCACCTGCTCGCTGTGGCTGCTGCTCGGCCTGGAATTCGATCTGCGCGTGCTGGCGGCGCTGCTCGCCATCATCGGATACAGCCTGAACGATACGATCATCGTCTATGACCGCATCCGCGAAAATCTGGAAATGCGCACCGGCGCGGAGTTGCCCGAGGTGCTGAACCGCAGCGTCAACCAGACGCTGGCGCGCACCGTGCTCACCTCCATTACCACGCTGCTGGCGCTGCTGTCGCTGCTGCTGCTCGGCGGAGAGGTGGTGCGGCCCTTCGCCCTGGCCATGGCCATGGGCGTGGTGGTGGGCACCTACTCCTCCGTCTATATCGCCGCGCCGACGCTGATGTGGCTGGAGAGCCGCTTCCGCGCGCGCGCGGGAAGCGGGATGCCCGCCGGAGCCTGAGGCCCCAGCGGGCTCCCGCCATTTCCCCCGGGATCAGTTGCCGGGCTTGCCGCCCTTGCCGGGGCCGCCGGGGCCGGGAGGCCCACCGGGGCGCGGCGGGCCGCCGGGTGCTGCCGCCGCCTGCTTGCCCATGGTGATGGGGCCATTCAGCATGGCGCCCTCTTGCACCACCAGGCGCGGCGTCTTGATCTCGCCGTCCACGACGCCCGAGGCCTGCACCTCGATGCGCTCGGTGGCGCTGAGGTTGCCGTTGATGTGGCCGATCACCACCACCGACTTGGCGTGCACCTCTGCCTGCACATCGCCGCCTGCGCCGATGGTGAGCTCGTTGTTCGTCAAATCGACGCGGCCCTCCACCTTGCCTTCGACCAGCAGGTCCTCGTCGCCGGTCAGATCGCCCTTGAAACTGATGGACTTCCCGAGATTGGCCATTGCTTCTCCATTGCGCGATACGGGCCGGGCAACGGGGCGCGGCTTTTCGCCCCCCCGCAGCCGCACGGAATCGCCCAGCGCCTTGCCGAGGCGCGCGCCGGGCGCGCTCCCCACGCCGGGCTTGTCCTCCCGCTCGCTCTTGCCAAAGATTGCCAAGTTTGTTCCTCCCGCCCCCTGCGGAAAAGACTGCGCGAATTGTTAGCGAAGCGGAAGCGCTTCTTCCACTACTACGCCCCGATCCCGGAGAATTGTTCCCTGCGCCCGGTCCAGGGCCGAAACCGAATCGTGGTAGGTCTGCAGGGCGCCGGTGTGCTGGCGCTCGGCATCCACCAGCACTTCTTCCCGCTCCAGCACGGCAAAGGGGGTGGATTCTCCCAGTTCCAGGCGCACCTGCTCGGCCCGCAACTGCTCGCGGGCCGCGGCCACGCGCCGGTCCGCCGCCTCAATGCCTTCCAGGGCCGAGCGCAGGCCGCGCACCGCGCCGCGCACTTCCAGCACGATGGATTGCGAGAGCCGCGCCGCCCGCGCCCGCGCCTGCAGCAGTTCGGCCCGGCGCTTGTGCTGCCGCGCCCGGGCCGCGCTGTTGCCCAGCGGCAGCGAAAACACCACCCCCCCCGACCAGCGCCCGGCCCCGGCAGCGCTGAAGAAGTTGTCGTGGGTGTCTGAGTAATCGCGGGGAAAGGCCGGCGGCGGCGGCGGGTCCGGGCAGCCGCCGGTCATCTGGTCGAAGAAGCTGTTGGGATCGCAGGGAATCTCTGCGCCGCCCAGCCCCTGGAAGCCGTAGCTGCCCACCACATCGAGCTGCGGCAGGCGCTGGTTGCGCGCCGAGCGCAGCAGCAGCGCCTGCTGGGCGATGCGGTTGCGCGAAATCGCCAGCTCCGGGCGCAGCTCGAATGCCTTGGCCGCGGCGGCCTTTTCATCCGCCTGCAGGTTGCGGACCTGGCTCGGGTCGTCTTCGGCAATCACCTGAAGCCGCGCGCCGGGCCGCAGCCGCGCGCCCAGCACCAGGTTGATCAGCCGGTCCTGCGCGCCCTCGTGATTGTTCCCGGCGCGGATGAGCCGGAATTCGCGGTCCGCCATGCCGGCCTCGGCCTCCACCACCGCCACCCTGGAGACCAGCCCCACCTCATACTGCGCCTCGCTGCGCTCCAGCAGGGCGCGGGCGGTTTCCAGGCTCTTTTGCGCCACGGCCAGATCTTTGGCGCGGGCCGCCAGGTTCCAGTAGGCGGTCTCGATGGCGCGCACCGTATCCATCAGCTGCTGGCGAAACTGCTCGAAGGCGATGCCCTGGCCGATGCCCGTGCTGCGCACCTGCACCCACTCGTCGCCCCACAAAAAGCCCCGCAGCAGCGGCAGCGTCCCCTCGAAGTTGAGGTTCGTGGTGTATTGGGGCTGATAGTCCTGGAACGGCTGGGTGCTCTGCAGGCTGCGCCCGGTGTAGCGGAGGTTGTAGCGCCAGCCCAGCACCGGCACCACGCCGGCCAGCCCCGCGTTGCCGTCCTGGGTGCGGTCCAACTGAAAGTTGCCCGCGCCGCCCTGCAGCGGGGAAGAGGCGGGCGTTTCGGTGCTGGCGTAGGTGAAGCCGCTGCTCAGCACCGGCTCGTGGCGCGCCCAGGCCATGCGGTGATCGTAATCGGCAATGGCCGGGCCGTGGCGGACGATGGCCACATCGAGGTTGTTCTCCATGCCCCGGCGAATGGCGTCGGCGAGGCTGAGCCGCATTACCTGCGGCTCCCCGTCCGCCGCTTGCGCGGGCTGCGCCGCTTCCACGGGTTGCGCCTCCGCCGCTTGCTCCGCCGCTTGCGCGGGGGCGGGGGCCGGGTCTGCGGGGGCGGGCGCTTCGGCGGCTGCGCCATTTGTCGGTGCCGTTTCCTGGGCCGGGGACGGAAGGGCGATGGCGAGGCAGGTGGCCAGCAGCAGGGCAGGTGTGAGTGCGCGCATGAAATCTCCTCGTGGCGAGCGTGCGAACTTAGCAATACCACCGCGCGGGGTGGCATAGGCTATGCTGGCCGCCATGAGCGTGGCGGCGCTGGTCCTCGGGGCGGGGCGGGGCGAGCGCTTCCGGGCGAGCCGCGGCGAGGCGGCGTGCGCGCCCGCCAAAGTCTTCGCGCCCCTGGCCGGGCGGAGCATTCTGGCGCGCTCCATCGCAGCGCTCTGCGCCGTCAGT
This sequence comes from Deltaproteobacteria bacterium, assembly GCA_028817435.1. Lineage (GTDB taxonomy): Bacteria > Myxococcota_A > UBA9160 > UBA9160 > UBA6930 > JAPPPQ01. The sequence continues at coordinate 10,793 of JAPPPQ010000017.1, forward strand.
GAGATTGAGTGGGTGCAGCCGGTGCTGCCCGCGGCGGCGCTGGAAGGCTGGGAATCGCTGCGCCGCGAGCTGGAAGCGCTGGCCGCGCAAGCCGGGGCCGCCCAGGTGGCGCAAGTGGCGCCGCCGGTGGCGGGAGGCCCCCGCCGCCGGGATTCGCTCTGCGCCGGACTCGCCGCCCTGCCGCCGCAGGCGAGCCATGTTGCGGTGCACGACGCCGCGCGCCCCATGCTCTGCGCGGCAGATGCCGCGCGGGTGGTGCGGGCGGCGCTGGCAGAGGGCGCGGCGCTGCTCGCCGCGCCGGTGGCGGATACCATCCACCAGGTGCGCGGCGCGCGGGTAACCGGCACGCCGCCGCGGGAAGAGTGCTGGGCGGCGCAGACGCCGCAGGTCTTCCGCCGCGATTGGCTCGCCGAAGCCCTCGCCTTTGCCGAAGGCGAAGCAGGCGCGGATTGCGCCGATACAGATGAGGCGTCGCTGGTGGCCCGGCTGGGCCGTCCGGTGCGCGTCGTGGCCGGCGCGGCGGAGAATCGCAAAATCACCACAGCGGCAGATCTGCTCGCCGCCGAGGCGTGGCTGCGCGCCGGGGGGGCGGCATGAGCGAAGCCGTGCGCGTGGGGCAGGGCTTCGATGTGCACCGGCTCGCGCCGGGCCGCCCGCTGTGGCTGGGCGGAATTGAGATTCCCCACGAGCGCGGCCTGCTCGGCCACTCCGATGGCGATGTGCTGTTGCACGCCGTGGCCGATGCGCTGCTCGGCGCGCTGGGCGAAGGCGACCTGGGTCGGCACTTTCCCTCCTCCGATCCCGCCCTGGCGGGCCGCGCGAGTTCCGGTTTGTTGCGCCAGGTGGCGCAGCGCATGCGCGGCTGCGGCTTCCGCGTGGCGAATCTCGACGCCAGCATTATTGCCGAAGAGCCGCGGCTCGCGCCCTGGCAGGGCAAAATGCGCGACTCGCTGGCCGCGCTGCTCTCGGCCCCGCCCCACGCCGTCAACCTGAAGCTCAAGAGCGCGGATGGACTCGGCGCCATTGGGCGCGGCGAGGGCATTGCCGCCCAGGCCGTGGTGTTGCTGGCGCGCGCGGGGGAAGCGCCGTGAGCGCGCTGCAGCTCTTCAACTCGCGCAGCCGCCGCAAGCAGCGCTTCGCCCCCCTGGAGCCGGGCCACGCGCGGGTGTATAGCTGCGGGCCGACGGTGTATTCGCCCCAGCACATCGGCAATTTGCGCTCCTGTGTTTTTGCGGATTTGCTGAAGCGCGCGCTGCTGGCCGAAGGGCTGCGCGTGACTCATGTGATCAACATTACCGATGTGGGGCACCTGAGCGACGACGCCGACGCCGGCGATGACAAGATGGAGCGCGCCGCGCGGGAGAGCGGGCGGCGCGCCTCGGAGATCGCCGCCGAATTCAGCGCGCAGTGGAACCGCGACCGGCGCGCGCTCAACTGCCTGGAACCCGAGGTGTTGTGCCGGGCTACCGAGCACATTTCCGAGCAGATTGAGATGATCCGCCGCATTGAGGCGCAAGGCGCTTGCTACCGCATTGCCGATGGAATTTACTTCGACATTGCGAGCTTTCCGCGCTACGCCGAACTGGCGCGGCTTCCGCTGGAAGCGCAGCGCGGCAGCGCGCGTATGCAAGAGGCGGTGCCCGGCAAGCGCCACCCTGCAGATTTCGCGCTGTGGAAATTCGCCCAGCCCGGCGTGCAGCGGCAGCAGGAATGGGACTCGGACTGGGGGCGCGGCTTTCCCGGCTGGCACATCGAGTGCTCGGCAATGAGCACCCGCTATCTGGGCGAGCAATTCGATATTCACACCGGCGGCGTGGAGCACCTGCCGGTGCATCACAGCAACGAGCTCGCCCAGAGCGAAACGGCGCTGGGCGTTCACCCCTGGGTGCAGTTCTGGATGCACCACGACTGGATTGTCTTCGGCGGCGAAAAGCTCTCGAAATCCCGGGGCGGCGCGCCGCTGCTGCAAGATTTGCAGCGCGCGGGGGTGCCGCCGCTGGCCTACCGCTACTTTTTGTTGCAGGCGCACTACCGCAAGCAGCAGCACTGGGGGCCGGAGGCCATTGAAGCGGCGGCGCGGGGTTATCGGCGGTTGCTGGCGCAGAGTCAGCCGCTGCGCGCCGCGCGGGGCGAGGCCGCTGCCGCCGCCGAGGCCCGGCTGGCGCCCTGGCGCGAGGACTTTCGCGCCGCCGTGCGCGACGATTTGAACGCGCCCCGCGCCCTCGCCCTGGCGGCCCGGGCCGCCAGGGAGGAATCCCTCAGCGCGGCGGAGCGCTGCGCGCTGCTGGAAGAGTTCGACCGCTGGCTGGGACTCGATTTGCTGGCCGCGCCCGCTGCGCCCACCGAGCCCGCCGCGCTGGATGCGGGCGCGGCCGCAGAGGCCGCGCAGATTGAGGCGCAGCTGGCCGAGCGCGAGGCCGCGCGCAAGCGCCGCGACTTTGCCGCCGCCGACCGCATCCGGGACGAGCTGGCCGCCGGGGGCATTGTCATTGAGGACACGCCGGCAGGCCCCGTCTGGCGCCGCCGCTGAGCGCCCGCCGCCGCGCGCCGCTACCCTGCGCCCCGTGGAGCGCTTTCAACTGCAGAGCGAGCACCAGCCCTGCGGCGACCAGCCCCGGGCCATTGCCGAGCTGGTGCAGGGCGTGCGCACCGGCGCATCTCACCAGACGCTGCTCGGCGTCACCGGCAGCGGCAAATCCTTCACCATGGCCTGCGTCATCGAGGCGCTGAACCGCCCGGCGCTGGTCATGGCGCCCAACAAGACTCTCGCCGCGCAGCTCTACGGCGAATTCAAATCGCTGTTTCCAGAGAACGCCGTCGAGTATTTCGTCTCCTATTACGATTACTATCAGCCCGAGGCATACATTCCCTCTTCCGATACCTACATTGAGAAGGATTCCTCGGTCAACGACGAGATAGACAAGCTGCGGCACTCCGCCACCCATGCGCTGATGTCGCGCCGCGATGTGCTGGTGGTGGCCAGCGTCTCCTGCATTTACGGGCTGGGTTCGCCCGCCAGCTACGGCGAGCACCGCGCCTTTTTGCAGGTGGGCGATTCGCTGGACCGCGACGACCTGTTGCGCCGCCTGGTGTCCATGCTCTACGCCCGAAACGATACCGATTTTCAGCGCGGTTCTTTTCGCGTGCGCGGCGATGTGGTGGAGGTGATTCCGCAATACGAGAGCGAAAAGGCGCTGCGCATCGAGTTCTTCGGCGACGAGATCGAAGCCCTCGCCGAAATTGATCCGTTGCGCGGCAAGGTGCTGGCGCGCCCCCGGCGCGCGATGATCTACCCGGCCAGTCACTATGTGGCCGGCGAAGACCGCATTGCCCGGGCCTGCCAGGGCGTGCGCGCAGAACTGGCCGAGCGCCTCGCCGCGCTGCGCAACGAGAGCAAGCTGCTCGAGGCGCAGCGCCTGGAACAGCGGACGCTCTACGACCTGGAGAGTCTGGAAGAGATGGGCTTTTGCCATGGCGTGGAGAATTACTCGCGCTGGCTCGACGGCCGCGGGCCGGGCGAAACGCCCTACACGCTCTACGATTATTTCCCCGACGATATTCTCGTCTTCCTCGACGAGAGCCATGTGAGCGTGCCGCAAATTGGCGGCATGTTCCGCGGCGACCGGGCGCGCAAGGAGACGCTGGTGGAATTCGGCTTCCGGCTGCCCTCGGCCCTGGACAACCGCCCGTTGCGCTTTGAAGAATGGGAGCAGCGCGCCCGGCAGCGCATTTATGTTTCCGCCACGCCGGGAGATTACGAAATGCAGCGCTGCGGCGGCGCGGTGGTGGAGCAGATTATCCGGCCCACCGGGCTGGTGGATCCGCAGGTTTCCATGCGTCCCGCCAGCGGGCAGGTGGACGATCTGCTCGCAGAAATTCGCGCCCGCGTCGCCGCTTCCGAGCGCGTGCTGGTCACGACCCTTACCAAGCGCATGGCCGAAGAGCTCACCGATTACTACGCCGAGCAGGGCGTGCGGGTGCGCTACCTGCACAGCGACATTCAGACCATTGAGCGCAGCGAAATCATCCGCGAATTGCGCGAGGGGCAATTCGATGTGCTGGTGGGCATCAACCTGTTGCGCGAAGGGCTCGACATTCCCGAGGTTTCGCTGGTGGCGATTCTCGACGCCGACAAGGAGGGCTTTCTGCGCTCCACGCGCTCGTTGATTCAGACCATCGGCCGCGCGGCGCGCAATGTGAACGGCGCGGTGCTGCTCTACGCCGATACCGAGACGCGCTCGATCCGCGAGACCATGGCCGAGACCGAGCGCCGCCGCGCCGTGCAGCTTCGCTACAACAAAGAGCACGGCATTACGCCGCAGACGGTGCGCAAGAAGATCTCGAGCCTGCGCGATTCCATTTGGGAGGCGGACTATGTGACCGTCGAAAAGCGCGGGGAGGACGAGCGCGCCGCGCCGCAGGTGCCCGCCCACGAGATTCCCGCGCTGGTCGAGACATTGCGCCGCGAAATGCGCGAAGCGGCCGCCAAGCTCGAATACGAGCGCGCGGCGGAGCTGCGCGACCGCATCCGCGCCCTCGACCAGGAGCGCCTGCGGGCTGTCTGAGGTGGAATCCGCACTGGCCGAGCGCCTCGCCTCGCTGCCGGCGCGGCCCGGCGTCTATTTGATGAAAAACGCCCGCGGCAAGGTGCTGTATGTGGGCAAGGCGCAGAGCCTGCGCAGCCGGGTGCGCTCTTACTTCGGCGCGGGCGGCGGCGGAAACTTCCGCGCGCCCCGGCTGTTGCGCGAAGTGGCGGAGGTGTCGGTGCTGGTGACGCCCAGCGTGAAAGAGGCGCTGCTGCTGGAAAACGAACTGATCAAGCAGCACAAGCCGGGCTTCAATGTCCGGCTGCGCGACGATAAGCAATACCTGGGCCTGCGCCTCGATCTGCGCGAAGACTGGCCGCGGCTGCGCACGGTGCGGCGCTTCAAGAACGACGGCGCGCTCTATTTCGGCCCCTACACCTCCAGCGCGGCGCTGAAGCACTCGCTTTCGAATTTGCGCAAGCTGTTTCCGCTGCGAAGCTGCAGCGACGGCGTGTTCCGCGATTACGCCCGGCGCGGGCGTCCCTGCATTGAATACGAAATGAAGCGCTGCCCGGGTCCCTGTTGCGGGCTGGCCGGCGAGTCGCAGTATGCAGAATTGCTGCGCGGCACCGAACTTTTTTTGCGCGGGCGCTCCCGCGAACTGCTGCACTCGCTGCAGCAGCGCATGAGCGCCGCCGCCGCGGCGGAGCGCTTCGAAGAGGCCGCGCAGTTGCGCGACCGCATTGCCGGGGTGGAGCAGACCATCGAGCAGCAGCAGATCATCGGCGCGCCACATTTGGACCGCGATGTCTTTGCGCTGGCGCGCCGCGCGGGCGAGGTGCAGCTGCAGATTTTGCATATCCGCGAAGGCCGCGTAATCGGCGCAGCCGCCCACAGCTTTTCCGGAGTCGAAGTGGGCGACGCCGCGGTGCTGGCCTCTTTTCTCGGCCAGTTTTACGCGGGCGCGGGGCGGCAGGCGCCGGCAGAGGTGCTGGTTTCGCTGGCGCTGGACGATGACGGCGCGCTGGCGGCGCTGCTGGGCGAGCGGGCCGGGCGCGCAATTGCGGTGCGCGTGCCCCGGCGCGGCGCGCCGCGCCGCCTGTTGGAAATGGCGGTGAACAACGCCGAGCTGGCGCTGTCGCAGCGCATCGAAGCGCGGCAGAGTCTGGAATCCGCCATTGCCGAACTGCGCGAGCGCTTGCGCCTTTCGCGCCCGCCCCGGCGCATCGAGTGTTACGATGTCTCGAACCTGCAGGGAACGCTGGCGGTGGCGAGCCGCGTCGCCTTCGAGGACGGCCGCCCCCACAAAAACGGCTACCGCCGCTACCGCATTCGCCAGGCCGCCGCCGGTGACGATCTCGCCTGTTTGCGCGAGGTGCTGGAGCGCAGGCTGGCGCGGCGGGAGAGCGAGCCGTTGCCCGACCTGTTGGTGGTGGATGGCGGGCGCGGCCAGCTCGGCGTGGCCTCTGCGCTGCTCGGCGATTTGGGGATTGCGCTGGACCACATTGGACTCGCCAAAGAGCGCGAGGGCGCGGGGCCGGCCGCCCGGGTGAAGCGCTCGGGCGGACTCAAGGCCGAGCGCATCTTTTTGCCGGGCCGCAAGAATCCCGTGCTGTTGCCGCCGAGTTCCCGGGGCATGCTGTTGCTGCAGCGCGTGCGCGACGAGGCCCACCGCTTCGCCATTGAGTTTCAGCGCGCGCTGCGCAACAAGGCGGGCCTCACTTCCATTCTCGACGAGATTCCCGGCATCGGCCCGCAAAAGCGCCGCGCGCTGTTGCGCGCACTGGGCTCTCTGCGCCGGGTGCGCGAGGCCCATGCCGCCGAGCTTTCGCAGATTGCCGGCCTTTCGGAGCGCGACGCCCACGCCATCCACAGCTTCTTCCGCGCACTGGACGAGCCCGCCCCCGAAAGCTGACCCGCGGAAGTTGCGGCGGCGCGCGGTGGGGCGTGTTGCAGTTGGGCGCGGCGCGCGCAATCGGGCGCGTGCAGTCGCGCGTGCGGTGGTGGGGCGCGCGGGCGGGGCGCGGTAAACTGGGGGCTGCTTTCGCCAACTCCGGTCCCGCGGAGTGGGTTCTGCGTTTCTGGTTGCCGTTGCTGGTGCTCGCACTGGCGCTGGGGATTTTTGCCGCCGATGCGCTGGCCCTTGCGCCCGGCGCGGCGCTCGCGCCCGCTGTGGCCGGCGGGGCGCTGGCGGCCTGCGCGCTGCGGCGGCCGCGCCTGCGCTTTGCCGCCGCGCTGTGCATTGCCTGGGCCGCCGGCGCATTGTCGCTCTCGCTGCGCTTTGCCGCCGCAACGCCCGTCCCCGCCGCGCCCACAACCGCCGTGGTAGAGGCGCGCATTGCAGAGCGCACGCGCCTGCCCGGCGGCCACCAGCGCCTGTTGCTGCGCGAGCTGCGCGAAGTCGAGCCGCGCACCGCGCCCACCCCCGGCGCGCAGCCCGGGCCTGCAGGCGAGTCGCCCCCCGGCGGCCCGCGTTCGGCCGCCGCGCCCCCGTTCCGGCTGCCGCGCGCCGTCCACCTCTACGCGCCCGGCCCGCCGGAGGCAGACGGCGCGGCAAAGGCAGCCGGCGCGGTGGAAAGCAGCGGCCCGCCGGGCGCTGGCGAGCCGCCGGAGATTGAGAGCGCGGCGCAGATTGAGAGCGTGACGGAAATTGGCGCGGTGCCGCTTGGTTCGCGGGTGCGGGCGGCGCTGGTGATGCAGGCCGCGCCGGGGCTGCGCAATCCCGGCGGGCGCGATGCGCGGCGGGCGCTGGCCCGGCGCGGCATTGGCGCGCGCGCCCGTCTCAAACATCCCCGCCTGTTCGCCGTGGTGGCGCCGCCGCGCTGCCCCCCATGTGCGGCGCTTGCGGCGCGGCGGCAGGCCGCGGCGCAGCGGCTGGAGGCCGAGGGCAGGGGAGGCGCGCTGCTCGCGGCGCTCTCGCTGGGCGCGCGCAGCGGCCTGCCGCAGCCGTTGCAAGACGCCGCCGGGCGCACGGGGCTGGCCCATCTGTTGGCCGTTTCGGGGCTGCACCTGGCGCTGGTGGCCGGAGCCGCCTTCGCCCCGGCGCGCCTGGTGCTGGCTTTTGCGCCGGGGGTGCGCCGCGATGCCCGGCGGCTGGCGCTGCTGGCCGCGCTGGCGGCCGGCCTGGTCTACGGCTGGCTGGCGGGTTTCGGCGTGCCCATGCGCCGGGCCTTGGTCTTTCTCGCCGCCTGGGGAGCGGCCAGCGCCGCGCGCCGCCCCATCGGCAATCTCTCGCGGCTGGCCTGGGGGGCGTGCGCCGTGCTGGTGTGGGATCCCGCCGCGCTCTTTTCCCCCGGCGCGCAGCTCTCTTTCGCCGCCGCCGCCGGCCTTATGCTGGGCCGCGGCCCCGCAAACTCCACCGCCGCCGCAGATTCCGCGCCGCGCGGGGCTGCGGAAGGCGCGCCGCGCGGCATGGCGTGGTTGCGGGGCTGGGCCGCATTGGCGCTGGATGCCTGGCCGCGCAGCCGGGCCGGGCCGGCTGGCGCCATGCTGCTTCGCACTTCGGCGGGGGCGGTAGCCGCGACAGCGCCGCTGGCCGCGCACCACTTCGGCGGCGCTTCTCCCATCGGCTGGCTGGCAAACCTGCTGGCCGTTCCCCTTACCGCGCTGGTGCTGTTGCCGCTGGCGCTCTGCGCGGCCGCGCTGGCGTTGCTTGCGCCCAACAGCGCGGCGGCGGCGTGGCTGCTTCCGGCGGCGGCGCAGGTGGGAGAGCTGGCCGCCGCCGCCGTGCAGTCCTGGGCCCGGCACGCGCCCGCCGCATCGGCCGCCGCCCCTGCGCCCTGGCTCTTCTTCGCCGCCGCACTGCTGGCGCTGCCCACGCTGCGCGCGCGGCGCACGCTGTGGCGGCTTTTTGGCGCGCTGGCCATTTGCCTCGCCGTTGCGCTGGGGCCATCGGCGCCGCTGCATCCGCCCCCGCCCCGGGTGGTGTTTTTAGATGTGGGGCACGGCGACGCCGTGCTGGTGCAGGGCCGCCGCGCCGCCGTGCTGGTAGATGCGGGCGCGGCCTGGCCGCACGGGCCGGATTACGGCGCATTCAGCGTGTTGCCCGCGCTGCGCGCGCTGGGCGTCCGCCGCCTGGATTTGGCGGTGCTGAGCCACGGAGATTTGGACCACCGCGGCGGGCTGCCCAGTGTGCTGCGCGGCGTTCCCACCGCGCTGCTGTGGTTGCCGCCGGGCGGGCGCGGCGATCCCGCCCTGGCCGAACTGCGCGCCGCCGCCCGCGCCCACGGCACGCAAATTGCCGAGCGAGGCCTGGGCGCACCCCCGCAACAGGTGGGCGATTTGCTGCTGCGCCCGCTGTGGCCGCCTCGCGGCGTCGCCGCGCCCGTCAACGAGCGCTCGCTGGTGCTCGAAGTTTCGCTGACGAGCGGTGGGCGGCGATTGCTGCTGACCGGCGACATCGGCGCGCGCAGCGAGCGCACCCTGCTCGCACATCACACCGCGCCCGGCGCGCGCGATAACCCCGGCGCGCCAGTTGCGCCCGGTGCGCCCGGCGTGCGCGGTGTGCGCGGCGTGCGCGGCGAAGTGCTGAAGCTGGCGCACCACGGCAGCCGCACATCCAGCCACGCCAAATTTCTCGACGCCGTAGCGCCGCGCCTCGCCATCGTCTCCGCCCCCCTGCGCGGGCGCTTCGGTATGCCCCACCCCGAGGTAACCAGCGGCCTTTCCGCGCGCCGCATCCCCTGGCTGTGGACCGGCCGCGACGGCGCAGTGCTGATCCCCCTGGAAGGCCCACTGTGCGCCCGCCGCTTCGCCACCCCTCCCCCCCACACAAAACACAGCCCCACAACCATCCCCACTTGTGAAGCGCTTGGGGGGCCGCCACCTCCCCGCGCAGCCCCGGTTTCCCGGCAGCCAACGGCACGCGAATGACTCAAGCGCTCACCGGGGATTTTACCACACCCGCCGCAGCGCCTGTCAACACCGCGCGCCTGGGCTTAGCGGCCTTGCCAGCGGGGGGTGCGCTTTTCCAGGAAGGCGCGTTGGGCCTCGCGGGCGTCTTCGCTGCGGCGCAGCGGGCGGCCGATTTCTTCCTGGCGTTGGTAGGCATCGGCCAGGCGCATACCGATAATTTCGCGCAGGCCGCGGCGGGTTTCGCGCACGGCCAGGGGCGCGTTGTCTGCAATGCGCTGTGCAGTTGCCAGGGCGGTATCCAGCAGCGCGCCGGGTTCTACCAAACGATTCACCAAGCCAATGTCGCGGGCGCGTTCGGCGTCTATGGGCTGCGCGGTCAGCAGCAGCTCGAAGGCGTGCACCCAGCCGATTTGCTGCAACAGCAACACGCTGGCATTGCCGGTGGGGTAGAGGCCCAGCGCCACTTCTTCCAGCGCAAAGGTGGCGCCCGGCGCGGCAAAGCGAATCTCCGAAGCCAGCATCAGATCCAGCCCACCCGCGCGGGCGTGTCCGTTGATGGCGCAGATCAGTGGCGTCCGCAAATCGAAGCCCGCCAACAGCGCCGTTTCCACACTGCGCAGCCCCTCGAAGTCGCGGGCATCAATGCGCTCGCCCCGCGCAAGGCGCTGCGAAACCGGAATAGTGCTCGCCATATCCATGCCACCGCAAAACACCCGCGCGCCCGCCCCCGTCAACACCGCGCAGCGCAGCGCATCGTCGTCTGCAATCTCGCGCCATGCGTGCGCCAAATCGCAGAGCATTTGCGGATTCAGGCTGTTCGCCTTCTCGGGCCGGTCCAGCGTAACCAGCGCCACCCCCGGCTGCGGACGGTCCAGGCGAATGGACATGGCGCGAGTGTAGGCCCTTTCAGTAGAGGCCGAGCATTCGGCCGGCCAGGGCCAGGGTGGCGAGGGCGAGGAGGGTGCGGAGGGTGCGCTCGCTGGCGCGGATGGCCAGGCGGGGGCCGATGGCGCCGCCGAGGGCGAAGCCGATGGTCAGCACGGCGGCTTCGGGCCAGGAAATTTGTCCGGCGAACAAAAAGATGGGCAGCACGAGCAGGGTGAAGCAGAAGTTGAGCGCCACTTTGATGGCGTTGGATTGCAGCAGGCTCGCGCCGCTCCAATGCAAGAAGTGCACAATCAGCAAGCCGGTGCCGGCCTGCAGCGCGCCGCCGTAAATGCCCATGGTGAACAGGCACAGGCTGCGGAGCCAGCCGGGCATTTTGCGGCGCGCGCCTTTTGCGGCGGGCGGGGGGCGCAGGGTGGGGATGAGCAGCAGCAGCATGGCAGCGCCGAACAACTGCTCGAAGGCGTGGTCGGGAATGCGCGAAATGACGGCTGCGCCGAGCAGCGCGCCGGAAGCCAGGGGCAGCAGCAGGGGCAGGGCGGGGCGCAGGCTCGGCACGCCTTCGCGCCCGAAGCCCCAGGTGGCTACCAGGTTTTGCACCATGACGCCGACGCGGTTGGTGCCGTTGGCAAGGCCGCCGGGCAGTCCGGCCAGGTGCAGCAGCGGCACGGTGAGCAGCGAGCCGCCGCCCGCCAGCGTGTTCACAACGCCCGCGGCGAATCCACCGCCGATCAAAAGCAGCACGACGCCGAGTTCCAATCACCCCTCCCCCCGCGCCGCGCGGGCGGGGCGGAGATTACCGGAGTTGCGGCGCGGAGACGCGGCGCAAAGACGCGGGCGCGCAAAACAGGCGGCGCGCGGCGGCGCGGAAATGCGGCGCGCAGAGTTGCGGCGGCGCTGCGCTGCGCGTTTGGAGTGCGGGTAGAATGCCGCGGGAAGGAGGGCGCGGGCGTGAGGCGCATTGCGGCGCATGGGTCGTGGAAGTCGCCGCTTTCGGCGGCGCGGGTGGCTGCGGGGCAGGGGCGAATTTCGCAGCCGCGCTGGTGGCGCGGCGCGCTCTACTGGCTGGAAGGGCTGCCCGCGCAGTCCGGGCGGCAGACGCTGATGCGCTGGCAGCCGGGCGCGGGCTGCCAGGAGTTGACGCCGCGCCCCGCTCATGTGCGGGCGGGGGTGCACGAGTATGGCGGCGGCGATTACGGCTTTGCGGGCGATTCGCTGGTCTATGTGGACGAGGCGAAGCCGGGCATTCAGCGCTTGGGCGAAGCGCCGGTGCCGGGCGCGCTGGCCCATGCGCGCTATGCGGATTTCGCCGCCTCTCCCAATGGCCGCTGGCTGCTGGCCGTAGAAGAGCGCCCCGCCACTGGCAACGGCGGCGGCAACGGCGGCGGCAACGGCGCGGCCGAGCCGCGCAATTGCCTGGTGGCTTTTGACCTGCAGCGCGGGCGGCGCCTGGTGGTGTTTGCAGATTGCGATTTCGCCTCGTCGCCGGTCTTTGCGCCGGACGGCCGCCGCGCGGCGTTTTTGGCCTGGCGCCATCCGCAAATGCCCTGGGAGGGCAGCACGCTGCTGTGCTGCAGCTGGGGCGATGCGGGGCCGCAGTCGCCGCCGCAGCGCGTGGCGGGCGGGCCTGCAGAGTCGGTGTTTCAGCCGAGCTTTGCGCCAGGGGGCGCGCTCACTTTTGTTTCGGATCGCAGCGGCTGGTGGAATTTGTGGCAGCAGCGGGGCGCAAATGCAGTGCCGCTGTGTCCGCGCGCGGCAGAGTTCGGCGCGCCGCAGTGGGCGCTGGGCCTTTCCACCTACGGCTTTGCCGCCGATGGCGAGATTCTCTGTGCGGTGAGCGAGGGCTGCAACGCGCGGCTCATGCGGCTGCGCACGCAAACGGGCGCGCTGGAAGCTCTCGGCCTGCCCTACACCCAGATCAATTGGCTGCGCGTGGCGGAGGGCCATGCAGTTTTTATCGGCGCAGGCCCGGCGCAGTTGCCGACCCTTTGCGTGCTGGATGGCGGCGGGCGCTGCCGGGAGGTGCCCCGGCAAGCGCCGCCGCAATTCGATGCTGCGCTGATCTCCCGGCCCGAGGCCGTGGAGTTTCCCTCGCAGGGGCACAGCGCCCACGGCTTTTTGTATCGCCCGCGCAATCCTAATTTCGAGTCAGAGCCGGCGCAGCGCCCGCCGCTGCTCGTCAAGTGTCACGGCGGGCCCACCGGCGCGGCGCTTCCGGCGCTGGATTGGTCCGTGCAGTTCTGGACCAGCCGCGGCTTTGCGCTGCTCGATGTCAACTACGCCGGCAGCGCCGGATACGGCCGCGCCTACCGCGAATTGCTGCGCGGGCGCTGGGGCGAGCTGGATGTGGCGGACGCCTGCGCCGCCGCGCAGTTTGCGGTGCAAGAAGGGTTGGCGAATGCGGCGCAATTGGCGGTGCGCGGCGGCAGCGCCGGCGGCTACACGGCGCTCTGCGCTCTGGCGTTTCGAGATGTGTTTCGCGCCGGGGCCAGCTACTACGGCATTGGCGATCTGGAAGCGCTGGCGCGCAGCACCCACAAATTCGAATCGCGCTACATGGAGGGCCTCATCGGCCCCTGGCCCGCGCAGCAACATCTCTACCGCGCGCGCTCGCCGCTGCACCACGCCGGGCAAATCACCCGCCCCGTCATTTTGTTCCAGGGAGGGCGGGACAAAATTGTGCCCCCCGCCCAGGCCGAGAGCATGGCGCGGGCGCTGGCGCAGCGCGGCGTGCCCCACGCCCGCGTCACCTTCGCCTCCGAGGGCCACGGCTTTCGGCAGGCGCGCAACATTCGCCGGGCGCTGGCCGCCGAGCTGTGGTTCTACGGGCGGGTGTTCGGCTTTGCCGCAAAGGGCGGGCCGCTCTGGCCGCCGCGGCTGCGCTGCGCCGGGGCGCTCAGCCGCGCTTTTCCATGAGCACCACGCGGTGGGCGTGCAGCAGCGGCAGCATGGGCCGATCCTGCACAATGTGGCAGCCGCAGGCTTCAAAGGCGGTGCGAAACTCGCCGCGCGGAATCATCGGCAGCGAGCGGCGCTGATTGCGCAGCCGCAACACGCGCTTGTGCAGGGCGTGCAGGGCGTTGGTTTCGTAGTAAGAGACCACCAGCCAGCGCCGCGCCACCCGCGAAAGCTCGCGCACAATGTGGCCGCGCTGGTCGGGGTCATCCACATGGTGAAAGAAGCGGAAATTGAACACCAGATCCTGCGAGGCATCGCCAAAGGGCAGGGGTTCAAAAATATTCATGCGGCGAATGCGCAGCGGCGTGCCCTCGCCGGGCTCGGCCTCGCGCAGCGCGCGCAGCGATTCCTCATCCACATCGCAGCACTGCAGCTCTTCCTGGGCCGCGGCGCGCAGCAGCGGGGTGAAGCGCCCCACGCCGCATGGAATGTCCAGAACGCGGGCGGGGGCGGGCTGCATCATTTGCAAATAGCCGCGCACGCAGGCCCGCTCCCGCAAATGCAGCAGGTGCTGCAGCCGCTTGTAGCGGCGGCGCATATAGGAGGTGCGGCTCAGCGCCTGGTCCACGGGGCGATTGTGCGTCCACAATTGCTCCGGCGCAAGCGGCTAGGCTGCGCCCGTGGCGGCCCGCCCCCGCATTGATGCTGCACTGCTGGCCCGCGCGCGCCGCGCGCTGCCGCGCCGGGATGCCCGGCTGGGCGCGCTCATGCGCGCGGTGGGGCCATGCGGCCTGCGCCGCCGGGGCGATCCCTACCGCTACCTGGTGCGCTCCATCCTCTATCAGCAATTGGCCGGGGCGGCGGCGCGGGCCATCGAAGGCCGCCTGCACGCCCGCTTCGGCGGAAGCCTGCCGCCCCCCGCCGCGCTGGCCCGCGCGCCGCTCCCCACCCTGCGCGCCGCGGGACTCTCCCGGGCCAAGTCGCTGGCGGTGCGCGGCGCGGCCCGCGCCTTTGCCGATGGCACCCTGCGCGCCCGGCGCTTTCCCCATCTGGATGACTGCGCCGTGGTGGCCGCGCTCACTCAATTGCGCGGCGTGGGCGAATGGACGGCGCATATGCTGCTGATGTTCTCGCTGGGGCGGCCCGATGTGCTGCCCGTGGGCGATTACGGCGTCCGCAAGGGCGCGCGCCGCCTCTACGGGCTGGCCGAACTTCCCGCGCCCAAAGAGCTGGAGGCGCTGGCCGAGCCCTGGCGGCCCTACCGCAGCATCGCCACCTGGTATTTGTGGCGCGCCGCCGAGGTGCTTCCGCCGTGAGCGCGGGCGGGGCAGGGGGGCGTGAAAACTGGCGGGCGGGCTTCGCCCTGCTGGCAGAGCCCAACTTCCGGCGGCTCTTTGCGGCGCGCTTTATTTCCGCCTTCGGCACGGCCATGACGCCGGTGGCGCTGCCCTTTGCGGTGCTGGATTTGACGGGCCGGGCGGGCGACATCGGCTGGGTGCTGGGGGCGGCGGCGGTTTCGCAGCTGGCGGTGCAGCTCTTCGCCGGCGCGCTGGCCGACCGGGGCTCCAGGCAGCGGCTCATGGTGCGCGCCGAGGGGCTGGCCGCCTGCGCCCAATTGGCCAGCGCCGCGCTGCTGCTGCTGGGCCTCGCCACGGTGCCGCTGCTCACGGCCCTTTACGCCCTGACCGGCATTGCCTACGCGCTCATTTGGCCCTCGCTCATTGGGCTGGTGCCGCTGGTGGCGCCGCCGCAAAAGCTGCAGGCGGCCAACGCGCTGCTTTCCGCTGCTCACAGCCTGGCCATGGGGCTTGGCATGGCGGCGGGCGGCGGGCTGGCCGCCGTGCTGGGGGCGGGCTGGGCCATTGCCCTGGATGGCGCCACCTTTGCCGCAAGCGGCCTGCTGGTGCTGGGGCTGCGCACCTCTCCCCAGCCCAAAACCGCGTCGAGCAGCCTGTGGCGCGATTTGCAGAGCGGCTGGCGCGAGTTCACCTCGCACCGCTGGCTGTGGACCATCGTGGCGCAATTTTCGCTGGTGGTGATGGCCTGGGAGGGCACCTTCGGCGTGGTCGGCCCCTATGTGGCGAAGCACAGTCTGGGCGGGGCGCACATTTGGGGGCTCATCAGCGGCTGCCTCGGCGCGGGCTGGCTGCTGGGCGGGCTGATCGCCATGCGGCTGCGCTTCCGCCGCCCGCTGCTGGTGGGCACCCTCGGCATTTTCGTCAGCGCGCTGCTGCCGCTCTCGCTCATTGTGCCGCTGCCCCCGCCGTGGATTGCCGCCAGCGCCTTTGCCGCCGGCGTGGGGGGCGAGTGCTTCGGCGTGGTCTGGAACACCGCCATTCACACCCACATTGCCCCGGAGGCCATTTCGCGGGTGGTCTCTTACGATGTTCTCGGCTCCATCGCGCTCATGCCTGTGGGCGCCATCGTGGCCGGGCAGCTGGTGGATCAGGCCGGGCCGCCCGCCGCGCTGTGGCTGGCGGCGCTGCTGATTTTGCTCCCCACGGCGGCGGTGCTCGCCGTTCCCGAAGTCCGCCGCCTGCGCTCCGCCGCCCCACCGGGGGGGCCTGGGTAGCGCCGCCGCCCCGCCCCGGTATGCTGGCGCGCCCGTCCCCATCGTCTAGAGGTTAGGACTCCGCCCTTTCAAGGCGGCAACGCGGGTTCGATTCCCGCTGGGGACGCCAGCCTAGTCTCCGCGCCCGCGCGCCTCCGCCTGGCCCGCGCGCTTTTTCGCAAAGCCGGGGCCCAGCCCGGCCGGATCCACGCGCATGCCGTGCAGCTCCTGGTTGTTGGCATGGCCAAGCTGCTGCAGCGACATTGCCGCCTGCAGCGCATTCCAAAAGCCCATCGCGTCCTGGGCCTGGTTCACCGACATTTTGGCGAGCTTCAGCCCCATGGGCGGCTTGGCGGCAATTTTGCGGGCCAGCGCCAGCGCGGCCTCCTGCAGCTCCGCGCCGGGCACCACGCGATTCACCATGCCCAGGGCGCGGGCCTCTTCCGCGCCGAGCCAGTCGCCGGTGAAGAGCAGCTCTTTGGCCTTCCGCACCCCCAGCTCCCATGGGTGGCCGAAATACTCCACCCCGTTCACCCCGAAGGCCACCACCGGATCGCAAAAGCTGGCGTCCTCGGCGGCAATAATGAGATCGGCCACCCACATCAGCATGAGCCCCCCGGCAATCACCTTGCCCTGCACCGCGGCCACCAGGGGCTTGGGCAGGTTGCGCCAGCGCCAGCACATCCCCAGGTAAATCTCCTGCTCGCCGGCCATATGGCCCTCTGCGCCGGGGCGTCCGGTGGCGCCGCCCCAGGGCGTTCGGGGCGGAAACGCCTCCCAGCCCTCGCGGTCGCGCAAATCGTGGCCGGCGGAAAAGTGCGGCCCGTCCCCCGCCAGCACAATGCAGTTGATGTCATCGTCCCGGCAGGCGCGGTCGAAGGCCGAATCCAGCTCGTAGGTCATGCGCTTGTCCTGGGCGTTGCGCTGGGCCTCCCGCGCCATGACCACCCGGGCCACGCCGGGGGCGGGGGTTTCGTAGCGAATGCGGTGGTAAGCTGTAGCGTCCATTGGGCCTCCCTCCCCAGGTTGGGGCGGGGGCCGAGTTTCGGCGAGGCGGCCCCGCGGCGCCACTGCAAAATCCCCCCGGGGGAGAAATGGCATTTTTGGGGTTGCGGGCGGGCAACCACTCGCCGATAATGGGCCGCGCCGGTGGATTGGCCGCTTGGCGAAACTTCCCATCTCTCGAAGCGAGAGGAGTTCCAAAGATGTCGAAGAAGGCTGCACGGTGCCCGGAGCGGCTCCGCCACTGGCTCGCACCGCTTCTCACCCTGGCGCTCTGCGCCGCGTTGCCGGGCGCTGCCTGGGCGCAGGCGGAAGAGGATTCGCCGGCCGGTATCGAAGAGATCATCGTCACCGCCACCAAGCGCGAGCAATCCATTCAGGATGTGCCCATTGCGGTCAGCGCCTTTGCCGCCGAAGACCTGCAGGCGCGGGGCATTTCCGAGCTGGAAGACCTGCAGCAGATCTCCCCGTCCATTTCGGTCTACAGCTCCAACAGCTCCAGCAACGGCGGCACCCTGCGCATTCGCGGCATGGGCACCACCGGCAACAACCCGGGCCTCGAATCCGCGGTGGGTTCTTTTGTGGATGGCGTCTATCGCAGCCGTTCGGGGCAGGTCTACTCCGACTTCGTGGACCTGGAGCGCATCGAAATTCTGCGCGGCCCGCAGGGCACCTTGTTCGGCAAGAACACCTCGGCGGGCGCGGTGCAGCTCATTACCAAGCAGCCCGAGTTCGAGCAGGGCGGCAGCTTCGCCGCCGAGTTCGGCAACTACGACCACTTCAAGGTGCACGGCGGCGTCACCGGCCCCATTAGCGACGATCTCGCCTTCCGCTTCTCCGGCGCGTGGTTCAACCGCGAAGGCTATTACGAGAATGTGGAAAGCGGCGACGCCTACGACAACCGCGACCGCTACTCCATGCGCGGCCAGCTGCTGTGGAAGCCCAGCGAGAATGCAGAATTCCGCATCATCGGCGATTTCAACAAGAAGGACGAGAGCTGCTGCCCCGCGGCCTTCCACGCCCTCGGCCCTTCGGCGGGCATTGTCCGCCTGCTCGGCGGCTACACGCCGGGCCAGGTGGGCTCCATTGCCGCGCATTCCCGCACCACCAGCCTGCCCACCCCCTACAGCGGCGCAGCGCCTCCCTACTCCGGAAGCAACCCCGTTCTCGCGCCCTATGCCCCCGGCGTCATTAACCTGATGAATCCCCAGGTCTCGCACTTCGAGGCGCAGTCGCGGAAGGTGTCGCTGAACTACGAACCCGTGGAAGATGTGGAGGACTACGGATTGCAGGTGGAGGCCAATTGGGAGGTGCGGGGCGCAACCGTCACCTCCATTACCGCCTACCGCGAATTCGACGCCTTCCGCTCCCAGGATATTGACTTCACCAACGCGAGGATTCTGCGGCCCCAGAACGGCAACGACAACTTCGAGACGCTGAGCCAGGAATTGCGGGTAACCGGCACCACCGGCCCCATGGACTGGCTGGTGGGCGTCTATGGCTACTACGAAGACATCTCGACCAGTGAAGAGATTCGCTTCGACGCCGATGCCGGCCGCTTCTTCGCCTACGCCTTCGGGTATTCGCCCGATGACAACACCGTGCTGGTTGCCGGTCCGCCGCAGTTCACGAGTGCCCAGCTTTTCGGCGCGCTCTCCAGCCTGTTGCCGGACGGCGGGGGCTACGGGGCGGTTTGGGGGCAGGAGACGACGGGCTTCGCCCTCTTCACCAACAATGTCTATCACGCCAGCGATCAGCTCGATGTGACCGTCGGCCTGCGCTACTCCAGCGAGACCAAGGACGCCTTCGGCAGCATCAACGGCGGCCGCCCCGGCCAGGTGGTGAACGAGGCCTGGTGCAACAACATCCCTGGGGCTTTTCTCTCCGTGCGCATTGTGGTCAGCTCGCTCTGCGACAATGCGAGCTGGGCGAACTCCGAATCGGAGACCGAGTGGACGGGGACGCTCAGCGCTTCCTATTCCATTACCGACGACCTGAACAGCTACCTGAGCTACTCGCGCGGCTACAAGGCGGGCGGCTACAACCTCGACCAGGAATCCTACGACTCGGTAATTTGCTGGGCCTACGGCGCGCCCTTCAATGCGCTCACCCGCGCCAGGACGCAGGATCCGGCGTTTCTGCTCGCGCTGGCTGCGGCGGGGCAAACGCCGCCCGTCCTCACCCCCTCTTCGGGCGGCAGCCGCTTCGAGGTGGTGGACAACGACGGCAACCCGGCGACCAACCCCTGCGAAGGCAAGTCGAACGGCGAAGAGGCCTTCCAGGTGGACAACACCCGCTTCGATCCCGAATTCGCCGATTCGCTGGAGGCCGGGCTCAAGGGCACCTACCTGGGCGGCGCGCTCACCATCAACTCGGCGCTCTTCTGGACCCAGTATGAAGACTTCCAGCTCAACACCTTCAACGGCCTCGGCTTCGTCATCTCCAATGTGAGCGAGGTGGATTCCTGGGGCGTGGAGGTGGAGGCATTCTGGAACATCATGGAGGGCCTGTTCGCCACCTTCGGCGTCACCTACGCCGACACCACCTACGGCGACGATGCCCGGGACGGCCAGGGACGGCCGCTCACGAACCTGCTCGACGCGCCCACCGGCGGCAATGTGGACCAGCGCGTCAGCGCCCAGGGCAAGCGCATTACCCACGCCCCGGCCTGGCAGGGCAGCGCCTCTATTTACTACGAGGCGCCGGTAACGCGCACCGGCTGGCTGGGCTTCTTCAGCGGCAACCTCAGCTACCGGGGCCGCCACAACACCGGCTCCAACCTGCACCCCATCAAGGTGGAGAACTCCTACGCCCTGCTGAACGCGCAGGCGGGGTTGCGCTCTCCGGATGGCTTGTGGGAAGCGGTGTTGTGGGGCAACAACCTGCGCAACAAGTTCGTGAACACCCTCATCTTCGATTCGGTGTTCCAGAGCGGCTCTTTCCACACCTTCGTCAATCAGCCGCGCATGTGGGGCGTCACCATCCGCTACCGCTTCGGCGCAGACGCTCTGTAATCAGGTGACCGAATAGCCGCCGTCCACATTCCAGGTCTGCCCGGTAACAAAGCGCGCCGCCGGGCTGGCCAGAAACAGGGCGGTGGGGGCCACATCGGCGGGGCTTCCCCAGCGCCCCATGGGCACGCGTTGCAGGTAGAGCGCCGAAAGCTCCGGCGCTTCCTTCATGGCGCGGGTCATATTGGTCTCGATGAGCCCCGGCGCCACGGCGTTGATGCGAATGCCGTCGGCCGCCCAGGCCGCCCCCAAGTTCTTCGTCATTTGCACCGTGGCCGCCTTGGCCGCGCCATAGCCCGGCACCGGCGGCACGGCCATGTAAGAAGACATCGAGGCCAAATTCACAATGGCCGCGCCCCCCGGCCAGTCGCTGGCCAGCAGCGGCCCGCGGCAGGCCAGGCACATGCGAAAAGTCCCCGTCAGGTTGATGGCGATGCTGCGCTCGAAAATTTCCAGCTGCCATTCGCTGGGTTCGGCGGGAAAGCTCGCGCCGGCGTTGTTCACCAGCACATCCAGTTCGGGCATAGCCGCGGCTACGGACTCGGCCTGCCCCGGAACCGCCAGCTCGAGCTGCAGATACCGGAACGCGCCCAGATTGTGGGAATACGCTGCCGCCGCCGCCTTGCGCCCGGTAATGGTCACCTGCGCGCCGGCCGCGGCCAGCGCCGAGGCAATGCCCAGCCCAATGCCGTTGGCCCCGCCCGTAACCAGCGCGCGGCAGCCCGAGAAATCGAAGCGGGGTTCGCGCGCCATGCGGTCAAGGTAGGCTACCCTGCCGCCCCACGCCGAAGCCAAAGGAGGGCGAAATGATCTCTGCCGAAGAGCGCTATGCCAAGCGCAGCATTTCCGTCAAGGGCCTTGCCATGGCCTGTGTGGACGAGGGCGCGGGCGCGCCGATTGTGTTTTTGCACGGCAATCCCACCTCGTCTTACCTGTGGCGCAACATCATTCCGCACCTGGCGGGGCAGGGGCGCTGCATCGCGCCCGATCTGCTGGGCATGGGCGATTCCCAAAAGCTCCCCCAGAGCGGCCCCGAAAGCTACACCTTCGCCCAGCACCGGGAATACCTCGACCTGCTGCTGGACGAATTGCAGCTCGGCTCCGAAGTCACGCTGGTGGTGCACGATTGGGGTTCGGCGCTGGGCTTCGACTGGGCCAATCGCCACCGGGAGCGGGTGAAGGGCATCGCCTACATGGAGGCGCTGGTGGCGCCGGTTACCTGGGCGCAGTGGCCCAAGCCCATGCGCCAGTTGTTTCAGGCGTTCCGCTCTCCGGCCGGAGAAAAGCTGGTGCTGGAGCAGAACATCTTTGTAGAGCAGGTGCTGCCCCAATCGGTGCTGCGCGGTTTGGGCGAGGCCGAAATGGCGGTGTATCGCCGCCCCTTTGCCGAAGCCGGCGAAAGCCGCCGCCCCACGCTCACCTGGCCCCGGCAAATTCCCATTGAGGGCGAGCCCGCAGAGGTGGTGCGCATTGTCAGCGATTACAGCGCATGGCTTTCGCAGAGCCCGCTGCCCAAGCTGTTTGTCAACGCCAAGCCCGGCGCAATTTTGCGCGGCGAGCTGCGCGAACTTTGCCGAAGCTGGCCCAACACCACCGAGGTAACGGTGCCGGGCACGCACTTCATCCAGGAAGATTCCCCCGAAGAAATCGGGCGCGCCATTTCCGAATGGCTGCGCGAAATCGGCTGAGGCGGCTTTTGGCCCGGCAGCCGGCTCAGACAATGCGGCTGTCGTGCTTGCCCCAGTAGCGGTCTTTCAGCAGGCGCTTGTAGAGCTTGCCGTTGGGGTGGCGCGGCAGTTCCGCGTCGAAGTCCACGGCGCGCGGGCATTTGAGATGCGAAATGCGCGCCTTGCAATACTCAATCAGTTCCTGCGCCAGTTCCGGCCCGGCGGCAGACATATCCAGCGGCTGCACCACCGCCCGCACCTCTTCGCCGAATTCCTCGTTGGGCACGCCAATTACCGCCACATCCACCACCTGCGGGTGGCCGATCAGGCAGTTCTCGGTCTCCTGCGGGTAAATGTTCACGCCGCCGGAGATGATCATGAACGCCTTGCGGTCGGTCAGGTAGAGCCAGCCTTCCTCGTCCAGGTAGCCAATATCGCCCAGCGTGGTCCAGCCCTGGGGGCTTCTCGATTCCGCGGTCTTTTGCGCATCCTTGTGATACGAGTATTCGGTGGCGCTTTCGAAGTAAATGCCCCCCACCTGGCCCGGCGGCAGTTCCCGCATTTCGTCGTCCAGAATGTGCAGCTTGCCGGTCAGCGGGCGGCCCACCGAGCCTTTGTGCTGCAGCCAATCCTCCGAGTTGATCAGGACGAAGCCGTTGCCCTCGGTGCCCGCGTAATACTCGTGCAAAATTGGCCCCCACCACTCGATCATCTGCTCCTTCACCGAAATAGGGCAGGGCGCGGCGGCGTGAATGGCGTAGCGCAGGCTGGAGGTATCGTGGCGCGCGCGGTCTGCCTCCGGCAGCTTCAGCATGCGCACGAACATGGTGGGCACCCATTGGCTGTGGGTAATGCGGTGCTGTTCAATCAGGCGCAGCGATTCCAGCGCATCGAAGTGCTCCATAATCACCAGCGTCGCGCCGAAGCGCAAAAAGCTCATGGTGAAGTTCAGCGGCGCGGCGTGGTAAAGCGGCGCGGGCGACAAATACACCGCGTCTTCGTTCACGCCGTAGAGTCCCTGCGCGCCCAGGGTGAGCATGGGCGGGCTGCCCGCGGGCTTTTGCGGCAGCGGATGCAGCACGCCCTTGGGGCGGCCGGTGGTGCCCGAAGAGTAGAGCATGGGCGCGCCCTCCCATTCTTCGGCCAGCGGCGCGGCGGGTTCGGCGGCGCTGGCCTGTTCCCAGCTTTCGCAGCCGGGGGCCGCGCCATTCACCGAAAAGCGCGCCACCAGGCCGGGGCAGCGCCCCACCAGCCCCTCGGCCAGCGCTGCCATGTGCTGCGAGGTAATGAACACCCGAGCGTCGCAGTCATTCACGATGTATTCCACTTCGGGGGCGGAGAGCCGCGTGCTGATGGCCGTGTAGTAGAGCCCCGAGCGCTGCGCCGCCCAGCAGATTGCGTGAAAGTGCAGGTTGTTCTCCATGCACAGCGCAATGTGATCGCCGGGCCGCAGGCCCAGCCGGTGCAGCAGCTGCGCGCCCTGGTTGGAGCGGTCGTTCAGCTGGCCGTGGGTCATCACCTCGCCGCTCTGCCCCATGACGCAGGCGGCCTTGTTGGGGAACTTCTCGGCGGTGGTGGCGGGATACATGGCGCTCCTCCGTTGTGGAAGCTTGCGGCATGGTAGCATGGGCGGCGGGGGAAAGGAGCGCCCAATGCCGGGACCGCTGGCCGGGATTCGCGTGGTGGATGTTTCCGCCATTCTCTCAGGCCCCATTTGCACCATGATGCTCGCCGACCAGGGCGCAGAGGTCACCAAGGTGGAGCCGCTGCAAATCGGCGATCTGGTGCGCGCGGGGGGCTATCGCCGGGGCGGCTTGAACGCGCTCTTTGTCAACGCCAACCGGGGCAAGCGCTCGCTGGCGCTGGATCTCTCCCGGCCCAGGGGGCGGGAGGTGTTGTTGCGGCTGCTGGAAGGCGCGGATGTCTTCGTGCAGAACTGGCGGCCGGGGGCGGCAGAGCGGCTGGGCCTGGGCGAAGAGCAGGTGCGGGCCGTCAGCCCCCGGATTATTTACTGCGCCATCAGCGGTTACGGCCAGAGCGGCCCTTACAGCAAGCGCCGCGTTTACGATCCCATCATCCAGGGAATCACCGGCCATGTGGCGGTGCAGAAGAATCCCGATGTGCCCATTCCCGACCTGGTGCGCACCGTGGTCAGCGACAAATCTTCGGCCTGGACGGCCGCGCAGGCCATTACCGCCGCGCTTTTTGCGCGAGAGCGGGGCGCGGGCGGCCAGCGCATAGAGGTGCCCATGCTGGACGCCTCGCTGGCCTTCTTTTGGCCCGACGGCATGATGGCGCACACCATGATGGACGAGTGCGAAATTACCGGCCCCACCCTTTACCAGTTGTATCGCCTCTGGGAAACCGCCGACGGCCATCTCATTTATTTCGCCGGCTCCGACGCCGAAAACCACGGCTTGTTCCGCGCCCTGAACCGCCCCGAGCTTTGCGAAGACCCGCGCTTTGCCACCATGGATGCCCGCAGCCGCAACAACGCCGCCCTGGGCGAATTGCTCATGCAGGAGATTCGCAAATGGCCCACCCGGGAACTGCTGGAGCGCATGGTGGCCGAGCAGGTGCCGGCCGGCGCGGCGCTTTCCATTGAAGAAATGCTGGAAGACCCGCAGCTTCGCCACAACGAAGCCGTCTTTGAGTGGGAGCACCCCCAGGCCGGCCGCTTTCGCCAGGCGCGCCCCGCCGCGCGCTTTTCCAAAACGCCGCAAAAGCCCGGCCGAATGCCCCCCCTGCACGGCGAGCACACCGGCGAGTTGCTAGCCGAGCTGGGCTACGACGCCGAAGCCCAACGCGCCCTGCGCGCCGAAGGCGTAATCGCCTGACCCGCCCGCCGCCGCGCCCGCTACGCCCGCCGCCCGCCGGGCTACCCGCCCGCCGAGCCTGCCGCGCAGCTTGGCGGCATTTCTCCCGCCACCTCGCGCATATCGCCCAGCGCGGCGCGAAGCAGCCCGCCCAGGCTTCCAAGCTGCGAAAAATCGCGGCGCTCAAAGCGCTCAACAGGCCCGCTGCGCCGCCCTTCGGCATCGAAGTCGGCGCGCACTCCCCAAATTCCGTGTTGCGGCGGGCCGCGCAATCCGCCGTAGCGCAAATCTTCCAGCGCAACGCGCACGCCGCCCCCCGGCAGCGCCGTGCGGGTGTGGCTTACCTCGCCCAGCGCAAACCAGTGAAACAGCGCGCCCTGCCACGAAGCGCGCAGCTTTTGCAGCGCCGGGCTTTCGGGCGGCTCCCGGAACCAGCGCCCCGCGGGACACCCCGGCCGCAGCGGCGTATGCCAGCCCACATACACGCGCCCCTCTTGCCGGGCCACCGCGCGCCGCAACAGCGGCTGCAGCAGCGAGGGATACACCCGCACCCCGCCCCCCGCACCCAGCGCCGCGCCCCCCGCGCCCCCTGCGCCCCCTGCGCCCGCCTCGCCCGCCGCACTCAGCGCCTCGCCCCCGCCCAGCGCCGCGCGCACATCTGCCCGCGCATACGCATTCAGCCCCACGCCGCCCAGCAGATAGGCCGTGCTCAGCACCAGCCCCGCCGCCGCCGCCCGCGCACCCAGCCGCGCCCGCCGCGCACCCAGCCCCAGTCCGGCGGCCCGCCCCCCGGCCCGCCGCGCTCTCAGCGCCAGCGGCAGCAGCATGGGCAGCGCCAGCAGCAGCGTGTAGATGGGATCCACAATCCCAATACTGTGCAGCGCAAAGCGGTGCCGCCAAAACGGCGCAAAAAGCTGCGTGCCGTAGGGCGTAAACACATCCAGCAGCGGATGAGTCACCAGCGCCAGCACGCAGAGCCGCTGCCAGCTGCGCAGCAATTCCGGCGCATGGGGGGTGCGCCAGCGCCACAGCGCCCAGCCCAGTGGCGGCCCCACCGCCCAGCCGAACCACAGCGCGTGGCTGCTGCCCCGGTGATACAGCATTTCGCCATAGCCCCCCCGCAGCGGCGCAAGCAGAATATCCAGATCGGGCGGCACTCCCACCAGGGCGCCCCACAGCAGCGCCCGCCGCCCCAGCCGCCCCGCGCAAACCCGCCCCACGGCGGCCCCCAGCAAACCCTGCGTAATCGGCTCCACCTCACCCCCCGCGCCCCGCGCCCTGCCGTGCGCCCCCCAGTATCGCCCACCCCACCCCCGCCGCCCCCCGCACAGCGCCGCATTTTGCTACGAACCGTGCGAGGAGGGCCCATGCCCGAGCCCGTCATCGCGCTAATTGCGTTCTTCATTGCCCTGCTGAACCAAATCGCAGAGTGGAAGAAGTAGAGCCGCCGCCTCCCCCAGGGGGCGCGCCGCATTTTTTTGCGTTTTTGTGTGGCGCGGGGGCGGCGCGGCCTGTGTATAATGGCGGGCGAGGGGGCGCAGTGAGCGAGGCGCAGAAACCGGCGGGGAGGCGCCAGGCCCGCAAGCAAAGCGGGCAAAGGGCGGACCCAAACCTCGGGGGTAAGAACATGGATGTGACGCCGCGGGCGCGCAGGTTTTGGAGCCAGGCCAGCTACGCTAGCCGGGTGGGGCAGGGGCAGGCATGAACACTTTGGCATTTTTCCCCCGGGGGGGGGGGGGGTTGGATATGAAGGCATTGACAGTTGTGGCGGGGCTGGTGGCGGGGCTGTGGCTGGCGCCGGGGGCTTGGGGGCAGGAGTTCTCGCTGGGGGCGCGGCAGATCGGCCAGCATCAGGCGATTATCGGCAACAGTGCCGGCGAAGGCAGCACGGTGAGCCTCACGGTGAATTTGTCGGCGGCGGTGAGCAACGAAACCCGCGTGCAATACACCATCACTCATGTGACTCTCGTCGAAGTCACCTTCCCTGTCGACGGCACCTCCGACGCCGATTTCGACACCCCCGTGACCGGCGTCATTACCTTCCCGGCGAATTCCACCACGCAGACTTTCCAGGTGCGCCACGCCGTGGACGCCGATGGGGAGGCGAACGAATACTATCTCTTCACCCTCAGCGCGCCTTCCGGCGGCACCGGCAGCCCCACCGCGCCCACCGTCGCCACCTGCCCGGCCGACACGGCCGACGACAGGAACGATTACATAGACAGGAATTTCCGCAATCTCAGTTTTCAAGCCAGCGGTTGCCAACTCTCCAGTATATCTGGAAACAGCGCCGTCAACCGCACCACCACCGTCACCATCAGCGGCGCAACCAGCGTGGCAGAAGGCGAAACCCAGACCTACACCCTCACCGCAAACCCCGCGCCGCTTGCGCCCAGCATCAATGTGGCGTTGCAGCTGCGCTTCAACCAAACCGCATCGGGTAGCGATTATGAAATCCGCGACAGCGATGGCAACGCCATTGCCGAGCAGACTTCCGGCGGCATCCGGTATTACACCATTAGTCTCCCGCGCGCTTCCGCCACGGTGAGCTTCCAGGTCGCCTTTCTCCGGGATACCGATGCAGACCCGGACGAGACGCTCATCTTCCAGCAGGGCGCGCGCGGCTCCAGCGAAATCGCCGCGCTGTCGCCCGCCAACTTCACCATCACCATTGCAGATGGCTCGCCCTCCGATAATCCGCAGGTGAGCATCAGCGGCCCCGCAAGCGCCGTCAGCGAGGGCGGCAACGCCGAATTCACCATCAGCATAGATCGCCCCATCAGCGGCAATGTCACGGTGGCCTATGCGGTCAGCGGGGCGGGGGTGCGCCCGGCCCAGGCCGAAGACCTCGGCACCGGCGGCAGCACCTTCGCCAGTGGCGATATTACCCTCAGCGCCGGCGACAGCCCCTCCCATACCCTTACCATTGCCATTTACGATGACGCGCTGGCCGAGCCCGCCCCCGAAACCTTCCGCGTAACCATCAGCAACCCGCGCGGGCAAAACGCCGAAATCATCGCGCCGCAGTATGGCGATTCCATGATAGATGTGGATATTTCGCCCAGCGAGGTGCCCTCCGTCACCAGGGAATTCAGCCTCAGCGCCGCGTCGGCCATGGTTACGGAGGGCGAAGCCGCCACCTACACGGTCACCATATCCGGCCCCGCGCCCACGCAGACCCTCACCCTTACCTGGGATGTCACCGGCGATGGCGGCCCCTTCACCTCCAACCCCGCCAGCCTCAGTTTCGCCGCGGCAGATGGCGCAAACGCCAGCAAAACTTTCACCGTCACCGGCAGCGAAGACACCCTGAGCGACCCGGAGCGCTTCTTCTCGGTGGCGCTGAACGATCCCACCGGGGGCGATGCCGCCCATGCAGATTTCGCCGGGGCCAACAGCGTGCAGCGCACGCGGCTGGACGATGACGATCAGCTGCGCGCGCATTTCACCGCGGCCACCACCAGCGGCAGCGAAGGGGGCAATATGCCCTTTGCGGTGCGCCTCTCTGCCGTGGGCACCGCCACCGGCTCTTCCGATGATATTACCCTTACCTTCGCCGCCACCGGCGGCAGCGCCTCGCTGGCGGACGATGTCATGGTGCCCGATCCCGCCAGCATCACCATCTCCGCCGCCAACAGTCTTTCGGCCCTCACCGGCACCTTCAATGTCCCCATTGACGACGATAATCTCAACGAGGGCGGGGAGCTCTTCACCCTGCGCATTACCGGTGTCAGCGGCGCAAACGCCGTGCTGCAGGCTTCTTCCAGCCAGTATCCCACCACCGCCACCGCCACCATCGGGGCCAGCGATCCCGCCACCGTCAGCGGCTTCAGCGGGCCGGCCGACACCGATGTGTTCGAAGGCGATGCCGTGAGCTTCACCATTGAGCTTTCGGGCGGGCGCCTCACCGCCAATGCCACCCTGTCCTACACCATAGACGGCCAGGTGGATGCGGCGGATTACGCGGATTCCGGCAACGGCAGCTTCACCATTACCGCCGCAAACGCGGCTGCGGCCCGCCGCGCCACCGATCCGCGGCCCCTCCTGTTGACGCTGCGGCTGGTGGACGACGGCAACAGGAACGAGCCGCCGGAGACCCTGCGCGTCACCCTCAACAGCGTCGCGGGGCGGGGCGGCAGCATCAGCATTGGCGGAACCGTCGCGCCCGTGCAGGTCACCATCTCCGAAGATGTGCCGAGGCCCACCCTGCGCGTGTTCGATCCCGATCCCAACGCCCTTCCCGAGACCGGCTACCACTCCTTCCACATTCCGGTCACGCTGGAAAACCCGCGGCCGGGGGTGACCACCACGGTGGATTGGGCATCCCCGCCAAATGACCCTGGGGACGCTGGAATGGATTTCCTGGAACACTCCGGCACGGTCACCTTCGCCCCCGGCGAACGGCGCAAAATCATCACCGTGAGGGTGAATGCCATTGATGGCGGCGGCCAATTCCGCGGCGAGGGCGGGACGGAGAATTTCACCCTGACCATCAGCAATCCGCAGCCCGCCAGCGGCCGGGACCGCGCCATCATTGACCCCAGCCAGAACAGCGCCAGTTTCTCCCTCTTCGGGAATGCGGACGGCGTTTCCTATGACCATGACTTCTCCATGGCTTTTTCCTCGACGCAGATCAGCGAGGGCGGCTCTGCCCGGGTGGATTTGACCATTACCAGGTCCGCCCCCAGCCTTCCCAGCCCCTCAATAGATGCCCTGGTCAAGCTGTGCATCGTCCATACTCCCTCGCGGCCGCAGGTTACGAGTCATTACAATCTCGGCACCCTGGTCAGCGCCGCCGACATTCGCGTGACCGGCGCGCATGTCCACGATGTGCGCAGCGGAACCTGCAGCCGATCAGCGGCGAGCGTCACATCGCCGGGAAGTTTTCCCAGCACCGAGGTGAGGGTGCTGGTGCCGCGGAACTCTGCGCCGACCACCCGCTCCTTCACCGTGCACGCGGTTGCCGATTCCGCCGACGAGGGGGCGGAGAGCATCTGGATCATCCACCCGGTAGTTGGCGATGGAATCAATCTGAATACCTTCACTCACCAGGTCCTGGTTAGCGGGCGGCCGGACAGTGGGAGATCGATAGGTTCGAGGGGCTGGAATCAGTTGCTTGCCCGGCAAGATTCCCCCTTGCTGGTCGTCGCCACCATCGGCGCCAATGGCGCCGCCACCCGCAACATTTCGCTCAGCGGCCCCGCCACCGCCACAGAGGCCAGCGGCGCGCTGCAATACAGCGTCTCGCTCAGCGGCAGCGGCGGCGGCTTCGGCACGGCGCGCAGCGTCAACTGGCAGGCGGTGGGCAGCGGCAACTATCCGGCGGAAGCGGGGGATTTCAGCAGCACGGCGCTCTCGGGCAGCTTCACTTTCCCCGCCGCCACCACCGCGGCGCAAAGCTTCTCGCTGCCGGCCCTGGTGAACGATCTGGTGAGCGAACCGGCGGAGCAGATCACCGTGAGCATCTCTCTTGCGGGTTCCGACCTCAACGCCGAAGCCGCGCAAATCATGACCAACTCCGTCACCACCACCGTGGCCGATAACGACGCCATTGTCCTTACCCTGGCCAATGCCCCGCGGGTGCAAGAGGGCGGCATTGCGCAATTCAATGTGGGCGTGAGCGGCGGCACCCGCCCCGGCGTGCTGCGGGTGCGCTGGCAGGTGCAGGATGGAAGCACCAATTCGGTGGCGGAGGCGGATTTCCGCTCCGGGCGGCACACCCTCTACCCCAGCGGCTTCATTGATCTTGCGGCCGATGCGAGCAGCGGCGTGATTTCCGTCCCCACCTTCAACGACAACGACGAAGAGCAGGTGGAAAACTTCCGCCTGGCCATTACCGCCGGGCCGCCCGAAGATTCCGGCGGCGCACCGGCCTGGCCGCCGGGAAGCGTCACCCTGCCCAGCCCGGCCAGCGGCAGCATTGCTTCCAGCGATTTGACGGTGACTGTCACCCTGGCCCCCGCCACCGATGTAACCGAGGGCGCGGCGGGCGGCGCGGTGTTTGAGCTGCGCACCGACAACCTGCTGGATTCCGATCTGGTGGTTACCTACACCCTCTCCGGCACCGCAGACCGGGGCGCGGAATACACCCGCAGCGGCCTTGCGCCCAGCGATTCTGCCAGCCAAACCTACAGCGTCACCCGTGCCGCCGGAGATTCGGCCGCCACCCGCATTGTCTTTGCGCTGCCGCAAGATACCCTGAACGAGCCCGGCGAAACCATCATTTTGACCCTGACCAACGCCGATATTCCCGGCGCGCAGCAGAGTGCCAGGCTGGGGGCCGCTGCCGACAGGACGCGCACCGTGACCATTCTGGACGATGATCCCATTTCGGTGCGCATTACCGGCAACGCCGCCGATGTGGCAGAGAGCCTTTCGGCCCGCTTCACCGTGGAAGTAACCGGGGGCGGCGCTTACACCGGCGCGGTCACGGTGCCGTGGGCGGTGGAAGCCACCGCGGCCAGCGACGATACCGACGCCGTGGCCGCAGACTTCGACCAGGACGGCAACAGCGTGGCCGATACCGCCTACCCCAGCGGCACCCTCTCGGTGCCCGCCCGTGGCAGCGCCGTGCTCAGCATTCCCATTTTCGCCGATGCGGACGCCACCGAGCCGGGGGAGAAGTTCGCCGTGCGCCTTTACGGCAGCGGCCGCCCCAGCGGCACCGCGGCCAGCGGGGGCGGCGGCGGCGTAATTTCGGCCGACAACCCCACGCCGCTGCCCACGGCCACCATTCTCTCCGCCACCGATGCGGTGCGCGTGGCGGTGAACCTCACCGGCCCCGCCGAGATTGCCGAGGGCGCGGCGGGCGCCTACCAGGTGACCCTCCGCGGCATCACCACCCCCGTGGCGGATATTGTGGTGAGCGTAACCGTGGCGGCCGACAGCGATGCCGACAGCGTAGACGCCAGCGGCGCGGATTTTTCGGGCAGCGCCTTTCCCACCATCAGCAACCTGACCTTCACCTCCAGCAACTGGCAAACCGCGCAGAGCTTCACGGTGACCAGCGTGCAAGACACCAGCTCTGAAGCCGCAGAGGTGTTTCGGGTCTCCATCGCCGCCACGGGCAACGGCGCAAACGGGCTGAGCTTGGGCACCACCAGTCTGAGCACGCGCATTGCCGATGACGATCCCCTCACCATCAGCATTGGCGACGGCAGCGCCGAAGAGGGCGAACCCGGCGATCTGCCCATTGCCATTAGCGGCGGCACCCCCGCCGCGCCGCTGCAGGTGTTCTTCGCCGTGGTGGCGGGGGGCACGGCGGAAGCGGCGGAATATGTGCTGCCCCAGAGCCCCGCGCAGGTGGTGGCGGCCGCTGCCAGCAGCGGCGCGCTGCGCATTGCCACGGTGGAAGACACTGCAAACGAGGGCAGCGAGACCCTGCTGCTGCGCCTGACCGGCGTCCGCAGCCCCGGTGGCGGCGTGGTGACCCTGGGCGGCGAGGTGGCGACCGCGCCGGAGCGCAACGCCACCCTGACCATCACCGACGACGACCCCATTTTGGCGGGCCTGAGCGCGGTGGCAGCCAATCTGGCGGAAGATGCCGGCACCGCGGACTTCCGCATTGAATTGAGCGGCGGCACCCGCAGCGCGCCGCTCACCCTGGATTGGGCGGCCAGCGGCGATGCGGTTTTTGGCGAGGATTGGAGCGGCGCTGCCAGCAGCGGCAGCCTGAGCATTGCCCCGGAGGCCAGCAGCGCCACTTTGGCCCTGACCCTTACCGATGACAGCGTGGAAGAGAGCGACGAGAACCTGATCATCACCCTTTCCAATCCGGTGGGTGCGGCGGGGGTGGTTTCTTTCTCTCCCGCCACGGCGCGGGTGCGCATTCTGGCCAGCGATATTGTGCTGGGCCCCAGCGTCCGCATTGAAGCGCCCTCTTGCCCCATCGGCGGCTGCGCGGCGGGCCAGACGGTCCGCTTCCCGGTTACGCTGCGCAACCCGCCGCCGGTGGATGTAACGGTGAACTGGCGCGTGCACCTGGACGGCAACCCCTCCACTCCGGATGTGGACATCCACAGCCTCGCCCCAGGCGACCTATACCGATCGGACTTCACCTTCAACCGAGTCGGAATCCCCAGAGACCCGAATGCGCCGCCCTATCCGGATGAGCCCTCCAGGGCCGATGGCTACTACTACGGCAGCATTGTGTTCCGCGCCGCCCAGCGGGAGCAGCGGAAGTTCGTCGGCATTGATCTGCGATATGACGACAGCCGCCGCGACGCCCGTGAGGAATTCTATCAGGTGCGCATTACCGCCACCCCGGACAGCGGCGCAAATGCCGTCCGGGTGACCACGGACCGCGCCACTTCCAGCATTGCCCGATCCCCGGCTACCCTTCTGTTTGAGCAATGGAGTCTCTTGATTGCCTTCGACCGCACCTCGGTGAGCGAGGGCGGACAGTTGGTGGCGACGGTCTATGCCCAGCGCTCATCCGTCACCCCCTCCGAGTTCCAGAATCCCAGCGCCCCGACCGTTGTGCAGTTCTGCATCGCCCGCAATTCTCCCTCCCATACCTCCTGGGGCATCCTTCGGGATGGCAAGGCCGCGGGCGGGGCGGGCGATTTCCGCGTGTTGCCGGGTCCAGGGGTCCTCCGGATTCAGGAGCATGTCCCGCACCCCGAAATCAGAGTTGCCAGAACGGCCTTGCGCTGCACCCTCGTGGATGTGCAGCTCCCCGCGTTGGCGGGCGTAGCCAACGGCGTGCCGGTTACCATTGAAATTATCGCCGACGGCCGGCAGGAGCCGGAAGAGCTCCTGTGGATCGCGCCGTTTGGGAAGGCGGCGGATCATCCGACAGCCAGCGCCGGCCCTAGCTATACGGCTGGCGTCAGCGAGCTCCTCTCCCCCGGTCTCTTTTCGGAGGCCATCATCGCTGCGCACAAGCAGCAGAGCCTGGTCTCCATTGCCGCCAGCCCGGCCAACACCCGCACCCTGAGTCTCACCGGCTCTGCCAGCGGCAGCGAGGGCGGCGCGGCGCTTTCTTACCAGGTGACGCCCGATATGGCCTTCACGAGCGCTGCCACCGCCACCTGGACCGTGGTGGGCCGCGGCGCAGACCCGGCTTCGGACGCGGACTTCACCGCCGTGAGCGGCGCCATTACCTTCCCCGCCAGCAGCACCGCCGCGCAGAGCTTTTCTGTCTCGCCCAATGACGATATGCTGAACGAACCCGGCGAGTTGTTCACCGTGCGCGTGGATATGGACGACCCCACCGCAGATAGCGGCACTTCGCCGGGCACTGTGGACGGCACGCTCAGCGACAACGACGCCGTGCTGCTGCGCATTCGGGGGGTGCGCCGCGCGCCGGAGGGCGGCGCTGCGGTGTTTCCCATTGAGCTGAGCGGTGGAGAGCGCGGCGGCGCACTGCTGGTGAACTGGCAGGTAAGCGGCAGCGGCGCGCCCGCAGCCACGGCGGCAGATTTTGCGGGCGGCGTGTTTCCCGCGGGCATTTTGCGGCTGCCCGCCGGGGTTGCCAGCGTGCCGCTGAACATTCCCATCGCCGCCGATTCGGTGGCCGACGATCTGGAGGAATTCACCGTCACCCTCACCAGCCCCGACACGCCCGGCGGCGATGATTCGGAAGCCTGGTCCACCGGCACCATTACGCTGCAGACCGCCAGCGCCACGGCGGCCATTGGCCCGTATCTCAGCATTGTCCGCGAATTCGAGGTGGCGGTGGACACTGCGACCCTTGCCGAAGGCGGCACGGCGACCTTCACCGTGACTTTGCGCGGCGATGCGCCGGAGAGCGGCGCGCCCGCCACCGTGGACTGGGCGCTGACGGGCACGGCCGGCGCGGCGGATCTGACCTCTCCCGCCACGCGCAGCGGCACTCTGAGCTTCACCGCGCTGGGCACGGACACGGTGGTTGCGGTGACCGCCGCGGACACGCTGAACGAAGCGTCGGAGACGCTGATTTTCACCTTGCGCAATCCCGCCGACGGGGCGAATTCTGCCGGGCTGGTTCCCGGCCTGGAAAGCGCCACGGCCACCATTACCGACGACGCTGCGGACGCCATTACTTTGTCGGTGGCGCTGGCCTCCGGCCAGACCGACCGCGATGCCGACCGGGCGGGGCACCAGGCGGATGAAGGCGACAGCGTTTCGTTCACCGTGACTTTGGCCGGGGGCGATCTATCGGGGGCGGCGGAGATACCCTTCAGCGTAAGCGGCGTGGCGGCTGGAGATTTTGACATCAGCCAGCCCACCGGGGTGGGGGCGGCGGAGACCGGCGCCACGCTGCGCGTGGGCAGCGGCAACAGCGGCACCATTACGCTGGCCATCAGCGCGGACAATTTGAACGAGGCGCGGGAAGAGTTGACTCTGTCGCTGGGCGCAAGTCCCACGGCCCCCGGCGCAATTAGCGTGAGTTCGGCGCAGGGCGCGGGTTCGGCGGGGGCGGAGATTCGCGCCAGCAATCCGGTGGCGCTGCAGATCAGCACGGCGCAAAGCTCGCTGCTGGAGGGGACGGAGGCCGTGTTTTCCGTGACGCTTTCGGGCGCAAGCGCGGGTTCGGCGGCGGCGGTGACGGTGCCCTACACGGTGAGCGGCGATGTGTCGGCGATGGATTTGAGTCTGACTTCGCTGACGGGGAACAGCTTGACGATTCCGGCCAACACCGGGGTGGGCGAGCTTCGCATCGGCATTGTGCAGGACGGCACTGCGGAAGTGGCGGAGGATTTGGTGGTGACTTTGGGCGCATCGCCCACCGTCGGCACAGGCGGCGGCGCGGTGTCGCGCAGCAGCGAAACCGCAGAGCAGAGCGCGACGCTTCCCATTCCGGCAAATGCGGCGACGGTGCGCGATTTTGCGGTGTCTGTGGACTTTGCCACCCGCAGCGAGGGGCAGACGGCCGTATTCAGCGTTGCCCTGACCGGCACCGCGCCGGACAGCGGCTCTCCCGCCACGGTGAATTGGGCATTGAGCGGCGTGGAGGCCGCGGATTACAGCGCGCCGGCTTCCAGCAGCGGCACGCTGAGCTTCACCGCCCTTGGCACGCAAATGGTCACCGTGGTGATCACCGCGGACAATTTGAACGAGGCCGCGGAGACCATGGTGTTGACTTTGAGCGGTTCGAGCGGCGGCGGCAGCGGCGGCACGGGGATAAGCACCGCGCAGGCCAGCACGGAGATTGCGGCCAGCAATGCGGCCAGCTACCGCATTGTTGCGGTTTCTCCCACTCAGACCACCCGCAGCGAAACCACCGAGGTGTTGCGGGCGCGGGTGGAGCTGAGCGCGCCTTCGGAGGGTGCGGTTTCCATTCCCTTCACCATTGGCGGCACTGCGACGCGGGGTTCTTCGGCGGATTACACCACCGTGCTGCTTTCCAATGCCGGGCTGTTCAGCGCGGATTTTGCGGCGGGGGAATCTACTTTTGATGTGGTGGTGAATTTGCGGGAAGACAACCTGAACGAGCCGGACGAGACCATCGTGCTTACGCCGCTGGCCGAAGATCACGCGAGTTTCAGCAAGGGCGCTGCGAGCGGCGCAATTACCCGGGCCGCCACCCATGCGTTGACCTGGACCGTGGACGATGACGACGATTTGGTGCTGAGCATTCGCGCCGGCACTTCTCCGGTGAACGAGGGCGGCACTGCGGAATTTGCGGTGGTGGCCACCGGCGCAGCGCTGCCCTCGGGCCTGACCGCGGTGCTTTCTTTCACGCTGAGCGGCACGGGCATTACGGCGGAAGATTTGAGCGATTATTCGGCGCTTTCGGGCACTTTGGACATTACGCAGGCGGGGTTGGCCGCCACGCCCGCGGGGCAGGTGGCGCTGGATATTGCCATTGCCCAGGATACTGCGCCGGAGAGCGCAGAGCGCCTGCGCGTGACCTTGACTTCGGCGCGCGTAATGAACGGCGGGGCGGCCAGCGCATCCGGCAGCGCCGAGATTGAAATTGCCGAGAGCGACGCCTTGACTTTGGCCATTGCGCGCACCGACAGCGATGCCTTCACCGAAGGCGGCGCGGGCGCGCTTGGCACCGCGGTGTTTACGGTGACGGCGACCGGAGGCACGCCCACGGAGGCCGTGGTGGTGGGCTTCGAGGTCGGCGGGACGGGGGTTACCAGCGGGGATTACGCGCTGGTTTCGACGGCGAATCCGCTGCGCTTCACGGGCACGAGCGCCACCATTACGCTGATGGCGCGTGCGGATACGCTGAACGAGGCGGCGGAGACCGTGACGGTGACGCTGGTGAATCCCGGCGGCGGAGGAGGCGGCCTGACGCCTTCTTTGGGCACGGCGGCGGCGAATGCGGAGATCCCGCAGAACGAGCCTGCGCAGGTGAGCATTGCGCGTTCCAGTGCGGCGATGGTGATGGAGGGGAGTCCGGCGACTTTCCGGGTTTCGATCAATCCTCCCAGCGCGGCGGCGGTGACTTTGAGCTGGACGGCCAGCGTGGCGGCGCAGACCAACACGGGGACCGGAGACCGCGCGCCCAATGCGGACGGCGCTGGTCACGAGTTCAGCAGCGCCGGTGGGGTCATGCGCACCAGCGGCGGCGTGGCGGCGAGCGGCATGGTGGAAATTCCCGCGGGCAGCCGCAGCGCGGATTTCAATTTGACGCCCGCGCAAGATGGCCGGGAAGAAGGCGCAGAGACGATTCGCGTGGTGCTGGGCTCCACCCCGCAGGTGGGTTCGGGAGGCGGCGCGGTGACTTCGGGCGGCACGGCGGAAGTAACGGTGCCGGAGAACGCGGCCTCGGTGCGGGATTTTGCGGTTTCGCGGGTGGGCGGGGCCTCTGCCAACGAGGGCGCGGCGGTGGTGTTCCGCGTGGCGCTGACCGGCGAGGCCCACACCACCACCGCCACGGTGGATTGGGCGGTGAGCGGAGATGTGACCTTCGGGGATTGGTCCAGCACTACGGCGAGGCAGTTGAGTTATCCCGTCGGCACCACCAGCCAGGAGATTCGCATTTCGCTGAGCGCGGACAATTTGAATGAGGCTGCGGAGACTTTGACCGTGACATTGAGCATGGCCGCGGGCGGTGGCGGGGGCGGCACCGGCATTGAGACGGAAACCGCCTCGGTGGAGATTGCGGCGAGCGATCCCATTACCTACGCGATTGGCGCGGATGTGAGCCGGGCGGAAGGCGACAGCGGCAGCGTGGCGGTGAATTTTGCGGTGACTCTGAGCGGCGCGAGCGCGGGGAGCGCGGGGGGCGCGGTGCGGGTGCCGTTTTCGGCTGCAGCGGAGAGCACCGCCACCGGTGGAGTGGATTACACCCTTTCCACCAGTCCGCTGAGCTTTCCTGCGGCCAACGGCACCTTGCAGATTACGGTGATGATTACCGGGGATCTGCTGAGCGAGGCTGCGGAGACGCTGGTTCTTGCGCTGGGCGCGGCCGAAACAGGCATGGGAGCCGGGGCGGTTTCGCCGGGCCGCGCCCGCGCGACGCTGACCATTACGGACGACGATGAGTTGAGCATTCGCATCGCGCGGCGCAGCGGCGAGAGCGGCGACATTGACGAGAGCGGGGGTGTGGCGCGCTTCACGGTGACCGTGACGGGCGGCACGCCGACGGCGGATATCCGCGCGCCCTTTGCCGTGGGAGGCGCGGTTTCGGCGGGGGATTACGACATCACCATGCCTTCGGGCATTGCGGCGGATGCAGAGGGCGGCACGCTGGTTCTGGCCGCGCCCGCGCTGAGCGGGGAGATTGTGGTATCCGCCAGCGAGGATGATTTTTTGGAGGCTCGGGAGGCGTTTTCGCTGCAGCTGGGGGCGGTTTCGGGCGGCGGCGGGGGGCTGGCGATTGAGCAGGGGCAGGGCAGCGCGGGCGCAGCGATTACGGACAACGAATCGGTATCGGTGGCGCTTTCGCGGGTGGGCAGCGGCAACATTACAGAGGGCGGCGCGGGGGCGCGGCTGCGGCTGACCTTGAGCGGCGGGCGGCTCAGCGCCGCGGCGCGCATACCCTACACGCTGAGCGGCGTGGAGGCGGCGGACATTTCCGGCGGCGCAGCGGCCGGCCTCAGCGGCCTTTCGGGGGCGGTGACCATTGCGGCCAGCGACAGCACCGGCCGCACCACCACGGCGGAGTTCGTGCTGAGCGCGGTGGCGGACAACTTGAACGAGGCCGGCGAAACGCTGCAGGTGGTGCTGGGCGCGCCCTCCACTCAGGGCCAGATAGCCGCGGCGGCCGATCCCGGCGACCGCGCCTCGGTTGCGATCTCGGCTTCGGATCCGCTGACGGTTTCGCTTGCTGCCCCCGCCACCGATCCGGTGCGCGAAACGGGGCAGGCGGTGTTCGGGGTGTCTTTGGCCGGCGCATCGCAGGGTTCAGAGGGCGGGCTGATTTTGTCTTTCGATGTGCAGGTTTCGAATCAGCAGGGTCCGGCCAACACGGCGGAGAATCCCGATGTGGCGGTGATTGGTCCGGACGGCCGGGACGGCGCGAACACCGGGGCTTCGGGCCGGGTATCGGCGATGATTTCGATTCCCGCAGGGGCCACCACCGCGGAGATTCGCCTGCGCGCGCGCTTTGACAATCTCGACGAGGGCGCCACGCCGGAAACGCTGCAGGTGAGCTTGACCGGGGTGGCGGCGGATGCGGACAACCCCGGCGCGGGGGCGGCGAGTGTTTCGGGCACGGCGGGCAGTGCATCGGTGGGGCTCGAGAATGTGAACGCCGCGCGCACTTTGGTGGTCACCGCGCCGCAGCGCGTGATGGAAGGGCAGAGCGTCACCTTCAGCGTGGGGCTGGAAGGCGCGCCGCCGGAGCCGGACATGGCCTTCGATGTGAGCTGGACGCTGGTGCCCGCGGGCGCCACGCCGCCCACTGCATCTGCGGGCGGGCTGGCGCGGAATCACGGCGTGGCGCATCCGGACGATCCCGACTTCCGCCATGCGCTGAGCGGCACGGTGAACTTCCCGGCGGGCATGCTCGCGCCGCAGACGGTGACGGTGCAAACTCTGCAAGATCCGCTGAACGAGGGGGATGAGGCGCTGAGTTTGCGCATTACGCCGCCTTCCACAGACGCCGGGGGCCGCCCGGCGGGCTTCCCGGGCACTGCGCCGGCCACGCAGGTGAGCGTGCAAGAGGCGCAATCGCTGATTCCCGCCAACGATCCCATCGTGCTGAGCCTGGTGCGCTCTGCGGACGATCCCGACACTCTTTCCAATCAGGACGGCTTCGGCTTCGGCGTGGACTTCGGCTGCGCCGACGGCACTTCGGTGGCGGCGGGCGACTGCGAGGCGGTGGTGCCGACCACGGCGGTGACCATTCCCTACACCTACATGGTGGGCAGTCAGCGCTTCCCGGGCGAACTGATGGTTGCGGCGGGGGATACGGCCGCGCAGGTGAACGCGGCGGCGGCGTCCCGCGACAGCACGGCGATTGCGCCCCCGCCTGCGGCGGTTGCGGCGATACAGGCGGTGACGGGGACGCAGGATATTTCGCTGGCATTGGGCGCGCCGTCGGCGGCCACGCCCAGCGGCGCGCCTTCGGCGGGGCAGCCCCAGCCGCAGGCGGGTCTTCGCAGCGGCCAGACTGCGGCGGAAATGCGCACTGCGCCGGTGCGGGTGGAAAAGCGGCTGGGCGAATTCAGCGTGGCGCTGGATGTGAAGCGCGCCGAAGCGCCGGAAGGCACCACTTTGGAACTGACCGCCACCCTGCGCGGCACCGGCACGCTGACGGGGAACCTGGAAATTCCCTGGGCAACTACTTTGGCCGCGCCGGGTTATGTGCCGGGGGGCGCGGTGGCGCAGCCGGAAGATTTGACGGGGCCGCGCATGGGGCGGCTGAGCTTTGCCTCCGGCGCGGGCGGCGGCGCGACCCAGCGCATTGCCATTGAAATTGCCACCGATGATTTGGAGGAAATTGGCGGCGAATATTTCCTGGTGACGCTCGGCACCCCCAGCGGCCCGGATGTTTCGCGGCTGGCGCTGGATACCACCTCCACCGGCGTTTTGATCCCCGCGCTGCGGGCCACACTGAGTGTGTCTCATGCCACGGCGGCAGAGGGAGAAGATGCGGTGTTTGCGCTGTCGCTGGATGACTTCCGCGGCGGCGACGCCACCACCCGGCCCGTGGAGGTGCGCTATCGGCTGACGGACGGCAGCGCCACCCGGGGCGCGGCGGCGGGCGAGGCAGACGCCGATTATGTATCGCCGCAACCGGCGGGCATGGTGACTTTGCCGACGGGAGTAGCCAGCGGGGAGATTCGCATACCGCTGCTGCTGGACGGCGAGCTGGAGCCCCGGGAGACCTTCACCCTCACATTGACTTCGGCCACCGGCGGCGGGGGCAACATCATCTTCCCGGAAATGGCGGATGAACTGAGCGCGACGGGGACGATTACCGACGATGCGGATCAGGCGCGGCGGCGCGCCAAGCGCGTGGGGACCTTGGTGGGGGTGCTGAACCGCTCGACGGCGGGGCTGGCGACCGATGCCATCGGCGCGCGTCTGGAGCGCGGCTTGGGGGATGGCCCGCAATCGGCGCAGCTCAGCCTGGCCAACCGCAATTTGCTGGGCCGGCGCGAAGCGAACCGCGCGGGGGCAGATTTGGGCCTGGCGCTCTACGGCGCGCCGGGCCTGGGCGGGGCAGAGGCGGGTCTGCCGGGCGCAAGCGGCCGCGGCGCGGGCGGCCGCGGTGCCGCGGGCGCGGGGGCGGGGGCCTTTGGCGGACTCGGCGCGGGGCTGGCCGGCGGCGCAAACATGGGACGGCGCACCGAACTGCCGAGCCTGGCCGAAACCCTGCGCGGCAGCCGCTTCAGCTTCCGCGCCTCCTGGGCCGATGTGCAGGAACTGGCCGAAGGCGTCGAAATTTGGGGCAGCGGCGGCAGCAGCACCCTCAAAGGCGCGCCCCTGCAAGACGGCGTGCGGCTCTCTTACGAGGGCGACAACCTCGCCTTCTTCGTCGGCGCAGACCGCCCGCTGCGAAACAACCTGCTGGCCGGCGTGGCCCTGGGCTGGGCCTCGGGCGAACTGGACTTCACCGACCGCACCGAAAACGGCCGCTTCGAGCTGCGCGGCAGTCTGCAGAACAACAGCCTGGGCCTTTACCCCTATGTGGGCTGGTGGCTCGCGCCGAATGTGAACACCTGGCTGGTGCTGGGCGTTGGCAGCGGCAGCGTGGATATGGAAGAGCGCGAAGCCGCCGTGGCGGGCGGCGCCGCGGTGCAGCGCACCCTGCCGGGCGATCTGGATTCGAGTATGTGGATGTTTGCCGCGGGCCTGACCGGCCGCGTGCAGCTGGCTACCCATACCGAACTGAAGCTGGTCTTCGAGTTGTCGCGGGTGCGA
Source organism: Deltaproteobacteria bacterium (assembly GCA_028817435.1). Lineage (GTDB taxonomy): Bacteria > Myxococcota_A > UBA9160 > UBA9160 > UBA6930 > JAPPPQ01. The sequence continues at coordinate 52,256 of JAPPPQ010000017.1, forward strand.
AGCACGGTGGCCGCGGGCCGCTTTACCGACGGCGCAGAATTGCCCCGGGTGCGCGCGCGCAGTTTGCGCGCCGCGGGCGAGGCCCAGGTGGGCCACCGCTTTGCGCTCCCCGGCGGGCTGGGCCTGCGCCCCTTTGTGAGCACGCGCTGGCGCTTGGATGCCGGCGCTGCCGTGGAGCAGGACACCGCCGGCTCTCACGGAATGCGCAGCATGGATGTGGGCGGCGGCGCAGAGGCCGACTGGCCCGCATACGGCCTTGCACTGCAGCTGCGCGGCGCAAAGCAACTGAGCGACACCGGCCACGAAGAGCAGCACCTTGCCGTGGATTTGAGCTACGACCTCGGCGGAGACGGCGTGGGCCTGGCCCTCTCCCTGAACAGCGCCCTCTCCGGCCAAACCGCCGCCACCACCAACGGCGGCCTGTTCGCCCACGAATCCGGCGCGGGCTTCGGCGGCGCAAACCTGGGCGGCGCGGGCCTGGGCAGCACAGACATCGGCAGCGCATCCACCCGCGGCCTGGGCGGCGAAATCGCCTACGGTATGCCCCTGCGCGCCTTCGGCGCAGAGGCGCTGCTGACCCCCTACGCCACCTTCGATTGGTCCGGCGCCACCCGCCGCTACGAAACCGGACTGCGCCTGCTGCGCGGCCGCCACTTCAACCTCGGCCTCGGCCTCAAGCTCGACCTCGAAGCCACCACCCCCACAAACGCCGAGCTCCTCTTCTCCGGCCAACTCAACTTCTAGCCATGCGCTGCGGCAAACTCTTCGCTCTGTTCGCGCTGCTCTGCGCCGGGCTTCCGGCGGCGGCGGCGGCGCAGGGCGAAGTCCAGATTTCGGTGCAGAAAGTCGCCGATGGGCTGCATATGCTGGTGGGGCGGGGCGGCAACATCGCCATTTCCACCGGCGCGGATGGGCCGCTGATCGTGGACGATCAATTCGCGCCGCTTGCGCCGAAAATCGAGGCGGCCGTGCGCGAGATTCAGGATGCGCCGCTGCGCTTTGTGCTGAACACCCACTGGCACGGCGACCACACCGGCGGCAACGAGATTTTCGGCGGCAAGGGGGCGCTGATTGCCGCCCACCACAATGTGCGCGCGCGGCTCAGCGCAAAGCAGTTTTCAAGCGTGTTCGAGCGCGAAACGCCGGCCGCGCCCGACGCCGCGCTGCCTGTGCTGACCTTCGAGGACGGCATGACGCTGCATTGGAATGGCGAGGAAATTGAAGTGCAGCACGCGGCCCGCGCCCACACCGACGGCGATTCCATCGTCTGGTTCCGCCGCGCCAATGCAGTGCATCTGGGCGATCTCTACTTCAATGGCCTGTGGCCCTTCATTGATGTGGACAGCGGCGGCAGCCTGGATGGCACCATTGCGGCGCTGGGCGAGGCCCTCACCCGTCTGAACCGCCGCAGCAAGGTGATACCCGGCCACGGCCCGCTTTCCAACCGCCGCGAGCTGCGCGCCTACCACAAAATGCTGATGGAGCTGCGCGCCCGGGTGAAGCGCGCCATTGCCGAAGGCGCGGATGCCGAAGCGCTTTCGCGCAGCGGCGTGGCGGACGATCTGGAAGAGCGCTGGGGCGGCGGCTTTTTGGATACCGCCACTTTCCTGCGCATTCTGCACGCCGATCTCTCGCGCTGAGCGAAGTTGCGTGCGCTGAACGCGGCTAGCGAAACAGCCGCGAGACGCTGGAGCCGGTGTGAATGGCCTTCACGGCTTCGGCAAAGAGCTTGGCCACCGATTCCACATGGATTTTCTCAATGCGCTTTTCTGAGGGCAGGGGCAGCGTGTCGGTGACCACCAGCGAGCGCAGCGGCGAGGACTCGATCTTTTCGACCGCCTTGCCGGAAAGCACGGGATGGACGCAGGCCGCCTGCACCTCGCGCGCGCCCCGGTCCAGCACAAAGCGCGTGGCTTCCATCAGCGTGCCGCCGCTGGCAATCTCGTCATCCACAATCAGTGCAATGCGGCCCTCCACATCGCCGATCAGGTTGGTGGCGCGGGCGTTTTCGTCGTCGCCATCGCGGCGCTTGTCCACCACGGCAATGGGCAGGTTCAGGCGGTTTGCGTAAGCGCCAATTTCCTTGCTCTCGCCCACATCGCTGGCCACCAGCACATGGTTTGAGAGGTCGCGGTGGGCCTGCAGGTAATCGCAGAGAATCGGCGCGGCCTGCAGCTGATCTGCCGGAATGCGGAAGAAGCCCTGCACCTGCGGCGAGTGCAGATCCATGGTGAGCACGCGGTCGGCGCCGGCGGTTTCCAGCAGATCGGCCATGAGCCGCGCGGTAATGGAAATGCGCGGGCGATCCTTCTTGTCCGAACGCGCGTAGGGAAAGTAGGGCACCACCGCGGTGATGCGCCGGGCCGAGGCGTGGCGCAGGGCGTCCACGGTCATCAGCAGCTCGACGATGCCCTCGGAGACCGGCGGGCAGGAGGGCTGCACCACGAAGACATCGGCCTCGCGCACATTCTCGTCTATCTGCACCAGCAGATTCTCGTTGGAAAAGCGCACCGTGGTGGAAGGGCAGAGCTCGACGCCGAGGTGGCCGCAAATGGCCTTCGCCAGCGCCGGGTGCGCAGAGCCGCTGATGATCTTGATCTCGCCGCCCATGGCTTCCTCCCCAGGGGCCGCCCCCCCGGCCCAATGCTAGCGCGGGCGCGGCGCTTGGCGGGCGGCAATTTTCGCCCAGGTGTCGCGCAGGGTGACGGTGCGCACCAGCACCAGCGCGCCGGGCCTGCTGTCGGCGTCCACGCAAAAATAGCCGAGGCGCTCGAGCTGCAGGCGCTCTCCGGGGCGGGCCTGCGCCAGTTCGGGCTCCATCCAGCAGCGCGGCAGCACGCGCAGCGAATCTTCCGCCAGGCTCGCGCTCAGGTCTGGCGCCTTCAGCGGCTCTGCGTCGCGGAACAGCGGGCCGGTAAGGCGCACTTCGGCGGGAATGGCGTGGCGCGCCGAAACCCAGTGCAATGCGCCGCGCACCTTGCGGCCATCAGCGGCTTGGCCGCCGCGGCTCTGGGGATCGTAGCGGCAGCGCACCAGCGCAATTTCGCCATCTGCGCCGCGCTCAAAGCCCGTGCATGTCACCAGATAGGCCGAGCGCAGCCGCACCTCGCGCCCCGGCGCCATGCGGAAGAACTTCCGGGGCGGCTCTTCCATGAAATCGCCGCGCTCAATCCAGAGTTCCCGGCCAAAGGGCGCGTTGCGCAGCCCCGCCGCCTCGTCTTCGGGATTGTTCTGCAGCGCGACTTCTTCGGTGGCGTCTTCGGGGTAATTTTCAATGACCAGGCGCAGCGGATTCAGCACGCCCATGCGGCGCGGCGCGCAGAGGTTCAATTCGCCGCGGATCTCGTGCTCCAGGCGGGCGAGCTCGATGGTGTTGTCGCGGCGGGTGGCGCCCACCCCCGCGCAAAAGCGGCGAATTGCGCCGGGCGTGTAGCCGCGGCGGCGCAGCCCGGCCAGGGTGGGCATGCGCGGATCGTCCCAGCCCCGCACGCGCTGTTCTTCCACCAAGCGCCGCAGCCAGCGCTTTTGCATCACCGTGTGGCTGAGGTTGAGGCGCGAAAATTCAATCTGCCTGGGACGCGGTTCGGGCAGCTCGAGATTTTCCAAAATCCACTCGTAGAGCGGGCGGTGGCCGGCGAACTCTGCCGAGCACAGCGAGTGGGTAATGCCCTCGATGGCGTCGCTCAGGCAGTGCGCGAAATCGTAGAGCGGGTAAATGGGCCACTGCTTGCCGGTGCGGTGGTGGGATTCGTTCAGAATGCGGTAGAAGACCGGGTCGCGCAGCGTCAACACCGCCGAGGCCATGTCAATTTTGCCGCGCAGCACCCGCGCGCCCGGCTCAAATTCTCCCGCGCGCATGCGCTGAAAGAGGTCGAGGTTCTCTTCGGCGCTGCGCCCGCGGTAGGGACTCTCTTCGCCGGGTTCGGTCAGTCCGCCGCGCCGCGCCTCAATTTCCGCCGGGGTGAGATCGCAGACAAATGCGTGGCCGCGCCGGATCAATTCGCAGGCCCACTGGTAGAGCTGCTCGAAGTAATCGGATGCAAAGTAGCGCCGCCCGCCCCAGTCAAAGCCCAGCCAGCGCAGATCCTCTTCCTGCGCCTTCACAAACTCGGCGCTCTCCGAAACCGGGTTGGTATCGTCAAAGCGCAGATTGCAGCGCCCGCCGGTCTCTTCGGCAATGCCGAAGTTCAGGCAAATGGCCTTGGCGTGGCCGATGTGCAAATAGCCGTTGGGTTCGGGGGGCCAGCGCGTGACCACCTGCCGGTGCTTTCCCGAAGCGAGGTCCGCCTGCACAATCTGGCGGATGAAATCGAGCGGCGCCGTCGCCTCGGCCACTACGCCCCCGAGCCGGCCTTCGTGCGCCGGGCCACCTGCGCGGCCTTGAGAATCGCCTGGCGCAGCGAGTTGTGGCCGTGGCCGGGGCAGGGGATCCAGGGCTTCTCGTAGGTGCCGGCCAGCTTGCGCACCGACTGCCCGAGGCCGGTGCGCACAAACTGCATCAAAATCACGGCGTCGGCGCGGTGAATGCGGTTGCTGAGCTCGTCCTTGATGCGCCCCCAGTTGCTGTTCCAGTTGGTGAAGTGCCACTCGATGGCGATGTTCTGCTCCGCCATCTCCTTGTCGAGCTTGGCCCGGTAGTTCTCCTGCTTCTCGTTGCCGCCGACGAACATCAGCGAAACCGGCGTGTGGTCCTCCTCTTCCTCCTCATCGCCGCGCTTGTCCCGGAACTCCTTTTGCAGGCGGTTTTCCAGGGCGTCCAGCGCTTCCTTGGCCTGGCCCTCGGGGTTCAGCTCGCGCATGGTCTCCATGGTGCTGAGAGCTTCGGTAATGCGCTTTTTGGACATATAGCTCTGCGCCAGCTCGAAGCAGCCGGCCATGGCCTTTTCGGGGTTGCCGGATTCCCGGTGCAGCCGCACCAGCGCCTCCTGCTGCTCGAAGATATCCCAGCCGGTGCGCCAGTCGCCCTGCTTTTCCTCCAGCAGCGCGATGAAGTCCCCGCTCTTCTTCTCGGATTGCGCCAAAATCTCCAGGGCGTCGAGGGCGCTGGTCGCCATTTCGCGGTCGGGCTTGCTCGCCCGGCTGCTGCCGCTCAGCAACAGCCGCCAGGCATTCCAGCGCTCGTCGGCATTGAGCTTCTTCGCCACTTCGGGGCTCTCGAGCAGCTTGGCGAGTTCGCTGCGCAGTTCCTGCGATTGCGCGGCGAGGTTTTCGTCGAGCGCGCCCAGCACCTGAATGCCGTGCAGCTTCAGCACCAGCGGCGCGAGTTCCGCCGCGCTGCGGGGATCGTTCTCGCTGGCCAGATTCATCGCTTCCAATTCCAGTTCCGTGGGAAGCCGCACGCCGCCCCGCAGCCCTTCGCTCAATTGCTCAACGGCGCGCCGGGCTGTCTTGCCCTTCTTGCCGGTGCGCAATTCCAAAAAGGCCAGGTAAAAGCGCGCGCGATCCAAAAGCCCGCTGCGCTCCCACACCGGCGGGCCGCCGCCCTTTGCTTGCCCGCTCTGCTGCATGGAGCCGACGGCCCGCTGCAGCTGTTCAATGGCGACGGGATTCTCCGTTTCGGCCGGTGCGGAAAGAGCGGGGAAGGCCAGCAGCACCAGCGCCAGCGGCGAGGCGTTTTCGCCCTGGGCGGCTTCTTGCAGATCGTCCATGGCCTCGGGAAGCTTCTTCTGGTGCTCGTGCTTGAGCGGGAACACCATGTCGTCCTGGTAATGCTGAATGCCAATTTTGCACAGCGCGCGCTGGGCCAGCAGTTCCTGCCGATCTGCAGCGCCGCCGCCGTTTTGCAGCAGGCCATCCAGCCGGGCCTGCGCTTTGCCAAACTTGCCCTCCATGCGCAGGCAAATGGCGTAGATGCGCTCAATGCGCCGGGCCAGCGCCGGCAGTTCGCCGTTTGCGGATGCGCTGCCGGTCGCCCTGTCGAGTTTCTCCCAGACGGCTTCGAGCAGGCCCTCGATCTTCCCGAAATCGTCCTTGTTGGCATTCAGCATGGCGGGGTGCGCCCAATCGTGGACCACGGTTGCGAAGTGCAGGTCGCCGGGCTTCGCGTGGCTTTCAATCCAGCTTCGGGCGTTCTTCAGATCGCCGGCCTGGAGCAGGGGGGCGATCAGTTGCGGGAACAAAATCGCGGATGCCTCTGAGTTTCCTTCCAGCAGGACGCCCCGGTCATTTCCGCTCAGACTCTTCAGCAATGCCGGCTTCTCGGCGTCCGCTTTGGTTTCCAGATATCCGCACAGATACCATCTGCGTTCTTCGGGCTCTCCGCCGTCTGGCTCCCGCAGCGGCGTGCCCGACAGGGCGTCCAGGTAGCCCCGGTGAAAGTGCCCCTTCGCCTGCGCGCCGCCCAGCTGGATGACCTGGCCGACCAGCGCCTCCAGGTTCTCCCGGGGCAGCGCGCCGGGCGCGTTGCGGAGCGAGCTCACCAGCGCGTGCTGAATGGCGCGGTCGAGAATGCTGAATTCCGCAGATATCTCGCTGAGGTCGCGGGGTAGAATATTCTTGGCTTCGTCTTTCCTGGCTGCGTTTGCCTTGGCTTTGTTCTTCGCCGATTTGTTTTTCGCCATGAGGGGCCTCCTTCTCTTTGGGGCCGGGGCCTGCCCGCCCTTTGCGGAAGTGTAGCGCGCCGCCCGCGCCGCCCCCAGTGTGGCACAGCGCCGCCCCCCCGGTCAAGGGCCGCCACGGGGCCGCTACACTGGCAGGGGGAATCGGGGGAAAATTGCCTTGTCACGAGCCATGCGCGCGCTGGCCTGCGCCGCCCTGTGGGGGGCGCTTTCCTGCGGGGCGGGGCCGCCCGCGCCGGGGGGGCCGGTGGCGCGCTGGCCCGATTACGGCGGCGGCAAGCAGGGCCTCTCGTTCTCGCCGCTCACGCAGATTACGCCGCAGAATGTGGCCCGGCTCCGGCCCGCCTGGATTTTCCGCCATGGCGATGTGGCGGACGGCAGCGGCGCAGAGAGCCGCACCTCTTTTCAGGCGCGCCCCATCGTCCCGGACGATACGCTCTACTTTTGCACCGGCTTCGACCATGTGGTGGCGCTGGATCCCGAGAGCGGCGCGCAGCGCTGGCGCTTCGATCCCAAACTGCGCACGCGCAAACTGGGCGGCCCCTATCCGCTGGTGTGCCGGGGTGTCGCCTGGTGGCGGGATGCGCGGCGCGGTGGCGGCGTTTGCGCAGAGCGCATTTTCATCGGCACGAAAGATTCGGAACTGATCGCTCTGGACGCCGAAACCGGCGCGCCCTGTGCAGATTTTGGCGTGGCGGGCCGCGTTGCATTGCGCGAGGGCCTGGGGGAAGCGCCTGCCTGGGAATACTATGTCACCTCGCCGCCCCTGGTCATTGGCGATGTGGTGGTGGTTGGCGCGCTGGTGCAGGACAACCTGCGCGTGGATGCGCCGGGCGGCGTGGTGCGCGCCTACGATGCGCGCAGCGGCGCGCTGCGCTGGGCGTGGGATCCCGTGCCGCCCGGTTGGCGCGAGCGCGAGCGCCAGCGGGTGCAACAGCCCGGCGCGCAGCGCTTTGCTTCGGGCACGCCGAATGTGTGGTCCATTCTCTCGGGAGACCCCGCGCGCGGGCTGGTCTTTGCGCCCACCGGCAATCCCTCGCCGGATCTCTTCAACGCCGTCCGCCGCGGCCTGGATTACTACGGCAGTTCGGTGGTGGCGCTTTCTGCCCGCACCGGGCAGGTAGCCTGGCGTTTTCAGACGGTGCACCGGGATGTCTGGGATTACGATGTGCCCGCGCAGCCGGTGCTGTTTCAAATTCCCGGCGTGGGGGGCGGGCGGCCCGGCGTGGCGCAAATTACCAAGATGGGTTTTTTGTTTCTGCTCGACCGCGAGAGCGGCGCGCCGCTCTATCCGGTGGAAGAGCGGCCGGTGCCGCAATCCGGCGCGCCCGGCGAGTTGCTTTCGCCCACGCAGCCCTTTCCCACGCACCCCGCGCCGCTGTTGCCGCTTTCGCTGCAGCCGGAGCAGGCATTCGGCTTCACGCCGCTGGACCGCGCCGATTGCCGCAGCAAGCTCGCCGCCTTCCGCAACGAGGGAATTTTCACGCCGCCGAGTCTGGGCGGCTCCATTGTTTATCCGGGCAACGCGGGGGGGCCGAACTGGGGGGGCATTTCTGTGGATCCGCAGCGCGGCACGGCCTTCGTCAATATGATGCGCGCGCCGGCTGTCGCCACCCTGGTGCCGCGCGCCGAGGCCGGAAAGCTGGACTTCGAATCCGCCGCCTATCCCGAAGAGCTCTACCCCATGCGCGGCGCGCCCTATGCCGTGCGCCGCACTCCGCTGCTGTCGAATTTTGGCGCGCCCTGCGTGCCGCCGCCCTGGGGCACTCTCAGCGCGGTGGATTTGAAAAGCGGCCGCAAGCGCTGGGAGGTGACGCTGGGCACCACCCGGGATCAAGCGCCCTGGCCGCTGTGGTTTAACAACGGCGCGCCCAACCTGGGCGGCACGTTGGCGACGGCCAGCGGCCTGGTCTTCATCGGCGCCACCACCGATCAATTCTTCCGCGCCTTCGACGCCGAAAGCGGCGCAGAACTCTGGCGCCAGCGCATTCCCTACACCGCCAACGCCACCCCCATCAGCTACCGCCTGCGCCCGGACTCGCGCCAGTTCGTAGTCATCGCCGCCGGCGGCCACGGCTGGTCCGCCCCCGGCGACACCCTGATCGCCTACGCTCTCCCTGAACGCCGCCCGGCCGTCAGACCAATTCCGGGTCGGTGATGATTTCTACCAGGGCGGGGCCGTTGTGGGAGAGGGCGCGGGCGTAGGCGGAGTCGAGTTCGGCGGGGGTGTGGACGCGGATGCCGAGTGCGCCGCAGAGTTCGGCGTAGCGGGAGAAATCGGGGTTGTGCAAAGCGGTTTGCCACACTTCCCATGCGCCGGCGCGCTGCTCTTTGCTGATTTTGCCGAGTTCGCCGTTGTTCAGCAGCACATGGGTGATGTCCATGCCGTATTGAACGGCGGTGGTGAGTTCGCCGAGATATTGGCCGAAGCCGCCGTCGCCGGAGATGCAGATGACTTTGCGGCCCCGGAAGCGCGGATCGTCCTCTTGCGTGGCGGCCCATGCGCCCAGCGCCGCGGGGTAGCCGAAGCCGATGGAGCCGAGATAGCCCGACATGAGCACCGACTGCCGGCTGCACTCGAAATAGCGGCCGAAGGAGTAGGTGTTGTTGCCCACATCCACGCACAAAATGGCGTCTTCGGGAGCCGCGCGGGTGAGCGCGGCGAAGATTGAGGCGGAATCCACGCCGCGCCCGCGGCCTTCGCGCAGCCGCCGCTGCTTTTCTCCGCGCCACAACTTCCAGCGCGCTGCAATTTCGGGGGCCTGATCCACGGCCTGGCGCCCGCCCAGCCCTTCGCGCAACAGCTTCACGGTGACGCCGATTTCGCCCCAGACGGGCACCTCGACGGCGTGGACCTTGCCGAGCATCATCGGGTCGTAATCCACCTGCACCACCGGCTTTTTGCTGGTGATGCCGGTGTGATTGCTGAAGCTCGCGCCCAGCACGAGCAGCAGGTCGGATTCGTTCATGAACCAGGAGGCGATGGGCGTGCCGCTTCTGCCGAGCACGCCGCAGCCCAGCGGGTGGCGGTCGGATATCAGCCCCTTGCCCTTGAAGGTGGTGAGCACCGGGCAGCGCAGCGTTTCGGCCAGCGCGGTAATGGCATCCATGTGAAAGCGCGCGCCGTGGCCGACGATGATGGCGGGGCGGCGCGCGGCGCGCAGTTTGGCGAGGGCGGCCGCAAGAGACTCGGCGGGGGGCGCGATTTCCCGGGGCGTAATGCGCCCCGCCGGGCCGCCGGTTTTTGCGCCGCCCGGCAGCGTCTGCACTTCGTCGGGAAAGATCAGGTGCGAGACGCCGCGATTCAAAATCGCGCTTTTGCAGGCCAGGTTCACCAGTTCGGCGTGGCGGCTGCTGTGCAGCATGGGCTGGCTCCACTGGGCGACCTGGCCGAAGGCCGCCGACAGATCAATCTCCTGAAATGCGCCGGGGCCGAGCACCTGCGTATCCACCTGGCCGGTCAGGGCAATGACCGGCGCGCGGTCCACATTCGCATCCCACAGGCCGGTGAGCAGGTTGGTGGCGCCGGGGCCGGCGATGGAAAGGCAGGCGGCGGGGCGGCCGGTGAGCTTGCCGTAGGCCGAGCAGGCAAAAGCGGCCGCGCCTTCGTGGCGGACGCCGTAGTAGTGCAATTCGCCGGCCTCGCAGCGCCGCCGCAGCGCATCGGCCAGCCCCAAATTCGAATGGCCGACCATGCCGAAGACCTGGCGCAGCTCCCAGGCCACCAGGGTCTCCGCCACGGCGTCGGAAACCGTGCGCGCGTGGGGCGCGGGATCCTCGATGCACACATAAATGCCGTCGGCGCGCTCTTCCACTTCGTAGGTGGCGACGCCGTCGTCGTAGCCGCCGGGGGGCTTGCCGCTCAGCGGATCGAAATCCCAGCCATGCCAGGGGCAGCGCAGCAGGCCGTTTTCGATGGAGCCTTCGCCGAGCGGGCCGCCTTGGTGGGGGCAGCGGTTGTCGAGCGCCGCAAACCGGCCGCGAAAGTGAGTCATGCAGACCGTGGCGAGTCCGCAGGTGACCGCGCGCACCCGCCCCTCGGCCAACTCGCCCGGCTCCAGGGCTTTGAACCAGCGCCGCGCCACGCAGTCCTACGGCGCGGAGCTTTGCAGCGCCGCGCGGTTGGCCGCAATGGCGGAATCGAAAAAGCGCGCCAGCAGCGCCTGCTGCGCCCGCGCACTGCCCGCCGCCACCAGCTCGGCGGCCCGCAGCTGCGCGCCGCGCCAGCCCTCGCTGCGCCACTCTCCGGCGGGGAGCGGCTGCGCCGGGGCAAAGCTTTGCTCGGGCCAGTGATTCACATAGACATAGGGCTCGGGCAGGTGCACATCGCCGGGAGAAAGGCCCAGGCCGATGGTCTGGGTGGCAGCGCCCGCCGCGCCGCCCAACTCCAGCAGCGTGGCAATATCGAAATGATGGGGCCAGCACAGCACCGGCGTCGCCTCCGGCCGGCTCGCCTCCAGTTCGGAGAGCGCCAGGGCGAAGTTGGCAAACCAGCGGCCCAGCTCGGCCAGCGCGCCGTTGGCCGCCGTGAAGCGCCCGCCTTCGGCGATGGGGTGGGGGGGCATTTCGTAATCGGGCCGCCGCAGCGCGCCGCCGGGGCCGCCGTGCCGGGAGAATGCCTGCGCGGCCCAATCGCAGGCCCCGGCCAGGGTGAGCCCGGCCAGCGGCTGCGCGGCGCGAATCTCGCCCGCGCCGTCGAGCAGCAGCAGCGACAGATCGCCGAAGCGCAGCGCCAGCCGGCCCACGCCTTGCAGCGCAAAGCCCGCCAGCGCCCCGTGCTCCGCCAGCCAGACGGCGGCGGTGTGGCTGGTGTCGGGCCGGTGGGGCAGGTGGGTTTCCCCCGCCGCCGCCAGCACCTGGGTGGCCCAGTGCAATTCTTCCCGGGCCGGAATGAGAGCCGTGGGCGCTACCGCGCCGAGCCGTTGCCATGCCATTGCAGTCTCCACTTTCCGCCCCCCGCCGAGCATACACCGGGCGGCCGCCGGGGGGAATCTAGCCGGGCGCTTCGGCCAGCACGCTGGCCATGGGGCGCAGCAGCACGGGGAACCAGCGGGGCTCGGCGTGGGGGGCCTGGGCGGGGGACTTTTCCACGGGCAGCGGCAGCACCCGGCCATCCCGGCGGTAGGCGGCGATGTTGCCGGGAATGGCGGCCAGCGCGCCCGAATTCAGCAGCGCCAGCACTGCGGCGATGACGGGCTGCGGCAGGCCGCGCCAGACGATGCGGTTGCCGGGCAGGGCGATTTCGGTGTTGGCCCGGGCGTCTCCGGCGAAGTGCTTGTGCAGGGCGGCGAAGCTGACGAAATCGCGCGCGGCTACGAAGTCCAGAATTGCGCGCTGCAACTCCGCCTGCGGCGGTTGCTCCGGTTGCGCCTGCGGTTGCGGCGGTTGCGGCGCGGCGGGCTGCGCCGGTTTGGCGTTTTCGGCGCTTTCGGCGCTCAGGGGAGCGCCTCCAGGTGCAGCGTGTGGTTCAGGCGCTGCAATTGCGGCGCGGGGGCGAAGCAAAGGTCGCTTACCGAGCCGTTGGAAACCACGCGCCGGGGGGTGGGCAGGCCGTCCAGCAGCCAGCCCAGCCCCAGCGCAAAAGCGCCGCCGTGGGTAACGACCACGACGCGCTCGCCGGGGTGGCGCCGGGCCAGCGCGCGCAGCGCATCGCCCAGGCGCTGCGCCACGCCCCGGGGCGATTCGCCGCCGCCGGGGCGCCAGTCCGCTTCTTCGCGCATGCGCTCGAAGAGCCGGTGGCGGCGGGTGAGCTCGTGGAAGGTCGCGCCCTCCCATTCGCCCAGGTGATACTCGCGCAGGTCGGCCTCGGTGTGCAGCGCAACGCCGAGCCGCGCGGCAATGGGCGCAGCGGTATCGCGCGCGCGGCACAGCGGGCTGGTATAGACGGCCCGCGCATCGCCTCTGGTGCGCGACACATGAAGCGCCGTGCGCTCCGCCTGCCGCCGCCCGCGCTCGGTCAGGGGCGTATCGGTGGAGCCGTGCCACAGCCCGTCCACATTGGCCGGCGTCTCCCCGTGGCGGATGATGGTAATGGTGGTTGCGCGCATGGCGGGAAGCTACTGGCTCCCCCCGCGCGGCGAAAGTGGCGGCGTTTGGGCATCGCGCCAGGCGCAGAGCAGGGCGCGCAGCGCGCCGGGTTGATTCTGCGCGGGGTCTTCGAGAACGCACTCGAGCAGGTGGCGCAGGGCGCGGCCCACCACGGGGCCGGGGCCAATGCCGAGAATCTCCATGACCGCGCGCCCGTCCAGCGCCAGCGCCGCGGGCGAAATGGCATGGCCGCGGGTGCGCGCCAGCGCCGCGCGCAGCGCCGCCAGCGCCTGCCGCGCCCGCGCAATTTCAGCGGCATCGGGTTGCGGCGCGCTCTGTTGCAGAGCCCCGGATTGCGCTTCGGCCAGCTGCAGCTCGGCTTCGCGCAGAGTGAACAGGCGGGACAGGACGGCTTCGCTTCCGGCGCGTTTGCGCAGGCGGCGCATGGCGGCATCGGCGGGGGGGCAGCGGTCCACGGGGTGCAGGGCGAGCAGGCGCTCGGTGTTGCGCGCGCGATTTTTGGGAAAGCGCCAGCGGGCCAGCGGCCCGCTCCCCGCGCCGCGCAGCCAGGCGGCCAGGCGCAATTCCAGATCGGCGGGCAGCAAGGCGACCAGGCCGGCGGCGTCGGCGCGGACGCCGGGAAGCAGCGCGGCTTCCAGGCCGCTCTGCCGCAGCAGGGCCATGCCGCGTCCGGCCTGCGCCGCCAGCAGCAGGCGCTCCAGCTCGCTGCGAATGCGCTCGGGCGCCACCTGCAACAGCGCCCCGGCTGCGCCGGGCAGCGCGTCGCGCAGTGCCGGAGCAATGCGCAAATTCAGCGCGGCCAACAGCCGGGCGGCGCGCAGCGCCCGCAGTGGATCTTCGGCCAAGCGCTCTTCGGCCCGCCCGGCGGCGCGCAGCATTTGCGCGGCCAGATCCGCCCGGCCGCCGTGGGGATCGTGCCAGGCATTGCGCAGGGGATCCCAGGCCATGGCGTTGATGGTGAAATCCCGGCGCGCCAAATCTTCCGCCAGGCTTGCGCCGCGAAAGGGGGTTACATCCACCGGGCCTGCGGCGCAGGGCGCCATGATGGTGCCGTGGCGCAGGCCGATGGGAACGGCGCGGGGAAACAGCGCCAGGCTGCGCTCCGGGCGGGCCGAGGTGGCAATGTCCCAATCGCGGACCGGAGCGCCGCGCAGCAGGTCGCGGATGCAGCCGCCAACCAGCGCGGCCTGGTGGCCGTCCTGCTGCAAGCGCCGGAGCAGTTGCAAAACGGCGGCGGGCGCGGCGGGGGATTGCATGGGCGCAGCTTACAGCCCCGCGCCTTGCCGTAATCAGCGGCCGATGCCATGCCGGCGCAGTTTCTTGTAGAGCCCTTCGCGGGTAATGCCGAGGGCGCGGGCGGTAGCCGTGCGCCGGCCGCCGTGGCGCTCCAGGGCGCGCAACAGCAGCCATGCCTCAATGCGGGCGAGGGTTTCGCGCAGCGTCTCTTCTGCGCCGCCTTCGGCAAAGTGCAGCGCGCTGCGGATTCCCCGCACGCGTTCGGAAAGGCGCTGCGGGCCGATTTCGTCGCCGGCTTCGGAGAGGGCGAGGGCGCGCAGCATTTCGTTTTCGAGTTCGCGGACATTGCCCGGCCAGCGGTGGGTCTGCAGTAGTGCGAGGGCTTCCGGACTCAGGGTGCAGCCGGGAATGCTCTCGCGGCGGCCGTGCAGGGCCAGAAAGTGCCGGGCCAGGGGGGCGATATCTTCCCGGCGGCGGCGCAGCGGGTGCAGGCGGATGGGAAATACCGCCAGGCGGTAGTAGAGATCGGCGCGAAAGCGCCTCGCTTCCACTTCGCGCAGCAAATCGCGGTTGGTGGCCGCCACCAGGCGCACATCTACCCGGCGCGGATGCGGGCTGCCGAGGGGGCGCACCTCGCGCTCTTGCAGGGCGCGCAACAGCTTCGCCTGCAGGGCGGCGGAGGTATCGCCCACTTCGTCCAGAAACAGCGTCCCGCCGCAGGCGGCGGCGAAGAGTCCTTCCCGGGTGCGGTCTGCGCCGGTGAATGCGCCCCGGGTGTGGCCGAAGAGCTCGCTCTCCAGCAGTGCATCGGGAAATGCGGCGCAGTTGACGGGGACGAAGGGCCCGCGTTTGCGCGGGCTGCCCCGGTGAATCGCCCGGGCCAGCAATTCCTTGCCGGTGCCCGTTTCGCCGCTGAGCAGCACGCTGGCCTGGGTGCGCCAGCAGCGCTCCACCAGCGCCAGCGTCTCGCGCATGGCCGGGCTGTGGGCGATGAGATGCTGCGCCGGGGGCGGCGCCTCGTGCTTCACTTGCATCCAGCGGGCCGGTTCCATCTCGCTGCTCCTCCTGATTCGCGCTGCGCGCGGGAGCAGCTTGCGCTGCGGGCCGCCTGCGGCGGAAGGACGCAACCGCACACAAGCGGACACGAGCGGACAGCCGGCAGCCGGCGGGGGGGGAGGGCGAAGGGCTAGCGCTGGCTCCAGATGGGGTGGAAGTTGCCGCAGCCTAGATAACTGAGCGCCCGGGAGAGATCGCCCACGCCGTTGGCCTCGGCGACGGTCTGCAGGCCGGGGCCTTCGAAGCAGTGGTCGGCGACGCCGTCGAAGTCCGCATCTTCGCACTGGCGAATCACCGCTTCGCCGCTCATGAACTGCACCACATCCGGGCGGCCGTCGCCGTTGTCGTCTATCTGCACCTGCTCCACCGCGCCGCCGGAGTAAATCTGGCGGATCTGCGCGCGGCCGTTGCCGTTCAGATCCACCAGACCCTCGCTCACCTGGCCGTTGCGGAAGCGGTAGCGGATATTGAGCCAGCCGCGGTCATTGGAATCGAGGCACTGGCTGCGCACGCCGCCATTCGCGTTGAGGAAGATTTTGCTGTCGGGGAAATGGCGGCCCGCGTTGCGGGTCTCTTGAATGGTGGCGCTGCCCCCCGAGTTGAAGCGGGTCACCGAAGTGGGGCGGCCCTCGCCGCGGTCGTCCTGGGCCTGCGCCACCACGCGCCCGTTCTTGAGCCGCGCCCAGCGGTCCATGGTGCAGTCGCCGTTTGAGTCCACGCGCTGCTCGAGCAGGTTGCCGCGGCGGTCGTAGCGCTCCACCAGGTCGAAGCAGCCGTTGCCCTGGGTGTCGTCGCGCAGGCGCTGCACCACGCCGCCCACCAGTTCGATGATCACATCCGCCTTGCCGTCGAAGTCGCGGTCTTCTTCGCGCAGCGCCACATTGCCGTCGCCGTCCAGAACAATGCGCACATCGGGCTTGCCGTCGCCGTTGCGGTCCTCGCTCTGTTCCTGGCCGCCGCCCTTGGAGCTGGCCACGCGCCGCTCGAAATTGCCGTCGAAGTCGTCGTCCTGCTCGGTGCTCACCACCTCGCCGCCCACATAGGTCACCGTCACATCGGCAATGCCGTCGTCGTTGCGGTCGCGCTCGCTGCGCACCACCTCGCCGTTCTCAAAGTAGCTGGCGGTGTCGAAAGTGCCGTTGCTGTCCGAGTCCTCTTCAATGCGAACCACCGCGTTGCCCTCGCCAAAGTGGGTGCGAATCTCCATCTGGCCGTCGCCGTTGCGGTCTTCTTCCTGCTGCGCCTGCTGCCCGTCCACAAAAGAGAGCACCACTTCGGGCACGCCGTCGCTGTTGACATCCCGCGTCATGCGCTCGGGCACCCCGCCAATGTAGTTGGTGACCGTCTCGAAGCTGCCGTTGTGGTCCGAGTCCTGTTCTTCGCGCGCCACCACATCGTTCTGGTAGTGCCTGCGAAAGTCCACCTGCCCATCGGCGTTCCCGTCGCTTTCTTCGCGCAGCTTGCCGCCGTCCCGGGTGTAGTAAATGAAGGCGTCCTTGGCGCCGTCGCCGGTGGTGTCGCGCTCCTGGCGGACCTTGCGGCCCCGCTTGAAGTGCAGGACGGTGTCGTAGCGCCCGTCGCCGGTGGTGTCCTGCTCCTGGCGCGAGGGCTGCCCGCCCTTTTCGAAAAAGCTCACCACATCGGCCTGGCCGTCGCCGTCGTTGTCCCGGGCCTCGCGCACCTTCTTGCCGCCGGCAAATTCCACCGCCACGCCGACGCCGTCTTCCGAGGTTCGCTGCTCCGAGGCGATGCGGCCCTTCTCGTCCAGCTGGCCGCTCACATCCAGGGTGCCGTCGAAGTCGGCGTCTTCCTCGAAGGCGACGGCCACGCCGTTCTCAAAACTCACCTTGCGGTCCGGCTTGCCGTCGGCGTTCTTGTCTTCCTGCAGGGTTTTGATCTCGCCCTGCTCGTCGTTGATGCGCCAGGTATCCACCTTGCCGTCGCCGGTGGTGTCGCTCTGCAACGAGGCGACGATGCCGCTGTCGGGAACGATCTTGAGATAGGTGTCGGGCTTCTCGTCGTCGTTGTCATCCCGCTCCTGCCGGTAGAGACGGGCCTGCTTGTCGTAGAAATTCCACAGGTCTATGCGCCCGTTGGCATCCTCGTCCAGCTCCACGCGCACCAGCTTGCCCTTTTCGTAATATTCGATGCTGTCGGCGCGGCCCTTGCCGGCGCGGTCTTCTGATTTCTTCACCACCACGCCTTTCTGGTATTCCACCACCACCTCGAAGCTGCCGTTGAAGT
Organism: Deltaproteobacteria bacterium; assembly: GCA_028817435.1. Classification (GTDB taxonomy): domain Bacteria; phylum Myxococcota_A; class UBA9160; order UBA9160; family UBA6930; genus JAPPPQ01. Next base: position 69,397 of record JAPPPQ010000017.1, read on the forward strand.
CCAGATCGCGCTCCGCCCGGCGCACCTTGTCGCTCTTTTCCTCGTAGAAAAAGATGGTGTCCACATCGCCGTCGTGATTCTGGTCTTCTTCCTGCTTGATCAAATGCTCCTTGTCGTTGTAGTAGGCGTAGTTGTCGTAGTCGCCATCGTTGTTGGTGTCGGCGCGGGCGCGGACGCGCTTGTCCTTTTCGAACCAGGTCTCCAGATCCAGGTTGCCGTCCTTGTTGGTGTCTTCCTGCTCCCGCACGCGCTTGCCCTCCTTGAAGAAGCGCACCAGTTCCACCTTGCCGTCGTTGTCCTCGTCAAAATCTTCGCGCTCTTTCGAGCCGTCGGGCAAAAACAGCACCAGGCGGTCCGGCGTGCCGTCCTGGTTCAAATCCCGGGCCTGCCTGCGCTCTGCGCCGCCCTGGTAATCCGAGGTGGTGTCGAAGCGCCCGTCGCCGGTGGTGTCCGCGCGGCGCTGCTTGATGCTGCCGTCGTCCGCATACACGGTCTCCAGGTTGGAACGGCCGTCCTTGTTGGTGTCTTCCTTCACCCGGTGTTTGCGCCCGGATTTGTAGGTAACCTGCACCTCGGGTTTGCCATCGCTGTCGAAGTCCTGTTCTTCGCTGATCTTTGCGCCGTCGGGGCCGTAGCGGGCCTGGTATTCGGGGTTCCCGTCTTCGTCCCGGTCTTCCACAATGCTTACCGGCTCGCCGCCCTCGTAGGTGAGAAGGCGGTCAATTTTGTCGTCGAAATCGCTGTCCACCTCGGAGCGCACCGGCAGTTCGTCCACATACCAGGTGGTGGAGTCCACCCGGCCATCGGAGTTGAGGTCGTCGCGCTGCTCAATGCGATTGTCCTCGAAATCGGCCCACTGGTCCCAGCGCCCGTCGCCATCGGCGTCCTTGCGCTGCCGGGTGGGCTTTCGGCCGGGGCCGAAGTGGGTTTCGGTTTCCAGGTGGCCGTCGAAGTTGTCGTCTTCGCGCTCCAGCACCGGCTCGCCTGCGGCGTCGTAATAAATGATCTCGTCGTAGCGGCCGTCGGCGTTGCTGTCGTAGCAGCGCTCTTTCACGCGCTCTTCCGCATCGAAAATAAGCCGCACCCGGGAGATGGCCTCGGCCTTGCCGCTGCATTCTCCCGGCAGCTTCATGTCGCTGCTCAATCGGGCCGCCGGGGGGACGAAGTGCTGCGCCGTGGCGTGGGCCGGGGGCAGCACGGCCCACAGGGCAAGGACACAGGCTGCGGCAAGCGGCGTTCGGTTAGGACGCGGACTCATTGATGAAGGTCAGCAGCAGGGCTTCCCGGGAGAGGCAGCGCACCGTTCCGCGCATGGGCGCAAAGGGCGAGGCGGCGCGCAACGCCTTTGCCGCGGACAGGCTGAGGGTGTCGTTGGTGCCCTCCACCACCTCGACGAACTTGGCCGTGCCCGAGGATTCGATTTGCAGGCGCAGGGTGACCTGGTGGGAGCCGGTGACATTGCCCGTGTGCCAGCGGGCGTAGACGCGATCTTTGACGCCGCTCACATACTTGACGACTGCCGGGTGGGAGAGGCAGGCGTCGCCCTTGGGGCCGCCCTTGCCCAGGGCCTCGGGGGCGAAGACCCCGCGGCGCGCCCCGGCCCCGGCCAGCGCGCCCGCGCCGGTGGCCGCCGAGCGCGCGCCCAGCGCCCTGGCGCCGACGGCCCTGCTGTTGCTGGCGATGCGCTTCGGCCCCGCCAGGTTCTTGTTGGGGCTCCAGACTCTGGAGGTCTTGGAGACCTCGGTCTTGGCCACCTTCACATCGAGCTGCTTCGATTTCTGCGGGGTGAGGGGCTTGAATGCCTGCGCGCTGGTGATGACGGGCTTGGCCAGGCTCTGGATGCGCGTGGGCGCGGACTGGGAGATTTGCACGGTGTTCAGCACCGACGGCGCGGCGATGGTGGGCGCGCGGCGCTGCACCGCCGCCGGGCTGTGGAACTGCGGCGCCAGCGCCACGGGGGGCTTGAAGCGCGAGGCGGGGGAAATGGCCCGGGGGCGCTGCGGCAGATCCTGCCGGTCTTCCACCGAGACGATCTCCATGATCTCCACGATTTCCTGGTCCGGGGTGAGCCAGGCCCCCAGCCAGATGCCGCCGATGAGCCCGCCGTGCAGCAGCATGGAAAAGGCGCTGGAGAGGAAGCGCCCGCCTGCGCCGGTGGGATCGGGGAGGCGGCGGCCCGGGAAGGGCGACGCCGCGTCCGCGCTGGCGCCAGCCAGCGTCCAATCGTCGAATTCCAGGCGCTTTCGGGGCTTCTTGTGTCCGCTGCGCCTGTGGAACTGGAACTCCGCCAGCGGATTGGCCATCCTCTTCCTCCCCCGCGGGGACGGCACCGGGGCTGCCCCCTCGGAAGTTTTTCTGCCTGCAAAAAATCTACGAGAGGCGGGGGGAGGTGTCAATGCCGGGGCAATGGGGTATTGATATGCGCCGCCTGCGCCCCGCCTGCGCCCCACTTGGCGCAGCCGCCGGCTGGCGCAAAAACATCGGAGGACAAGGCCGTGGAATTGGACTGGGAACAGATGAAGGAGTTCCTCAATTTGAGGCACGCCACTGCTTATCCGCTCTGGTCGCTGATCATCCTGTCGGGGGTGATTGTGAGCATTGTGGTGGAGCGCATCTTTCGCTTCATTGGCCTGGAGCGGCAGACCCGTTCGCTCACCCGGCGGCTGATTGATCTGCTGGTGGCGCGCAATGTCGAGGACGCCCGGAAGTTCTGCGAGAAGTCGAAGACGCCCATGGCCGCGGTGTTCGGCGAGGGCCTGCGCTGGCGCGCCATTGCGCTGGAAGACCTGTCGCAGATTTTGAGCACGGCGCGGCAGGAGCTGCTCTCCGGGCTGCGCCGCGGCGTGTGGTTCATCGGCACCATCGGCTCGCTGGCGCCCTACATCGGCCTGCTCGGCACCGTAATCGGCATCATGCAGGCCTTCGGCGCCATTGCCGAAAGCGGCGACGCCGGCTTCGAGGTGGTGTCTTCGGGCATTTCCGAAGCGCTGGTCGCCACGGCCATCGGGCTGGTGGTGGCGATTCTCGCGCTGACGCTCTTCAACTGGCTCTCGACCTGGCTCACGGTCATTTCTGCAACCTGCACCCGGGCCAGCGAGCGCTTCGTTCAGGCGCTGCTCTTCCTGGAGAGCGGCGGAAACAAGGAGGTATCGGATGGCGGCGGCACTGCCGAGTGACGATGGCGATGGGGGCGGCGGCCTCATCGCCGAGATCAACATCACCCCGCTCACGGATGTGTTCCTGGTCCTGCTGATCATCTTCATGGTCACCTCCTCGGTGATCGTGAACACGGGCAAGAAGGTGGATCTGCCCGAGGCGCAGGAGGCATCGGACACGCCGCCCAAGGCGGTCACCGTCACCATGGCCACCGGCGGCATCATCCAGGTGAACGGCGAGGATATCCGGCGCGAGGATCTGCTGGAGAGCCTGAAGGCCGCCCTCGCCGTGGCCGAGGACAAGACGGTGATCTTGCGCGGCGACAAGGAGATCGTCTATGGCGAGGCGGTGTTCGTGCTGGACCAGGCGCAATTGGCCGGGGCGGGGGCCTTCGGCCTGGCCACCACCAAAATCAAGAAACGCTAGAGGCTACCAGCTTTCCAGCGCCTCGAAAAAGCCGGGCCAGGTCTTCGCCACGCAGCCCGGGTTGCAAATGCGCACGCCGGGAATGCGCAGCCCGGCCAGCGCCAGCGACATGGCCATGCGGTGGTCGTCGTAGGTGTGCAGATCTGCGCCGCGCAGTCTGGGCGCGGGGGCGATGTGCAGGCGGTCCGCGCCGGCCCGGGCGTCTGCGCCCAGGCGCCGCAGTTCGGTTTCCAGCGCGGCCAGGCGGTTGCTCTCCTTCAAGCGCAAGTGGGCGATGCCGCGGATGGTCGTCGGCCCTTCGGCAAAGAGCGCCGCGACGGCCAGGGCCAGCACGGCGTCGGGCCAGGCATTGCCGTCCACCTCAATGCCGCGCAGTTTTCCGCTGCGCGGGCCGCGCAGGCGAATGCTGCGGCGTCTTCGCTTCACCTCGCAGCCCATCTCTTGAAGCGCGCCCAGCACGCCGAGATCGGCCTGCGCTGAATGGCCCGGCAGCCCCAGCGCCGTGGCGCTGCCGCCGCTGATGGCGGCCGCGGCAAAGGCATAGACGGCAGCCTGCGCATCGGGCTCGACGGCGAAGCGAGCGCCCCGATAGCCGGTGGGGGGCACGCGCAGCGCGGCTTCGCCGCCTCCATGTTGGCGCTCTGCTTCCGCGCTTCCGTCTGCGCTCTCGCCCGCGCCCTCGTCCGCGCACCATTGGGGCGTTGCGCCGAAGGCGCGCATGACCTGCAGGGTGAGATCTACAAAAGGGCGCGACACCAGCGCGCCATGGCGCAGCTGCAGTTTTGCGCCGCGCGCCGCACAGGGCGCGGCGAGCAGCAGGGCAGAGACGAATTGGCTGGAACGGCTGGCATCTACCAACGCCTCGCCCCCCCGCAGCCCGCCCGCGCCCGCACCGCCCGCGCCCGTCACGCGCAGCGGCGGACAGCCGGCCTCTCCCAGAATTTCCACCAGCGCGCCCAGCTCGCGCAACGCTTCGGCCAGCTCTGCGATGGGCCGCTGGCGCATGCGCGGGCTGCCATCCAAGGTCACGGGGCCATCGGCCAGCGCGGCGGCGGCGCTCAGAAAGCGCGCCGTGGTGCCCGAGGCCCCCACATCAATGGCGGCCTGCGGCGCGCGCAGGCGGCCCGCCCGCCCCTCTACCCGCCAGGTTTCCCCCTGGCTGCCCGCGCCGAAGCGCGCGGCCATGCGCCGCAGCGCGCCGCCTTGCGCCGATGGCAGGCGCTCGATCTGCACGCCCAGAGCGGCCAGGCCCGCGCGCATGGCGAGGGTGTCGTCGCTGGCGGTAATGCCGCAGAGCAGGCTCTGCCCCTGGGCCAGCGCGGCGGCGGCGAGGGCGCGATTTGCGATGCTGCGCGAGCCGGGCGGGCGCAGGCGCGCCGCAACGGGGCCGCGCGGGCGGATCGGAAGCGGATCGGGCCGGGCCGTCACGCGCCCAGAGTAGCGGGCGGGGCGTTTGACAGGGGCGGGAGACTCGGCGAAGCTCGGCTTTTTGCCGTGCTTTGAGGGCGAGAGGAGCATTGTGCCGAAGATTTTGGTCAGCGATCCCCTGGCGCAGGAGGGGCTCGCCATTTTGCAGCGCGCGCCGGGCTTTGAGGTGGTGAGCGCGCCGGGACTCGCGCCGGCTGCGCTGGCGGCGGCGCTGGCCGACGCCGACGGGCTGGTGATTCGCAGCGGCAGCCAAATCGGCGCAGAGGCCCTGGCCGGCGCCGCCCGGCTCAAGGTGATCGGGCGCGCGGGCATTGGCGTGGACAATGTGGATGTGGAGGCCGCCACGCGCCGGGGCGTGGTGGTGGTGAACACCCCCGAGGGCAACAACATCACCACCGCCGAGCACGCCATTGCGCTGCTGGTTTCGCTGGCGCGGCACATTCCCCAGGCCACGGCCTCCATGCGGGCGGGGCGCTGGGAGAAATCCGCCTTTCAGGGCATGGAGCTTTACAACCGCACGCTGGGGGTAATTGGCCTCGGCAACATCGGGCGCATTGTCGCGTCGCGGGCGCTGGGGCTGGGCATGCGCGTCGTCGCCTCCGACCCGCATCTTCCGGCAGAGATTGCGCAAAAGCTCGACATTGAGCTGCTGCCGCTTTCGGATTTGCTCTCCCGCGCCGATGCGGTGACGGTGCATGTGCCCCGCACCCGCGAAACCACGGGGCTGCTGGACCGCAACGCCTTTGCCAAGCTGCGCCCCGGCGCGCTGGTGGTGAATGCGGCGCGGGGCGGCATTGTGGACGAGGCGGCGCTGCTGGAAGCGCTGGACTCGGGGCATTTGGGCGGGGCCGCGCTGGATGTTTTTGCCGAAGAGCCGCCGCCGCCGGAGCACCCGCTGCTGGCCCACGAGCGCGTCATTTGCACGCCGCACCTGGGCGCTTCCACCGATCAGGCGCAGCGCAATGTGGCCATTGCCGTCGCCGAGCAGGTGCGCGATTTTTTGCTCGAAGGCGCGGTGCGCAACGCCGTCAACCTGCCTTCGGTTTCGCCGGAACTGCTGGAGCAAATGCGCCCCTACATTGCGCTGGGCGAAAAGCTCGGGCGCTTTCAGGGGCAGCTTTGCAGCGGCGCCGTGCGCGAGATTGAAATTGAATACGCCGGCGGGGTGGCGGAGCTGCGCGTCGCGCCCATTACCGTGGCGGTGTTGAAGGGGCTGCTGGAATCCGTGAGCGACCGCGTGAACATGGTGAACGCGCCGCTGATTGCCCGGGAGCACGGCATTCGCGTGGTGGAGACCAAGACCGCGCAGCCCCACGACTTTGCCAGCGCCATTACCACCCGGCTGCGCTGCGCCGGAGAGCGGCTGATTGCCGGGGCGCTGTTTCACGGCAAGCAGCCGCGCATCGTGCGCATTGACGACTTCATGCTCGAGGCGATTCCCGAAGGCGCGACCATTCTGCTGCACAACCACGACCGGCCCGGCGTGGTGGGCGCGGTGGGCGCTTGCCTGGGCGCGGCCGGCATCAATATTTCGCGCATGCAGCTGGCGCTGGTGCGCGAGCGCGGCGAGGCCGCCATGCTGGTGAATGTGGACGCCGCCCCCGGCAAAGAAGTGATGGCGCAACTGCGCGGCCTGCAGCATATGCTCTCTGCGCAATTGGTGGAGCTGGGATGACGGCGCTGGTGGCGGTGGGCGCGCAGTGGGGCGATGAGGGCAAGGGCAAGATTGTGGATTGGCTGGCCCTTACCGCCGGAATGGTGGTGCGCTTTCAGGGCGGCAACAACGCCGGCCACACGCTCATTGTCGAAGGCCGCAAGACCGTGCTGCACCTGGTGCCCTCCGGCATTTTGCAGCCCGGCGTGGTGAATTTGATCGGCCCCGGCGTGGTGGTGGATCCCGGCGTGCTGTTGCAAGAGGTGGAGGAGATTGCGGCGCAGGGCATTTTGCGCGACCCCGCGCGGCTGCGCGTTTCGGGCCGCGCCCATGTGGTGACGCCCTGGCACGGCGCGCTGGACCGCGCGCGCGAACAGGCTTCCAGCGCCGCCATTGGCACCACCGGGCGCGGCATTGGCCCCGCCTACGAAGACAAAGTGGCGCGGCGCGGCATTCGCGTGGCCGATTTGCAGGACGGGGACGCGCTCGGCGCTGCGGTGGAGCGGCTCGCCGCCGCAAAGAACTTCGAGCTCTGCGAAGTGCATGGCCAGCCGGCCATTGAAGCCGGCCCCGTCATTGCCGAGCTGACGCAAATGGGCCGCCGCCTCGCCCCCTATATTGGCCACACCGGCCATATTCTCGACCGCGCCCTGGGCGAGGGGCGCAAGGTGCTGTTCGAGGGCGCGCAGGGCACCTTTCTCGATATTGACCACGGCACCTATCCCTATGTGACTTCTTCCAACTGCATTGCCGGGGCCGCCTGCGCCGGGGCGGGCATTGGCCCCACCCGGGTAGATCGGGTCATCGGCATCACCAAGGCTTACGCCACCCGGGTGGGGGGCGGCCCCTTTCCCACCGAGGACACCGGGGCGGGCGGGCAGCACCTGGGCGAGCGCGGCGCGGAATTTGGCGCAACCACCGGGCGGCGGCGGCGTTGCGGCTGGCTCGACGGCGTCGTGCTGCGCGAGGCCGCCATTATCAACGGCTTCAGCAGCCTGGCCGTGAACAAGCTCGACATCCTCTCGGGGCTGCCGGAGATTCCCGTCGCCGTGGCGTGGAGCATTGACGGCAAGCGCACTGCGGAATTTCCCATGACCCTGGGCGAGGTGGCGCGCGCCGAGCCCATTTACGAGTCGCTGCCCGGCTGGGAGGAAGACCTGAGCGGAATGCGCGAATTTGCGCAGTTGCCCGCCAACGCGCGCCGCTATATTGCGCGCATTGAAGAGCTGGCCGGCGTGCCCGTGGACCTGATTTCGGTGGGGCCAGGCCGCGATCAGACCCTGGCGCGCCGCGATCCCTTCGCCGCGTAGCCGCCACTCGACAGAGCGCCGGGCGGGTGGTAAGCCCACGGCGGGTCGTTAGCTCAATGGTAGAGCCGTGGGCTTTTAACCCACCGACCAGGGTTCGATTCCCTGGCGACCCACCACCCCGCGCGGCCCTCAGCCGCGCCCTTCCAGGGCCGCGTAGAGCCTGTCGCGGTCGGCGGCGAAGCGGCGGCCGGCAATCCAGAAGCAGGGAATGGCGGCGGCGGAGAGCACCGTGAAGCAGAGCAGCGTCCAGGTGTAGGGCTCGGCCACGCCGCTGCCGCGCAGCGCATCTGCCAGCAGGCCGCCGCCGGTAATGCCGATGCCCAGGCCCACCAGATTGAGCATGAGAATGTAGAAGGCCACCACGCTGGCGCGGATCTGCGGCGGCGCGAGCTCTTGCACCGTCGAGAAAGTGGGGCCGTAGAAGCAGCCCAGCTGGAAGAAGCCCGAGACCACGCAGATCCAGAAGAAGAGGCTGTCCGGCGCAACCAGCCGGTAGGCAATGCCCACCGGCGTGAGCAGCAGGGTGATCCAGAACAGGAACATGGGGCGGCCCTGGCCGGTGACTTCCTGCCATTTATCCCCCGCCCAGCCGCCGAAGAGATTGCCCGCCACCCCGGCGAACACGGCGATCCAGCCGGTGCGCTGCGCGATGAATTCGCGCTCGAAGCCGCGCTCGTCCGCAAACCAGAGCTGGTCGAAGGCCGCCGCGCCGAGAATGAAGTGCGCGGCCACGCCCCCCGCCATGGTGAAGACCAGCGCCCGCGAATTGGAGAGCGCCTGCAGCAGCGTGTTCAGAATTTCCCGGAAGCTCTGGCGCGGCGGCGCGTCCGGCGGCGCCACGGGCATGGCGGGAAGCTGTGCATCGGTGGCGTGGCTGCGGCGCGGCGTTTCGCGCACCAGCAGCATGACCGCGGCCAGCGCCACGCCCACCGCGCCGAGCAGGTAAAAGCAGTTGCGCCAGCCGTCGCCCTCTTCGGCCGTCCAGCCGTCAATGGCGGGGGCCAGGTATCCGGCCACCAGCAGGCTGGCGCCCACGCCAATGGGCACGCCCTGGTAGTAGAAGCCCGCCGCAAAGCCCAGCCGTTTGGGCGGGAAGCGATCTGCCAGCATGGACATGGAGGCGGGAGTCATGACCGATTCGCCCACGCCAATGAGGGCGCGCGGCAATGCCAGGGTGACGAAGTTGCGCGCCATTCCCGAGACCGCCGTCAGTGCGCTCCACAGCGCCAGCGCCCCCGCCACCAGCCGCGGCCGATGCACCATATCTGCCAGCGCCCCGGCAAAAAGCCCCATGACCGAGTAGAACAAAATGAAGGCGAAGCCCGTGAGAAACCCGAACTCCGTATCCGAAAGCTCCAGCGCCGGCTTGATCCAGTTGGCAAAGCTCGCCAGAAGCTGCCGATCCACAAAGTTCATCACATTCAGCAGCGTCAAAAACCCCAAAAACGCCACATTCCGCGCCTCCACCCGCTCTCCGCCTGTCACCGCAGTGTTCATAAAGCCTCCTCTTGTCAGTATTCGCTGGATTCGTAATGTGCTCGCTCACCTTTAGCAGGGGATTTTTCAGAGTCGTTACCTATGCCTACGACGAAGAGGAGCCAATGACTTTGTCAACCTCGTTCTGAATCTTCTTGATATGCTTCTTTGTGAGTTGAGTGGCCTCCTTTATGACAGCTTCCTTCAATTCGGCGAGACTCAGCTTACCGTCCTCCATAAGGACGGGCCGGACTTGCTTTTTGTATCCCCTGAAAATTGTGGTGGAAAGCTTGTCCAGCACGCCATCTAGCACGCCGTCTTCCGGGTCTCGCAAGTTTTCCTCGCGCAGTTCTCCGCGCGAGAGTGCGTAAGCGGCGATGAACAATTTCACGAATGCTCCGAACGCATCTCCAGCCTTTTCAAGCCTGTAATTGACCACCGCCTCGTTATGGTCCTCTATCACATGTCGCAAAAGCCGTTGGCGCTTTCGGGAATCGGTTCCCAGATAGCCATTGTCATAGGCATGGTTCAACGATTCGGTGAACCACATTGCGTATTCAAGCCAACTCACTTGCCCCCCTCGCAAAGCAACCAAACAGTCTCGCAAATCCTCATCTCCGAAGGCAGACATGACACCTCGCATTCCAATCTCCATTCCGAACGGATACGGGATATCCTTCTTCAGATCAGCCATCTTTTTCTGTGATGCAAGCAGAAGTTCTTCTATGTTCTCTTTGTTTGCCTCTTCACCTCGGTTGGATCCGAATCGGAGTTGGGACAGTGCATGCCGAGAAATGTCAGAATCGCTCTCCAGATCACTCTCGATTTGCCTGATTTCGGAGATGTAATCTCGCAATGGCTTGAAATTGCTCAAAAGGTGAACAATTCCGGGATTCAACCGGTCTTTTACCACCTTTCGGACCTCTTCGGCATCATCCAGAGACAAACTCTTTTTCATAAAAGCGTTCTTGACTGGATCTATGGGCTGAATAGCGAGGGCTGTCTCTTGCTTATCATCGTAATCCTCGCCGAGAATATAGTGTTTCATCCAGGCATGAATCTCTTCTATCTTGAACAGAACCGGAGAGAATTCATTGTCACTTGCCTCCCGCCAATCATAAATAACGAGGGGAGGAATTGCATCGGATCGCATATGAGGTTCGAGATCATCATTTTCGTGTGACATTTCCAATAGTTCTTGCACGCAGATTGCATTGATTTCGGAATCAGTCAACAGAATCTGACGTGCAATAGTCGGCTTCTTAGCCTCGCGATTGATATAGATGAAGACGTTACGAACCACGCCGAGAATAGATTGGTTCGGCCTTTCCTGCTGATCCATGGCACAGGAAAGGATAACCACAGGAATATTCCAATTTCGAATTCCTTCCGGCGAATCGCTGTCACGAGCAACGCGCCTCACTGCGGAAAGTCGATGCTGGCCATCGATCGCCACCAATTTGGTTTTGGAGTCATTCCATTCAACTTGGCCATATGGAGAGTTCTTCATATGTCGGAATCGGTAGAGGTCACCGAACTTCCATTCCAGCCATTCTGTCTCCCCCTCAGGTTGCGAGGTTTGCGAAACCCTCCATATGGGCTTGTCTATCTCCTTTTCGGAAAAAGGCAGTATAGTTAGGGTCAATGGGCTGAAGAATTTGATCTGATCCGGGTTTCGCAAATAAGGGATGAGATCGTTCTTGACCCGGGCATTGTCCACATCCCGTTGGAAGAGATTTCGGACAGACCACCTCTCGCTTCCCGGGATGTCACTTATCAGGGTGGTCTTGTTATACAAATCGTCGGGGCTCATTGTCGTTTGCAGATAGAAAACGCAGATTCCTGCGCTCCATCCGAATTCTCCGTAAATTCCGGGCAACCGTTGGTTATAGGTAGGAGGGAGGGGGGGAAGTGCGGGCATGGCCATTTAGCTTCTCCTTTTTGATTGCTTTCACTGCAAGCTGAACGTAGGCTTGCAAACTCGCATCAGGACCTGCTCCACAACGAGCCGCAGGTCTTTGTCATTGAAGTTCTCATTGGCTTCCTGAGATGTTTGTATGCAAGCGAAAAGCAGGTCTTTCACTGTTAGAGAGAGGTTTATGTTGTTTTCTTTGCCTTCCTCTATTCGCTCATCGAAGCGCTGGCGAAATGCAGACCGCTTGGATGTGTGCTGTTCGTATCGTAGCTTCAGGTTTTTGGTGTGCCCTATGTAAATAGGCGGCGTGTATATGGTTGCCTCCATTAGAGCGCGACTCAATGCTGCCTTCTGGATTTCGTTACCCATGACCATATCCCACTTTGTCTTCAATTGTGTGTCTGACTCTTGCTTTGCGTTGCGTTGCAAGCGGATATTCAATTCTTCCCAATTGAAGCTAGCAAGGGCTTCTCGATGGGGCCAGCCATCGGATTTCGAATCGTAGACTAGCAGCCAATTCATGGCGGTGAGGAGCTCGTCAATGTCCTCACTGTACATCCATAGAGGTATGAACCAAGCGTAGCACCCAGGAGCCTCAGGGATCTTGTGAACGGTCTCCTTTGTGTAGAAGCCAATTCGCGTTCCCACATTCTGCCAAATGTCAACTATTGAGGGGTTCAAGGAGGTTTCTCCGTTTCAGTTGCTGGAATTGTAGCGTAGATGTGCCACCGCGTCGCAGATGTGATTGACGGCCCGATCTACCTCCTCCTCTGTGGTGGGCCGCCCAAAGGCGATTCGGAGCGTGGAATAGGCTTGGGCCTGTGTCAAGCCCAGAGCGCGCAAAACATGGGAGGGCTCGGGTGTGCCGCTGTGGCAGGCGGAGGCGGTGGAAAGGTCGAATTCGGGGAGGTTGGCAATCAGGGCGTCGGCGTCCACACCCTCAAAGGTCAGGGAGCTTGCGCCGGGCAGGCGGTTGTCTAGGGCGCCGTTGCGGGTGATACCGCCGAGCTTGCCGAGAAGCAGGGCCTCGAAGCGGTCCCGGAGGGCAGAGAGGCGCTGAGCGTCGTTGGGCTGCCGCTCGGCAGCGAGGCGAGCGGCCTCGCCGAATCCGACGATGGCAGCGGCGTTGGGCGTGCCTGGGCGCAACCCCTGCTCGTGGCCGCCACCGAAGCAGAGAGGCGCGACGGGCGCCCCGCGGGGGCCGCCGCGTAGCCACAGCGCGCCTATGCCCTTGGGGCCGTAGCACTTGTGGGCGCTGAGTGAGAGCAGATCAAAGCCGAGGGCCTCAATATCAAGCGGAAGCTTGCCGAGAGCCTGCGCGGCGTCGCTGTGGAGCAGTGCCCCGTGCTTTTGGGCGATTTCCGATACTTCGCGTAGCGGTTGAATGGTGCCAATCTCGTTGTTTGCGGCCTGTATCGAAACCAGCAGAGTGGTTTCGTCCACCAACTCTTCCAGAGCGCCGATGTCCAAGCGCCCATCCCGGTGCACCGGGCACAAGGCGATTTCGTAACCGCGTTTGGCGAGGTGGCCGCAGGGGGCGAGAACGGAGGGGTGCTCAATGGGGAGCGTCACGATGCGCCGCCGCAATTCGCCGCGCTCCTGCGCGGCGGTAGCGGCACCGAGGATGGCGATGTTGTTGCTCTCTGTGGCGCCGCTGCTGAAGATGATTTCCTCAGGGAGCGCCCCCACCGCTTCTGCGACCTGCTCTCGCGCTGCCTCAATGCTGCGGGCGGCGCGCTGTCCGGCAACGTGGGCGCTGGCCGGATTGGCAAACTCCTGCGCCTCGAAGCGCCGCATGAGCGCAGCGACGGCAGGGTCGCAGGGAGTCGAGGCGTGGTAATCGAGGTAGATTCGCCGCGCCTTCCGGGCGTCGCTCACAGGTGACAGATCAGGCATCCCTCTGCCTCGTCTTCCTCTAGCTCCGAGAAGCCAAAGGCTTGGGAAAGGTTGCGCGGTCGCCGACGGGCGGCAAGCCGTGCCCGGCGCTCGCTCTCGCGGCGCAAAATCTCGGCCTGCCGCGCCGGTCGCTCGAGTTGAGAAAGGCTCTCGTTCTGAACCCAAGTGTAGCCCTGTTCCTCTTTCTCGTATTGCTTAGCGAGATCAAAGAGATCCGGGTGGCGTTCGCGCAGCCGAACCCACTCGCCCTTTTGCTGAAAGAAGCAGAAATAGCAGCCAGAGCGCGTGCGCCATTCGTAATAGCTCGGCATTCCCACACCGCTCTGTTCCAGGATTTTCAGCACACCGCTCTTGTCCACGCCTTCGTCCTTGAACGGGAATATCGGCGTGATGTTCTCCTTGGTGGAAATGTAACCGCTGCGGTTCTCGTCGGCGCGGATGCCGACATACAGGAAAGTCGGATCGTCGCCGACATAGCGCTCGAAGGGCTCGATCTTGAGTTGGCGCGTGCACCAGCGCATTTTCGGAGAAGGCAGATAGCCGCCGTAGAGCTTCAGATAGTGGTCGAAGCCCCGCTCCTCGTGGCGTGAAGAGAGGCGCGTAATGGGCTGACCCAAATATGCCTCAATGCGTGCCAGGTATTCGTAGGTCTCGGGCAATTCCTTGTGGGTGTCGCAGAACAGATACTCGAATTCGAGATCGGGCCGGTTGTCGCGCATATAGAGGGCGAGGGCAGTGCTGTCCTTGCCTCCCGAGAGCATCATGATGTGGCGCGTCGCCTGATTGCTCATGACTGTTCCTCCTCTGCGTTCTCTGACTGCACATTGGAAGCACGGGCCGCCAGCGCCAGCGCCATCAATTGGGAGCGCGGCGCCAGCCCGCTTTGCAGGGCGGTTTGGCGCAGCTTTTCTGCGAGCGCTGCTACGGGCGTCTGCTCCGCAGGCGAGCAGGCGATTACCGTCCGGTGGTCCTCCGCACCCGGCTCCAGCACGCCGATGCTCACAACCGTAGCGGCGGCGTCTCCCCCCGCGCCAGCGGCCAATTCGGACAGAGTGTCGAGTTCCACCACCAACGCCCGCAGCCTCGGTGCGAATGCGTCCAGTTCCTCATCTCGCCAGTGGGAAGGGGGCTTGCCAGCAGACACAGCGCGGGCTACTGCCTCGCGCCAGTCATGCCCATTCAACCCTGCGTCCCGTGCGGCCTCATTCAGCAACACTTTCAATTGCGGATCGCTGGCGTAACCGAGCAGGGGCCTCGCCCGCCTCTGCAACGCCCGTTGTAGTGCCAACCCCCGCTGCTTCAAGCCAAGGGCTTCCCGCATATGCTCTTCCACATCGTCCAGCAAGCTCGGAAACGCGCGCGTCAACTCCCGCACCGCAGCGCGCAGCGCTTTTGCGAAATCCTGCGTTCCCCGATTGGCGTTGAGGTCCACCTCGAGCGCGCTAGGCAGGTCTTCGAGCAGCAGCGCGCGCGGATCGGTTGCCGAGAGCAGCAGATCGCGCACGGCGAGGGCGCGGCCGCCCAAGTGCCGGGTGCGCCGGGTCCAGGGCGGCAAATCGGCGGCCATGCGAACGAGATCCTTGACGATTGCGAGCAGGCCGCGCGCGCCCTGCTTCTTTGACCGGAATTGAGAGGCAAGCGCCTCAATTACCCGGCGCTCTCGTGGTGCGAGGTGATACGAGCGGATATCGAAGGTCTCGGGGCGGCGTGCCAACCGTTCCAGGGTTTCGATGCCGACTTCGGGGATGAAGACGCCGTCTTCGTAGAGAGCCACTTCCTCACCCTTGACCTGCAACATCACGGTAATCAGAACCGGGAGAGGCCCGGCCCGCAGGCCGAAGGGGGGCGCTTGCAGTTGCGCGATCAGTTCTGACAAGGGCCGCCGCTCGCGCCGGGCCTTCTTCAGGAAGTCTTCAATTGCGCACCAGACAGGCTTCCACGGGGATTTGGTGTGTGCGAGTCCTCGTAGGCGGAAACTGGCCCCAGTGCTTTTGGCGTGGAAACCGCCCGCAGCAAGCAGCGATTGGTAAATGCTGTATTCCGGCGGATAGCCCTCAATGCCAAGGTTTTTCAGGTGGGCGTTGCAGACCATGTATTCGAGGAGCTTGCGCCGCGCCCCCGCTGCCGCAGACGACAGGTTGTGCCGGTTGATCAGTTCGTTATGCAGCGGCGGGGCTTCGCAAAAAACCTGTTCGCAGATCTTTGACAGCAGAGCCTGCAGTTCGCGCGGATGCTTCGGGTGGCGCACCCGGCCGCGCAGGAACCAGAGTGAAGCGCCCGGTTCCAACACATGGCCGGAGAGGCCAAGGGCCGCTCCGGCCGCAGACTCGAAATGTGCGCGGGCTGCGTCGATTCGTGCTGCGACTTCCTGCCGCGCAACCGGATCGCCTTCAAGCTCCGTCACATTGTCCCGCACCCTCTCCCAGCACTCCAATTCGTCGAGAGCCTCACCGAGCTCGCTCCCCGCCCGCGGCGCCGCAACCAGCACGGCCCCGCCCGCAGCGTTCATGCGGCTGACATCCCGCGCCCGCTCAGGCGAAACAGGCTTGTCGTCCACCAGGAACAGCACAATGCCATCGGCTTGTGTCGGCTCGTGCAGGGCGGCCTTGACGGAATCGTTGTCGGCTGCGGAAAGCCGGGGTTCGAAAAAGCGCAGCGTGCCAGTTCGGATGTAGTGCGCTCGGGCCACCAAGGGCCGCAGCTTGGCCGCTCGCTCAAGGCGCTGATGCAGGGCCTCACCGCTGCGCTCGCTGCGCGCCGCCTCGAAAGCGGCGTCGAGGTCCACATCCGACCCCTCCCACAACCCGAACGCCCCGCTGTGGCGATTGAAGACGACAATCGATTCGCGCTTCAGCAGGTCGAGGGCGGCGTCGAAGTCGGCGCGGTCGGATGCATCCAGCGCAGCGCGCAGCGCCGCTTCGCTTGGCCGCAGCCCAGACGACTCACCGTATTTGGAGAGCAAGCCGATGCACTTGATCAGATCGCCTGCCAGCGGCGGCGCTTCGGCAGAGAGCCGGTCAAGGGAATGGCCGACTAGTGTCCAGCGGCGCGAATCTTGTCCGGTGAATGCCGCCATGCCGAGAGCCGATGACACATAGTCATACAGTTCGGGCAGCCCGTAGAGCGGTGCATTGCGCGGCGAGGCCGATTGGCGGCGCAGGAAATCCTGAAAGCCGTGGGGCTCGTGTCCACTCAGAAAGGCAAACAGAGAGCGCTCGTTCTGCGCAACCTTGCTGCGGAAAAGCGGCCACAAAATCAGTGCTGCCGCAGGGTGCAGAGGGAGACATGCACGCAGAGATTCCCGCAAAGCTCCCTTGCCGAACTCCTTGCGCAGCACAGGCGCGCGCAGAATGCGGTCAAAACGCCTCTTGTATGCGCGCCCGATTTCTCCATCAGAATCGAGCTTGGATTCGAGTGCGCGGCCAACGAGTTCGAGGAGTTGCTCGGAGGGCAGCGCAAAGGGAATGTCTCGGAAGCGCCCCTGCACCTTTTGCCATTCGGCGCGGCGTGCACCGGCGCCTTCGGCGATGTAATCCGCAAATCCCGTGTGCAGGATTGTGACAAACAACAGCGGGGATTCGCTGCGCGCCGCTGCTTCGGCGAGTTGCTGCAGAACGAACACATCCTCCCTGTGCCCTTTGGCCGAGGCGTATTCGAGATACTTGCCGAGTTCATCCACAATCAGCGCAATGCCGCCCGGTGCGCGGGTAGAGGCCAAGGTGAGCAGTTCTGCAACGGCGGCCCCAGTGGCGGCGGTTTTTGCCCGGCGGAGCTGCTGCGCCTTGCGGGCGATCGTGCGGTCTGCTGCGCCGCTACTGGCCAGAGCGTCGAGAATCGCAGGCAGCAACGGCGCGCGCTCCGCTTGCAGAAGCAGCGGGCGAAGTGCCCGGCGGCCGCGCAGGTGGCGTTGGCGCAGCTTGCGGCCCGCAGGGTGCGCCGGGCGTTCCACCGAGAGCAGGTCGGTCATGAACAGCGCGAAGGCCGACTTGCCGGTGCCGTAGGTGCCGGTCAGGGTCCAGGCCCGGGCGCCACGGGGGCGGCTCAACTCTTCGAGCATCTGCTCTGCCATGGCGAGCAGCGCGGGCGTTGCGAAATACTCGCTCAAATCGCGCGGCCCGCTCCAATCGCGCGGCAGGTGGACCGAGCGGTGGAAGCGCCCGCGCACAGTGACGAGTTGAGAGAGCGGCATACGGGTTGCGCTCACGCCTGCGCCTTTTTGTAGTAGCTCTTGAGCAGGGACAGCGGCGTGCGGGCTGCCGTGCGAATCAGCAGGCGCAGGCCGGCGGTCTCGTCGTAGCGCAGTCCGCAACTGGCGGGCAGCCGCTCCAGCGCCTCTACCATGTCTTGGTCGCCGAGCTTGAAGGCCGCGCCGGGGCTGCCGGGGTCGAAGAGAGCGCGCTCCAGTGTCAGGGTCTTTTGGCCGGGCGCGGTGTGGTTCCAGAACGCGGCGAGGGCGGCGGCGAGCACCGCGCCGGGCAGGCTGGGCCGGGGGCCGCGCTGGAAGGCGAAGCGCCCGTTGCCCGCCGGGCGAATCAGGCCCAACTCGGCCAGCGGGCAATCGAAGCTGTCTTCGAGGGGCCGCCGCCGGTTATCGCGCGCTGGCACATAGGTGCGCAAAAAGACCTCCACATCGCGCCGGATTGAGCTTGCAGAGCTGCGGGATGCGCCGCTCTCTTGAGCGCTGCGGAGCAGCCAGCGCGCCAATTCGTCCCGCGTGAACAGGTTTTGACTCCAGCATGTGAACGCTAGGTGCCAAGTGGAGGCCGGGTAGGGGGTTGCGGTCAACTGCCAATGGAGCAGCCAGAGCGTGCCCGGATCCTCCAGATACGGATCCGCGCCGGATGAGAAGCCCCCCCTGGAGGAGCCGAAAAGCAGCGCTCCCAAGGGCGTGAGAGTGGAATTCGGGCCGTTGTTCTCAATCAGCCCCAGCGCTTCGCACCAGAAACGGATTGAGGCGACCATGTTCTTGCCGACGCCCAGCAGCACCAGCGCATCCGGCCGTGTGAACACTTGGGAGTCTCGCCGAATGGCTCTCACCCCCTTGGGCAGCCACGCATAGCGAAATGGGAAAGTCTGGTGGCCGGAAAAGGCGTATCGAACCGCTGCGTTCAGCGGCAACTGCCCCCCGTTTTCCCCAGAGTTACGGGCTTGGTCCCCCAAAACCGACACCCCTCCTCTTGCGGCATAGCTTGCCGCAGCTTTTCCAGTTTGTCAGGCTTTTCTGCCAGAAGTGTGCCAAGGGTGTGTCAGCACTGGTCATAATATTTCAACCAGTTTTCCCCCCGGGGCGCGCTCAGCGTAGCCGCCAGGCGGAGGAGAAGAGGGCGGCGCTGGCTACGACGGCGAGCATGGGGACGCCGAAGGCGATGATGGCTTTGAGGGGGCCGAACCATTCGGCGGCGTAGCCGGCGAGCAGTGCGCCGATGGGGTTGCAGCCGAAGAAGCCGAATTGGTAGGCGGAGAGCACGCGGCCGCGCTGGGCTTCGGGGGCGGCCTCTTGCATCATGGTGCGGCCCGAGTTGATGAAGGCGGCGCCGGCCAGCCCCCAGGCGTATGCGCCCAGAATGAAGAGCGGGAAGGGCAGCCCCGACGAGAGCAGCAGCAAAATGCAAGCGCCGCAGCCCAGCGCAATCAAAATGGCGCGGCCTTTGTGGCGGACGCCGCCCAGCATTTGAATGGCCAGCGAGCCGCTGATGGTGCCGAGGGGAAAGGTCATCCACATAATGCCGAGGCGCAGCACGCCGCCGCCGTATTCCTCCCGCACCACCAGCGGAAACAGCACCATGAAGGGGCCGATGAAGAGAATCCCCACCGCGCTGACCAGCAGCACCGGCAGCCGCAGCGCCGGGGTGCGGGCCACGGTGCGCAGGCCGGCGAGAATATCGGCCAGCGCCGAGCCGCGGCCGGGCTGGCCGCCCGGCTGCTCGCCGCTGCTGCCAGACCGGCCGCCGTGCGCCGACCGGGGCAGGTGCAGCGCGCAGAGCGCCGCTGCCAGCACCAGCAGCGCCTGCAAAATCAGCACCGCGCTTGCGCCGGTGAATTCGGCCTGTGTGGCCAGGGCGTTGCCCAGCGCCAGTCCGCCGAACTGAAACACGGTGTGCCCTGCCACGGCGTGCATGAGATTGCCGCCGGCCACCCGGGACAGCATGGCGTCCCGGGACGGCAGCACGAAGGCCTGCAGCGAGCCGAGCACTGCGCCGTAGAGCAGCAGCAGGGGGAGAGTCAGCACGCCGGTTTCGACGCCGGCAATGAGGGCGGCCGTTGGCAGCGCAGCGGCGAGTTGCACGGCAAAAAGCAGGCGGCGCGGGTCCAGGCGATCTGCGGCTGCGCCCCCCGCCAGCATGAGCACCAGCCCCGGCAGAGAGAGGGATAACTGCGCCGCCCCTACCCAGCGCCCGGGGGCCTGCAGCACATCTACCACCAGCCAGGAGAACACCACCGTGCTGACGCCCCAGCCGGCAAACCACGCCCCGGCCCCGGCCAGAAACCAGCGGTAGCGCAGCTGGGACTGCGCTTGCGGCGCTATGCCGAAGCTCCGGCGGCGCAACTCAGGGCGGCGGCGGCGCGACAAAATGCGGGGGCGCAACACAGGTTGGGGGCGGGCGGGGGCAGAGTCGACATACGGGGGCGGATGATAGACAATCGCGGCATGGCGGGAGCAGAGCGCGGGAAGCTGGAAGCGCTGATTGCGCGCAGCGAAATTGAGGCGGGGCTGATTGCCTACGCCCACGCCCTGGACCAGCGCGACTGGCCGCGCCTGCAGCAGGTCTTCACCCCGCAGGTGCGCTTCCGCTACGGCGATATGCCCTGGATGAAGGGCGTGGCGGAAGTGGTGCGCGTGTGCCGCGAGGTTCTGGAGCGCCTGGACGCCAGCCAGCACCGCATCTCCAGCATTGAGGTGCAGCTTTCCGGCGCGGGGCAGACTGCAAACTCTCGTTGCTATGTGGCGGCAGAGCACCTGCGCGGCGGCCGCCGCTACACCATCAGCGGCAGCTACCTGGATAGCTGGCGCCACACCGCAGAGGGCTTTCGCATCGAGCAGCGCGAGCTCGCCGTCACTTGGGCCGAGGGCGATCCCAGCGTAATTGAGCCTTGAGATTCGCGCGCCCGCGCAATCTCTCTCCCGCCCGCCCGCCCCGTCCCCTAGTTGCCCCAGTTGATTTGACTCAGCCAATCTGCGCTGCGTGCGAAAATCCAGTAGCAGCCCAGCGCGCCCAGCGCGGTGGCGGGAAGCTCGGTCAGTTGCCGCGGCCAATCGCTGCGCAGGCGCCACAGCCACAGCAGGGGCAGCGCGGCGGCCAGCAGGGCCAGTTGCGCCAGCTCAATGCCCAGGTTGAAGCTCAGCAGCGCCAGCGGAATGGCGTGGCGCGGCAGGCCCAGCTCTCCCAGCGCGCCGGCAAAGCCCAACCCGTGGAGCAGCCCGAAGGCCAGGGGCAGCCAGCCGGGCCGCCGCCGCAGGGGCGTGGGCGCGCAGAGCGGGCGGGCGGCGAGCTCTCCGGCCAGCAGCACCAGGCTTGCGGCAATGGCAACTTCCACCGGCGCGGCGGGAATGCGGGCAAAGCCCAGCACCGCGGCGGCCAGGGTGAGGCTGTGTCCCAGCGTGAAGCTGCTGATGGCCAGCAGCAGCCCGCGCCCCGCGCCCAGCAGCGCCAGCAGCCCCAGCACAAAAAGCACATGGTCGGGGCCGGTGAGCAGGTGCCATGCGCCGAGCCGCAGATAGGCGGCGGCGACAGCCAGCGGCCGCTCGCGGGCGGGAATGCGGAAGCGCGGCGCATCGGCGCTGAGAATGGCGCGCAATTCGCGGCCGTCTGCAAACACAATGCGCAGCAGCACATCCGAACCGCTCTCTGCCAAACCGCGCGCCGCCACTTCTGCGCCCACCAGCGATTCGCCGCCGCAGTCAATGCGCCAGCGCGCAATCCACGCCGCGGGCTGCATCTCAATTTCGGGCGTCGTGGCGTCGGGGCAGGGCAGCAGCGCTTCCACGCGCGCTCCCCGCGCCACCAGCCGCGGCGTCTTCCACAGCACCGCCGCGCCCCCGCCGCCCTCTACCAACTCCAGGTAAGAGGGCGCAAGGCGGTGCGCCGCCGCATCCCCCGCCGCCAGCCACGCCAGCGCAAGCGCAAGCGCCAAGACTGCCGCGCGCCCGCCGCGCCTGCGCCGCGCCCCGCCCCGCCTGGAGACGGCGGCGGCGGCGCGAATGCAAATCCCGCCGCGGCTTCGCATCAGCGCGAATCCGGCGCGCCGCTTGCGCCGCCTGCGCCGTTTTGGGTGCCCGTGCAGCCTTGGGCGCGGGCGCGCAGTGTGGCCAGCTCGCTGCGCAGTGCGGCTTCGCCGCGCTCGTAGAGCAGTGCCTCGCGCACTTCCGGCCGCACCACGGAGAGTTTCGAGAGCACCGCCGCCCGGCGCTGGTGAATCCAGACAAGGTGATAGCCGTAGCTGGAGGCGATGGGGCCGCTCCACACCGCATCGGGCGCGCGGAAGGCGGCAGACGCGAAACCGGGGCCGAAGAGCCGCTCCAATTCGGCCCGCGAGCGCCCGGCCAAATGCCGGGGCAGGGGCAGTGCGTCGCCAACAGGCAGCGCCCCCGCCTTCGCCTCGGGCGCGGGAGAGCCGGAAGCCGCAGAAAGCGCAGAAAGCGCGGGAAGCGCGGGGCGCGCGGCTTCGGCGTCCCGCCGCGTGCGGAAGTAGAGCTGGGTGAGACTGCGCCGCGCCGGTTCGGTCCAGCGCGCGGCGTGGCGCGCCAGGTAGGCGGCCAGTTCGGCCTCGCTCGGCTCCTGCGCCCGCGCCCCGGCGTGAATCTGCAGCCGCAGTTTTTGCACCAGGCGGCGGCGCACCACCCGATCGCTGCGATGCATCCCCAGCGCAATGGCCTCGCGCACCAGCGCCGCGTCCCCGCGCCGGGCCGCGCCGCGGCTCTCCAGCGCAAAGCGCATATTCCGCGCCAGCCGCCGCTGCACAATGGCGTCGCTGCGGTGCCAGCCCCGGGCCAGGGCCTCCCGAAACAGCAACTCGTCATCGGGAAGCTCCGCCCGCGCGCCCGCCGTGCCCGGAGCAGGCGCTTCCACAGGTGCTCTGCGCGCGCTCCACCCGAAGTCCGCCGCAAACAGCAGCGCGCCCAGCAGGGCGAAGCGCAGCAGCGGCCGGCGCATGCGTGTCACGCGCGGGGGTGTAGCACTTCGCCGCAGGTGATAGGCTCGGGCGAGCAGAGGAGGTTGCCGTGGCCCGCAAGCTCAACGAAATCAGCGCGCGTCTCACCGAAGACAAGGTGCAGGGGGCGTCCCAGGCCATGCTCTACGCCACGGGCATGGATGCGGCGGATATGCAAAAGCCGCAGGTCGGCATTTCGGCCATGTGGTTCGACGGCAATCCCTGCAATATGCATTTGGGGCGGCTGGCCGATGAGGTGCGCGAAGGCGTGGCCGAAGCCGGGCTGGTGGGGCTGCGCTTCTTCACCGTCGGCGTTTCCGACGGCATTTCCATGGGCACCGACGGCATGAGCTACTCGCTGCAGTCGCGCGATTTGATCGCCGATTCCATCGAGACCGTCATGGCCGCGCAGTGGTATGACGCCAATGTCTCCATTCCCGGCTGCGACAAGAATATGCCGGGCTGCGTAATGGCCATGGCCCGTCTCAACCGCCCCGCGCTGATGATCTACGGCGGCACCATTCGCGCCGGCCGCAGCGCCGGGGGCGAAACCCTCGATGTGGTCTCGGCTTTTCAAAGCTACGGCGAATTGCTGAGCGGCGCCATAGACGAAGCGCAGCGGCTGGATGTGATTCGCAACGCCTGCCCCGGCGCGGGCGCTTGCGGCGGAATGTATACGGCCAACACCATGGCCAGCGCCATTGAGGCCCTTGGAATGTCGCTGCCTTACAGCGCTTCCATTCCGGCCACCGATCCCGCAAAACTGCAGGAATGCCGCCGCGCGGGCGCGGCGCTTCGCCTGCTGCTGGAGCGCGGCATTCGCCCCCGGGACATTATGACCCGCGAGGCATTTGAAAATGCCATGTGCGTGGGCATGGCCCTGGGCGGCTCCACCAACCTGGTGCTGCATTTGCTGGCCATGGCCCGGGCCGCCGCGGTGCCGCTGCACATTGGCGATTTTCGCACCATGAGCGACCGCGTGCCGCTGCTCGCAGATTTCCGCCCCAGCGGCCGCTTTGTGATGGAAGACCTGCAGGCCGTGGGGGGCACGCCGGCGGTGATGAAGCTGCTGCTCGAAGCGGGGCTGCTGCACGGCGATTGCCTCACCGTCACCGGCGCCACCTTGTCGGAGAATCTGGAGCAGTGCCCCGCGCTTTCCGAGGGGCAGGAAATTGTGCGCCCGGTATCTGCGCCGCTCAAGCCGGACAGCCACATTCGCATTCTCACCGGCAACCTCGCGCCCGATGGCGCGGTCGCCAAAATTACCGGCAAAGAGGGTTTGCGCTTCCGCGGCCCGGCGCGGGTCTTCAATTGCGAAGAAGACATGGTGGCCGCCGGCGAGCGCGGCGACATTGCGCGGGGCGATGTGGTGGTGATTCGCTACGAGGGGCCGAAAGGCGGGCCGGGCATGCCCGAAATGTTGACCCCCACCTCCATGCTGCAGGGCATGGGACTGGGCGGCGGCGTGGCGCTGATTACCGACGGGCGCTTTTCCGGCGGCTCCCACGGCTTTTTGGTGGGCCATGTGTGTCCCGAAGCGCAGGAGGGCGGGCCGCTGGCGCTGCTCTGCGACGGCGATTCCATCGTCATAGACGCCGAGCGCTGCAGCATGGATGTGGAGCTGCCGGAATCCGAGCTGGCCGAGCGCCGCCGCAACTGGAAGCAGCCCCCTTACAAGGCGCAGAGCGGCGTGCTCTACAAGTATATCCGCAATGTGCGGCCGGCCTCCGAAGGCTGCGTCACCGATGAGTGACTTCGATGAGTGACTTTGCCGCGCGCTTGAACGAGGCGGTGGCGCCGCTGGCACAGGGCCTCTCCAGCATCGTGTTCTTTCCGGTATCGCTGTTCGGCGCGCAAGCGCCGCTGGTGGTGGTGTTGCTGGTGCTGGGCGGGGTGTGGTTCACGCTTTCTTTTGGCGCAATCAATTTGCGCGGTTTTCGCCACGCGCTGCAGTTGCTGCGCGGCAAAAAAGTCTCGGGGCGCGGGGCCGGAGAAGTCTCGCACTTTCAGGCGCTTTCCACTGCGGTTTCGGGCACTGTGGGCATTGGCAACATCGGCGGCGTGGCCGTGGCCATATCGCTGGGCGGGCCGGGCGCATCGCTGTGGCTGGTGGTGGCCGGGCTGCTCGGCATGACCTCCAAGTTCGTCGAGTGCATTCTCGGCGTCCTTTACCGCCGCGAAAACCCCGACGGCTCGGTTTCCGGCGGCCCCATGTTCTACCTGCGGCGCGGACTCGCCGAGCGCGGCCTGCCCTGGCTGGGAAAAGCGCTGGGCGCTTTCTACGCCGTGGGCATTGTCGTGGGCTGTCTGGGCATCGGCAATATGTTTCAGTCCAATCAGGCATTTGCACAATTGCAGGCCGCCACCGGCGGAGATTCAAGCTGGCTCGCCGACAAAGGCTGGCTGGTGGGAATCGCGCTGGCCGGCTGCGTGGGGCTGGTAATTGTGGGCGGCATTCGCAGCATTGCGCGGGTTACCGCAAAGATCGTCCCCTTTATGGCGCTGCTGTATCTGGCGGGCTGCGCCATTATGCTGGCGATGAATTATCAAGCGCTGCCCTTTGCCATGCAGGCCATTTGGTCCGGCGCATTTAGCGCCGAGGGAATGCAGGGCGGCGCGCTGGGCGTGGCGGTGCTGGGCTTTCAGCGCGCGGTTTTTTCCAACGAGGCGGGAATTGGCTCCGCCGCCATTGCCCATTCGGCGGTGCGCACCGAATGGCCCGCCACCGAGGGCCTGGTGGCGCTGCTGGAGCCCTTCATAGATACGGTGATCATCTGCAGCGCCACCTCGCTGGTAATTGTAACCACGCTCTACTATCAGCCCGATTTTTTCGCCGCCGGTCTGGGCGGAATCGAAATGACCTCGGCCGCCTTTGCGCGCAACCTGGATTGGTCTCCCATACTGGTAACCCTGGCCGCGCTGCTCTTCGCATTTTCCACGCTCATTACCTGGTCCTACTACGGATTGAAGGGCTGGGCTTACCTGGTCGGCGAAGGCCGCCGCCGCGCGCTGGCCTTCAATATTGTGTTCTGCGGCTTCGCCGCGCTGGGCGCCATGGTCGAGCTGGGCGCAATTCTCGATTTCTCCGACGCGCTGGTCTTCGTAATTTGCATTCCCAACCTGCTGGGCATGGTGCTGCTGCAGCCCGTCGTCCGCCGGGAACTGTCCCTCTACCGCGTCGCCGTCTGGCTCAGGTCTCCTGCAGGCCGCGCGCCATGAGAATTTTGCCAGAGCGCACCAGGTCGGTCAACCCCTTGGGGCGCAGCAGTTCGATCATGGCGTCGAGCTTTTCGCTGCCGCCATAGGCGCGCAAAATCAGCGATTCGGGGCCGTAGTCCACCACCTTTGCGCCGTAGTGCTCGGCGATTTGCAGGGTCTCGGTGCGCCGGTCCATGGGCTGGACAATCTTCACCAGCGCCACCTCGGTTTCGTAAGAGGCATCGCCGGTGTGGTCGGTGGCGTGCACCACATCCACCAGTTTGGTCAGTTGCTTGATAATCTGCTCCAAAGTGGCGGGATCGCCGGAGCAGGTGACGGTCATGCGCGAGAAATCGCCGCGCGCTGCGGGGCTCACCACCAGGCTTTCGATGTTGTAGTTGCGCCGCGCAAAGACCAGCGCCACGCGCACCAGCACGCCGGGCTTGTTCGCCACAAACAGCGAGAGCGTGTGGGGCCTTCGCCGCCTTTGGGCGGCTTCAGGTGCTGCCACTGGGCTTCTCCAGGGGCGTGCGGGGCGGCTCGATGATCATGTTCGCAATGGGCGCGCCGGCCGGAATCATCGGGAACACATTGTCCTCTTTCACCACCTCGGCCACCAGCAGCACCGGGCCGGGCCAGCTGCGCGCCTCTTCAATCTTGCGGTCCACATCGGCGGGGCGGCGAATGCGCAGCCCCTTCACGCCGTAGGCTTCGGCCAGCTTCACAAAGTCGGGGTTGCCCTCCAGGTCCACGCCGGAAAGGCGATTCTCGAAGAACATCTCCTGCCACTGCCGCACCATGCCCAGGTAGTTGTTGTTGATCAGCAGCACCTTCACGGCCACATTGTGCACCCGGGCGGTGGCCAGCTCGGCCAGAGTCATCTGAAAGCCGCCGTCGCCCACCACGGCCCATACCTCTTCTTCGGGCCGCGCGAACTTTGCGCCAATGGCGGCGGGGAAGCCAAAGCCCATGGTGCCCGCGCCGCCGCTGGTAATCCAGCGCCGCCCCTCCCGGGTGCGGCAAAACTGCGCCGCCC
Source organism: Deltaproteobacteria bacterium (assembly GCA_028817435.1). Taxonomy (GTDB): domain Bacteria; phylum Myxococcota_A; class UBA9160; order UBA9160; family UBA6930; genus JAPPPQ01. Next base: position 96,042 of record JAPPPQ010000017.1, read on the forward strand.
ACATCTGGTGCTGCCCCACATCGGCGGTAATGATGCTGCGGCCGCCGGTGATTGCGTCCAGGCGATCCAGCACATGCTGCGCGCGCAGCCCGCCGCGCTTCGGGTAGCGCAGCGGATACTTTTGCCGCCACTTGTCGCACTGCTCCAGCCATTCTTCGCTGTTGCAGGGCTGCACCAGCGGCAGCAGCTCTTCGCAAACCAGCTTGGCGTCGCCCAGAATGCACAGGTTTGGGCGCAGCACCTTGTTGAATTCGGCGGGATCCACATCCACATGAATCTTCACGGCGTCTTTGCAAAACTCGTCCAGCTTGCCGGTAATGCGGTCATCCCAGCGCGCGCCAACGGCCATGATCAAATCGCAGTGGGTAACGGCGCGATTGGCATAGGCGGTGCCGTGCATTCCCAGCATGCCCAGGTGCAGCGGGTGCGTCTCGTCCGCCGCGCCCTTGCCCAGCAGCGTGTTGACAATGGGCGCGCGCATTTGCTTCGCCAGCGCCATGACCGCCTTGCCCGCGCCCGAAATCACCGCGCCATGCCCAATGTAGAGCACCGGCTGCCGCGCCTTCGCCAGCAGTGCGGCGGCGGCGGACAGCGCTTCCGGCGCGGCGCGGCCCGGCGTTTGGTAGCCGGGCAGGTCCAGCGCATCCACAAAATTGGCGGAGCAGGGGCCCTGGCTCACATCTTTGGGAATATCCACCAGCACCGGGCCGGGGCGGCCGGTGGTGGCAATGTGAAAAGCCTCCCGCACAATGCGCGGAATCTCCGCCGCATCGTTCACCAGGTAGCTGTGCTTCACCACCGGATAGGTAATGCCGGTCACATCCGCTTCCTGGAAGGCGTCGGTGCCCAGGTTGGGGCGGATGGTCTGGCCGCTGATGACGATGAGCGGGGCCGAATCCATATGCGCGGTGAGCAGGCCGGTCACGGTGTTGGTGGCGCCCGGCCCCGAGGTCACCAGCACCACGCCGGGGCGGCCGCTGGCGCGGGCGTAGCCATCGGCAATGTGGGTGGCGCCCTGCTCGTGGCGCACCAGCACCAGCTCAATCTGCGAATCCACCAGCGCATCGAAGATGGGAATGGCCGCCCCGCCGGAGAGTCCGAAAATGCGCCGCACGCCCTCGCGCGCAAGGCAGCGAATCAGCACCTCTGCGCCCGTGGGCGTGGCTGCGGGCGGGGGTGTGGGGGGCGCGGCGGAGGAAGCGGCGCTCATCGAAGTTTCTCCCAAACTGGCTCTGGCGCGGGGGGCGTATCATACGAAAGGCCCAAAGCCGGGGCAAGTTGCAGTGAAACTCTGTTTGCCCGCGCCAATCAGCTACCCTCACGCCAGAACTCGTAATCCCCCGGGGGACACATCGCCGTGAATCGCCCCTCTCTGCACGAAGCCGCCGCCCGGCTCATTGCCGCGGATACGGTCAGCTCCCGCGGCAACGCCGGGGCCATGGAAATGCTGGCCGGCTGGCTGGAAGACGCCGGCATGAGCGTCCGCCTGCAGCGCTGGGGAGAGGGCGCGGAGGCCAAGGCCAACCTGGTAGCCAGCGCGGGGCCGCCCGAGCCCGGCGGCCTGATCCTCTCCGGCCACCTGGATGTGGTGCCCTTTGCCGGCCAGCCCGGCTGGACCCGCGACCCGCTGCGCCTTACCCCCGAAGGCGGGCGCTGCTACGGCCGCGGCGCATCGGATATGAAAGTCTTTCTCGCCCAGTGTGTGGAGGCCGCGGGCCGCCTTCCCCTGGACCGCCTGGCGCGGCCGCTGGTGCTGCTCTTCACCTCGGACGAAGAAATCGGCTGCCTGGGCGCGGCCCGCCTGGCCCCCGCGCTCCCCGAATTGCTGGGCCACATACCGCTGCCCCGGCTGTGCTGGATTGGCGAGCCCACCAGTTGGCGCGTCTTTCACACCCACAAGGGCATTGTCTCCTTCGGCGTGCGGGTGCGGGGGCGGGGCGGCCATTCCAGCCTGCCGCAGGAGGGAGTCAACGCCATTGCCGTGGCCGCCCGGCTGCTGGCGAAAATTGGCGCGCTGCAGAGCGGCCTGCGCAGCCGCCCCCAGGCCAGGTTTGCCGGCGTGTTTCCCCAGGCCCCCTACACCACCCTCAACATCGGCCAAATTCAGGGGGGCACGGCGCTCAATATGATTGCCGAAGAGTGCGCCTTCACCGTGAGCTACCGCCCGCTGCCCGACGAGCCGCCGCAGCGGCTGTGGGAGCGCGTGCGCGAATTGCTCTGCGCCCCGCAGGCGCGCGACTGGGGCTCCGACCTGGACGCGCATGTAGAGGTGGGGCCGCCCGATATTGTGCCCGGCCTGCTGGCGCAGCGGGGCAGCGCGCTGGAACTGGCGCTGCGCGCCGAAACCGGCGATACGCGCGAAGGCGGCGCGCCCTTTTGCACCGACGCCGGGCGCTTTGCCGAAGCCGGCATCACCTCCATCATCTGCGGCCCCGGAGATTTGGACCAGGCCCACCAGCCCGACGAGAGCATCTCCCAAACCGCCCTGGAAACCGGCCCCGCCCGCATCCTCGCCGTTGCCCGCCAGCTCTGCGCCGCAAACTAAAGCCCGCTCCCGCAGCTGGGATTTACTGCTGCACCATTCTCTCGAATTCCGTCCAGCAGGAATCCTCGAAGAGCAGGCGCAGGGACATGGAGTGCCGCTGGCCTCCCTTGCGGGGCAGGGTGAGTGCGCCGTATTCCACGGCGTGGGGTTCGGCAATTTCAAGCGTCTCAAACAGCTTCTGCTTGTATTCGGTATCGAGATTGCCGGCCAGGTGCAGGCCCTTGGTTTCCAGCACAAAGACTCGGCGGGCGTCGCCTTTCTCCTTGCTCACGCATACGACGAAATCCGGGTAGACGCGGTTGCGGCGCCAGCCCTGCAGCCCGTATTCCCGGCGCGCAGCGAAGCGGTGCCACCAGGTGACGGCGCTGTGTCCGTCCAGTGAAATTGCAAAGTTCTTTTCAAAGCCGTTGAATTCCTTTTCATAGACCTTTTCGTAGAGGGATTTCTCCGAGAGGCCGCCGCTCTGGGTAATGAGCGGCCTCTGGCCCTGCTCCACGATTTGCTGCAACTCGTGGGCGAATTCAAATCCGCTCTCGTCTGCGACCAGCTCGAAGCGGATATCCTGGCTTTCCAGTTTCTGGCAGAAAATTGCCCGCGCCTCGTGTTCGGCGAGTTCCGCCAAACGCTGCCGCAGCAATTCGGAAAGGTGGTAGCGGCGCTCAATAATCTGTTTGGCATCGTATGCATCGCGCAGCGAGTGAATCATGTTCTGCGCCGCTTGGGCCGCCAAAAACGGGTTGGGGAGAACCCTGTAAATGTGCCGGACGAAGAAATCCATCTCCAGCGAGGCATTCAGCGGAATGGTCGCCGCTTCCGGGGCGAGAGAGAAGCCGGGCAAATCCACGGCAAAGACGGTTTCGCGGGGTTCGTCCATGGCGGCAAAGTCAATGTCTGCGGGCGCGGCGGCGATTTTGCTCCAATTGACCGCTCCCAGCACATCGCTGTCGTAATCCAATTGGCGGTATGCCTTGCCCTCGCGGTGCAGCACATTCGGCAGGAATATCTGCGCATCGCGGAATTGCCGGCGGCGGCGGATGGTCTGCAACTGGCCGCCGGCCGGGCTGCCGCGGCCCGCTCCGTCCTGCACGAATTCCGCCAGGTCGCCCATGCCCTCGAACTCCAGGCCGCGCTTCACCTGGGCGATGGCGTCCCCGACATTGCGGTCGTAGCAGTAGATGTAGCACTGATCCAGGGCGACCTTGCCGGTCAATTCAGCATCCGGCTGGCGCAGAATGCGGCCGGTCATTTGCGTCAGCGCCCGCGGCGCGGTGGTGGAATCGAGCAGGGCGAGCACATAGGCGAAGGGGCAATCCCAGCCCTCGCGCAGCGCGTCCTTGGTCAAGATGTATCGGACGGTGGAGTAGGGCGAAAGCAGGTCTTCGTCGGCGATTTCGTCTTTCACTGCGGTCTTGCGGCGAATGTGGCTCTCCGGGATTTTCAGTTGCGCCATCAAATAGTCGCGCACATCCTCCGCATGAATATGCTGGCCGCCGCGCTGGTCCGCTCCCACGCGCTCCACGCGAATCAGCACAATGGGGCGAATGTAGCGGCCGCTCTCGCCCTGCAGTTTGCGCGCCTCGCTTTCGAGGCGATCCCGCTGTTCCTTGGCTTTGGAGAGCGTGTATTGCCAGCCGGTTTTCTCGAAATTGTGAATGCGCAGCGGCAGCTTGATCATTTGCTCCCGCTTGAGCGCTGCGCCCGTCACATCCACCAGAATGTTGCTGACGCCGAGCTGTGGCGTCGCGGAAAGCTCCAGCATGAAGCGCGGGTTGAATTCGCAGAGGCGCTTGCGCCGGTTTTCTGTGTAGGCGTTGTGGGCCTCGTCGAGCACGATGACGGGCCGGGCGATTTTGAGCGCATTGAAGAGGCTGTGTTTGACTGCGCCGGGCACGCCCTCGCTCAGGTCATTCACTTCCAGGTCGGGGTGCTCCCGCAGGAATTCGTTGTTTGCCTGCTTGTCTTCAGAGTCGGGAAAGAAGTCGGGGAACTTTCCCGTGTCGCGGAAGATTTTCAGGAAGTCCCCATTTCTGCGGTCTGCCGCTTGCAGCATCACCGGCATAATGCACAGATAGTTCTCGACATCGGCGTGAGAAAACTTGCTCTGTTTCTGCAGCAATTTGACCCGCCCGCCGCTGGCGCGTTCCAGCCATTGGCGGTAGGGGTGCGCGCGGGTGGCGAAGGACTTCCAGGTCTGCTTGAAAATGGCGCGGGAGGGCGTGATCCAGAGCACCAGCCCCGTTTGCACCCGCATCCGCCCCAGAGCCGCCACGCCCAGCAGGGTCTTGCCGCCGCCGGTGGGCAGTTTCAGGCAGACATGGGGGAAGATTCGGCCCCGGCTGTCTGTGCGCTCCACATAGGGCGGCGGCATGAGAGCGCCGTGCTTGTCTTTCACCCGGGGCAGCAGGCCGCGGCGGCCGAATTTGCGCCAGGTCAAGGCCATGGAATCCAGGTCGTCTTCGCTTGTGGAGTCTCCCGATTCAGCCAGAATCTTGTCCACAATGCCCTGTTGCTTCTTCAGTTCGGAATGGAATTCGCTGAGGGTAGCGAGGGTCTTTTCCTGGAATTCCTTGGGGCGCATGATTCACTCTCCCAGGGAGTTTCCGAACATCCGGTGAATGGCGTAGGGAAGTTGGCAGAAAGTGACGCCGTTTTGCGTGAGTTCCTTTTGCGAGATGAATTTCCAAGGGGCGAACACCAGGGCGGTCTTGCCCGCCTTTTTTGCCGCCGCGCCAATGCGCTGGGCGAGCTCTCGGGTAATGGCGGACTCATTGGAGCACAGGAAGTCCACATCCGGGCGGTAGATCATGTGCATTCGGTGGGTGGCGTTTTCGCCGAAGAAGTGATCCGCGCCGGATTCGATGGATTCCAGCGCCGCGCCCGTGGCCGTGTAGGACACATGGCGGGCGAGGGCGTCGTAATCCGGCAAGTCTTCGCCCGTGAGAATCTTCTCAATGTCGAGTTCCCGGCCCAGCTTGCAGAAAGCGAATGTGCCGCCGAGTCCCGCTTTGAGAGCGCCGTTTTTGGCGTTGGGGACGCCATTGATTACCCGGCGAACCCGCTCGGCGGTGATTTCGTCGGCGTAGTCTTCGCATTCCACGAGAATGAATTTCCGGTTGCCGCCGTCCTCTTTGTTGAGCTCGAGAACAGCGTGCGCAGTGGTGCCGGAGCCGGCGAAAGAATCGAGAATGATCGCATTCTTTCCAGTGGAGATATTGAGAATCCTTTTTACCAAAGAAACAGGCTTGGGCGTTTTGAATTTGTTCTTTTCGCCAAAAATCTGATTGATTTGCCTCGTTGCATCCGTGGCCGTTTCGACATCACTCCAGATGGTAAAGACATTCTTTCCGGCCTCTTTGGCCTCAAAGAGAAAGCGCTTGTATTGGGGCTTTGTAGTTCCCCTCTTTCCGAATACAATTCGATTGTCGGCTAGCGCTTCTTCGTATTTGTCCTGGCTGAATCTCCAATGGCGTCCGGCGGGTGGGAAATATACCTTTCCCGTTTTCGAATTGGTGATTGGATAGCTCAAATTTTCCCGAACACCAGGGGCATCCATCGGGTCTGCTTTCCATGTGCCCCGCGGATCGTTATCCGGATTAGAGAAGCCCGATTCGTCTATCTCTTCTCGTTTGAATCTGAATTCCTCAGAGTCTTTCGAGTAGCAGAGAATGTAATTGTGAGAAAGCGACACATCAATGTCGTTTTGGCTGGACTTTCTGTGGTGCCATATGAATGTAGCCAAGAAGCTATCCTCTCCGAAAACATCGTCCATCATCATCCGCAGCCGGTGCTGCTCGTGGTCGTCAATGGAAATGAAAATCACGCCGTCTTCGGTCAGCAATTCGCGCAGCAATTGCAGCCGCGGCCACATCATGCACAGCCACTTCTCGTGGCGCTCTTCGTCTTCGCCGTCTACTGCGCCGTTCTCTTGCAGCCAGCGCTGCATCAGTTCCGAGTTCACATTGTCGTTGTAGCACCAGCCCTCCTCACCGGTGTTGTAGGGCGGGTCAATGTAAATGCAGTTGACTCGCCCGGCGTAGCGGGGCATGAGCGCTTTGAGCGCATGGAGATTGTCCCCATGCACAATCAGATTGCCTTCCTCCGCCGCCGCGCCGCGCGGCAGTATTGACTTGTTCCGGACGATATCCAGCGTGCGGTAAGGGACGCTCAGGTGGTGCGCATAGACGCTCTGCTTGCCGTGGAATTCAAGGTGCGGCATTGGAGACTGCTTAGCGCTGATTTCACGCCGCCGCCATCCACCGCGCCATCCCCAACAAAATTTGCAGCGCATTTCTCATAACGGGGTTTGAGTCTGAGCGAGGAAGTGCTGCAGCGCGCGGCGCACCTGGTCGGCGCGTTCGCCTCGCCAGCCGGCGCTGGTGGAGAGCACCAGGTGGGCCTGCTGGCGCAGGGCGGTGGCGCCATCGCGCTTGATGATTTCCAGGGCGCTTTCGGCGTAGCTGCGGACTGCGGCGTTGGGGCACTGGTCGCGGACGGCGCTGATGGCCTCGATGACGCCGAGGGGGCGCTCTGTGGGGTGGCTGGCCATGGCTCCAAAAGAAAAGCCCGCCGGGCGGGGCCGGGGCGGGCTGGGCGTTGAAGTGTGGGCGTAAATTCTACCGATGTTTTGCGGTTTCGCAACCCCTGTTCGCAAATTTTTTTCGCAGCGCCCGCTGCGGCGCAAAAACCGCTTGGGGCCGCCGCCAAAAGCCCGTTTCGGCCCGCAAAACGCCCCTGCGCCGGGCCGCTTTTTCACTCCCCTGGGGGCGGCGCGGGAATGCACCGGCGGGCGGGGGCGCGCTAGCATGCGCCTGTGGCCGGGGCGCGCTTTGCGGATTTGCTTGCGCCGGGGCGCATTGGGGCGATGGCGCTGCGCAATCGCATTGTCATGGCGCCCATGGGGACGAACCAGGAGCGCGTGGACGGGCGGCTGGGGCCGGGCATTTTGCGCTACTACGAGGAGCGCGCCAGGGGCGGGGCGGGGCTGATTATCGCCGGGGTGGCGGCGGTGGCATGGCCGGAAGGGGCCTGCAATCCCAATCAGGCGGCGCTTTCGGACGACCGCTTTTTGCCGGATTTCGAGGATTTCGCCCGGCGCTGCCACGCCCACGGCGCGCGGGCCGCGGTGCAGCTGCAGCACGCGGGCAAGGTGGCGCAAGAGGACATTGCGGCGGGCCGCCCGCTGCTGGCGCCCTCGCTGCCAAAGGGGCTGCCCGGCAGTCCGCTGGTGGAGCTGAGCCAGGACGAAATGGCCGCGGCTACGGGGGCTTTTGCCCGCCCCGGCGCGAAGCTGCACTACCGCGAGATGGACGAGGGCGATATCGCCCGGCTGATCGGCCAGTTTGCCGATGCGGCGGAGCGCGCGGCGCGGGCGGGGCTGGACGGCGTGGAGCTTCACGCGGGGCACGGCTATCTGCTGCAGGCATTTCTCTCTCCCGCCACCAATCGCCGCAGCGATGCCTGGGGCGGCTCCCGGGAGGGCCGGGCGCGGCTGCTCTGCGAGACGCTGCGGGCGGTGCGCCGGCGCATTGGCCCCGAGGTGGCGCTGTGGTGCCGCCTGGACGGCGCGGAGTTCGGCATTGCCGGCGGCATTGGACTGGAAGACGCCTGCCGCACGGCAGAGCTGGCCGCCGCCGCCGGGGCGGATGCCATTCATGTGAGCGCCTACGCCGATCCCGCCTCGGGCGCTGCCTTCACCCGTGCGCCGCTGGTGCACGAGCCCGCCGCCTGGCTGCCGCTGGCCGAAGCCGTCCGGCGGCGGGCGGGGGTGCCCGTCATTGCCGTGGGGCGGCTTTCGCCCGAGGCGGCGAATGCCGCCATTGCCGCGGGCCGGGCGGACTTTGCCGCGCTGGGCCGGGCGCTGCTGGCTGATTCCGCGCTGCCCGCGCAATTGGCCGCGGGCCACCCCGAGCGCGCGCGGCCCTGCATCTACAGCTACCAGTGCGTCGGCAATATCTTCCTGCGCCGCGCCGCGCGCTGCACCGTCAACCCCCGCATGGGGCGGGAGTGGCGCAGCCCCGCCAACGGTGAGGGCGGCGGCGAGGCGAACGGCGCGGGCGCGGCGGCGCAACTGGGCGGCGGCGCGGCGAGAGAGGCGGCGGGCGCGCAGGGGCAGGCTGACGGCGCGGCGGGCGCGGCGTTGGCTGAGTGGCCGCGGGCGGCGGTGGTGCGGCGGGTTGTGGTGGTGGGGGGCGGGCCGGCGGGGCTGGAGGCGGCCCGGGTTGCGGCACAGCGCGGTCACCGCGTCGCCCTCTTTGAGCGCGCGCCGCAGTTGGGCGGGCGGGCGCGGCTGGCGGCGCGGCTGGATGCCGATCCCGCGGCGGCGCAGTGGCTCGCCTGGCTCGAAGCGGAGGCCCGCCGGGCGGGCGTGGCAATTTGCACCGGGGCAGCGCCCGCGCCCGGTGAGCTGGCAGAGGCCGATGCGCTGGTGGTGGCCACCGGCGCGCGCCGCCTGCCGCTTCCCGGCGCAAATTTGCCCCACGCCTGCACCGCCGAGCAGATCGAGCCGCTGCTGGAGGCGGGCGCGCTGCAGGTCGCCGTGCTGGGGGCGGACGCCATCGGCGTGGCGGCGGCCTGCGCCCTGGCCCGCGCCGGGCACCAGGTCGCCCTGCTTTCGCAGGGCACTTTTGCGCCGCAGCTGGCGCTGCCCCGGCGCTGGCGCGCGCTGGAATTGCTGGAAGAGCGGGGCGCGCAGCGAGTGGCGGCCGAGGCCATTCTCGCCGTCGAGCCCGGCGGCGTGCGCTACCGCGACGCCGAAGGCGAAGAGGCGCGGCTTGCGGCCGAGCGGGTGGTAATTGCCACCGGGCTGGCCGCCGATCCCGCCGCCGCAGAGGCGCTGCGCGCACCCGGCATTGCGCTGCACGCCGTGGGCGATTGCGCCGGGCCGCGCTATCTGGCCGCCGCCATTCGAGAGGCCGCCGAGCTGGCCGCGGCGCTGTGAAAAAATACGGCCCGCTGGCGCGGGCCAATCCCAAGACTTTCGCGCAAATGGTGGAGCTGAGGGGAGTCGAACCCCTGACCTCGTGAATGCCATTCACGCGCTCTCCCAACTGAGCTACAGCCCCACGCCGCAAAGCTATCACGGCGCGGGGCGCTGTCAAAAAGGCCGCGCGCGGAGTATGCTGCGCGCCGCGCCGGAGTGGCGGAACTGGCAGACGCAGGGGACTCAAAATCCCCCGGTTCGAGAGGACCGTGTGGGTTCGACTCCCACCTCCGGCACCGCCTTGCCAGCGGGGGCGAAATTCGTAGCGTTTCGGCCATGCAGCGACCGCCGCTTTCGCCCGGGCAATTCGAGCGCTACCGGCGCCACCTGAATCTCCCGGAGTTCGGCGCAGAGGGCCAGCGCAGGCTGCTCGACGCGCAGGTGCTGGTGGTCGGCGCGGGCGGCCTCGGCTGTCCCATTTCGCTCTACCTGGCCGCGGCGGGGGTGGGGCGCATTGGCCTGGCGGATTTCGATGTGGTGGATGTCTCCAACCTGCAGCGGCAGGTGCTCTACGGCACCGGCGATGTGGGGCGGCCCAAGGTGGAGGTGGCGCGGGAGCGCATCCGCGCCCAGAACCCCGATGTGGATGTGTCGCTGCACGGCGATCCGCTCACCGCGCAAAACGCGCTCTCTATTTTCGCTGCCTACGATCTCGTGCTGGACGGCAGCGACAATTTTCCCACGCGCTATCTCAGCAACGACGCCTGCGTGCTGCTCGGCAAGCCCAGCGTGTATGGCGCCATTTTGCGCTTCGAGGGGCAGGCCAGCACCTTCGATGCGCGGCGCGGGCCCTGTTATCGCTGCCTGTTTCCCGAGCCGCCGCCGCCGGGCGCTGCGCCCAGCTGCGCAGAGGCCGGCGTGCTGGGCGTGCTGCCCGGCATCATCGCGCTGGTGCAGGCGACCGAAGCCGTGAAGCTGCTCTGCGGCGTGGGCGAATTGCTGATCGGGCGGCTGCTGCACTACGACGCGCTCTCCATGCGCTTCGGCGAGTTTCGCTTTCACAAAGATCCCGCCTGCCCGGTGTGCAGCGAAGAGCCGAGCATCCGCGAATTGGTGGATTACGCGGGTTTTTGCGGCGCGCCGCTGCCGGGGGCGGAGTCCGCCGCGCCGGAGCTTTCGGCGGCCGAGCTGCGGGCCATGCAGCAGCGCGGCGAGCGCTTTTTGCTGCTGGATGTCCGCGAGCCGCCGGAGTTTGAGGCGGCGCGCATTGCGGGGGCAGAGCTGCTGCCGCTGGGGCAGCTCGAAGCGCGCCGCGGCGAGATTGAGCCGTGGCGGCAGGGGCGCGTTGTGGTGTTTTGCCACAAGGGCGGGCGCTCGGCGCGGGCCTGCGAGTGGCTGCGCCAGGAGGGGTTTGGCGATGTGCTGAATCTCAGCGGCGGCATTGACGCCTGGTCGCTCACCGTAGATCCCGGCGTGCCGCGCTACGGCGATGCATCTGCGCCGCGCGCGGAGGGGGGCTGATGGCGCGGGCGAAGCTTCCGGATCCGCTGGCGCGGCGGCATTTGCTTTCGGGCGAGCTCGCCCCGGCGCGGGCCCGCGCCATTGCCGAAGCCTATTTGGCCGAAGGGCGCAGCATGGAGGCCATTGCGTTTTTGCACAAAGCTGCGGCGCGCCCGGAACTGGAGGCGCTGCGCGCAGAGGCGCTGCAATCGGGAGATGTGTTTTTGCTGCGCGAGGTCTCGGCGGCACTGGCTGAGCCGCCGGACCTCGCCGACTGGAATGCCGTCGCAGAGGCGGCGCGGGCCTGTGGCAAAGCGCTGGACGCCGCCGAGGCGCAGCGGCAGGCGGAGAGACTCGGCGGCAAGGGGGGTGCGTGAATGCTGCGCTGCCTGGTGGTGCGCGGACTGGTGAAAGAGGCGGAAGAGGAGATCAACAAGTTCTTCGCCATGCAGGCTGTGAATGTCCTGCACATGGCGCAGAGCGAACACGGCGAGTATGTGACCATTACGCTGATCTACGACGACCGCTCGCCGCTGGGCTGACGGTGCCCGGCGAGATTCGCATTGAGGACGCCCGCACCCACAATCTGCGGGGCATCCACTGCCGCATTCCGCTGGGCGCAATCAGCGTGGTGAGCGGGCCTTCGGGTTCGGGCAAATCGAGTCTGGCCTTCGACACGCTCTACGCCGAAGGGCAGCGCCGCTATGTGGCGTCGCTCTCCAGCTATGCGCGGCAATTTTTCGAGCGGCTGCCGCGCCCGGCGGTGGCGCATATTTCCAATCTGCCGCCGGCCATTGCCATTGCCCAGCGCAGCCCGGCGGCCACGGCGCGCAGCACGGTGGGCACGGCTACAGAGCTGGACCATCACCTGCGGCTGCTCTTTGCCCGGCTGGGCGAAACGCGCTGTTGCGGCGCGCCCGTGGAATCGGGCGCTGTGCAAGCGGTGGTGCAGCGCATTCTGGCGCGCTTCCAGGGCCAGCGCGCGGCGCTGGCCGCGCCCGAGCCGGTGCCGCGGGGCGAAACGCCCCGGGCGCTGCGCGAGCGCTTGTTGCGCGAGGGCTACGGGCGGCTGCTGCTCGCGGACGGCGCCATTGCAGAGGTGGGCGAAATGACGCTCGCCCGGCTGCGAAGTCTGCGCTCCAGCTTGCGCGTGGTGGTGGACCGGCTGGTGTTGCGCCCCGCGGCGCGCACGCGGCTGGCCGAGGCCGTAGCCGCGGGCTTTGCCCGGGGCGGCGCGCTGGATGTGGTCTCGCAGGGGGATCAGCAGCGCTATCGGGAGGGCTTTGCCTGCGAGCGCTGCGGCCGCCTGCACCCCACGCCGGAGCCCGCGCTGTTCTCTTTCGACCATGCGCTGGGGGCCTGCCGGGCCTGCCAAGGCTTCGGGCGGGTTGCAGAGCTGGATTGGGCGCGGGTGGCGCCCGACGCGCAGCGCTCGCTGGCCGCTGGCGCCATTGCGCCGTTTCGCAGCCGGGGCGGGCGCCGCCACCAGCGCGCGCTGCTCTCGGCCTGCGCCCGCGCCGGCGTGCCGGTGACGCTTCCCTGGCGCGAGCTCGATGATTCCCAGCGCGCTTTTGTGCTGGAGGGCGGCGGCGGCTGGCGCGGAGTCCGGGGCTACTTCGCGCGCCTGGCGCGGCGGCGCTACAAGGTGCAGGCGCGGGTGCAAATCGCGCGCTATCGGCGCTTTGCGGATTGCGCCCAGTGCAATGGCACGCGGCTCGGCAGCGCGGCGCGCTCGGTCTTTGTGGCGGGCCGGCACATGGGCGAACTGGGCGCGCTCAGCATCGGCGAACTGGAGAGCTGGCTCGGCGAGCTGCGGCTCGCGCCGGGGCAGCAGGCGCAGTGCGGCGCGCTGCTCTCGCGTTTGCAACAGCGGCTGCGCACTGCGCTGCAGGTGGGGATCGGCTACCTGCCGCTCTCCCGCCCGCTGCGCACCCTCTCGGGGGGCGAGGCCCAGCGCATTCAATTGGCGGCGGCGCTGGGCGGCGCGCTGACCGCCGCGCTGTTCATTCTGGACGAGCCCTCGGTGGGGCTTCACGCCCGCGATTTGCAGCGCCTGCTCGAAGTGCTGCGGGCGCTTCGCGCGCGGGGCAACAGCGTGGTGGTGGTGGAGCACGCGCCGCAGATCATCGCCGCCGCGGACCATTTGATTGAGCTGGGGCCGGGTGCCGGGGCGCAGGGCGGCGAGCGGGTGGCCGAAGGCGCGCCGCGGGAAATCGCCCGGGGCGATTCTCTCACCGGGCGCGTGCTGCGCGGCGAACCGAAGTTGCGCCGCACCCGCCGCCGCGCCGCCCGCGGGCGGCTGGAAGTGCGCGGCGTGCGGGCACACAACCTGAAGGGCGTGGATGTGGATCTGCCGCTGGGGCAATTGGTGGTGGTGAGCGGCGTTTCCGGCGCGGGCAAATCGAGCCTGGTGCGCGCGGTGCTGGGGCAGTTGCGCGGCGAAGCAGATTCCGGCCACTGCGACGAATTGCGCGGGGCCGAACAACTCGACGAGGTGGTGTGGATGGAGCCGCTGCCGAAGCGCCAGCGCCGCGCCAATGCCGCCACTTTGTCCGGCGCATTCGAGGGCATTCGGCGGCGCTTCGCCGCCGAGCCGGCCGCGCGCCGTCTGGGACTTTCGCCGGGCTGGTTCTCCTTCAACACCGCGGGCGGGCGCTGCGCGCACTGCGAGGGCAGCGGCGAAACTGTGGTGGATATGCAGTTTCTGGAAGATTTGCGCGTGCCCTGCGAAGCCTGCGGCGGCGCGCGCTACGGCCCCGAGGCCGCCGGGATTCGCGTGGCGGGGCGGAGCATTGCGGAGGTGCTGGCCCTCAGCATTGCAGAGGTGCAGGCGCATTTTGCCGAAGACTCCCGCATTGCCGGGCGGCTCGCCCCTTTTGTGCGGGTGGGGCTGGGGTATGTGGCGCTGGGGCAGCCCCTCGCCAGCCTTTCGGGGGGCGAGCTGCAGCGCATGCGCATTGCCCAGGCGCTGGCCGCGCCGAAGCGGCGGACGCTGTTCGCGCTGGACGAGCCCACCGCGGGGCTGCACGACGGCGAGGTGCAACTGCTGCTCGACTGTCTGGACGAACTGCTGGACCAGGGCGGCAGCGTGGTGGTGGTGGAGCACCACCTGGATGTGATTCGGCTCGCCGACCATGTGATTGACCTGGGCCCCGAAGGCGGGCCGGGGGGCGGCGCAGTGGTGGCGGCGGGAACGCCGGGGCAGGTAGCCCGCGCGCGGACTCACACGGCGGCGGCGCTGCGCTCATTCTCTGCGGGGAACGCGCAGGCGCTGGCCGGGACTCAGCCGGTTGGGATTTGAGAGGCTGTTCATGGCGATGATCTCCCGGGTGCCCACGCCGAGCTTGCGCGCAATGCCGCCCAGGGTATCCCCCCGGCGCACCGTATAGACCTGCGCGCGCACGCTCTTTTTGGGCGGCAGCCGCAGCACCTGTCCCACATAGATGCGGTGGCGGCTGCGCAATCCGTTGCGCGCGGCCAGCTTGCTCTGGCTCACCCCGTGGCGCTTGGCAATCTTGGCGAGGGTGTCGCCGCGCCGCACCCGGTAGTGGCGCCCCTTGCCGGCTACGCGCGAATCTGCCCGGCCATTTTGCGGCAGCCGCAGCACCTGTCCGGCGTAAATGCGGTGGCGGCTGCGCAGCCCGTTGTGCGCGGCAATGGCGCGCTGCGAAAGCCCGTAGCGCTTGGCGATTTTGGCGAGGGTGTCGCCGCGCCGCACCCGGTAGCGCGAGGGAATGCGCGTGCTGGCGCGCGCCCGGGACTTCTTCGCCACGCTGGCGTGCCGGTGGCGGATATTCTTTCCGGCGCGGGAGGGCAATTCGAGAATCTGCCCTACGAAGATGCGGTGGCGGTTGCGCAGCCGGTTGCGCAGTGCAATTTCGCTGGGCCGCACGCCGTAGCGCCGGGCGATGCCGCCCAAAGTGTCGCCGCGCCGCACCCGGTAGTAGAGATCGGGGCGCTGTGAGCCGTGGCGCTCGGATTCCGGCAGCCCGGCCAGCGCCAGCCGCGCCTGGGCCTCGCTGCGCGGCACGCGCAAATGGTAGTGGCGGGGGACGAACTTCTGCCCGGCCCACACCGTCCGGCTCAGGGCGGGATTCGCCTGGCGCAGGGCCTTCAGCGAAATGCCGAGAGCGCTGGCCAGGGTCTTCGGCCGGTAATAGTGCTCCAGCTTCAGCGATACCGAGCTCTCCGGGGGATCCTTCACCACCCGCCCGAACCAGCGCCTGGGCTGCTGCTCGATCTTGAGCGCCGCCAAAAAAGAGGCGTAGAAGTTCTTGGAGGCGAAGCCGAAGGTGCGGCTCTTGTAGCGGGCGATGACCTGGGTGATGTCGGTGGTGCCGAGCTGGCGGGCCGCCCGGGCCATGCCCGCGGTGCCGTGGTTGTAGGCGGTCACCGCCAGGGGCCAGGAGCCGGTGCGCTCGCGGTTCAGCTTCAGCAGCTCGGCAGCCGCATGGGTGGCGCGGAAGGGGTCGTTGCGCTCATCCACCACATGGTCAATGCGCAGGAACAGCCGCCCGGTGGAGCGCGTGAATTGCCAGATGCCCGAAGCGCCGGCGTGCGATTTGGCATTGGGATTGAAGGAGGATTCCACATGGGGCAGGGCCACCAGTTCGGTGGGCAGGCCGTGCTCCGAAAGGGTCTGGCGGATGTAGTTTTCCCAGCGGCCCATGCGCCGGAGCCCGTCCCGGAAGTTGTCGGCCTGCCCCAACTGGAAGCGGACGCGATTGGAGGCGGCCCGCAGCGTGGCCCGGGAGACATTCTCCGGGAACATCGAGAGCACCCGGGCCTGTTCGGCGCTCAGGTGGTTGCGGCGTCCGCTGGCCAGGCCCCGCAGCAGGTTGCGGTAGTGCTTGCGGCGCTGGTCCAGCCAGCGGCCGCGCTGCCTGCGGCTCTGTTTGGAGGGCAGCCGCACCGTCTCATAGACGATGGCGAGATCCTCGGAATCGTGGAAAAAGCCCGAGCGGGTATCCACCTCGGTATAGACGCGCAGCCAAAAGGCCACCCTGGGACGCAAGGCGGGGGGTTCGGGGAAATCCCCCGGGGCGGCCAGCGCCGCGCCCGCCAGTGCGAAAACCAGCGCGGGAAGGCACGCGCCCCCCGCCAGCCACCCGAAAATCCGGGCCTGTGCCATCACCGACTCACCTCCTCCCACGCCGCACGCCCTTTGGGGTGCGGCTCTACGCCTTCCCGGCCTGCTTGCGGACTGCGCGCGCCGCGCAGCCGGGGGGGAGGGGCCATGCGAGGTCGGCCTCGCGCGGCCCGGGGTGGGGGTGATCCTGGGCGGCCCGAAGGCCGCAGCACAGGGACGCCGACATGGGGCGCACCCTAGACAAAAAGCCCGCCGGATTCCAGCCCTTCCAAACGGCGTTTTTGGGCCGCAGGGGTATGCTCCGGAAAGCGCCGCGGCCGGAGCGCCGCAGGCGGGGGAGGGGCCATGGCCACCGAGGTCGAATCCGAGATTGCGGGCAGCGTCTGGATGATTGAGAAGCGGGAGGGCGAGCCGCTGGCGGCGGCGGAGGTGATCCTGGTGATCGAATCCATGAAGATGGAGATTCCCGTGGAAGCGCCCTGTGCGGGCACTTTGGCCGAATTGCGCGTCGCCGAGGGCGATGAGGTGAGCGAGGGCATGGTGCTGGCGGTCATTGAGTGAATGCCGCCCGCGGGGAAAGCCGCAGCAGGTGTGGTATGAGGGAGAGTATGGAGCGAGGGGCGCGCGGGCCTGCGCCGGAGCGGGCCGGGCCGCGGCTGCCGGCGCCGGGCGCAGCCGACCCGGTTTCGGCCATGCAGCCGCGCTTCAACCTGTTTTTTCGATGGTTTGCACGGCGTTTCTTCAAGCACTTCAAGATGGATCCGGCGGTGCTGGCGCGGCTGCGGGAGTGCGAGGCCCGGGGCGCGGTGGTGTTTGTGATGCGCTACGCCAGCCGCCTCGACTATTTCCTGTTCAACGCGCTGCTGGCCCGGGAGGGGCTGCGGCTCTCGGCCTGCGCCAACGGCATCAGCTTCTACTACTACCAGCCGCTCTGGGGGGCGCTGCGCGCGGGGTGGCAGCGGCTGCGGCGCTTCCGCCCAGGGCAGCGCGCCCCGGAGCGCGCGCGCGACCGGGAATCGCTGCGCCGCGCCGCGCAGGCGGGAGAATCGCAGTTTCTGTTCCTGCGCACGGCGCGCCTTTCGAGCCGGCTGCGCGGGCGGCGCGCCGCCATGCGCCGGGGCAGCCGCGAGCTCACCCTGCTGGCCGAGGCCATGGCGATTGCCGCCGCGGGCCGGCCCGTCACGCTGGTGCCCCTGGCGCTGTTCTGGCGCAAGGGGCCTCGCGCCCCCCGGCGCTTCTTGAATCTCACCTACGGCGCTGCCACGCGGCCCTCGGATTTGGCGAAGGTGACCTCCTTCCTGCTCACCTACCGCGATCTGGCCATCAAGGCCGGGGATTCCATCGAGCTGGGCGCTTTTCTGGAAAAGCACCGCGACGAGCTCGCTGCGGATGCGGCGCAGCGCGGCGCAGAGGGCTTCATGCAGCTCGGCCGCAAACTGCGGCGGGGCATCATGCTCTTTTTGCTCCGGGAAGAGCGCGCGGTGGAAGGCCCCCGGCTGCGCCCGCGCGCCAAGGTGCAAGAGGCGGTGCTGGCCCGCTTGGCCGCTGCGCCGGGGCGGGGGCCGCTGGCCGCGCTGCGGCGCTGGCGGCGGCGCGTCCGCGCCCGCAGGATTTTCCGCGAGATTGCGGCCTCCATGAACGCCACCTTTCTGGCGCTGCTGGCCGCGCTGGTGGGCTTCGGCCTGCGCCGTCTGTTCACGCGCGTGGAGACCCGGGGGCTGGAGCAGGTGGCGGAGCTCGCCAAGCGCCACCCCGTGGTGCTCGCGCCGAGCCACCGCTCCTACTGCGATTTTCTGATCGTCTCCTGGCTGCTCTACCAGAACTTCGTGATTCCGCCGCACATTGCGGCGCGGGAGAACATGAACTTCGCCGTGGCGGGCTTTCTGTTCCGCCGCGCCGGCGCGTTCTTTTTGCGCAAGAACTTCGGCGATGCGCTCTACAAGGAGGTGTTCCGCAGCTATCTCGGCTACCTGGTGCGCGAGGGCTTTCCCCAGGAGTTCTTCATCGAGGGCGCGCGCTCGCGCACCGGCAAGAGCCTGGCGCCGCGCGCCGGCATTCTGAAGTGGAATATCGAGGCATTCGTGGACAGCACGCGCCGCGATCTCTACTTCGTGCCCGTCGCCATCAGCTACGAGCGCCTGGTGGAGGAGAGCGCGGTGGTCTCGGAGCTTGAGGGCGCGCGCAAGCGCGACGAGAGCATGCTCGGCCTGGTGCGCTGGCTGCGCCGGTTGCTGCGGCTGGATCTGGGGACCGTCTTTGTGAACTTCGCCGAGCCCATTTCGCTGGCGGCGCAACTGGGCTCGCGCCGCGCGCTCTTTGCGCCCGGCGCGGAGGAAAGCGCGGAGCAGCGCGCCTTTACCGAACGCCTGGGCTGCGAAATCGTCGAGCGCATCAACTGGGCCATGGCCGCCAACGCCACCTCGGTGGCCGCCGCGTCACTGCTGGGCGAGCCCCGGCGCGGTTTGCTGCGCGGCGAACTGGTGGCGCGCATGGCGCAGTTGGTGGAATTGCTGGAGCTGCAGGGCGCGCGCCTGACCCGCGCGCTGGCCGCAGACCGGCCGGACTTCGGCGAATCCATCGCCTTTTTGCTGCGGGTGGGGCTGGTGCAGCGCGAGTCCGATGCGCGCGGCGAGTTGCTGTTTTACGAGGAAGCGGATTGGCGCGCCCTGGATGTCTATCGCAACGGCATTTTGCACTACCTGGCTGCGCCGGGTTGGCTGGCCCACTGCCTGCTGCGCGGCGCGGATGACGCCGAGTTGCGCGGCGAGCTCGGCTTCTGGCTGGATCTCTTTTACGAGGAGCTGTTTCCGCGCCGGGGCGCGCTGCGGGGCGCAGCGCCCGGGCCGCTGCTCGCGCACTTTCAATCCAGCGGCGCGATCCGCCGGGACGGTGCGCGCTGGCTGCCCACCGAAGCCGGGCTTCCGCGCTTGCGCTTTCTGGCCGAGCAGCCCCGCAACCTGCTCGAAATCTGGTCCGTGGCGCTGCGCGGCGCGGCCGATCTCGATTCGCCCCGCAGCGAAGCGGAGCTGGAAGCGCAGGCCGAGCAACAGTATCGCCGCGCCTTTCTGCTCGGCGAATTGCGCCGCGCGCAGGGCTGGAATCCCCCGGCCTGGCGCGGCGCTCTCGCGGCACTGGTGCGGCGCGGACTCCTCGCGCGCGAGGGCGCGGGCCTCTATGCGCGGGGGCCGGAGTTCGGCGAACTCGCCGCGTTGCGCGCGCGGCTGGCGGATGCGCTTTCCGGCGGGTAGTTTGCGCCCATGCGCTGCGAGAATCCGCCGGACTTTGCCAAGCGCGGCGGGCTGATTCCGGCCATCGCCCAGGATTGCGAGACGGGCGAGGTGCTGATGGTCGCCTATATGAACGAGGAATCCTTCGCGCGCACCCTGGAATTGGGCGAGGCGGTTTACTGGAGCACATCGCGCCGTGAATTGTGGCGCAAGGGCGAGACCAGCGGCAATTCGCAACTGGTGCGCGCGATTTATCTGGATTGCGACGGCGATGCGCTGCTGCTCAAAGTGGCCCAGCGGGGGGGGGTGGCCTGCCACACCGGCCGCCGCAGTTGCTTCTTTCGCACCCGCGCGGACGGCGCATGGCGCGAGCTGGAAAAGTGACGGCGCGCAAACCGCGCAGCGCGCGCAAGCAGGCGCTGCATCTCGGCGTTCCCAAGGGCAGCCTGCAGGACGCCACCGTGCGGCTCTTCGAGCTGGCCGGCTACAACCTGTCCGTTGCGCCGCGCTCCTACTTTCCCGACATAGACGACCCCGAAATCTCCTGCATGCTCATCCGCGCGCAGGAAATGGCGCGCTATGTGCAGCAGGGCGTGCTGGATTGCGGCATTACGGGCACCGACTGGGTGCAGGAGTGCCGGGCAAAGGTGGTGGAGGCGGCGGATCTGGAGGCGCCGGCTTGGCCGCGCTACCGCAAGGTGCGCTGGCTGCTGGCGGTGAGCGAGCGCTCTCCGGTGCGCCGCGTGCAAGACCTGGAGGGGCTGCGCATTGCCACCGAGGCCGTGGGAATTACGCGCCGCTACTTGCGGCGCAACGGCGTGAAGGCCGAGGTGGAGTTTTCCTGGGGCGCCACCGAGGTGAAGCCCCCGCTGCTGGCCGATGCCATCGTGGATGTCTCCGATACCGGCAACTCGCTGCGCGCCAACGGCTTGCGCATTGTGGATACGGTGCTGGAGAGCACGCCGCGCCTCATCGTCAACCGCGAGGCTCACGCCGATCCCTGGAAGCGGCGCAAGGTGGAGCGCCTGGCGCTGATGCTGCGCGGCGCCATCAACGCCGCCGGCCGCGTGGGGTTGATGATGAATGTGCGCCGCCGGGATTTGAATGCGGTGCTGGGCGTGTTGCCCGCGCTGGGCACCCCCACCATCGCCTCGCTGGCCGATGAGAACTGGGTCGCCGTGAACACCGTCGTCGAAGAAACCGTGGTCCGCGATTTGCTGCCCGAGCTGGTGGAAAAAGGCGCCACCGGCGTCGTCGAGTATCCGCTGGCGAAAATTGTCGGGTGAGCGCCGCGCGCCGCGCCGCCGCACTTTGGCCGGGGCGCTGGTTGCGCCTGTTGCGCTGGCTGCCGGATCACGCGGGCACCGCCTTGCGGGGCGGGTTCGGTTGTTTGCGCAAGCCGCGCCGGGTGGTGCAGGGCGTGGTGCTGGGTCCCGATGGCGTGCTGCTCGCCCTGCGCCGGGAGCTGATGTGCTGGGAGCTGCCCGGCGGCGCGCCGCTGCGCTCCGATGCGGACGAAGCGGCGGCACTGGTGCGGGAGCTGCGCGAAGAAACCGGCCTGGTGATTGAGGCCGGGGCATTGGTGGGGGAATACCGGCGCAGCGGTTTTCTCTCTCACCGGGCCCGGGTGTTTCGCTGCCGCGCAGTATCCGGCGAACTGCGCCCCGGCCCGGAGACTCCCCGCGTCGCCTGGTGGCCGCTTTCCGCGCTGCCTGCCACCCTGTTGCCCTGGCACCGCCGTCCGCTTCTGGACGCCATGGCCGGCGGCGCACCCGTGCTGCGCCAAGAGCATTTGGGCTTCGCCGCAATTTGCACCGGCCTGCGCATGGACTGGAAGAATCGCTTGAGCTCCGGCGAACCCTGAAAGTTCCCGCAGTGCGGGCGCAGATCCCCGCGCCTGCCGCTTACTGCAGGAAGTCCTGTTCGAGTTCCCTGCCGAGCTTTTCGATCTTGCGCTGGAAGTCCTCGCGGGAATCGTCGAAAGAGAGAATGATCTCGCTGGTGCGCGGCAGTTCGCCGGCATCGGCCGCGCCGTGGTAGCGGTTCAAATCGGAGAGAATGGCCTCGGCCACCTTCAGCGCGCGCTTTTCGGTCTTGATCAGCGGCGATTGCAGCGTGTAGATGTTGTTGCGGCCCCACAGGCTCTCGTCGCGCACAATGGCGATTTCGCGGTAGATGTTGTTGATGGGATCGAAGTGATACTCGACGCGCACTTCCTTGAAGATATCGGAGCTGCCGGTGTAGAAGGCGCGCTCCTTTTCCACCCGGCCCAGTTGGCGGCAGCGCGGGCAATAGAAGGTGTCGCCGTGGTTGAGCAGGAAGACGCCCTTGGCGTAATCCTCGCAATCCATGTTCTCGCAGTAGCCGACGCCTCGGGTCATCTTCGTCATGGGGGGCCTCCAAGCCGGACGGGTTCCCGGGCGCTTCGGGACTCCCTTTCCGTCGGAGCAGCCCGCCCAGGGGGCGTGCGGCATCCGCTCTGCGGCGAGGGGGGAGCACCGCTGCGGTTTGGGCTGTCGGCTGTGTTCTTATACGCCTCGGCACGGCCCGCTGTCAAGCGCGCCGCTGGAATTTTCCGCCTGCCCCCCCGGAAACGCCTTCCGGCGCGCCCGAGAGCTCGCGCAAAATGCGCCTGCGCTGCGCGATCAGGCTGGCTGCGTAGGCGGCCGCGCCCAGCAGGGATACGGCGTAGGCGGCGATCAGGTAGGCCATGGGGCTTCTCCGGCCCTGCGCCGGGCCAGCGCGGCCTGCAGCCCGGCCAGCTCGAAGCGGCGCAGGGCCAAATGGGCGAAGCAGGCCAGCACCACCAGGTTGCCGAGCAAAAAGGGCCAGCCCATGCCGGTATCCAGGCTGCCCCGGCCCAGATTTTCCGGGTGCATGGAGCGCCCCCCGGCCAGGTCAATGGCGAAGTAATTGAGCGGAATCACCAGCAGCCCGGCGATGCTGTGCACCGCCCCGGCCCGCGCGCCGCGCTCGCTGCCCTCGTTGAAGGCCCGCAGCAACAGGTAGGAGAGATACACCAGGTAGAGCAGCAGGGTGAGGGTGAGGCGCAAATCCCAGGTCCACCAGCGCCCCCAGGCGCCCTTGGCCCAGATGGGGCCGGTGAGCAGCATGAGGGTGCAGAGCAGCACGCCCACCTCTGCCGAGGCCCGGGCGGCGCGGTCCCAGTGCTCCGCCCGCCGCCACAGGTAGAGCGCGCCGCACAGCGCCGTGCACGCGAAACCCAGATACGCGCCGAAGGCCAGCGGCGGGTGCAGGTAGAGGATCTTCTGAATTGCGCCCTGCTGCACATCTGCCGGCGCGCGCCAGATGAGCCACAGCCACAGCGGCAACAGCGCCAGCAGCGCCGCGCCCGAAATGCCGAGCGCGCGCCGCAGCGCGTCGTTTTGGGGAAGCGGGTGGATGGCTTGCACAGTGTGCCCGTTTTCACTCGTCCAGGACGGCGCCGAAGCCCAGGTAGGAGACGATCCAGAACACGCCGTCCGTCACCAGCAGCAATTGCAGTTCCGGCCAGGGTAGCGCGCCGCTTTCGAGCAGGGCGTCGGTGGCGCGGGCGCAGCCGAGCAGCAGCGGGGCGAGCAGGGGCAACAGCAGCAGGGGCAGCAGAATTTCGCGGTGGCTGCTGCGCACGGCCATGGCGGCGAACAGCGTGCCGATTCCGCAGACCCCCAGCGCGCCGAGTCCCGCCACCAGGGCGAAGCCGCCCAGCACCGGGCGGAAATCCACGCCGAAGGCCAGCCCGAAGGCCAGCGCCGCCCCGGCCCAGACCAGCGCCAAAGGGGGAAAGCAGGCCAGCGCCTTGCCCAGAAACAACAGGCCGCGCTCCACCGAGGCCAGCGCCAGCCCGGAAATGGCCTGATTCTCCAGCTCCAGCGCAAAGGTGCGGTTGAGTCCCAGCACCGCGGCGAAGGCGTAGGCGATCCACAGCAGCCCGGCCCGGGCCTGGGGCGTTTCGGCGCCGGGGGGGGGCGGCGCGGCTAGGTAGAGGATCACCACCACCACCAGGGCGAAGACGCCCATGGCCGAAAGCCGCTCCCGGCTGCGCCACTCGGTCAGCAGATCCTTCCACAGCACGGCGAGCAGAGCCCTCACGGCGCGCCCCGCTCATTCAGCGCGCGGTCGCAGGCGGCGGCCAGCAGTTGCGGGCTGGCGAGATCGGCGGCGGGCAGCCAAATGCCCCGCCCCCGGCGCAGCAACAGGGCGCGATCTGCCAGGCCGGAGGCGCGGGCCAGGTTGTGGGTGACGATTACGGCCGCGCTGCCCGCCGCCCGCCGCGCGGCCAGGCGGCGGGCCAGGGCATCGGCGGCGCGGGTGTCGAGGCCGGTGAAGGGCTCGTCGAGGAGCAGCAGGGCGGGCTCGTGGACCAGCGCCCGGGCCACGGCGGCCCGCTGGGCCAGACCCCGGGAGAGCGCGCCCGCCCGCAATTCCGCTGCTTCCCACAGCCCCGCCGCCGCCAGCTCGCGCCGGGCCCGCGCCGATGCATCGGGCAGGCCGTGGAGGTGGGCCGCCAGCCTCAGGTTCTCCTGGACGCTGAGCGCCGGGTAGAGGAAGCTGGCGTGGCCCACCAGCCCCACACTGCGCCGGGCCGCCGCGCGGTCCGGCGCGCCGGGCCGCAGCAACTCGCCCGCAGAGGCCCGCAGCAGCCCCGCCAGGATGTGCAACAGCACCGACTTGCCCGCCCCGTTGGGCCCGAGCAGCGCCAGCGTCTCGCCCCGGGAGACTTCGAGATTCAGCGGGTGCAACGCCGTCAGCGCCCCGAAGCGCTTCGCCAGCCCCCGTCCCCGCAGCAGCCAGCGGGCGGAGTCCGCGGCCTCCGGCTCCGCCTGCACCGCCGCCTGCGGCCGGAGCGCGCTCACTGCGCCGTCCTTCCGGACGCCGCATCCTGTGCGGCTCCGCCCGCCTGCGGGTCCCGCGGCGTTGCCGTTCCGTCTGCTGCAGCGCCCGCCGTCGAGTCTGTTGGCGCTGCCGTTGCCGCGCCCGCCTGCGCCGCTTGCAGGGGAGCGCCGCAGTGGGCGCAGAAGCGGTGCGCTTGCGCTGCCTCAAATCCGCAGGCGGCGCAGCGCGGCGCTGCCGCGTGGGGAGCGCCCGGCGGCGCTTCCGATTCTGCGCGCGCATCCGCGCCCGTTGCCGCGCCCGTTGCCGTGCCTGTTGCCGCGCCCGTTGCGGCGCGCATTTCGGAGTCTGCGCCCGGCGCGCCGCTATCGGCGGCACTGCTACCGGCAGTAGCGCTGGCCTCGGCGCTGGCGCGGGCCGCGCCGCTGGGGGGCAGTGTGGCGGCGCGCTCTTCGCGCAACAGGTGGATGGCGCGGGCGCGCAGTTCGGCGCGCAATTCGGCGTGGTCGGCGGCGGATAGCTTGCCGGTTTCGAGGTCGTGGTCCAGGTCGCCGATGGCGGCGTAGAGCGCCTCGCGCTCTTCCCGCAGCGCTGCATATGCCGCTCCGTGCGCGGCGGCGCTGCCGGGGGCCGCGTCCGGGCTGGCTGCGGCTTCCTCCGCCCCGGTCTGCGCGCGCCGGGGGCGGAAGGGCGCCACCAGCGGCCAGAGCAGAATGGCCACAGCGCCCAGGAGCAGCGCCCAGGCGGCGGCCAGTGCGACGCCTTGGGAGACGGCGCTGCGGGGGGGCAGCCGCTCCAGCGTCAAATCAATTTCCTCGCCGGGAGCCACCTCGAATGCCTCCAGCCGCAGGTAATTGGTCGAGCCGTCCCGGGCGGGGCGGCGGCGGTGCAGCAATTTCGAGCGGGGCGCGAGATCGCCCGTATCCACCAGATAGATTTCCAGCAGCGGAATGTGGAAGGGCAGCCGCCGCGCAAAGCGCGCCGGAGTGTCCGCCGACGGGGCGGGCAGCCGGTATTCCAGCTCGACGTGCAGCTCGCCCGGCGCAAGCGAGCCGAGCACCGCCAGGGATTCGCCCGCCGCGCCCGCCGCCGCGCCCGCGCCGACATCGCCGGGAGTGGGCACGGGGCGCAATTCCAGTCCGGCGTCGCTGCTGCGCGCGCGCAATTCCACCGCCTGCCGGGGCAGCGGAATGCGGAGCAGGGGGGCTTGCAGTGTGCCGAGCAGGGGCGTTTTGCCCTCTGCGCGCAGCTCGTGGACCTCGCGCACGCTCACCGCGGCGGCATCTACATCCAGCACCGCGCGCAGGGCGGTCAGGTTCAGATCGCCCGGCGCGGCGGGCCGGGGATCGCGCACCGGCAAATCTCCGGCGCGGAGCCGCAGCACCCCCGGCTCGAAGGACAGCCGCGCGCCGCTGAAGGGCAGCCCGGCGTAGAGCGCGCCCAGTTGATAGGTGAGGCCGGTGGCAATGCCGCCGAAGCGGTAGCGCCCCTCGCCGTCGCTGTTCGCCGTCCGCCACGAGGGCTGCCCCTGCTCGTCCAGCGCCAGCAAAATGACCTGCACCCCGGCTACGGGCGCGCCGCTTTCGGCGTGGACCACGCGCCCGGAAATGCGCCCCTCTCCGGCGGGAATGGGGCGCTCCGGCAGTGCTGGCAGCCCCGGCCCCTGCCCCTGCGCCGCCCCAGGCGCAAGGCACAGCGCCAGCACGGCGCAGCGCAGCGCGCGCCTCATGCGGGGACTGCGCGGCGGGGCAGCGGCCACATCACCAGCAGCGTGCCCAGGATAAAAGCGCCGCCGCCGATCCAGATCCAGTTGACGAGGGGGTTGTAGTGCACTTTCAGCGTGGCGGAGCCGTCCTGCTCGATGGCGCTCAGCACCACATACAGGTCTTCGCCCAGGGTGGACCAGATGGCCGGAATGGAGGCGGGCTGCTGCTCCAGCCAGTAGACGCGCTTTTCGGGAGTCAGCGTCGCCAGCGGCGCGCCGTTCTGGAACAGCGCCAGCCGCGCCTCTGCGCCGCCGTAGTGCTGGGCGCGGATGGGCCGGGCGGTGCGGTATTCCAGCCGGTAGCCGCGCATGGAGACGGCGTCGCCCACCCGGATATTGGCGAGCTGCTCTTCTTCCAGCGCGCTGCCCGCCACGCCGCACAAAATCAGCACCATGCCGATGTGCACGATGTAGCCGCCGTAGCGCCGCTGGTTTTTGCGGAGCAGGGCGGCCAGCGCCCGGCCCGGGCCTTCGCCCCGCCGGGCACGGGCGCGCAGGGCGCGGGCGAATTCGCCGGCAATGGCGACCAGCACAAATGCGCCGATGGCCCAGGTGGCGATGGCCAGCCACCCGGCCTGGGGCAGCCACAACGCCAGGCCCAGCGCCGCCGCCGCCCCGGCCAGGCCGGGCCAGGCCAGATGGCGGCGCAGATGGGCCGGGGTGGCGCGCCGCCAGGCGATCAGCGGGCCGACGCCGGTGAGCAGCAACAGCGGCAGCGCCACCGGCGCGGTGAGTCCGTTGAACCAGCCCGGCCCGATCAGAATTTCGCGCCCCGCCAGCCAGTCGCTGAGCTTGGGAAACAGCGTTCCCCAGAAGACGATGGCCAGCAGCGCCATGAACAGCCAGTTGTTGACGATGAAGCCGGCCTCCCGGGACACCACCGATTCCAGTTGCCGCTCGGCGCGCAGCCGGGGCAGCCGCACAATCAGCAGGCCGAAGAACAGCCCGGCGGAGAGCAGCACGAAGCCGGCGAAGAGCACGCCGAAAATCTCTGTCTGCGCGAAGGCGTGCACCGAGCGCACCAGCCCGCTGCGCGTGATCATGGTGCCGAACAGGCACAGCGTGTAGGTCAGCCCCACCAGCGCCAGGTTCCAGATGCGCAGCATGCCGCGCTTCTCCTGCACCATCACCGAATGCAGGTAGGCGGTTGCGGCCAGCCAGGGCATGAGCGAGGCGTTCTCCACCGGATCCCAGGCCCAGTAGCCGCCCCAGCCCAGCACCTCGTAGGCCCAGCGCCCGCCCAGCAAAATGCCGATGGAGAGAAAGCACCAGGCCCACAGCGTGAAGCGCCGGGTGGCGCGCAGCCAGGCCGCCCCCGTGGCCTGGGCGGCCAGCGCGGCAAAGCCGAAGGCGAAGGGCAGGGAAAAGCCGGTGAGCCCGGTGTAGAGCATGAGCGGGTGAATCATCATTACCGGGTGCTGCAACAGCGGGTTCAGCCCCGCGCCGTCGGAGAGCACCGCGGCGGGCGGCAGCTTCTCGAAGGGATCGGAGACGAAGCACAGCAGCGCCAGAAAGAAGATGCAGCCGCCCAGCAACAGGGCCGAGGCCCAGGGCGCCAGCGCCGGCAGCCGCCGCATGGCGGGCAGCGCCGCCGCCGCATAGGCCGAGAGCATCCAGCACCAGAGCAGCAGCGAGCCCGCCTGCCCGCCCCAGAGCGCGGCCATGCGGTAGTGCGGCGCCATGCTGCGCGCGGCGTGATTCGCCACATAGGAGAGTTGAAAATCCAGCGTGGCGAAAGCGTGAAACAGCGCGGCGAGGGCCAGGGTGCAAAGGGCGAAGTTGAGCAGCAGCGCGCGCCGGGCTACGGCGGCCAGCGCCGCGCTGTTGCGGAAGCCCGCCAACGCGCCCGCCAGCGTCCCCGCCGCCGCCACCAACAGCGCCAGGCGCAGCGCGTAAAAGCCGAGGTCGGACACCCGTCAGCGCGCCGCGCGCGCGTCCCCTGCGCCTGCTCCCGCCCCGGCGGGGGCGGATTCGAACTTCGAGGGGCACTTGGCGAGGACATTGTTCGCCAGGAAAGCGCCCCCCGCCGTCAGGCGGCCTTCCACCACCACCTCTGCGCCGGGGCCGAACAAATCCGGCACATCCAGCCCGGCAAAGGCCACGGCCAGCGCATTTGCCGCCTTGGCAGGCGCGCTGGCATGGGGGGGCGCGCCCTGCAGCAGGAAGCGCACCTGCCGTCCGGGGACATCGCGCTCAATGCTGCCGGGGGCCACATAGCCGTGCACCCGGGAGGGGCGGCCGGTGCCGGCGCTGCGGAATTCCTCGAGGGTCTGGTAGTAGGCCAGCGCGCCCGAATCGTAGAGACCCGCGCCATACCAGCCGAGCAGTGCCGCGGCCAGCGCCGCGCCCACTGCAATCTGCACTCCCTGCCTCGACATACCCGCCGACTCTAACAGACTTCGACGGCCTCCTCGAAGCCCAGCGGTTCGATCTGCAGGGTCATGTGCTGAATGCCGAAGCGCTGCCGCAGCAGCGTCTGCAGTTGCGAGAGCAGCGCGTGATCTCCGGTTTCGCCGCTGGCGTGCACATGGCAGGAGAGCGACACCATGCCGCTGGTGATGGTCCACACATGCAGGTCGTGCACCGAGGCCACGCCGGGGGCGGCGGTGAGGGCGGCCCGCAGCGCCTCCACATCCAGCCCGCCGGGGGCCGCTTCCAGCAGCACATCCACCGTTTCGCGCAGCAGAGTGAAGGCGGAGCGCAGCAGCAGCGCGGCGATCAGCAGCGAGGCGGCGGGATCGGCGAGCCACCAGCCCCGCGCCCAAATGAGCGCGCCGGCCAGCATGGCCCCGGCGCTGCCCAGGGCATCGGAGAGCACATGGAGCCAGGCGGCGCGCAGATTCAGGCTGGCGTTGCGCCCGCCCTGCAAAATGGCGAGGCCGGCCAGATTCACCAGCAGCCCGCCGGTGGCAATGCCGAACATGGGCGCGCCGGGAATGGCCCGGGGCGCGTCGCCCAGCCGCGCAACGGCCTCGAAGCCGATGCCCAGCGCCACGCCCACCAGCGCCACGCCGTTGGCGAGCGCCGCCAGAATTTCCATGCGCCGGTAGCCGAAGGTGCGCGCCGCCGGGGCTTTTTGATCCGCCAGCCACAGGGCGAAGAGCGAGAGCGCCAGCGCGCTCACATCTCCCAGCATATGGCCGGCGTCGGCCAGCAGGGCCAGCGAGCCGGTCCACAGCGCCCCAGCGGTCTCCGCCACCAGATAGGCCGCCGCCAGCAGCAGCGCCAGCAACAGCCGCCTGCGCTGCTCCCCCCGCGCAATCCCGCCGCCGTGGAGGCCCGCCTGCCCGTGCATGGCCGCAGTATCACCTACTGGGCGCTGTCTTCGAGGAGGGGAGGCGCAACGGGATCGAGCCGCAGAATGTCACGCGGGGGCGGAAAGCCCATCAGAAAGCGCGCGCGGAGGGGGATGGGAAATCTGGCGGCCACGCGCTCGAATTCTTCGCCCTCAATCGGCACGGCGCGATAATTCTCCCGAACCTCGCCCACGCTGACGGCCACATCGGGATGCTCGACCGCATGGTGATACCAGCCGCGCGGCCAGTGATGGGCGGAGACATAGAGCTTCCCATCGGTCTTGAGCCGGGCCAGCATTCGATGGTGCGGCTCGCCGGATTCGCCCGTGGTCGTCAGCACCAGCATGGGAATGCCGGAATCCTCAAACGAGGGCTGGTAGTGCCCCAGGTAAATTGCCTCGAAGGCGATTACGAAGCTGGCGTAGAGGCCGGCCACAAAGAGAAGCACCTTCCACAGCCGCATTGCTTTTCTCCTTCAATTGCCGGGCCTTGCCCGCGGCCGGAGAATACACCTTTCGGGAGGGCGGTTGACAGCGCGCCGCGGCTCTGCAAATTTGCGCGCCATGGAGCGGGGGCGCGGCGCGGGCTTTGCCCTGCTGCTGTTGGCGGCGGCGCTAACGGCGGGGGCGTCGGCCCACGGGCATTTGGTTGCGGGCGGCGCTGCGGCGCTGCACGCGGCGGAGTCCGGGGGGCACGCGGCGGATTTCGACTGCGCGCTCTGCGCGATAGGCTCGGCGCAGCGCCCGGCTCCGGCGGGGATTGCGCTGCACGCGCCGCAGTGCGCGGCGCGGCTGGGCCGCGCCCGGCTTCACAGCGCTCCGCCCCGCGCGGTGCTGGCGCGCGCCGCCGCGCCCCGCGCGCCTCCTGTCTCCGGCTGATCCGCCTCGGGGCTGCGCGTGCAGTCCCGCGCTCCCCCGCCCCGGCGGCGCGGGAGCGGGGTGTTTCGCCGGATCTACAGGAGGGCGTCATGGAACGCCGATTCTGCGCGCCGCTTTTCGCGGCCCTTTTCGCAATCGTTTACTTCGCAACCCCGGCTCTGGGCCGGGAACCCGCCGGGGACGCAACTGCCCCCGGGGTGCCGAGCGGCTCGCAAGAGCTGCGCATCGCACAGAGCGCTCCGTCTCTGCAAAACTCGCGCATCGCACAGACCACACCAAACTCGCACGGCGCGCGGGAATCGGCGGACGACCACGCGGAGGATCCGCGCCATGCGGGCCACCGGCACGATCCCGTGCTGGATGAGATTGTGGTGAGCGCGCCGCTGCCGGGGCAGCGGCGCTTCGATCTGGTGCGCGGCAGCACGGTGCTGGACGAGGAAGAGCTGCAGCGCGAACTGCGCACCACGCTGGGAGACACCCTGGAGAAGCAGCCGGGCATCGCCTCATCGGGATTTGTTCCGGGAGCGGGACGCCCGGTGATTCGCGGCCTCGACGGGCCGCGCGTCAGCGTGCTGCAAAACGGCGTCGGCGTCTGGGACGAGTCGGAGAGCAGCACGGACCATCACGCCGTGGCTGCCAATCCCGCTCTGGCCCGGCGGGTCGAGGTGCTGCGCGGCGCGGGGACGCTGCGCTTCAGCAACAGCGCCGTGGGGGGCGTGGTGAATGTCCTGGACGGCCGCGTTCCCGATATGCGGCCGCCCGATGCCGAGGGCGCGCTGCGCCTCAACTACGGCAGCAACGCAGATTTGCGCGGCGGTGCATCGCGGTTGTTGTTCGGCGCGGGCAATTTCGCCTTCCACGCCGCTGGCGGATTGCAGCGCAGCCACGATCTCGAAGTGCGCGGCGCGCCGCTGTCGCTCTCCGCGCAGGCGGAAGCCGAGGCGGATGATCCGCTGCTCGCGGCCCGGGATGTGGTGCCGAACAGCGCAATGCGCTCCGGCGAGGGTGGCTTCGGCATCTCGCGCATTTTCGAGAGCGGCCATGTCGGCCTGTCCTGGAGGCGCATGGAGTCGAGGTTCGGCGTCCCGCTGCCCCACGGCCATGAAGAGGACGATCACGGCATGGGCAATATGCAGATGGGCGCGATGCATATGGACGATGACGATGACGATGACCACGAGGAGGAAGACGCCCAGGTAGAGCTCGACACCGAGCAGGACCGCTTTGATCTGGCGGGCGCATGGCGCGGCGTGCCGGGTCCTTTCGACAGTGTGGACTTCCACGGCGTCTACGGCGATTTCACCCAGGACGAATTGGAGGACGGCCAGGTCGGCACGCGCTTCACCCGGCGCGGCACGGAACTGCGCGTGGAGTTGCAGCAGCGCCGCGCCGAGACGGCGGCCGGCGCGCTGGACGGCGTGTTGGGATTGCATGCGCGCAGCGAGCGGCGCGGCACGCAGGGCGAGGAGGCCTTCACCCCCTCCCACGATTCCCAATACTGGGCGTTCTTCGCCGCCGAGGAGTTTTCGCTGGGGCGCGTGAATCTGGAAGGC
Source organism: Deltaproteobacteria bacterium (assembly GCA_028817435.1). Taxonomy (GTDB): domain Bacteria; phylum Myxococcota_A; class UBA9160; order UBA9160; family UBA6930; genus JAPPPQ01. Next base: position 127,647 of record JAPPPQ010000017.1, read on the forward strand.
GGGCTGCGCTTCGAGCGCAGCTCGCTGCGCCCGGCCCAGGGGGCGCAGTTTGCGCGGCGCAACTTCAGCACCTGGAGTGCATCGCTGGGCGCATCGTGGACGCCCCAGCCCGATCTGCTGCTGGGGCTCTCGCTCTCGCGCGGCGCCCGCCCGCCCAGCGCCGCGGAACTCTACGCCGAGGGCGAGCACATCGCCGCCGCCAGTTACGAAATCGGCGATGCCGATCTGGAGGAGGAGGAAGTCTGGAACGCCGAGTTGACGGCGCGCAGGCGGCAAGGGCGCATTACCGGCAGCCTCAATCTGTTTGTGACGCGCTTCGATTCCTTCATCTTCCTGAGCGACTCCAATTGTCCGATGCCCATGCAACAGCAGGTGGATCTGCCCGTGCGCTGCTTCCAGCAGAGCGACGCCGACTTCCAGGGCGGCGAGCTGGAGCTGGCCCTGACACTGCCGCTGCCCGAGGGCGCGCTGCGCTTCGAACTGGGCGCGGATTATGTGCGGGGCGAGCAGCAGGGCGGCGCGGCGCTGCCGCGCATTCCGCCGCTGCGCCTGCGTCTCGGCGTGGGGCTGCAGACGCAGCGCTTCGATTGGCACCTGGACTGGCTGCGCGTGGCGAGCCAGAACCGGGCGGCGGCGGGCGAGCTTCCCACCGGGGACTACCATGTGCTCGGCGGCGAAATCGCTTTCCGCCCGATTGCCAGCAACCCGGGGCTGTCGTTCTTTTTGCAGGCGCGCAACCTCACGAACCGGGCCGGGCGCAGCCATGTCTCGCTGCACAAAGAGCGCGTGCCCATTGCCGGCCGCGATATCCGCGCAGGTCTGCGGCTGCAGTTCTGAAGTTGTGAACTGAAGTTGTGAACTGGCTTCCCGCCCGGGGCGCGGTCCGCGTTGCGGGCTGCTACGCGCCCTCGGGCGGGAGCGCCATCACCTTGGCTTCGAGGTATTCGGCGAGTCCCAGCTCGCCGTTCTCCCTGCCGAGTCCGCTCTGCTTGTAGCCGCCGAAGGGCGTGTCCACATGGAACCACTGCCCGCCGTTCACCGCGATGGTTCCTGTGCGCAAACGGCGCGCCACGGCCAGCGCGCGCTGCTCATCCGCCGAGAACACTGCGCCGGAGAGTCCGTAGATGGAATTGTTGGCGATGCGCACGGCGTGGTCCTCGTCCTCGTAGGGAATCGCGCAGCAGACCGGGCCGAAGATTTCCTGTTGCGCCAATTCGCTGGCCGGATCCACATCGGCGAACAGCGTGGGCTCCACAAAGAAACCCGGGCGCTCGGGTGCGCCGCCGCCAACCAGCAGGCGCGCGCCATCGGCTTGGCCCCGCTGGATGAAACCGAGCACGCGGCGCTGCTGCGCCCTGGAGATTTGCGGCCCCTGCAGGTTGGCCGGATCGGTGGGATCGCCGTAGCGCCAGTTTGCAAAGGCGCGCTGCATAATGGCGAGCGCCTCGGCGTAGCGCGACCGGGGCAGCAGCCAGCGGGTGGTAATGGCGCAGCCCTGCCCGGCGTGAATGCAGGTCATGGCGGATTGCGGCAGCACGGATTCCAGATCGGCGTCGGGCAGCACAATGGCCGCGCTCTTGCCGCCGAGTTCCAAGAGCACCTTTTTCACCGTGGCCGAGGCGCTCGCCATGACGCGCCGCCCGGTTTCCGTCGAGCCGGTGAAGGTGATCAGATCCACGCGGGGATCGGTGGCGAGGGTTTCGCCCAGCCGGTGGTCGGAGCTGGCGACGATGTTCAGCACGCCGGGGGGCAGCGCCGTCTGCGCCGCCACCCGGCCAATTTGCGTGGCGCTCCAGGGCGTATCCGGCGCGGGCTTCAGCACCACGCTGCAGCCCGCCGCCAGGGCCGGGCCGATTTTTGCGATGTTGAGATACAGGGGGACATTCCACGGCGTAATGGCGCCCACCACGCCCACGGGCTCGCGCCGCAACAGGCGGCGCTGCATGCGCCCCAAAAAAGAAACCGGCGGCAGCGCTTGCTCCGCCTCCAGGCGCCCGGCCTTTTCGGCCCAGTAGCCGAGCATCGAAACGGGATCGTCCACATGCATGAAGCCGGTGAGCGACACGGGCGCGCCGGCTTCGTGCACCGCAATGGCGCGCAGTTGTTCCTTCTCTGCAACCAGCCCCTCGTGCAGCTCCCGCAGGCAGCGCGCGCGCAGCGCGGCATCCGCCGCCCAGTCGCCGCAATCGAATGCGCTGCGCGCGGCGGCGAGGGCGGCGTCCAGATCTGCGCCGCCGCCGTCGGCGCAATCGCCCAGCACTTCGCCGTTTGCGGGATTCAGATTCGCAAAGCGCGCGCCGCTTTGGGCCTCCACCAACTTGCCGCCGATGAAGTTGCGCGTTTCGGGATTGAGTTTCGCCAGAGCCATGGCAGCGGCCTCCTGTTTCCGCACTTCCGGTGCGGCCTGCTTCCGGCGCGCGAGGCTAGTGTAACCTGCCAACCACCGGGGGATTGGGCGGAGAGCGGGAATGCGCGTCGGATACATCGGGCTGGGGGATATGGGCGCGCCCATGGCGGCGCGGCTGGCTGCGGCGGGGTTTGAGCTGCGGGTCTTCGATCTGCTTCCGGCGCGGGTGGAGGCGCTGTTGCACACGGGCGCGCAGGCCGCGGCCAGTGCGCGGGAGGCCGCGGCGGATTGCGATTGGCTGTGCCTCTGCGTGCCGGGAGAAGCCGAGCTGCGCAGCGCACTGATGGAAGCGGGCGCGCTGGACGCGTTGCGCCCCGGTGCCGCGCTGTTGATTCACAGCACGGTGCTGCCCGAGGCGGTGCAGTGGGTGGCGGAGGCGGCGGAAGCGCGGGGCTGCGGCGTGCTGGACGCCTGTGTGACCGGCGGCGCGGCCCGGGCGCAGCAGGGCGCGCTCACCTTTTTGGTGGGCGGCGAAGCGGCGCTGCTGGAACGCGCGCGCCCGCTGCTGGAAGCCTCCGCCGAGCGCATCCTCCACGCGGGCCCGCTGGGCAGCGGCGCAAAACTGAAGCTGGCGCTGAACACGCTCACCTACATCCAGTGGGCCGCCGCCTACGAGTCCTTTCACCTGGCACGGGCCGCCGGGCTGGATCCCGCGCTGTTGATCGAAGCGGGGCGCGCCAACGGCCAGCTCGGCGAATTGCAGCGGGCCTATCTGGCGCTGCACCAGGCCCCCGGTGAGAGCGCCGCCAGCGAGGATTTTCAGCGCGCCGTGCGCGGCCACCGGGACATCGCCGCAAAGGATCTCGCCCATGCACTGGAGTTGGCGCGCCGCAACGGACTCGAGCTTCCCAGCGCGGAGCTGGTCTCGCGGCAACTGGCGCGGCTCTACCGGGTTGCAGAGCCGGGAGAATCCGCGGACGGGTGAGGGCAGGCGAGGCGCTCGATGCAATCGGGCGGGCGCTGGCGCGGGGCGGGCGGGCGGGGCAAAATTGCGCCATGTCCGTTTCTCCCCCGCGCGCCGCCCGGGCTGCGTCGTCTGTGGCGGCTTCGGCTGCGCCGGGCGCGGAGGCTTCGGGGGAGGTTTCGCGCTTTTTGCAGCGGCACTTCCGCCACTTCAATGCGCGGACGCTGGTGGCGGCGGCGCAGGGCTGGCGGGAACTGCTGGCGGGGGGCGGGCGCATGCTGCTCACGCTGGCGGGGGCCATGAGCACGGCGGAGATCGGCGTGTCGCTGGCCGAGATGATCCGGCGCGGCAAGGTGCACGCAATTTCCTGCACCGGCGCAAATTTGGAAGAGGATTTGTTTCTGCTGGTGGCGCGGGATCACTACGAAGCCGTTCCCCATTACCGGGAACTCACGCCGCAGATGGAGCGCGAACTGCTGTTGCGCAAGCAGAACCGGGTGACGGATGTGTGCATTCCCGAAGAGGAGGCGATGCGCAGGGTGGAGCGCGCGGTGAGCGAGGAGTGGCGCAAGGCGGAGGCGCAGGGCCAGCGCCGCTTTCCCCACGAGTTTCTCTACCGCGTGCTGCGCACGGGCGCGCTGGAGCCGCACTACCAGGGCGACCCGCGCGATTGCTGGCTGCTGGCCGCCGCCGAGGCCGATTTGCCGCTCTTTGTGCCGGGCTGGGAGGATTCGACGCTCGGCAATATGTTCGCGGCGCTGTGCATGAACGGCACGCTGCAATCGCCGCAATTGCTGCGCGGGGGCATTGAGTATTTCATCGAGCTGGCGCACTGGTATCGGCGCAGCGCCGGTGCGGAGGCCGGCGCGGAGGCCAGCCCGGTGGGCTTCTTCCAGATCGGCGGGGGCATTGCCGGCGATTTTCCGATTTGCGTGGTGCCCATGCTCGAACAGGATCTGAAGCTGCGCGAGGTGCCGCGCTGGGCCTACTTCTGCCAGATCAGCGATTCCACCACCAGCTACGGCTCCTACTCCGGCGCGGTGCCGAATGAGAAAATTACCTGGGGCAAGCTCGAGGTGGAGACGCCGAAGTTCGTCATTGAGAGCGACGCCAGCCTGGTGGCGCCCCTCGTCTTCGCCATCGTCCTCGGCGCATAGGGGGGAAGCTGGGCGTGGCGGGAAGAATGACAGCGCGCGGCGCAGCGCCGGCCCGGCTGCTGGCGCAGCTGCGCGAGTCGCTGGACGCGCTCTCGTTGCGGCGGCAGCGGTTGCTGGTCGCCGTCTCCGGCGGCGTGGATTCCACGGCGCTGCTCCACGCGCTCTCGGAACTGGCGCCGGAGTTCGAGCTGCTCCTCGAGGTGGGGCATATCAACCACGGGCTGCGCGGCGCGGAATCGGCGGGCGATGAGCGCTTCGTGCGCGATCTCGCCGGGCAACTGGGCGCGCCCTGCCAGGTGCGCCGGGCCGATCCGCGCCCGCTCTGCATCGGCAGCAGCCGCACGCGCCCCACTTTGCAAGAGGCCGCGCGGCGCTTGCGCTACGAGGCGCTGTTGCAAATGGCGCAGGGGGCGCTCATCGCCACCGCCCATACCCAGGACGACCAGGCCGAGACTGTGCTGCTGCGCCTGTTGCGCGGCGCGGGGCCGGACGCCATGGGCGGCATTCCCGAGCGCGGGCGGGAGGGGCGCGTGGTGCGTCCGCTGCTCGGCGCGAGCCGGGCCGATGTGCTGCATTACGCCCAGGCGCGGGGGCTCGCCTGGCGCGAGGATTCCTCGAACCGCAATGCGGCCTTCGCCCGGGCGCGCCTGCGCCTGGGCGGGCTGGCAGAGCTGGCGGAATCGCTGAATCCCGCCTGGCGCAGGGCGGCTGCCAATTTGGCTGAGGCGCAGCGCCGCGAGAGCGAGTGGATTGAGGCCCTGGTAGCGCAGGAAGCCAAACAGCGTTTCACTCGAAGCGGGGCGGGGTTGTGCGCGCCCCGGAAAGGATGGGATGAGTTGCCCGAGGGGTTGTTGCGGCGGCTGGTGCACTTTGCGCTGCGCGAGCTGGCGGTGGGGCGCGACCTGAGCCGGGTGCACATTTTGCGCGTGGCGGCTTTTCTGCGCGGCGCGCGCACCGGCGCGCGCCTGGAATTGCCGGGGGGATTGCTGCTGCGCTGCGAGCGCGGGGGCTTTCGCTTCCTGCGCGCGGGGCCGCCGGATGGGCGCAGTGCGCCGGGCGGCGCGCCCGAGGGCTGCTAAGCTCCCCCCGTGCCGAACCTCTACAAGAACCTGGCGCTGTGGGCCGCTCTGATGCTGATGGCGGTGTTGCTGGTGAGCGTCCTGCGGCAGGGCGAGGAAGAGCCCAAGGAAGTCTCCTACCCGGTGGTGGTGGACCTGCTGGCTGCGGACCAGGTGGAAGAGCTGTTGCTCGAGGACAACCATGTCTCGGGCCGCACCCTGGATGGCACGCCCTTCGTCGCCTATGTGCCGCAGTATTTCTATCCGCAATTCGGCGCGAAGGTGGAGGCCTTTCACGCGCGCCGCCCGGAGGCGGAGATTCGCACGCAGCCCCGCCGGGAGGGTTCCATCTGGCAGCAGATGCTGATCTGGTGGCTGCCCTTCCTGCTTTTGATCGCGCTGTGGTTCTTCGCCATTCGCCACCTGCAGGGCGGGGGCGGCAAGGCCATGAGCTTCGGCAAATCCCGCGCGCGGCTGCTCACCGAAAGCCAGCAGCGCATCACCTTCGAGGATGTGGCGGGGGTGGAGGAATCGAAGGCGGAGCTGGAGGAGATCATCGCCTTTTTGCGCGATCCCAAGAAGTTCACGCGGCTGGGCGGGCGCATTCCCAAAGGCGTCCTGCTGGTGGGAACGCCGGGGACGGGCAAGACGCTGTTGGCCCGGGCGGTGGCCGGCGAAGCGGGCGTTCCCTTCTTCTCCATCTCGGGCTCGGACTTCGTCGAGATGTTCGTGGGGGTGGGCGCTTCCCGGGTCCGCGACCTCTTCCTGCAGGGCAAGAAGAACGCCCCCTGTCTGGTGTTCATTGACGAGATAGACGCCGTGGGCCGGCACCGGGGCGCAGGGCTGGGCGGCGGGCACGATGAGCGCGAGCAGACGCTGAACCAGCTGCTCGTGGAGATGGACGGCTTCGAGTCCAACGAAGGCGTGATTTTGATCGCCGCCACCAATCGCCCGGATGTGTTGGATCCGGCGCTGCTGCGCCCGGGCCGCTTCGACCGCCGGGTGGTGGTGCCGCGCCCGGATCTGCGCGGCCGGGTGGCCATTTTGCGGGTGCACAGCCGCAGCGTGCCGCTGGCCGGCGATGTGGATCTGGAAGTGCTGGCGCGGGGCACGCCGGGCTTCGTGGGCGCAGATTTGCAGAACCTGGTGAACGAGGCCGCGCTGCTGGCCGCGCGGCGCGAGGCCAGCCGCGTCGGCATGCTCGACTTCGAGAGGGCCAAGGACAAGGTGCTGCTCGGCGCAGAGCGCCGCAGCATGATCATGAGCGATGAGGACAAGCGCATCAGCGCCTACCACGAGGGCGGCCATGCCCTGGTGGCCGCGCTTACCGAGGGCTCGGATCCGGTGCACAAGGTCACCATCATTCCGCGCGGCATGGCGCTGGGGGTGACGCAGACCCTGCCGGTGGAGGACCGCCACAACCTCACCCGCAAGCAGATGATTGCGATGATCTCCTGGGCCATGGGCGGGCGCGCCGCCGAGGAGCTGGTGTTCAACCACTTTTCCACCGGCGCTTCCGACGACCTGCGGCAGGCCACGCGGCTGGCGCGGGAGATGGTCTGCCACTACGGCATGAGCGACAAGATCGGCCCGGTCTCCTACGACGAGCAGGATGGCGATGTGTTTCTGGGCCGCGACTTCGTCTCGCGCAAGAACTACAGCGAGAAGGTGGCCGAGCAGATTGACGAGGAGGTGCGGGGTTTGCTGACGCGCCTCTACGGCGAGGCGCGGCAGCTGCTGGCCGACAACCGCCCCGCGCTGGACCGCATCGCCGACGCGCTGCTCGAGCGCGAGACTCTGGAGACCGCCGACCTCGAGGCGCTGCTCGCCGGGCAGCCGCTGCCCCCGCTGCCCGCGCCCCTGGCCGCCGAGCCGGCGCCCGCGCCCGCCGAAGCCCCCGAGGCGCGGAAGGGCGAAGCCGCTGCGCCGGGGGGACTCCCGGAACCCGAACCGCTGCCCGGCTGAGCCGCGCTTCCCGGAGAATCCATGTCCGAGCCCGCACTCGCCCCGCCCGCGCAGGCGGCCATTGTCGGGGTGCTGAATGTCACGCCGGACTCTTTCTCGGACGGCGGCCGCTTCATGCGCGGCGGGCAGGTGGAGGTGGCGGCGGTGCTGGCCGAGGCGCGGGCGCTGGTGGCGGCGGGAGCGGCGATTCTCGATGTGGGCGGAGAATCCACCCGCCCCGGCGCAGCGCCGGTTTCGCCGGATTGCGAATTGCGCCGGGTGCTGCCGGTGGTGCAGGCGCTGGCCGCCGCGCTGCCCGTGCCGATTTCCATTGACACGCGCCGCGCTTCCGTAGCCGAGGCGGCGCTGCGCGCCGGGGCGCGCATTGCCAACGATGTGTCGGGGCTGCGCAGCGGCTCTGAGTTGGCCCGGGCGGTGGCGCGCCATGGCGCGCAGTTGGTGCTGGGCCATTTGCGCGGCGAGCCCTCTGCCATGCAGCGGCAGGTGCGCTTCGCCAATGCGCTGGACGAGGTCGCCGCCGAGCTGGAGGAATCGGTGGAGGTGGCGCTGGCGGCGGGAGTCCCGCGCAGCCGCCTGGCCGTGGATCCCGGCATCGGCTTCGGCAAGCGCCTTTCGCACAACCTGGCGCTGCTGGCCAATCTGGGCGCGCTGCGGCGGCGGCTGGCGCTGCCGGTCTGGGTGGGCCCTTCGCGCAAGTCCTTTCTGGGCGAGCTCACCGGCGATCCGGTGACGGCGCGGGATCTTTCGACTCACTGCGCCGCGGCCATCGCCGTTTTTGAGGGGGCCGATGCGGTGCGCGTGCACGATGTAGCGGGCGCGCGCCGCGCCGTGGCCGTGGCCAGCGCGCTGCGCGGCGCACGGCGCGAGAAAGGAGCGCGGGAATGCTCGGCTATCTCAGCAGCCTGATCACCGGCCTGTGGGCCGAGTTCACGGCCTTCTTCGCCGCCAGCTACGCGCATTCGGATCTGCTCGATATGCTGGTGGTGGCGGCGGTGATCTACGGCGTGCTGATGCTGATTCGCGGCACCCGGGCGGTGCAGGTGCTGGGGGGGCTGGCCGCGCTGCTGGGTGTGCGGCTGCTGGCCGGCTGGCTGGGCTTCGACACGCTCATCTGGCTCTTCGACAATCTGCTGAGCTCGCTGGTGCTGATCATCGTGATTCTCTTCGCCGACGACATTCGCCGGGCGCTGGCGCGGCTGGGGCGGCGCTTCGTGCCGCGCCTTACCGAATGGCAGGATACGCGCATTCTGGAAGAAGTGGTGCGCGCAACCCAGGAACTTTCGCGCCGCCGCAACGGCGCGCTGGTGCTCTTCGAGCGCGAATCGCGCCTGGCCGACCAGCTCGAGAGCGCCGCGCCGGTGGACGCCGCCATTTCCAAGGATCTGCTGATCTGCCTGTTCCAGCCCACCTCGCCCCTGCACGATGGCGGCGTGGTGATTCGCTCCGGGCGCATCTCGCTGGCCCGGGCCATTTTGCCGCTCACGCTGCGCGACGATTTGCCCGAGGATCTCGGCACCCGGCACCGCGCCGCCATCGGCCTTACCGAGCAGACCGACGCCGTGGTGGTGGTGATCTCCGAAGAGACGGGCTCGATTTCGGTGGCGATGGGGGGCGAGTTGACCCGGGGACTCGGCGCGCCGGAACTGAGCGGCGTGCTGCGCGAGTTTCTCTCCCGCGATCCGCAGGAGGACGAGCGCGAGCCCGGCGAGGAGGAGGACGAGTTGTTGGTGGAAGAGGATCCGGCGGAGCGCTCCGGCCGCAGCGGCGCGGCGGAGGCGGTTTCGTGAATCGCGTGCGCAAACTCCGCTACGCGGCAATTTCGCTGTTCGGCGCATTTTTGCTGTGGAGCGTGGCCAACAGCACCTCGCCGGTGGAGCGCCCCTTCGATGTGCCGGTGGTGACCGAGGGGTTGTCCGAGCGCCTGGTGGTGAAGGAGCAGGACTACGACCGGGTGAACATTCGCGTGCGCGGCAGCCGCGCGGCGCTCACCCGGGTCTCCGCCAGCGAGCTGGAATACGCGGCGGATCTCTCCCAGGCGCGGGCCGGCGCCATTACCCATGTGGTGGACGAGACGCGCATTGAAGAGCGCCACCTGCCGAGCGGCGTGCGCATTGTGAGCCGCTCTCCCGTGGCGCTGAACTTCCGGCTGGAGCCGCGTTACAGCCGCGCGGTGCGGGTGCAGGCGCCGGCCATTGAGGGCGCGCCCGCGCCGGGCTACTTCGTGGCGGGCGTTTCGGTGAGCCCGAGGCGCGTCACCGTAACGGGCGCGCGCAGCGAGGTGCTGGCGCTGCGCGCGGTGCCCACCGAGGCGGTGGAGGTGGACGACGCCAGCGAGCCCATCGTGCGCCCGCTGCGCGCCTCGCTGGGCAGCCGCCCGCTGTGGCTGGAAGAGGGCCAGCAGATTGAGGTGCGCGTGGACATCCAGGCGCGGGAGGCCGCCGGGCGCGCTCCATGAGCGGGCGGCTCTTCGGCACCGACGGCGTGCGCGGCACGGCGAATGTGCACCCGATGACGGCGGAAATGACGCTGCGCCTGGGGCAGGCGCTGGCCCATGTGTTTCGCGGCAGCAGCGGCGCCAACCGCGTGCTCATTGGCAAGGACACCCGGCTCTCCGGCTATATGTTCGAGGACGCGCTGGCGGCGGGTCTCTGCGCCATGGGCGTGAATGTGATTCAGGTGGGCCCCATGCCAACGCCGGCCATGGCCTTTCTCACCGCCGATATGCGCTGCGACGCCGGCGCGATGATCTCCGCCAGCCACAATCCCTACCGCGACAACGGCATCAAGTTCTTCGCCCGGGACGGCTTCAAACTGCCGGACGAGGTGCAGGAGCGCATCGAAGAACTCGTCGCCTCGGAACATCTGGAGGAATTTCGCGCCGCCCCCGAGGCCCTGGGCCGCGCCCGGCGCATTGACGACGCCGCGGGCCGCTATGTGGTGTTTCTGAAAAAGACCTTCCCGCTGGATCTCACTTTGGAGGGCCTGCGCATTGCGCTGGATTGCGCGAACGGCGCGGCCTACAAGGTGGGGCCGACGGTGCTGGAAGAGCTGGGGGCCGAGGTCTCCGCCATCGGCGTTTCGCCGAACGGCCGCAACATCAACGAGGGCTGCGGCGCGCTGCACCCCGAGCGTTTGTGCGAAGAAGTGCTCGCGCACCGCGCAGATATTGGCATTGCAGTGGACGGCGATGCGGACCGCGTGGTGCTGGTGACCGAGCGCGGCGAGATTGTGGACGGCGACGCGCTGCTGGCCCTTTGCACCCGGGATCTGGTGGAGCGCGAAGAACTGCGCGGCGGCGCGCTGGTGGCCACGGTGATGAGCAACTTGGGCCTGGAGTTGGCGCTGCGCGAGATCGGCGTCCGTTTGGTGCGCACCGAGGTGGGCGACCGCCGCGTGGTCGAAGAGATGCGGCGCGGCGGCTACAACCTGGGCGGCGAGCAATCCGGCCATGTGGTTTTTCTCGATCACAACACCACGGGAGACGGCCTGCTCACCGCGCTGCAGGTGCTGGCGGTGATGAAGCGCAGGGCGCGGCGGCTCTCGGAACTGGCGGGGGGCCTCACGCGCTTTCCCCAGTCGCTGGTGAGCGTGCAGCTTCCCCGCCGCCCGGCAGGCGAGTTGCCCGGCTTCGAGCGGCATGTGGAGGCGGTGAAGCGCGAGCTGGGCGAGCGCGGGCGCGTGGTGGTGCGCTACTCGGGCACCGAGCCGAAGCTGCGCGTAATGGTGGAAGGCGAGGACGAGGCCCGGGTGCGCCAGTTGGCGGCAGAGCTCGCCGACGAGTTGCGCAGCGCGGCGGCGCCTTGATTTTGGACGGCGCGGTCTGGCCCCTGGTCTCGGCGGCGGAGATGCGGGCGCTGGACCGCCACACCATCGAGTCGCTGGGTGTTCCGGCAGATCTGCTGATGGAGTGCGCCGGACAGGCGGTTGCAGCGCAGGCGCTGCGGCTGCGCGCGGCGCTGGCGCCGGAAGCGCCACTGGTGGTGGCCTGCGGCGTGGGCGGCAATGGCGGCGACGGCCTGGTGGCGGCGCGGCGGTTGCACATGGAAGGTGCGCCGGTGCGCATTTGGCCGCTGGCGCCGCGGAGTTTTCGCGGCGCGGCTGCGGCGAACTGGCGCCGCGCCCGGGCCGCCGGGGTTCCGGTCGCTTCCCGCGCGCCGGGCCTTGCGGGCGCGCTGGTGGTGGATGCGCTGTTCGGCGCGGGACTCTCCCGGGCGGTGGCAGGGGCGGCGGCCGCCGCCATTCGCCGCATTCGCGCGGCCCGGGAGCGGGGCTGCCGCGTGCTCAGCGTGGATCTGCCCTCGGGCCTGGATGCCGATACGGGGCAGCCGCTGGGGATCGCCGTGGCTGCGGATTGCACTTTGACGCTGGGCCTTCCCAAGCTGGGGCTGGCGCTGCCGCCGGGGCGCGGCCTGGCGGGGCGCGTGCGGGTGGCGCGCATTGGCATTGCGGATGCCGCGCCGGACTGCGCGCCTGGGGCGGAGCTCTGGACCCGCCGCGCCGCAGCCGCCCATCTGCCGCCGCGCCCGGCGGATTCTCACAAGGGCAGCTTTGGCCATGTGCTGGTGGTGGCGGGGAGCCGGGGCAAATCCGGCGCAGCCGCCCTGGCCGCCGCCGGGGCGGCGCGCATTGGCGCGGGCCTGGTCACCATCGCCTGCCCCGAGAGCGCCCACGCCGCCATTGCGGCCCACAGCGCCGAGGCGATGAGCGCCGCGCTGCCCGAAACGCCCGCTGGCGCGCTCTCGCTCGAGGCGGAGCGCGAGATCCTCGCCCTGGCCGCCGCGCTCAGCTCGCGCGGCGGCGCGGCCGCGCGGGCGCAGCGCGGTAGCAGCTCGCGCGGTGGAGATGCGGTGCGGCGGGGCGGTGCGCGCGGCCGATATGGCGGTGCGGCGCGCGAAGGGCGCGGGCGGCTGGCGGTGGTGCTGGGGCCGGGGCTCTCGCGCGAGCCGCAGAGTCTGGAGCTCGCGCGGCGGCTGGCGTTGCGGCTGCGCGCGCCGCTGGTCCTCGACGCCGATGCCGCCGTGGCCTTCGCCGGGGCGCTGCCGAACCTGGCCGCGCGCCGCGCGCCCTGTGTGCTCACACCTCACCCCGGCGAGGCCGCGGCGCTGCTCGGCGCTACTGCGGCGCAGATCAACAGCGGCCGGGTGGGGGCGGCCCGCAGACTGGCCGGGCAGAGCGGCGCAGTGGCGCTGCTGAAAGGCGCGGCCACGGTGGCCGCCGCCCCGGGGCGGCGCAGCGTGGTGAATCCCACGGGCGGGCCGCTGCTGGCCGCCGGGGGCAGCGGCGATGTGCTGGCCGGCATGGTGGGCGGCCTGCTGGCGCAGGGGGCGGAGGCCCTGGAGGCCGCCGCGCTGGCCGCCTATGTGCACGGCGCGGCTGCGGATCGCCTGGCCGCTTGCCGGGGCAGCGCCGGAACCCTGGCGGGCGAGCTCGCCGCCGCCCTGCCCGCGACTCTGCACGCGCTGGCCCGGGACGGGGAAGCGCGCGCGGAGGCTTTCGATGTCATCGCATTTCCGGAACCCCGCTGACCGTGCTGCGCCTGCACTCCGGCAGCGCCGCCGAAACCCGCGGCCTGGCCCGCGGGCTGGCCGCTGCACTTTGCGAAGAGCCCGCGCCGCCCGGCCTTGCCATTGCGCTGGTGGGGGCGCTGGGCGCGGGCAAAACGCTGTTTGCCAAAGGGCTGGGGGAGGGCTTCGGCCTCGCGCCGGAGCACATGGCGAGTCCCACCTTCACCATTGCCAACGAGTTTGCGCTGCCGCCGGGCCGCCCTTTTGCGCGTCTGGTGCACGCCGATTTCTACCGCATGGAGGCCGAGGCCGAGCTCGAAGCCGCCGGCCTGCTGGATTGGCTCGCCCCCGGCGCGCTGCTGGTGGCGGAATGGGCCGACCGCTTTCCCGCCGCGCTGCCCGCAGATCACCTGGAAGTCCGCCTCGAAGCCGCAGACGCCGCCGCGCCGGGTGCAGACGCCGCCAAGGCAGATGCGGACGCGGCGCGGATGCTGTGCGCGCGGGCGGGGGGGGGCGCGGCGCGGCGCGTGCTTCTACGCTGGGCGGCGCGATGTCCCTGATCGTGCAGAAGTTCGGCGGCACCAGCGTGGGCGATCCCCAGCGGATTCGCGCGGTGGCCCGCCGCGTGGCGCAGGCGGCGGAGGCGCATGAGGTGGCGGTGGTGGTCTCGGCCATGGCCGGCGAAACCGATGCGCTGGCGGCGCTGGCGCGGGAACTCGGCGGCCCCGCGCCGGATCCCCGCGAAACCGATGCGCTGCTGGCGACCGGAGAGCAGAAGAGCAGCGCTTTGTTGTGCCTGGCGCTGCGGCAGCTCGGGCGTCCCGCGCGGAGCTTCACCGGCGTGCAGATGGGGCTGCGCACCGATGCCGCGCACACCCGCGCGCGCATTCGCGGCATTGACGCGGAGCGCATTCGCGCGGTGTTGCAGAGCGGCGCAGTCGCCGTGCTGGCCGGCTTTCAGGGCGCGGATGCAGAGGGCAACATCACCACCCTGGGACGCGGCGGCTCGGATACCTCGGCGGTGGCGGTGGCCTGCGCGCTGGGCGCCGATGTCTGCGAGATTTACACCGATGTGGATGGCGTCTTCACCGCCGACCCGAACCAGGTTCCGGCGGCGCGCAAACTGGACGCCATTTCCTACGACGAGATGATTGAGGTGGCGAGCCTGGGCGCGAAGGTGCTGCAGATTCGCTCGGTGAAATTTGCAATGCGCTACGGCATGCCCATCCATGTGCGCTCCGCCTTTCACGGCGCAGCGGGCACCCGGGTGGTGGCGGAGGAATCTGTAATGGAAAAGCTCGTTGTCTCCGGCGTCACCTGCGACCGCAATCAGGCGAAGATCCGCGTTTCGGGGGTGAAGGATCAGCCCGGCGTGGCGGCGGAACTCTTCGGCCCGCTGGCCGAGGCGGAGATTGTGGTGGACATGATCGTGCAAAACACCGCCCACGACGGCAGCACCGACATGACCTTCACCGTCCCGCAGGGCGACTGCCCCCGCGCCCTTGAGATTTCGCAGCGCGTCGGCCCCCTCCTCGGCGGCAGCAGCGTGGAGAGCGACGAGGGCATTTCCAAAGTCTCCGTGGTGGGGCTGGGCATGAAGGACCACGCCGGCGTCGCCTCTCGCATGTTCCGCATTCTCGCCGATGAGGGCATCAACATTCAGATGATCGGCACCAGCGAGATCAAGATTTCGGTGGTGATTGAGGAGAAATACACCGAGCTGGCGCTGCGCGCCCTGCACGCCGCTTTTATGGAGAGCGGGTTTTGAGGCGGCGGCCGCCTATACTCCCGCCGCTTCCACGGTCCCGCGGGAGGCGCAATGCGAGAATCCCGTGCCGCCTGGGCTGCTCTGCTGCTGGCGCTGCTGGCCCTTGCGCGCCCCGGCTGCGAGCGCTGGCCCGCGCCGCCGCCTCCGCCTGCGCCGCATCCGGGCGGGGTGGGCGCGGCGGCGCTGCTCTGGGGCGGCGCGCTGGATTTGAACCGCAGCCGCCCTGCGGATCTGCAGGCGCTGCCGGGCATCGGCGCGCTGCGGGCCGCCGCCCTGGTGCGGGGGCGGCCCTACTGCCGCGTGGAGGAGATTTTGCGCGTGCGCGGCATTGGCCCCACCACCCTGGCGCGCCTGCGCGGTCAACTGGCGGTTCCCGCGCCGCCGCCCGGCTGCCGCGCCGCCCCGGAAGCCCCGGAAGAGCGGGTTTTGGACGGCGGCGGCGCTGGAATGTAGCCTGCACCTGTGAGCGGAGGGCGCATCTACCTGGACCACAACGCCACCACCCCGGTGCGGCCGGAGGTGGTGCGCGTCATGACGGCGGCGCTCTGCCAGTGCTGGGGCAATCCCTCGAGCACCCACGCCGAGGGCGCTGCCGCCCGCCGCGCGCTGGATTGCGCGCGGGAGCAGGTGGCGGCCCTGACGGGCGCGCTGCCGGGGCAGGTGATCTTCACGGCGGGCGCCACCGAGGCCAACAACGCGGTGCTGCACGGCGTGCGGGCGCTGTGCGGCGGTGGGAGGCCGCATTTCGCCGCCACCACCATCGAGCACCCCTCGGTGCTGGAGCCGCTGCGCGCCTTCGAGTCCGGGGGTGCGCGCATTACCTGGCTCGGCGTGGATTGTGACGGGCGCGTGAATCTGGCCGAGGCCGCGGCGGCCTGCGCCGCAGAGCCGGCGCTGCTCTCGGTGATTCTCGCCAACAACGAGACGGGGGTGGTGCAGGATCTCCCCGCCATTGCCGGGCTGGCGCAGGCGCGGGGCGTGCCGCTGCATGTGGATGCGACGCAGGCGGCGGGCAAGATTGCGCTGGACGCGGCGCGCTGCGCGGACTGGCTCACGGGCTCGGCCCACAAGCTGGGCGGGCCGAAGGGCGCGGGGTTTTTGGTGGCGCGCAGTGCGCTGGCGCTGCCGCCGCTGTTGCGCGGCGGCCCGCAGGAAAAGCGCCGCAGAGGCGGCACCGAAAATCTGCCCGGCATTATTGGCCTGGGCGCGGCCTGCGAACTGGCGCGGGCCGATTCGGCGCGCGGCGCGCGCACTGCCGCGCTGCGCGACCGGCTCTGGGAGGGCATGGCGAAGTCCATCCCCCGGGTGCGCCGCAACGGCAGTGCGCAGCACGCGCTGCCGAACACGCTGAGCGTGGAATTCGAGCAGGTGGCGGGCGAGGTGTTGCTGGAAGCGCTGGACGGGGAGGGCGTGGCTGCATCGTCGGGGGCGGCCTGCGCTTCGGGATCCATCGAGCCCTCTCATGTGTTGCTGGCCATGGGCCGGACGCCGCAGCAGGCGCGGGCCTCGCTGCGCTTTTCGCTGGGCCCCGCCAACACCGGGGAAGAGATTGCCCGCGTGCTCGAGCTGTTGCCGCCGCTGGTCGCGCGGGTGCGCGAGGCCGCGCCGTGAGCGCCCGCATTGTGGTGGGCATGTCGGGCGGCGTGGATTCCTCCGTCGCCGCGGCGCTGCTCGCCGAATCCGGCCACGAGGTGATCGGCGTGACCATGCATTTGGCGGGGAGCAGCAGCCGCTGCTGCTCTCTGGATGACGCCGACGACGCGCGGCGCGTGGCTGCGCGGCTCGGCATTCGCTTCTATGTCGCCAACTACAAGGAGCGCTTCCGCGAAGAGGTGATGCTGCCCTTTGCCGACGCTTACCTGGCGGGGCAGACGCCGATTCCATGCATCGCCTGCAACAAGCGCTTCAAGTTCGATCTGTTGCTGGCCCGGGCGCGGGCGCTGGGGGCGGATGCCGTCGCCACTGGTCACTACGCGCGCATTGCAACCGGGCCCGGCGGCGCGCCGCACTTGCTGCGCGGCGTGGACCCCGGCAAAGACCAGTCCTACTTTCTCTACAATCTTTCGGCAGAGCAATTGCGGCGCATCCGCTTTCCCATCGGCGCGCTTTGCAAGAGCGAAGTGCGCCAGCGCGCCCGGGCGCTGGGCCTGGCGACGGCGGAAAAGCCCGAGAGCCAGGAAATCTGCTTCGTGCCGCAGGGAAATTACGCCGGGGTGGTGGAGGCGCTGCGCCCCGAGGCGCAGCACGGCGCGGGGGATATTGTGGATCGCGCGGGCCGGCGGCTGGGCCGCCACCGGGGTGTGCATCGCTACACGGTGGGGCAGCGCCGCGGCCTCGGCCTGCAGGGGCTGCCGGGCGGGCCCCGCTATGTGGTGGCGCTGGACGCCGCGCGGCGCCGGGTGGTGGTGGGCGGCGGGGACGAGCTGCTGGTTTCGGGCGCGCAGATCGGCGGTGTCTCCTGGACCTTCGAGCCGCCGGCCGGCGCGCCGCTCCGCGCCCGGGTGCAGATTCGCCACCGCCACGAAGCCGTCGCGGCGCGCATTGAGCCCGGCCCCGGAGGCACCGCGAAGGTGCATTTTGCCGAGCCGGTGCGCGCGCTCTCGCCCGGCCAGGCCGCGGTTTTTTACGACGGCGAGCGGCTGCTCGGCGGCGGCGTCATTGCGGGCGCGCTCTCATGAGCGCGCTCCGCGCCGCGCCCGCCGCCGCTTCCCCCGCAGATTTGGCGGCGCTGGAGGCGGCGCTGGGGCACCGCTTCGCAGATCGCACCCTGCTCGAGCGCGCGCTGACTCATCCCTCGCGGGCCCAGGAGCAGGGCGCTGGCTCCGACAACCAGCGCCTGGAGTTTCTGGGCGACGCCGTGCTCGAATTGGTAGTGGGCGAATCGCTTTACGCCGCGCACCCCGATTGGCGGGAGGGCGATTTGACTCAGGCGCGGGCCGCGCTGGTGAACGGCCGCACCCTGGCGCAGCGGGCGAAGCGCCTGGGCCTCGGCGGCTGGGTGCGGCTCGGGCGCAGCGGAGAGGCTTTTGATGTGCAGCCCAAAATTCTCACCGATGTCTTCGAAGCCGTGGTGGGAGCGCTTTACCTGGACGGCGGCATTGAAGCGGCGCGCGCGCTGATCCGCAGGGTGTTGCCGGAGTGCAGCGATGCAGCTTTTGCGCCGCCGCCGCGGGATCCGAAGTCGCGCCTCAACGAGTGGGCGCATGCCCAGCGACTCGACCCGCCGCGCTACTGCACCATCGCCGACAGCGGCGCAGAGGGCGGCGACGGCCGCTTCGCCGTGATGGTGCTGCTGGAGGGCCGCGCAGTGGGCGAGGGCAACGGCCGCACCAAGCGCGCCGCCGAAAACGCCGCCGCCGGCAGCGCGCTGGCGCAACTCGATCCCGCCGCCGCGGGCGAAGCGGCGCTGTGAGCGCGCGCAATCCATGGCGCATGGCTCCGCAGAGCACCGGGCGGGAGTGGTGGCGCTGCTCGGCCGCCCCAATGCCGGCAAGTCCACGCTGTTGAACCGGCTGCTCGGCGAGAAGCTCGCCATCGTCACCGCCAAGCCGCAGACCACGCGCAGCCGCATCCTCGGCGTGCTCACCCGCCCCGGCGCGCAATTGCTGCTGCTCGATACGCCGGGCTTTTGCGATGTGGGCGCGCCCGTCACATCTGGTGCGCCCGGTGCCCCCGGCAAGTCCGGCGCCCCCGGCGCATCGGGCGCGCCCGGCGCACGGCGCGGCGCGGCGTTGATCCGCGCGCTCAACGAGATTGCGCTGCGCGTGGCCTCGGATTGCGACGCCGCCGTGCTGCTGGTGGATCCCGCCCAGGGGTGGAGCGCCGCGCACGCTGCGCTGCGCGGGCAATTCGCCCGGCGCGGCGCGCCGCTGCTGGTGGCCGCCAGCAAGTGCGATTCGCAGCGGGCCTGCGCGGCCGCCGCCGCGCTGCCCGCAGATCTCCGCATCTCGGCGCGGACCGGCGCGGGCGTTGAAGCGCTGATCGAGCGGCTCGCCGCGCTGCTGCCCGAATCGCCCGCGCTCTACGACGCCGACACCCTCACCGACCGCTCGCTGCGCTTTCTCGCCGCCGAGGCGATCCGCGAGGCGGTCTTCGAGGAGTTGTCGCAGGAACTCCCCTACAGCACCGCCGTGGAGATCGAGTGCTTCGACGAATCCCGCCCCGGCCTGGCGCGCATTCGCGCCAACCTGCTGGTGGAGCGCAAATCGCAAAAGGGCATCGCGGTGGGGAAGGGCGGCGCGAAAATCGCCGCCGTCGGCCGCCGCGCGCGCCTCGCCATCGAAGCGCTGCTCGGCTGCCGCGTGCACCTGGAGCTGTGGGTGAAGCAGGAGCCCAAGTGGAGCCAACGCCCCGCCCGCCTCCGCTCCCTCGGCTACCACTGATTTGAGTTACACTGCGCTCTCCCGCCACAGAACAAGGAGCCTCCCATGAAAGCCGTGAAAATCGCCGGGATCCTGCTCTTCATCTATCTGCTGCTCGTCGCCGCCTTCGAGTCCCTGCTCGGCTACTACCAGCCCGAAGGGGCGAGGACCGTGGTCATCACCACCACCGATGCCGATGGCGATGCCCACGACCGCGTGCTGACCGCACTTTCGAGCGGCGGCCAGCTCTATGTGGCAGTCAATCACTGGCCTCGCGCCTGGTATCGCCGGGTATTGAAAAACCCCAAGGTGCAGATTACCCGTCAGTCGGACGGGACGACGGAGACCAGGGATTACCTGGCCGTCCCGGTTTCCGGGGAGGAGCGCGGCCGCGTGGCGCGGGAGAATCCGACCAGCATCCGGTTTCGCATCCAGACCGGATTCCCGCCCCGCCATTTCATTCGGCTGGATCCCTCTGCCGAATAGACGGCCTGCGGACGGAGGGCTCAGCGGGGGAGCCGGGACATGGCGTCGGTGATTTGGACGGTCTCGAGGCTGATGTGGCAGACCTTTTTCAACAGGGCAAGGGCCTGCTCCTTGTGATCGGCGAAGCGGTAGGTGTTGAACTTCTCCCGGACGGTGGGGTCCTTGATCTTCTTCTCCTTGTATTGATCCAGCACCCATTCGAGGGCAGAGCGGGGGCCGAGCTGATAGCGCCACGCGTCGGCGGGGATGCCGCTCAGCGTGGTCTGGGAATCGATGGTGATGATTCCCTTCGCCTTGTCGGCGCGCAGCTTGGGGAGGCCGGGCTGGGTCAGGCAATCCCGTCGCTTCAGGGGGTGAGACCTGGCGCTCTCGAAATTCATATGCATATTGGCGAGCATGCGTCCCCACTTCACCCACTTGCGGAAATCCTCGTGGAAGGGCAGGCGGGGAAGGTCGCGCCGCAGGTTGACGGCGTAGCGTTCCCGCCAGACGGGGTCGTGCAACGCTGCGTAGGTGTAGTGGAATATCTGCAAGGGGGTAATTCGGGGGTTACCGTAGTGTTCGCGGAACTGACGCAGGCCCCAAGCTGTGATGTTGCTGCGGCGCTTGCCATCGGCGCAGTAGCGGTAGAGGGGGAGGCACTGAACCGGTTCAACGAAGAGGGCGAGAGACGGAATGGTGGATGTTGCGAAGACCTGAAACGGAATTCGCTGGCTGCTGGAGAAACAGATAACCTTGTTCTCTCCATTCTTGCCCGTAGGGAAGATAGAAGGCTGCTGGTAGCGGCGGTGCGTGATAATAGGGTCGTAATACAGTTCCTTCTTGATGAATGGGCGATACAGCGAATGGACAATCTTCTTTTCCGAGTAGGTCAATTTGCTTCCCTTGGTCAGATGGGCTTCCAGCTCTGAAGTCCATTTGATCGTCCGGTCCACCCATTCGCCGATGTTTTGCGGATTCTCCTCGATAAGACGGGCGCGCTCACGCCTGTAATGCCTGCAGAAAAACCTGACCTTCTTTGCCAAATTGGTCTTGTCAAAGTCGTAGCTCCAGTCATCCCGGCTCGTGACGACGCCAAGGGAAAACAGCTTGAAAACCGCCGTTTCTACCGCTCCGTTCTTTGCGAGTTTCGTCCTTCGGTCAGCCAGTGGCAGCAAATCGCCGAAGTCATTGTCTGTCTGCTCCAGCCAGTTGCCCCGCTCGTCGGGGACGATGTGCTCGAAATCAATCTCCGGCAGATTCGTCGAGAAGAGAAAGGCCAGCTTGTCATTCGCAGGCTCGAAATCGCCCCGCTTGGTGTAGTGAATCTCGCAGCCCTCGGCTCCCTCCTTCCGCACGAAGAGGCCAATGGCGACTCCGGTCATGATCCCAAAGACATTCTGCGCACCGGGGAGCCTGCGGATATCCCCGCCCAGGTCAATGATGTGGATCTCGTTGAATTCGCGGGCGGCATACTTGCGAAACCCGTCGTCTTGCCTCGAATCGATCCATGAGCGGTTTGTGATGAAAGCCAGCACGCCATTTGCATTCAGCCGATCCGAGGCCCAGCGGATGAAGCGCTTATACATATCATACTGCTTGGTCTTCTGCGCGGTGCTCTGCTTGACATAGGTCTCCTTGATGCGCCGGTCAATTGCGGGGTATGCCCGGTTCTTGTTGTTCTCGTTCTCGTTTTGCTGGTTGGCATTGTAGGGCGGATTGCCGATGATGACGCTGATGCGCTTCTCGTTCTGCCGCCGGATGCGATCGAGGTTCTCATCGCTCAGGCCGCCGAGGTTCCGCTGCGTGTGCTTCTTCCCATCGCTGAAATCGAAATTGTCCAAGGTATCCACAAAGCAGATATTCGGGAATTCCAGGTATTCGCCGGCCTTGCTCTTGTAGGTGTATTCGATATTCAGATTGGCGATGTAGTAGGGCAGAATGCCCACCTCGTTGGCGTGAATCTCCTCCTCATACTTCTGCCGCAGATGCGCGGGCGGAATGAACTCGATCAGCTCGGTGATGAAGGTGCCGGTGCCGGCGGCGGGGTCGAGAATCTCCACATTGCGGTCGTAGAGATGGCGGTCAAAGTGCCGGCGGGTGAGATGGTCTGCGGCGCGGATCATGAATTTCACAATCTCGCCCGGCGTATAGACCACGCCGAGGCGGTCTGCGGCCTTGGGATTGTAGACCTTGTAGAAGTTTTCGTAAATCACCTTGAGAAAACGCTGCTTTTCGTGGTGATCGGAGATGCCGAGGGCCGCCCGCTGAATAGCGGCGTAGTAGCTCTTGAGCCGGTCCAGGGTGTTGCGCCGCACATTGCCGGTGAAGAAGGTGCGCTCCAGCTCGTCCAGCCGGTGGGCGATGTTGTTTTCGCTGTGGAATTGGTCTTCGCCGAAGACCTTGAGAAAGATATCCCGGGTGAGCATATGCTGGATCAGCATTTCGCGCACATCGTCCGGGCCCACGGTGGGGTTGATGGTCCGGCGGCAGGTGCTGAGAAACGCATCCGCTGCCTCGCGGAAGCTCGCATTGCGCTGCCGCTCTGCGCGGATGGATTCGCGCAGCGCTTCCAGCACCCGGGGCAGATCCTCCCGGAATTGCCCCACCGCCTTGTGAAAGTCGGCGATCTCCGGCGGCTCGTGGTCCAGAAAGGCGCGCAGCAGCCGTTCCAGTTTTGCGCCATCGCTCATGGGGACGCGGACGATCTCGCGCCCGCTCTGAATCAGCACGGCGGTCTCGGAATCCTCGAAAATGATGTTCCCCATCGGGTAGCCCTTGCGCCGCTTTGTTGCGATCTCCCGATTCAGATCGTCGTCCGTGTCCTTGGCCTCCCAGTAGCCGCGGTCCTGGCGCAAATCGTCCTTCACGGTGCCGTCGGGAACGACGCCTGCGGGCGGCGTTGCCGGGCTGCGGTAGCGCAGTTCCGGCGCCAGGGTCAGGCGCCGCTTGGCGCAGTGGCGCTCCAGGTAGCGCTGGAATGCGCTGCGAATCACCCCTTCGCCGCGCTCGCCGCTGACCCGTTGCAGCCGGGAAAGCTCCTCCCGGTATTCTCGGTGCCACGCCCCACTCATCGGCCAGACCTTAGCACAGCGCCCCATGCCCCTCGCAGGGGCGGGGCGGGTGAAGTAGGCTGGGCTGCATGACGCTGCTCTCGAGCCGGAAGATTGAGCGCGTGGTGGTGCTCGGCGCGAACGGGACCATGGGCTACGGCAGCGCCGCGCTGTTCACCCGGGCCGTGCCGCGGGTCTGCTTTCTGGCGCGCAGCCGGGAGAAGGCCGGGCAGGGGCTGGCGGCGGCGATCCGCCAGGTGCGCTCGCAGAGCCTCGCCTCGCGCGCCACCGTGGGCAGCTACGACGCCGATCTCGACGCAGAGGTGCAGCAGGCAGATTGGGTCTTCGAGGCGCTGGCCGAGGACTTCGCGCTGAAGAAGCAAATCTTCGACCGCGTGGAAAAGGCGCGGCGCGGGGACAGCATCGTGGCGACGGTGAGCTCGGGGCTCTCCATCAGCGCGCTGGCCGAAGGGCGCAGCGAATCCTTTCGGCGCAACTTCCTGGGTTTGCATCTCTTCAATCCGCCCAATGTCATTGCCGGTTGCGAGTTGATTGCGGGGCGCGATACGCACCCCGGGGTGGTGGATTTCACCGAGGCATTTGCGCGGGCGCGGCTGGGGCGCGAGGTGGTGCGCTGCGCCGATACGCCGGCCTTCGCCGGCAACCGCGTGGGCTTCAAGGTGCTGAACGAGGCGGTGCAGCTCGCCGAGCGCCACGGCCCGCTGCTGGTGGACAGGCTGATCGGCCCCTACACCGGCCGCTCGCTGCCGCCGCTGGCCACAATTGACCTGGTGGGCTGGGATGTGCACCGCGCCATCGTCGAGAACATTTATCAGAACGCCCCCGACGAGGCGCACGAGACTCTGCGGCTGCCGGATTCCATGTCCCGGCTCTGCGAAAGCGGAACCCTGGGCGACAAATCCGGCGGCGGCTTCTTCAAGCAACAGGATGGCAGCCGGCTGGTGCTGGATCTCGCTACGGGCGAATATGCGCCGGAGTCGGAAATTGCGCTGCCGCCGCTCGATTTCATTGACGAGGTGGCGCGGCTGCATTCGCAGGGGCGCTACCGGGAGGGGCTGGCGGTTTTTCTGGCGGCGCAGGGAGAATGGGCCGAGTGCGCGCGCCGGGTCATCGCCGGTTACATCGCCTACGCACTGGCGCGGGTGGGGGAGGTCTGCGAGCGGCTCTCGGATCTGGACCGCATCATGGCGACGGGCTTCAACTGGGCGCCCCCGGGCGCGCTGGTGGATTGGATGGGGCCGGGGGCCGCGCTGCGGCTGGTGGAAAATTCCGGACTCGAAGCGCCAGCACTGTTGCGGGAGGCGGCGCGGGATGCGCAGGGCGCGCGGTTGTTCCGCGAGTCCCACATCAACATCGGCAAGTTTTTCGTAGCTGGCTGAGCGTCGGCTCAACAAAGGAGCAAACCATGGCGGTATCGGAAGTCTATGTGTTGGGCGGTTACCAGACGGATTTCTCGCGCAACTGGACCAAGGAGAACAAGCACTTCTCGGCACTGATGCGCGAGTGCGTGGAAGGCGCGCTGGAGCGCTGCGAGATTGCCCCGGAAGAGGTGCAGAGCGCCCATGTGGGAAACTTCGCCGCAGAGCTCTACTGCAAGCAGGGGCATCTGGGCGCTTTCTTCACCGAGGTGCATCCGAGCTTCAGCGGGCTTCCCACCAGCCGCCACGAGGCGGCCTGCGCCTCGGGCAGCATTGCGCTGCTGGCGGCGGCGGCGGAGATTGAGGCCGGGCGCTACGGCCTGCAGGCGGTGGTGGGCATTGAGCAGATGAAGACGGTTTCGCCGGCGCAGGGGGGCGAGTTTCTGGGCACGGCGGCGTGGTTTGCCGACGAGGCGCAGGGCGTCGAGTTTCCCTTCCCCAAGCTCTTCGGCAGGCTCGGCGATGAATACGATGAGCGCTATGGACTCGACGATGCGCACCTGGCCGAGATCAGCCGCATCAATTACGAAAACGCGCAGCGCAATCCCAACGCGCAGACCCGCCACTGGTATATGAATGCGGAGCACGCCAAGAGCCGCGGCGATGACAACCCGGTGGTGGGCGGGCGCATTCGCGTCTCGGACTGCTCGCAGGTGACCGACGGCGCGGCCTGCGTGTTTTTGGCCTCGCGCGATTACGCCAAAAAGTTCGCCCGCGGCGCAGGGCTCAAGCTTTCGGAGCTGCCGCGCATCAAGGGCTGGGGGCACAACACCGCACGGCTGCGCTTCGCCGACAAAATCTCCGAGAGCCGGGGGCAGCGCTATGTGCTGCCCCATGTGCGCAGCACCATCGAGAGCGCCATGCGCCGCGCGGGCATTGCCGATGTGAACGGGATTGACGGCATTGAGACGCACGACTGCTTCACGACCTCTGAATACATGGCCATTGACCACTTCGGCATCACCGCGCCGGGCGAGAGCTGGAAGGCCGTGGAGGAGGGCTGGATTGCGGCCGATGGGCGCCACCCGATCAATCCCAGCGGCGGGCTGATCGGCGCGGGCCATCCGGTGGGCGCCACCGGCGTGCGCCAGATGCTCGATGCATTTTTGCAGGTGACCGGCCGGGCCGGCGATTACCAGGTCGAGGGCGCGCGCAACTTCCAGACGCTGAACATCGGCGGCAGCGGCACCACCAGCGTCAGCTTCGTCGTCGGCCGCTGAGCGGCGGGTTAGGGGGCTTACCGCTCGCTCGGCCACACCATTTCTCCAATCTGTTTGAATTTGGAGATAGCCAGAGCGCGGCGCTCATTGCGCGCCCTGCTGCCCGGTGCATTCAGGGCTTCCTCGACTGCGTCGCGCCGCGCTTTCCAAATTTCTAACGTTTGGAAATTCTCGTCCATCAAAACGAGAAGGACGAAGTCCCAACTGTGCCTCAAATTAATGGAGCCGATTCTCTGGCTCTTTTTGCGTGCGGCACTGGAAAGGGAGCGTGTCTTAATTTGATAGTGAACGCCATTCTCATCTGTTGCGTCGTATCCCGACTCCCGGGCTTCGGCAAGCGTTAGCCCGAGAAGCCGCATCGCTTCGTATTCGCCAATCTCTCCAGTGATGCCGAGCGGTTTTCCTGTCAACTGGTAATAGTCAACCGCTGCCTGTTTTGCTCTTTCCAAAATTTCTCCGATCTGCACAGAGGCCGGCGCGGGTGCGGGGGCATAGGCGGCGAAATCGAGCAGGGGCGGCGCGCCGCCGCGCAGATCTTGCAGCAGGCTCGCCCGGGTCTCGCCGCCGATTTCGGCCGTGTGCGCGTAGTTGGGGTGTGAAATGGCGAGGCGCAGCGGCACGGCGGGGTCGGCAAAGGCGCGCAACTGCGCCGGGCTCAGCGCGAAGCGCAGGTATTGCACGGCGGAAATGCGGTCTTCTTCCATCTGCCTGGGATCGAAGCCGGCGCGGATGTATTCGCCGCCGATCTGCATGCTCACATACTCGTCGAGTCCAATCAGGCGGTCCAACTCGGCGCGCACCTGGCCGGGTTCGCCAATCTCGATGAAGAGCGTGGCCGAGAGCGCGCCCTCGACGGGCAGCAGTTCGTTGTAGATATCGAGTTCCCGCTGCACCCCCGCGGCGTCGCGGACGCCTTCGACCCGGCACATTTCCAGCACCTGCCAGCGCAGCGTTTCGCGGTCCTCGAAGAGCAGCGAGGCGCAATCTCCCACCGCCACGCGGCGCGCGGCCTTGTGGGCGATCACCCGCTGCTTCAATTCGCTGCGGGCCGCGGCGAAGACGGCGGGCGGCGGAATGTCGGCCAGGGTGAGGGGCCTCACTCGGCGGAGATTCCGTAGGCGTGGCGCAGCAACACCACCGGGTGCAGGGCCTTGCGCCCGAGTCCCTCTTCAATGCGCAGCGCGGAGAGCGGGCAATCGGTGGCGATGTGATCCGGCGCGGCTTCGCCGATGCGGTCCAGCATTTTGCGGGCCACGCCCAGCGATGCCTCGTGAAAGCGCGCCTGCATGCCCCAGGTGCCGTCCACGCCGGAGCAGGCATCCACCAGCAGCACTTCGTCTGCGGCCAGCTTGAGCAGGTCGCGGGAGCGGAAGCCGATGTTCTGCGCGCGCAGGTGGCAGGGCGCGTGATAGGCCACGCGGCCGAGCCGATGCTGAAAGTCGCGGCGCAGCTTCTGCGCGCGGGCGAGTTCGTAGAGATATTCCATCAAATCCCGGGTGGCTTCGGCGACGCGGCGCGCGGCGGGGTCGTCTTCGAGCAGCCGCGGGTATTCCTCTTTCAACATCAGCGAGCAGGAGGGGCCGGGCACCAGCACCGCTGCGCCGGCTTCCACAAAGGGCAGCAGCAGCTCGACATTGCGCCGGGCGTTGCGCCGGGCGGATTCGAGATCGCCGGTATCGGTGTAGGGCATGCCGCAGCAGCGCTCGTAGGCGGTTTCCACATGCACGCCGCTGTGCTCCAGCACGCACACCGCGGCGCGCCCGGCGGCGGGATCGCTGTAATTCACCGAGCAGGTGGTGAACAGCACGGCGCGGCCGTTTTCGCCGCTGCCCCGCGCGCCGCGCCGGGCGAACCAGCGCTGCACCGTCTGAAAATAGTAAGAGGGCTGCACCCAGTCGCGGTGAATGCCGAGAGTCTTCTCCATCAGCACCCGGGCGGCGCGGTTGCGGTTGGCGAAGTTCATGAGCGGCGGCGCCAGGGATGCGGCCTGGCCGATGCGGTCCGTCTGCGTGGTGAGCTTGCGGGCGAGGGAGACGCCGTCGCGCCGGTTGCGCGCCACCTGCTGCCTGCGCATCAGCGCGGGAAAGTCCACATCCCATTCGTGGGGAGGCGTGTAGGGGCAGTGGTTGTAACAGAGCTTGCAGTGGTAACAGAGCTCGTTGACCGAATCGAAGCCCGCATCGCTCACGCCGGCCACTTCGTCGGCCGTCGCATCCACCAGGTCGAAGAGCCGCGGAAAGGACGGGCACAGCGGCAGGCAGCGGCGGCACTGGTGGCAAATCTCCGCCACGCGGCGCAGCTCGCGCCCAATGGACTGCAGATCTCCGTAATCCGAGTCGCCGTAGCGCCAACTGGCGCTGGGGCGCTCCGGCAGTTGCACTTTCATCGCGCCACCCGGGGGCGCTCTGCGCTTACAGAGACTCGAGCGTGTCGAGGGCCTTCTGGAAGCGCCCGGCGTGGGACTTCTCGGCCTTCGCCAGCGTCTCGAACCACTCGGCAATGTCGCCGAAGCCCTCGTCCCGGGCGGTGCGGGCCATGCCCGGATACATCTCGGTGTATTCGTAGGTCTCGCCGGCCACGGCGGCGGCCAGGTTCTGGTCGGTGGCGCCGATGGGCTTGTCGGTGGCCGGGTCGCCCGCCGCCTTCAGGTGATCCAGGTGGCCGTGGGCGTGGCCGGTCTCGGCCTCGGCGGTGTCGCGGAACAGGCCGCCCACATCCGGGTAGCCCTCAATGTCGGCCTGCCGCGCGAAATACAGGTAGCGGCGGTTCGCCTGGGATTCCCCGGCGAAGGCGTCCTTCAAGTTGTTGTGGGTCTGGGTTCCCTTCAAGTCGGCCATCTCGTTCTCCTTTTCGCTGATTTTTCCCGCCGCAAACTGCGGCGGAAATCTGCGGCAGTGTAGAAGCGCCCGCGCCGCCGGGCCAGTTGATTTATTCGATGGATTCCATCGCGCGGGCCGATGAAAGCGCCGCAGAGTCCGCGCCGGGCCGGCCGGCCAGCGCCAGGGCGGCGGCCCGGCGGACGCCGGCATCGGCATCGCCCAATGCGTGAGCAAGGGCTTCCCCGGCGCGCTCGGGGGCCAGCTTGCGCAGGGCGAAGATGGCCATGCGCCGGGTGGCGGGAAGCTCGGCGCTCTGCACCAGGCCCGCCAGCAGGGGCTGCACCTCGGCGTGGAGCCGGCCGCACTGGGCCAGGGCGCGGGCGGCGGCCCAGCGCAGCCCGGAATCGCCGCTGCTCAGCGCCTCGACCAGCGGCGGCAGCAGGCGCGGCGTGGGGGGCGCAATCTGCAGGCTGGCGATGGCGGCCCGCCAGCGGCGCGTTTTCACCCGGCTGTGCAGGGCGCTGCGCAGGGCCGGGGCCACGGCGTCCCGGCCGCCTGGGCGCTGCGCAATGGCGGCCAGGGCGCGGGCGGCGGCCCGGGCTACCTCCGGGGCGGGATCGCCCAGCGCATCGGCGAGGCCGTCGGCCAGCAGCGCGGCGGAAGCGTCCGCCGCCGCCGCCTGGCAGGCGGCGCGGCGCTCGGCGGCATCGCCGCTGGCGAGGCGCTGCAGCAGGCTGTGACTCACGGCGCTGCGCGCTTCCACAGGGCGCGCAGCGGGTCGCCCTCCCCGTCGCGCTGCGCGCGGCCTTCGCGCTCCAGCTTCCGCAGGTGCTGACTTACCGACTGGGCGGCGGCGGCGTGGAGCGTCTCGGGATAGGCGGCGTAGATTTCCCGGACCAGTTCCATCACGCCGCGCGGCGCTTCGCGCAGCGCCGCCAGCACCTGCCGCTCGCGCTCTTTCCGGTGGGCGATGTATTCCCGCAGCTTGGCTGCGCCGTCCTCGATGAGCGGGCCGTGGGCGGGATAAATGCGCCCAGGGCGCTCGGCCAGCAGCACTTCCAGAGAGCGCAGGTAGGCCAGCAAATCGCCCCCATGATCGGGGGCGGGGATGACCGTGGTGCCGACGCCCAGCACATTGTCGCCCGAAAACAGCGCGTGCTCTTCTTCGAGCACGAAGCACAGGTGGTCCGGGGCGTGGCCGGGGGTGTGGAGGGCGCGCAGCGTTGCGCCTTCGGTCTCAATGCGCGCGCCGTCCTGCAGCGGGCGCAGTTCCAGGTCGGTGTAGTCCGCGTCGAGCGGCTCGCTGGGCATTTTGTGGACGGGCACGCGGCCGAAGCGCTCAAACACCGGGCGGACGCCGCCGATGTGGTCGGGGTGGCCGTGGGTGAGGACGATTTCCTGAATGGCGCGGCAGCCGCAGCGCTCCATGGCGCGCTGCAGCACCGGCAGATAGGCCGGCTCGCCCTGGCCGGGATCGAGCAGCAGCCGCTCCTCGCCGGTTCCCACCAGATAGGTGTTGGTGCCCGGCCCGGTGAAAGGCCCCGGGTTCTGCCCCAGCGCCACGCACACCCGGGGCGACCAGATCTCGCTCTCGGGCATGGTCATGCCCAGCATTACCGGGGCCGCGGACACTACGCCCCCGCCACCGCCAGGCTCGCCACGCGCAGCGAGGGCGCGGCGATGGGCCCCAGCCACAGCAAATCGCCGCCCACTGCATCCACCGCGCAGAGCATTTCGCCCAGATTGCCGGCCACGGTGATTTCCTCGACGGGGTGGCTGCGCTCGCCCCCCTCAATCCAGTGGCCCGAAGCGCCCCGGGAAAAATCGCCGCTCACGGGGTTGAAGCCCTGGCCGAAGAGGCCGGTGACCAGCAGCCCCCGCTCCGTGCCCCGCACCAGGTCTTCCAGATCGCCCGTGCCGGGCTCAATCCACAGATTGGTGGGCGCCACCTCCGGCCCCGCGGAAGGGCCGCGCAGGGCGTTGCCGGTGGATTGGAGGCCGAGCTTGCGGGCGCTGTAGCTGTCGAGCAGAAAGCTCTGCAGCCGCCCCCCCTGGACCAGTCGGGTCTGGCGGGTGGGCAGGCCCTCGCCGTCGAAGGGGCGGCTGCCGAGCCCCCCCGCCCGCCGTCCGTCATCGGTAATGTGCAGGGCGTCGCAGGCGATGGTCTCCCCCAGCTTGCCGGCGAGAAAAGAGCTCTGGCGGCAGACGGCGTCTCCCGAGAGCGCCGCGGCCAGGTTGGCGAGCAGGCTGCGGGCGCAGAGCGGGTCGAATATGACCGGCGCGCGGCAGGTGGAAATGCGCCGCGCGCCGAGCCGGGCCAGGGCGCGCTGCGCCGCCCGCCGCCCGACTTCTTCCGGCGCCTGCAATTCATCGCTGCGCCGCGCCACGCTGCGCCAAAAATCCGTCTGCTGCGCGCCGTTTTCGGCGGCGATGGGGCGGCTGTCCAGGGCGTGGAAGGCGCTCTGGTAGCTGCCCGCAAAGCCGTCGGTGTTGGCGTAGTGGAAGTGGCCGAAGCGCGAGCGCAGCGACGAGCCTTCGGAGTTGACGATGCGCGGGTCTGCGCCGCGCGCCGCGCGCTCTGCCTGGCGCGCCATTTCGATGCGCTGTCCTGCAGTCATGCCGCGGTCTGCGGTCTCGCACAGGGCGAGGTCGGGAAGCTCCCGGGCGTAGTTTGCGCCGGGAAGGCCCGCCAGCGGATCCGGCGCAGAGGCCCGGGCGGCGGCCACGGCGCCTTCGGCCAATTGCAGCACGGAAGCCTCGGAGAGATCGCTGGTGGAGGCGCAGGCCTGCTGCAGTCCGCCCTGGCAGGCCACAAAGACGCGCAGGCCCAGGCAGCGCTGCCGGGCGCGCTGCACCGAGTCGGTCTGCTCCCCCCGCACGCAGACTTCGTGGGTTTCGCTCTGCACCAGCACGGCATCTGCCGAGGCCGCGCCGCGCTCGGCGGCGCGCTCCAGGGCGCGGCGCGCCAGGGCCAGCCCGCTCACAGCGCCGCGCCTCCCACGGTGAGCTCGTCCACCCGCAGGGTGGGCAGGCCCACGCCGACGGGGACGCTCTGTCCCTCTTTGCCGCAGGTGCCCAAACCCGCATCCAGCGCCAGGTCGCAGCCGATGCGCGAGACGCGGCGCAGCACATCCGGGCCGTTGCCAATGAGCGTGGCGCCCCGCACCGGCTGGCCGATGCGCCCGTCCTCTATGCGGTAGGCCTCGATGCAGTGAAACACGAACTTGCCGTTGGTGATGTCCACCTGTCCGCCGCTGAAAAAGGCGGCGTAGAGGCCGCGCTGCACCGAGCGGATGATGTCCTCGGGCGCATCCGGCCCGGCGAGCATGAAGGTGTTGGTCATGCGCGGCAGCGGCAGGTGCGCGTAGCTCTCGCGCCGCCCGTTGCCCGTGGGGCGCTGCCCCATGAGCCGCGCGTTCAGCCGATCCTGCAGGTAGCCGGTCAGCACGCCGTCTTCAATCAGCACAGTGCGGCGGGTGGGCGTGCCCTCGTCGTCCACATTCAGCGAGCCGCGGCGGCCGGGCAGGGTGCCGTCATCTACCACGGTGACGCCGGGAGCGGCCACGCGCTCGCCAATGCGCCCGGCGAAGGCCGAGCTGCCCTTGCGGTTGAAATCGCCCTCCAGGCCGTGGCCCACGGCCTCGTGCAGCAAAATGCCCGGGAAGCCGGGGGCGAGCACCACGCTCATGGTTCCGGCGGGGCAGGGCGCGGCCTCCAGGTTCAGCAGAGCTACCCGCACCGCCTCGTCCACCATCGGCCGCCATTTCTGCGCGTCCAGCAGGCCGCCCAGCTCAAAGCGTCCGCCCATGCCCTGAAAGGCCATCTCGCGCCGCCCGCCGGGGGCCTCGGCAATGACCTGGCAATCGAGGCGCACCAGGGGGCGGGTATCCGCCGCCCAGCCGCCGTCGCTGGCCGCCATCATCAGCAGGCGCTGCTCGCAGGAGAGCCGCGCCACCACCTGGCGAATGCGCGGATCCCGCGCGCGGGCGTAGCGATCCACCTCGTTCAGCAGCGCGATTTTGGCGTCCAGCGGCTCGTCGGTGGGGGCGGTGGCTGTGGGGTAGAGGCTGGGCCGCGCCGGGCTTTGGCTGCGCGCGGGCAGCTTGCGTTGGCCCCCCGCTTCGGCGATGGCGCGGGCCTCCTGCGCCGCCAGGCGCAGGCTCGGCGCGCTGATCTCATCGGTGTGGGCGTAGCCCTGGCGCTCGCCGCAGATCGCGCGCACCCCCACGCCCTGGCCGCTGTGGCGCTCGCTCACCCGCACCAGGCCGTCCTCGATCAACAGCGTCTCGCGCGCGGAGGATTCGAAGAACAAATCGGCGTAGTCGAGCTGCTTTTCCAGCGCCACGCCCAGCGCCGCGTCCAGCGCGTTCTCGTCAATGCCGAAGCGCTCGCGGAACAGGCGCACCGGCAGCTCCCGCTGCGCCGCGCTCATGCGCGCAGCCCCACCGCGCGCCCGCGCGCCGCAAAAACCGCGCCGGGGGTGGCGCTCTGCGCGCGCCGGTTCATGCGCTCCACCACCGCGGGCAGTGCGGCGAATCCGCCCGCGCGCGCGTTGTGCGCGCCGTTGGCAGCCGGCGCGGCGGGCAGCTGGCGGATATCGAGTGCGTGCAGCCCGGCGGCGCGGGCGGCCTGCAGGTCGCGGACCGGGTGATCGCCGACGAGCAGCGCCTGGCGGGGCGCAATGCCGAGTTGCGCCAGGCAGTGGGCGAAGCTGACGGGGGAGGGCTTCGCCGCGCCGGATTCTGCCGGCAGCACCACGGCGTCGAAGTAGTGGCGCACATTCAGCCCGCGCAGCAGGCCGTGCAGGCGCTGGTCGAAGTTTGAGAGAATCGCCAGCGCCAGGCCCTGGGCGCGCAGCGCCGCCAGCGCCTGCTCTGCGCCCGCGGTCAGGCGCCAGGCACGGGGCGAGCCGTAGTGGAGCCAGAGCGCGTCGGCGCAGAGGCCGAAGTGCGGGCTCTCCTCGAAGCGCAGCTCCTGATCCGCCGCGCGGAAAGTCTCGCGCAGCCGCGCCTGCCACCACGCCCGCTCCAGCGCTGCGCGGCGGCCGGGCGGCGCATCCGGGTGCGCATTGGCCGGGGCGGACTCGAAGACCCGGGCGAATGCCTCGCCGAGCCGCGCCGCAGAGGGCGCGGCGGCGGGGCTTTGCCCGGCGCTGGAAGCGAGGTAGCGGCGCGCGAAGCGGGCGTAGGTCGCGCCCACCGGCTCCCGGGGCAGCAGCAGCGTTCCCGCCGCGTCGAAGAGGATGGCCCGGATGTCACACGCGCCGCCCATCAGCGGCGGCGGCGAAATCGGCGGCATATCCCGCAGACTAGCCGCACCGCGCCGCGCCCGCACCCACCTGTGGCGCGGCCCCCATCTGCCTGCAACCTTTGGTGGCGGGCCGCGCGGGCGGCGCATAAAAAAGTTGCAAAAGCCCGCGGGGTTGTGATTGAATGCCCGGCTGAGACGCCCCGCACGGTTGCCGGCAGGGCCCACAGAGCGAAAACCCAGAGGAGACACAACGAGATGCGAAAGCGCGCCCGCCTTCCCTGGCTGAATTACGCCGCAGCGGCCCTGCTCGCCGCCTATGTGCTTCCCCCCGGGGGGGGGGGGGTGGCTTTGGCTCAGGAAGCCGAGGCTGAGCCCGGCGGCGTCGAGGAGATTGTGGTGACCGGCTCTTACATCCCCCACACCCCGGAGGATGCGCCGCTGCCCGTACAGGTGGTGGACAGCGAGGAGCTCTTCAACCAGGGCAGCCCGAGCCTCGTCGAGCTGGTGCGCACCCTGGGCGTGAGTTCGGGGACCGACGGCGAGACCAATCAGTTCCAGTCGAATGGCCTGGAGGGCACGGCAAACATCAATATGCGCGGCCTCGGGCCGGGCCGCACCCTGGTGCTGACCAACGGGCGGCGCAACGCCTGGTCGCCCTATGCCATCAGCGAGCAGCGGCAGTTGTTCGTGGATATCAACATGATTCCCGGCGTGGCCATTGAGCGGGTGGAGCTGCTGAAAGACGGCGCGGCGGCCACCTACGGCTCCGATGCCATCGCCGGCGTGGCGAACTTCATCACGCGCTCGGATTTCGAGGGCCTCGAGTTTGCGACCTCCTACAAGAACATCGCCGACAGCAGCGGCGATTTCGATTTCGGCCTGATCGGCGGCACCAAGGTCGGCGCGACCAACCTGGTGCTCTCGGCGGGCTGGAGCCGCCGCAGCGAGCTGCACGCCCGCGACCGGGACTGGGCGATTGAGCCCTTCGGCACCCGGGGCAATTCGCTCAACTACACCGGCATTCCGAATCCCGGCTCTTTTTTCCCCATCCGCCACACAGCGGGGGCGGACGGAATGCCCTACACCCGGGACGATGTGAATAGCATCGTGGGCGTGGGCGCCCGCGACCCCCAATGCGCGGCTTTCGTCGGCAGCTTTGTGGACAACCCGCCCGACGGCGCGCCGCGCCGCGCCAACTGCACCTACTCCTATCTCTACTTCGACAATCTGATTGAGAAGGAGGAGCGCTGGCAGATTTTCGGCGAGCTCACCCATGAATTCTCGGTGGACCACAGCCTTTCTGTCGAGCTGCTCTACGCCAATACGGATGTGCCGGAGTGGAAGACCTCGCCCTCGTATCCGCCGCAGACGCTGGTGGACCTGAATCCGGAGACGGGGCGGCTGGTTCCCGCAAATCATCCG
Source organism: Deltaproteobacteria bacterium (assembly GCA_028817435.1). Lineage (GTDB taxonomy): Bacteria > Myxococcota_A > UBA9160 > UBA9160 > UBA6930 > JAPPPQ01. The sequence continues at coordinate 162,439 of JAPPPQ010000017.1, forward strand.
GGATTGCTGAAGATGGCGCAGGACTATCCGACCAATGCGGACAGCAGCCCGAGCGTGTGGGCGAACGCCGCCGATGCGAATTGCGATCCCGCAACCACGGCCTGCAATTCGCTGCTCTTCTTCGGGCGGCCCTTCGGCGTGAGCGGAGATTCCGGCGTGGGCTTCCGCGAATACAACACCTTCCGCTTCATGGCGGGGCTGGAGGGAAAGATTTTCGGCAGCCTCAACTACACCACCTCGCTGCTCTTCACCGAGTCGAATGGCGAGCGCGGCTCGCCGGACACCTACGCCGAGCGCTGGAGCCTGGCCTTCCGCGGACTCGGCGGGCCGAATTGCAATCCCGCCACCGGCACGCCGGGACAGGGCGGCTGCCTCTATTACAACCCCTTTTCCAATGCCATTCAGTTCCCGCAGGCAAAGCGCTTTGACGACGGCCAGATTGTGGAGAACCCGAACTACCGCGCAGATCTGGCCAACACGCCGGAACTGCGGGATTGGCTCGCGGATCTCCTGACCGACGAGGTGGACTCGGGCATCATCGTCTATGACTTCGTGCTCTCCGGCGAAACCGGCTGGGAGCTGCCGGGCGGGGCCGTTTCCTTTGCCGCGGGCGCGCAGTGGCGGCGGGAATCCTACGAGTTCACGCCCGCCGCTATCGCCGACCTCACGCAGAATCCCTGCCAGACCACCGGAGAAAACGAGCGCTGGCGCATGGCGAGCGACCCCATGGCGCGCTGCGACGCGGGAACCCCGGGCGCGGCCGCGGACGATTACGAGGGCAGCGGCCAGTTCATCTTCCTCGCCGGCGCCACCCCCTTCGATGACGACCAGGACATCATCGGCGTCTTCGGCGAGCTCTTTTTGCCCTTCGCCGAGCGCTTCGAGGCGCAGCTCTCGGTGCGCTGGGAGGATTACGGCGGCGAGGTGGGCGGCAGCGTGGATCCCAAGCTGGCGCTGCGCTGGCAACTGGCGGACTGGCTGGCGCTGCGGGCCTCGGGCTCCACCACCTTCCGCGGCCCCACGCTGAACCAGTTGGGCGGGCGCGGCACCACGCTCTCCTTTGTGGGCCAGACCAACACCTTCAAGGCGGTGGATGTCGTCGGCAACCCGAATCTGGAGCCGGAATCGGCGGTGTCCTTCAATCTGGGCGCGATCTTCGAGTGGGAGAACTTGCTCGGGGGCGGCGCTTCGCTTTACATCTCCCTCGACTACTGGAACTTCAGCCTCGAGGATCCGATCATCCGGGAGGACTTCAATTCGCTGGTGAATGTGGGCTTCGGGAACCCCGCAATGCGCTCCGCAGGAAGCAGCACGCTCATTGTGGACGGCCCCCTTGCGGATCGCTTCCAGATTTCTCAGTGCGACCGCACCGATGCTTCCACCTGCACCGCCAACAACATTCAGCGCATCCGCACGAACATGATCAACGGTCCGGACATGGACACGGACGGCATTGACTTTGCGCTGCGCTACGGCTTCGACATGGGGCCGGGGCGAATGGAGGTTTCCTGGGCGGGCACCTGGATCAATTCCTTCGATGTGGGCGCCACCACCGTGGGCGCAATCAGCCTCCCGGCCTTCGATGCCCGCAGCAAGCTCAACGCAACCGTGGCCTACCTGCGCCCCATCCTCGGCCTCAAGTGGAACATCGGGCTGCGCTACGAGACGGCAAACCACCTCTTCAACCTGATCTACAACAAGACCGGCAGCTATGAGGATCGGGCGAGCACTGCGAACGGCCCGCGCGGCATTGAGGGCCACGGCACCATTGACTTCCACTACAACATGGCGGTGGGCGGCTTCTTCAACAGCGATGCGCTCTCGGGAACCACCTTCTGGCTCTCTGCCTACAATCTGGCGGATGAAGATCCGCCCTTCGCCCGCAACGACCTGAACTACGACGCCTATACGCACAGCGCCTTCGGGCGCATCATCAAGGTGGGCCTGCGCCAGAGCTTCTAGCCGCAGGGCCACCAGAAAAGGAGCAAACCCAATGGCGCGCCCGCGTCCGCACATCTCTCTGTTGGCCCCCGCTGCGGCGGCTCTGCTCGCCCTGAACGCGCTCCCCGGGGTGGCCTCGGCCCAGGAAGCCGAGGCCGCGGCGGAGCCGGAGCCCAGCGGCGTCGAAGAGATCGTCGTCACCGGCTCTTACATCGCGCGCAGCACGGAAGACGAGGCGCTGCCGGTTTCCGTCTTCACCAGCGATGAGCTGGAGTTGCAGGGCTCGCCGACTCCCCTGGACATGATCAAGGACCTCTCTTTCAGCCAGGGGGCGGACGGCGAGACGGACCAGTTCCAGGCGGGGGCGGGGGCCGACCGGGCGACGGTGAATCTGCGCGGCTTCGGCCCGAGCCGGAGCCTGGTGCTGCTGAATGGGCGGCGCAATGCCTGGTCTCCCATTGCCATTGCAGCACAGGCGCAGTTGCTGGTGGATCTGAACACCATGCCCGTGGCCGCTGTGGAGCGCGTGGAGGTGTTGCGCGAGGGCGGCGCGGCCACCTACGGCTCCGACGCCATCGGCGGCGTGGTGAACTACATCACGCGCTCGGATTTCGAGGGCCTGGAACTCTCCTTCAACCGCAAGTTGCTGGATGGCAACGGCGGCGACGACGACATCGGCGTCATTTGGGGCGCGCGCCAGGGCAATATTCATATCGTGACTTCCTTCGGCTTCGCCAAGCGCCGGGAACTGACCATCTCGGAGCGCGATTGGGCGCTGCGCCCCTTTGCGGAGAACCCCGTGGGCGGCTGGTCCACGGTGGGCCGGCCCGCGGCCTTCATTCCCATCACCACCTGGAATGCGCTGTCCGACCCCATGAACCCCAACTATGTCGCCAACCCCTTCGCCCGTGTGGCAGTGGCGGGCGCTGCAACTGCCGATCCCAATTGTGCGGACCTCGGCGGCGCGGCTGCGGGCGGTTTTTGCCGCTTCCAATTCACCGCCTTTGACAACTTGACGGAGAAGGCGCAGCGCTGGCAGTGGTTCACGGAGTTGACGGTGGAGCTCAGCGCCACCACGACTTTCAAGCTCGAATATCTGAAGTCGAACAGCAATGTGCCGGCCTGGAACACCTCGGTTTCCTATCCGCCGAACCGGCTGATTGATACCACGCGCACCATCCGCGCGGGCAACCCCGCGCTGGTGGACATGGCCTCCAAATATCCCGCTCGCTACGGCGCCTACGCATCTTGCGCGGAATCCTACTGCCGCTACGCAGGCGATCCCACGGACGATGTGGCCTGGTTCTACGGGCGGGCTTATGGGCAGGACGGCCCGCTGCGCGACCACCTGCGGGAATCGAACGGCCACCGCGTGCTCGCCTCGCTGGATGGCGAATGGCGGGATTACGACTGGCAGAGCTCCTTTCTCTGGAATCGCATCCGGCGGCGCTTCGAGGGCGGCGATACCGAGGTGTATCGCTTCCGCCGCGCGCAGTTGGGGCTGGGCGGCTTCAATTGCGAAATTCTGGTGCCGAACGAGTATGACGCGAACGGCAACCTGGCCTTTTCCGAGGCGACGCTGGCGCAGCACGCCGGGCGGGGGCACTGCTTGTATTGGAGCCCCTTTTCGAACGGCATGGCCGGCGCCCATGGCCAGGTGTTGAACGGCGAGGCGGAGAACCCGGACTTCAATCCCGACTTCGACAACCAGCGGCTCTTCTCTTACCTCGTGAACCAGAACTACGGCCTCACCGGCGAGAGCACCCTCACGGCCTGGGATTTCATTGTCAACGGCGAGCTGGGAAGCTGGCTGTCCCTGCCCGGTGGCGAAATCGGCTTTGCCGCGGGCCTGCAGTGGCGGCGCGAGGATTACACGACGACGATTTACGACCGCAACGATGAGGAGCAATTCCCCTGCCTCGCCGGCCCGGAGCAGCGGGATTGCACGACCGGGCGCACCGGCCTGTTCGGCTTTTTGCCGCCACTGCTCGGCATAGACGGCGAGCGCGACATCTACGCAGTGTTCGGCGAGCTCTCCCTGCCGATTACCAAGACGCTGCAGGCGCATATCTCCGCCCGCTTCGAGAGCTATGGCGGAAAGATCGGCAACACGCTGGACCCCAAGGTTGCGCTGCGCTGGAAGGTGCTGCCCTGGCTCGGCCTCCGCGCTTCGGCGGGCACCACTTTCCGTGCGCCCACGCTGAATCAGACGGTCACCACGAATTCCTCCAACTCGCTGCAGTTCGTCGCGCCGACGGGCGCTTTCAAGCGCATTGACACCCGGGGCAATCCGGATCTCGAGCCCGAGACGGCCTTCACATGGAATGCGGGCCTGTTGATTGACTTGAAGAAACTGTTCTTCGATTCGGATCACTTGTTCGTGACTGCGGATTACTGGTCCTACGATTTTGAGGATTCGCTGGTGACCGAGCCCTTCACCAATGTGTTGAACGCCGCCTGCCCGGGCGCAGCCGCGGGATCCACCGACGCCTGCGCGCCGAACAAGGATCCGAACAGCCCCTGGTTCCAGCGCGCGGCGCCCTTTGACATCACGGTCCCCTCGGCGGTGGAGATCATCAATGTGAACATCATCAACGGGCCCGATATTGAGACCTCCGGCGTGGATCTCACGCTGCGCTACAGTATGCCGGCGGCCGGGGGCGTGCTGGGCTTTGGGGTGCAGGGCACCTGGGTGGCGGATTACGAAATCGGCGAGACGGTGCTCACCACACCCTACGACGCAGTGGGGCGTCTCAACTACGGCACCTCCTACGCCCGCTCGCTGGTGGAATTCAAGGGCCGGGCTTGGCTCAATTACCAGATCGGCGGCGCAAACCTGCGCTTCGTCGCCAACTATCTGCACGATTACGAGGATCGGCGATCATTGGCGGGCGTTGCTCCGCCGCCCCGCACCATTGACCGCCACATCACCTACGACCTGCACCTGAACTATCGCTTCCCCGGCGAGCAGACCACGCTGTGGGCCTCGGCCGTCAACCTCACTGACGAGAATCCGCCCTTCGTGGCGCTCGACATGAACTACGACGCCTTCACCCACAATCCCTTCGGCAGCATTTTCAAGGTGGGTTTCCGCCAGAGCTTCTGAGCGGCGCTAGCCGCCGGGGTCGTAGGCGAGCTCGGGGCCGAGCCAGCGCTCGGCTTCGGCGAGAGAGATGCCCTTGCGGCGGGCATAGTCCTGCACCTGGTCTTTGCCGAAGGGGCCGGCGCGGAAGTAGCGCGCGCTTTCGTGGGCGAAATAGAGGCCGCTCACACTGGCGGCGGGAGTCATGGCGCAGCCCTCGGTGAGTCCGAGCCCGGCCTGCTCTGCGCCCAGCAGCTCAAAGAGCTTGCGCTTTTCGCTGTGGTCGGGGCAGGCGGGGTAGCCGAAGGCGGGGCGGATGCCCCGGTAGCGCTCCGCAATCAGCGCTTCCAGGTCCAGCTTTTCGCCGCCGCAGCCCCAGTCGCGCCGCGCCTGTTCGTGCAGCAGCTCGGCGAATGCCTCGGCCAGCCGGTCTGCCAGGGCCTTCACCATGATGGCGCGGTAGTCGTCGTTGCCGGCCTCGTAGCGCGCGGCCAGCGCCTCGGCGCCAATGCCGCAGGTCACGGCGAAAGCGCCGATGCTGTCCGGCGCATCGGCGCGCTGCGCGCCGCGGGGCGCGATGAAATCCGCCAGCGCATAGCTCGGCCTGCCCTCGGCGACGCGCTGCTGCCGCAAAGTCGCAAAGCGCGCGACTTCGCGCCCGGCGGAGCCATCTGCTTCGCCTTCGAACAACAACAGGTCGTCGCCCTCGGAGGCCGCCGGCCAGAAGCCATAGACGCCGCTGGCGCGGAGCAGCTTCTGCGATTCGATTTCGTCGAGGAGCTCATTGGCGTCGGCGAGCAGCGCGCGGGCCTGTTCGCCGAATTTCGCATCGTCCAGAATCTTCGGGTAGCGGCCGCGCAGCTCCCAGGCCGAGAAGAAGAAGGTCCAGTCTATGTAGCGGCGCAGCTGGGCGATGGATACCTCCGGGGCGCGCAGCAGGCGGCGGCCCCAGAAGGCGGGGCGCGGGGGCGCGGGCCATTCCGGGGTAAAGCGCCGGGCGCGGGCCTCGGCGAGGGGCAGCAGCGGCTGCTGCCGGCGGCTCTCGTGCAGGGCGCGCAGCCGCTCTTGCACGCCGCGGTTGCTGCGCTCGAAATCCGGGCGCGCGCGCGAGTCCAGCAGCGCGCTCATGACGGCGATGGAGCGCGAGGCGTCGCGCACATGCACCACCGGCGCGCCGGGCAGCGCCGGGGCAATGCGCACCGCCGTGTGCTGGCGGCTGGTGGTGGCGCCGCCAATCAGCAGCGGCTGCGCCATGCCGCGGCGCTGCATTTCGCCGGCCACCTTCGCCATCTCGTCCAGGCTCGGCGTGATGAGCCCCGAAAGCCCGACCAGGTCGCAGTTCTGCTCCTTCGCGGTATCGAGAATCTCGTCGGCGGCCACCATCACTCCGAGGTCAATTACCTCGTAGCCGTTGCAGCGCAGCACGACGCCCACGATGTTCTTGCCGATATCGTGCACATCGCCCTTCACCGTGGCCATGACAATGCGCCCCTTTGCAGCCGCCCCGGTCAGGGCGGCGGCGGATGCAGTGGAAGGGCCGGCCGTGCGCTCGGCTTCCAGGAAGGGCTCCAGATAGGCGACGGCCTTTTTCATCGCGCGCGCGCTCTTCACCACCTGCGGCAGGAACATCCGGCCCGAGCCGAACAGGTCGCCGACCTCGTTCATGCCGTCCATCAGCGGGCCTTCAATCACCAGAATGGGGCGGCCGAGCTTCTGCCGCGCCTCTTCGGCGTCCTGCTCAATCCAGTCCGCCACGCCGTGCACCAGCGCGTGCTGCAGGCGCTGCTCCACCGGCGCTTCGCGCCAGCCGAGATCGGGCGCAGTCCTGGCCTGCGCGCCGCCCTTCACGCCCTTTGCAAACTCCACCATGCGCTCGGTGGCGTCGGGCCGCCGGTTGAAGAGAATGTCCAGCACGCGCTCGAGCAGCGGGGCGGGAATATCCTCGTAGAGCGGAAGCTGGCCGGCGTTTACAATGCCCATATCCATGCCCGCCTGAATGGCGTGGTAGAGAAAAGCTGCGTGGATGGCCTCGCGCACCGCGTCGTTGCCGCGGAATGCGAAGGAGAGATTCGAGATTCCGCCGGAAATATGCGCGCCGGGGCAGCGCTCCCGGATGCGGCGCGCGGCCTCGATGAATGCCAGCGCGTAGTCCGCGTGCTCCTCAATGCCGGTGGCAATGGCGAGGATGTTCGGATCGAAGATGATGTCCTCGGGCGGAAAGCCCGCAGACCCGGTGAGCAGCCGGTAGGCGCGCTCGCAAATCTCGACCTTGCGCTGCGCGGTGTCGGCCTGCCCGGTCTCGTCAAAGGCCATTACCACCACGGCGGCGCCATAGCGGCGCAGCAACCGCGCCTTTTCCAGGAAGTCCTCTTCGCCATCCTTGAGCGAGATGGAGTTGACGACGCTCTTGCCCTGGCAGCACTGCAGCCCCGCCTCAATGACGGACCACTTCGAGCTGTCCACCATGATGGGAATGCGCGCGATCTCGGGCTCTGCCGCCACCAAATTCAGAAAGCGGCGCATGCACGCCTCGGAATCGAGCAGGCCCTCGTCCATGTTCACATCGAGCAGGTTGGCGCCCCCGCGCACCTGAGAGAGCGCGACGGCCAGCGCCGCCTCGAAATCGTCCTCGCGCACCAGACGCCGGAAGCGCGCCGAGCCGGTGACATTCGTGCGCTCGCCGATGACGATGAAGTTCGAGTCGGGGCGAATCTCGAGGGGTTCGAGTCCGGAGAGCTGCGTGTAGCGCTCTTGCGGCCCGCCTTGGGGTTTGGCCCGGCGCGGCGCATGGCCGGCCACAGATTCGGCGATGGCGCGGATGTGCTCCGGCGTCGAGCCGCAGCAACCGCCGGCGATGTTCAGCAGGCCGCTCGCTGCAAACTCGCCGAGCAGCGCGCCCGTCGTCTCGGGGCGCTCATCGTAATCGCCCATGGCGTTGGGCAGCCCGGCGTTCGGGTAGCAGGAGATCGGCGCGCTGGAAATGCCGGCCAGCTCCGCCAGATAAGGGCGCATCTTCTCCGCGCCCAGCGAGCAATTGAGTCCGATGGCGAGGGGCTCGGCATGGCGCAGCGAGTTGTGAAAGGCGGGCAGTGTCTGCCCCGACAAGGTCCGCCCGCTGGCGTCGGTGACGGTGCCGGAGATGATCAGCGGCAGCGTCTCGTTGCGCTCGGCAAACACCCGGGTAATGGCGAAGATGGCGGCTTTGGCATTGAGCGTGTCGAAGATGGTCTCAATGACCAGCAGTTGTGCGCCGCCCTCCATCAGCCCGCGCACCTGCTCGGCGTAGGCCGCCTCCACCTCGGCCCAGGTGGCGCCGCGCCGGGCGGGGTCATTCACATCGGGAGAGAGCGAGAGCGTCTTGTTGGTGGGGCCGATGGCGCCGGCGGCGAAGCGCGGGCGCTCGGGCGTGCGCGCCGTCCAGCGCCCGGCGGCGCGGCGCGCAATGCGCGCGGCCTCTCGATTCATCTCGCGGCACAGGGACTCTGCGCCGTAATCGGCCTGGGAAATGGCGTTGGCGCTGAAGGTGGTGGTGCCGATCAGGTCGGCGCCGGCCTCGAGAAAGCGGCCGTGAATCTCTTCCAGCAGCCCGGGTTGGGTGAGCGCCAGGAAGTCGTAGTTGCCCTGCAGCTCGTGCGGGTGAGCGCGGAAGCGCTCGCTGCGCCAGGCCTCTTCGCCCAGCCCCTCGCGCTGCAGCATGGTGCCCATGGCGCCGTCCTTTACGAGAATGCGCTCGGCGAGCAATGCGCGCAGTTGCTTTTCCACGGCGTTCACGGCGCTACCCCCTGGGCCAGAAAGGTCTCGGGCAAATCTGCGCCGCGCACCGCGCCGGGCTGCACGAAGGCGCGCACCTCGCCGAGTCCCGCGGCGCGCAACCAGTCCGCCACCTGCTCCGGCGCAAAGCCCATGCGCTGCACGCCGAGTTCGCGGCGCATCCACTCGCGGTCATGGGCTACGAAGTCCACGGCAATCACCCTCCCGCCGGGGCGCACCACCCGCGCCATCTCTGCCAGCGCCTCTGCCGGCGAGGAGAGATATTGCAGCACCATGTGGCCCAAGGCTGCATCCACCTCGCCATCGCCCAGGGGCAGGGCAGCGGCATCGCCCAGGCGGAACTCGACGCCGGCCACCCCGGCCAGCTCCAGCTTGCGGCGCGCGGCTTCGAGCATGGCCCGGGAGTGATCCACGGCCACCACCTGGCAGCCGGCCTCGGCGAGCTCCCGGGCCAGCACGCCGCTGCCCGCGCCCACATCGGCCACGCGCAGCCCCGGCGGCACCAGGCGGCCCATGGCGCGGGCCCGCAGCAACTCGTCGCCCCAGGCCTTGCGCAGCGAGTCCCACTCTGCCCCGACGGAATCGAAGAAGCTGCGGCTGCGGCTGCGCCGCGCCTGGAGCACGCGGGCCAGTGCGGCCAGGTCCAGGGCGCTGGCCGGGTCGGCTGCCAGCTCGCGCCGCGCCAGCGCCCAGGCCGCGCGCCAGGCCTCCGCAGCCGGCTCCCGGAAGCGGTAGAGGGAAAAAGCGCCGTTGCGCCGGTCGCGCAGCAATCCGGCCCCGCGCAGCAGGCCCAGGTGCCGGGAGACCCGGGATTGCGCCATGTTCAACACTTCCATCAATTCCTGCACTGCAAGCTCTTCCCGTTCCAGCAGAAACAGGATGCGGGCGCGGGTCGGATCGCCGAGTGTGCGGAAAATCTGCTGCAGCTTCACTGCGCTCACGGGGCCTCCCAGGCGGGTATTGAGGAATCGAGATAGGCAGATATGTAGCGTGCCGGGCAGGGGCGGCAACCCCTCTAATTCCGGGCCGCGCGGGAAAAATGCGCCCGCCCGGCTTGACGGCGCAGCCGCCGTGCGCAGGCTGAGCCATCGGCGCGGCCCGGAGTGCGGCTGCGCGAGCTTGGGAGGCCCATACGCAATGGCGGATTCCGGAAAGATCATCGGCATTGACCTCGGCACCACCAACTCGGTGGTGGCAGTAATGGAGGGCGGACAGCCGACGGTCGTGACGAACGAGGAGGGAGGGCGCACGACGCCTTCCATCGTCGCCTTCAGCGATGAGGGCGAGCGCCTGGTGGGCGCTGTGGCCAAGCGGCAGGCGGTGACCAACCCCGAGCGCAGCGTCTATTCCATCAAGCGCTTCATGGGCCGCCGCCGCAGCGAGGTGCCCGAAGAGATCGGTCTGGTGCCCTATCAGGTGGGCGAGGGCCGGGAGGGCGCGGTGGTAATTGGCATTGGCGACAGCGAATACACCCCCCCCGAAATCTCGGCGATGATTTTGCAAAAGCTCCGGAAGTCCGCCGAGGATTACCTGGGGCAGACGGTGAGCGGGGCGGTGATCACAGTGCCCGCGCACTTCAACGACGCCCAGCGCCAGGCCACCAAAGACGCCGGCAAGATCGCCGGCCTCGATGTGAAGCGCATCATCAACGAGCCCACCGCAGCGGCGCTGGCCTACGGACTCGACAAGGAGAAGGACGAGAAGATCGCGGTCTTCGACTTCGGCGGCGGCACCTTCGACATTTCCATCCTCGAGGTGGGCGAGAATGTGGTGGAGGTGAAGTCCACCGGCGGCGACACGCATCTCGGCGGCGACAATCTCGACCAGCGCGTGATTGATTACCTGATCGCCGAGTTCAAGAAGGACCAGGGCCTGGACCTCTCCCGCGATCCCATGGCGGTGCAGCGCCTGCGCGAGGCGGCGGAGAAGGCGAAGATTGAGCTCTCCACCGCGCAGGGCACGGATATCAATCTGCCCTACATCACCGCGGACCAATCGGGGCCGCGGCACCTGAATATGAAGCTCAGCCGCGCCAAGTTCGAGCAGCTCATCGAAGACCTGGTGGAGCGCACCCTGGATCCCTGCCGCCGCGCGCTCTCCGACGCCGGGCTGCAGGCCTCGCAGATTGACGAGGTGGTGCTGGTGGGCGGCTCCACCCGCGTGCCGCTGGTGCAGCAGAAGGTGCAGGCGCTGTTTGGCCGCGAGCCCAACCACAGCGTGAACCCGGACGAGGTGGTGGCCATTGGCGCGGCGGTGCAGGGCGGCGTGCTCTCCGGCGAGGTGAAGGATGTCCTGCTGCTCGATGTGACGCCGCTCTCTCTCGGCATCGAGACGCTGGGCGGCGTGCTGACCAAGCTGATTGACCGCAACACCACCATCCCCACCAAGCGCAGCCAGACCTTCTCGACGGCGGCGGACAACCAGCCCCGTGTCGAGATTCGCGTGCTGCAGGGCGAGCGCGAGATGGCGGACGACAACCGCGAGATCGGGCGCTTCATCCTCGACGGGATTCCCCCCGCGCCCCGCGGCGTGCCGCAGATTGAGGTGGCCTTCGACATTGACGCCAACGGCATTCTGAATGTGCAGGCCCGGGACGCCGCCAGCGGCAAGGAGCAGTCCATCCGCATCGAGGGCTCCGGCGGACTCTCGAAGCAGGAGATTGAGCGCATGGTGTCCGAGGCCGAGTCCCATTCGGAAGAGGACAGCAAGCGCCGGGGCGCCATTGAGAGCCGCAACCTGCTCGACAGCCTGATCTATCAGACCGAGAAGCAGCTGCGGGATTCCGGCGAGAAGGCGCCCGCCGAAGTGAAGAGCGAGGTGGAATCCGCACTGAAGCAGGGCCGGGAGGCCCTGGAGGGCGGCGACGCGGCGGCCATGGATGCCGCCCGGCAGGCCCTGGAGCGCGCCATGCACAAGCTGGCCGAGGCCCTCTACAAGGCGGGCGCTGCCGAGACCGGCGCAGCCGGGGCAGCCGGGGCGGGCGCGGCCGGGGACTCCGGCGACGGCGATGTGATTGACGCCGAGTTCACCGAGGAGGGCGGCTCCTCTTCCTAGGAGCCGGGGCGCGTGACAGAGCAGCAGGCGCAGGTGGAGGGCGGAGGCGATCTCGGGCTCCCGGAGTTGCCCGATACGCTGCCCGTCCTGCCGCTCAAGAACAACATCATCTTTCCGCAATTGCTGGCGCCGCTGGTAATTGGCAGCGCGCGCAGCCGGCGGCTGGTGGACGCCGTCATGGCCGGAGAGCCGCGCCTGATGCTGGCGCTTTCGGCGCGCGGCAGCGTGGAGGGCAGCCCCGGGCCGGACGATCTCTACCGCGTCGGCACGCTGCTGCGCGTGGTGAAAATGCTGCGCACTTCCGATTCCTATCACCTGCTGGTGCAGGGCCTGTGCCGCGCGCGGCTGCTGGAATGGCGCGCCGAGCAGCCCTTTTTGCAATGCCATGCGCAGCCGCTGGCCGATACCGGCGAGAGCGAAACGGTGGAGGTGCAGGCGCTGGCCCGCTATGTGCGCGATTCTTTCATCGCGCTGGTTTCGGAATCGAGCGGCAACAGCAACGAACTGCAGGCGCTCACGCTGAGCACCGAGGATCCCGCGCACCTGGCCGATCTGGTCGCCTCGAATTTGCCCATTGATGTGGCGGGCCGGCAGGCATTTCTGGAAGAGCTCGATATTCGCGAGCGCCTGAACCGGGTGCGGGAGGAACTGCGCCGCGCCAGCGATGCCGCCGCCATTGAGAGCAAGATTCGCGAGAAGGTGAAGTCCGAGATGGGCCGCACCCAGCGCGAATATATGCTGCGCCAGCAACTCGACCAGATTCGCCGCGAGCTCGGCGAGGGCGAGGACGAAGAGGCCGAGTCCGAGACGCTGCGCCGCAAAATCGAAGAGGCCGGTATGTCCGAAGAAGCGCAGGCGCAGGCGCTGCGCGAACACGAGCGCATGGCGCAGATGCCCGCCGCCGCCGCCGAGCGCAGCTTCATCCGCAACTACCTCGACTGGATGGTGGATCTGCCATGGAGCCGCAGCAGCGAGGACCGCCTGGATGTGGAAGCCGCGCGCCGCGTGCTCGACGAGGATCACTGGGGCCTCGAGAAGGTGAAGGATCGCATCGTCGAATACATTGCAGTGCTCTCGCTGAAGCGGCAGCGCGATCAGCACGCCGGGCTGCGCGGCCCCATTCTCTGTTTTGTGGGGCCGCCGGGGACGGGCAAGACCTCGCTCGGCCGCTCCATCGCCCGGGCGCTGGGCCGCAGTTTCCAGCGCATTTCGCTGGGCGGCGTCCGGGACGAGGCGGAGATTCGCGGCCACCGGCGCACCTATGTGGGCGCGCTGCCCGGGCGCATCATCCAGGGGCTGCGCCGGGCAGAGGCGCGCAACCCGGTGTTCGTGCTCGACGAGGTGGACAAGGTCGGCGCCGACTATCACGGCGATCCCTCTTCGGCGCTGCTCGAGGTGCTCGACCCCGAGCAGAACTCCACCTTCAGCGACCACTATCTGGAGGTGCCCTTCGATCTCTCGCAGGTGCTCTTCATCGCGACGGCGAATGTGGAAGATCCCATCCACCCCGCGCTGCGCGACCGCATGGAGATCATCGAACTGCCCGGCTACACCGAAGAGGACAAGCTGCAGATTGCGCAGCGCTTCCTGTTGCCGCGGCAGCGCCGCGAAAACGGCGTCGCCGGCATTGAGCTCGAGATTCCCGCGGAGACGCTGCGCGCCATTGTGCGCAGCTACACCCGCGAGGCCGGAGTGCGCAACCTGGAGCGCGAGATTGGCGCGGTGTGCCGCAAGATTGTGCGGCGCGTGGCGAGCGGCGCGGAAGGCGGCTTTCGCGTCGCGCCCGAAGACCTGGCCGAATTGCTCGGCCCGGTGAAGTTCGAGCCCGAGCTGGCCGAGCGCGCGGGCCGCCCCGGCGTCGCCGTGGGACTCTCCTGGACGCCCGCCGGCGGCGACATTCTCTTCGTCGAGAGCACGGCCATGCCCGGCCGGGGCGCGCTGAAGCTCACCGGCTCGCTCGGCGATGTGATGCGCGAGAGCGCCGAGGCGGCCCGCGCCTGGCTGCAGAGCTACGGGCAGCCGCTCGGCATTCCCGCCGGTGCTTTTGAGAAGCGCGACCTGCATGTGCATGTGCCCCAGGGCGCGGTGCCGAAGGACGGCCCCTCCGCCGGCGTCGCCATGGTGACCGCGCTGGCTTCGTTGCTCACCGGGCGCGCCGCCGACCCCGATGTGGCGATGACCGGCGAGATCACCCTGCGCGGCAAGGTGCTGCCGGTGGGCGGCATCAAGGAGAAGGTGCTGGCCGCGCGCCGCGCCGGCATTCACCGGGTGGTGCTGCCCGAAAAGAACCGGCGCGATGTCGAGGAGATTCAGCCCGAATTGCTGGACGGCCTTTCCTTTTCCTATATCGGCCGCATTGCCGATGCTCTGGAGTGCATTCTGCCGCCGGAGCCGCCCGGTGCCTGAGCGCCGCCGCCACCGCGCGGCGCAGCAATTGGCGTTGCTGCTGGCGCTCGCGCTGCTGGCGCCGGGCTGTGTCGGCCGCGGGAAGCTCCGCGAAGCGCTGGAGGAGCGCGACCGGCTGGGCGATGAAGTGTCGCTGGCGCGGCAGCGCATCGAAATGCTCGAAACCTCGAACGCGGGCCTCAACGAGGAGCGCATTCGCCTGCTCTCCGATCTGGAGGATATGCGCATTGAGCGGGGCGGGCTGGAGGCCGAGGTGAGCGAATTGCGCGGCACCTACGACAGCCTGGTCTCCGACCTGCAGGCCGAAGTTACCGCCGGCCGGGTGCAGATTGACCAGCTGCGCAAGGGCCTGCGCCTGAAGCTCGACCAGAGCGTGCTGTTCTCCGCCGGCTCTGCCAGCCTCGGCAAAGCCGGGCGCAGGGTGATCAGCCTGGTGGCGGATCGTCTGAACGAGATTACGCACCATGTGGTGGTGGAGGGGCACACCGACAATGTGCCGATTCGCGGCTCGCTGGCGCGCCGCTATCCCACCAACTGGGAGCTGGCCGGCGCACGCGCCGCCAGTGTGGTGCGGCTTTTGGCGCAGCGCGGCGTTGCGGCCGAGCGCCTGCGCGCCGTTTCTTTCGCGCACACGCGCCCCGTGGCCAGCAACGAATCGCCGCGCAACCGCGCCCGCAACCGCCGCATCGAAATCCGCCTGCAACCCGCCGAGGCGGGACGCTGAGCCCGCCGCGGTCGCCGGAGCCGCGCTGCGCTTCTAGACTCGCCACCGCACGGCCGCAGGCCGCGAAAAGGAGATGCTGTTGGCGATTGATGCGGAATCCTACCGGGCGGCGTTGAGCCGCTGGGCCACGGGGGTGACCATCGTCACGGCCCGCGACGGCGAGCGCGTGCACGGCATGACCGCCTCGGACTTTGCGGGCGCTTCGCTGTCGCCGCCGCTGGTATTGGTCTGCGTGGACAAGCAGTCGAACACCCTGGGTGTGATTGAGGGCGGCGGCAACATGGCGGTGAATTTGCTCGCCGCCGATCAGCAGGCGCTGGCGGCGCGCTTTGCCTCGAAGCGGGAGGAGTGGACGCGCTTCGAGGGCCTCGACTGCGGCGTGGCCGCGACCGGCGCGCCGCTGATTCCGGGCGCGCTGGCGAGTCTGGATTGCCGGGTCGTTGCCCGCCACGACGCCGGAGACCATGTGCTGGTGGTGGGCCGCGTGGAGGCGGTGGTGAGCCGCGGCGGCGAGCCGCTGCTCTACTTCGCCGGCGGCTACCGGGGCCTCGCCCCGTGAATCCCGTGCGCCTGGAGGTTTGGTCCGACTATCTGTGCCCCTGGTGCCGGGTGGCCGATTACCGGCTGAATTTGCTGCGCAGCGAGTTCGGCGCGGCGCTGGAGATTGAATTCAAGAGCTACCTGCTGCGCCCCCGGCCCGCGCCGGGCGGGCGCGATGCCGCGAAGTTCGCGCGCTACACCGAGGGCTGGCGCCGTCCCGCCGCCGAGCCCGATGCGCCGCGCTTTTGCCCCTGGCCGCAGCCCGCGCCGGGCGCGGCCAATTCGCAGACCGAGTCGCCGCCGAGCCACAGCGTTCCCGCGCACCTGGCGGCCAAGGCCGCGGCGCGCCAGGGCCCGGCCGCCTTCCAGGCGCTGCACGCCGCGCTGCTCGATGCCTATTTCGAGAAGTGCCGCGACATCAGCAGCGCCCCGGCGCTGCAATCGCTGTGGCGCGGGGCGGGGCTGCCCGAAGCCGGGCTCGCCGCCGCGCTGGCCCCCGATCCGCAGCTGCTGGCGCAGATTCACGCCGAGCACCGGGAGGCGCAGGCGCTGGGCATTACCGGCGTGCCCGCGCTGCGCGCTGCCGGCAGCGCGGCGGTGGCGACGGGAGCGCTGCCCCTGGCCGTCTATCGCCGCTGGATCGGGCGCTTGCAGAGTGCCCGGGACGACGCCTGACGGCTGCGCCGTTGGTGCGGCAGAGAGGAATCGAACCTCCACCGGGTTGCCCCGACATGGCCCTCAACCATGCGCGTCTACCATTTCCGCCACTGCCGCACGGCGGGGCAGTCTAACGCCTGAGCGCCCCGGCAGGAAGCCCCGCTGCGAAAGGGGCGAAAGGCTAGGGCGCTTTGGCCGGCTCGGGCTGCGCCTCGGCGGGGGGCACCTCTTCGAAGCCGCCCTCGGTGGGCACCTCTTCGAAGCCGGCGTCCGGCTCGGCGTCTCCGGCGGGAGACTCGGCGGCGGGCTCGTCGAACAAGGTGGTGCCGCGGTCGCGCTGGGCGAAGAAGGCCAGCGCCAGGCTGGTGACCATGAAGATGACGGCTGCGCCGGTGGTCAGCCGGGTGAGGAAGCTGCCTGCGCCGCGCCCGCCGAACATGGTGTTGGCGCCGCCGCCGCCGAACATCGCGCCCACTTCGGCGCCCTTGCCGCGCTGCAGCAGCACCACCACAATCAGCACCAGGCACACGATCACATGCAGGCTCAGGATGAAGAGAGTCATGAAGCGCCTCCGCTTTCTGCGGCCAGGGCCGCGAAGCTCTCGGGGTTCAGGCTGGCGCCGCCCACCAGGGCGCCGTCAATGTCGGGCTGGGCCAACAGCGCCGCGGCGTTGCCGGGCTTGACCGAGCCGCCGTATTGAATGCGAATCGCCTCCGCCGCCGCGCCGAACAGGCCGCGCAGCTTCTCGCGCAACGCGGCGTGCATTTGCTGCGCCGCCTGCGGCGTGGCGGTCTCTCCGGTGCCGATGGCCCAGATGGGCTCGTAGGCAACCGCGAGCTCTGCCGCAAGTCCGGCGGGGACCCCCGCCAGGCTGTTCTGGAGTTGCCGGCACACCACCTCTGCTGCGCCGCCACCTGCGCGGCGCACTTCCAGGCTCTCGCCCACACAGACGATGGGGCGCAGGCCGGCGGCGAGCAGCGCACAGACCTTGGCCGCCACGAAATCGTCGCTTTCGCCGTAGAGGCCGCGCCGCTCGCTGTGGCCGGCAATGACATAGCGGCAGCCGAGCTCGGCGAGCATGGCCGGCGCCACTTCGCCGGTGAAAGCGCCGGACTCCGCCGGGTTCGCGTTCTGCGCCGCCAGCAGAACCGGGCTGCCCCGCAGCGCGCGCCCCAGCGCCGCCAGCGCCGTGAAGGGCGGGGCAATGGCGAGCTCGGCCCCCGCCGGGGGCAACAGCGGCAACAGGGCGGCGGCGAAGTCTTCGGCCTCGGCCACGCTCTTGTGCATCTTCCAGTTGGCGACGAGCAGCGGACGCCTCACGGGGCCTCCCCATTCAGCGCCTCGACGCCGGGCAGCGGCAAACCGCCCAGCCAGGCCAGCGCCGCCCCGCCGCCGGTGGAGAGGTGGCCGATTTGCCCCGCCAGCCCCAGCGCATTGACGGCGGCCAGAGAATCGCCGCCGCCGACGATGCTGTGGGCGGGGGCGGCGGCGACGGCCTGGGCTACGGCCTCGGTGCCGGCGGCGAAATCGGGAATCTCGAAGGCGCCCATGGGCCCGTTCCAGAAGATGGTGCGGGCTTCCCGCACTTCTTCTGCGTAGCGGGCGGCTGTGGCCGGGCCGATATCCAGCCCCATTTCGCCCTCGGGAATTTGCTCCGCCACCCGCCGGGGCGCGGCGGCTTCCAGACGGGGGGCGCAGATGTGGTCGCCGGGCAGCAACAGGCGGCGGCCGGATTGTTGCGCCGCGTCCAGCACGCGGCGCGCATCTTCCACGCGCTCTTCCTCTACGAGGGAGGCGCCGGTGGGCCGCCCCTGCGCGCGCAAAAAGGTGTAGGCCATGGCGCCGCCGATGCACAGCACATCGCTGTGGGGCGCCAGCGCCAGCAGGGTGGCGAGCTTGCCGGCGACCTTGGCGCCGCCGAGCAGGCAGAGCAGCGGGCGCTGGGGGTTGCGGACTGCGTCCAGCGCCCGCAGCTCGGCGC
This sequence comes from Deltaproteobacteria bacterium, assembly GCA_028817435.1. GTDB lineage: Bacteria > Myxococcota_A > UBA9160 > UBA9160 > UBA6930 > JAPPPQ01. The sequence continues at coordinate 180,595 of JAPPPQ010000017.1, forward strand.
GCAGCAAATCTCCCGCCGCCCGCCGGGGCAGCAGCCGGGCGGCCCCCACATTCGAGGCGTGGGCCCGGTGCGCCGTGCCGAAGGCGTCGTTCACAAAAGCATCGGCGAGCCGCGCAAAGGCGCGGGCCAGGGCGGGATCGTTGCGCGTTTCGCCGGGGTGAAAGCGCGTGTTCTCCAGCAGCAGCGCCTCGCCGGGGGCCAGTGCATCGGCGGCCTTTTCCGCTTCGGGGCCGGCGCAGGCGCTGCAAAAAGCCAGCGGGCCGCCCAGCAATTCGGCCAGGCGCGCGCGCACCGGGGCCAAAGACCATTCCGGCTGCGGCGCGCCCCCGGGACGGCCCAGGTGCGAGGCCAGCACCACCCGCGCGCCGCCGGCCAAAAGCCGCCGCAGGGTCGGCAGGGCGGCCCGCAGCCGCGCATCGTCGGCAACCGCGCCTCCGGCCAGCGGCGCGTTCAGGTCGGCGCGCAAAAAAACGCGCAAGCCGCGCAGGCCGGGCAGTTCGTCGAGTCCGGGGAGCGCCACCCCGGGATCAGCCGCCCATTTTCACGGCGAGGTCTGCCACCCGGGAGGCGTAGCCCATTTCGTTGTCATACCAGGCCAGCACCTTGGCGAAGTTGCCGTCCATCACCTTGGTGCACAGCGCATCGAAGATGGAGGAGTGGGGGTTGCCGGTGAAATCCGCCGAGACCAGCGGCGCTTCGCAGAACTGCAAAACGCCCTTGAGCGGCCCAGCGGCGGCTTCGCGCACGGCGCTGTTCAGTTCCTGCTCGCTGCAGCGGCGCTCCAGCTCCACCGAGAGATCTACTGCCGAGACATCGGGGGTGGGCACGCGCATGGCGTAGCCATCGAGCTTGCCCTTCAGCTTCGGCAGCACCAAACCGATGGCGCGGGCTGCGCCGGTTTTGGTGGGAATCATCGAGAGCGCCCCCGCCCGCGCCCGGCGCAGGTCTTTGTGGGGCGCATCCACCAGGCGCTGGTCTGCCGTGTAGGCGTGGATGGTGACCATTTGCCCGCGCACAATGCCGAAGCTGTCGTTCAGCACCTTCGCCACGGGCGCCAGGCAGTTCGTGGTGCAGGAGGCATTCGAGACGATGCGGTGGCGGGCGGGGTCGTAATCGCCGTCGTTTACGCCGAGCACCACGGTGAGGTCCGGCTCTTCGGCGGGCTGGGTGATCATCACGCGCTTTGCGCCGGCCTCCAGGTGGCGCTGCGCCTGCTGCCGCGTGGAGAACAGCCCGGTGGACTCGATGGCCACATCCACGCCCAGCTCCCGCCAGGGCAGCCGCGCGGGATCGCGCTCTGCCGAAACCGGCAGCGGCTTGCCGTCCACCAGCAGCAGGTCGCCCTTGGCCTCCACCGCGCCGGGGAAGGGGCCGTGCACCGAGTCGTAGGTGAGCAGATGGGCGAGGGTGGCGGCGTCCACCAGGTCGTTTACGCCTACCACCTCTACCGCGCGCTCGCGCATGGCGCGGTAGGCCAGCCGGCCGATGCGCCCGAAACCGTTGATCGCCACCCGAACCGCCACTGCTGAACTCCTTCTCTGGGCGCAGTTGCGCCTGCGAAATCACGAATACGCGGGCACCTTACCACCCGGGCGCGGCCTTTGCACCTGCCACCGGGCGCGCCTTTCTATACGCTGCGCCTGGGGAGAGGGGGAGCTGTGCTGGCCTATGCGGCCGTGCCGGACTTCTATGCCGAAATTGAGTGCAGCCGCCGTCCGGCGCTGCGCGGCGCTCCGGTCATCGTCGGCGGCGATCCGCGCAAGCGCGGTGTGGTGCAATCCGCCTCGGCGGAGGCCCGGGCCGCCGGGGTGGCCTGCGGAATGCTCGTGCGCGACGCCCTGCGCTACGCGCCCAAGGCCCGCGTGCTGCGCACCGATATGCGCGCCTACCGCGAGGTGACGGCCCGGCTGCGCGGCTGCTTCCGCCGCGAGACCGAGCGGGTGGAGCCGGCGGAGCCGGGCGCTGCCTGGCTCGATTTGGCAGAGGCGGATGCGCCGCCCGCGCAGGTAGCCGCGCGGCTGCGGGAGCGCATTGCCGGAGAGCTGGCGCTGCCTTTGCGCGTGGGCCTTGCGCCCCTCAAGTTTGTCACGCGAATTGCGGCGGAAACTATCGAGGGAGAAGGGGTTTTTTGCGTCTCACCCAAAGAGCTGCGGGGCTTTCTCGACCCGCTGCCGGTGAGCGCTCTGCCGGGGGTGGGGCAGCGCACCGGGGCCGCGCTGGCCGAACTGGGCGCTGTTTGCGTAGCCGATCTGCTGCGCCTTGGCCGCGCGGTGCTGGAAGAGCGCCTCGGCAACCACGGCCTCGAAATCCACGGCTATGCCGAGGGGCGCGACGCCGCCCGCATCCGCGCCCTGCCGCGCCCGCGCAGCCTCAGCCAGGAATGCACCCTGGAGCGGCCCGAGCGCGCCGCCTCCAGCATTGAGGCGCGCATTGCCGAGCTGGCCGAGGGACTGGAGCTGGCGCTGCGGCGCGAGAGCCTGGCCGCCAGGCGCGTGCAACTGAAGGTGCGCTACGCCGGCCCGGGGGAGGAGCAGCAGACGCGCACCGAGACTCTGAAGCGCGCCGTGGCCAGCGCCGCCGAACTCTGCGAGGTGTGCGGCGCATTGCTGCCGCGCACCGCTGTGCAGCAGCGCCCGGTGCGCGGTCTGGGGCTGGCGGTGATGCTGCTGGTGCTGCGTCCCCGCCGCGACGACCGGCAGCCCGACCTGTTCGACGGCCCGCCTGCGCGCGGGCGCTGACGCAGCCTTCGCGCGGGCCAGCGGGGCTTGAAGCTGCCGGCCAGCGGTGGCAGGGTGCACGGGTGGCGGATTTTCACCAGGGCGGCGCAATCAGCACCCTGCATCGCCTGGGGCGCGGCGATTTGGGGCGGCTGGAGCGGGAGCTGGAGCAGCACGCCCGGGCGCGGCCCATCGCCCTGGTGCTGCCCTGTCTCTATTCGGAGCTGCGGGATGCGGGCCTGAAGGGAATTATCGAGCAGCTTCAGGGGGTGCGCTATCTCGCCCAGGTAATTGTCTCGGTGGCGGGGGCCGTGCGCCGCGAGCAATTCGAGGAAATCCGCGCGGCCTTCGCCCAGGTGCGCACTTTGGAGGGCGGGCCGGTGACCCTGCTCTGGGACGACGGGCCGCGGCTGCAAGCGCTCTACCGGCTGCTCGCCAGCGAGGGCCTTTCCGCGGGGCCCGCGGGCAAGGGGCGGGGCGTGTGGCTGGCGCTGGGCTTTGCCCTGGCAGAAGAGCGGGCGCGGGTGGTGGCAGTGCACGATTGCGACATCTGCGATTACAGCCGCGAGTTGCTGGCCCGGCTCTGCTTTCCCATCGCCAACCGCAACATGAACTACGAGTTCGTGAAGGGCTACTACGCCCGGGTGCGCGAGCGGCTCTACGGGCGGGCGACGAGGCTGTTCATGACGCCTTTTTTGCGCGCCATGAAATCGGTGCTGGGCACGCACCCGCTGCTGGAGTTCCTCGATTCCTTCCGCTTCGCCCTGGCGGGCGAGTGCGCCATGACCCTGGATCTGGCCCGCTCCATCCGCATTCCCAGCGATTGGGGGCTCGAGGTGGGCCTGCTGGCCGAGATTTACCGCAGCTGCCCGCCCAAGCGCATTTGCCAGGTGGAGCTGGTGGAGAATTACGACCACAAGCACCGCGAGCTCTCGGCGGACGATGCCAGCGCCGGGCTGCACCGCATGGTCTCCGATATCGGCGCATCGCTGATCCGCAACCTGGCGAGTCACGGCGTGGAGTTCGACGCCGGCTTCCTGAACTCGCTCTGCGCCGCCTATGTGCGCCTGGCCCAGGACGCCGTGGCCCGCTATCACGACGCCGCCGCGCTGAACGGCATTCCCTTCGACCGTCACGAAGAGGAGCGGGCGGTGGAGGTTTTCCAGGGGGCGCTGCGCGGCGCGGGCCTGGCCTTCGTCCGGGATCCCATCGGCAGCAGAGAGATTCCCAACTGGAATCGCGTCACCGCCGCCCTGCCGGATTTTCCCCGGCAGTTGTGCGAGGCCGTGGCGGCGGACCGCTGAGCGGATTCGCTCTCAGCGCCCGGAGGCGCTATATCCCTGGGGGGGCGCGGTGCGGACCGGGGCTTTGGAGGGTGGAAGCGTGACCCTGCGTATCGGCGACATTCCCGTGGGCGGCGGCGCGCCGCTCGCGCTGATTGCCGGCCTCAATGTGATCGAATCCGAGGAGGCGGCGCTGGCCGCCGCCGGCACGGTGCGCGAGCTGGCGGCGCGCTTCGGCCTGCCGGCAATCTTCAAGGCCTCGGTGGACAAGGCGAACCGCTCGCACCTGCACTCCTACCGGGGCCCGGGCTTTGACGAGGGACTGCGCGTTCTGGCGCGGGTGAAGGCGGAGACGGGCCTGCCGGTGACCACCGATGTGCACGAGCCGGCCCAGGCGAAACCCGCCGCCGAGGTGGCCGACTGCTTGCAGGTGCCCGCCTTCCTGTGCCGGCAGACAGACCTGATCAAAGCCTGCGCCGCCAGCGGCCGCCCCGTCAATATCAAGAAGGGGCAATTTCTGGCGCCGGAAGATTTGCATTTGGCCGTGGAGAAGGTGCGCGCCTTTGGCCCGGGCGGCGTGCTGCTTACCGAGCGCGGCACCAGCTTCGGCTACCGGGATTTGGTGGTGGATATGCGCGGCCTGCGCCGCATGCGCCGGCTGGCGCCGGTGTGCTTCGACGCCACCCACGCGGTGCAGCGCCCCGGCGCGGGCGGTCTGGCCAGCGGCGGCGAGCGCGAGATGGTGGCGCCGCTGGCCCGGGCCGCCGTGGCGGTGGGGGTGGATGCGCTCTTCGTCGAGTTTCACCCGGACCCCGAGCGCGCGCCCTGCGACGGCCCGAGCCAGATTGACGCCGCGGCCTTTGAGTCGCTGCTGGCCCAGGTCTGCGCCATTCAGCAGGCGCTGGCGCAGTCCAGGGCGGGCGAAGGGATCGGGCGGTGCTGAATCGCTACAGCGAGGTCTTCAACGCGCTGCTGCTGCTGGCGGATCTCGCGGTGATTGCGCTCTCCTGGGGCGCCGCCTACTGGCTGCGCTTCCATGTCTTCGAGGCCGCCGAGATGCAGGAGGCGGAGCGCATCCTCGCAGGGCTCGCCATTGCCGCGCCGGTGGCGATCTGGAACTTCGGCGTGCGCGGGCTCTACACCACCCAGCGCACCGGCTCGCCGATTCACGAGGCCAGCGCCATTGCGGCGGCGCTGGGCATTACGCTGGTGCTGCTGCTGGCGGCGGATGCACTGCTGCGGCTGCATCTCTCCAGGCTCATGCTGGCCTTGTTTCTGGGCATCTCCATTACTTCGGTTTGCGTCATGCGGCTCACCGGCCGGGCCTGGCTGCGCTTTTTGCGGCGGCGCGGCTACAACCTGCGCTGGGTGCTGGTGGTGGGCAGCGGCGAGGCGGGACGCCGCGCGGTGGCCTCGATGCACGGCCATCCCGAGGCGGGGCTGCGCGTCTTCGGCGTGCTGGGCCAGAGCGTCCCCGGCGGCAGCATTGAGGGCGTGCCCATCCTCGGCGGCTACGAGGCGCTGGGCTCGGTGCTCTCCGCCCAGCCGGCGGACGAGGTGGTGGTGGCGCTGCCCCAGGTGGATACCGGCCGGCTGGACAAAATCCTCTCCGATCTCGACAGCGAGCTGGTGACGGTGCGCCTGGTCCCCGATCTGTTCCACATTTTGACGTTGGGCAACGCCGTGCGGGAGATAGACGGCCTTTCGGTAATTGACCTGCGCGCGAGTCCGCTGGTGGGCTGGGCGGCGCTGCAAAAGCGCGTCTTCGATGTGCTGGTGGCGGGCGGCGCGCTGCTGTTGTTGTCGCCGCTGTTGATCTTTCTGGCATTGGCGGTGCGGCTCGGCAGCGGCAGCCCGGTGTTTTACCGGCAGCGGCGCATGGGGCTGGACGGCCGCATCTTCCGCTGCATCAAGTTCCGCACCATGCAGGTGGGCGCAGAGTCCGGCAGCGGCCCGGTCTGGGCGGTGGAGGGCGACCCGCGCCGCACCCGCATGGGAAGCTGGCTGCGCCGCGCCAATCTGGACGAGTTGCCGCAGCTCTGGAATGTGTTGCGCGGCGATATGAGCCTGGTGGGGCCGCGCCCCGAGCGCCCGGTGTTCATCGAGCAATTCCGCCACGAGGTTCCCGGCTATATGCTGCGCCACAAGGTGCGGGCGGGACTCACCGGCTGGGCGCAGGTGCACGGCTGGCGCGGCAACACCTCGCTGCGCCAGCGCGTCGAGCACGATATCTACTACATCCGCAACTGGAGCTTCGCCTTGGACCTGCGCATTCTGTTGATGACCGCCTGGCGCGGCCGGCGCAACGCCTACTGATGCGGCCACGCCGGCGTCAGGCGGGCGGCGGCCGCTCAGCGAGGAGCGCGGCGATTTCCTCGCGCAGCTCGCTTCGATAGCGCTCGGGGGCGAAGCGGCGGGCGTGGCGGCGGATGGCGGCGGGCTCGAACTCGCTGCGGCGGGCTTCGAGTTGGCGCACGGCGGCGGCCAGCGCCGCTGCCGTTTGCGGGGCGAAGAAGACGCCGGTGGGAGCGCGCCCGGCGGGGTCGTCCAACGGAATCACGCTGTCTTTCGCGCCGCCTGAGGCGAAGGCGGCCACGGGACGCCCGGCGGCCTGCGCTTCCACTGCCACCAGGCCGAAATCTTCCCGCTGCGGATAAATGAGGCCGCGGCAGCGGGCGTAGAGGCGCGCCAGCTCTGCATCGGAGACGCGGCCCAGAAAGCGCGCATTTTTGGGCGCACGGGCCTGCAGGCGCGGGCGGCTGGGGCCGTCGCCCGCAACCACCAGCGGCAGGCCCAGCTCGGCGAAGGCGGCGAGGGCGAGGTCTTCGCGCTTGTAGGGCGTGAAGCCCCCCACCAGCAGGAAGAAATCCCCGGGGCCGGAGACGGCAGCCGCGGCGGCGGCAATCGGCGCCACCTCCACGGGCGGGTGAATGACCCGGGCCTCGCGCCCCCAATGGCGGCGGATGCGCTCGGCGACGCTTTGCGAAATGGCGACGATGCGGTGCAGCCGCCGGGGGTGGCTGCTCTTGCGGTCCCACGCGCGCAGCCCGGCGGCCAGCGGCGCGGCGGCGGCCCGGCGCAAGCCCCGGCCCAGGTAATCCTCCGCCTGATCGCGGAGATAGCGCATGGGCGTGAAGCAGACGCACAGGTGGCGCGCCCCCGGCGGCGGGCGCACGGCCTTCGCCACGGCGTGGCTGGTCGAGAGCACCAGATCCACATTGCGGGGGGCCAGGCGGCTCGCCGCCCAGGGCATCAGCGGCAGCATTTTGCGGTAGTGGCGGGCTGCGCCGGGCAGGCGCGAGAGCGGCCCGGCGTGGATGTTGCGGGCCTCAAGTTCCGGGTGGCTTGCGCCGGGCCGGTGGATCAGCGTGTGGATCTCCGCAGCCGGAAACATGCGCGCGTGCTCCAGCAGCACCTTCTCGCCGCCGCGCAAACCGGTGAGCCAATCGTGGACCAGCGCGACCCGGAGCCCCGCATACTGCCCCGGGCCTTCGCTCATCGCGCCGCCGCTTCCGCCGCACCGGACGGGCTGGTGGCCGGGTGCAGGCTGCGGGCGAGCAGGGCGGCGAGGGACCACCAGACAATCACCACCTCGGCATCGCCGAAGTTGTGCTGGGTGAGTCCGCCGAGCAAAAAGCCCAGCAATGCGAGCCATGCGCCAAAGAGCAGGTAGCGGGGCTCGGCCTGCGCGTTGCGTTGCGCGCGCCAGCCCATTCGCAACAGCACGGCGCAGAGCAGCAGCCAGGCGGTCAGGCCCAGCAGGCCGGCGTCCACGGCAATTTGCAGGAAGCTGTTGTGGGCGTGGTCGCGCATGGCGCTCTGCACATGGGCGGCGTAGTAGGGCTCCATAAACTGATCGTGATTGCCGAAGCCGAAGCCGGTAAGCGGACGCTCGGCCAGCATGGCCAGATTGGCCCGCCAGATTTGCAAACGCTCGGCGTTCGCCTGCAGGTCGGGGATGCTCAGCACCCGCCGCCATACGCTTCCACCCGAAAACAGCAGCGCCATTCCCGCCAGCAGCGCCACCCCTCCCACAGCCACGGCCACCCGGCGGCCCCGGGCCAGCGCGCCGCAGAACAGCGCGCCCAGCGCCGCCAGCCATGCGCCCCGGGTAAAAGTGAAGAGCAGCGCCAGCGCCGAGGTGAACAGCCCCCCCGCCAATAGCAGCCGCCGGCCTGCGGCCAGGCCGGGGGCCAATATCCAGCCGCAGAGGCCGAGCAGCGGCAGCAGCAGATTGTGCCCGTAGGTAATGCCCATGTTCTGCAGCGCCTTGACGCGGTAGAGGGTGGTTTCGGAATCCGCCCAGCTTTCCAGGTGAGTCTCTTCGCCGACAATCCAGCGGGACAGATCCAGCCCAAAGTAGTGCTGCGCCACGCCGTAGGCGGCCACCACTACGGCTGCGACGATCCAGACGCGCAGCAGCCGCGCCGCCTCGGCGCCATTGCGCACCAGGCCGAAGACGGCGAACCAGGCCGCCACCAGCCACAGCCTGCGGTAGCTGGCCAGCGAGTTCAGCGGGTCGGGGCCGAGCAGCGTCGAGAGCAGCAGGGCCGCGCCAAAGAGGGCGAGCCAGATATCGAGGGGCGTGCGCGGCCAGGCGCGGCGCACGATGCACTGGGCGGCGAAGCACAGAATCAGCAGGCCCAGGGCGATTTGCTGGGCCGTGATGGACACGCTCAGGCAGGCGAAAAACAGGATGAGCAGGGCAGGGCGCAGCCGTTCCAGCGTGAACGGGGCGCGCCAGTGCCTCAAGCGCCCCCCGGGGGCGCGGCCGCCGGTGCCCGCTGGGCCGGTTGGGTGGGCTGGGCCGGTTCGAGGGCGAGGCGCAGCGCCTCCTCGATGGTCTCCACCGGGACGATGCGAATCTGCTCCAGCACTTCGGGGGGAATCTCCACCATGTCCTTTTGGTTGCGGTGGGGCAGCAGCACCGTCTCCACACCGGCCCGCTGTGCCGCCATCACCTTTTCCTTGATCCCTCCCACCGGAAGCACCCGCCCGCGAAGGGAAATTTCCCCTGTGACGGCCACCTTTCCCGAGGCCGGGCGGCGGCTCAGCAGCGATACCAGGGCGGTGGCCATGGCGAGCCCGGCGGAGGGGCCGTCTTTGGGCACCGCCCCGGCGGGCACATGGAGGTGCAGCTCCTCGTCGAGCAGAGGCGCTTCGGGGCAGAGATGCAGAGGGCCGGCGTTGGCGCGCACCCAGGAGAGGGCGGCTTCGGCGCTCTCGCGCATTACCTCGCCCAGTTGCCCGGTGAGCCGCAGCCGCACGCCCTCGCCGCCGGAAGAGCGGGCCGCCTCGATGAACAGGATGTCGCCGCCGTGGGCCGTGGCCGCCAGCCCCACCACCACGCCGGGCTGCTCGGTGCGCTCCGCCGTCTCGGGCAAATGCGGGGGCGGCCCCAGGGCCTCGGCGGCGAAGGCCGCATTCACGCGCAGCGGAGTCTCCGCCTTTCCCTGCGCCACCCGGGCCGCCACCTTGCGCAGCAGCGAGGCGAAGTTGCGCTCCAGGTTTCGCACCCCTGCCTCGCGGGTGTATTCGTGCACCACGCGGTCCACGGCGGAGTCCTCAATCTCCACCTGTTCGGCAGAGAGGCCGTGGGCCTCGAGCTGCTTCGGGATGAGGTAGCGGCGGGCGATGGCGAGCTTGTCGAGGTCTGTGTAGCCGGGCAGCTCGATCAGCTCCATGCGGTCCAGCAGGGCGGGCGGAATGGTGGCGGCGGTGTTGGCCGTGGCGATGAACAGCACCTCGGAGAGATCGAAGGGCACCTCCAGGTAGTGGTCCGAAAAGGCGCGGTTCTGCTCGGGATCCAGCACTTCGAGCAGCGCCGAGGAGGGATCGCCGCGGAAGTCCGTGCCGATCTTGTCAATCTCGTCCAGCAAAAAGACGGGGTTGCGCGTGCCGGCGCGGCGCAGGCTCTGCAAAATGCGCCCCGGCATGGCGCCCACATAGGTGCGCCGGTGGCCGCGAATCTCGGCCTCGTCGCGCACGCCGCCGAGGGAGGCCCGCGCCAGCTCGCGCCCCAGCGCCCGGGCAACGGAGCGCCCCAGAGAGGTCTTGCCCACCCCCGGCGGCCCCACGAAGCACAAAATGGGCGCTTTGGCCCGGGGCGCCAGCGCGCGCACCGCCAGAAACTCCAGGATGCGGTCCTTCACCTTCTCCAGGTCGTGGTGATCCTCGTCCAGCACCTGTTGCGCGGTGTCCAGATCCAGGCGGTCTTCGCTGCGCTTCTGCCACGGCAAATCCACCATCCACTCCAGGTAATCGCGCACCAGGTAGCGGTCCGGCGCGTGGGTGGGGAGCGCCCGGAAGCGCCGCAGTTCGCGCTCGGCGTGGAGCAGCACCTCTTCGGGGAAGCCCGCCGCCTCAATGCGCTCGGCCAATTCGTCGGACTCGCGCTCGCCGCTGGCGGATTCGCCGAGATCTTCCTGGATTTCGCGCATGCGGCGGCGCAACAGCCGTTCCCGGCGGCGCGGATTCATCTCGCCGCTGTCCTTTTCGCGCAACGTGCGGTGGCTCTCGGCAATGGTCACTTCGCGCTCCAGAAAGTGCGCCACTTTCCAGAGCCGCACGGCGGGATCGGTCTCGCAGAGCAGCGCGACCCGCTCCTCGCTGGGGACGGGGATGTTGGAGGCGACCATGTCGGCCAGCACGCCGGGCTGCTCCACCTGAGAGACGAAGGTCTTCCACTCCTCCGGGGCGTCATCGCGCAGATCAATCAACTGGTGGGCCAGCGTCTCCACCCGCTGCCGCGCGGTGGCGCACTCCACCGAGGGAACGGGGGGCTCGGGCAGCGGCTCGATGGCGGCCTGCAGGGGAGCGCCGGGCGCGTCTTCGCCGCCGGGGGGATGCAGCCGCACCCGCGCCAGGCCCATGACCAGCACCTGCCGCGCCTGCTTGCGCGCATCCACCACGCGCATGAGCCGGCAAATGCTGGCGACCGGGGCCAGATCGTCCAGGGCGGGCTCTTCGGTCTCGGCATCGAGCTGGGTGGCGACCACCAGCATGCCGCCGTCTCCCGCCGCCTCCAGGGCCAGCAGCGAGCGCCGCCGCCCCACCACCAGGGAGGCATTCAGCCCGGGGTAGATCACCGCATCCCGCACCGGCAGCACGGGGAGCACCCGGGGCGTTTCGGCGCTCTCGCCCGTCGCCAGGAGAATCTTCAGGATGTCGGAATCGCCCACCAGCCCCCCTCGTCCGGGCTGCCCGCCGCCTGCGCTTCCCGCGCCGGCTGCGCCAGCTTCAATTGGCCCAAGCTAAGCTCTCAGCGCCTGCGGTCAAGCGCCCCCCTCTCACCTGGACTCTTGAAGATTGCGCGAGATTGCGCGACTCTCCCGCGCCGTGCCCGGGTGGCGGAATTGGCAGACGCGCTAGATTCAGGATCTAGTGGGGGCAACCCCGTGCTGGTTCGACTCCAGTCCCGGGCACCAACCGGCCGCTGTCCGCAACAGGCCGCCCCGGCCGCAGGTCGCCGGGGGCGGCGATGTTGGTAGAATGCGGCCCCCCCGGCGAGGCACAGCGTGAGCGGACGCATAGAGGTGAATCCGTCGCTTCCGGCGGTGAAAATGCCGGCCCGGCTGCTGAACGAGATGATGGGACATGCCCGGGAGGCGCATCCCGCGGAATGTTGCGGACTCGTGGTGGGCAGCGGGCCGGGGCGCTTCGAGGAGGTGCATCGCTGCCGCAACGAGCAGGCGCGGCTGCACCGGGAGGATCCGCAGCATTATCCCCGGGACGAGCACAGAGGCTTCCACATGAACGAGGGCGATTACCTGCGCGTGCAGTGCGAGGCCGAAGACCGGGGCTGGCAGGTGACTGGCATCTATCACTCCCACACCGAAGGCGGCGCGTATTTCTCGGAACTCGACCAGGAATACGCGAATCAGCCCGCCTTTCCCTTTCCCCGCAACGCCTTCCACTTCGTGCTCTCGGTGTCTCCCGACGGCGCTGTGACCGGGGCGGCGGCATTTCGCACCCTGCGCACCCTGGACGGGGCGGGCTTCGAGGGACGCCGGCTGGAGCCGCAAACGCCGTGAGCGCGCTCTCCCAAAAGCGCCGCGCCCTGGCCGCGCTGCCGCTGGCCGCGCTGCTGGCCTGCGCCGGGGCGGGAGTGGGCTCCGACCTGTTGCCCTCCGACCCCCTGGCCCTGGTGCTGCGCGAAGAGGACGACCTGAAGCGCCTAGAGCAGCACGCCAAGCGCTGGCTGGAAGAGCGCCACGAGAACAGCGAGCGCCCCGCGGTGCTGCAGAGCGAGCTGGCGCGCACCCGGGAGCGCATTGAAGAGGCGCTGGAAGAGGAGAATCGCCGCGCGCTTTACAGCAGGGTGGTGTTTCTGGATCCGCAGACCCGGGAGCTCACGCGGGTGGAGTTTGCGAGCCGGGGCTCGCGCCCCCTGGAATGGTCGCCGGACCGCAGCCGTCTGCTCTTCGTCAGCGAGCGCGAGCGCCGCACGCAGCTCTTCGAATGGAACCGGGAGAGCGGCGAGGTGCGGCAACTCACTTTCGGCGAGGCGCATTTGGACGGCTGCTACGGCCCGGACGGGCGCCTCGCCGTGGTGCGCCACACGCCGCTGACCGAGGTAGCGGGGCGCTTGGTGGGCGGCCTGCGCATCTGGATTACCGAGCCTGGCGGCCGCCGCCCGCTCCCCGTCAGCGACGGCCCCATAGACCGCGCCCCCGCCTGGTCGCCAAGAGGCGATGTGCTCGCCTTCGAGCGCAGCGGCGCACGGGGCATTCCCAGCATCCACTGGATTGATCCCCGCGCCCCCGGCGAGGCGCGGCTGCTGCTGCGCGGCCGCTCTCCGGTATTTCACCCCAGCGGCGCCTGGCTCATCTACAGCGGCCGCACCCGCAGCGGCTGGAAGCTGTTGCGCGCGCACCCCGACGGCGGCGGCCGCCGCCCGCTGGGCAAAGGCTCCTCGCAGGAATTCGATCCCGCAATTTCCCGGGACGGCCGCTTCGTCGCCTTCACCGGCGTTCTGCAGGGCGAGACGCGGCTGTATGTGCGCACCTTCGACGGCGGTTCGGAGCGCCAGCTCTACTTCGACGGCACCGGCTACGCCCCGGCCTGGTAGCGATGGCGCGCCCCGCAGACTTGGTCCCGGTGCACGGCGGACTCGCCGAGCCCGTAGACCGCACCGTTCCCCTGAGCGAGCGCCGCACTTTCCTGGCCGAGGCGGAGAATTTGCCCACGCTGCGGGTGAGCCGCGCCGACCTTTCCACCCTCTACCGCATCGGCGATGGCGCGCTTTCGCCCCTTACCGGCCCCATGCGCGAATCCGCCTGGCAGCGCGTGCTGGACGAGCGCGTGGTGATTTGCGAAGGCCGCCGCTACGCCTGGACCATTCCGCTGGCGCTGCTCGCCACCGCAGAGGAACTGCGCGCCGCAAAAAGCGCATCGGCGCTGGCCCTGCAAAACGAGTCCGGCGAAACCGTTGCGATTCTCGACCGCCCCGATTTCTACGCTTTCGACAAACAGCACTACCTCGAGTCCGTCTACGGCACCCGGCGCGGCGATCATCCCGGCGGCCACATGGTGCTCGGCGACCCGCGCAGCCATCTGGTAGGCGGCGATTTGCGCGTGTTGCCACAGCCCGCGCACCCCGAATACGGCGACTGCATGCTCTCGCCCATCCAGGTGCGCGCGTTGATTCGCCAGCGCAAGTGGCAACGCGCCCTGGCCTTCCAGACCCGCAACCCCCTGCACCGCGCCCACGAATACGCCCTGGTGGCCGGAGCCGAGCGCCTGAGCGCCGAAGGCCACTTCACCGGCGTGGTGCTGAATCCTTTGGTGGGCGAATTGAAGGGCGACGATGTCCCCGCCGCCGTTCGCATGCGCTGCTACCGCGCCCTGCAGCAAAAGCGCTTGCTGGGGCAGGGCGACAAAGACGAGGCCCTGTGGCGCAACCTCGGCTACGACCTGAGCGAAGTCTTCGAGCTGATTGGCCTCGACATCAAAATGTTCTACGGCGGCCCCAGCGAGGCCGTCATGCACGCCATTTACCGCCAGAACTACGGCTTCTCGGATTTGGTAATCGGCCGCCGCCACGCCGACGCCCCCTTCGACGACGGCGCACCCATCTGGGGCGACTTCGACGCCCAACAAATCTTCGACAACTTGCCCGGCGAACTACACCTGCGCCCCTGCCGCATCGGCTTCGCCGCCTTCTACGAATCCCTGGGCCGCGTGGACCTGATGGAACGCCACCCCACCGAAAAGCCTTTCGCCATCAGCGGCACCCGCGTCCGCGAACAACTCCGCACCGGCGACCGCCCCGACCCCCGCATCCTCCGCCCCCAAATCGCCGACATTTTGATTGAGGCCAATACCGGGACGGACGGCCCTGCGGGCGGGTAGGACGGCTAGCCCAAATCGCCTGCAAAACACCATAAGTATCACTTCCGCCATCGTGGTAATTATCGAAATCACATTCGCCGCTGGAATAATTGATTGGAAGCACACCTATCATATAGCCTCGACAGCTTAGGGTACGAAAAAACGGAAAATAATTATGGAAGAGACTGTTGCCATTATAACACTGAAGGGGCCAATTTTCTGCTCCACTTGTCCAAACAAAACGAATTGGGCAGCATAAACCAAGACATAAACCCAGTTCCAGATACTCCAGCTCCACTGGAACAATTGAATGATCGAAATGATGGCAGCACCGGCTGTTAACAGAAGGCCGATAACCGACATTAGGAAATAGAGAGCCAATTGCATTCTCCTTTCGGTGCTGTTTAGCATAGCACAAGAGGCGATGCTACCCGTGCTGATGGAAGGCCCGGCGGGCGTGGGGCGAATACTCAGTCTAACACAGGAGGGCGATGCTACCGGTCCACGCACCGCCGGGGAGCGCGGGGGGCGGGGGTGTGACCGGATGCGTCGCGCTCCACGCCCCTCCACCGAACCCTTTTTTCAGCACACAAACGCGCTCTTTCCCCCAAGCCCCGACACCCCGATAGCCGCATCCGGACGCACCCCCGCCCCCCGCGCGGCGCCCCGCTTCAAGCACCCATCCGCCGCTCAGTCGCCCTTATCTCCCGCCGCCTTAGCCGCCGCAACAATCTTCTCCCTCTCCGCCACCGGCACTTCCGCATAATGCGAAAGCTCCATATGAAACACCCCCTTCCCCCCAGTCAACGAAGTCAACGCACTCGCATACTCCAACATCTCCGCCATCGGCACCTCCGCCTGCACAACCTGCCCCCCCCCTCGCGCCTCCGTCCCCTGCACCTTCCCCCGCCGGCTCGAAAGATCCCCCATCACATCCCCCAACTGATCATCCGGCACACTCACCTCCACATGCATCACCGGCTCCAGCAAAGTAGGCCGCGCCTGCTCCACCGCCGCCTTGAAACCAAAAGAGCCCGCCAACTTGAACGCCATCTCATTCGAATCCACCGAGTGGTGCTTCCCGTCAATGCAGCGCACCCGCAAATCCACCACCGGATAGCCCGCCAACGGCCCCGCCTCCGAAGCCTCCAGACACCCCTTCTCCACAGCCGGAATCAGATTGCGCGGAATCGCCCCGCCCGCCACCTCGTCCGAGAACTCCACCCCCGCCCCGCGCGGCAACGGCTCCAGACTCAGATAGCAGACGCCGAACATCCCCTTGCCCCCCGTCTGCTTCTTCAGCTTCCCCTCCACATTCTCCGCCTTGCGGGTAATGGTCTCGCGGTAGGGAACCTTCGGCGTCTTCAGCTCCACCTGCACATCGTAAATGCGCCGCAGCTTCTGCACGCTGAGCCGAATGTGCAGCTCGCCCATGCCTGTCAGCAGAAACTCGCCCGTGCCCGCCTCGCGGCCCAGTTGCAGCGTGGGGTCCTCCTCGACCAAACGCCCCAGCGCCGAGAACAGCTTGTCCTCATCGCCCTTGGCACTGGCCGAAATGGCGTAGGAGAGCACGCCCCTGGGAATGGGAATTCGAGGCAGCGCCACGCCGTTCTTTTCCGCGCAAAGGGCATCGCCGGTGTGCACATCCTTGAGCTTCGCCAGCGCCACCACCGCGCCGGGTCCCGCCTGCGCCAGTTCCTCCGTCTGATCGCCCCGGGGCAACAGCAGCTTGCCGATGCGCAGCTTCGAGCCCCTGGTGGCGTTCTGAATCGAGCCATCGCCGTGCAGAGTTCCCGATACCACGCGCAGATAGGAGAGCTGCCCGGCGTAGCGATCCATGGCCGTCTTGAAAACGCGGGCGCTGAACGGGGCCTTGGGATCCGGCGCAAGCGCTTCGGCTTCGCCATCTGCGGGCCATGGGCCGCGCGCCACCGGGCTCGGCAACAGGCGGGTCATGGCCGAGAGGGCCGCCGCCGTCCCCACCTGCGGCAGCGCTGCGCCGCAGAGCACGGGCACCAGCTTGCGGGCGCAAACGCCGGCGACCAGGCCGCGCTCCACCTCGGCGTCGTCCAGCTCGCCCTGTTCCAGATACTTCTCGAGCAGCGCATCATCGCTTTCGGCTACCGCCTCCACCAACGCCGAGCGCGCCTGCGCGGCCTCTTCCCGCATCTCTGCGGGGATGGCCTCGGGCGCGTTGCCCCGCCAGGCCTGCATGGCGACCAGATCCACCACCCCCGAAAGCGAATCTCCCGCGCCGATGGGCAGCGCGGCGCAGATGGGCGCAGCGCCCAGGGCGGCCAGGGATTGCGTCGCCGCCTGCAGGTCGGCGCGTTCCTTGTCGAGTCCGTTTACGAAGGCCAGCAGCGGAACGCCCGCGCGCTCGCAGGCGCGCCACATGGCCTCGCTGCCGACTCGCGCGCCCTCGGTTGCAGACAGCACCAGCACCGCGCCATCGAGGGCGTGCAGTGCGATTTGCGCATCGGGCTGAAAGTTCGGATCGCCGGGGGTATCCACCAGCGTGAGATGCATCTCGTTCCAGGCGAAGGCGAACACCGAAGAGGCCAGCGTGCTCTTGCGCTCGCGCTCTTCGGGGCTGGTGTCCAGGTGAGAGCTGCCATCGCTCACCGAGCCGGGCTTTTCGATGGCGCCGGCGGCGCAGAGCAGCGCCTCGGCCAGCGAGGTCTTGCCGTCTCCGGCGTGGCCGACCAGGGCGAAGTTGCGGGTGTGTGCGGCGTCGGGGGTGCTCATGCGCTGGCCTCCTGTGGCGCGCAGTTCTTCTCGAAGAGAATGCGCAAGCCTTCCAGGGTGAGAAAAGGTTCCACGCGCTGGACGGTTTCGGTTTCGGCGGCAATGCGCGCGGCCAGTCCGCCGGTGGCGATGACCTGGGCCGCCGCGCCGAGCTCCCGGCGAATGCGCGCCACCATTGCATCCACCATGCCCGCGTAGCCGTAGAGCAGCCCCGATTGCAGCGAGGCCGTGGTGGTGCGGCCGATGACGCTGCGCGGCCGCGCAACCTCCACCCGGTGCAGCATGGAGGCGCGTTCGAACAGCGCCTCCATGGAGACATGAATGCCGGGAAAGATGGCGCCGCCCAGGTATTCGCCGCGCTGCGAGACGCAGTCGAAGGTGGTGGCGGTGCCGAAATCTACGGCAATGGCCGGCCCGCCCACCAGCGCATAGGCGGCCACGGCGTTGACGATGCGATCCGCCCCCACCTCGCGCGGGTTTTCGTAGCGCACCGGCATGCCGGTGCGAATGCCCGGCCCCACCACCACGGGCGGCTGTCCGCGCAGCTTGCGGCAGACGCGCTCCCAGATCGGCAGCAGCGGCGGCACCACGCTGGCCAAAATCACATCGGTGGCGCCCGCGCCGTCGAAGCCCGCGCCGTCGAAAAGGCCGCGCAGCGTCACCAGCACTTCGTCCGAGGTCTGCTCGCGGTGGGTGGCCATGCGCCAGTGGTGGGCGAGTTCTGCGCCGCCCTTGCCGTAGGCGTAGACGCCCAGCGTCACATTGGTGTTGCCCACATCCACGGCCAGCAGCGTCGCGCTCATGGCGCCCTGCGCTCCGCAGCGCCTTCGCGCAGCAGGTGGACATCGCCGGCCAGCACCCGCGTTTCGCCGCCCTCTGCCGTGGCAATGCGCAGCGCGCCATCGCCGGCGACGCCGCGCACGCGGCCTTCGGCCACCACTGCGCCGGCCAGATCGGCCACGCGCACCTGCGCCCCCTGTTGGCGGAAGAAGCGCTCGAAAGCCGGGCGCACTCCGGCAAAGCCCGCCCGGTTGTGCAAATCCAGCATGGCCTCCAGATTACCGTAGAGCGCCGCCGCAAAGGCCGCGCGCTGCACCACAGCGCCGCTCTCCGCCCGCAGCGAGGTAGCCAGCCCGCGCAGGGATTCGGGCCACTCCTGCGGCGCGAGATTCAGGTTCACGCCGATGCCGAGAATGCCGAAATCCCCGCCGCCGCCGAGCTCCATCAAAATGCCCGCGCTCTTGCGCCCGCCCAGCAGCACATCGTTGGGCCATTTGAGCGCCACGCGCTGTGCATCGCCCAGCGCATGGGCCAGGGTTTGCGCGGCGGCGGCCCCGGCGGCCAGCACCAGGGTGGGCTGCAGCGGCAGCGCCTGGCTGCGCAACACCAGCGAGGTGTAGAGGTTGCGCCCGGCGGGGGAGAAAAAGCTGCGCCCGTGGCGGCCCCGGCCCGCGCGCTGGGCGTCTGCAATGACCGCCGCGCCGTGGGGCGCGCCCGCCGCCGCCCACTCTGCGGCAATGCGGTTGGTGGAGTCCGTTTCGGCCAGAAAGCGCAGCGCGCGCCCCAGCCAGCGCGTTTGCAGCGCCTGGCGCACGGCATTGGCGTCGAAGGCGCAGTCCGGGCTCACCGGGGGCCGCCGGGCGCATCCACCTCCAGGGCCAGATCGGCGGCCGGGGCGGAGTGGGTAAGGGCGCCGATGGAAATGCGCCCGACACCGCTCTCTGCCACGGCGCGGACATTCGCCAGGTTCACGCCGCCGCTGGCTTCCAGACGGGCGCGGCCGCCGAAGGCCGCCACCAGCTCGCGCAATTGCCGGGGGCTGCGGTTGTCGAAGAGCAGGGAATCCGCGCCGGCGCGCAGGGCGGCTTGGGCCTCGGCCTCGCTCTCCACCTCGGCCTGAATCCCGGCCTCCGGCAGGGCGGCCCGGGCGGCCCGCACCGCGGCCCCCACCCCCCCCACCGCCGCGGCGTGATTGTCCTTGATCAGCACGCCGTCGTAGAGGCCGAAGCGGTGATTCACGCCGCCTCCCGCCGCCACGGCGAATTTGTCCAGGGCGCGCCAGCCCGGCAGCGTCTTGCGCGTATCCACAATGGCCGCGCCGGTGCCTGCCACGGCCTGCACGAAGCGCCGGGTGAGGGTGGCTACGCCGCAGAGCCGCGCCAGGAAGTTCAGGGCCGTCCGCTCTGCCGCCAGCACGCCGTGCGCCGGCCCCCGCACCCGCGCCAGCAGCGCGCCTGCGGCAACCAGCTCGCCATCCCGGTGCAGCGCCTCGAAATCCACCGCGGGGTCCAGCGCCTCGAAGGCCGCCTGCGCTACGCAGAGGCCGCAGACCACCAGCTCTTGCCGCGCCTCTACGCGGGCCGAGAGCTGCAGCCCGGCGGGCAGCACCGCCGCGGCGGTGCGGTCGCCCCCGCCCAGGTCTTCGGCCAGGGCGCTGAGCAGCAGGGGCGCCCACAGGGCGCGGGCCGGCATGGCGGGAGGTTCGGCCACGCCGCGCAGTCTAAGCGAGCCCGCCCCCTCCGGGCCAGACGGGCCAATGGGCCAACGGGCCAGACAAAGGGCGGGGCAGGGCAGGGTGGGCGGAGGTGCAAACGGAAGCCCCGCCGGGGCGGCCGGCGGGGCTTCGTGGAGGGCGGAGGGCGGTGGATGGATGATGGGGGGTGAGAGGTTGGACATTTCGGTGAGGAAATGGCCACATCCACCGCCACTCCACAGAACTGCTGTGTTGGGGAGCATCTTGCAGCATTTTGCCGGATTTGTCAAACGGCTTTTGCAATATTTTTCATATTTATTTTTACGGTTATATATCATATATTTATTGGATATTTCATATGTGAAACATAAGATAAATTTTCACCGGGCGCGTTGCGGTTGGCGGTTTCTCCGCGCTGGGGTAGTCTGCGGGCCGTGGCGCGGCGCTATCGGATCCGCACCTACGGGTGCCAGATGAACCTGCACGATTCGGAGAAGGTGGCCAACCTGCTCCATCACGCGGGCTACCGGGAGGCGGCAGAGGAGGCGGAGGCCGACCTGCTGCTGATCAACACCTGCTCGATCCGCGACAAGGCCGAGCAGAAGCTCTACGGCGATCTCGGCGCGCTGCGGGGCTGGAAGGCCGGGGCAGAGCGCATTCTCGGCGTGGGCGGCTGCGTGGCGCAGCAGCAGGGCGACGCATTGCTGCGCCGCTTCCCGCACCTGGATTTCGTCTTCGGCACCCACAACCTGCGCCTGGTCCCGGCCATGCTCGAGGCGGCCCGGGCCGGGCGGCGGCAGGCCCGCATCCGCGAGAGCCGCTCCCCCGCGCGCTTCGATCTGCCCGCCCCGCATGCGGATTTCGCCGGCAGCACGCCGGGCCGCGCCTGGCTCACGGTCATGGAAGGCTGCGACATGTTCTGCAGCTTCTGCATTGTCCCCCGCACCAGGGGCCGGGAGATCAGCCGCCCCGCCGGGGCGGTGCTGGACGAGGCCCGCGGACTGGCCGCCCGGGGCGTCCGCGAGGTGACGCTGCTGGGGCAGACGGTGAACGCCTATGGCCGCCACGCCTGGCGGCGGGCGCGGGCCGGGGGCGAAATGCCCTTTGCCGAGCTGCTGCGGGCGCTGGCGAAAATTCCCGGCCTGGCGCGCCTCCGCTACACCAGCCCGCATCCGCTCTTTTTCGACGAGGGGCTGATTCGCGCCCACGCCGAGCTGCCCGCCCTCTGCCCCCATGTGCATCTGCCGCTGCAGAGCGGCTCTGACCGCGTGCTGCGGGCCATGCGCCGCCGCTACACGGCCCGGGAGTTCCTCGCCCTGGTGCGGCGTCTGCGGGCCGCGCGGCCGGATCTCGCGCTGACCACAGACCTGATCGTGGGTTTCCCCGGCGAGACCCGCGCCGATTTCCAGGCCACCCTGGCCGTGGTGCGCGAGGCGGGTTTCACCGACGGCTACTCCTTCAAGTTCTCTCCCCGGCCCGGCACCGCCGCGGCCGCGGCGGGCTTTGGCGAGCCGGTGGCGCCGCAGGAGGCCCAGGCGCGTTTGGCCGAGCTGCAGGAATTGCTGCGCAGCCTGACCCTGGCCGCTCACAGGAGCCGGGTGGGGCAGGACACCGAGGTGCTGGTGGAGGGCGCCAGCGCCCGGGCTGGCGCGCCGGGGCGCTCCCGGCAACTGCGCGGCCGCGATCCCTATCACCGCGTGGTGAACTTCGCCGCGCCGCATCCGCCCCCCGCGCCGGGCGATTTGTTGCCGCTGCGCATTGCCGAGGCGACGCCCCACTCGCTGATCGGCGTGCTGCCGGAGCCCGCCGGGCTGCGCATTGTGCCGGGCGCGCCGGAGGACTGGCGCGGGGCATTGACCCCGGCGCAGCGCGCCATTACGCTGCCCCCGCAACCGGCGGGCGCGGCCCGAGCCGGCTCTGGAGCGCCGCAATGAACGAGAACCGCGTCCGCGAGGGGCTGACCTTCGACGACGTCCTGCTCGTGCCCGGCGCCTCCGAGGTGCTGCCCCGCGACATTGATCTCGCCACGCACTTCACCGCGGAGATTCCGCTGCGCATGCCGCTGGTCTCCGCCGCCATGGACACGGTGACCGAGCACGCCACGGCGGTTTGCATGGCGCAGCACGGGGGCCTCGGCATCGTGCACCGCAACCTTTCCATTGAGGCCCAGGCGGCAGAGGTGGACAAGGTCAAGCGCTCCGAGTCGGGGATGATCGTGGATCCCATCACCATGGCGCCGGAGCAGCGCATTCAGGACGCCCTGGATGTGATGGCGCGCTACCGCATCTCGGGGGTGCCCATTACCCGGGAGGGCCGGGCGGTGGGCATTCTCACCAACCGCGACCTGCGCTTCGTGAAAGATGCGGGCCAGGCGATCTCGACGGTGATGACCAGCGAGGGGCTGGTGACGGTGCCGCCGGGCACCACCATGGAGCGCGCGAAGGAGCTTTTGCACAAGCACCGCATTGAGAAGCTGCTGGTGGTGGATGGCGAGGGCATGCTGCGCGGCCTCATTACCATCAAGGATATTGAGAAGAGCGAGCGCTACCCCGGCGCCACCAAAGACTCTGCGGGCCGGTTGCGCTGCGGCGCGGCGGTGGGGGCGGGGGGCGACGCCCTGGCGCGGGTGCAGGCGCTCACCGGCGCAGGCGTGGATGTGGTGGTGGTGGATACGGCCCACGGCCATAGCCGGGGCGTGCTCGACACCATCGCCGAGCTGCACCGCTGCTTTCCCGAGCTGCCGCTGGTGGGCGGCAATGTGGCGACGGCAGAGGGCGCAGAGGCGCTGATCAAGGCGGGGGTGTCGGGGGTGAAGGTGGGCGTCGGCCCCGGCTCCATTTGCACCACGCGCATTGTGGCCGGGGTGGGCGTTCCGCAGCTCACCGCGGTGATGGATGTGGCGCAGACCGCGCAGCGCGCGGGGGTGCCCGCCATCGCCGATGGCGGCGTCAAGTTCTCCGGCGATGTGGTGAAGGCGCTGGCCGGCGGCGCGCGCAGCGTGATGATCGGCTCGCTCTTCGCCGGCACCGATGAAGCGCCTGGCGAAGTGGTGCTCTACCAGGGCCGCTCCTACAAGGTCTATCGCGGCATGGGCTCGCTGGGCGCCATGACCCAGGGCAGCCGCGACCGCTACTTCCAGTCCCATGTGGAGGATTCCGCCAAGCTGGTGCCCGAGGGCATCGAGGGCCGCGTGCCCTACCGGGGCGCGCTGGGCGGCTCCATCCATCAACTGCTGGGCGGGCTGCGCTCGGGCATGGGATACTGCGGCGCGCGCGATTTCGGCGAGCTGCGCGAAAAGGCGCGCTTTGTGCGAATCTCCGGCGCGGGGCTGCAGGAGAGCCATGTGCACGATGTCATCGTCACCCAGGAGGCCCCCAACTACCGCCTCGACGGATCACACTGAATCATCCCCCACCGGTTTACGCCGTTTTTGCGGCGGATGCGGTTGCCCCTCCAGCGGCCGCACAGCCACATCGGAACAGCTTTGACGCGCGCAGCACAGCGCAGCCGAATTCTCATTCTGGATTTCGGCTCGCAATACACGCAGCTCATCGCCCGGCGCATCCGCGAGCAGCGGGTCTATTGCGAGATTCACCCGCCCACACTGACGGCGCGGGAGGCGCGCGCGCTGGGCGCGGCGGGGCTGGTGCTCTCGGGGGGGCCGGCCAGCGTGCTGGACGCCGGCGCGCCGCAGGCAGATGCGGCGCTCTTCGAGCTGGGCGTGCCGGTGCTGGGCGTCTGCTACGGGCTGCAGCTCATGGCCCATCAGCTGGGCGGGCAGGTGGAGCGCGCGGCGCGGCACGAGTATGGCCGCGCGCAGTTCGAGGCGGTGGGGGCGCACCCGCTCTTTGCCGGGGTGGGCGGGAGCGCAAAGCTCAGCGTGTGGATGAGTCACGGCGACCGCGTGCTGCGCCTGCCGAAGGATTTTGAGGCCATCGGCCATTCCACCGGGGCCAAGACCGCAACCAACGAGGGGGCGGCGGAGTTTGCGGCCATTGCCCACCGGGAGCGCCCGCTGTTGGGGCTGCAGTTTCACCCCGAGGTGGCGCACAGCGAGGGCGGCGCGCAAATTTTGCGCAACTTCGCCCGCGAAATTTGCGGCTGTGAGGGCGACTGGACGGTTGAGGCCTTTGTCGCCGAGGCGGTGGAGAAGGTGCGCGAACAGGTGGGCGAGGGCAGGGCGGTGTGCGGGCTTTCTGGCGGGGTGGATTCCTCGGTGGCCGCGGCGCTGGTGCACCGCGCCATGGGCGAGCGGCTGCACTGCATCTTCGTCGACAACGGGTTGCTGCGCGCGGGAGAGCGCGCCGAGGTGCAGCGCGCCTTTGGCGAACATCTCGGCATTCCGCTGCACACGGTAGATGCGGCAGAGCGCTTTTTGCAGGCGCTGCGCGGCGTCGTGGATCCGGAGCAGAAGCGCCGCATCATCGGCCACCTGTTCATCGAGATTTTCGAAGAGCAGGCGCAGCAGATCGGGGGGGCTGGCGGCGCAGATTTTCTGGTGCAGGGCACGCTCTACCCCGATGTGATCGAGAGCATTCCGGTGCGCGGCCCCTCGGCCACCATCAAGACGCACCACAATGTGGGCGGGCTGCCCGAGCGCATGCGCCTTGCGCTGGTGGAGCCGCTGCGCGAGCTCTTCAAGGACGAGGTGCGGGCCGCGGGACGGCTGCTCGGCGTTCCCGAGGCGATTGTCTCGCGCCATCCTTTTCCTGGGCCGGGCCTGGCGGTGCGCGTGCTGGGCGAGGTGACGGCCGAGCGCCTCGAAATGCTGCGCGGCGCAGACGCCATTTTGATTGAAGAGCTGCGCCGGGCCGGACTCTACGCCGAAATCTGGCAGGCATTCGCCGTGCTGCTGCCCGTGGGTAGCGTGGGCGTAATGGGCGACGCGCGCAGCTACGAGAGCTGCGTGGCATTGCGCTGCGTCCAATCGGTGGATGCCATGACCGCGGATTGGTCCAGACTGCCCGCCGACCTGCTCGAGCTCGTATCGAGCCGCATCACCAACGAGGTGCCCGGCGTGAACCGCGTGGTTTACGACATCACCTCCAAGCCCCCCGCCACCATCGAGTGGGAATAGGGGCAAGTGGAGAAACGGAGAAACCGTGGCGAAAGTCCCCTTCACGCATCTGCACCTGCACACGCAATACTCGCTGCTCGACGGCGCCATCAAGCACAACCCGCTGTTTGAGCGGGTGAAGGCGTTGGGGCAGGAATCCGTGGCGATGACCGACCACGGCAATTTGTTCGGGGCGGTGGAGTTTCACGACAAGGCGCGGGCCAACGGCGTGCGCCCCATCCTCGGCTGCGAGGCATACATTGCCGCGGGCTCGCGCTTCGACAAGGAGCGCCGCGAGCGCGAGAGCTCGGGGCATGACGCCATCAGTCACCAACTGCTGCTGGCGATGAACGAGACCGGCTACCGCAACCTGATCTTTTTGATCTCCAAGGGCTTTCTGGAGGGCTTTTACTACAAGCCGCGCATTGATATGGACCTGCTGCGCGAGCACAGCGAGGGGCTGATCACCACCTCCGGCTGTCTCTCTTCGCTGGTCTGCCGCAAAATTCTGGGCGGCGCGCAGGACGAGGCCTGGCGGCTGGCGGAAGAGTTCTCCCGCATCTTCGACGGGCGCTACTACCTGGAGCTGCAGCGCCACGGCATTCCCGCCCAGGACCAGGTGAATGCAGAGCTGCTGAAGATGTCCAGCGACCTGGGCCTGCCGCTGCTCGCCACCAACGATGCGCACTATCTGGAGGCGGATGACCACGACCACCACGACGCGCTGCTCTGCATCGGCACCGCCAGCAATATTCAGAATCCGAACCGCTTCCGCTTCGACGGCCAGGGCTTCTTTGTGAAGAGCGGCGAGGAAATGCTGGAACTGTTCCACGACCATCCCGGCGCGGTGCACAACTCGATGGAAATTGCCGAGCGCTGCGATTTCGAGCTGCCGCCGCGCAAGTATCATATGCCCGAATTCCAGGTGCCCGCGGGCATGAGCCGCGAGCAGGTGCTGGAGCGCGATTCCTGGACGGGACTGCGCCAGCGCCTCGGCATGGCGCCGGATGAGCCCTTCAACGCCTCCCGCACCGCCTATGCCGAGCGCCTGCAGCACGAGCTCGGCGTGATTCACCGCACGGGCTTTGCGGGCTACTTCCTGATTGTGGCCGACTTCGTGGGCTTTGCGAAGCGGCGCGGCATTCCGGTGGGCCCTGGGCGCGGCTCTTCCGCCGGCAGCCTGGTGGCCTGGAGTCTGGGCATTACCGGGGTGGATCCCCTCGAATACAACATTATCTTCGAGCGCTTTCTGAACCCTGAGCGCGTCAGCATTCCCGACATTGATGTGGATTTCTGCGTGCGCGGGCGCGATGAGGTGATTCGCTATGTGTCGGAGAAGTATGACGGGCAAGAAGAGGGCGATGAGCACCGCCGCGTCGCGCAGATCATCACCTTCGGCACGCTGCAGGCCCGCGCCGCCATCCGCGATGTGGGCCGCGCCTTCGGCATGCCCTACGGCGAAGTGGACCGCATTGCAAAACTGGTGCCCGAAACCCTCGGCATCACCCTGGAGCAGGCGCTGCAGCAGAGCGAGGAACTGCGCGAGCGCAGCGAGAAGGATCCCCAGGTGGGGCGGCTGGTGCAGACGGCGCGCAAGCTCGAGGGTCTGACGCGCCACGCCTCCACCCACGCCGCCGGCGTCGTCATCGGCAAGGAGCCGCTGATTCAGCAGGTTCCCCTCTACCGCGATCCGCGCACCGGCGATGTGCTGACGCAATTCGACGGCAGCGGCGTGGACCGCATCGGTTTGGTCAAGTTCGACTTCCTGGGCCTGCGCAACCTCACGGTGCTGGCCGACGCCGAAAAGCACATTCACGCCGCGGGCTACCCCGATTTCAGCGCCGAGCGCATTCCCCTGGACGACGAACGCACCTACGAGCTGCTGAGCCGCGGCGACACCGAGGGCGTCTTCCAGATGGAATCGCAGGGCATGACCGAACTGGTGATGCGCTTCAAGCCCCGCCGCTTCGAGGAAATCATCCCGCTCATCGCCCTCTACCGCCCCGGCCCGCTGGGTTCGGGCATGGTGGAAGACTTCGTCTCGCGCCGGCACGGGCGCACCCGGGTCGAGTATCTCACCCCCGAGCTGGAGGAGATTCTCTCCGAGACGCTGGGGGTGATCGTCTATCAGGACCAGGTGCTGCAGATTGCCAACCGCCTGGCCGGCTACAGCCTCAGCGAAGCGGACCTGCTGCGCCGCGCCATGGGCAAGAAGGAAGCGAAGGAAATGGCGAAGCAGCGCGAGCGCTTCGTCTCGGGCTGCGCGGCGAACGGCGTGTCGAAGGCCAAAGCCCGCAAGCTCTTCGACCTGATCACCGTTTTCGCGGGCTACGGGTTTGCGAAGTCGCACTCCACCGCCTACGCCTTCCTCACCTACCAGACCGCCTATTTGAAGGCGAATCATCCGCGCGAGTTTCTGGCGGCGCTGCTCTCTGTGGAGGCGGGCTCCCAGAACAAGCTCTCGCGCCACATTGCGCACGCCCGCGAGCGCAAGATCGAGGTGCTGCCGCCGGATGTGAATGAGAGCGCGCGCGACTTCACGCCGGTGGCCGAGGGCATTCGCTTCGGCCTGGCCGGCGTGAAGAATGTGGGCGAGGGCGCCATTGAATCCATCATCGAGGTGCGCGGGCAGGGTGGCCCCTTCAGCAGCCTCTTCGATTTCACCGAGCGCGTGGATGCGCGCCGGGTGAACCGCCGCGTGGTGGAGAGCCTGGTGAAGTGCGGCGCTTTTGACCGCCTGCACGCAAACCGCGCCGCGCTCTGGGAGTCGCTGGATTCGGCTCTGGAGCGCGGCGCATTGGTGCAGCGCGACCGCGAGGTGGGGCAGGACAACCTGTTCGGCGGCGACCCCGGCGAATCGGGGGGCGCCCCCGGCATCCGCGAGGCCGAGCCCTGGAGCGAGAGCGAGCGCCTCGCCAACGAGCGCGAGGTGCTGGGCTTCTATGTCACCGGTCATCCGCTGGAGGCCTTCGCCCCGCAACTGCGCCGCTGCGCCGATGTGACTTCGGCGGAGACCGCCGGGCGCGAGGGGCAGGAGGTGCACGCCGGCGGCATGGTGACCAAGCTGCGCGAAAAGCAGACCAAGCGCGGCCAGATCATGGCCTTTTGCACGCTGGAAGACCTGGAGGGCAGCTTCGAGGCCGTGTTCTTCGCCGATGCCTACACGGCCAACCGCGACCTGCTGCGCCGCGCCCTGGCCGGGGCGACGGAGCGCGACCGCCCCGCGCTGCCGGTGGTGGTGGCCGGCAAGCTCGAAAACAGCGAACCGCCGCGCATTCTGGCGAGCCGCGTCGCCGACCTGGAGCGCGCCGAAGAGCGCTTCACCCCGGCGGTCGAGCTCCACATCGCCCTGCAGGCCGGCGAGGCGGGGCGGGAGCGGCTGCTGGCCCTGCGCGGCCTGCTGCGCCGCCACAAGGGCGGCAGCCCCGTCCTGCTGCACCTGCGGGTGCCCGGCGAAAGCGAGACGCTGCTGGCCCTGGACGGCTGCCCGGTGCGGCCCAGCGGCGACCTGCAGGCCGAAATCGAGGCCATGTTTGGCCGCCCGGTGGCCGAGCTGCGCCCCCCGGCCCCCGGCCGCCCGGATTGACACATCGGGGGCGACTCGATATGAAGGCCCTTCCGCTGCGGATGCGTCGGCCCGCGCCGCGCCCCGCAATCGAGGCACGTAGCTCAGTCCGGTCAGAGCGCCGCCTTGACACGGCGGAGGTCGGCGGTTCGAGTCCGCCCGTGCCTACCAGATTTCAGCCACCTCGGAGAGGGCCCCAAACCCCGCAATGAGCCTCAGCGAATTCTCCCGCACATGAGTGCGCTCGAAGTCGGGCTTCCCGACGGCCGAAGTCTCTCAGCGCCCTCCGGCGCCACGCCGCTCTCGCTGGCCCGGCAAATCGGCGCAGGGCTGGCCCGGGCGGCCCTGGCCGCACGGGTGGACGGCGCGCTTTTGGACCTGCGCACGCCGCTTCACGCCAGCTGCAGCCTCGAAATCGTCACCGCGCGGGATCCCCAGGCCGGCGAGGTGATCCGCCACTCTGCCGAGCACCTGCTGGCCTCCGCCGTCAAGCGGCTCTATCCCGAGGCGCAGGTGGATGTGGGGCGCAGCGATCACAGCGAGAAGTTCCAGTATGACTTCAAGGTGGCGCAGCCCTTCACCCCCGCCGATCTGGAGCGCATTGAGAAAGAGATGGAGCGCATCCGCGCGGAGCGCCCCGGCTTCGAGCGCGAGGTGACCACCCGCCAGGGCGCGCGGGAGTTGTTCGGCGGGCTCGGCGAGGAGCTGAAGCTCTCGCGCATTGAGGACATTCCCGAGGGCGAGGAAATCACGCTGTTCCGCCACGGCGATTTCGTGGATTTGTGCCGCGGCCCGCATGTGCAGCACGCGGGGCAAATTGGCGCTTTCAAGCTCAGCCGCGCCGCCGGCGCCTACTGGAAGGGCGATGAGAGCGCGCCGATGCTGCAGCGCATTTACGGCACCGCCTTCGCCACGCAGGAAGAGCTCGACCGGCACCTGCAGCAGCAGGAAGAGGCGCGGGAGCGCGACCACCGCCTGCTGGGCAGGCGGCTGGGCCTGTTCTGCATCGAGCCGGAGCGCGTGGGGCCGGGGCTGCCCCTGTGGCTGCCCAAAGGCGCCACCCTGCGCCGGGTGCTGGCGGATTTTCTGGAAGAGCAACTGCTGCGCCGGGGCTACCAGCCCGTCATTACCCCGCACATCGGCAAGGTGGATCTCTACCGCACCAGCGGCCACTACCCCTTTTATGCGGATTCGCAATTTCCGCCCATTCGCGTGGACGAGGACGAGGAATACCTGCTGCGGCCCATGAACTGCCCGCACCACATCCAAATCTACGCCCACGAAAAGCGCAGCTACCGGGATCTGCCGCTGCGCCTCGCCGAGTTTGGCGCCTGCTACCGCTACGAAAAGTCCGGCGAACTGGGCGGCCTGGCCCGGGTGCGCGGCTTCACGGTGGATGACGCCCACATCTTCTGCAGCCAGGAGCAGGTGGAGGGAGAATTCCGCGCGGTGCTCTCGCTGGTGCAGTTTGCGCTGGGCGCTTTCGGCTTTGAGAAGGTGCGCATTTGTCTCTCGGTGCGCGATCCCCAGAGCGGCAAATTCGCCGGCGACCCCGCGCGCTGGGCCGAGGCGGAATCCACCCTGGCGCGGGTGCTGGAGGGCCTCGGCCTCTCTTATGTGCGTGAAGAGGGCGAGGCCGCCTTCTACGGCCCCAAGGTGGATTTTCTGGTGACCGACGCCATCGGCAGAGAATGGCAGCTCGGCACCGCGCAGCTCGACTATGTGCTGCCGGAGCGCTTCGGCCTCGAATACACCGGCGCAGACGGCATGCCCCATCGCCCGGTGATGATTCACCGCGCGCCCTTCGGCTCTTTCGAGCGCTTCGTGGGCCTGCTCATCGAGCACACCGCCGGCGATTTCCCGCTGTGGCTTGCGCCGCAGCAAATCGCCATTCTGCCCATTGCGGACCGCCACCATGACTTTGCCGGGCAGGTGCGGGAGGCGCTCTCCGAGCGCGGCCTGCGCAGCTTTGTGGACAGCCGCGCCGAAAAGCTGAACTACAAGATCCGCGAGGCCGAACTGCAGAAAATTCCCGTCATGGCGGTGCTGGGAGACCGGGAGCAGCAGCAGGGCAGCGTCTCGCCCCGCTGGCGCCGCGGGGCCGGGCGCGGGGACGGCGCCCTGCCGCTGGCGGATTTCGCCGCCGATCTGGCCGGGCGCGTGGCCCGGAGGGAAGCATGAAGGACGGGACGGCAGAGCGCGGCAGCACCCGCGTCAACGAGCGCGTGCGGGCGCAGGAGGTGCGGCTGATCGGCCTCGGCGGCGAGCAGCTCGGCGTGATGAGCGCCGACGAGGCCCGGGCGCTGGCCGCGGATTCGGGCTACGATCTGGTGGAAGTGGCGCCCGCCGCCCGCCCGCCGGTGTGCCGCATCATGGACTACGGCCGCTACAAGTATGAGCAGAAGAAGAAGGCGGCGGCGACCAAGGCAAAGGGCAAGGGCCGCGCGGCGGTGATGAAGGAGGTCAAAATGCGTCCCCACACGGACGACCACGACCTGCACTTCAAGCTGCGCAACGCGCGCCGCTTCTTGATTGACGGGGACAAGGTGAAGGTGACGGTGATGTTCCGGGGCCGCGAGCTGGCGCACCGCAAGAACGGCTACGCCAAGCTCGAACGGGTGCGGGAACTGCTGGGCGAGCTCGTCACCGTGGAGAACGAACCGCAGATGACCGGGCGCTTTCTCTCGATGGTGCTGGTGCCGAACCGCGACGCCGCCCTGGCCGCCAAGCGCGCCGAGGCGAAGTCCGCGGCAGAGACCACCGGCGAATCCGAAGAGACGCCGCCCGCAGGGGAGTGACATGCCGAAGATGAAGACGCATCGGGGAGCGGCCAAGCGCTTCCGCAAGAGCGGGTCGGGCAAGATCCGCTTTCAGAAGCAGAACAAGCGCCACATTCTCACCAAGATGTCGAGCAAGCGGAAGCGGCAGCTTCGCGTTTCCGGCGAACTCAAAAAGGCCGACCGCAAGCGCGTCGAGCAGATGGTCCCCTACCTTTAGGCGTAGGCGGAACCGGCAGGGAGGAATTGCCAATGCCCCGGGTGAAGCGCGGAGTCACCGCCCACCGACGACACAAGCGCATTTTGCGCCGCGCCAAGGGTTACCAGGGCGCGCGCCATCGGCTGCTGAAGACGGCCCGCGAGGCGGTCGAGAAGGGCTGGCGCTACGCCTACCGCGACCGCAAGCAGCGCAAGCGGCAGTTTCGCGCGCTCTGGATTGCGCGGGTCAACGCCGCGGCGCGGGCGCACGGCCTGAGCTACAGCAGCTTCGTGCATGGGCTCACGCAGGCCGGCGTCCAGGTGGACCGCAAGAACCTGGCAGACCTCGCCGTCTCCGATCCCGCGGCCTTCGCCGCGCTGGCCGATCTGGCAAAGGCCAACGCGGGATAGCCGGGAGATGGCCCCGGCCCCGGCCCCGCAGCTCTCGGCGATTCTGCGCGAGGCCGAAGCGGCC
Organism: Deltaproteobacteria bacterium; assembly: GCA_028817435.1. Taxonomy (GTDB): domain Bacteria; phylum Myxococcota_A; class UBA9160; order UBA9160; family UBA6930; genus JAPPPQ01. Next base: position 212,219 of record JAPPPQ010000017.1, read on the forward strand.
CTCGCCAGCGCCTCTTCGGTGCAGGCGCTGGCCGAACTGCGCGCGCGCTTTCTCGGCAAGCAGGGCAGCCTTACCCGGGTGCTGCGCGGTTTGCGCGAACTCACGGCAACGGAGCGCGCCGCGGCGGGGCAGGCCGCCAACCGCGTGCGCGACCGCATTGAGGCGCTGGCCCGGGAGCGCCGCAGCGCGCTGCAGGCCGAGGGGCAGAGCCGCGCGCTGTCGCAGCAGCGCCTGGATGTGACCCTGCCCGGCGCAGCAGCGCCGCGCGGCCACCTGCACCCGGTGAGCCAGGTCGAGCGCGATATGTGCAGCTTCTTCCAAACCTTGGGCTACTCCATTGAAGACGGCCCCGAGGTGGAGACCGACTGGAACAACTTCGGCGCGCTCAACTTCCCGGAGGACCATCCCGCCCGCGATCTGCAGGACACCTTCTTTCTGGAAGACGGCCATCTGTTGCGCACCCACACATCGCCAGTGCAGATTCGCGCCATGTGCGGCCGCGAGCCGCCCTTTCGATTCATCGTAACGGGCCGCGTCTTCCGCCACGATCTGGACCCCACCCACTATCCGATGTTCCACCAGATCGAAGGCTTCTGCGTGGGGCCGGATGTGAGCTTCGGCGATCTCAAGGGGACGCTGCACGCCTTTGCGCGCCACCTCTTCGGCGCGGAGGCGAAGCTGCGCTTCCGGGCGCATTATTTTCCCTTCACCGAGCCCTCCGCCGAAATGGATGTCTCCTGGGAGGACGGCTGGCTCGAGTGGGGCGGCTGCGGAATGATTCACCCGAATGTGCTGCGCAACTGCGGCCTGGACCCCGAGGCGCAGCAGGGTTTCGCCTTCGGCATGGCGCTGGACCGCGCGGCGATGATTCGCTTCGGCATTCCCAACATTCAGTTGCTCTTCGAGGGCGATCTGCGTGTGGTGGAGCAGTTCTGATGCGCGTGCCGCTGGACTGGCTGGCCGAGTGGATTGACCTGCCGCCCCGGGATTTGCTGGTGCGGAAGCTCACTTCGGCGGGGCTTGAGATTGAGGAGGTGCTGGAGAGCGGGCCGGATTTCGCGGGGCTTTTGGTAGGGCGGGTGCTTTCCTGCGAAAAGCACCCCAATGCGGACAAGCTCTCGCTCTGCGCTGTGGATGCCGGGGGGGAAGCGCTCTCCATTATCTGCGGCGCGCCGAATGTGGCGGTGGGGCAGTGGGTGGCGGTGGCGCCCCAGGGCAGCGTGCTGCCCGGCGGCCAGCGCATCAAGCGGGCGAAGATTCGCGGCGTGGAATCGAATGGCATGATCTGCTCCGCCGCCGAACTCGGCATTGGCGAGGATCACGACGGCATTCTGGTGCTGGAAGACGGCCCGGCGCTTGCGCCCGGCGCGCCGTTGCGCGCGGCGCTGGGCGGCAGCGTGCTCGATCTCGAGATCACGCCGAACCGGGGGGATTGGCTCTCCATGCTGGGCATTGCCCGGGAGGTGTGCGCGAACTTCGGCGGCGCGCTGCGCGAGCCGGATTGCGAGGTGAAGGAGAGCGGCAAGCCTGGGGGCGGCCCCGAAATCGCCATTGCCGATGCGCAGAACTGCCACTGCTATGCGGCCCGGGTGGTGCGGGATGTGGCGGTGGGCCCCTCGCCGGACTGGCTGGCCGGCCGGCTCACCGCGGCGGGCATTCGCCCGCAGAGCAATGTGGTGGATGTGACCAACTTCGTCATGCTGGAATTCGGCCAGCCTCTGCACGCCTTTGATCTCGACTGCCTGCGCGGCGGCGTGCAGGTGCGGCGGGCGGCGCAGGGCGAATCGCTGCAGACCCTCGACGGGCAGCAGCGCGAGCTTTGCAGTTCTGACCTGGTGATTGCCGATGCGGAGGGCGCACTGGCCATTGCCGGGGTGATGGGCGGCGCTCGCAGCGAGGTGCGCGCCGAGACGCGCCATGTGCTGCTCGAGAGCGCGCACTTCTCCGCGGCCAGCGTGCGGCGCACCGCAAAGCGGCTGGGAATGCAGAGCGACGCCAGCTATCGCTTCGAGCGGGGCGTTGATCCCGGCGGCCAACTGCGCGCGCTGAATCGCGCGGCAAAGCTGTTGGCCGAACTGGCGGGCGGCCGCGTGTGCCCCGGCGTGGCAGAGGCGCGCGGCCAGGCTGCGCCGGAGGCCGGCGAAATCCGCCTCGGCCCCGGGCGGGTGAATCATCTGCTCGGCACGGCGCTTTCTCCGGGCGAAATCCGGGAACTGCTCGAGCGGGTGGATGTGAAGTGCCGTGCGGACGGGGAGGGCTTGTTGCATTGCACGCCGCCGCCCTGGCGCAACGACCTGCACATTTGGGAAGACCTGGCCGAAGAAGTGGCGCGCATTCACGGCTACGACGAGATTCCCGAGACCCTGCCGCCATGCGAAGCCGCGGGAATTACCCTGCCGCCGCGCCGCGAAACCCGGGAGCGGCTGCGCAGCGGCCTGGCCGCCGCCGGACTCAGCGAGGTAATGACGCCGCCGTGGAGCGCCGAATCCGAAGCCGGCAGCCTGCGCCTGAGCGCGGAAGATCCGCGCCGCCGCCTGCCGCGCCTGCGCAATCCCATCCATGCCGAGCGTCCTTTTTTGCGCGGCCAGCTGGTAGGCTCGCTGCTGCGCGTGGCGCGGCTGAATTGGAACCGGCAGGCCGGGCCGCTGCGCTGCTTCGAGATTTCCCGCGTCCACCGCGCGGCATCGCCGGGCGAAGGCGGCTTGCCCGCGGAGCCCCTCGAAGCGGTGGCGCTGATTGCAAACGGCGGGGCGGAGGACAACCTGTGGGATTCCGCCGCGCCGCCCTTCTTCCAGTTGAAGGGGGTGGCCGAGCGCCTGCTGGCCGAGCTTCATTTGCCCGCGCGCTTTCGCGCCTGCGCGGAGGGGGAGACACCGCCTTTCCTGCACCCCGGCGCGGCGGGCGAGTTCACGGTGCGGGGGCAGCGGGTGGCCGCGCTGGGCGAGCTGCACCCCGAAACCGCCGCGCATTTCGAGATAGAGCGCGGGCTGGCGCTGCTGACCCTGGATGTGGACGCCCTCGATACCGCGCAACCCGCGCCGCCCCGCTACCGCGCCGTGCCGCGGCATCCCCGGGTGCAGCGCGATTTGGCGCTGCTGCTCGATTGCGAAACCCCGGCGGGAGAGGTCGCCCGGGCCATCCGCGAGGCGGGCGGGGACTCACTGGCCGATGTGGCGATATTCGACCGCTACCAGGGGCGCGGCGTGCCCGCGGGCAAGCTGGGCCTTGGCTTCCGCTTGCTGTTTCAGCGGGCGGACCGCACCCTTCACGAATCCGAAGTCGCAGCCGCCACCGGGCGGGTGCTGCGGCGCTTGCAAGAGCAGTTTGGCGCAGAATTGCGCGGGGGGGAAACGCCGTGACCAAGGCGGATCTGGTGGTGCAGCTCTACGAGCAGGTGGGGTTTTCCAAGAAGGAATCGGCGGAATTGGTGGAGCACATCTTCGATGCCATCAAGCAGCGCCTGGCCAACGGCGAGAAGGTGAAGATTGCGAGCTTCGGCAACTTCGTGGTGCGCGAAAAGGCGCCGCGCCGGGGGCGCAACCCGCAGACCGGCGCGTCCATCGTAATTGGCGCGCGCCGCGTGCTCACCTTCAAGCCCTCGAATGTGCTGAAGGCCATTTTGAACGAGGCGCCGGTGAAGCTGCCCCGGAAGCCTTCCTCCTGAGGAGTGCGGATGGCGCAACGGACGGACGGCAAGCGCTATTACCGCATTGGCGAGGTGAGCCGCATCACCGGCGTGAAGCCCTATGTGCTGCGCTACTGGGAGAACGAGTTTCACAGCCTGCTGCCGCGGAAGACGCGCTCGAATCAGCGCCTTTACCGGCGCAGCGACATTGACGCCATTTTGCTGATTCGGCGGCTGCTCTGGAATGAGCGCTACACCATTGCCGGCGCAAAGCGGCGCTTGCGCGAGCTCGGCGCGGGCCGCCGGGCCGCCGCGGCCCTCGGCGGAGAGCCGCGCAGCGACCTGCGCCGCATCCGCGAATCCCTGTGCGAATTGCGCGAGACTCTCGCGTGAGCGCCGCGCCCGGCCCGTAGCCGGAAAATGTGCTATCCCCTCCCGCAGTCGGGCCGTAGCGCAGCCTGGTAGCGCGCCTGAATGGGGTTCAGGAGGTCGCGAGTTCAAATCTCGCCGGCCCGACCATTCAAGCCCCATGAGCGGGCAAAGCGGAGAGGCCATCCTCATGCCCATGAATGTGCAGCCCATCTCCACCCTCGGCGACCGCGTCAACCAGATTCGCCTAGAGACGGCGCGGATTGTGAACGAGGAGATTCTCCCCAACGAGGCCGCGCTCTGGGCGCTGCGCGCCGATGGCGTTGTGGATGAATCGCGCCGCAACAGGGCGCGCGAACTGCGCGCGCAAATCCAGGAGCGGGTGAAGAGGGCGGGGCTCTGGGCGCCGCATTTGCCGGAGGAATACGGCGGCTGCGGGCTCAGCTTTCTGGAGCACGCCTATATGAACGAGGTGCTGGCCTACAGCATCGGCGCGGCGGCGCTGTTCGGCGTGGTGGCGCCCAACTCCGGCAACCAGAAGATTCTCCTCAAGTATGGCAGCGAGGAGCAGAAGGAGAAGTGGCTGCGCCCGCTCACCGAGGGCAAACTGCAATCGGGATTTTCCATGACCGAGCCGGATCGCGCCGGCTCCGATCCGCGCTCCATCCGCACCACCGCCCGGCGCGAGGGCGATGAGTGGGTGATTGACGGCCACAAGTGGTTCACCTCAAACGGCAAGCGCGCGGATTTTCTGATCGTCATGTGCCGCACTGAAGATCCCTCCGGCCCGGCGGAGCAGAACGGCAAGATGACGCAGATGATCGTGCCCACCGACACGCCCGGCGTGAAGCTTTTGCGCGGCGTTCCGGTGTGGGGGCGGCCCAGCGACCACTGCGAGATTCGCTACGAGAATGTGCGCGTGCCGCTGGCCAACCAGCTCGGGCAGACCGGCTCCGGCCACCGCGCGGCCCAGGACCGCCTGGGCGCGGGCCGCGTCTATCACTGCATGAATTCCATTGGGCAAATGTGGCGGGCCTACGATTTGATGCTGCAGCGCGCCATGCAGCGCGAGGTGCACGGCGGGCTGCTCGAAGAGAAGCAGTTCGTGCAGGGCTTCATCGCCGATTCTTACATAGATATTCAGGCCGCGCGGCTCATGACCATCCACTGCGCCGAGAAGATGGACAGCGGCGGCGACGCCCGCACCGACATCTCCGCCATCAAGGTCTTTGTGCCCCAGGCATTTCACCGCGTTGCGGACCGCGCCATTCAGGTGTGGGGCGCGGCGGGAGTCTCCGGCGATTTGCCGCTGGCGGGCATGTATCAGGGCGCGCGCACTTTGCGTTTGGCCGACGGCCCCGACGAGGTTCACAAGATTTTGATCGCCAAGAACATCCTCAAGCACTACCACGGCGGAGAGGGCTGGGACTTCGGCAACTGATCCGCTCAGGTGGAGGCGGCCTCGGCTTCCTCAATCGGAGCGGCTTCCACGCCCGCTTCGGGTTCTTCCACGGGCTCTGCGGGCGGGGCCGGGGGCAGTGCGCCGGGGCGGGGATCCAGGCGGAAGAACCAGACGCTGCGGTTGTCGGCTTCCATGGAGCGGCCCTGGGCGTATTTCTGCGCGACCAGGCGCATGATGGTCTGGTATTCATCGGCCGATTCCACGCGCTGCGCCTGCACCTCGTAGCGCTTGCCCTGCAGGCGGAGCACGGCCCGGCCGTCTTCCAGGGCCTCGTAGGGCCACTGCTTCCAGAGCGGCCAATTGAGGAAGCCGCAGGGGATGTAGAGCGCGCCCTCGTTCACCACCAGCCACACGGTGCGGGAGCGCAAGGGCTCCACCAGCTGCAGCTCCGCCGTCTCGACATTTTTGGCGAAAGTCCAATCTGCCACCGGCTCCCGCAACAGCGGCCCCTTGCGCAGCGCGCCGCCGGGGAAGAGGCCGAGGGGGCCGTCCATGAAGCGCGCGGCCATTCCCACCCCAGCCACCACGATGACGGCAGCCACCAGCAGCACGCGCAGGCTGCGCATCAGCAGGCGCAGCATCGGCTCAGTAGTCTCCGCCGAAGGCGTAGCGGATGGTGATGCCGTAGGTGCGCGGGTCGAGCAGGAAGTAGTTGGTGAAGTTGGCCGAGGTTTCGTCGGTGAGGTAATGGCCGGTGATGCTGTCGTCGTCGGTGAGGTTCTGCGCCCAGAGCGTCACGCTGATGTCTTCAAACATGGGGTTGCGCAGATAGCGCAGCTCCAGGGAGAGGTTCACCTGCTCCCAGGAATCGATCTCATCGCGCTTCTGGTTGTGGATGCGGGAGAACATTTTGTCCTGCCAGTAGGCATCGGCGCGGGCTGTGAGATGCACGCCGTAGAGATCGGGGTAGGTGTATTGAACTCCGAGGCTCAGCGTGATCTCCGGCGCATTGGGCAGGGAATTGCCGTCGAGCACCCTTGAGTAGCCGTTGATCAGGCCCGTGTTCGCCCCGGCGAGCAGTGCGGCCCGTTGTTGATCGGTCAGGCCCGGAGCACCCGCAGCGGTTGTCCAAATGACAGAAGTGATGGGCGTGGTTGGAACATTTGCCAAGGGGTTTGTCCTCACAGCGTCGGGAATAGAGCTGCAGCTTCCGTCCACCGCATCAACGCCTGGAGTGTTCGGCGCGTAGAAGAAGCGCAGGCAGTCCAGCGGGTTCACCCCCGGCGGCACCACGACATTTCCGCCGCCTGCGCCGGGGCTCTTGATGTTGACTGCGCCCTCAACTCCGCCCGAGGGATCGGAGGGATCGAAGGAGCTGAAGTCCTTGATTTCCGTATTCAGCCAGGAGGCGGAGAAATTCACCAGCAGGTTCTGAATGACATTCCAGACCACATCCAGCTCCGCGCCCAGCACCTCGGCGTCCACATTCTGATTGAACGCCGTGCGGTTCTGAATCTGGGAGATCTGGTAGTCCTGGTAGTCGTAGTAGAAAGCGCTGAGGTTGGCTGTGAGCCGCCCGCCGAGCCATGCGGTCTTTGCGCCCATCTCGTAGGAGACGATCTCCTCGGGCTCAAAGGTCGGGGAAAGTGTCACGCCGGTTTCCGCCGCCTGGCCCGGGTTGAAGCCGCCTCCCTTGAAGCCGGTGGCAACGTTGGCGTAGACCAGCACATCTTTGTTGAGCTGCCAATCCAGGCCCACCCTGCCGATCCACTCGTTCCACTTGGCCCTCTGCCAAGTCCACGCGGGCGGCGGCACATTGAGGAAGTTCTGGCGGCCGCGGTTGGTCTTGCGGTCGGTAATGTGGCGAATGCCGAGGGTAAATTGCAGGTTCTCGGTGAGATCGAGGTAGCCTTCGCCGAAGAAGCCGAGAGCGCGCAGGTTGTAGGGTTGCACGGTGTTCAGGAAGTGGCTCGGCTGGGGGTATACCTGCATAGCGGAAACCATTTCGATGGCGAAGGGGTTCATGGGAGTGGGAGCAGGATTCGGAATGCTCGTCGCGCGCCAGAACTCTTCCAGCGAGGAGCCCCAGACACCGTAGCGCGTGCGGTTTTGCAGGCTGAAGTAGGAGGCGCCGACGGTGTAGTTGAAGGGGCCATCGAAATCCGAGGAGAGGCGAATTTCACCGGTGGCTACCTGGCTGCGGGCCTGCGCCCAGTCGAACAGCACATCCCGGTCGTAGCAGCCCGCCTTGCTGCCGCCGGGGAGCAGATCGCTGTCCGGGAAAGCGTAGTAGCGCTGAGGTCCGCCATCGGGGGACGGGGGGCAGGTCACATCCGTCGGAAGATTCCCGACGATGCGCGGGCCGCTGAAAGCCTGTGTGGGCACGGCCCAGAAGTAGTCGGTGGTGTCGCTGCTCTCGGAACTGCGGTAGCCGCCCACCACGGAGATCTGGTAATCGGCGAAGCGGTGGTTGAACTCCAAGGTGGCGAGGAATTCCTGCGCCTCGTAATGCGGATCGAAGTGGGCGCGCACTTGGCGCTGGCCTTCCGGACGACGGAAGCCGGCAAAGGCATTCACGCCCGCGGGATTGAAGGGGTTGTAGAAGCCAAAGGCCTGCAACGCCATTTGCTGCGCCTGTGCCATAGGGAGGCCCGCCATGAGAAATTGTTGCGTAGCGGCCGGCACGGCTCCGAGGCTCGCCAGCCGGACCAACTGGTGGGAGAGGGTGGCGGAATAGTCCGGCGCATCCCGGCCCAGGCTGGCGCTGGGCGAGCAGCCGATGGTGAAGGGGAAGCTGTTGGTATCGCCGGGGAAGTCCATACTGGTGTCCCGGGTGCAGCCCTGATTCGAGATGCGGGCGCGGTTGTCATCCTCTTCGAACCACGAGATCATCAGGCTGTAGTCGGTGTCCTCATTGATGTCGCCGGCAAAGGTGATGCGCCCGCCGTAGAGCTCGCGGTCGTCCACATCGTTTCCGGTCGCCAGATTCTTCATGAATCCATCGCGGCTGCGCGCGTAGGCGGCGATGCGCACGCCGTGGCCTTCGGCCCAGCTTCCGAGCAGCCCGAAGGGAATGGTCACAGCGCCTTCCAGCCGCCCGCCGGTGTAGTTGCTGCCCTCTGCGGTGACATAGCCGCCCAGCTCGCCATCGGGCTTGCGGGTGATGATGTTGATGATTCCCGCCGAGGAGTTGCGGCCATACAGGGTGCTCTGGGGGCCGCGCAACACCTCCAGACGCTCCACATCGAAGAACTCGGTCTCGAAAATGCGCGCGCCCTGCATGGGCACGGTGTTCACATGGATGCCGGCGGAGGCGTCTGCCGAGGCGGCCACGGCCGCGTTGCCAATGCCCCGGATGCGGAAGCTGCCCGAGCCGGAGAAGTTGTCCTTGCGGAAGTTGATATTGGGAATGCTGAGCTGCAGGTCCGAGACATTCTCAATCTGCCTGGTTTCCAGAGACTCGCTGTCGAAGGCCGTGATGGCGACGGGGATGGTCTGCAGAGTCTCTTCCCGCTTCCGCGCCGTGACGACGATTTCCTCAATGCCGAGGGGGCCGTCGGCCTGCGCCACCTGCGCTCCCTCTTGGGGGGGGGCGGGCTGGGCGCTTCCCGCCAGCGGCAACAGCAGCAGCGCTGCGGGCAGAAGGGAAGCGAAGAACCGCACCGGATTGGTGCGAAACGAGCGCTCGAACTGCATGGAAGGTCTCCCCTGTTTGGGTAGGTGCGGGTTGCGGTCAGAAGGTCAGAAGTTCAGGCCAACTTCCAGGCCGACATAGCGGGGCGGTCCCCAGCCCTGGAAGCCTGCCACGGGCAGGGCCTGCTCCAGGTATTCCTCATTCAGCAGGTTCCGGCCCACCAGCGCCAGGCGCATGCTGCCCTCGTTCTGCATCGGAAGCTCATAGGCCAGGGTGGCGTCGAGCAGTTCGTAGGCTTCCTGCAGCACAGGCGATCCGACCGTGGAGGTGCTGACGAAGAACTCGTCCTGATACTTCCAGCGCAGGTCCGTGGTGATTTCGCCGCTGCGGGTGGGAATGCGCAGGGTCACGCCCAGCACCCCGGAGAGCTCCGGCGTGCGGGCGAGCTTGTTGGCGAGACCGCCCTTGCCCAGCTCGGTGGTTCCAGCCCCGCCGCCTGCCCCGTTGGGGCCAAGGGGCAGGTCCCTGCTCTCTTGCAGCGACTTCTCCACCTCGCCGTCCTGCCAGCCCACGGAGCCGTAGAGGGTGAGGAAGTCTGTGGCCGTCCAGCGCGCCTCCAGCTCGGCCCCCACAATCTGGCTCTCGTCGTGGTTGAGTATGAGAGTGGTGGTGCCGGGGGAAACGCCGGGCGTTACGAGGATGGAATTGGCCTGCTGGTTGTCAATCTGGGTGATGAAGCCCGCCAGGTTGGCGGTGAGTTGCCCGCCGAGCCAGGCCGTCTTCAAGCCCACTTCGTAGGTGGTGGTGTTCTCCGGCTCGTAGGTAAGGCGGTCGCGGTCCACATTGGTGTTCGTAGCGGCCAAGACGGCCTGGGCGGCGGCCATTTGCTGGGGGGTGGACATCGGGTTTGCCAAAATGCCGAGAGCAGCGAGGGGATCGCGCCCAATGGAAGAATCGGCGTTAGGGGGAAACTGGAAACTATCGGGAACGCCGAAATCGCCCGCGTAGCGGATGGAATAGCCGCCGCTGCGGAAGCCCTGCGCGAAGGAGAGATAGGCGAGGACGCTGTCCGCCGAGAGCAGATCCAGCGCGGTCTGGGGGAGGTGGTAATCCAGCGAGGCGGAGAGCACCACATCGTCCCAGGAATCGCGATCCTGCACCAGCGGGAAGCGATACTGCGCCTCGACCATGCCGACTACTACGGGGAGCAACGCGGCGGGGGTGCCCGCGGCCACGGCGGCCGCCCTCGTCTGGTCCAGAAGCAGCGAGACCGCCGCTTCCGGAATGCGGGCGATGGGCAGGCCGCTGGCGGTATCGAAGTAGCGGTGCTGGAACTCCTTTTCCTCGTCAATGTAGCGCGCGCCCACGGTGGCGCTCAGGTCGTCCGTAATGTCGTAGGAGACCTGCGCGAAGACGGCGAAGGAATCCGTCACCTGCCCCGAGCGCTGGGTGGAGGGAACGGAGGGCACGAGGCAGAGCTGCTCCACGCCGGTGGGGCTGTTGGGGTTGGGCCGCAGCGCGCCGTTGGGAAGCGGCGGCGTGCCCGGGGCGAGCGCAGGGCAGTTTTGCCCGGCATTGCCGGGGAGCCCGCCGGGAAGCTGCGGGCTGGAGCCTGCCAGGCTGATCTGCGCCACCTGCTCCGAGCGCTGCACCAGGCTCAGGTTGTCGTGCCACCAGAACAGGCCGCCGGTCACATTCAGCCGGTTATTGAGGTAGCTGTCTGTCCAGCGCAGCTCCAGGGAGCCCTGCCGCCAGTATTGGTCGCGATCGGTGTGAAGCTGCGCGAAGGGGATATTGGCGTCGGAGACCAGCGGCGCGCTGAGCGTGCCCCCCGCCGCGCAGCCCGCATAGCTGCTGTCGGGGCCGCAGCGGGTGCCATCGAAGTCCTGGAACACCACATCGTGGCCGCGCAGGTAAGAGGCGATGGCGGTGAAGTCGCCGATCTCGGTCTTCAGCGTGGCCTCGGCGCTCAGGCTGTCCACATCGTAGATTTGCCCCTCTTCGGGGTTGCGGCGGTCGGCCCGGTTGACGAAGGGATCGTCGCCGTCGAAGGTGGGATCTTGCGGCGGAATGTGGCCCCGGTCTTCCAGGCGATCCCAATTGAGCAGCACGGAGAATGCCTCGTTGGGCTTGAAGAGCAGCTTGAGGTTGCCCGCGGTGTAGTCCACTGCGCCCCGGCTTTGGCCGGTGACCTCGTTCAGCCAGTAGCCACTGCCGCGCTTGTGGGTGAAGCCGCCGCGCAGGCCGAGCACATTTTGCACCAGCGGCACATTCACGCTGCCCTGCAGGTTCCAGGCGTCTCCCGAGCCCCGGCCATCGAATTCGCCCCGGCTGCCCAGCAGGCGCGCACCGAGGCTCTGAAGGTTGGGGTTGCGCCGCCGCACCACGATGGTGCCGCCGCTGGTGTTCTTGCCCTGCAGCACGGTCTGCGGCCCGCGGTTGATTTCCACCTGCTCAATATCGAAGGCGTCGAGCAGCTGGCCGGTGCTGGTGCCGAGGAAGACATTGTCGAGCAGCACGCCGGTGGTGGGGTGCTGGGTCTTCTCGATATCCGCATAGCCCTGGCCGCGGATGTAAATGGCGCTGGCCGAAGGCCCCGCGGTGTTCATGCCGATAAAGACATTGGGCGCGAGGCCGTCGAAATCGCGCAGCGTGCTCGGCGCGAGGCGCTCAATGGTCTCTGCGGGGAAGGCCGTAACGGCCACCGGCACATCCTGCAGCGACTCATCGCGCTTGCGGGTGCGCACGATGATCTCCTCAATGCCGGTTTCGGCGGGGCTGCCGCCGCCGGCGCGGACATCGCCGGCCTGGGCGACCTGCACGCCCCGCAGCCCTGCGGCCGCTGCCGCGGCATCCGCAGGCTCGCCAGCCGCAGGAAGTGCGGGCAGCGAAAATGCGAGCAGCAGCACTGCCGCCCGAAGAGACTTTTCCGCGACCGCGCTCTTGCGGGCGTCCGTGCGCAACTGCACTACCATGTCCTCCCCTCCGATAGCTGGCGCCGGCCGCCGGGCCGGGCAAGCCGCCATTGTGGCACGATCTCTCCCCGCTTCGCAAGCCCAATTCCCACTCGCCATGCATAATTCCGCTCTTCGGCCTGCACTGCCACTCTGGCGCATATTCGCCGCCACGGCGCGGGGGAGGGGGCCTCGGGTGGCTGAAAATATATCATCTAAAATGGCGAAAATATATTTATATGATTGATTTATAAATGAAATTATTACAGCAACGCAAATGCCTCCGCGCTGCCAGGGGCGGGGGCCGCCGTCCCCGGCCTGCGAATTTTTGCGGGCGGCCCGGTTTCGGAGGCAATCCGCCAAATCCCCACCGGAAGATTTCCGGTCCGCCCCGTGCCGTGATAGGATGAGCGGCCGGGAGAACCGGCGGGGCGGCCCGGCGGCTGGCCGGCCCCGGTTTCGGGAAATTTTTCACAGGAGGCGAAATTTCATGCAGTGGTCCAATTTGGGGCTGGCGCGCTGGCGCTTTGAGAAGGGGCTGCACGATCTGGGGGACGGCGTCTACGCCTGGCTGCAGCCCGATGGCGGCTGGGGCTGGAGCAACGCGGGGCTGATTGCAGACGGCGGGCAATCGCTGCTGGTGGATACGCTCTTCGATCTGCCGCTGACCCGGGAGATGCTCGCCGCCATGGGCGATGCGGAGCCCGCAGCGGCGCAGATTGACACGCTGGTGAACACCCACGCCGACGCCGACCACTGCAACGGCAACCAACTGGTCGAGGGCGCGGAGATCATCGCCTCGCAGGCGGCGGCGGAAGAGCTCGCCAAGATTGACCCCGCCCAGATGCGGGCGCTGCTGCAGAGCTACGAGGGGGACGATTCCGCCACCGGGCGCTTTGTCCGCAGCGCCTTCGGCAGCTTCGATTTCGAGGGGCTGCGCCCCGCGCCGCCCACGCGCAGCTTTGCCGAGCGCGAGCTGGAGCTGAAGGTGGGGGACAAGCGGGTGCTGCTCTACCAGGTGGGGCCGGCCCACACCCGGGGGGATGTGCTGGTGCACCTGCCGGCAGAGGGCGTGGTCTATACCGGCGACATTATGTTCGTGGAGGGAACGCCGATTATCTGGACCGGCCCCGTGCAGAACTGGATTGACGCCTGCCAGCGCATCTGCGACCTGCAGCCGGCGGCGGTGGTGCCCGGCCACGGCCCCATCACCGATTCGCGCGGGGCGCAGGCCATGGGCGCCTATCTCTCTTATGTGCGGGACGAGGCGCGGCAGCGCTACGAAGGCGGCATGCCCGCCGCCGAGGCGGCCCGCGACATTCCCCTCGGCGAATTCGCCGGCTGGCGCAACCCCGAGCGCCTGGCCGTCAATGTGCGCACCCTCTACCGCGAATTCGGCGGCGGGGGCGATGCGGCGGGCGGGCTGGGGAGCCGGGAGATTTTGGCGCAAATGGCGGAGTTGGCGGACCTCGCCGGCTCCCAGTAATTTCCGCCCACCGATGGGCGCGCCGGGGAGGACCTCCGTGAAAGCCGCCATCTTCGAGACCGCCCACCAGCCGCTGGCCATTGAGGATGTGGACATCATTGACCCCCGCCCTGGGGAACTGCTGGTGCGCACGGTGTGCAGCGGCGTCTGCCACTCCGATTTGCACTTCGTGGATGGCGCGTGGCAGCTTCCCATGCCCACGGTGCTGGGCCACGAGGCCGCCGGGGTGGTGGAAAAGGTGGGGGAGGGCGTCGGCTATGTGGCGCCCGGCGACCGCGTGATCATGTCCTTCCGCCCCTTCTGCGGAAGCTGCTACTTCTGCCTGCGCGGCGAGGCGCAGCTCTGCGAAGATCCGGTCAATCACGCCGCCATGGCCTCGCGCCTCAGCTGGAAGGGCAAGCCGCTGCTGCAGTTCGCCAGCGTGGGCTCCTTCTCCGAGCTCATGGTGGTCGGCGAGCGCGGCGTGGTGAAAATGCCCGACGAAATGCCCATGGCCGAAGCGGCGCTGATTGGCTGCGGCGTAATGACCGGCGTGGGCGCAGTGCTCTACACCGCCCAGGTGCCGGGCGGCTCGCTGGTGGCGGTAATTGGCTGCGGCGGCGTGGGCCTGAATGTGATCCAGGGCTGCCGCCTGGCCGGCGCCAGTCAAATTATCGCCGTGGATGTCTTCGACGAGAAGCTGGACATGGCCAAGGGCCTCGGCGCCACCCACACGGTGAACGCCAAGGACACCGATCCGGTGAAGGCGGTGAAGGAGCTCACCGGCGGCCTGGGCGCAGAGTTCGCCTTTGAGGCCATCGGCGTGCCGGAATGCGCCACCCAGGGCTTTTCCATGCTGCGCCCCGGCGGCACCTGCGTGGTGGTGGGTATGCACCCGATGGGGTCGAGCATCTCGGTGCCCGGCCCCGACTTCCTGCGCGAGAAGAAGCTGATCGGCTGCATGTATGGCAGCGCCCAATTCCGCGACCATATGCCCAAGCTGGTGGATTTGTTTCTGCAGGGCCGCCTGGAACTCAGCAGCCTGGTGAGCAAGAAACTGCCCCTCGACGGCGTGAATCACGCCTTTGAATTGATGAAGTCCGGCAAGGTGGCTCGCAGCGTTCTGGAAATCAGCGCAGAGTAAAAGGCCGCAAGACCACAAAGGAGCGCCGGTATGGAAAACCATATCGCGACCGCAGCCGTGATGGTGGCGGCGCTGGTTGTCTATGGCCTCGCGACTTCGCTGCTGCGGGATTACTGCACCCGGCGCGAAGTCGCCCTGGCCGCGGTGGGCGCGGTGTTGCTGTTCGGCTCGCTGCTCTTCGTCGACTCTCGCTACGCAACGGGAGAGGGGCAGAGCATTCTCAATGTGTTTTTGCCGGCCTCGCTGTTCGGGCTGTTCTGGGGCCTCGGCCTGGTGCTGCTCGCCATGCTCCCCAGCGATTCCCTCCCGCCGCCCGCGCGCAAGCAGAACAGCTTTCGCGCCTTCATCGAAAAGCAGCTCCCCGACTTTTATGCGGATATGGAAGACCCCGCCGCCCGGGGCGTGGCGGACGCCCGCCACAAGGGCGGCCCCTTTCCCGCCGCCACCGATGCCCGCCCGCTGCCGGGCGGCTACGAAGACGGTTTGCGCAAGCGCTACGAGAGCATGGCCGGAATGTATCTGCAGACTTTCATTACGGGCCTGCTGGACGGGCTGCAAAAGGGCCTGGGCGTGATTGAGCGGCTGAACAAGGAGATTGAGCCCGGCTGGTATGCGCAACAGGCCCGCAACTTCTACAAGCAGGGCATCAAGGATATCCGCCCCGATGTGCTGCTGGCGGCGGCGCAGGAATACAAGCGCAGCGGAGACGAGCGGAAGGAATTCGAGGACAGCTGCCAACTGCGGCCCGGAGAGAAGATCGAGCACTTCCCGCGCACCAGCGGGCTGAAGCTCGGCTTCATTCTGCTGTTCTTCGGCGCGGCCCAATTCGGCCTGTTCCTGTTTTTGCTGAACGAGACGCACCGGCAACAGGGCCTCCACATTGCGCTCTTCGCCGTGCTCGCCAGTGTCTTTATCGGCTTCGCCATGGGCTTCTTCCGGCAGTGGACCCGGCGCAACAAGGGCGCTTTCACCCGCGTGGCGGCGCGGACGGCCGTGGCGCTGTTCGCCCTGAGCTACGCGGCGGGGCTGGGCTTTTTGATGGGCTGGGCTCCCGAGCCGAAGTGGGGCGAAAGCGCGGCGGTTATTGCGCAGGGCATCTTTCTCTTCGTCTCGCAGGGCTTCCGCAGGCTCGGCGCAGAGCAGGGGCTGGTGCAGCTCGCCCTGCTGCTCGGCAGTGTGGGCGCATTCAGCGTGATTGCCTGGCACATCTCCCACCGCTTCAACAAATTCCACCCCCGCGACGCCTTTGTGAAGCAGGAGAAAAAGGCCCGCGGCCGCTGGCTCCGCCTCACGGAGAAGATTGAGCGGAACGGGGATGAGGCGGTCAGCGCGGCCGACGCCGATTGCCAGAGCGGCCAGCGCAGCGCGGCGCAGTCCCGCCAGGAGATTCAGGCCGGGCAGAAGACTCTGGACAGCATCACCCAGGACGCCGCCGGGGTGTTCCGGAGCATCTTCCAGCCGCAATTCGAAGAGGACATCCGCGCCTATCGGGAAGCCAATGCGAACGCCCGCTCCGACATCTTCCAGCCTCCGGATTACTTCTCCGACCCCGCTCCGCAGATCAACTTCAACAAGATCGTGCAGGAGATCGGCGACACCCATTTGAACGATCTGCCCAGCGGCGCGGAGTTCGAGCGGGCGGAGCAGCACTTCAACCGCCTGCAGGACGAGGCCCGGAAGTGGGAGAAGGTGCGGCCCGAGCTGCAGGAGGCTTTTTTGCGCTTCGACAAAGAGGCCATTGCCGCCGCCACCGTGGGGAAGGAGCCGCAGCACGAGAGCTGGGTGCTCGAAAGGATTGGCATGAGCGCGGCAGGCGCTCCGGTGGATTCCTGAGAGCGGCCCATGGTCAACCCGCGGCACCCCCGCAGCACGGGACAGCGCCGGGAGTATCGCCGCACCCGGCGCAAAGAGGGCGAACCGCTCAGGCCCTGGCTGGCGGGCCTCGGCATCGGGGCGCTGCTGGTCTTCGGCGTGCTCCTCGCCTACAAGTTTCTCGGTGGAGAGGCTGTCTTCTCGTCTCCCTGCACCGGCGCCACCCACATCTTCCTGGTTGACGGCGGCAAATACCCGGAAGCGGAAGCCGCCGGGCGCATCCTCGATGACATTTCTGCGGCGGTGAGCGAGATCGCAACCGGCGAGCGGGTTGCGATCTTCCGCATAGGTGAATCGCCGGAGGCTCCCTCCCGGCGCATTGCAGAGTTCTGCAACTCTCCGGCGGCGCGGGAAACCCTGCGGGAGAAAATTGCCGCGGCGCTGGCCCGTCCGCAAGAGCAGGCGCAGTCTCCCATCGTCGAGGCCATTGAAAACGCCGAGCGGGATTTCCGCGTCGCCTACGACACGCCGAAGGAGCTTCGCAATCTGCACATTTACTCCGGCATGGTGCAGAATTCGCCGTGGTGGTCCATGGAGCGAATCACCGCGCCGGACTGGTGCAATCTGCGGAAATTCCGGGAAGCGCGAAACGGCGCGGTGAAAACTCTCGGCAGGCCCCTCCGCACCTACATCTGGAATGTGGATATTCGCTGGATCAAGCACCCGATGGATTTCAAATGGCACAAAAATGAAGCAGAGCTCAAATGCTTTTGGGATAACTACCTGGCGAATTCCACCGTAGCCTGGTCGGTTCTCAACCCCCTCAGGCGCAGGGAGCCAATCTCAAATCCGCTGGAAGAAACCATCCCTCTGCAGGGCGCCAAGTGAGTGATTCATTGCCGCTGGCAGCAGCGCGCGCTATAACAGGGGCCTGTTCGGGGGAAATCCGGTGAAGAGCTGTGCGGCGCTGCTTTCTCTCGTTTGCCTGCTGGCGGGCTGCGATGGGCAGACGACGGTTTATCCGGATCCGCAGGAGGCGTTCCTGCAGCGGCGCTGGGTGCAGGCGATGACGGATGAGGTCGAATCGGCTCTGCGGAAAATCGGGAAGCCGGGAGATGTGCCGGGCGATGTGGTGATGTGCATTCACACCTCGGCCCCCGTCTCCGATCTCGACATTGAGAATCTCGGTTTCTACTTCGAACACATTCAGAACATTGCAGCGGCGCATGAGCGGGCCTTTACGTTGCTGATCGGCGCTGCCGAAGTGAAATGGGAGGGGCGCTACGAGGGTTCCGCAACGCTGGCCGCCGGCTCTCCCGCCCGGCTGGCGCTGGCCTGGCGGGGCGGGGGCGAAGCGGAAGATTTTCGGGGACTCCTGCGGCGCGCGGGCGAGCTGAACCCCGCGCTCATTATCACCATGGCAAACGGCCACGGCATTTTGCCCGCAGCCAAGCCGCCCGCGCCCGTGGTGTGGCTGCGCAACCAGCCCTGCTGGACAGGGCCGCAAAGGGAAAGCTACGACCCCGCCTGCCTCGATCTGGAAGAATTCGGAGCTGTAATTTCGATCCGGGATTCCATGCTCGACGGCGCGCGCTGAATGCTCGTTTCGCGGCCGTGGTGGACGCGGCTGATTCCCTATTTCGGCCCCATGCCGAAGCTGGCGCAGAAGCAGTGGCGGGTGCTGGGGCTGCTGGCCATTGCCGAATTCTTCGAGCACTACGATGTGGGACTGCTGGCGCTGGCGCTGAAGCAGGTGCAGGCAGATTTGCAGATTGCCGAGGAGCAGCTCGGCTGGCTGACGGCGCTGGCGCGGCTGGGCGCGCTGCCGGCCTTCGCCCTGGGCCTGCTGGCCGACCGCCTGGGACGCCGCCGCCTGCTGCTCATTACCATTCTGGGCGCGGCGCTCTGCACTTTCGCCACCGGCTTTGCGCAGACGCCGCTGCAGTTTGCCGCGCTGCAGTTTGCCAGCCGCCTGTTCATTTACGCCGAAACGCTGCTCGCCGCCGTGGTCATTGTCGAAGAACTCGGCTCGGAAAACCGCGGCTTTGGCATCGGGTTGCTCGGCGCACTGGGCGCGCTGGGCCACGCCGTCTCTGCGCTGCTCTTTGCGGGCATTGACTTTTTGCCGGGGGGCTGGCGCGCGCTCTACCTATTGGGGGTGGCGCCGCTGCTGATGGGGGCCTGGCTGCGCCGCGGCCTGCCCGAAACCCGGCGCTTTGCCATGCAGCGCGGCGGCCCGCGCGGCCCAGGGCAGCCGTGGTGGCGCCCTGTGGTTTCGCTGGTGCGGCAGTATCCGGGGCGCTTCGCCGCCGTCACCATCGCCTACATTCCGGTGCAAACGGTTAATGTGACCTCTCAGGTATTCATTCCCAAAGTGCTGCAAGAGCTGCACAGTTATGCGCCGTGGCAGGTGACGCTGCTGTATCTCAGCGGCGGCATGCTGGGCATTCTGGGCCACCTTTACGCCGGGCAGTTTTCGGACCGCTATGGACGCCGCCCCGTCCTCACGCTCATGGCGCTGGGGCTCTTCGCCGGGCTCTACGGCGTCTTCAACGCGCAGGGCTGGCTGGTGCCGCTGTGCTGGGTGCTGGAAGTCTTCAGCTTCACCGGGCTGGTGGTGCTGTTCAAGGCGGTGGGGTCGGAGCTTTTCCCGACTTCCTACCGCTCTTCGGCGACGCTGTTGCGGGCCGGCCTGGGCGGCGCTGCCGCCGCCGGGGGACTCGTCGCCGAAAGCTGGCTCTACGGGGTGACCGGCTCTCACACGGCCGCCATTACGGCCATGCTGCCGCTGCTCGCCATTACGCCGCTGCTCATTTGGACCGCTGTGCCCGAGACCGCGGGGCGCGAGCTGGAGGACATCGCCCCCGAGCGCTGAGCCGCCCGCCGCCCGCCCGCCGAGCCGGGAGTGGCGGGAGTGGCGGATGCGGGCAAAGTCCCTAGCTTCCCCCAGCGCCCCCCACGGCTCGACAGCCGGGGGGTGAATGTGCGGCCCGCTCGGGGCACTTGCTGCACTTGGAGCGCTTGGGGCAATCGGGCGCTGGCGTTGGCGCTGGCGGCGCTGATGCTCTCTTGCGCCGGCAGCTTCTCTCTGGGCCGCGGCGGGCCGGGCGGGGCAGGGGTTCAGCACACCGTGCGCCCCGGCGAGACGCTCTACCGCATTGCGCTCTTTTACAAGGTCCCGGTAAAGCGCATTGCCGCGGCCAATGGCCTCGGCAATCCCAACCGGCTGGCGGCGGGCGCGCGGCTGCGCATTCCCGGCGCGCTGCAGGGCAAGCGGCCGCGCGGGCCGCTGCTGCCGCCCCCCGATGTGCTGCGCGAAATGCGGCGCGGCGGGCGCAGCAGCGGCGCGGGGCTCAAGTTCGCCTGGCCGCTCCGGGGCCGCCTGAGCTCGCGCTACGGCATGCGCTGGGGGCGGATGCACGAGGGCATTGACATTGCCGCGCCCAGCGGCACCCGCGTCCGCTGCGTGGAATCCGGGCGGGTAATTCACTCGGGCCGCCTCGGCGGCTACGGCAATGTGGTGATTGTGCGCCACAAGGGCGGCTTTTCCTCGGTCTATTCCCACAACCGCAAGAACCGCGTGCGCAAGGGCCAGCGCGTGAAGCGCGGCGAGACCATCGCCGAAGTCGGCGCCACGGGCCGCGCCACCGGCCCGCATTTGCACTTCGAGCTGCGCCGCAGCGACCGCCCGGTGGATCCGCTGCGCTATCTGCCCTGACGGCCGGCGCTGCGCGGGCTACGCTGCCCGCCGATGAGCGAGGGCGCGGGCGGCGGAATTGAGTTCAGGCGCTTCATCCGGGATGTGCCGGATTTCCCCAAACCGGGGATTCTTTTCCGCGATGTGACTCCGCTGCTGCTCGCCCCCGAGGCGCTTCGCGCGGCGGCGGCGGCCATTGCCGCGCCCCACCTGGGGGCGGGAATCGAGCGCGTGCTGGGGGTGGAATCGCGGGGCTTTTTGTTTGGCGCGCCGGTGGCGCTGGAACTCGGGGCCGGTCTGGTTCCCGTGCGCAAGGCCGGCAAGCTGCCCGCCGCCACCCTGGGCGTGGACTACCAGCTCGAATACGGCAGCGACCGCCTCGAAGTGCACGCAGACGCCCTGCGCCCCGGCCAGCGCGTGCTGGTGGTGGACGACCTGCTCGCCACCGGCGGCACCGCCGCCGCCAGCATCGCCCTGGCCCAGCGCTGCGGGGCCGAAGTCGTCGGCTGCGCCTTCCTCATCGAGCTCGCCGACCTGCAGGGCCGCGCCCGCCTGAGCGCCCCCGTCCATTCCGTCATTCGCTATTAAATTTCGAGAGATTAGAGAAGAAATTTCAATAATTTCAAACAGTTAGAGAGTATCAAAAATTGTTGCCACATACTTGACAGTGCCCCTCCGTTGCATAAAAGTTGTTGCCTCAGGGGCCGGTGCGGGGGCTTCCTCAGTCCTCCCCGCCGATGGGCGGCCGGCCCCTTTCCCGTGCCTGCCCTCCAATAATTTTGATTCCGCGAAGTGTGTAACCTGCCTCGTTGGGTTGGTTGGCGATCCATTCCATGGATTGGACGATGTGGTAGTAGAGTTGGATCTGCGGATGCCTCTTGCGAATCGTGTAAAACCGGTTGATCACAGTGCAGATGAGATCCGCCAACTGGATACCCACCGAGTGGTGCGAGTAAGCGAAGAAGGGTGTTCGGATCAGCGTATTGTAAGAGCGGCCTGTTCTACTCCGATTCAAAAAATTCCGATACGCCTCTCCGACATTGGCATTTACCTGTAGCCCCCTGTCGTCGAAAGTGAAAATTGCGGTTCTGTCACCGCCCAGCTCTATCAGGTATTCGTGAATTCGCTCCATCAGATAGGAATATGGCCGATCAATCCGATCCGGGGATTCGCACAAAAGCTCCACATCCCTATCATCAAAGACAACTGATGCGAATATCTTGATCTGCCTCCTGCGAACCTCCTCCAAAAGCTCACGGGCGAATGCAAGCTTCATTGAGACAACGTCCTTGCGCCGGAATTCGTAGGCTTGGAGAAGCTGCTTCCCCTTGATTTCCCGCAGGCGCGCGTTGTCCGCCCCCCAGTATTTCTGGGCCAAGAGGAACACGCGGTCACAGATATCGTTGTAATCGGATTGCTCAATTGCGATGGCAGCAAGGGTTCCGACCTTTTTGCCGTCCTCGTTTTCCTTCCAGGATTCGTCGCAGAAAATCAGCATGACTTTTTCAGGAATAGCACTCATCTATACTAAGCGCCATATGCCGGCCGTCGAAATCTCAGGTGCTATGCTTGGCTCATCCACGGCGGCTTGGCGCTGCGGGACTGCCCCCGTAGCTCAGATGGATAGAGCACTGGTTTCCTAAACCGGGTGCCGGAGGTTCGAGTCCTCCCGGGGGCGCCAGGCGGCGCTGGCGCTAGGCTCTGCGCCAATGGCGGGGGCTGTGGCGGCGGGGGGGCCGCAGACCTGCGAGGCGGCGTTGCAGGCCTTCGCAGCGGGGGGCAACGGCTTCGACGCCGTGCTGGCGGCGGGCTTTGCGGCCTGCGTCTGCGAGCCCACTTTGGCCAGCCTGGGAGGCGGCGGCTTTTTGCTGGCCCGCAGCGCCGGAGGCCGCGCGCTGCTCTGCGATTTTTTCGCCAACACCCCCGGCCTCGGAGGGCCGGCGCGGGAGCCGGGCGCGGAGCGCGGGGCAAATTTCTGGCCGGTCACGGTGCGCTTTCCCGGCTCGCAGCAAATTTTCAATGTGGGGCCGGCGGCGGCGGCGGTGCCCGGCGCGCTGCGCGGGCTGTTGCATGTGCACCGGCGGTTCGGGCGCATTCCGCTGCGCGAGGTGTTGGCCCCGGCACAGCGGCTGGCGCGCGAGGGCTTTGCCCTGAGCGAATCGCAGTCCTACTTTTTGCGGCTGTTGCGCCCCATCTTCACCATGCGCGCAGAGGGACGGGCGCTTTTCGCCCCCGGCGGCGCGCTGCCCACGGCGGGGGAGACGCTGCGCAATCCCGCGCTGGCGGATTTTCTGGCCTCGCTGCCCGAGGACGGCGACCGCGAGTTTTACGAAGGCGCCATTGCCGCGCGCATTGCCGCAGACCTGGCCGCGGAAGGCGGCCTGCTCACGCAGCGGGATTTCGCCGCTTTTCGCGCTGTGGAGCGCGCGCCGTTGCGGCAGCGCTATCGAGGCTTCGAGCTGCTCACCAACCCCGCGCCGGCTTTCGGCGGCCGAATGCTGGCCGCCTCGCTGCGCGCGCTGGAAGCCGCGGGCGCGCCGGAATGTCCGCGCAGCCACGCCCTGGCGCTGCTGAAAGCTATGCAACAGGTAGCGGCGCAGCGCCAGCAGATTTTGCACAGCACCCCCGGCTTCAGCCGCGGCACCACCCATGTGAGCGTGCTCGATTCCGAGGGCGCAGCCGCCTCGCTCACGCTCAGCAACGGCGAGGGTTGCGGCTACTTTGTGCCGGGCACCGGCGTGCACCTCAACAACATGATGGGCGAGGAAGATTTGCACCCCGGTGGCTTTCACACGGCTGCGCCCGGGCAGCGCGTGGCCTCGATGATGTCGCCCTCGCTGCTGTTGCGCGGCGGCGAAACGGCGCTGGTGCTGGGCAGCGCCGGCAGCAATCGCATTGCCGGCGCGCTGCTGCAGGTGCTGAGCCAGGTGGTGGACTTCGGGCGCTCTGTTTCCGCCGCGGTGGCGCATCCCCGGTTGCATTGGGACGGCGCGGCTGTGCAGGTGGAGCCGGGCCTGCCCGAAGCCGTCCTCGCCGCACTGCGCGAACGCGCGCCGCTCAACCCATGGCACCGCAGCGATGTTTATTTCGGCGGTGTAAACGCCGTCGCCCCCGGCGGCCAAGGCGCGGGCGATCCGCGCCGGGGCGGCTGCTTCCGCCGGACGGGCTGAGCCAGGGCCGGGGAAAGCTAGCGGCGGCGGAAGGCGGGCGGGCGCTTTTCGATGAAGGCGTCCACGCCTTCCTGCGTATCGGCCTCGAGCATATTAGCGGCCATGACCTCGCCGGCGAATTGGTAGGCATCCGGCAGCGGCATGGCGAGTTGGCGGTAGAACATGGCCTTGCCGGTGCGCACCGCCACCGGGGGCTTTGCGGCAATCTCAGAGGCCAGGGCCGCCACCGCGGCATCGAGTTCCGCCGCCGCCACCACGCGGTTCACCAGGCCAATGCTGCGGGCGTGCTCTGCGCCGATGAAGCCTCCCGTGAAGAGCAACTCGAAGGCGTCTTTGCGCGCCACCGCGCGCGATACAGCCACCGCCGGTGTGGAGCAGAACAGCCCGAGGTTTACGCCCGAGGTGGCGAAGCGCGCGCTGTCTGCAGCCAGGGCGAGATCGCAGGTAGCCACGAGTTGGCAGCCCGCCGCGGTGGCGACGCCATGCACCTTGGCGAGGACGGGCTGCGGCAACTGCAGCAGCGATTGCATCATGCGCCCGCAGCGCGCGAAGAGATCGCGGTAGTAATCCTGCTGCGGGCGCGCGCGCATCTCTTTCAAATCGTGGCCGGCGCAGAAGGCGCGGCCCGCCGCGGCCAGCACCACGGCCCGCACCGAGTCGTCTTGCGCCAGCTCGTCGAGCTCGCGCTGCAGCGCTGCGATCAATGCCTCGCTGAGCGCATTGAATTGCGCGGGGCGGTTCAGCGTGAGCGTGGCGACGCCGCCGCAATCCTCGCGCAACAGCACCGCTGCGCCGGCCGCGGCGGCGCTCGCAGCGGGCGCGGTGGAAGCGGGGGCGGACGAGGCCATGGGCGAAGGCTAGCGCAACCTTACAGGCGGCGGTGCTGCAGCACGGGGAAGGCGGCGCGAATGCGGTCTTGCTGGGCCAAATCGCAATCGGCCAGCACGGCGCAGGGCTGGTCGGGGGCCATGGCCAGCAGGGTGCCCCAGGGATCCACAATGGCGGCGCGGCCGTGGCTCGCGCGCTTTGGGGTGTGGCGCCCCCACTGGGCGGGCGCCACCACAAAGCACTGATTCTCAATGGCGCGGGCGCGCAGCAGCACCTCCCAGTGGTCGCGCCCGGTCTGCGGTGCAAAAGCGCTGGGCACGGCCAAAAAGCGCAGCGCCGTGCTCAGTTCGCCCATGCGGCGGTAGAGTTCGGGAAAGCGCAGGTCGTAACAAATCGAAAGGCCGACGCCGCCGAAGGGAGTCTGCGCCACAACCGGGGACTCGCCCGGCGCGATGGTGTCGGATTCGCGGAACACGCCGCCGCCCCGCGCCTGCAAGTCCACATCGAAGAGATGCATCTTGCGATAGACGGCGCGGATTTCGCCGCGGGGATCGGCCAGCACGCTGGTGTTGTAGGCGCGCCCCTTCGCAGCGGGGGCAGACTCTGCGAAGCTGCCGCCGAGCAGCCACAGGCCGTTGCTGCGGGCCATGTCCTGCACCGCGCGGGGGATTTCGCCGTCGAGCGCCTGCTTTGCGGAATGGGGCTCGCCCTCCCGGCGCATTTGCGCAAACATTTCGGGCAGCGCGGCAAAGACCGCGCCGCGCGCCGCCGCCTCGGCCACCAGCTCTTGCGCCGCCTTCAGGTTGGCGGCCACATCGTCGCCGGATTGCATTTGAATTGCGGCGACGCGAACGCTCTGCGAAGCGCTGGACATATGGGGAGCATAGTGCAGGCATGAAAATCACGCGCAACGATTTGCGGCTGGAAGCGGGGGGCGCGCTTGCGCCGCCTTTGCCGCGGGCCCACGGCGTTTCGCGGCGCGAGGTGGCGGAAGTGCTGCCCCGGCTGGCGGGGGTGGCGCCCGCGCTGCTTGCGCCCAACGCAGAATCGGGCTTTTTGCAATTGCCGCGCCGCCGGGCCGCGTTGCGCGCCGTGCTGGAGGCCGCTGCAAAACTGCGGCGCGGCGTGGACGATGTGGTGCATCTCGGCATCGGCGGCTCCAGCCTCGGCGCAGAAACGCTGCTGCGCGCGCTGGCCCATCCCCATCACAACCTGCTCTCTCCGCGCCGCCGCCGCGCGCCCCGGGTGCACTTCATTGACAACGCCGACGGCGACACCCTGGCCGGGCTGCTCGATTGCCTCGATTTGCGGCGGACGCTCTTGCATGTGGTGTCGAAATCCGGCGGCACCGTGGAAACCGCCGCGGCCTTTGCGGTGCTGCGCGAGGCTTTTGCGCGGCGGCGCATCAACTGGCGCAAACGCTGTGTTTTCACCACTGGCGAGGCGGGCGCGCTGCGCGAGCTTGCCGTGGCCGAAGGCGTGCAGTGCCTGGATTTTCCCGAAGATGTGGGCGGGCGCTGGTCGGCGCTCTCGCCGGGCGGACTGCTTACCCCGGCGCTGGCCGGCGTGGATGTAGCCGCCGTGGTGGCCGGCGCACGGCGCTTTGCCGCGCGCGTGAAGGCTGCGCCGCTGCAGGAGAATCCGGCCGCCATTGCCGCCGCCATTGCCTGGCTTTTGGCCGAGCGCCGCGGCAAGACCATCCACGCCTTCATGCCCTATGCCGACGGCCTCGAAGCGCTTTCGCGCTGGTTCGTGCAGCTCTGTGGCGAGAGCCTCGGCAAGCCCCGCCCGACCGGCGGCATGGGCGGCACCGGCGGCGCGGCGCACGGACCCAGCGGGGGAGGGCGCGATGGACTCACCGCGCGGGCAGAGCTTGCCGGCGGCACCGGCCCGACCCCGCTGCCCGCCAGGGGCGCCACCGACCAGCACTCGCAAATGCAGCTCTTCGCCGAAGGCCCGGCAGACAAGCTGGTGATCTTCGTCGCCGTAGCCCGCCCCCGCCAGCGCCTCGCGCTGCCCGGCGGCCCCCCCGCCAACTGGCTGCGCGGCATTGGCATGGCCGACCTGCTGCGCGCAGAGCGCGAAGGCAGCACTTTCGCACTGGCGCGCGCCGGACGCCCCACCCTTACCTGGGAACTCCCCGCGCTCACCCCCGCCGCGCTGGGCCAACTGCTCACCGCCCTGGAAGTGCAAACCGCCTGCCAGGCCGCCCTCTACGGCATCAACGCCTACGACCAGCCCGGCGTCGAAGCCGGCAAAGCCCAAGCCTTCGCCCGCCTGGGCCGCCCCGGCCACGACCTCCAGCACCGCCAAGCCACCACCCACCAACCGCCGAGCTGGAAGATTTAGTGGGTGTGGACTTCGGTGGAATCGAACAGGCTTTCGGCCTCGCGGCGGAAGCGGGCGTGGGCGGCCTTGAAATACACGGGATCCACTTCAATTCCAATGCTGTTTCTTCCGCACTGTGCGGCGGCAATTTGTGTGGAACCTGTGCCCATGAACGGGTCCATTACCGTGTCTCCGACAAAGCTGAACATTCGAATCAGGCGTTTGGCGAGCTTCACGGGGTAGGGCGCGGGGTGGTTTTGCGTCCTTGCGCCGCTGATGTCATTCCATATCTGCCGAAACCACTGGTGGTGGTTTTCAGCGGAAATCAGGCTCAGTATCCGCGCGGCAAGAGAGGGTTTTCGATAGCCGCCGGGTTTTCTCTCCATCAGAATAAACTCGATATCGTTTTTGATCACCGCATTTGGCTCGTAAGGCTTCCCGAGAAATCCCGCCCCTCCGTTTTCGATTTCATAGCTGGCGTTGGCGATCTTGTTCCAGAAAATTGGCGCCAGATTGTCAAAACCAATCTTCGTGCATCGCTCCTGTATTGAAGCGTGCAGGGGGACAACGCTGTGCCGCCCATTGTTCTTTTTGCGGGAAAGGCAAACATCTCCGACGACGCAGACGAGTCGTCCCCCGGGAACCAGCGCTTCGAAGCAGCGGCTCCAGATGCAATCCAGCTGCCGCAGAAATTCCTCGTAATCGCCAATCCAGCCGAGTTGTCCCTCAGAGCGCCGGTATTCCTTCAGCGTCCAGTAGGGCGGCGAGGTGACGATCAGGTGCACAGAGCCAGGCTCCAGGAAATCTACCAAACGGGCGTCGCCCAAGTGCAGATCGTGGCGCGTGGGAACCCGAGATACAGCCGCCTCAATGGCGGCAGTCAGGCTCGCATCCTTTGCAATGCGGGGAAGCTCGTGCCGCGGATCGGACAAATTCCGCAACGCAGTCGGCACATAGCTTTCGAGCGGTTGCCGCGCCAAGCCTCCCCCCTCTCTGCGGGGAGAGTAGCATAGCCTCCAAGCCCCGCTCCCACAGACTCAGGGCGCTGCGGGAGCGGGGCGGAGGTCAACCTTCACTCGCAGTGGGAATCGGTAATCAGATCCTCAATGAATTGCTCATTGGGGATGGTGCAACCGATTTCGCGCTCGCTTTCGAGCAGTCGCTCGACCTGCTTGCTCAGCGGGCAGAGCCTGCGGCTGCCGTGTTGCAAGGCGATTTCAAGATTGGAAATACGGGTGCGCCAACGGCGGGTGCCGATGCAGTCTGCATCGCCCGAGCGCGCAGTGCGGGTGCGGTCCTTGCGGCCCTCAATGGCCTCCCGGTGGCGGTTCTGCTCGCGCTGTTCTGCCATGCGCTGGCGATGGCGCCGCTCCTCTTTCTGCGCTTCGGACTCGGCCTGGAAGCGCTGTTCCTTGCGGCGCTCTTCGGCAAGGTCGCGTTGGCGCTGATCGTCGCGCGCGCGCTGTTGCTCGTAGTTGGTCTGCGCCTGCGGTTGCGCAGACTGGCTGACCGGAACCGCGCAGCCCGCTGCCAGCACAAAGGACAGGGCGCAGAGGAGCGCTCTCATTCGCCCGTCTCCTGCTCGTGCTCCACCCGGGTGATGCGTATGTCGCGGAAGCGCGAGTAACCGGCGGCCTGGCTTGCCCTGGGGTTGAAGCGGAAATTCAATCCCGTGTGATTCAGGAAGGCCGCATAAACGAGTCTGGAGCCATAGAGCTGGATGACTCCCCTTTCCGTATCGTAGTTGCGGATGGCATCCCGTTCGCTGGAAGAAGTGTGTTGCGCCAAGGGCAGGTAGACCTTGGCATTTTCCGGAATGAAGCCGATATCCAGCTCGGTCGAGGAGGTGTAGTCTTCTCCATCATAAGTGTATGTCCACTGAAATAGAAAAGTGCCAGTCTCCGGCAACTCTTGCGCCCACTCGTAGCTCTGCCGCCGCGAGGGTTCGCCGTTGAGTGCGAACAACAGCAGCGAATCCTCCGCCCCGGCTTCTTCTGTCACCTCCTCAATGATCTCTTCAATCTCCTGCAACGCTTCAGCTTCCGCCGATTGCGCTTCAGAATCGGAGGAGTCGAGGGCGGATTCCAACTCTGCTTCCGCTTCCGCCTCGGTTTGGGCCACAGCCTCCGCCTTGGCGCGTTCCCGAGCCTCCCGGGCCTCTTCGGTGCGCTTCATATCGCGCTGGTGGCGGTTGCCTTCGCGCGTTGCCTCCATGCGCTGGCGGTGGCGGCGCTCCTCCTTCTTCGCTTCCTGCTCGTCCTGAAAGCGCTGCTCCTTGCGGCGCTCCCGGGCCTGTTCCCGCTGGCGCATATCGTCGCGCAAGCGCCGGCTCTCGAACTTCTGCTCGTCTCCCGTTTCCGCGCTCTGCGCCACCGCCCCAAGGGGCAGCAGCAGCGCGAGCGCGGACAAGGCGATGATCTTCGGCATAAGCTTCTCCTTTGCGGCGCAGCAGGGCCGCCCGGTGTGATTGCGGGGAAGGGCGCCTAGCGCTCCATGTCCTCGCGGTGGCGGTTGTCCTCGCGCTTCTCTTCCATGCGCTGGCGGTGGCGGCGCTCTTCCTTCTTTGCCTCCTGCTCATCCTGGAAGCGCTGTTCGTCGCGCCGCTCTTCGGAGAGCTCGCGCTGACGCATATCGTCGAGCATCTGGCGGCGCTCGTATTCCGATTGCGTCTCGTCCTCCGTCCGCTGGGGCGCGCTCTGCGCCTGCGGCACCTGGACCGTGGTGCAACCCGCCGCCAGGCCCGCGGCCAACAGCAGCGAAAACGAAACGGGAATGAACCTCTGCATTGCAAACCTCCTGTGGAGTTTGTGGTGAATTGCCTACTGCCTATTGGCCCGAGCGCCGCTGCCTCTGAAGCTTTTTCCAGTCCTCTGCTCGCCACTTAGCCTCGTTAATTCGAGACACGAAGCAATTCTTCCTGGGAGTCTTCTCGGAGCAATCTTCCTTTCCGCCGGAGCGGGCACTCTCCATCCCCTTCTCGAAAGAGCTCATGGCACCCGAGAAGTCCTTGGCGTGATACATTTGGACCTTGCCGAGGTTGAAATAGGCCCTCACGCGGCTCTTGGGAGACAGTCCCGGATTTTTGGAGACTGATTCGTAGATCTCGAGCACATCGCCCCACTCTCCACGGTCAGCCAATTCCTGAGCTCGCTTGAACTCGGGAACAGAGCTGTCCTCTTTGAGAGTAAGTGAGACATTCTCTGTCCACCTGGCGATTGTTCGAATAGCTGTGTCACCTACCTCATCAAGGCAACCCTCGAACATGGCATTCTCATCAATTTCAGGTGCACTCTGCCTGCTCTTTATCTCAGTAACAGTATCCCCGCCCAGCATTTCGGCCATTTCTCCGACGACACCAAACCAAGAGTCTACCTCAAGATCGGGGTCATACAGGGATGTAGTTTGCTCTTCTTTTTCGCAAATGGGTCGCTTGGACACAAGGGTATCCTTGTTTTTTGCATTCACTACTTCCATTTGCAGAGCCACCCGAACTTCGGCTTGCTTTATGTGTTCGGTGCAGGAGTATTCCCGCTTCCTATATGCGGTCTTTCCATCCTCGTCCTTGTATTTCTCACTTGCCACACATGTGGCGCGCCGACTGTCTGAGCCCTTCCTCTTGTAGCTCTCTTCGACCTTGCCCTTCAGGTGAAGAGAAGCCCGACCAGGGGCAACGATCTTGAATTGCTCGGTTTCTCCGAGCTTCTCTTGCAACTTGGTCCTGACTGCCGAACCGTTGCGGTGCCTGTTGAAGCCAATGACGGCGACTTCGTTCTTCCCGCGCACGTCGATCTCGGCGGCACGGGGGTAACCCATCGTGGAAACAGGGGGCGATGCGCAGGAAAGGATGCCGGAAGAGCCGAGCGCCGTGGACAGCAGGAGTGCGCAGAGTGCAAGGGGGTTGGAACGCATTGAGATTCCCTTTTTGCGGGGAACCCCAGTTGCGGGGAACCCCAGTTGCGGGGAACCCCAGTTGCGGGGAACCCCAGTTGCGGGGAACCCCAGTTGCGGGGAACCCCAGTTGCGGGGAACCCCAGTTGCGGGGAACCCCAGTTGTCCGACCTCCGATTTAATTACCACAGCACAATTGTGCAGTGGCTGCAAGTTTTTCTGGATTTCGCGGGCATTCGGTATGCCCGTCAAGCGGCGGATTGTATGGCAAGCCCTGACAGAGTGGCAAGTGTTTTTTTTCGAGAAATCGCAAAAAATCTGCTTACCCTGTGCCGAATTCGGCGCAGTTTGCGCTTTCAGCGGCGGAAATCGCCGGGGTGGACGCCGCTTCGGCGGAGGACTTCGTAGAAATCTTTGCGGTCTTTGCCGGCCAGGCGGGCGGCGCGGCTGATGTTGCCGCGGCAGCGGCGCAGCAGGGCGCGGGCGTAGCGCGCTTCGAAGGCGCGCTTGGCCTGCTTGAAGCTGGGCGGCGAGGGGGTGGCGAGCAGCAGCGCTTCGGCGTCCAGCGTGGGGCCGTCGCAGAGCGGCAGGGCGGCGCGAATGCGCGCGCGCAGTTCGGCCATATCGCCGGGCCAAAGCTCGGTTTCCAGGGCGGCCCGCGCGTCCGCGGTCAGGCGGATTGCGGGGCCGCGCTCCCCCGCCTGCTCCGCCAGGCGGCGCAGCTCCTCGGCGGCCAGCAGCGCAATATCCGGGCGGCGCTGGTCCAGCGGCGCAATGCGCAGTTTGTGGTGAGGGTGCTGGCCCAGCGGCGATTCGCCCCTGGCCCCACCGCCGCTTTCCGCCGCGCCGCCTTCGCCGCCTTCGGCGGTGGCGAGCATAAGGCGCGCGGACAGGGGCTGCTCTGCGCCGCCTTCGCTGCGGAAGCGGCCCGTTTCAAGCGCGCCCAGCAGGGCCTCCCGCAACTCGGGAGGCAGTGCCCTAGCGCTTGCAATCAGCAATGCGCCGCCGCCGGCCCGGCGCAGCGCGCCCGAATGCGCCTCGGGCAGGGCGGGATAAAAGCCCCGCGCGCAGCCCAGCAGCGCGCGGCCCAGCAGCGGGGCGGGAACGGCGGCGCAATCCAGCACGGCCAGCGCATGGCCGCCGCGCGGGCTTTGCCGGTGGATGGCCTGGGCTACCTGCTCCGCATCGCTCCCCGGCGGCCCCGCAATCCACACGGGCAAATCGTCCCGCGCCGCCGCCTTCACCCGCGCCCGCAGCCGCCGCGCCGCCGGGCTGGCCCCTACAATGCGATCCGCCGCCGCCCCGGCCTCTGCCGCCCCCGCCTTTGCGTCGAAAGCGCTGCTCACTGCTTCTCCCCTGGGGCGCTTTCCCCGCACCCAGGCGAAAGCTACTGACAATCCACCGCATTGCCAAGCAAAGTGCGAGAGAAGCCTGAGCCTTCCGCATTGCCTTGACACCGGGGGCGCGCCAGCTTTACAGTCCCCCCGCACAGGGAGGGCCGCACAATGGACGATGCGCGGATCATTGAAATCCTGCTTGCCGCAGTGCTCGCCACCGGTATCGGCTTCGGCGCATGGATTGGCCGCGCCGTTGTGAATATGGGAGAGCGGCTCGCGCGGGTCGAAGCGATCCTTACCACGCTCACCGCGCAACAGAGCTAGCAGCGCATAGCACGCCGCACGCGCCAGGGGAGCAGGCCCGCCGATTTGTAAAGCCGTTGCCGCCGGGGGTGAGGGGGCGGTAGTATGGCGGTGGGGGGTGGAAGAGTGCCGGTATCGCAGACGGATGCGGGCGTGGCGGCGGGGGGGCGCATTGCGCGGCTGCCGGACGCGCTGGTGGATCAGATTGCCGCGGGCGAGGTGGTGGAGCGGCCCGCCTCGGTGGTCAAGGAGCTGGTCGAAAACGCCGTGGACGCCGGCGCGCGGCGCATTCGCGTGGAGGTGCGCGGCGGCGGGGCGCGGCTCATCGCCGTGGGCGATGACGGCTGCGGCATGACGCCGGGCGACGCGCGGCTGGCGCTGGAGCGCCATGCCACCAGCAAGCTGCGCAGCATGGAAGGGCTGGCGGGCATTCGCAGCTTCGGCTTCCGGGGCGAGGCGCTGCCCGCCATTGCCTCGGTATCGCGGCTGCGGCTGCGCACCCGGGTGCGGGGGGGCGCGGAGGGTTTCGAGCTGCGCGTAGAGGCGGGGCGCGTGCAATCCGCCCAGGCGGCGGGCGGCCCCGAGGGCACGCGCATTGAGGTGGCGGATTTGTTCTTCGCCGTCCCCGCGCGCCGCAAGTTTTTGAAGACCGAGTCTACGGAATGGGGCCATGTGAGCGATTGGCTGGCCCGCGCGGCCCTGGCGCTGCCTGCCCTGCACTTCGATGTGCATCGGGAAAACCGCCCCGCGCTGCGCTGGCCGGCCTGCGGCGAATCGCTGGACCGCATTGCCGCGGTGCTGGGCGAGCGCGAGGCGGCGGCGCTGCTGCACACCGAGCGCACGGCGGGCGGCATGCGCCTTTCGGCCTTTGTCTCGCGCCCGGATGCACACCGCGCCACGGCCTCCGGCATTCACCTGTTTGTAAACAGCAGGCCGGTGCGCGACCGCCTGCTGCGCCACGCCCTGTTGCAGGTGATGCGCGACCTGCTGCCGCGCGGGCGCTTTCCCACGGCGCTGCTGTTTCTGGAAGTGCCGGAGGGCGCGGTGGATGTGAATGTGCACCCGGCGAAGTGGGAGGTGCGCTTTGCTGATCCGCAGGCGGTGCATCGGCTGGTCACTGCCACGCTGCGCGATGCCATGGGCGGGCGCGGCTGGCTGGGCGAGGGCGCAACCGCCTCGGCGGGGCAGGGCGCGACCGCCACGCCGGGGCAGGGCGCGGCCGGCAGTGTTGCACCGGGGCAGGGTGCCGGCGCGGCCGGCGCGGGGCTGCGCGGCGGTGTGGCGGGGCAGGGCGCGGGCGGCTGGACAGGCGCGGTCCGCGATGCGCCGGATTCGCCCGGCGGCCCCGGCGATTGGACCTTCGCCGGCGTAGACGGCGGCGAGGCCGCCTTCGTCCGCGCCTTCACTGCAACGCAGGGCCATGCTGAAGGCGCCATTGCAACTGCAGAGTCCGCCATCGGCGAATCCGCCACCGCGCGGCCGCTGCGCTTCGGCACGCTGCACCTGCTCGGCCAGTTTCTCGCCACCTATCTGCTGGCAGAAGACGCCCGGGGGCTGCTGCTGATTGACCAGCACGCCGCCCACGAGCGCGTTCTTTACGAGCAACTGCGCTCGCACTGGCTTGCGGGAAAGACGCCGCGGCAGGCGCTGCTGGTGCCGCTGGTGGTGGAGCTTGCGCCCGCGGCCCTGGAGGCGCTGATTGCGGCGCGGGAAACCGCGCTGCGTTTGGGCTTCGAGGTGGAGACTTTCGGCGCAAGCGCCGTGGCTTTGCGCGCGGTTCCCGAGCTGTTGGCCGAGCGCGATCCCGAGGGCCTGCTGCGCGAGCTGGCCGAAGAAATCCGCGCGGCGGGCGACGCCGGCGCGGCGCTGCAGGCGGGCAGCCGCATTGCGGCGGGGGCCGATCACCTGTTTGCCACGCTGGCCTGCCACGCCGCCCGCCGCGCCGGCGAAAAACTCGCCCCCGAAGAGCAGCGCGCACTGCTCTGCGCCCTCGACGAGATTCCCTGGGCGCCCACCTGCCCCCACGGCCGCCCCGTCGCCGTCCCCATCTCCCGCTCAGAAATCGAGCGCCGCTTCGCCCGCTAGCCGCCGGGCACCACGCCGCGCAGCGTCCGGCGGGCAAGGGCCGCTATTTTGTGGCGCCATGGGCGCTTCCACCTCCGATACTTCCCCCGCCGGGCTGCCGCCGGTGGTGGTGCTCACCGGGCCCACGGCGGCGGGCAAGAGCGCGCTGGCTATTTCTCTCGCCCGGCGCTTTGCGGGCGAGCTGATCAATGCGGATTCCCAGCAGGTGTATCGCTACATGGATTTGGGCACGGCCAAACCCACCGCAGAGCAGCGCGCCCTGGCGCCGCACCATTTGATTGACATCGCCGACCCCGACGAGCAATTCAACGCCGGGCGCTATGCGGCAGAGGCCCGCGCGGTGCTGGCCGCATTGCACGCGCAGAGGCGGCTGCCCATTCTGGTGGGCGGCACCGGGCTTTACATTCGCGCCGCGCTGGAAGGGCTGGGCGGCGCGGCCGGGCGCAACGACGGGATTCGCCGCGCGCTGGAAGACGAGCACGCCGAAGCATTGCGCGCCGGCGACGCGCTGCGCTTGCACCGCCGCCTGGCGGCGCTGGATGCGCCGAGCGCGGCGCGGCTGCACCCCAACGACAGCAGGCGCGTAATTCGCGCCCTGGAGATTCACGCGGTGAGCGGGCGGCGGCCCTCCGAGTTGCGCAGCGCCGCATGCGCCCCGCGCTATCGCGTGCTGCACCTGGCGCTGGATCCGGGCGGCGAAGAACTGCAGCGGCGCATTGCAGCGCGCTGCGATGCGATGATTGAAGCCGGCCTGCTGCGCGAAGTGCGCGGGCTGCGCCGCCGGGGCTACGGCCCCGAGCTGCCCGCAATGCGCGCCATTGGCTATCGCCATATGCAGCCCGTGGTGGACGGCGCAAACACCCTGGCAAATGTGCTGCCGGCGATGAAGCGCGACACCTGGCGGCTGGTGCGGCGGCAGCGCACCTGGCTGCGGGGCATTCCCGCGGTGCAGTGGTTCGATCCGCGCGACGAAGCTTCCGTGCTGCGCAGCGTCGCCGCATTTGCCGGCGCATGACCATGCAGCCGCCCATCGTCGCCATTGTTGGCCGCCCCAATGTGGGCAAGTCCACGCTGTTCAACCGCTACGCCGGTTTTCGCCGCGCGCTGGTGCACCATGCCCCCGGCGCCACCCGCGACCGCATTGCCGAGGAAATTGAAGTGGGCGCGCGCCGCGTGCTGCTGGTGGATACCGCCGGGCTGGACCCCGCTGCAGATTCGCCCTTTGCCGCCGCCGTGCAGCAGCAGGCGCAAGAGGCCATGGAGGCCGCCGACGCCATTTTGTTTGTGGTGGATGGCGCAGCTGGCCTGTTGCCGCAAGACCGCGAGATTGCGGGAACGCTGCGCCGCAGCCGCAAACCGCTGCTGCTCGCCGTCAACAAAACCGATACACCTGCCCATGCAGCGCGCGCTCTTGAATTTCACGCCCTTGGCATTCAACCCGTGCACGCAATTTCCGCCGAGCACGGCGGTGGTGCATGGGATGCCATCGAAGCCCTCGCCGCCGCGCTTCCCGAAGGGCTGCAGGCGCCAGCGGGGCAGGGCGAAGCAGAATCTGCGCCGCAGCGCGGGGAAGAATCCAATGCAGCGCTGCGCGTTGCGCTGGTGGGGCGGCCCAATGTGGGGAAGAGCTCGCTGCTGAACCGGCTGGCCGGCGGCGCGCGCGCGCTGGTCTCCGATCTTCCCGGCACCACCCGCGATTCCATTGACATGGAAATTATCCGGGGCGGCGCGCGCTTTGTGTTTGTGGATACCGCGGGGCTGCGCCGGGCGGGACGCCGCCAGGGCGCAGAGCGCGGCAGCGCGCTGTTGACTTTGCGCGCCATTGAGCGCGCCGATGTGGCGCTGGTGCTGATGGACGCGGCGGAGGGCATGACCGAGCAGGATTCCCGCGTGCTTTCGCTGGCGCGCGAGCGCGGTTGCGCCTGCGCGCTGATTGCAAACAAATGGGATTGCATTGAGCAGGACGATGACCCCGCCCGCGCGCGGCGCGTAGCCCGGGAAATTGAGCGGCGCATGGCGGGGCTGGCGGATGTGCCGCTGTTGCGAATCTCTGCCCGCACGGGGAAGGGCGTGCCGCGCCTGTTGCCGCTGGCGCGGCGGCTGCACCGGGCGGCCTCGCTGCGCATTCCCACGGCGGCGCTGAACCGCTGGCTGCGCGAGGCGCTGCGCCGCCACGAGCCCGCCATGGCCGTGCGTGGCGCACAACGGCGGCCCGTGCGAATTTTCTACGCCGCGCAGGTTGCAGAGCGCCCGCCCACCATCGTGCTGTTTTGCAGCGAGCCCCGCGCCATTCGCGATTCTTACCGGCGCTTTTTGGTGAACCAACTGCGCGAGCGCTTCGGCCTGGCCGGCGTGCCCGTGCGGCTGCGGCTGCGCGAACGGCGCGCCTGAGCGCAGATTGCGATAGACTGCGGCAAGCCCCCCGCTTGCATCCCCCGCCAAACAGGAGAACGCCCGCGTGGCCCGCCGTCAATCCGATTCCCGGCAAGCGACCGAGACCCTGGAAGAGATCGAATCCGTATTCAGCCGCATGGCGGACTGGGTGAGCGAAAACCCCCGGCGCTTTTTGCTGGGGCTCTTTGCGCTGCTGGCCACCGCTGCCCTGGTTGGCTGGGTGCAATCCGCCCGCGCCCAGCGCAGCGCCGCGGCGGCGGCGGACATTGGGGCGATTCAGGCCGCATTTTTGGCGCAAATGGGCGCAAACCCCGGCAACCCCAGCTTTGTGGAGCCGGCCAACGCCGAAAGCGCCCGGGAGATTCGCCGGGATCACGCCGCGCAACTGCTGGAAGCCGCCGCCCGCCACGAAGGCAGCGCCGCCGCCGCCGCCGCCCGCCTGGAAGCCGGGGCGCTGCTGGCCGAAGCCGGCGATTCCGCAGAGGCCGCCGAAGCCTGGCGCGCCGCCGCCCAAAACGCCCCCAAACGCAGCGCCGTAGCCGCCACCGCCTGGAACCGCCTGGCCGCCGCCGAGCTCGACGGCGCCGAAGCCTCCCGCCTTTACGAGCAGGCCGCCCGCGTGAAGCGCTACCCCCTGGCGCGCCTGGCCCTGGCCCAAGCCGCCCGCAGCGCCGCCGAAGCCGGCAACACCCCCCGCGCCCTGGCCCTGCTGGAAGAACTGGAGGCCGAAGAATCCAGCGCAGGGGAGGAAGAGGGCGGCCTGCGCAACTGGCTCCAGCAAAACACCCCCTGGCTCGCCCCCCTGCTCCCCGCACCCCCTCCCACACCCCTGCCTCTCCCCCCCGAACTCCTCACCCCCCTGCGCGAGCTAAAAATCCGCCACTCCACCCCCACTCCGCCAACGGCCGGAGTCGAAACACCGCCGGCCACTGAAGCTGAGGCAGCCGCCGAGGCTGAGGCAGCCGAGACCGAGGCTGAGGCAGCCGACGGGGAGGGCGAAAGCGCCGAGAAGGCCCCCGACAGCGCAACCAGCATCGAAATCATCCCCACACCGCCCCCCGCCGAGTAAGCGCCCCAAGTCCCGCTTTGGCGCCCCTCGCCGCCTGCATTTTGAGGTTGACGGAGGGCAGGGGGAGTGGTAGAAGGGGCAGCGAGCGCCTGTGTCATTTCGCGAATCCGAGGGTCGGGGAACCGAGCCAAAGGCAGGGCTTGGAAACCGAGTCGCGCGGGGAGTTAGCGGCCCCCCAGGCGCTCACCTTCAGCCTCTATCTTTGTGCGCAGTTTTCGGACACTGCGCGGGTTTGCGTTGTAGACCGTCTTCAGAAAAACCTCACGGCCACCGCCCTGCGCCTGCTTGACGGAAACAGCCCAGTGTAGCTCTCCGTCAAACCACAGTAGAGTTCTCGTGCCCCGCCGACCGGAATACCGTTCTGTGCCCTCAGTCACCGCGCGCGCAACGACCTGCCAGTCGGCGTCGCTGAATTCCAAGAATCGCTTTGCGTGTGAGTCTGTTCCAAGTGTGTCGCTTGAAAGCAATACTGGCGCCTCCTCGCCAAACCAGTCCCAGCCAAACCAGCGGATGCGCTGTTCGGAAAGCGTCGTGAGCACGAGAGGCTTGGGCCTGCCTCCGTTCTTAATCTCAGTGACAGCCTCTCTCACTGCATCGCTGAAGCCATCATCGTGCGCCGTAGGTGACGATTCGTCAGGCAACATAGTCGGTCTATCCGCCTTCGTCGCCACTCCGCCAGCGTGGGCCAAGCACACCTGCGCCGAACAGTGCGAGAATGGCCAGTAGCGGCGTGCCGATGAGCGTCAACGCCCAGCGCACGCCCAAGAGAAACCCGTTGCTCGGGTGCCACTTTTCCAGTTGGCCGAGGGGCAGCACGGGGAATGTCGCCTCTAGGGAATAAATCAGGGGATTGAACGGGAGATAATCCGGCGGCGGCTCCCTGTCCTGCCTCCAAGACTGCGATTCCAATGCCTCTGCCTCCGAGGGAATCCACTCGTTTTCAAGGCAAGCAGGCGCATACTTTGAGACAGACTCATAATGGCCGCTGCTGAACAAGAAAAAGCCCGTCATCACCAACCCCAAAGCCCATGGGACAAAGCGGAAAGGCTTGTAGCCATAGCCAATTGTCCACCTCAAAATGCCATACCACGGACGCCATGTGAGCCACTGCCAAAAGCCCTTGAATTCCTTGCTCCGTTTCTTTTCCAGCGCAAAGCCGACATTTCGCGCCCAGTTGGTATGCCCCATGCGGCGATATACCGACATCAGTTGCTCGTAAGGTTGCGGAGAGAATTTTGACGACTCCGTTATGGCTGCCACCCAATCCAAACCCACTTTCCAATCGCGGTCGTCACTGGAGAACTCGATTGCTTGATAGCAAAATCCATTCGCAGAGCAGCTACGGGGCCACTCTTTCAAATCTCTCAACGCTCCGTGCACTTTGGCATTGTCCAACATGACATCGTTTGTTGCACCTCCCAAATCCAAAGATCCATTGATCTCCGCACCAAACAGATTTACTATTCCACTTGATTCGAATCCTCCTCCCAGAAATACATCTGCGCCAACCTTCAAGATACGGGCGTTCAAAGCCTCTTTGAAATGGCCCCCCATGCAATCTAGCTGCCCTCCAATGTTTGCGCCGTGCAAATCTACCATGCCGGTAGACTCGAAACCATGTCTCAGAAACACATCTGCGCCCGTCCTCAAGCCCTGGGCATTCAAATCTTCTTTGAAATGGCCACCCTCGCAATCTAGCTGTCCACCGATATTCGCACCTTGCAGGTCTACCACGCCGGTAGACTCGAAGCCATATCTCAGAAACATATCTTTGCCCGTCTTCAAACTCTGGGCATTCAGCCCCTTTTTGAAATGGCCATCCTCACAAGCCAATTCTCCGCCGATATTCGCACCTTGCAGATCTACCAAGCCAGTAGACCTGAAGTCATTTCTCAGAAACACACTTTCGCCCGTCTTCAATTTCTGGGCATTCAAACCCTCTTCAAAACGGCCACCATCACACTCTAGCTGCCCGCCAATATTCGCATCTTGCAGATCTACTACGCCGGTAGACTCGAAGCCAGGTCTCAGAAGCACACCTTTGTTCGTCTTCAAGCTCCGGGCACTCAGGCCCTTTTTGAAATGGCCACCTTTGCAAACTAGCTGCCCGCCGATATTCGCGCCGTTCAAATATACTACGCCGGTAGAATTGAAACCATTTGTCAGAAATACACTTTCGCCAGTCTTCAAGCTTTGGGCACTCAAACTTTTTTTGAAATGGCCATTCTCGCAAGCCAACTGCCCGCCGATGCTCGCACCGTGCAGATACACCGTGCCATTGGCTTTAAACCCGTCACCCAGAAACACATTGCTGGTCACTTTTGATTCTTGGGCGAAGAGTGAG
Organism: Deltaproteobacteria bacterium; assembly: GCA_028817435.1. Lineage (GTDB taxonomy): Bacteria > Myxococcota_A > UBA9160 > UBA9160 > UBA6930 > JAPPPQ01. The sequence continues at coordinate 252,067 of JAPPPQ010000017.1, forward strand.
CGGCGGACTTCGCATCCCGACAACCCCAATTCCGGAATGATGGAATTCCGCAGCGAGATTCCATCTGAGAAAATGCACTGAAAAAATGCGAGGGGAAATCGAATCTCACAGTAATCTAGGTTTAGCTGGCCTTCAATCCAAGCACGGGAAATCACAATCGGCCGGGGATCGAATTTGCCGTAGTTGCCCAGAAACAGGTCGCGCACGAAGCTGGCGCGGAGAGTTGCGTCTTGCCAGTCATCCGCGGTGTGTCCTTCGGCGGGCTTTTCAGGAGCGCTGCTATCTTCGGACGAGACGACGACTTCCCCCTGCCAGCCGTCCGCCTTCCAGCCCTCGCGAAAGGCAGTGAGAACCTTCTTTTCGGCCTCGTTGAGATCGTCTTCCTGCCACCGTAGCAAGGGATTGTGCGGCACGCTGTCCTCGTTCATAGGTGCATGAAACAAGAGCCACCGCTACCTGTCAAGCGCAGTGTTGTGCTCTCCTACTCGACACATGAGTATAGAAATTCCCGCACCTGGTATTTTCTCGAAAAACACGCAGGTATGATGTGACTCGAACAAGCCTCTTCTCCGCTGCCATCTTGAAGACCAATATCCTTCACATTTCGGCCTATCGGCTTCCGATTGAAATCGGAACAAACCTCAGTGGCGCGCGTCTCGACTTCCGCTTGGACTTTCAGCAATTCGGAAACCTCCTCGAATCGAGAGGAGTCCTGTTTCGCGAGCAGTACAATTCGATCCGTGCTGGCATCCTTGACGATAATCTCAGTAGGTAACAGGGGAAGGGTTGCTAGCAGCTGAGCTTCCAACTGCTCATAGTCGCGTTGCTCCTTCTCCAATATCGACTTGCAACCTGCCCCGAACAGAAATACCAGTGCCACGGCGGCGATGACTCGCTTCATCGTTTCCCTCTCCTGTTTTTTTACAGAGTGCGACTCACAGAGACTACGGTATGGGGGCAGGAGCGCAACCCCGCCCTGCCTCTACCCGCTTCCGGCAGCTTCAAGCTACTCAGCATAGCACACCGCTCAGCCGTTGCGCGGCAGGTGGGGGAGGACTGCGGTTTCGAGCAGGTGCAGGCTTTGCCAGGCGAGGGTGGGGGGGAGGCCGCAGAGCAGGGGGGTTACATAGAGCACGGCGTGGGGGCCTAGGGATTCGGCGAGGGCGAGTGCGGATTCGGGGGTGAGCACTTTATAGGAAGGAGAGGCGCGCAGGCCGGCTTCGCTGGGGGCGGCGTAGGGGCCGGGCTTTTGGCCGGGGGCTTCGCGTTGCCAGCGGCCGTAAATCTCTGCCATGCGCGCAACATGGGGCAGCACCCGCGGCCAGTCGCGTTCGGGGTCGCGGCTCAGGTGCAAAAACAGGGGGCCTTGGGCGGGGTAGGGGCCGGGATCGGGTTTGCCGAGTTTTAGGCATTCGTCGCGGTAGGGCTTCCACAAATCCGGGCTGCGCGGCAGCCAGCCATCGGCAATGTGGGCGGCGCGCCGGGCCGAGCGCGGGAATGCGCCGCCCAGAATGATGGGCGGCGGCGGCTCGGGGCGCGGCGTGATGTGAACGCGGCGGCCCTGCCATTGAAAGGGCTCGCCCAGCCACGCCTGGCGCAAAAGGGCGACAATTTCGCCCATGCGCGTCCAGCGCTCTGCCAGGCTCTTGCCGAAGGCTGCGAACTCAGCGGGCCGGTAGCCAGCGCCGATTCCCGCCTCCAAGCGGCCGCCGCTGAAGATGGAAGCCACGGCCAGGTCTTCCGCCAGCTTGACGGGATCGTAAAGCGGCGCGAGCAGCACAGAGGTGCGGATGCGAATGCGCCGTGTGCGCGCCGCAATGGCCGCCGCCGCAACCACCGGCGAAGGGTCGTAGCCGTCCGGCGAGCCGTGGTGCTCGCCCAGGCCAATGCTGTGGAAGCCCGCCGCATCGGCCCATTCGCACATATCCAGCGCCGCCGCGTAGATTTCGGCCCGGGGCGCGGCAAAGCCGGGGACGCTGAGGTCGTGGAGCATGGTGAGCCGCATACGGGCAGAAGGTAAAGCATTCCCGGCGATTCTTGGGGATTCCCGTTATGTCCGATAAGATGGATTATGTCAAATGATAAATTCCCAACCGGGCGGGGCTTGGCGGCGGCCTGCCTTCCCCCTTCCCCTGTGCTGGGCGGCGGATTGGCCTAGGATGCCGGGGTGCGCAGCCTCATTGCCGTAGCCCTTGTCGTTGGCGCGATCTTTCTGTTTGCCCCCGCCCAGGGCAAGGACAGCAGCCGCGCCGTGCCGGAATTCACCCATCAGAGCCAGCGAGACTGGTTCAACAGCGCGCCGCTCTCGGTGCGGGATTTGCGCGGCAAGGTGGTGCTGATTGACTTCTGGACCTACGGCTGCTGGAACTCCTACCGCTCTTTCCCCTGGCTCAAGCAGGTAGAGGCGCGCTTTGCAGATCGGCCCTTCGCCGTGGTCGGCGTGCACACACCAGAGTTTGAGCATGAGAAAGATCGCGCAAGGGTCGGGAAAAACATCAAAAAATTCGGCCTTCAGCACCCGGTTATGGTGGACAACGACCACAGCTACTGGCGCAAAATGAACAACCGCTACTGGCCCGCCTTTTATCTGGTGGACAAGCAAGGCCGCATCCGGGCGACTTTTGTGGGCGAAACCCACGCCGGCAGGCCCAGGGCGCTCAAAATTGAGCGGACCATTGAGAAGCTGCTGGACGAAGGTGCGTAGGTATATACTGGGGGCCTTACGGGAGGTCCGGCAGTGCTCGCAACAGCGCGGGACGGCCAGCTCGGAGGGCGGCGGTGAGCGCTGCCCGCAACAGGACGGCGGGAAAGCGCCCCGGCGGCGCATCTGCCCGGAAGGGCCGCAAGACGGGCGGCGGCGAGCGGAAGCCGGCGAAAAAGCCCGCCCGGCCCGCTGCCAAATCCACCAAGCCGCCTGCCAAAGCCGCCTCCCGGCCTGCCAAGTCTGCTCCCGCCGCAAAATCCACCCGGCCCGCTGCCAGGCCCGATCCGCCTGCCATCAAGTCCGTGCGGGCCGCCGCCCGGTCCAACCGCCCCACAATCAAGTCCAGCCTGGCTGCCCACGCCGCCGCCAGCCGCAAAAGCGGCGCAAAAAGCGCCAAATCCGCTGGAAAGACCGCTGCGGCGGGCGGCGCGCAAAAGGCGCGGCCGGCTGCGCCCAAGGCGCTTCCGGGCTATGCGCCCGCGCGGCCGGCCAGCGCCGCGCCCAAGCCCCGCCTCGGCTACAAGTGGGAGTGCTTCTCCTGCGACGCCAAGTTCTACGATCTCGGCAGCCCCGAGCCTCTCTGCCCCCGCTGCGGCGCAGATCAGCGCAAGCGCCCCCTGCCCCCGGCCGCCGCCCCGGCCCCCACGCCCGCTGCCGCGCCGAAGCCCCAAGCCCCGCAGCCGATGGACCGCTTTCTCGGCGATGCGCCGGAATCCGGCGGAGGCGGCTGACCGCCCCCCTCAGTAGAGCGCCTGATAGACCTGCACACTGCGCAGCACGCGGCGGACATAGCCGCGGGTCTGGGCGTAGGGAATGGCCTCGACCCACTCGTCATCGGCCAGCGCGCCGTTTTCGCGCAGCCAGCGCGCCACCGCGCCCGGCCCGGCGTTGTAGCTGGCCACGGCGGCGGCGGTGCGCCCATCGAAGCGCGCCAGCAGGCTCTCCAGATAGTGCGCGGCCAGCTCCAGATTGCGCGCGGGCTCGAAGAGCTCGTCGGCGTGGAATTTTCTCTGCCCCAGCTCGCGCGCCAATTGCCGCCCGGTCGCCGGCATAATCTGCGCCAGCCCGCGCGCGCCGCTGATGGAGACGACGCTCGGGCGGTAACCGCTTTCCTCGCGCACCACGGCCCACAGCAGCTGCGGGGGCACGCGGCGCGGCGCTGTGGCCGCGGCGACCTCTTCGGCGTAGGCCGTGGGCCAGGCGCTGCGCCAGAGCGAGAGTGGCGCGCGCATCGGGTCCGGCCCCCGCGCCAAATCCAGCAGATAGCTGCCGAGAATCAGCTCCTGCGCCGCGTGATAGCGCTCTGCCTCTTGATAGAGCTGCGCCAGCAGCAGCCGGTCCGCCCGCCGCCGGGCCTGCCGCCGCAGGGCATCTACCTCCCAGGCGGCCTCTTCGTGCAGCCCGGCATCGAGCAGCACGCGGATGAGCCGCCGCGGCTGCGAAGGCAGCGCGCTGCGCCCGCCCGCCGCGCTTTGCGCCTCGCCTGCCGTGCGCGCCTTCGCTTCTCTCGCCGCGGTGCCGGAGGCCGCGGCGTCGGCAGCGCCCGCCCCTTTCGGCTTCGCTGCCGCGCGCGATTTCGCCGCCCCCGCTTGCGCCTCTACGCCCGGCCGCGCCGCCGCCTCCGATTGCGCCCCGCCCGCCTTGCCCGCCGCGCCGCGCAAGCGCTGCTGCGCGCGCCAGCCGTAGTAGGTGAAGGGGTAGCGCCGCGCAATTTCGCCCAGTGCGGCGTGGCCCGCCTGCGGGTCTCCGCCTGCGGAGAGGCTGCGCGCGCGCCAGTAGCGGCCGCGCAGGGCTTCCAGGGGGTCGCGCTGCTCTTTCAGCATCGCCTCGAAGGCGGCGCGCGCCGCGCGAAACTGCCCGGCGCGCCAGGCGGCCCAGCCCAGCCGCCAGTGCGCATCGGCGCGCTGCTCGGCCCGCGGCGCAGAAGTGGCTACGCGGCGCAGCCAGCGGGTGAAGCGCGGCCCGTCCTCCCGCACCAGGGTCGAGGCCAGCAGCAGCGCGCGAGCGCCGCGCTCGCCACCGCCCGCGCCCAGCGACTCGAAAATTGCGATGGATTCTGCGCCGCGCCCCGACCGGGCCAGCGCCCGCGCCCGCCACAAACGCGCGCTGCCGCTGCGGCCATTGTCGAGCTCGCCGAACGCGCGCACCGCCTGCTTGTAGGCGCGCATACGAAACAGCGTGCGCGCCCGGCGGCGCAGCGATTCGCGCCGGGCCGCAGCGCCGGCGGCGGATTGCGCCGCATCCGCGCAGGCGCGCAGCGCCTCGGCATTCAGGCGCGCCGCAAAGAGCGCCTCGCAGCGCTCGAACAGCGCAGCCGGCGCGGCCCGCAGCGGCCCCGTAACAGCTTCCAGCCCGGCCAGCGCCTGCTCTGCCTGCGTGCCCTGCGGCGTTTGCGGATAGCTGCGCCAAATCTGCAGCCACGCGCGCCCCGCCCGCGCGGGCTCGCCGCTGCGCTGCCAAGAGCGCGCCTGCGCCGCCAGCAATTCGGCGCGGGCCGCCGCCTTGCGGGTGGCGCCAAGGGCCGCGCTCCACGCCCGGCGCGCGCCCTCCTCATCGCCCAGCGCGGCGCGGGCCTCGGCCTCGAGCCGGGCCAGCTCGCCGGCCAGCGCCCGGCCCCGGTAGCGCGCGCGCAGCGCCCCGGCGCGCTGGGCCGCGTGCTTCGCCCGCCCCGCCGCAAGCCACGCCCGGGCCTCCAGCCGCGCCGCGTGATGCGCCACCAGTTCGTAGCGCGCGGCCTCGGCAAACAGCGCCGCCGCCCGCGCGGGCTTTCCGGCAAGCTCTGCCGCGCGCCCCGCGCGCAGCGCCGCCGCCGCGCGCGCATCGGACGCCCCGGCCTGCTGCGCAGCCCCGAGCGCCAGCAGAAGCACAACCACCCGGGCGCAAAGCCCCATATCCCCCCCGCCGGCCAGTGTGCAAAACCCCGCCCCACCCTTCAACACCCACCCGCCGCGCGCCAAAGGTGATACCTTTCGCGCCGGAAGGGGAAAACTTGCCGGTTGGGGGATGTTGTTTGCGGGCGCTGGCGGCGGGCGTTGTTTGTGCGGCGCTGGGCCTTTTCTCCTGTGCGGGAGATGAGCCGCCGCGCGGGGAATGGCCGCAGGGGACGAGCGGCTCGCTGCAGTGGGAGGACGCTGCGGCGGACTCGGCAGGCGCGGCGGATTCCCGGCGGGCGCAGCGCCCGCGCACGCAGCTGCAGCGCGATGCAACGGGGCGGCGCGGGCTCTGGGTGTTGTGCGAAGGCTCGCAGCGCGTGCTCGAAAACCCCGAGCGCATTCCGGCGCTGCTGGCCGATGCCGAAGCGCTGGGCGCCGGCGATCTCTTCGTGCAGGTGTATCGGGGCGGGCGCGCCTGGTTTCCCTCGGCGCTGGCCGATGCCGCCCCCGCCGCCTTGGTGCGCCCGCCCGGCGGCGAAGACGCCCTCGCCCGCCTGATTGCCGGCGCACACGCGCGCGGAATGCGCGTGCACGCCTGGGTCAATGTGCTGTCGCTGTCGCGCAACACCCAGGCGCCGTTGCTGCGCGATCTGGGGCGGGATGCAGTGCTGGTGGACAACCGCGGCCGCTCTATTCTCGATTATCCAAAGCAGGAAGTGCCGCAGCCGGAGCGCCGCTGGTTCCGCATGGGCACGCCGGCGGTGTGGCTCGATCCCGCCGCGCCGGGAGTCGCCCGGCGGCTCACCGAAACTTTCGCCGAACTGCTGCGCGTGTATCCGGAATTCGACGGCCTGCATCTGGATTACATCCGCTACGCCGATGCGCTGGGCGCCGCACCGCCGGGGCAACTGCAACTGGGCTTCGGCTTCGGCGCGCACGCCCGCAAGCGTTTTCAGGCGGAGACCGGATTGCCCGCGCCCTTCGGCAATGCGCAGCACAATGCCGAGGCATTCGCGCAGTGGCGGCGCGACCAGGTAACGGCGCTGGTCGCCCGCGCCGCCGCGCGCGCCAGGGCGGTGCGCCCCGGCGTGCAAATCTCCGCCGCGGTAATTGGCGACCGCCAGCGCGCCTATCGGGTGGATTTTCAGGACTGGCTCAGTTGGCTGGACTCCGGCCACCTGGATTTCGCCGTGCCGCTGCTTTACACCCGGGACGACGCGCGTTTTCACAAAGGGCTGGCGGCGCTGGCGGCGCTGGCCGACGGACGGCGCGAAATTTGGGTGGGGCTCGGCTCATGGCTCTTTGCCGAACGCCCCGCCGCTGCCGTGGCGCAAATGCAGGATGCAACCGCGCTGCCGCGGCTCGGCACTTCGCTGTTCTCCTGGGATTCGCTGCGCGAACAGCCCGCGCTGCTCCGCGCCCTGGCGACGCAGGCAGCCCGTGAGCGCGCTGCGGCTCGCTGACTACGACTACGCGCTGCCGCCCGGGCACATCGCGCAGCACCCGCTGCCCGAACGCGACGGCGCGCGCCTGCTGGTGCTGAACCGCAGCGGCGCGCGCGCGCACCGCGGCATCCGCGATTTGCCCGAACTGCTGCGGCCGGGCGATCTGCTGGTGGTGAACGCGACCCGCGTGCTGCCCGCGCGGTTGCGCGGCCGCAAAATCAGCGGCGGCGCAGCCGAAGCGCTGCTGCTCGGCCCCGCACGCGCGGAAGCGGAAGGCGCGGCCACTTCCCCGGCCGCTTCCCCGGCGGCGGGCGCGGAGAGTCCGCCGCGCAGTTTTGCCGGGGCGGTTTGCTGCGAGGCGCTGCTGCGCACGCGGGGGCGGCTGCGCGTGGGGCAAAAGCTCTGCTTTAAGGGCAACGGGCGCAGCGCCGAAGCGGAGATTGCGGCGCTGCTCGGCGATGGCCGCGTGCGGCTGGCCTTTGCCGCGGGAACGATCCCCCATGCGCTGGGCGAAATGCCGCTGCCGCCCTACATCCGCCGGCCCCGCGCAGAGGCCGCCGATGCCGCGCGCTACCAGACCGTCTTCGCCCGTGCGCCGGGTTCGGTCGCCGCACCCACCGCCGGGCTGCACCTCGGCGAAACGCTGCTAACCGCACTGCGCGCCCGCGGCATTGGCATTGCAGAGCTGGTGCTGCATGTGGGCATCGGCACTTTCCGCCCGCTGCGCCCGGCGCAAATTGCCGAGGGCCGCCTGCACGCCGAGCGCTTCGAACTGCCCGCCGCTACCGCGGCCCAGGTCAACGAGACGCGGCGCAGCGGCGGCCGCGTGGTGGCCGTGGGCACCACCAGCGCGCGGGTGCTGGAGAGCTGCGCGGCGGCGGGCGGCGTCGCGGCGCGCCGCGGCGAAACTTCGCTGTTTTTGCGCCCCGGCAGCTGCTTTCGCGTGTGCGATGCGCTGCTCACCAACTTTCACCTGCCCCGCTCTTCGCTGTTGCTCCTGGTCTGCGCTTTTGCCGGGCGCGAGCCGGTGCTGGCCGCTTATGCCGAGGCCATCCGCCGCGGCTATCGCTTCTATTCCTACGGCGATGCGATGCTGTTGCAATGAACGCACCGCTCACAAACACTGCGCTGCGCTTTGAAATCACCGCGCAACAGGGCGCGGCACGGCGCGGGCGGCTCGTGCTGGGCGGCGGCGCAGTCGAGACGCCGGCCTTTATGCCGGTAGCTACCTACGGCGCAGTGCGCGGCGTGGGCGCAGATGAGCTCGCCGCGCTGGGAGCGGAACTGCTGCTCGCCAACACTTTTCATTTGCACGAGCGGCCGGGAGAGGAAGTGGTGGCCCGGGCCGGCGGACTGCGCGGCTTCACCGGCTGGCGCGGTCCCTGGCTTACGGATAGCGGCGGCTTCCAGGTGTTGTCGCTGGCGGACCGCGCCAAAGTGGAAGAGCGCGGCGTAATCTTCTCCTCGCCGGTAGATGGCCGCCGCCGCTTGCTCACGCCGGAAAGCGCCGTGGCCATTCAACAGGCGCTGGGGGCGGACATTGCGCTGGCCCTGGACGAATGCATCCCCGCGCCGGCACAGCGGCCCCGCGCCGCCGCGGCCATGGAGCGCAGTTTGCGCTGGGGAGAGCGCTGCATTCGCGCACGCAACCAGACGCAGCCGGCGGCGCGGCAACCGCAGGCGCTGTTCGGCATTGTGCAGGGCGGCGTCCATGCGGATTTGCGCAGGCAGAGCGCCGCCGCCACCGCAGCCCAGGGCTTCGACGGCTACGCCCACGGCGGATTGGGGCTGGGCGAGGCGCGGGAACTGCGCGCGGAGCTTCTGGCCGAATCGCAGGCGCAATTGCCCGGCGGCGCGCCGCGCTATCTGATGGGCCTTGGCCGCCCCGAATGCCTGGTGGAGGGCATCGCCGCCGGCGTGGATTTATTCGATTGCGTGGTGCCGACGCGCCACGCGCGCCACGCGCTGATATTCACCAGCCGGGGCCTGTTGCGGCTGCGCAACGCGCGCTTCCGGGAAGACCCTGCACCGCTGGACCCGCACTGCGATTGCCCCGCCTGCTTGCATTACAGCCGCGCTTATTTGCGGCACCTGTTTCAGGTGAACGAGCGCCTCGGCCCGCGCCTCGCCAGTCTTCACAATCTGCGTTTCTTTCTGCGGCTCATGCAGCGCGCCCGCGAGGCAATTTCCGCGGGCAACTTCCCGGCGCTGCACAGTGAAATTGCGCAACTCGCCGGCGTCTCCGCCGGTTGACGAAAGCTCGGCGGAAAGTGCCGGCTTCCCGCTCAGGAATCCGCAGCCTGCAACGCGGCGGCAATGCCGGCGAGCTCGGGCAGATCTTTGCCGCAGCCGGAGAGTTCAATGCGCATTTTCTCCGCCAGAAAAGGCCAAATGCGCGCGCGCACCAATTCGCGCACGGGGTTGAGGCAGAGCGCAGCCCCCGCGGCGCTGGGGATGGTGCCGAGTATCACCATCTCGGGCGCAAGCGCATAGGCCAGCACGGCGATGCCCCGCGCCAGGTAATCGTTGTAACGCGCCATTTCAGAAAGAGCGAAATCATCGCCCTGCTTCGCCGCTGCGACGATGTGCTCCGGCCGCACCTTCGGCGGCGCGCCAGGCGCGCTGGCCAATTGCGCGGCGAGACTCTCCGGCGGCGTGCGTTGCGCAAGCCTGCGCGTCCAGGCCGCCCCGCCCACATAGGCTTCCAGGCAACCGCGCTGCCCGCAGGCGCAGGCTTCGCCCTGCCATTCCACGGGGGCGTGTCCAATCTCGCCGGCGCTTTCCAGCACGCCCCGGTGCAGCTTGCCGCCCAGCACCAGCCCGCCGCCCACGCCGGTGGACATGGTCAGATAGACCAGATCGCCGCAGCCGCGCCCTGCGCCGAAGCGCCACTCGGCCAGCGCCGCGGCGTTGGCGTCGTTTTCCAGCGCCACGGGCTTTTGCAGCGATTCCGAAAGCCACGCCTGCACCGGCGCACCGCGCCAGTCTCCCGGCAGGTTCGGCGGATCCAGCAGCACCCCCGCCCCCCGATCCAGCGGCCCCGGCAGCGAAACCCCCACCGCTGAGACCTCCCGCCAGGCCACCCCCGCCTCTTCCGCCAGCGCCCGCGCCCGCTGCGCCACCTCTGCCAGCGCGCGCTGCGCCGCGTTTTCCGCGCCCGCCTCTGCCCCAGGCGTGGGCCAGCGATCCCGGGCGCGAATGGCGCCGGATTCCTCCCCCAGCGCCAGCGCAATCTTCGTGCCCCCCACATCAATGCCGAGCAGCAAGCTTGCCCTCCCCCCGCCAGCCTACGCCGCGCCCGCCCGCCGCTCAACCGCCCGCTTCTTGACGGGCCGGGCGCGGCGGCGTATGCTCCGGCGGTCTCGTTGCGGGGTGGAGCAGTCTGGTAGCTCGGCGGGCTCATAACCCGCAGGTCGCAGGTTCGAATCCTGCCCCCGCTACCAATCCAGCGCCCGGAAGCTCCCATGCTTCCGGGCGCTCTCTTTTTGCCCCCGCAAGGGCCGGATGGGATATTCTCCCGGAGGGGGGAAGCAGCGCGTGGCCCAGCCTCATTTGCACGAGCACGATTTCAACGCCGCGCTGGGCGAGGTGATCCGCCAGCTTCGCGCCACATGGCGCGCGGATGCCGAGGCGGTGGTCGCCGAGCGCCAGGGCGGCATTCTCGAAGCGCGCACCAAGCGCAGTTTGCGCGCCGATGTGCTGTTGCAGCCCGAAGACTTGCAGCCCGTGGTCATGGAAGTGAAGTTCGCGCCAGGGGCAGCCGTCGAGCAGTCTGCCATGGAGCGCATTGAGGCGCAGTGTGTCCGCAACGGGCGGACAATCCGCACTACTTTTGCCGTCCTTGCGCCCGCGGGCGCGAAGAACTGGCGCAATCGGGGCGAGGCGGCTGCAAAACTGGCCGCAGGCGCGCAGCTTCAATACTGCGCCTTCATCCGCCGCCCCATAGACTCGCCCGGCCCTCCCGAGCGCTGGCCGGAGACGGGCTTCATCCCCTGCACCGCGGCCACCCTGGCCGAGGCGGCGGCGGCCATCGCCACGCCGGGGCACGAGATCAAGTGGCTGGCCAACCACATTGCCGTGGACATTCGGGGCCGGGCCTCGTTGCTGCTGGGTTCGACCCGCCCCGCCATAGCGCAGGAAATCACCGCCACAACCGGACAGGAGTCTCCTCTTTACGGCATGGAAATCGCCTGCTGCATCTGGTTGAACGCGCTGCTGCTGCAGAACAAGATCGCCCTTGCCAGGCAGGACGACGCGATTTGCCCGGTGGATCAGACGCGGGGATTCGGCGGCGCGCTGTATATGAATGATGTGCGGCAAGCGTGGCGGCGCATTCTCGATATCAACTACGCTTCAATTTACGAGCCCGCCATCGAAACGCTGCACGCCGGCCTCAATCCTCCCTATGCGAACGAAGTTCTCGGCTCGTTTGCGGAGCGGGCCAAGGAAATTGAAGAGGCGCGGCTCGGCCCGCTGAACGACATCGGCGGCGAGCTGTTTCCCAAGCTCACGCAGGACCGCAAAGAGGCGGCGCAATTTTACACCCGCCCCGAAGCGGCTGTGCTGCTGGCGCACCTGACCATTCCCGACGATGCCGCGCCGCCCGGCACGGCGCAGAGCTGGGCCGATGCCGAGGGACTCAAAGACACGCGCCTGGGCGATTTCGCCTGCGGCACCGGCACCCTGCTGCGGGCGGGTTATCAGCGCATCCGCGCGCTGCACGAGCGGGCGGGTGGAGAAGCCTCCGGGATTCACCAGAGCTTCATGGAGAGCTGCATTTGCGGGACGGATATCAGCCCCATTTCCTATCACCTCACGGCGTCGGGGCTTTCGGCCATGGACGCCATGCGGGATTACGAGCACAACAACATCGGCATGTGCAGCGTGAAGCACGGCTACACCGGCGCGCTGGAATTTCACCTGCGCGACGAGATCGCCGAACTCATGCAGCGCAACATTCGCGCCGCAGCGGGAAAGCCGAAAATGAAGCGGCAGGGAGAGCAGATCACCGCCCGCCGCGGCAGTTTTGACTTCGTGCTGATGAATCCGCCTTACTCCCGGACCCGGGGCGGCCAGAGCACCTTCGATGTGGCGGGACTGAGCGAAGCGGAGCGCAAGCTGTGCCAGCAACGCGTGCGGCGGCAATTCAAGGACACGCCGGCCAATTTTCAGGCGGGGCTGGCAAGCGCCTTCACGGTGCTGGCGGACCGCAAGCTGCGCGGTGGCGGACGGCTCGGCATTGTGTTGCCGCTCACCATGGCCGCCGCTGCGAGCTGGGAGAAGGTGCGGGCCATGTTTGCGCGGGATTACTGCCGGGTGACCGTCGTCACCTACACCGCGGATGCGGGCAAGCAGCAGGCGATTTCCGAGGACACCGGCATGGGCGAATTGATGATTTGCGCCACACGCCTTTGCAGGCGCAGCGCAGATCGCAAGGCCGCGGAGACGCCGGGCATGGGGCTGGCGGTGAACCTCTCCCAGCCGCCCCGGCATCAGGCGGAGGCCGCTGTGTTTGCCTTGGCAATCCGCGAAGCCGAGCGCAGCGCCGGGCGCGGACGGGCGGAAGGCGTGCTGAAGGTTGGCGGCGAAAAGATTGGCGAATGGTGCAGCATTGCGCTTCCCGAGAATGGCTCGCCTTGGACCGCTGTCGGCAGCCGATCCAACGAATTGGCTCGAATCGCCGAGGCACTGCGCGAAGGGCGCGTGCAGTTTTTCTCTGAAAGCAACCCCTGGAAGCTCCCCCTGTCCATGAAGCCCCTGGAGCAGGTGTTTGAGGTCGGTCCAACCCATCACTTGATCGGACATATGGAAGGGCGAGAAGCCATTGGCGCATTCGAAATGCAACCGTTCCAGGCGGGGGAAGCCAAAAGCCACCTCGCGCTCTGGAAAGCGGATGCTGGTTCGCAGACTCAATTGATCGTTCAGGCCACGCATTATGGAATTGGCAGGGGCAGCAAGAAGCAAAGGGATCGAATGAAGAAGCTCGCAGGACGCCTCTTCTATCAGCGAAATATGCGCTGGACTTCTCAGGCGTTGCTCGCCTCTACCACAAAAGAGAACTACATGGGCGGAAGTGCGTGGACTGTGCTCATGCACAAGAGTGCCGGCGTCCGCAATGCCTTTGCGCTGTGGAGCAACAGCACCTTTGGAATGATTGTGCTCTGGGCGCTGGGGCAGCGCCAGCAAGCGGGCAGGGCTATGGTGAAGATCCGGGCGCTTCACCAGCTCCTCACCCCCGATTTCGCGGCAAAGACTCAAGCGGGCGAGCGGGCTCGGAGGGTGGCGCGGAAGCACTTCCCCCGCCTGGCCCGCCTTCAGTTGCAGCCCGCCGGCCTCGGCTTTGCCGATCCCGCCCGCAGGGAAATTGATGCCGCGGTTTGCGAAATGCTGGGAGTTCCCCGCAAATACCACGCCGATTTGCAGCACATGGCGCTGCTGCTCGCGCAGGAACCCAGCGTGAATGGCGGAAACCGCAAGATTCTGGCTGCGCTGCGCGAGTGAAGAAGCCCCAAGCTGTGGTAAGGTGAAAATCATGGATGCGATCCTCATCTTTGTCATCGGCCTCTTCGCAGGCGCTGTTCTCGGCGGCTTGTTCGCCGCCGGCCGCAGCCGGGAGAAGCTGGCGGCCGCCCAGGCGCGGGCCGAGGAGCGGGATGCCGCAAACACCCGGGAGAAGGAGACTCTCAATGCGTCCCTGGCCAAGATGGAGGCCATCTTCAAGGGACTCGCCGCGGAGAGTCTGGAGCATTCCAACATGAGCTTTCTCGGCCTGGCAACCGAGCGCATGAAGCCGCTGGAAGAGAAGCTCGGCGCGCTGCAGAAAGAGACGCAGGCCATGGAGGCGAAGCGCAGCGAGGCCTACGGCTCGCTGCGCAGCGAGCTCGAGTCACTTCAGTCTGCAACCCTCTCTTTGCAGCAGCAATCCACCGCGCTGACTACGGCGCTGCGGGGCAGCTCTCAGACTCGAGGCCAGCTCGGCGAGCTGGCTCTGCACAACATCGTCCGCTTCGCAGGCATGACCAAGCACTGCGATTTCTTCGAGCAGAAGGAGATACACGGGGGCGGAAGGCCGGACATGGTCGTCAAGCTTCCCGGTGGCGGCCTCATTCCCATAGATTCCAAGTTTCCCGGGTCTGCATTCATGGATGCGATGCAGGAGAATGATCCCAAGCTCCGGGACGCAAAGCTCCTGCAGCACGCCAGCGATCTGAATAAGCATGTGAAGGAGCTGAAGCGGCGCGACTACGCTGCCGATCTGGACGGCGAAGTGGATTTCACCGTGCTGTTTCTCCCCGGCGACCATTTGCTCGCCGCCGCCTATGAGCAAAACCCCGAACTTCAGGAAAAGGCCCTCGCAGACCGCATTCTGATCGCGACGCCCGTGACTCTCGTGGCGCTGCTGCGCACGGTGGGCCTTTACTGGAAGCAGCACGACCTCGCCGAGAACGCTCGGGAGATTCAGAAACAGGCCGAGACTCTGCACAAGCGCGTGCTGGATTTCTTCGCGCACCTCGCTGGAATCGGCAAGCACCTGGGGCAGGCGCTGGATTCCTACAACCGGGCAGTGGGCAGCTATGAGCGCCGCGTGCTGCCCGCGGGGCGGCAACTCGAGCAGATGAACGCAACCCGGGGCGAGTTTCCCGAGCTTCCGCAGGTGGAAAAGCCGCTGCGCGCCCTTCCCGCCGGCCTTCCCTTTGCAGAGGCCGAAGGCGGCGAAGGGGAAAACTGAGCGCCCCCCCGCCGGGCGGCCTTGCGCCGGGCGAAAGGGCTGTGATAGCTTCGCGCCACCGGCGCCGATACAACCGGCTCGCCGGGAGGAGGATGCAGTGAAGATTGATGCCGGCCTGTTCATTGACGATTTGTCCCGCGTGCCCGAGCACACCCGCACTCTCGAAAGCCAGGGCTTCGATGGCTGCGTGAGCGCGGAGACCTCTCACGATCCCTTCTTTCCGCTGCTCCTGGCGGCGGAGCACAGCGAGCGCCTCGAGCTGATGACTTCCATCACCGTGGCCTTTGCGCGCTCGCCCATGACGCTGGCCGCCACGGCGCATGACCTCAACCATTACTCGAAGGGCCGCTTCATCCTGGGGTTGGGCTCGCAGATTCGCCCGCACATTACCAAGCGCTTCTCCATGCCCTGGTCGCACCCGGCCGCGCGCATGCGCGAATTCATTTCGGCCATGCGCGCCATCTGGGATTGCTGGTATGAGGGCCGCCCGTTGCGTTTTGAGGGCGAGTTTTACACCCACACGTTGATGACGCCCATGTTCACCCCCACCGATACGAGCTACGGCCCGCCCCGGGTGACCCTGGCAGCGGTGGGGCCGCGCATGACCGAGGTGGTGGGCGAGGTGACCGACGGCATGATCGTCCACGGCTTCACCACCCGAAAGTATATTGACGAGGTGACGCTGCCCGCCATTGAGCGCGGCCTGAAGACCTCGGGCCGCCCGCGCAGCGCCATCGAGCTTTCCTGCCCGGCCTTCGTGGTGACCGGCGCCGATGCAAAGTCCTGGGAGGCAGCGCGCAATGCGGCGTGCAAGCAGATCGCCTTCTACGGCTCGACGCCTGCCTACAAGGGCGTGCTGGATCTGCACGGCTGGGGCGCGCTGCAGCCCGAACTCAACGCGCTTTCGAAGCGCGGTGAATGGGAAGAGATGGGGCACCGCATCAGCGACGAAATGCTCGAAGAGTTCGCCGTCATCGCCCCCCCCGGCGAGGTGGCGGCAGGCATCGTCTCCCGTTACGGAGAGGTGCTGGACCGCGTGCTCTATATGCCTCCCACGGCGGACGCAGCCGAGCGCCGCGCGGCGCTGGAAACGCTGCGCGCCTAGCCGTTGGCGGCGCGGCGGCCGCGTTGCAGCGCCGCGGTAATTCCCAGCACGGCGAGGTTGGCGGCCAGGCCAATTACGCCGATATGCACGCCGCCGATGCGCGTCACGCCGAGCAGCGAGGGCACGACGGCCACGGCGCTGCCGGCGAGGATGCCGGCCAACACGGCGCGGGCGCTGAGTCCGCGCCAGTGAATCGCCAGCAAAAAGGCCGGCACGCACTGGATCAGCAATTCCATCTTCAGCTCGATCAGCCGCCACAGATCGAGTTTTGGATTCCAGGCCAGCGCCACCACCAGCGCCATTACCAGCATTGCAATGCGCTTGCCGAGCCGGGTGGTGGCCGGCGCGCTGCTCGGGCGGCCGAGCAGATCCACAGCCAGCACCGAACCCAGCGAGAGCAGCACGGAATCTGCAGTGGACATGATGGCGGCCAGCGCGCCCAGAAACACCAGCGCCGCCAGCGCCATGGCGATGGGGCCGCTGTCCGCCCACTGCCCGAGCAGCAGCGGCATCACGCCGTCCTTCTCCAGTTGGCCCAGCCCCTCGAAGCGCGGAATGGCGGCGAGCCCGATCAGCGTGACCACCAGCGTGGTGGTGAGCGGCATGAAGGTCATGATCGCAAGCGAGCGCTTCAAAGTCTGCCCGCTGCGCGCCGCATAAATGCGCTGAATGGCCTGCGGATAGACGACGCTGGCGAGCCCCAGCAGCACAATGCTGCTGGCCCAGTTGGCGCGCTCCACAGAATCCGGCACGCGCAGCGCGCCGGGGCGCGCCTCAGCGACAGCGCGGGTCAGCTCGCCGAGGCCGCCCACTTCCGAGAGCAGCCAGCCGAGCAGCGACGCCAAGCCGACCACCATGAGCGCGCCCTGCGCGGCGTCGGTCCATGCCACCGCGCGCATGCCGCCCATGTGCTCGTAGAAGAGAATCACCGCCGCCAGCCCCAGCACCCCCGCCAGATAAGGCACCGCGCCGCCGGTCACGATCTCGGTAAGCTCGCCCATGGCCTGCATTTGCGCGAGCAAAAAGTTGCCGAGCGCCCAGCTCATCAGCGCCGCCACGCAAATGCGAAGCGCTGCGCCGCCCGGCTCGCCGCCGAAGCGGTGGCGCATCCAGTCTCCCGGCGTGACAAACCCCCTGCGCCTCGCCAGCGGCCGCAACTTCGGCGCCAGAATGTGAAAGCACACGATGATGGCGATCATGAACCCCGTCGCCATGATCCAGGAAAAGCCGCGCTGGTAGGCTTCGCCCGGATATCCGAGCAGCGAGTTGCCGCTGTAAGCCGTGGCGTAGAGCGTCAGAAACAACACGAAGACGCCGAGTTGACGGCCTGCCAGAAAGTGATCTGCGGGCGAGGCATCGGCCCGCGCGCGCCGCGCCACCAGCGCCACCGCCACCAGCGCCAGCAGATAGCCGCCCAGCACAAAGAGCGAGAGCTCGCTGAGACTCACGGCCCCTCCCCGCTTTCATCCCCGCCGTCAAAATCGGTGAGCAGCCAGGCCAGGCAGTTCAGCAGCGCCACGCCGATGTAACACAGCAGCGCCACCAGCACCCAATCCGGCAGCCCCCACCACTGCGCGCTCTCCGCACCGCCGCTGCGATACCAGGGAATGGAGGCGGCGAACAACGCCCCGATCAACACCAGCAACACCGCCCGCACCCGCCGCGCCATTGCGGAAGATTCGTAGCAAATGCAACGGCGCAGCGGAAGCCGCCGCCCTCCCCCGCCCGCGCCCGCCGTTGACACCAAAAAGCGCTGCTCCTATTATGACCACTCTTCTCCAGACTGGAGGAAGAGACGATGAACGAAGTGCCGACGATGATGAACTACGGCTGTTTCGCCCTGGATCCGGAGGGCAACAAGATCGAAGCCGTGTTCTGGGCAAGCTGAGAGGAGCGGAAAGTGAAGCTCGCGGGGCGCGGGGCGTTGGGGGGCGCGCTGATGGGGGCGGCGAACCTGGTGCCGGGCGTATCGGGGGGGACGATGCTGCTGGCGGCGGGGGTGTATCCCGCCTGCGTTGAGGCGCTGGCCGATCTCTCAATGCTGCGCTTCAGAAAGCGCTCGCTGATGTTGCTGGCGGTGGTGACGGGAAGCGCAGTGCTGGCGGTGTTGTTGCTATCCGGAGCGGCGCGAACCCTGGTGTTGCGCTGGCCCTGGGCGGCAAACAGTTTGTTTCTCGGGCTGACTCTGGGGGGCGCGCCGCTGCTCTGGCGCATGGCGCAGCCGCGCGGGCCGGGATTTATTGCGGGCGCAGTTTGCGGTGCGACGCTGCTGGCGCTGTTCTCGCTGGCGGCGGCGGCCAATCCCGGCAGCGCCGATGCACTGCCGCTGCGCATTCTGGCGGGCGCAGTGGCCGGCGGCGCAATGCTGTTGCCGGGAGTCTCCGGCGGCACGCTGCTGCTGCTGCTCGGCCAGTATCTGCCATTGCTGGCGGCGCTGGATCAATTGAAGCGCGCGTTGACGGCACTGGGCGCGGGCGCTGTGGACACAGCGCTGTTCGGCGAATCTCTGGCCGTGCTGGCGCCCATTGGAATCGGCGTGCTGCTCGGTGTGGCGGCCGCCGGCAATGGCATCCGGGCCGCGCTGCGCCGCGCGCCATCTCCCACGCTGGGCGCGCTGTTCGGATTGCTGCTCGGCGCGGTGGCGGGACTCTGGCCTTTCCGGCACAGCGCAGAGGGCGCGCTGCAGTATTTCGCGCCGTCCGCGCTGCAGTTGGCGGGCGCTCTGGCGCTGGTGCTGCTGGGCTTCGCCGCGACTTCGGCGCTGGGCCATTTCGGCGCGGCGAGTGGCGCTGCGCGCGGCGCGCATGATTCTGCAGACGGCGGCGCTCGGCCGCAGTAAGTTCGCGCGCTGCGCCGCAGGGCAGCGCCTGCAGTTTGAGCGGTCCCATGCGCGTGCGCAGCAGATGCAGCACGGGATAACCGAGTTGCTGCAGCGCCCGGCGAATCTGCCGCTTGCGCCCCTCGCGCAGTGTCAGTGCAAAAATGGTGCTGTGCATCTCTGCATCGAAGCTGCGCAGGCCGACTTTGCAGGGCGCCATCGGTCCATCATCCAATAGCGGGCCTGCGGCCAAACGCCGCGCTACTGCGGCGCCGAAGCGCCCGCGCACTGTCACCCGGTATTCCTTTTCCGCGCCGAGCGAGGGGTGCAGCAGCGCCTGGGCGGCATCGCCGTCGTTGGTGAGCAGCAGCAGGCCCTCGCTGTCCTTGTCGAGGCGGCCCACGGGATACAGCCGTGCGCTGCGCGCGCGCGCGGGCAGCAGGTCGAGGACAATGCGCAAACCGGCGCGCTGGCCGCGGGGATCGCGGGTGGTGGAGAGCACGCCGCGCGGTTTGTGCAGCAACCAGTAGCGGAGCGGCTGGGCTGAAATGCAGCGCCCGTCCACGCGCACATCATCGCGGCCGGGATCGGCGCGCTCGCCAAGGCGGGCAATGCGGCCGTTCACCTGCACGCGCCCCTGGCGAATCCACTCCTCGGCGCGCCGCCGCGAAGCCAACCCCGCCGCCGCGAGAATCCGCTGCAGCCGCAACTCCACAGGCCGCGCCCTGTTTCCTCAGCGCGCTTCGCCGGACGCTTCCGCCGCGGGCATTGCCGGCGCTTCCGCCGCAACCTCGCCGGGCGCTTCGCCCGCAGACTCCGCAGACTCCGCAGACACTGCGGATTCGCCGGGCAGTTCCGGTTGAGATGCAGCGGCGCCGGGCTGGGGGAGCAGTTCGTCTATCTCGCGCAGGGTGGGCAGATCGTCGAGACGGCCGAGGCCGAAGATTTCGAGAAAGCGCCGGGTGGTGGCGTAGAGCACGGGGCGGCCGGGCACATCGCGGTGGCCGGCAATGCGCACCAGCCGCCGCTCCACCAGCCCGCGCAGCACCGGGCCCGCTTCGACGCCGCGCACCTGCTCCACTTCGGCGCGGGTGACGGGCTGCTTGTAAGCCACCACCGCCAGCGTTTCCAGCGCGGCCCGCGAGAGCCGCAGCGGGCGCTCGCGCAGCAGCTGCCGCACAAACTCGGCGAGCTCCTGGCGCGTGCGCAACTGGTAGCCGCCCGCCACCTTCCAGATCTCGAAGCCGCGCCCCTGCTGCGCGTGCTCCTGCATCAACTCGTCCACCAGTTCCGGCACCTCGCCCGCCGCCAGCTCCGGCACCACCTCTGCAATCCTGCGGGGCGGAAGCGGCTCCGGTGCGGCCACGATCAATGCCTCGACCAATTGCTTCTGCCGCTTGCGGTCCATGTCTCACCTCACATCAGTTCCGGGAGTCCCTCGTTCCAATCCCGCGCGCCTTCGGCGCGGCGCAGGCGGATGGGGCCCTCGGGGACATTGCCGTCGTTCAGACTCTGGTGAATGCGCAGCGCGGCCAGGCGCACCAGCTCGAGAATCGCCAGAAAGGTGACGACGATCAGCGCGCGGCTCGGACGCCCGTCGCCGGCCAGCTCGAAGAGTCCGTCCAGGTCCGCGGTCTCGGCCCGCGCCAGCACATCCATCACCACCACCATGCGCTCGCGCACCGTGATGGGCTCGTGCTCCACCTCGTGAAAGCCCGCGCCCTGCGGCGCGGCGGCGAGCACGCGGCGAAAAGCCTCGATCAGTTCCACCAGCCCCACCTCAATCTCGCGCTCTGCGCCGGGCGTGGCGCGGGGCTGCGGCGGATGCAGCGCAAACACATCCCGCCCCAGGCGCACGCGCTCGCCCAGCGATTCGGCGGCCTCCTTGTAGCGCTGGTATTCCAGCAGCCGCGCCATCAACTCGGCGCGCGGGTCGGGGCCTTCCTCCGCCTCGTCCTCCTCTGCCGCGGGCAAAATCATGTGCGACTTGATCCAGGCGAGCGTGGCCGCCATCACCAGGTATTCGCCGGCCACATCCAGGTTGAGCTCGCGCATCAGCTCCAGGTAATCCAGATACTGCTCGGCGATCTGCGTCACCGGAATGTCGGCGATGTCCACCTCGTTGGCGCGAATCAGGTGCAGCAACAGGTCGAGGGGGCCCTCGAAAACCTGCAGTTTGATCGCGCAGGGGCCGGCGGCGAGCGGCTCGCTCATCGGGGCTCCGCGGAGGCGGGGGTTCGGGAGGGGGGAGGCGGCGGGATTATAGCCGCCGCCGCGCCGCGCGCCGGGCCAGGCTCCGGGCAAAATCCAGCGCGGCGGCGCGGCTCTTCAGCGCGCCGTCCAGGTGGGCCGCCCGCAACCGCGCCAGCGCCCGGCCAATCTCGGGGCCGCGCAGGCCGAGCCGCAGCAAATCGCTCCCCGATAGCGGCGGCGCGGCGCGGCGATCTTCCCGGGCGTAGCGGGCAATGCGCCGCCGCAGCCCCGGCTGCGCCCCGGACCAGAGCGCCAGCAGCTCTTCGGCGGGCACTTCGCCCAGCACTGCATCCGCCGCGCCGCGCCCCCGCGCCCGCTGCAGCCCGCGCAACACCCGCCCCCGCAACCGCGCATAGGCGATTACCCGCTGCGCGGCCTGCCCGCGAATGACCAGGCGGCGCAGTGCGCGCTGCCTCAGCGGCAACGGCAGCGGCGCAAACCACAGCATGAGTCCGGCCAGCCAGTTGCGCGCGCCGGGGGCAAGCCGCTGCGCCTCGCCCTCCGCCAGCAGCCCGCCGAGGCGGCGCAGCGGCCCGGCGGCGGCGGCGGGCAGCGAGAGTCCGGGCTCGAGCGCCGCCAGCACCCGCCAGCGATTGAGCAACCCCAGCGCGGCGGCGGGATCGAGTCCCAGCGCCGGCTCGGCAAAGAGCTTCACCAGTTCGGCGCGAATACGCTCGCCGGAAACCGCAGCCAGTGCACCGGAAGCCAACGCGGCGCGCAGCGCCGCGCGGCTGGCGGGGTGCAGCCGGAAACCCAGGCGCGGCGCAAGGCGCGCGGCGCGCAGTGCGCGGGTGGGGTCATCGTGAAAACTGCGCGGGTGAAAAATCCGCAGCCGCCGCGCGGCCAGGTCCGCCAGTCCGCCGACGGAATCCACCAAACGGGGCTGGGCGGCGCGGGCGGCAGCGCCGAGGGGGAGCGCCAGCGCGTTGACGGTGAAATCGCGGCGCTGCAAATCTTCCGCCAGCGTGCCCAGGCGGGTAATGGGCAGCGCGCCCGGCGCGGCGTAGCGCTCCGAGCGCAGGGTGGTCAGGTCCAGCGCGCCCCAATCGCCGTGAAACTGCACGGTGGCGAAGCGCTGGTGCGCCACGACGCGCTCGCCCGCCCGCCGCGCAGCCTGCGCCACTTCGCGGGCAGCAGGCCGGGTGCGGCCCGGCGGCGGCGCCACGGTCAAATCCGCATCGCGCAGCGGGCGGCCCAGCAACAAATCGCGCACCGGGCCGCCCACCAGAAATACCTGCGCGCCCTGCGCTTCCGCCGCCGCCACCACGCGCTCCATGCACGCCCACAGCCGCGGCGGCAACGCCCGCCGCAACGCCGCCGCGCCGGGCGCGCGAAACTTCGCCGGAGCATCGGGTGCGCCGCGGCGCGCACTTCGCGCGTTGCGCCCGCCGCGATCCTGCGCCCGCGCGCTCACGGATTCGCGGGCCGGCGCGGGCCGGGAGGCTTCGCGCCCGCCGCATCTGCCGCAGCCGGCGTCTGCGCTTCGTCCGCCCCGCCCGAAGCTTTGCGCGCGCCGCGCGGGTGGTGGCGCTCTACGAGCTGGCGCAGCCGCGCGCGGCTCACATGGGTGTAGATTTGCGTCGTCGAGAGATCTGCATGGCCCAGCATGGCTTGCACGGCGCGCAGGTCGGCTCCGCCTTCCAACAGATCCGTGGCAAAAGCGTGGCGCAGCACATGGGGAGAGACGCGTTGCGCGGGCAACCCGGCGGCCAGCGCGAGCTGGCGCAGGCGCACCGAGAAGTTCTGCCGGCTCATCGCAGTGCCGAGGCGGCTCAAAAACAGCGCAGCGCTTCCCGCCCCCGCGCCGCGCCGCGCCGCGCTGCGCTTTGCGCTTTGCGCGGCGGCGGAATTGCGCGCTGCCTTGCGGCGGCCCGCGCGCTGTGCGGCGCGGCGCGCGAGAACCGGCCGCGCTTCGGCGAGATAGCGCGCGACGGCGGCCAGCGCGGGCTCGCCCAGCGGGACGATGCGCTCCTTGCGGCCCTTGCCCACCACGCGCAGCAATCCGGCGCGGGCATCCACCGCTTCCACCGGCAGCCCCACGAGTTCGCTGACCCGCAGTCCCGCGCCGTAGAGCACCTCGAGCATGGCGTGGTCGCGCAGCGCCAGGGGTTCGTCGCCGGCTGCAGCGGCGATCAGCGCCTCGCTCTCGTCACTGCGCAGCAGTTTCGGCAGCGGCCGGGCGATGCGCGGCGCCGCCACGCCCTCGGTGGGATCGGATTGCGCGCGCCCCGTCGCCAGCAGAAAGCGCGCAAAGCGGCGCACCGCCACCAGCATGCGCGCGCGGCTGCGGGCCGAGAGTCCCGCGGCAGAAAGCGCTTCGAGAAAACCCGCGATGTGCGCCTGCGCAATGCCGCCGGGAGCACGCACCCCCGCCGCTTCCAGGTGCATGGCAAAGCGCGCCAGGTCCGAGGCATATGCCTCGATGGTGCGCGGCGCGAGCCCGCGCTCGACAGCGGCGTGCTGCAGGAAGGCGTCCAGCGCTGCGCCCATGACCTCAGCCATCGGGCGAACCCAGCGCCGCGGCCAGCAGCGCGCGCTGCAGCGCAGCCACCTCGCCGGGGGCGACGCGCCCGCCCTGCGCCGTGGTCACATAGAAAGTGTCGGCGATCTGGTCGAGCACCGTGGTGGCCTTCGAGACGGAGATCGCAAGCCCCTTCTCCGCCATGGTGCGGGCCAGGTCGTAGAGCAGGCCGAGCCGGTCGTCCGCGGTGACATCAATCACAGTGTAGAAATCCGACACATCATTGCGAACCGAAACCGAGGCCGGCACCGGCCCGGGAATGCTGCGCTGCCCCAGGGGCCGCCGCTGCGCCTGCAGCAGCGCGTGCAAATCTGCTGTTCCGGCCAGCACATTTTCCAGGTTGCGCGTGAAGCGCAGCCAGCGCTCGCGCCGGTCTGCCTCGCCGCCATCGGGGGTGTTCACCCGATAGATTTCAAGGGCAATGCCGCCCCGCGTCGTATAGACATGAGAGCCCAGAATGTTGATGCCCGCGCTGGTAATGGAGCCCGCCACATCGCCGTAGAGTCCGTGCCGGTCCCGCGCGCAGACGATCAGTTCGCTCACGCCGCTGCGCAGCTCGCGCACCTGTGTGACCAGCGGCTGCTCCGGGCTCAGCGCCAGCACCGCCTCGGCGTGGCGCGAGATTTGCCGCGCGGCGTGGGAGAGGAAGTAGCGCGGCGGCATATCCTCCAGAAACTCCGCGGCGCGCAGGGCATCGGCGCCGCGCTGGCGCAGCGCCGCAAGCGCCGCCTGGCTGCGCTGGGCCGCGCGCGCCTCGCTGCGCTGCGCCTGCTGCTGCGGCGCTTCGGCCCCCGCCTCCAGAAACTCCGCGCAGCGCAAAAAAAGCTCGCGCAGCAACTCGCGCCGCCAGTCGGTCCAGGCGCTCTCGGAACTCGCGCGCATATCGGCAAAGGTGACCAGGTAGAGGTTGTGCAGATTCTCCCGGTCGCCCACGGCGGCAGCGAACTCCGCAATCACCTTGGGGTCGCTGAGGTCGCGGCGCTGCGCAATGTGCGACATGAGCAGGTGGTTACGGACGATGAAGATGACGCGTTGGGCGCGCGCTTCGGAAAGGCCCAGACGCTGCGTGCAGTTGCGGGCCAAATTGGCGCCGGCGCTGGAATGGTCGCCGCCGCGGCCCTTGCCAATATCGTGGAGCATGCCGCCGAGCAGCAGCGCGGGAAAATCGGGCAGCGCCCGCGCCAGTTCGGTGAGGTCCGGCAATTCCTCCGCAAATTTGCCGCGCAACAGGCGGCGCAGTTGCTCCACCAGAAAAATCGAGTGCACATCCACCGTGTAGGTGTGATAGATCACATGCTGCCAGCGGCCTTCGATATGCGCCCACTCCGGCAGGTAGCGGCCGAGCAGACCGGTTTCGTTCATCGCCATGAGCGAGCGGGTGACGCGATGGGGCGCGCCGAGAATGCCCATGAAGAGCTGCGCGGCTTCGGCGCTGTTGCGGAATGCATCGTCCACCAGGCCGCGCTGGCCGCGCAACAAGCGCCGGGCGGAGTAAGCCAGCGGAACCGCGTGAAGCTGCGCCACGGCGAAGGCCTCGAGCAGGCGCAGCGGCCGCTCGCGCAGCGCGGCGGCGTGCGCAATTTCGAGCTGGCCGCCGGCGATGCGGAAGCCGCCGCCCAGTTCGCGCACTTCTGCCGCGCCGCGCGCGCCGCGCACCACGCGCGCGCCGAGCCGGCGCAGCGCGCCGCCCGCCCGGGGCCGCACCCGCGCCGCGCACTGCTCAATCACAATCTCCGAAAGCGCCTGCACCGTGCGCGCCGCGCGGTAATAGCCGCGCATGAAGCGCTCCACCGGCAGTTCGCCATCTGCATCTCCGCTGTGGCCGAAGTCCCGGGCCAGTTGCTCCTGCAGATCGAAGGTGAGCCGGTCGGCGCGGCGGCCCGAAATGCGGTGAAGCTGGTTGCGCACCTGCCACAGAAAATCGAGGGCCTCCTGAAGTTCGCGCAATTCCGATTCGCTCAGCAAACCCGCGTGCAGCCAGTCTGCGGGCTCGCGCACCTGCGCATCGGCGGCCCGGGTGACCCAGAGCGCAGTGTGGTAATCGCGCAGCCCGCCCGCGCCTTCCTTGAGATCGGGCTGCAGCAGATAAAGGGATTCGCCGAAGCGCTCGTGGCGCAGCGCCATGGCGCGTCGCTGCTCGGCGACGAACCGGGCGGGATCGGGAATCAGCCGCTCGCGCACCGCGCGCGACAGCGCGTGGAAGAGCTCGGCGTCGCCGGCGAGAAAGCGCGCGCCGAGCAGCGCGGTAAGTGCCGAGGAATCCTCCCGCGCCAGCGCCAGGCACTGCGCCACATCGCGCACTGCTGCACCCACCTTGGCGCCGGCATCCCACAATCCCAGTTGAATGCGCTCGGCGAGCCGAACGCCCAGCGGGCCGGCCGCGCCCTCCACCAGAAACAGCAGATCCACATCGGAGCCCACCGACATTTCGCGGCGGGCGTAACCGCCCACCGCCAACAGCGCCACGCGCTCGCCCAGCGCAAAGCCCTCGCGGTAGTGGTGCGCCTCAATGCGCTGGTAGAGCCGCCGGATCAGCCGGTCGTAGGCGTCGGCATTGGCGCTGTTGCGCGCGCTGCCCGAGGCCAGGCGCGGTGCAGCCGCATCGAGGTGCGCGCGCACTGCGTCGAGGTAGGCGCGGCAGCCGGAGGCCAGCGCGCGCGCCTCATCGCCCCCGGACGCGTCGAGGGGCAGAAAAGCATCCACTGCGGGGGCGCTCACCGCGCCTCCTGCGCCAGCGAGGCAATGCGCTCGCTGCGATAGCGCGCGATTCCCCGGGCCATGCGCTCCGCCAGCACGCGCCGGTAAAAATTGCTGCGCAAGCGCCGCGCTTCCTCGCGGTTGGTGAGAAAGCCCATCTCCACCAGAATGGCGGGTGCGCTGGCCAGAAACAGCACATGAAAAGGGCCGCGCTTCACGCCGAGATCCCGCACTGCATCGGCGGGCCGGTAAATTTTGCGCATTTCGGAGATGACGGGTTCGTGCACGGCGCTCGCCAGCGCCGCCGAATGCTGCGACACCTCGGAGATGCGCATTCCCGCCACCGCGCGCTGCAGTGGATCCAGCGCCGAAGGCGAGGCCACGCCGCTTTCGCGCGCCGCCACCCGCAAAGTATGGCGCTCATTGCTCTTGTCGAGATAGTAGGTCTCAATGCCGCGCAGGCTGCTGCGCTCCGCCGCGTTGGCGTGGATGGAAATGAACACATCGCCGTCCCAGGCGGCGGCAATGGCGGTGCGCTCCTCCAGACTCACGCCGACATCCCGCTCTCGGGTCATGACCACCTCGAAACCGCGCTGTTGCAGATAGCGGCGCAGTTCCAGAGACACCGACAGGGTGACATCCTTTTCGCGCAGGCCGCCGACGCCGATGGCGCCGGGATCTTCGCCGCCGTGGCCCGGATCAATCACGACAATTTGCACCGGGCGCAGGGCGACGGGCAGCGCCCACGGCACCGCGGTGGAATCTCCGGCATCTGCCTGCGCCACCGGGTTGGCGAAGACATCCACCACGATGCGTTCGGGGCCGGAGAGCCGCACCAGGCGGTGCCGCGTGTAGCGCTGCAGGTCAATGACCATGCGCGCCGTGTCCGGGTTGAATTGCCCGAGCCGCACCTGCCGCAACAGCCCGTCTCCGACGGGAATGGGCTTGTTCCACTTTTCTCCCAAGCGGACGCCGGGCAGATCCAGATAGAGCCGCTCCGGAAGCCCCGCGCGGGAATCCGCCTGCAGCCGCTGCACCCCGGTCTGCACCGGCGCGCTGAGTTCAATCACCACGCGGGTGTAGTTGTCGTAGGACCAGTGGCGCAGATCGAGCAGCTCCGCCGCGTGCGCGCGCGCCGGGGCGAACAGCACCAGCGCCAGCAGCAGAGCCGCGCCGCGCGCGTTCACTCCGCGCCCTTCCCCGCTTCCGGCGGCGCGGGCTGCGAATCCGCTTCGGCGAGTTTTGCGCACAGGCGCGCGAGCATGGCCAGCGCCTCCATGGGCGTCATGTGCTCCGGATCGCAGCGGCGCAGCTCGAGCAGAACCTCGCGCCCGGCGGGATCGGCGGCGAAGAGTCCGGGCTGGGTGCGAGATTCCGCCGCTTCCGGCGGCGCATCGGAGCGCGGCGCGGCGCTCCCGGCGTTGAACTCGCCCGCTTCCAGACGCCGCAGCATCTCCCGGGCGCGCTCAATGACGCTGACCGGCAGGCCCGCCAGCCGCGCCACCTGAATGCCGTAGGAACGGCTCGCCGAGCCGGGCACCAGTTTGTGCAGGAAGACCACATCGTCCTGCAATTCGCGGGCCTCGAAGTGCGCGTTGTGCACACCCACCCTGCTGTGCGCCAGATCGGCCAACTCGTGGTGATGGGTGGCGAAGAGCGTGCGCGAACCCAGTCCCTTTGTATCGTGCAGATATTCGGCGACCGCCCAGGCGATGGAGAGTCCGTCGTAGGTGCTGGTGCCGCGCCCGATCTCATCGAGAATTACCAAACTGCGCGGCGACGCCTGCGAGAGAATCTCGGCGGTCTCGCGCATCTCGACCATGAAAGTGGATTCGCCCCGGGCCAACCGGTCCGAAGCGCCCACCCGGGTGAAGACGCGATCCACCACGCCGATGCGCAGGCGCCCGGCGGGCACGAAGCTGCCGATCTGCGCGAGCAGCACCAGGATTGCCACCTGCCGCAGATAGGTGCTCTTGCCCGCCATGTTGGGGCCGGTGACCAGCAGCAAGCGCGTGCCCGAGCAGCACAGATCGGTGTCGTTCGGCACGAAGTCATGGCCCTGGTGGCGCAGCAATTGCTCCACCGCCGGATGGCGCCCTGCGCCGATCTCAATGACATCGGAGTCGTCCACCTCCGGGCGCACCCAGCCATCGGCGCGCGCCACTTCGGCGAGAGATTGCAGTGCATCCAGCTCCGCTACGGCCGCCGCAGCCGCGCGAATATCGGCGGCGCAGGCCAGCACCTGTTGCCGCACTTCCTCAAAGCAGGCGCGCTCCAGCGCCGCCGCGCGCTCGGTGGACTCGAGCACCTTCGCCTCCATCTCGCGCAGCGCCCGCGTGGTGTAGCGCTCGACGCTGGCCAGCGTCTGCTTGCGCTCGAAATCTTCGGGAATGCGCGAGAGATTCGTCTTTGTCACCTCCAGCGAATAGCCGTGCACTGGATGAAAGCGCACCCGCAAATTCGGGATGCCGGTGCGTTCGCGCTCGCGGGCTTCGAGTCCCGCAATCCACTCGCGGCCCGCGCGGCCGCTGTCGCGCTGGGCATCGAGCTCGGGGCGGAAGCCCTCGCGGATGTAGCCGGTTTCGCCCGCGCCGCGCGACCCCCTGGGCAGCGGCTTCGGCGCATCCACCAGCGCTGCGCGCAGCAATTCCGCGGCTTCGGGGACCGGTTGCGGAAGCGCCAGCCCCGGCGCTGCGCCGCCCGCAGAATCGCCGCTGAGCTCAGCGCCGAAGGCAGCGCGCACCGCGGGAAGCGCCTCCAGACTCGCGCGCAGCGCGGCCAGGTCTCGAGGCTCTGCGCCGGGGCGCGTGCAGCGCGCATAAAGGCGCTCCAGATCGCGCACCAGGCCCAGCGCCTCGCGCAACCGCGCGCGCGGCCGGTCGCGCGCCGCCAGCCATTCCACCGCATCCTGGCGGTGGCGAATCGCCTGCGGATCGCAGAGCGGATACGCCACCCAGTGCGCCAGCCGCCGCGCGCCCAACGGCGTGCGCGTCGCATCCAGCCTTTCGATCAGCGTTCCGCGCCGCGAGCCATCCTCGCCATTCTCGAAGAGCTCCAGATGCGCGCGGGTCGCCGCATCCAAAATCATCGCATCGCCGAGGCCATAGCAGCGCAGCCTCGGCGCAAAGCGCAGCGCCGCCGGCTGGCGCTCCGCCACATAGGCCAGCAACGCCGCCGCTGCGCACATGGCCGCCCCGCGCCCCTGCGGATCGAAACCGTGCGGCGCAGCCTTCGCCGCCTGCGGCGCATAGCTGTGCAGCGCCACTTCCATAAGGGCCGCCCGCCGCGCCCGCACCCGCAACACCGCCAACTCTGCCGCAGCCGGCAACATCGCCAACTCCATTGCGGCCGATGCAACCGGCGCAAGCGCCGCGCCCGATGCACCCTCCGCTCCCACCGGCACCAGCAATTCCCGCGGTGCAATCCGCTCCAGCTCATCCCAAATCGCCGCCGGAGTCCCCCCATCCCCTCCGCGCTTCGCAGAAGTCGCGCGGAAGTTCCCGGTAGATGCATCCAGAGCCGCCAGCCCCACCTCATCCCGCTGCCAGCACAATGCAGCCAGCGCCACCTCGCTCGCCGCCTCAATGGCCGCCGGATCTCCCGCCAGCCCCGGCGTCACCACCTCCACCACCTCGCGGCGCACCAGCCCGCGCCCCCCCGGCTGCGAAACCTGCTCGCAAATCGCCACCCGGTGTCCCGCATCCGTCAAGCGCGCCAGATAGCCCTCGAGATTGCTCGCAGGCACCCCACACATCGGCACCGGATCCCGCTTGTCGCGGTCGCGGGTCGTCAGCGCAATGTTGAGAATCGGCGCAGCCCGCAGCGCATCCTCAAAGAACAGCTCATAGAAATCGCCCATCCGGTAAAACAAAAAAGCGTCCGGGTGACGGGCCTTGATCCCCAGGTATTGCCGCATCATCGGCGTATCCCGAGACGAGCGTTTCACCCCCGCCCCCCGCGTCATCCCGCGCCGCCCGAGCTCTCTCCTTGCTCCGGTGGCGCCGGCGGCGCAGACGCCTGCTCTGCCGGCGGCGCATTGCGCAGCGCGTGAAGCTCCGACTCCATCTGCGCCAGCGCCTTGCGCGCCCGCCGCTCCCCCCAATTGGCCCGCAACAGCGGCACTGCCAGCGCCGCCCCGCAACACAGCGCCCCCGCCACAAAAGCACCCAGCATCAACACCCAGAGCGGCGACTCAAAGCGCAGCCCCAGCAAATCCACTGGCGCCACCTGCGCATTGCGCAGCACAAACAGCACCGCCGCCAACAGCAACAGCGCCGCCAGCAGCGCCAGCACCACCCGGCGCAGCGCCATCACAACTCGTCCTCTCCGTCCGGCCGCTCCGCGCCCTGCTCCACCAGCTCCCGCAGCATCTTTCCCACCTTGAAAAAAGCCGTGCGCCGCGCCGGAATCCGCACCGACGCGCCCGACTTCGGATTGCGTCCCACCCGGGCCTCGCGCTGCCTCACCTGAAAAGTGCCGAAACCCCGCAGCTCAATCCGCTCACCGCGCCGCAGCGCCGCCGTCATCGCATCGAAGACCGTATTCACCACCAGCTCCACATCCCGCTTGTGAATGTGCCGCGCGCGCGCCGCCAGCTCCGCAATCAATCCGCTCTTCGTCATCGCCATGCCAAACCCGCGCCCTCAGCCCTCCGAGTCCGGCTGCTCCGGCGCCTTGCGCGCCGCCAGCTTCTCCTTCAACAAATCGCCGATGGTCTTCTTCTGCGCCTGGGCCTGTTGCTGCGCCAGCTTTTCCAGCTCCGCGCGCTGCCTCGCATCGCTGGCCGCCTTCACCGAAAGCGCGATCTTCTGATCCACCGGATCCACCCGGGTCACCAGCGCCGTCAACTGGTCGCCCGGCTTCACCTCCGCCGCCTCCGTTTCCGCATCGGCTTCCGCGCGCAGTTCGGCCGCGTAGATCAATCCCTCAATGCCCTCTTCCAGCTTCACGAAGACGCCGAAGTCCGCCACGCTGCTCACCTCGCAATTCACCTCGCTGCCCAGCGGATACCGGCGCTGAATCTGGTCCCAGGGATTCTCCGTGAGCTGCTTGATGCCCAGCGAGAACTTCTCGTTGTCGCGGTCGATCTTCAGCACCACCGCCTCCACCTGCGAGCCCTTCTCGAACTTCTCGCCGGGGTGCTTGATGTTCTCCGTCCAGGAGAGATCCGAGACATGCACCAGTCCGTCAATGCCCTCTTCCAGCCCGACGAAGAGGCCGAAGTTCGTGACGCTGCGCACCTCGCCCTGCACCCGCGTGCCGAGGGGATACTTCTCCTCAATCACATCCCAGGGGTTGGGCTCGGTCTGCTTCATGCCCAGCGAGAGCCGGCGGTTGCCCTCCTCCACGCCCAGCACCACCGCCTGCACCTCATCGCCAATGGAGACCACCTTGCCGGGGTGCTTCACGCGCTTGGTCCAGGACATTTCGGAGACATGCACCAGGCCCTCGACGCCGGGCTCCAGCTCGACAAAAGCGCCGTAATCGGTGAGCGAAACCACGCGGCCCTCGACGCGCATGCCCACCGGATAGCGCATGGCCGCATCCACCCAGGGGTCCGGCTGAATCTGCTTCAGGCCCAGCGAGACGCGCTCGGAATCGGAATCGAACTTCAGCACCTTCACCTTGAGCTCGTCGCCGGGCTTGAAGAGCTCCGAGGGATGGTTGATGCGGCCCCAGGACATATCGGTCACATGCAGCAGGCCGTCAATGCCGCCGAGGTCCACAAATGCGCCGTAATCGGTGATGTTCTTGACCATGCCGTCCGCAATCATGCCCTCTTCCAGACTCTGCAGCGTGGTGGCGCGCATTTGCTCGCGCTCCTTTTCCAGCAGCACGCGGCGCGAGAGCACAATGTTGCCCCGGCGCTTGTTGAACTTGATGATCTTGAACTGCATGCGCTCGCCGATCAGGCTCTCCAGGTTGCCCACGGGCCGCAGGTCCACCTGCGAGCCGGGCAAAAACGCCTTGACGCCCAGATCCACGGACAAGCCGCCCTTCACCCGGGAGAGAATGCGCCCTTCCACGGGGTCGCCGGCCTCGTAGGCGCTGCTGATGCCGTCCCAAATCTTGAGCCGGTTCGCCTTCTCCTTGGAGAGCACGATGTGGCCGTCGAGGTCTTCGGTCTCCTCGACGAAGACATCCACGCGGTCGCCGGGCTTCACGGTGAAGCTGCCGTCCTCCTCCATGAATTCCCAGGCGTCCACCAATCCCTCGGACTTGAAGCCCACATCCACCTGCACATGGTCGTCGGTGATGGCGAGCACCACGCCCTCCACCACTTCGCCCTCCTTCAAGCGCAGCGAGCTTTCCGCGAAGAGTTCCGCGAAGCCCGCCTCCACCACCTGTCCCTGCTCGTTCATGCCGGCAATTGCTCCTCGTCGGCCGCGCGCGCGGCCGGGCTCTGGGGGAATGCGCCCCCGCTCGTGGTTTGCGTGCTCTCTGCCGCTGCGAGACTCTCGCCCGCGGCGCGTAGAAATTGCTCGACTGCGGCGGCGCTGCCAGACTCAATGCCGCGGGCCAACTCGGCCAACCGCTCCGTCGCCGCCTGCAGCGGCCCGGCCAGCGCCTTGCGGTTCGCCACCAGAATATCCGCCCACAGGGCGGGATCACTGCGGGCAATGCGCGTGAAATCGCGGAAGCCCCTGCCGCACAGCTCCGCCGCCGCATCCGGCGCGGCCGCAAGCGCCCTGGCGAAGGCGAAGGCCAGCGCATGGGGCGTGTGGGAGATCCAGGCTACCTCTGCATCGTGGCGCTCGGCCCGGCGCAACAGCACCCGCGCGCCGAGCCCGCGCCAAAAATCCGCAACGCGCTGCACTGCGGCCTCCGGCGCTTCCGGCGCTGGAGTCAGCGCGCAGGCCGCGCCCTCGAAGAGATCGGCCCGGGCGCGGCGCCAGCCGCCCAGGTGCCCGCCCGCCATGGGGTGCGCGCCGATGTAATGCACCCCCGCGGGCAGCAGCCCTGGCAACGTCTCGCAAAGCGGCCCCTTGACGCTGCCCACATCGCTGACGAGGGCGCCTTCCGCCAGCTCCACCGCCCCGCTCTGCAGCGCGCGGGACATGGCCGAGACCGGCGTGCAGAGCAGCGCCAGATCCACCGCGGGCGCTGCGCCCGCCGCGCCTACGGCGGCTGCGTCCGGGGCGAGCACCGCCTCATCCACAATGCCGGCGGAAAGCAGCGCCTGCGCCGTTTCGGGGCGGCGCACCACGCCCAGCACCTGCTGCGCCACCCCCCGCTGCCGGGCGGCCAGCGCTACGGAGCCGCCGAGCAGCCCGACGCCGAAGACGGCGATGCGGCCGAAAACCGCGCTCACGGCTTTCCCCGCAGCGCGTGCAGCGCCTTCAGCAGCCGCTCGTTCTGCTCCGGCGTGCCGATGGTAATGCGCGCGCAGCCCGGCAGGCCGAAGCCCGCCATATCGCGGACGCTCACCCCCAGTTTCAACAGGGCTTCGCAAGCGCCCTCGCCCAGCTCTGCCAGCAAAAAGTTCGCGTCGCTGGGCCAGGTGCGGATGGACAGGGCCTCGAGTTCGCGCCGGAGCAGCGCCATGCCCTCGGCGTTCATGCGCCGGGTGCGCTCGAAGTGCGCAGTATCCGATAGCGCGGCCAGGGCGGCGGTTTCGGCCAGCGCGTTTACATTGAAAGGATGGCGGGCGCGCTCCAGCAGCCCGGCGAGTTCCGGGCCGCAGACGGCGTAGCCCACCCGCAGCCCCGCCAGCCCGTAGATTTTGGAAAAGGTGCGCAGCACCGCAGTGGCCGGGCGGCGCGCCAGCAGCGCCAGCGAGTCCGGAAAATCCGGGCGGCGCGCAAACTCGGCGTAGGCTTCGTCCAGCAGCAGCACCACATCCTCAGGCAGTGCCTCAACAAAGCGCTGCAATTCCTCCGCGCCCAAGCTGGTTCCCGTGGGATTGTTGGGGTTGCATATCACCGCGACCCGGGTGCGCCCGCTCAGGGCAGCGGCCATGGCCTCCAGATCGTGGCCCAGCTCGGCATTCAGGGGCACGCGCAGGCAATCCGCCCCCATGCCCTGGGCCACGATGGGATACATGGCAAAGGAGGGCCAGGCGCAGAGCAACTCATCCCCCGGGGCCAGGAAGGTCTTGGCCACGAGTTCGAGAATCTCATCGGAGCCCGCGCCGAACACCAGTTGATCCGGCGCCACCTGCAAGCGCCGTGACAACGCGGCGCGCAGCGCGCGGCAAGCGCCATCGGGGTAGCGGTGCACCTGCCCCGCTGCGCCGCACAGCGCCTCCACCGCCTTCGGCGAAGGGCCCAGGGGATTCTCGTTGGAGGCCAGCTTCAGCGGATCGCGCACCCCGTGCTCTTGCACCAGCGCCTCGATGGGAAGCCCCGGCTCATAGGGGCGCAGCGCCCGGATATGCGGCTTGGCGTTGCGCAGCATTCAGCCCTCCCCGGCCCGGTTTGCCCGGCTCGCCTGGTTTGCCCGGGCCGGGCGCGCCGCCCGGGGGAAGGAGCCGAGCAGGCGGTGAGAGCTGGAAAGCGCAGCGGCCTCCTGGCAGGCCCGCTGAAGGTGCGGCTCGCTCTGATGCCCTTCCAGATCGAGGAAAAACACATACTCCCAGGGCCGCCCGCGCATGGGCCGCGCGTGAATTGCCGCCAAATTTACGCGCGCTTTGGCAAAAGGTTCAAGCAGTTTGTGAAGTGCACCCGCTTCGCCGCGGCGGACGGTGTAAGCTACCGAGGTGAGATCGGCCCCGCTGGCTTCGGGCGCTTCGCCGCCCAGCACCAGAAAGCGGGTGGTGTTGTCGCTGCGGTCTTCAATGCTCCGGGCCAGCACCTGCAGATTGCGCAGGCTTCCGGACTCGCCGGCACTGCCGCAATCTCCGCCGTCTCCGGCCCCGGCCAGCAGCGCCGCGCCAATGGCGGCTACCGCCCCGTCCCGGCGGGCCAGCTCGGCCGCCGCCGCGGTGCTGGCGGTTTCGATCAGCGCGCGGCCGGGCAGATGCCGGGCCAGCCAGTTGCGGCACTGCGCCAGCGGCTGGGGATGCGAGGCCACGCGCTGCACCTCCGCGAGCTCCCGCGCCTGGGAGAGCAGGTGGTGGCTGATGCGCAGCAGCCGCTCGCCACACAGCGGCGGGGCGTCTTCCAGCAGCGCATCGAGGGTCTGGGTGACGACGCCTTCGCTGCTGTTTTCCACGGGCACCACGGCGTGTTCCGCCTCGCCCCGGGAGAGCGCGGCCAGCGCCTCGGGAATGCTATCGGCGGGCCGATACTCGGCCTGGCTGCCGAAGGCATCCAAGGCGGCGAGATGAGAGAAGGTGCCCGCCGGCCCCAGGTAGGCGATGCGAAGCCGGGATTCGAGCCCGCGGGTGGCGGAGATAATCTCGCGGAACACCGCGGGCAGCGCGGCGCTGGGAAAAGGCCCCGGGTTCTGCGCCGCCAGCGCGGCTACCAAATCGCGCTCCCGCGCCGGGCGATACACGCCCACCCCGGCGGCGCGCTTGCGCAGGCCCACCTCTTGAGCCAGCGCGGCGCGGCGGTTCAGCGCGGCCAGAATTGCGCGGTCCACTTCGTCCAGCTCGGCCCGCAGCCCGGCCAGCCCGGCCACCCCGGATTCGGCTTCGGCCTCCCGCGGCTCCTGGGAAAGCGGCTCGCTCATGATTCTCCTGACAAAGCGCCCAGGGGCGCTAAATCCTCGAAAAGATTGACGCACCATACCGCATGGGCCGGGGCGCGTCACACCGCCCGATCCCCGGCGGCAAGGGGCGCTTTCAGCGCTGCGACGAAGCGGGCGACAGATTCGGCGGCAGCGCCCGGATTCGCCGCCTCTTCAATGCGCGAAACCAGGGCGCTGCCCACGACGACGCCGTCGGCATAGCGCCCGATTTCCCCGGCCTGCTCTGGCGTGGAGACGCCGAAGCCGACGCAGATGGGAATCGCCGCGCTCTGCCGGGCGGCGCGCACCCCCGCCTCAATGCCCGGGGCCAGGCGGTTGCGCGCGCCGGTCACCCCCGTCAGCGACACATAGTAGAGAAAGCCCCGGGTCTGCCGGGCGAGCTGCGCCAGGCGCTGGGGCGTGGTGGTGGGGCCGGCCATCAGCACGCCGTCCACGCCCCGTTCGGCCAGCGCCGCGTAAAAGTCCGCGCCCTCTTCCGGCGGCAAATCCGGGCAGATCACGCCATCCACCCCCGCTTCGGCGGCCTCGGCGGCAAAGGCCTCTGCCCCCATGGCGTAAAAGGGATTCGCGTAGCCCATCAACAACAGCGGCGCTTCAATTTGCGGGCGAAGCTGAGCCACGAGTTGCAGCACCCGGCGCAAATTGGCCCCGGCCCGCAGCGCTCGCTCGCTGGCGCGCTGAATTACCGGCCCTTCGGCGATGGGATCCGAGAAGGGCACGCCGATTTCAATGGCGTCCGCCCCCGCCGCCGCCGCGGCCAGCACCAGTTCCGGCGTGGCTTCCAGACTGGGGTCTCCCGCCGTGAGAAAAGGCAGCAGGGCGCGCTCGCCCCGTGCGCGCAACTGCGCAAAGCGCGCGGCAAGGCGGCTCATTCGGCGCGCAGCCGCTCGCGCACCAGGGGGACATCCTTGTCGCCCCGGCCCGACAGGCACAGCACAATTACGGCCTCCGGGCCGAGCTCTGCCAGCAACCCGGGCAGCGCCGCAAGGGCGTGGGCGGATTCCAGCGCGGGCAAAATGCCTTCCAGCCGGCACAAATCCAGCAGGGCTTGCAGCGCTTCGTCATCGGTAGCGCTGCGGTATTCGGCGCGGCCGCTGTCGCGCAGCCAGGCGTGCTCGGGACCCACGCCGGGGTAATCGAGTCCCGCCGAAATGGAATGCGCGGGGAAAATTTGCCCATCGTCATCGCAGAGCACGACGCTGCGCTGCCCGTGAAAAATGCCGGGCTGCCCTTCGCCCAGGGTTGCGCCGTGGCGGCCGCTCGCTACGCCGCAGCCCCCCGGCTCGACTCCGAGCATGCGCACCCCTTCGTCGGCAATAAAGGGGTGGAACAGCCCCATGGCATTGGAGCCGCCGCCGACACAGGCCAGCAGCGCGTCGGGCAACCTGCCCTCGGCGGCCAGCACTTGCGCCCGGGCCTCGACGCCAATTACGCGCTGGAAATCGCGCACCAGCGTCGGGTAGGGATGCGGCCCCATGACCGAGCCGATGCAGTAATAGCTGCTGCGCACAAAGGTCACCCACTCGCGCATTGCCTCGTTGATGGCGTCCTTCAGGGTCTGCGAGCCGCTCTGCACCGGGCGCACCGTTGCGCCGAGCAATTCCATGCGAAAGACATTCGGCGCCTGCCGCGCCACATCTTCCGCGCCCATGAAAACTTCGCATTCGAGACCGAGCAGCGCGCAGGCCGTGGCGGTGGCGACGCCGTGCTGTCCCGCGCCGGTCTCGGCAATCACGCGGCGCTTGCCCATGTGGCGCGCCAGCAGCGCCTGCCCCAGCACATTGTTGATCTTGTGCGCGCCGGTGTGCGCCAGGTCTTCCCGCTTCAGGTAGATGCGCCCGCCGCCCAGCGCTTCGGAAAGACGCCGGGCCCGGTAGAGCGGCGTGGGGCGGCCCGCATAGTGCTCGAGCAGTTTGCCGAGCTCGGCCCGGAACGGCGCAGACTGCGCGATTTGCAGCCGCGCCTCTTCCAGCTCGTCCAGCGCCGCCACCAGCGTCTCCGGCACATAGCGCCCGCCATAGGCCCCGAAGCGCCCCGGCTCCCCCGCCCCGCCCTGCGCCGCTTGCGCACTCACCCGGAAGACTCGGCGCGGCGCACGGCCTCCACAAAGGCGCGCATGCGCGCCGGATCCTTGCGCCCGCCGCCGGATTCCACGCCGCTGGCGACATCCACGCCCCAGGGCAGCACGCCGCCCAGCGATTCCAGCGCTTGCTCCACATTGCCGGGGGTGAGGCCGCCCGCCAAAATCAGGTCAATGCCCTCGTCCACCAGCGGGGCCGCCGCAGACCAGTCCCACGGCTCGCCGCGCCCGCCCCCCGCCGGGTGATCCAGCAGCAGCAGCGCGCCGGGAAAGGCGTGGGCGGCGGCGGGATCCGCGCCGCGCAGCGCCTTGATTACGGGGTGGTCCAGCATCTCCACCTCTTCCTCCGTCTCCTCGCCGTGAAGCTGCACGCGCTCCACCTCCACGCGCTGCACGACGCGCTCAATCGCAACCCAGGGGGCGTTGCTGAACACGGCCACGCGCTCCACCTGCCCCGCCACCCGCTCGGCAATGCTCACGGCGTCCTCCGGGCGCAGGCAGCGTTTGGAACCCGGCACGAAGTTGAGGCCGACCATATCGGCGCCGGCCGCCACCGCCGCCGCCGCATCGTCCGGATGCGTGATCCCGCAGATTTTCACGCGCACTTTCACGCCGCGTCCCCGCCCCGAGAATACTCCATCTCCCCGCGCAGCGCCGCCAGGATCTTGCGGTTGCCGTCATTCACGCCGGGTTCCCGCGCGAGCAGCAGCGCCATGCGCCGCAGATCGGCGCGGTGCTTGCGGGGAACGCCCAGCATTTCGCAGACCGCGGCATCAATTTCCCGGCGGGCGGGATCGGCAAAGCCGAGGCCGGCGGCCCGCAACTGAAGGCGGGCCAGGCGGGGAAAGTGCTTCCGCGCCACCCTCCGCGCCCGCTCGCCCGCTTGAGTCCCGGCCGCGAAATCGGGAGTGAGCAGCTGGCGCAGCGCTTCGATCTTCACCATCGCCCTGCCCGCCTGCTGCCGCTGCCCCAGCGCCCAGAGCACGATCATTCCAAAAGTGCTGTTGCTCCACAGCGCACAGGCATTGCGAACGCCGGCACTCTTGTGCATGAGCACAGTCCACGCACTTCCGCCCATGCAATTCTCTTTCGTGGTGGCGGCGAGCAGCGCCTGAGAAGTCCAGCGCATATTTCGCTGGTAGAAGAGCCGCCCTGCGAGCTTTTTCATCTTCTCCTGTTTTCCGGCCGCTCCCGTCCCAATTCCGTAGTGAGTCGCTGCGGCGATCAATTGAGTCTGGGCCTTCGCATCCGCCTTCCAAAGCGAGGGATGCTTTTTGACATCGCCAACCAGCAGAGGATGCATTCCAAATGCGCCGCGGGTGTCTTCTCCCGCTTTCGTTTTGGCCGGATGCCCGATGAGGTCGTGGGTCGGCCCGATCTCAAACACATTCTCCAGGGGCCTCATGGGCAGGGGCAACTTCCATTTTGCAGTTCCCGAGGGAAACAGCACGCGCCCGGCGCACAACGCCTCGGCAATGCGGACCAGTTCGCTGGAGCCGCTGCCGACGGCGCTCCATGGCGCTCCGTCCTCGGAGAGCGTCATGCGGCACCATTCGCCGATTTTCTCGCTTCCGATTTTCAGCAAGCCCTCCGCCTGTCCGCCCCCGGCGCGGCGCTCCGCCTCTCGAATTGCCGAAGCGAACTCGGCGGATTCCGCCTGGTGGCGCGGGGGCTGGGAGATATTGACAGCCAATCCCATGCCGGGCGTTTCTCCGGCCTTCCGGTCTTCTGCGCGCCTGCGAAGGCGCGTGGCGCAAATCATCACTTCGCCCATGCCGGTGTCCTCGGAAATCGCCTGCCACTTGCTCTCTTCTGCCGCATAGGCCACAACGGTCACCCGGCAATAATCTCGCGCAAACATGGCGCGCACTTTCTTCCAGGTTGGAGAGGCGGCCATGGTGAGCGGCAGCACAATGCCGAGCCGTCCGCCACCTCGCAGCTTGCGATCTGCCAGCACTGTGAAGGCGCTGCCCAATCCCGCCTGAAAATTGGCCGCCGTGTCCTTGAATTGCCGCCGCGCGCGCTGCTGGCACAGCTTGCGCTCCGCCTCGCCCAGCCCCGCCACATCAAAAGCGCTCTGCCCTTTCCGGGTGCGGGAGTAAGGCGGATTCATCAGCACGAAGTCAAAGCTGCCGCTGCGGGCGGTAATTTGCTCTCCCGCGCGGATCTTCTGATGCATGAGCTCGGCAATCTCGTCGCGTATGTAAAATTCCAGCGCGCCGGTGCGTCCGCGCTTCACGCTGCACATGCCGATGTTGTTGTGCCCGTAATCCGGCATGGCGTCCATGGCCGAAAGCCCCGACGCCGTGAGGTGATAGGAAATGGGGCTGATATCCGTTCCGCAAATGCAGCACTCCATGAAGGGCTGATGAATTGCCGATGCGTCTCCACCGGCCCGCTCGTGCAGTGCGCGAATGCGGCGGTAGCCCGCCCGCAGCAATGTGCCGGTGCCGCATGCGAAATCGCCCAGGCGCGCATCCTGCAATCCCTTGGCATCGGCCCAGTTTCTCGCCGTGCCGGGCGGCGCGGCATCATCGGGAATGGTCAGGTGCGCCAGCAGCACTGCGGCCTCGGGGCGCGTGTAAAACTGTGCCGCCTCTTTGCGATCCTGCGTGAGCTTGGGAAAAAGCTCGCCGCCGATGTCGTTCAGCGGGCCGAGCCGCGCATTCTCAATATCTGCGGCTCGCTCGGCCAGCGCATGGATGGCCTCCGATGTCCGGGGAATATTCAGGGCGGCGTCCAGCGTCTCGAGGGCGGGCTGGTAAATTGAGGCGCGGTTGATTTCGAGAATACGGCGCCATTCCGCTCGCACTTTGCATGGGTGCAGAACTCCGCATGGGCTTCGCAATTGCTCCACCTTGCGCAGACCTTCTCCGTGCTTGGCCTCAGCAATCCTGTTCTGCAACAGCAGAGCGTTCAACCAGATGCAGCAGGCGATTTCCATGCCATGAAGGCGGGAATCCTGGCCGGTGGCGGCGGTAATTCGATCTACTGCAATCGGGTTGCCCGTTTCCCGCAGCAGCTTCGCCTTGCCCCGGATCGCCACGGCAACCGCATCGGCCAGCCATTTGATCTCGTGATCCGGCGTGGCAATGGCCGCCGCCGCTTCGGCCAGCGTGGCCGCGGTGCCCGAGATAAAGCCCGTTTCCGGCCAGCGCACCGGAGGGCCGGGCGAGTCTTTGGGGCGGCGGATGAAGGCGCAGTATTGAAGCTGCGCGCCTGCGGCCAGTTTTGCAGCCGCCTCGCCCCGATTGCGCCAGTTCTTCGCGCCCGCGGGCGCAAGGACGGCAAAGGCAGTGCGGATTGTCCGCCCGTTGCGGACAGACTGCGCCTCAATGCGTTCCCTGGCGCTCTGCTCGACGGCTGCCCCTGGCGCAAACTTCACTTCCATGACCACGGGCTGCAAGTCTTCGGGCTGCAGCAGCACATCGGCGCGCAAACCGCGCTTGGTCCGCGCTTCGAGAATGCCGCCCTGGCGCTCGGCAATTACTGCCTCGGCGTCTCCCCGCCAAGCGGCGCGCTGCTGCCGGATCACCTCGCCCAGCGCGGCGTTGAAATCGCGCTCGCGCAAATGTGTCTGATTCACGGATTTCCCCGCAATTCGCAGAGCGCCTGCCCCAGGCCGGGCGCGCATATCTCGCCGGGCCGCGTCACGATGACTGCGTCGCCTCCACCAGCGCTTCCAGTTTTGCGCGGGCAGCGCCGCTGGCGAGGCTCTGCGCCGCCAGCGCCATGCCCGCCTCGATATCCGGGGCGGCGCCGGCGACAAAGAGCGCGGCGCCGGCGTTCACCAGCACGATATCCCGCGCCGCACCGGCTTCATTTGCCAGCACAGAGCGGGCAATCGCCGCGTTCTGCGCCGCATCGCCGCCAGAAAGCGCACCCACAGCGGGGCGCGCAACGCCCCAGCGCGCGGGGTCCAGCTCCATGCTGCGCACCGCGCCGTCCACAAGCAGCGCCGCGCGAGTTGCAGTGGTAGTGGTGATCTCGTCCAGACCATCGCCGCCGTGCACCACCAGCGCGCGCGCGCCGCCCAGTTCGCCCAGCACCTGCGCGATGGGCGCCACCAGCGCGGCGTCATAAACGCCCACCAACTGCAGCTTCGCGCCGACGGGATTCAGCAGCGGCCCCATGCAGTTCATCAGCGTGCGAATGCCGAGTTGC
Organism: Deltaproteobacteria bacterium; assembly: GCA_028817435.1. Lineage (GTDB taxonomy): Bacteria > Myxococcota_A > UBA9160 > UBA9160 > UBA6930 > JAPPPQ01. Next base: position 294,089 of record JAPPPQ010000017.1, read on the forward strand.
TGCCGCACCTCGGCCACATGGCGCATGGCGGGATGGGCGCGGCGCGCGAAGAAAAAGCCGATGCCCACCTCTTCCAGCACCCGGGCCGATGCCGCCACCGGCAAATCCACCGCCACGCCCAGCGCTTCCAGCAAATCTGCGCTGCCGCAGCGGCTCGAGGCCGCGCGGTTGCCGTGCTTCGCCACGGGAACGCCCGCCCCCGCTACGGCAAAAGCGGCAATGGTGGAGATGTTGAAAGTGCCCGCGCCGTCGCCGCCGGTGCCGCATGTATCGAGGGTGCGGGGATCGGAAAGCGGCGCGGTTTCGGCCCGTGCGCGCAGTGCGCGCGCCACGGCGGCGAGCTCCGCCACCGTCTCGCCCCGGGTGCGCAGCGCCACGAGCAGCGCGGCCATGGCGGCCGCGCTGGCTTCGCCATCCATAATCTCACCGAAGGCGGCGGCCAACAGTTCGCCCGGCGCTTCCGCGCCGCCTGCGACCACTTCCAGGGCGCGGCGCAGCGCGCTCTGTCCGCTCACGCCGAACCCCGCGCAAGGGCGAGGAAGTTGCCGAGCAGGCGCTTGCCCTCGCCGGTGAGAATCGACTCGGGGTGAAACTGCAGGCCCTCGATGGGCAGCGATTCGTGGCGCAGGCCCATGACCTCGCCGTCCTCGCTGCGCGCGCTGATTGTGATTTCTGCGGGCAAGCTGGCTTCCTCAATGGCGAGGCTGTGATAGCGCGTCGCCACCAAAGGATTCGCCGCGCCCGCAAAGAGCGCGCGGCCGTCGTGGTGAATTTGCGAAGTCTTGCCGTGCATAATCGCCCGCGCGCCCACCACGCGGCCCCCGAACATCTGGCCGATGACCTGGTGGCCCAGGCACACGCCGAGCACCGGCGAGCCCCGTTCGCCGAAAGCCCGCGCGCATTCCAGCGAAAGCCCCGCGCCCTCCGGCCGCCCCGGCCCCGGAGAAATCACCAGGCCATCCACGCGCCGCGCCAGCAAATCCGCAAGCGCCGCCGCATCGTTGCGCACCACCTCGAGCTCTGCGCCGAGCTCCGCCAGGTATTGCACCAGGTTGTATGTGAAGGAATCGTAGTTGTCCACCACCAGCAGCCGGGGCATCAGTCCGCTCCCTCCCGCGCCATATCAATGGCGCGAATCAGCGCGCGCGCCTTGTTCTCGCACTCCTTGTATTCCAGGTGCGGATCCGAATCGGCAACAATGCCCGCCCCCGCCTGCAGCGACACTTTTCCCTCGTGGGCCAGCATGGTGCGGATGGTAATGGCCAGATCCATGTTGCCCGAATAGTCTATGTAGCCCGCGCAGCCGCCGAAGGGGCCGCGGCGCTGCGTCTCGAGCTCGTCAATGATCTCCATGGCGCGCACCTTCGGCGCGCCCGAGAGCGTGCCCGCCGGAAAGGTGGCGCGCAGCAGGTCCAGCCAATCCAGTTCCGGGCGCAGCCGCGCCTGCACATTCGAGACGATGTGCATCACATGGGAATAGCGCTCAATGGAGGCGAACTCGGTCACCTGCACCGAGCCGGTTTCGGCCACGCGCCCCACATCGTTGCGCCCCAGATCCACCAGCATGACATGCTCGGCGCGCTCTTTGGGATCGCTTCGCAGTTCGCGCTCCATGGCGAGGTCTTCTTCGGCATTGCGGCCGCGGCGGCGCGTGCCGGCCAGCGGCCGGACATCAACCTGCCCACCCTCCAGGCGCACCAGAATTTCCGGCGACGAGGAAATGAGCACCGGCCCTTCCATGCGCATGAAAAACAGGTAGGGGCTCGGGTTAATGTGGCGCAGGTGCCGGTAAAGCAGAAAAGGATCCGCCTGCAATGACAGCGTGAAGCGCAACCCCAGCACCACCTGAAACACCTCCCCCGCCACCACATATTCCTTGGCGCGCTTGACAATTTCGCGGTAGGTCTCGGGCTGCATGGAGCGCTGCACCTGCATGGGGCCGGGCGCTTTGGCGGCGCGCGGCTCCGGCGGAAGCGGCGCGCGCAGCCGCTCAATGGTGGCCCGCGCCGCGCGCTCGGCCTCGCGGTAGCGCTGCATGGCGTCGCCGCCATCGCGCAGATCCACATGGCGCACCACCAGCGCCGTGTGGCGAATGTTGTCATACACCACCACCGTCTCGGGCAGCACGAACCACAAATCCGGCAGGCCCAGCGGATCGGGATTGTCATCGGGGAGCTTCTCGACAAAGCGCACCCAATCCCAAGCCACCATGCCCACCGCGCCGCCGGCAAAGCGCGGCAGCGAAAGGCCGGGCGGCGCGACGGGCCGATACTCGCGCAGCTTTTCGCGCAGCACTTCCATGGGGTCTCCCGCCACCCGCCAGCGCTGCGTCTCGCCGCCCTCGCTCCACTCCACCTGGCGCCCCCGCGCGCGGAAGATGGCGCGTGCGCCGCTGCCCACGAAGCTGTAGCGCGCCCACTTCTCGCCGCCCTCTACAGATTCGAGCAGAAAGGTGGTGGCGCCGTCGTCGAGGCGGCGGAAAATGGAGAGCGGCGTATCGAGGTCCGCCAAAATCTCCCAGGCTACCGGGATCCAGTTTCCCCGGCCGGCCAGGCGCATGAATTCATCGGGCTGCGGGCGAAGCACGGGGACAGCCTAGCAGCCTAACGAAGCGGCGCGGCCCCGCTGCGCCCCGCCCCCCCGCCGGAAAGCCCCGGAATGCTGTAGAGCAGGCGCACTTCTACGCCCCGCACGCGGTCTTCCGCCACCTCCAGGCCCAGGCCCCAGCAGCCGCAGCGCGAGGCGTATTCCACGGCAAAGCGGTTTTCGAGGCGCAGCCAGCCTTCCAGCGAATAGCGCAGCGAGTAGCGCAGCGAAAAGCGCCGGGTGGCGGCCCAGCGCCCGTTAATTCCGGCCTGCCGCAGCTTCTGCAGGTTGGGATCGAATTCGGCGTAGCGCGCGCCGGCGGGAAAGCTCTCGAAAAAGAGCGGCGTGCGGGACAAGCGCCGGTAATTGAGCTGCACTTCGTCGCCCCGCGCGCTGCGCCAGCTCAGCTCGAAGAGTCCCGAGTCCAGCGCCGCCGCCTCGAAATCCCAGCCCAGGTTGAAGCGCAGCCGCAGACCCGCGCCCGGAAACAAGCTGCCGTCCAGAAACACATCCCGCAGTTCGGGGTTGGCGAAATCCCAGTGCGCCGAAAGCGAAATATCGCCGCGCAAGTGCTGCGCCGCGTCCTCCGCGCCGCGCGCCTGATAAAAGCGGTTGCCCAGCGCCAGGGTGACGGCGTTCACCGAGTGAATGCGGTCCGCCACATCGCGCAGCACCGCGCCGGGCGCAAACTGGCGCAGCCGCTCTTGCAACACTCGCGGGCGCGGGGTGAAGAGCGGGAGGCGTTGTTGATCCACGCGCAACAGGCCGCTCCATGCCAGGCGCGGCTCCATTACATGACTCCACCCCGCGCCGGTCGCGCCCGCATTGCGGCGCAAGCGCAGGCGCAAATCCAGCGCGCCGGTGAGCAGATTGCGCGACTCATCCCGGCGCGCGGCCGCCGCTTCCGCAGCGCGCTGCGCCGCGCGGTAGAAAGTGCCGTGATAGCCGAGTTCGGAAAGCGCCTCCACCGCGCCGAGCCGGAAGGGAAGGTGCAACCGCGGGTTGGCGATCAGGCGGTGGCCGCGGCCGAGCAGCGGCTCGCCTTCCTGGAAGCTGCCATCGCCCATGCCATGGGAAAGGCCGCCGCCGGCCGGGCCGCCGCGCCCGGTGTCGAGAAACAATCCCCGCACCGCTTGCGCGCCGGGCAGTGCCGCGCGGGGATCGCGCCGCCTGCCGAAATGCGCGTAGCGCAGATCCATGGAGAAGTGCCCCGCGCCGAAGAGTTCGCGCGGGCGCATGGCGAGCTGCAGTTCCGGCGCGCGCTGCAGCAGAAAGCTGTCGCGGTCCCGGTCGTCGGGGTTTTGCATATCGTCGGCAAAGCGGACGCCGGTGTGCACGCTCTCCCGGCCCAGCGCGCCGAAGCGGCCCTCAATGAAGCTCTGCGATTCCAGATAACGCTCGCTGCGCTGCGCGGCGAAATCCCGGAAGTCGAAGGGATAATCGTTGTCCGAAGCCAGCCGCGCCTGCACCTTGTGGCGAAAGCCCCCCCCCAGGTGGTGATCTGCAAGCCACGAAAAAGCCCAGCGGTCCGCGTCAAAGGGCGTGGCGCCGCCAGGCTGCACCAGATCGTCGCCGGGCAGAAAACTCGCATATATTTCGCCGAGAGATTCGCGGCCGAAGACATACGAAACGCGATTCTCCAGCTTCAAGCCGCGCCGCCCCATCCAGCGCGGCGTGACCGTCAGATTCACCCGGTCGTGCAGCGCGAGAAATACGGGCAGCCCCGCCTCGAAGCCATTGCGCCGCGATTGCCGAAAGTCCGGCGGCAGCAGCCCGCTCTGCCGCTCGCTTTTGAGCGGATAAGCCAGCCACGGCAGCCACAGCACGGGGACGCCGCGCACCCGCAGCGCGGTGTTGCGGGTGACCGCATAGCCGCCGAAGCGCAAATTTGCGCGCCCGGCGTTGAGTTCCCAGGGCAGCGATTTTTCCGCATCCGCTTCGGGACAGCGGCAGGTGGTGAAGCGCGCCTGGCGCAACGCATAGCGGCGTTCGGAGAGCTTGCGGATCGAATCGCCCACAATGCGGAAGCCGCCCCGCTGTGCATCGAGGCGGCCGCGCCGCAGCACGCCACGCTTTCCCAGTGCCTCGAAGAGCAGCGCCTCGGCGAACAGCAAATCGCCGCTCTCGCGCACCATCACGCGGCCCGAGGCAACGCCGCGCCCGGTGGCGCCGGACCACGCCACCCAGTCCGCATCGAGACGCCGCCCCTCCGCCTCAATGCGCACGCCGCCCCGCGCCACATACAAATCCCGCGCGCGCTCGTATTCAATGGAATCGGCGGCGAGCTCAAAAGGCGGCGGCTCTGCCCCCTTCTCTGCAGCCCCGGCCCCCAGCGCCGCAGCGAGCACGCCGGGCAGCACGGCCCAAAGCATCTGGCGAAACCGGTGCAGCGCGTTTCCCCCCGCGGCGCTGCAGCATAGCGGGCGGACAAAACCCCGCCCGCCGCGTTACCGGGCCAGCAGCGCTTCGATGGTCTGGGCGAGATGGGGATAGGTAATGTTGCCGACATGAAGGCGGGCAATGCGGCCATCGGCAGAAATGACGGCCAGGGTGGGCAGGCCGGGAGCGCCGTAGCGCCGCGCCAGTTCCATGTTGCCGAGCGGCACGCGATAGGCGATGCCGTTTTCGCGCACAAAGGGATCCACCACTTTTGCGCCGGCGGCGTCGGTGGCGATGCCGAGCACGGCGATGCGGTCGCCGAACTCCCGCTCAATGGCGTTCAGCACCGGGATTTGCTTCACGCAGGGGGCGCACCAGGTCGCCCAGAAATCCACCACGGCGATGTGGCCGGAAAGCGAATCCAGGCTGACGCGCCCCCCGCGCAACAGGGGCAGATCGAAATCCGGCGCAGGGGGCGGGCCGGGCTGCGCCGCAGGCTCGCCGCAACCCGTCAGCGCAGCCAGCACGGCCAGCGCAAGCAGCGCCGCCGTGCGCCTCACAGCAACCACGCTTCGGCGCGCAGCACCAGATCGTTCAGAAAGGCGAACCAGGTGTTCAGCGAGGTCAACCGGCCGGTTGCCACCAGCACCCCCACCATTACCAGCAAACAGCCCGCCGATACTTCCAGCGCGCCCCACCAGCGGCGCATGCCGGCAATGGCGCGCAGCAGCCAGCTCACGCTCAGGCCGGCCAGCATGAAGGGAACGCCCAGGCCCAGCGAGTAGACCGCCAGCAGCGCCATGCCCTCCCCCGCGGTATCCCGCGAGCCGGCCAGGGTGTAAATGGCCGCCAGCACCGGGCCAATGCAGGGCGACCAGCCGAAGGCGAAAGCGCAGCCCATCAGGAAAATGCCGCCGGGGCCTTTGGCCTCGCCGCTGTGAAAGCGCGCATCGCGGTAGAGAACGGGAATGGGCAGCGCGCCCGCCAGGTGCAGCCCCATCAGCACAATGAACAGCCCCGCCAGTTGAGCAAGCCCCACCGGGAAGCCGAACAACTCGCCGCGAAAGGCCAGCAGGTTGCCGAAGAAGGGAGCGGTTGCGCCGAGCAGCACGAAGACCGTGGAAAAGCCAGCCACAAAGCCCGCGCAGCCCAGCAGCACGCGCCGCCGCACCCCGGCCTTTTGCGCCGGGGCGGGCGCCCCTCCCGCCTGCGCCACCTGCCCCGCTTGCGCCTGCTGCAGTTGCGGCAGCGAAGCGCCGGAAATCAGCGACAGATAGGCCGGCATGAGCGGCATGACGCAGGGCGAAAGCACGGAGACCAAACCGGCGGCGAAGGCCACCAGCAGGCTCACCGTTTCGCTCACGCCCCGCGCCCCAGTCGGCCCGGGTTTCGGCTCTGCGCGCTTTGCACGCCCGCGATTATAGGCGCGGCCCGCGCTAGAAGCTGGCCTCCGCGCTCTCTTCGGGCAGGCCCTCCGGCGCTCCGGCCTCTATGCGCGCCATTTCGTGGACGGGCTTGCGGCCCACAAAGTCCACCTTGTCCTGCCCCCGAATGTGGGCGGGCAAAATCACATAGTCGCCCCGCAGCGAGGCGTTGACGATGGGCCCCACCACATCCGCGTCGCCGCCAGAGAAGGCGTAGGCCACGCCGGCCACCAGCCCGCCGCTCAGGGCATAGACCGTCTTGGCCGGGATGTAGAAGAGATTCGCCATCACGCTGAGCACCCCGGCGCTCACCCCGCCGGGCCGCTGCGTCTGCGCGCCCTCTCGCGGGCCGTCAATGGGCTCCGCCATGCTCCCCGCGCCCACAAAGAGCGCGAGCCCCAGAACCAGAAACCAGGTGCAGATTCGCTTCATTGTCACAACCTCCTTTTGCGGCGTCCGCTCTCGGCGGCGCCGCTCCCCCCGCCGCAGAGACTCACAAATCCGGCCCGGCGGTCAACCCCCTCAAACGGCGTTTCGCCAGCGCCACCTCTATTCGCAAAGTAAAGTAAGGCCCATGCACCCCTTCTTCGATTTGCCGCACCCCATCGTTTTCGGGCACCGGGGGGCCAGCGGCGAGCTGCCGGAGAACACCCTGCCCGCCTTCCAGCGCGCCCTGGCCCAGGGCGCGGATGTGATTGAGACCGATGTGCACCAGAGCCGCGACGGCCAGGTGGTCATTGCCCACGACGCCGACCTGGCGCGCACCACGGGCCGCGCGGGCCAGATTGCCGAGCTGGACCTGGCGCAGATTCAGGCGCGCGATGCGGGCTACGCGTTCGGCCCCGGCGCGGGGCACCCCTTCCGGGGCCGCGGGCTGCGCGTGCCCACCTTGCGCGAGGCTTTCGAGGCGCTGCCTAGCGCGCGCTTCAACATCGAAATTAAGCGCTGCGCCCCGGCGCTGGTCGCCGCGACGCTGGATTTGGTGGAGGAATTCGGGCGCGCCGAGCGCACGCTGCTGGCCGCGGGCGAAGACGACACCATGGCGCTGTTGCGCGCCGAAATTTCCCGGCGGGCCGGGCTGGCCCGGCGCGCCCGGCAGGCCCCGCGCACGCACCCCGCCCTGGGCGCTGCCACCGGCGAGGTGCTGGCCGCGCTGCGCGCCATGCAATCCGGCATCGCCCCGCCCCCCGGCCCCATGGCCCTGCAAATTCCCCCCGAATTTGCCGGCCAGCCCCTGGTGACCGCCGAACTCATCGCCTTCGCCCACGCCCACGGCCTGGAAGTCCATGTGTGGACGGTGAACGACGAATCCGAAATGCAGCGCCTGCTGGCCCTGGGCGTAGATGGCCTGATGAGCGACTTCCCCGCCCGCCTGCGCGCCATCGTCCAAACCCGCAAACCCGCATAGCCACAGACACTTGAAAGCGCCCGTGAAAGTGACGCCGCATATCGAGCACGCCCCGGAACACGCACCTGCGACTGCCGCTGAGCCTACGTCTACGCCGGCCGCTGTGCCCACCCCCGCCGCATTTCTGATCGAGCACCTACCGCGCCTTCGCGCCGCCCCCGGCCCCGTTCTCGACCTCGCCTGCGGCCCGGGCCGCAACGCCCTCGCCGCCGCCCGCGCCGGCTGCGCCGTCATCGGCCTGGACCGCAACGCCGCCGCCCTCGCCCAACTTTGCGCCCACGCCCGCGCCGCGCAGATCGCCGTGCAAGCCGTGCGCGCCGATGTGGAAACCGCCCACGGCATCCCCTTCGCCCCGCAGAGCTTCGGCGCAGTGCTCGTCTTCCACTTCCTGTTCCGCCCGCTGGCCCCCGAAATCACCCGCCTGCTGCGCCCCGGCGGCTGGCTGCTCTACGAAACCTTCACCACCGCCCAACGCACCCTCCCCGGCGGCCCCCGCAACCCCAATTTCCTCCTCCACCCCGGCGAACTCCCCCACCTCTTCCCCACCCTCACCCCCATCCACCACGCCGAAGCCACCTCCCATTCCCGCGCCACCGCCCGCCTCCTGGCCCGCAAACCACCGACAAAGCCGCCCGCATAGCCCAACGCCACTACGCCCTGTATCAGCGCATCCCCAGCCCCGAGCAGTAGTAAGCAGCTACCCGCCGTCGCCCTCGCTCTTCCAAGTGGGGCGGAGAACGCCCACGCCGAACAGAGCCAAAATAGCCAGCAGCCCGCTGCCGATGACTGTCCATATCCAGCGCACCCACCAGAAGCAGGGGTTAACCGGGCGCCACGTGTCTAACAATCCGAGGGGCAGCACGGGAAATGCCGCCTCCAAAGAGTATACGAACGGCTGGAACTCGGGATACTCCTGTGGTGCCTGCTTATTATTCTCCTTCCAATGCGTATACGCTTCTTCCTCCGAGGGGATCCACTCATTGGCCAGGAATTTGGGCGCGTCCCCGGACGAGGTGAATTTTGAGGAAAATTGCTGAATGCAATCGCTGAACAAAATCGTCCCACCCAGAAGCAAACCGACAACCCACCCGAGAGATCGAAAAGGCTTGTAGCCGTAGCCAATTGTGCATTTCAAAATGGAGTACCAAGCACGCCACAGGCGCTTTTCAAAGCCCTTGAAACGGCCCTTGAAGAATCGCCTACACTCTTCCCTCTCCAAATCTGAAACAGTTCGCTCATGCCTTTCATTCTCCAATTCGAAGGCAATTCGCTTATGCCTTTTCTCCTCCAATTTGAAGCCAATTTGTCGAGCCCAATCAGGATGCCCCATGCGGCGATACACCATCATCAATTGCTCGTAGGGCTGTGGAGAAAATTCCTTGCTTGACTCCGGCATCTTACTAAGCCAAGACAAGCCCCTCTTCCAACCGCCGTCGAGTTCAATATACTGGTAGCGAAGGCCATCAACAACCAAACCATTTTTAAAATCTGTGCCAGGGCAAGCAAGCACCCCACCAATATCCGCGCAGAGCAGGTCCACTTGGCCGTTAGACTTGAAACCTTTCCTGAGCAAAACATTTGTGCCAACTTTCAAATTCTGAGCAATCAGACCCTTTCCGAAATACCCACCATCGCATGCTAGCTGCCCGCCGATATTTGCTTCGCTCAGAACCACCTTGCCATTGGACTTGAAGTTTCCCCTCAGAAATACATTTGTACCCGTCTTCAGGTTCTGGGCCATCAGGCCCTCTCCGAAATAGCTGTCTTCGCAAGAAAGTACTCCGCCGATATCCGCGCCGAGCAAATCCACCTCCCCATCGGATTTGAATCTTTCCTTCAAGAGTACATCTCTGCCCGTCTTCAGGTTTTGGGCAGTCAGCCCCATTTTGAAATGGCCTCCATGGCAAGAAAGTTGATCGCCGATGTTCGCGCTGTGCAGATTCACCTCGCCATCGGACTTAAACCCATACTTTAGCAACACATTGCTACCCGTCTTCAAGCCTCGGGCTTCCAGACCCTTTTTGAAATGGGCACTTTCGCAATTTAGAAGTCCATCGATATTTGCATCACTCAGGTCCACCTTGCCATTTGCTACAGAATGTAGATGTACGTCGGTGTTCACTTGCACTTGTTGGGCAAAAAGGGAGGAACCTCGCTTATGATCGATCAAGCATTTTATCAATATCAGTTCCGGAATGGTAGCAGCACGCAATGAAATTCCCTGTGAGAAAATGCACTCGTGAAACATGAGAGGAAAGCAAGGCTTACAGTAATCCAAATCCAGCCTGCCTTCAATTCGAGCGCGGGAGATTATTACTGAGCGGGGTGCAAAGCTACCGTAGCTTCCCAAAAATAGGCTGCGCAGGAAGCTGGCACGAAGAGTCGCCTTTTCGCCGGCACGGAGAGTTGCGTCTTGCATATCCTTTGAGTTGGGGCTTTCGGGGATTCCGCTACCATCGGGAAGAACGATAACAGGCCTTGCTCCCGCCACCCCCCGCCTTGCTCTCTCATTCCAGCCATCAAGGAAGGCGTTGAGAACTCTCTCTTCCGCATCGTAGAAATCGCCCTTCCCCAATAGAGGGGGCTCGCTCGGCGCAGAGAGTAGAGCCGCTAGGAACTCGCGGTCGTCTTCCGTCAACAGCGGGGGGTTATTCGGCGTGCTTGCCTCGCTCATGGGCGATATAGAAGCAGGCCCGCCGGAGGCTGTCAAGTCCCTTTTGTTGCGCAGGGGGCGAGGCAAATGAGAGCCGCGGAAAGCGGGGGATCCCGGAAAATGCCGTGAAATCCCAGAAAACCCCGGTTGCCGGAGAGGCTCTCTTGCCATTTTCTCTCCCCTGGGGGACGGGGAGGCATGGTGGGTGGGGTGCGCTAGGGTGTGGGGGTATTAGAGGGGGCGAGAAATGGCGGCTCGGAGGCGTAAGGGGGGCGGTGGCAGGGGTGCGGGAGCGCGGGTGGGGAGTGTTGCGAATCGGACGATATTTACGCGGGACAATTTGGAGGTGATGCGGGGGATGGATAGCGGGGTGGTGGATTTGATTTATCTGGATCCGCCCTTCAATAAGAAGAAGCAGTTTCAAGCGCCGATTGGGAGCGAGGCGGAGGGGGCGTCGTTCAAGGATTGGTGGGTTATGGACGATGTGAAATTCGAGGACATGGAGTTGCTGGAGCGGAAGCACCCGCACATTACGGCACTGATTCGGGCTTCGGGCGCAATTGGGGATCGCAGCAACTCGCCCTACCTGCTCTACATGGCTCCCCGGCTGATTGAAATGCAGCGCATTTTGAGGGACACCGGGAGCATTTACCTGCACTGCGATCCGGCGATGAGCCATTACTTGAAATTGCTGATGGATGCAATTTTTGGGGATGGTGGCCCCAACAATAACAGGCCGGGCTACCGAAATGAAATCGTCTGGCATTACAGCGGATGGAATAAGAAAATGAGGACGCATTTCGAAAGGCGTCACGACATCTTGTTTTACTACTCGAAGGCAGTTCGCCCGTCGTTCAATTCATATGCCACCCCGTGGGAATCCGAGGCAGAGTATATCAAGACTCGCAGGCAAAAGGTCCACGAGGACAAAAAGGGCAAGTATGTGCTGTCCGATGCCGGTTCGGGAAAGCGAATCAAGCGTTATCTGAGTGAAGCGCTCACTTATGGGAAGCCCGTTTCGGATGTGTGGGAAATTGACAAGCTCAACAATTCTGCGAAGGAATCGATTGGCTACCCCACACAGAAGCCGCTGGCGCTGCTGGAGAGGATCATTCAGGCCAGCAGCAATCCGGGGGATATGGTGCTGGATCCGTTCTGCGGCTGCGCAACTACCTGCGTCGCGGCTGAGAAACTCGGCAGGCAATGGATTGGCATTGATGTCAGCCCAAAGGCGGCGGAATTGGTCAAGAGTCGAGTAGAGCGAGAGATTGGCAAGCTATTTCAGCCCATTCACCGGCGGGATGTTCCGATACGAAGAGAGAAGCTCGTTCGCTCGGCGGATGGCACGCTGCTTACTCGACTCTATGGCGAGCAAGGTGGCAATTGCAATATCTGCGGCGTTCTCTTTCCGAAGCGCAACCTCACGCTGGACCACATTGTGCCGCTTTCCAAGGGCGGCCCGGATGCGGACGACAATATTCAATTGCTCTGCCAGGCTTGCAACTCTATGAAGGGCAAGCGCAGCCAGGCCTGGGCCATGCAGCACTACGAGAAGCACTGGCGCGTTTCCTGATTCACCGGGGCGCAGTGAAGCGCAGCCGGGCGGTGACGGGGCAGTGATCGGATAAGACGGGCTCCAGTTCGGGGGGGTGCGGGAAGGGGTGTTCGGCGAAGTCGCCGGCCTTTTCGCGCGCCCAAGCTGGGGCGGGGGGCAAATCGCCCAGCACGATGTGATCTACGCGCTGCTTCTCGGCATTCCAGCAGGTGCGGGGGGCTTTGCGGCCAAGTGCGGCAAGGCGCAGTTTGGCGGGTGTGGCGGCGGCAATCTCGGCCCAGAGCTCGTCGCGCGGCGCGTAAAGCTCGCGGTTCCAGTCGCCGGCAATCACAAAAGGGGTGGACTCGGCGGCGCGGGCCGCAATCCATTCTTTCAGCGGGGGCAATTGCTTCCACAGTTGTTCGCAGGCCCACTTCCCGGGCCTGGCAGTGAAGCAGCCTGTTTTCAGGTGGATTCCGAGCAGGCGAAATTGCTGCCCGCCCTGCGAAATTTCCACATCCACGCCATAGCGCAGGCGGTATTCGCCGCGTTCATTGGGCAGGCCCAGGCTTTTTACATCTGGCAAGCGGCGCACTTGCAGGCCGGGGCGGGCAATGATGGCGACGCGCTGCGCCCATTCGGCGTCTGTTTTGCGCGCCGAAATGAAAACCTGCCAGTCGCGCTGTGGCAAAATGCGCCGCACTGCGGCCTCGTTCTCCACCTCTTGCAGCACGACGATATCCGCCCCCAGCCCGGCTACCACACCGCGCAGGCGCGCAAAATCGGCGGCGCTGCGCTTTGGCTTGCCGCGCAAAACATGGTCATTCACGCCATCGCCCAGCCACTGGATATTGAAGCTCCCCACCACAATGCCCGGCCCCTCCCCCGCCGCCGCGCCCGCGCCGCCCGCCGCACCGAGAGCCAGCGGCAGCGCGGCCAGCAGCGCCCGGACGCCTCTTGCGCTGCCCCTTGCGCCAATCTCCGCCATGGGCGGGAGATTACCCTATGCTCCCTCCCCCACCCGAAAGGAGGCCCTCCATGCCCATGAACACTCTCGCGCCGGTGCTGGCGCTTGCCCTTTGGAGCTTTGTGATGAGCTGCTGGATGTTTGTGGTGCGCATCCGCTTTCTGCGCAGCTCGGGAATGTCTCCGGAGGATACGAAGCACCTGGCCGATGCGGTGCAGCGCATGCCCTCGTCGGTGCGCCAGGTGGGAGACAACTACAACCACCTCTTCGAGCAGCCCGTAATCTTCTACGCCGTAGCTCTGCTGATTGCCGTGGCCGGGCACGGCGATGCGCTGCACGGCGCGCTGGCCTGGGCCTATGTGGCGCTGCGCGTGCTGCACTCCCTCATCCAGGCCACAACCAACAATGTCATGCACCGCTTCCAGGTCTTCTCGCTGTCCTGGGTTGTGCTGGTCGTCATGATCGTCCGCGAGGGGTTGCGGCTGGTCTAGCCCGTCTCGCGCTCGGCCAGCGTGAAGGGAATCCGCTCGCCGCCGCCATCGCCCTCCTGCTGCTCCATCTGCAGATAGCGCTCAAAGGTGCGCTTCTCTTTGGGCAAAAACCGCTCGCTCTGATCGCCGGAAGGCCAGCCGCGCTTGTGGGCGTAGCGGTCCTGCTTGCTGCGAAGCTGGGATAGCGCTTCATTGGCCTCGTAAACAATCCCTTCGCGGCGCTGGCGGCGCCATGCTTCGTATTCTCCCAGCGTGCTGAAGCAATTGACGATTCTCGCCGCGGCCTTGGAGTGAATCCCCGCAAAGCCGAAATGGAAGTTCACCCACGCCGAAATCAGCTGCAGCGCGCAAAACAACACGGCGAGCAACAGAAAGGTGTCGCTGTGCGCGCGCCATTCCGGCGTCTCCGCCGCCGATGCGGCCAGCGGGGCGCTGGCGTCCGGCGCGGCGGGGACGGGCGCGGCTACGGGCGCGCCCGAGTTGTCCTGCACCAGGCCCTCGGTTTCCACCGGCTGCGCCTGCTCCACGCGCTGCTGCTCGTAGGTGTGCTGGCGAATCGAGTAGCCCTCGTAAGCCAGAAACACAATGAAGGCGAGGCAGGCCGCCAGCCAGCCCGGAAATCCCGCGGTGAAGTGCCTGTTGCCGCGGATGCGCCGGGTCATCTGGTGATAGGCGGGGTGCTCGTCATCGTAGCCGTCCTCGTCAATCTCAATATCGCGCTTGTCTTCCGGGCACAGGGGAAAGCGGCGGTCATCGCTCTCCCACTTCTCCCGGGCCGAACTTACCAAACGGCGCAGGTGCCATTCTTTGCCGGCCTGATGCGTCAAAAACATCAACACCGCAGCCAGCAAGGTGCCGATAATGAACGCGCCGCCGGTCTGAATGGCCTCGCTGCTGCCGGGCACCGTGTAGCCGGAAACCACCAGCGCGAGAATCAACGCTTCGACGGCGATGAGAGCCAAAATGCCAAAGGTGCTGAGCGCGCCGAGCTCTTTGCGCCCGGCTTCCCCCGCTTTGCGCAGATAGCTCCGCGCATTGCTGTAAGACTCGGGGGTGAGCAATCCGCTGCTTTCGCAAATTTTGCGGAACTGCGAGCAGATGCGAACTTCCACTGTGGGCCACAGCGTTTCGTCCGGCATCATGTGCAGGCGCAGGGGGTGCTTGCGCGCGAGCCTCGAGGTCAGCCCGGCCCAGGGGAAGCGGCAGCGCAACAGCATCCACTGCAGCTTCAGCGCTTCCCGAATCCGGTAGTTGCGCCAGGCCGCCCGCGCAATCAGCGCAAAGGCCACAAGGGACAACACCAGCAGCACATTCCCGATCACTCCCCAATTGGCCGAAATCCACTCGCTCATTGTTGCCGCTCCTTTTCCCCAGGCCCGAATTCACCCCAGCGGCGGGCGCGCGTCAAGCCCCCTGGCAAACCGCCCGGCAGGGCCGGCTCAGGCCCCTGCACGGGCGCTGGCGCCGCCGCCCTTCCCGCCGCCGCCGCTTTCCCCGCCGGAAGACAGGCGCGTCAAAGCCCAGCGGGCGTGGTCGGCGAGCATGGGGTCGGGGCCGCGGGCGTGGCGGCGCAGGGCGGGGGCGTGCGATGGATCGCGGCTGTTGCCGGCGGCGATGAGGGCGTTGCGCATAAGGCCGCGGAACTTGGCGCGGCGCAGGGCGCTTTTGCGGGTGGCGTTGCGCCATGCGTCCTCGTCCAGCGAGAGCAGCCAGGCCAGGCTGGCGCTGCGCCAGGGGGCGCGGGGCGCAAGGCGGGCGCGCAGGCCGTGGGGATCGGCCAGCACGGGCAGCCGCGCCGGGCGGTTCCAGGGGCAGACTTCCTGGCAAATATCGCAGCCGAAGAGCCAATCGCCCTGCGGCGCGCGCAGCGGCTCGGGGGTGGCGCCGCGCAGCTCGATGGTGGTGTAGGCCAGGCAGCGGCTGGCATCGAGCTGATAGGGCGCGGGGAAGGCATCGGTGGGACAGGCGTCCAGACAGGCGCGGCAACTGCCGCAGTGGTCGGTCTCCTGCGCATCGTGGGGCAGCGCCAGGTCGGTCAGCACCACCCCCAAAAACACATAGGAGCCGAGTCGGCGGTGCAGCAGGCAGGTGTTTTTGCCAATCCAGCCCAGGCCGGCCTGGGCCGCCAGCGAGCGCTCCAGCAGCGGCCCCGTATCCACATAGCCGCGCAGCCGCACCGGCTGCGGCGCAAGCAGCGCCTCAATGGCCGATTCGTAGGCCCGCAGCCGGTCGCCGAGCACGGCGTGATAGTCCTCGCCGCCGGCATAGCGGGCAATGCGCAGGCCGGGCGCAGCGCCCTCCTCCGCCTCCGGGCCGTCCGGGCTGCCCGCTTCCGGGCCGGGGGCGTAGCTCAGGGCCACGGCAATGGCGCTCTGCGCGCCGGGCAGCACGCGGCGCGGATCCAGGCGCTCCTGCGCCCTTCTCTCAATCCAGCCCATTTCGCCGGCGTAGCCCCGCGCCAGCCACTCGCACAAAAAAGCGTCCCGGGGGCCGGGCGCGGCGGGGCCGAAGCCCACGGCGTCAAAGCCGAGTGCCGCGCCGAGGCTGCGAAGCTCATCGGCCAGAGACAGCGCGCCCCGGGACATCTGCCAATCATACGCAGCTTGTGGCAGGCGCGGGGGGGCGTGCTATACGCAGGGGCCATGGACGCAGACGCAATCGCCCGGGAGGGCGCAGGGGAAGAGCGCGCGGGGGCTGCCTGGCAGACTCCCACGGCCGAGATGATCTCGCTCTCCTGCGAGCTCTCCGCCTACGCGCCGGACGACGAGCCGCTCTTCTAGAGAGCACCGCGCCAGCGCGGCTCGGCGAATCTCACCGGCGCAGGCCGGTGTGCGGGGCGTTGTGTCTGCATCTCCTGAACGGGGCGAACAGGCGTGAAGTTCTGGCGGCGGTTTTATCAGGGCTTGCAGCGCTACTTCGTGGCGGGGCTGCTGGCCTTTGCGCCCATTGGCATCACCCTCTGGGCTACGGGCTTCATCGTCCGCTGGCTCGACAACCTGCTGCTGCCGCGCCTGCTCAACTCTCTGGAATTCGTGCTGCGCAAAGAAGACCTGCCGGATTTGCCGCTGGTGGGCGCGCTGTTCACGCTGCTGGTCATTTTGCTGCTGGGTGTGGTGGCCCGGCACCTGTTTGGCTGGGAGATGGTGCGCATTACCGAACGGCTGCTGCGGCGCGTGCCGGTGGCGCGCAACATCTACGCGGCGGCGCGGCAGCTTCTCGATTCGGTCATGCGCTCCGATCAACAGAGCGCTTTTCGCCGGGTGGTGCGCTTTGAGTATCCGCGGCGCGGCGTCTATGCCATCGCCTTCACCACCGGGCCGGTGCGGGGCATTGTGCCGGGGCCGGAGGCCCGCAACCTGGTGAATGTCTTCGTGCCCACCACGCCCAATCCCACTTCGGGCTTTTATCTGCTGGTGCCCGAGGAAGACCTCACCCCGGTGGATATCAGCGTGGAGCAGGCATTCAAGCTGGTTATGTCGGCGGGGCTGCTTGTGCCGGACGGCGAGGCGCAGCAAAAGCCCCGCGCGCTGCAGCCCGGCGCACCCGCGGCCCTGCCCGCACCGGCGGAGCACTGATGGCGCGCAACTACGAACCCCTCACCGCTCTCGACAACTCCTTCCTGCTGCTGGAGCGCCCCAACGCCTGTATGCATGTGGCCTCCACGGCCATTCACGATGCGCGGCCGCTGCGCAACGCAGAGGGCGGCATTGACCTGCCGCGCATTCGCCGCGCCATTGCCGGCGTGCTGCACCGCATTCCGCGCTACCGGCAAAAGCTGGCCTTTGTGCCCATTGACCGCTCTCCCGTGTGGGTGGACGACGAGGGCTTCAACCTCGATTACCACATTCGCCACACCAGCCTGCCGCGCCCCGGCGACGAGCGGCAGATCAAGCAGCTTTCGGCCCGGGTCATGGCGCAGCGCCTGGACCGCGCGCGCCCGCTCTGGGAGCTGTGGGTGGTGGAGGGGCTGGCCGGCGACCGCCTCGCCCTCATCAGCAAGACGCACCACTGCATGATAGACGGCGTGTCCGGCGTGGATTTGCTGAATGTGATTTTGTCGCCCCACCCCACCGCCGAGATTGTGGAAGCGCCGCCCTTTGCGCCGCGCCCCGCGCCTTCGCCGCTGGAACTGCTGCGCGGAGAACTGCAGCGCCGCACCGCGCGGGGGCTGCTGGCCTTCCGCAATGCGCGCGCGCTGCTGGGCGAAGCGCGGGATGCGCGGCGCGAAATTCTGGTGCGGCTGCGGGCGGCGGCCGAAACCGTCGGCATTGCGCTGCGCCCGGCCTCGGCAACGCCGCTGAATCAAAGCGTCGGCCCCCACCGCCGCTTCGATTGGTGGTCGCTGCCGCTGGCCGATCTGAAGCTCGTGCGCCGCCGCCTGGGCGGCTCGCTCAACGATGTGGTGCTGACCGTGGTCACCGGCGCAGTGCGGCGCTTCTTCGAGTATCGGCGCGTGGATGTGACGGGCCTGGACTTCCGCGTGATGGCGCCGGTGAGCGTCCGCAAAACCGACGAGCGCGGCGCGCTGGGCAACCGCGTCTCGGCCTGGTTCGTGCCGCTGCCGCTGGCCGAGCCCGACCCCGCGCTGCAGTTGCGCGCCATTTCGGGGAACACCGCCGAGCTGAAGGAATCGCAGAGCGCCGTCGGCGCAGAATTGCTCACCCAGGTGGCGGATTGGACTCCCACCACGCTGCTTTCGCTGGGCGCGCGCAATTTGACGCGGCTGCAATCCTTCAACCTGGTGGTGACCAATGTGCCCGGCCCCCAGGCGCCGCTGTTTCTGCTCGGCTCGCACATGAAAGAGTGCTACCCGATGGTGCCGATTATGGAGGGCCTCGGACTCGGCATCGCCCTGTTCAGTTACGACGGCAAGCTGTGCTGGGGCTTCAACGCCGATTACGAGCTGGTCCCCGATTTGGATCGCTTCGTCACCTTCACCCGCGAGTCTTTCGCAGACCTGCTCGCCGCCAGTGGCGAGCCCCCCGCCCTTGCCGAAGAGCCGCCCGCCCCCGCCGCGCCCGAGCCGGCAACGCCAGCACCGCCCACGCCGACTGCACCGGAGCCGACAACGCCTCCGCCGCGCGCCCCCGCGCCTTTTGCGCCCGCGCCCACGCCCGCACCGGCACCTGCGCCCGCGCCCGCGCCCGCGCGGGAGAACGAGTCCACAGACGAGAGCGCGACGGGCTATTCGCCGGAGAGCAAGCCCGGCCAGTTTTGATCGGCCTGCTCGATAAATTCGCCCTGCTGCTTCGACCAGCGCGCGCGCACTTCTTTGTCGTAATTCAGGTAGAGGCGATCTTCCACAATGCTCCACGCTTCGGGATCAATCTTCGCCGTGTAGCCATGGGCCACGGCGTAGGCGCAATAGCCGCCATAGCGCGGCGCATAGCGCTCGGGCTCGGCCAAAAAGCGCTGGCGATTTGCGGCGCTGGCAAAGCGCCAGCTCGCGCCGTTCCAGTCCGCGGCGAATTTGCGCGAACCCTCGACAAAGCGGCCCTCGCTGAAATAGGCCACCGGGTCCGCACCCCCAATCGCCACGCCAAACAGACTCTTGTTCACCGGCTCAAGGGCCCGCGCCCCGGCCACCGCAGTGAATGCCAGTGCCAGTGCCAGAACAAACGCAACGCGCTTTTGCATGACTTGCCTCCTTGTTTCTTTCGCCGCCATTCTTTCGCCACCGGCGCGAAAAATCTCGCGCCGCCCCGGCGGCGGGCGTGAGAATACACCGCCCCACTGCGCGGCGCGCCCGCCCGCCCGGCCCGGCCGCGTCCAAATGCAAAGCGGCGGCGAATCCCATCCAGCCCTGCCCCGGCCCGAGTGCGCAGATTTCGGCACATTCCGGGAAAATTTAGCGCGCCGCCGGGGGCAAAAGCCCTTGCATATGCGCGCATTCTTCTGCCAGCATTGCGCCGTTCGTCGGCGAATGGAGGACACCCCCATGCGCACCCGGTTGCGCTTCCCTCTCGGTGCATTTGCGGGCCTGCTTGCGGCACTGGCCGCCAGCGCGGCCGGCGCGCAGGAATCCGCCGCCGAATCCAGCGGCCTGGTCAGCGGCGATGTGGCCTGGGTGCTCACCAGCTCGGCCATCGTGCTGATGATGACCATTCCCGGCCTGGCATTTTTCTACGGCGGGCTGGTGCGGGACCGCAATGTCCTTTCCATCTTCATGCTGTGCTTTGTGACGGCGGCGCTGGTCAGCGTCACCTGGATTCTCTGGGGCTATTCCATCGCCTTCGGCAACAGCATCGGCGGCCTGTTCGGCGATCTCAGCAAGGCCGGCCTGCGCGGCGTCTCGTGGATTGCGGGGCCGGAAGACACCATTCCCGAGCAGTTGTTCATGGTCTTCCAGCTCATGTTCGCCATCATTACGCCCGCGCTCATTGTCGGCGCGGTGGCCGAGCGCATGAAGTTCTCGGCCTTTGTGCTGTTTGTGCTGTTCTGGTCCACCTTTATTTACGCGCCGCTGGCGCACTGGGCCTGGGGCGATGGCGGCTGGGCCAGCGAAATGGGCGCGCTGGATTTCGCAGGCGGCACCGTGGTGCACATCTCTTCCGGCGCATCGGCGCTGGTGGCTGCCGCCATGATCGGCAGGCGCAGGGGCTACGGGCGGCCCGCCCCGCCCCACAATGTTCCCTTCGTAGTGGCGGGGGCGGCACTGCTCTGGGTGGGCTGGTTCGGCTTCAACGCCGGCAGCGCGCTGGCGGCAGACGGACTCGCCGTCGTGGCCTTTGTCAACACCAACACCGCCACCGGCGCTGCCGTGCTGGGCTGGCTCATCTCCGAGTGGATCGGCAAGGGCAAGCCCACCGCAGTGGGCGCAGCTACCGGCGCAGTGGCCGGGCTGGTGGCCATTACGCCGGGGGCGGGCTTCGTCGAACCCTGGGCCGCCATTCTCATCGGCGCAGTGGCGGGCTTTCTGTGTTACAAGGCCTGCAACTGGAAGGTCAAGGTGGGCTACGACGACGCCCTGGATGTGGTGGGCGTGCACGGCGTCGGCGGAGTCTGGGGCGCGCTGGCCACGGGTCTTTTCGCCTCCACCCTGCTCGCCGGAGAAGGCGGCTGGTTTACCAACGACAACTTCGGCCAGTTCCTCACGCAAATCTACAGCGTGCTGGCCACCGTGGCTTTTTGCGCCGTGGGCACCGCCATTATCCTCAGCATTCTGAACGGCATCCTCGGCATTCGCGTGGATGAAGAAGTGGAAGCCTACGGACTCGATCTGGCGCTGCACGCAGAGAATGCTTACAGCCAAATTGGCCCCGGCGGCGCATCGGAAGCGCCGCAGCAAACGCCGGCCCGGGAACGGCGCACCCCCGCCCTGGGCAAGCGCCGCCCGCCCAGCCCCGAGCGCGCGCAGCGCGAAGCGCCGCGCACGCCTCCCGCCGCTGCGGCCGCCGCAGTGGGCGGGCGCAACGCGCCGCAGACTGCCACGCGCGCCACGCGCGAGCCGGCCAGGCGCCGCTTCCGCATCACCGTCGAGGGCGTCGAGCCCGGCAGCCTGTCCAAGTGGTGGACGCAGCTTTGCAACCAGGACAGCAGCAAGCTGCCCCCCGCCTTCCGCGAGGTGCACGGCAACCTGCGCACCTTCGAGGGCGACACCTTCCACTTCCGCGCGGGCGACCCCGGCGAGATCCGCGAGCGGCTCGCCTATCTCCTCGACATTTACGGCGTGCCGAGCAGCGGCCTGCGCGTGGCCGAAGCCTAGGGCGCGAGCGAAAAGGCAGGAGGAGACGGAAATGGCAATTTGGAGCCTGCTCGGTTGGATCGCCGGGGGCGCCGCGCTGATTCTGGCCGCCGGCTTTGGCTTGTTCCGCTGGCTCTATGTGCGCGTTCCCGCCAACCTGGCCTTCATCCGCACCGGGCTGGGCGGCAGCAAGCCCGTGGCCGATGCCGGCGCTTTTGTGCTGCCCATCGTGCACAACATCCAGTGGCTCTCGCTGGAAACTTTCAAGATTGAAATTTTGCGCGACAAGCGCGAGGCGTTCATTACCCGCGACCGCTATCGCGTGGACATCGGGGCGGAATTCTATGTGAAGATTCTCCCCGAGCCGGCCATGATCGAAGCGGCGAGCCGCTCGCTGGGCGACCGCAGCTTCAGTTCCGAGGGCATTCTGGGCCTGCTGGGCGAAAAGCTCATCTCGGCCATGCGCAGCGTGGTGGCCGAAATGGAGCTCGTCGCCCTGCACGAGAACCGGCGCGGCTTCGCGCAGTTTGTGCTGGAAACCGTCAGCGAGCCGCTGGCGCAAAACGGCCTGGGCGTGGAGGATGTGGCGATCTTCCACCTGGACCAGACCGACAAGACGCACCTGGATCCCAGCAACATTTTCGACGCCGAGGGCCTGCGCCAGATTACCGCCCAGACCAGCGTGCGCAGCCAGGAGCGCAACGAGATTGAGCGCACCACCGAGGTGGAGATCAAGCGCAAGGATGTGGAGGCGGTGCGCCTGAAGCTCGACCTGGACCGCGAGCAGGCATTTGCCGAAGCCGAACAGCGCCGCCAGATTGACGCCTTCCGCTTCGACCAGCAGCGCGAGACCCGGGAATCGGAACTGCAAAACGAGGTGCGGGTGATTGAGGGCGAGCGCGACCGCGAACTGGCGAACATCGAGCGCCAGCGCGCCATTGAGTCCGCCCAGCAGCAGCGCCTGGAGACCCAGGCTGAGCGCGAGCGCGCCGAGCAGGCCGTGCGCACGGTGAGCGAGACCGCGGCCGCCGAGCGCGCCAAGCAGGTGGCGCTGATCCGCGCCGCCCACGAGCTGGAGGTGGCCGGCCAGCGCGTCGGCGCCATGGAGCGCATGGCCGAAGGCCGGCTGCGCAAGGGCGAGGCCAAGGCCAAGGTGCGCGAGCTGTTGCGCCGGGCCGAGAACCTCACCGAGCCCAAGCTGATCTATCGCCAGGTGGCCATGCAGCTCATTGAGAAGATGCCCGAAATCGCCCGCGAGTTGATGGAGCCCGCGCGCCACATCGACTCCATCCGCGTGCTCGATGTGAACGGCCTGGGCGGCGGCGGGGAATCCGGCGATGGCGACGGCGACCCGGTGCGCCGCGTGTATTCCGCCCTGCTGGGAACCGGCGCGGCCCTGCCCCTGCTGAAAGAGCTGCTGAGCTACGCCGGCGAATCCGGCATGCTCGACACCCTCGGCGAGCACCTGCCCGGCCTCTCCCGCAAGAAGCCGAAGGACTAATTTGACCCCGGCGCGGGAGCGTGGCAGGCTCTGCCTCGCGCGCGAGTAGCTCAGTTGGTAGAGCATCGGCTTCCCAAGCCGAGGGTCGCGGGTTCGAATCCCGTCTCGCGCTCCATCAGCCGCGCAGATGGGCGAGCAGGGCTTCCAGGGCTAGGCGGTAGCTCTGCGGGCCGAAGCCGCAGACGACGCCGGC
Organism: Deltaproteobacteria bacterium; assembly: GCA_028817435.1. Classification (GTDB taxonomy): domain Bacteria; phylum Myxococcota_A; class UBA9160; order UBA9160; family UBA6930; genus JAPPPQ01. The sequence goes on from JAPPPQ010000017.1 coordinate 316,909, forward strand.
GGCAATATCCGAGATGAGCGAGCGGCGGCGGAATTCTTCGCGCGCAAAGACATTGGAGAGATGCACCTCTACCACGGGCAGGGCCGCGGCCAGCAGGGCATCGCGCAGCGCCACGCTGGTGTGGGTGAAGCCGCCGGGGTTGATGAGAATGCCATCGGCCTGGTCCGGCGCGCGCTGAATGCGGTCTATGAGCGCGCCTTCGTGATTGGACTGGAAGCACTGCACTTGCGCGCCGGCCTGGCTGCCCTGGGTTTGCAGGGCGGCGTCAATTTCGGCCAGGCTGTGGCGGCCGTAAAGGCCCGGCTCGCGCTGGCCGAGCAGGTTGAGGTTGGGGCCGTGCAGCACCAGCACGCGGGCGGCATTCATTGGGGCAGTGTAGCGATTTTGGATTCAGCGGCGGCGCGCGGGGTAGAATTGCGCGGGGCGCAGGGGGAGAAGCTCGGCGCGGCCAATCTCGCGCAAAACGACGCAGCGAATCTGCGCGCCGCTGCGCTTTTTGTCGGAAGCAATGGCGCGCAAATAATGCGCGCGGGGGTGGGCGGGAAGCTGGGTGGGCAGGCCGAAGCGCCCGAGCAGATCTGCCAGCCGGGCGCGGGTGCCGGAGGGGCACAGGCCCAGGGACTCGCTGAGGGCGGCGGCGTGCACCATGCCCATGGCGACGGCTTCGCCGTGCAAAACGCGGTAGCCCGAAAGCGCCTCCACTGCATGGCCCAGGGTGTGGCCGAAGTTGAGCAGGGCGCGGGGGCCGGCCTCGCGCTCGTCTTTGGCCACTACCGAGGCTTTGATGCGGCAGTTGCGCGCCAGCACGGGAAGCAGCGTTTGGGGATCGCCTGCCAGCAGGCGCTCGGCGCTGCGCTCCAGCCGGGCAAAGAGAGCGGCATCGCAAATGGCGGCGTGCTTCACAATCTCTGCCCAGCCGGCGCGAAGCTGGCGCGGGGGCAGGGTCTGCAGGGTGGCGGCGTCCATCCACACCAGGCGGGGCTGGTGAAATGCGCCGACCAGGTTTTTGCCGCCCGCCTTGTTGTTTCCGAGCGGAAGGTTCACGCCGGTCTTGCCGCCCACGCTGGCATCGGCCATGGCCAGCAAGGTGGTGGGAACCTGCACCAGCGGCAGGCCGCGCAGCAGGGTGGCGGCAACGAAGCCGGCCAGATCGCCCACCACGCCGCCGCCCAGCGCTACCACGGCGCTGCTGCGCTCGGCTTCGGCGTTGAGCATTTGCTCGTAGAGGCGGCGCGCGGAGGCGAGGCTCTTGTTGCGCTCGCCGTCCGGGGCCGCAATGCGCCGGACGCGCAATCCCGCGGCGCGCAGAGAGCGGGCGGCCCGCGCGCCGTAATGGCGCTCTACCGGCGGCGGCGCCACCAGCATGGCGCTGCGGCACTGCGGCAACCGCGCGCGCAGGGCTGCGCCAAGGGCAGACAGGGTGCCGAAGCCCAGCACGATGTCGTAGCTGCGCGGCCCCAGGCCGACGCGAACGCGGCGCAGAGACTGCGCGGGCCGGGCCTTGGCGGGCCGGGTGCTCTGTGCGCGGGCGGGCTGGGCGCGGGGCGAGCTCAACGGGGGGCTTTCTATTGCACCCACTGCGCAATTTCCTCCGCCAGCGATTCGGGGCTGCGGTCGTCGGTATCCACGATGAGATCACTGCGCATATACAACGGTTCGCGCTCGGCCAAAAGTTGCGCCAACCACACACGAACCTGATCCGGTGAAGTGCTATCCGCGTCTTTAATCAGCGGGCGATGCCTTGCCAACCGCTCCACTTGCTTGCGACTCTTTGCCTGCTCTCGTCGCTCATTCCGTTTTACGGGCGCCAGTCGCACCAGCAACCTTTTCATCCTTTCCAGCCGGTTTGGCTGATAGGCGGCATCAACCCATCTTCGCGCCAGAGTTTCCGGCCGGGCGCGCAAATAAATCACCAAACCGTTCTTGCGAAGGCGATTCGCCCCCTCCCAAAGAAGCGCGCCGCCACCGAGAGCAACCACCGCTTTGCGCCCCGCAACAGAAGTGATTGCGTCGCGCTCAAAGCGGCGAAAGGTCGGTTCGCCCCTCTTCTCGAAAATCTCATCAATTCCCATGCGAGCCTTGGCTTCTACTATGCCATCGGTGTCCTGAAACTCAACCTTCAGGAGATCGGCGAGCTGTTTGCCCACCGTGGACTTCCCCGCCCCCATCATTCCGACGAGCCACACGGTTTCGCCACTCATTGGCCGCAGCATAGCAAATGCAAAATTCGCAGGCCCCTGCCCTACTCAATGCCCAGCTTGGCGCGGGCCTGGTCGGCGTCGGCCTGGATTTGGCGCTGCAACTCTGCAACGCCGGGGAAGCGGCGCTCGGGGCGCAGGGCGTGCTCGAAGCTCAGATCCACGCGGCGGCCGTAGGCGTCGGCGCCGAAGCCGAAGAGATGCGCTTCGGCGCGCAGTTCTTCTGCGCCGCCGAAGGTGGGGCGCAGGCCCACATTGGTTACAGCGCCGAAGCGGCTGCCTTTGGGCGGCGCGCCGTCGTCCAGAAACTCTGCGAAGCCCGCATAAACGCCGCGGGCGGGGAGCAGTTCGCTTTCGGGATCGAGGTTGAGGGTAGGAAAGCCCAGCCCGCGGCCGCGCTGCTGGCCCCGGGCCACGCGCCCGCGCACAATGTAGGGGCGGCCCAGCAGTGCGCGGGCCTCTTCCACGCGAGATTCGGCCAGCAGTTGGCGAATGCGCGTCGAGTTCACATCGCGGGAGCCCAGCTTCACCTCGGGAATGATGGTGACGGCGAAGCCCAGGTGCGGCCCCAGTTCGGTAAGGGTGCGCATGGAGCCGGCGCGGTCGCGGCCGTAGCGGAAGTCGTAGCCCACATACATCTCCACGGGGGCGATGCGCCGGTGAATCACCTCGCGCACAAAGCGCTCCGCGGGCAGCGCGGCAAAGCTGCGGTCGAAGGGCTCGACAATCACCACATCCAGGCCCGCGGCCGCAAAGTGCTCCAGCTTCTGCTCCAGAGTGAGCAGCAGATGCAGCGGGCGTTCGGGCTGCAGCACCCGGCGCGGATGCGGCTCGAAGGTGTAGGCGGCGGAAGCTCCGCGCAGCGCTTTGGCCCGGGAGGTGACCGTGCGCACGATGGACTGATGGCCGAGATGCAGGCCATCGAAGTTTCCCGCCGTCAACACGCAGCGTTCCAGCGGCCCGCCCAGGGCCGCGCTGCCATGCACTACGCGCACTCGCTACACTCCCCCCGTGAAAACCCTGTGGAGATATTACGCGGCCCGCTTCCTGTGGGCCTTCTTCGCCTCGCTGTTCATTCTCGCTCTCCTGGTGCTCGCCGTCGATACGCTACTGCATTTGGGCGAGGTGCTGGCCGATGGCGCCACGCCGGGCGATGCCGCGCTGCTGATGATCGAGCGCAGTGCGGCAGATTACCTGGGCTATCTGCTGCCCGCGGCGGCTTTTTGCGGCACATTTTTGGCGGTTTCCTCGGCGGCGCGGGCGCAGGAGGTCATGGCGCTGCGGGCGGGGGGCATTTCGCCGCTGCGCGCCTTTGCGCCGATTCTGCTGCTCTCGCTGGGGGTGGCGGGGGCGGCGCTGTGGCTGGGCGAAACGCTGGGCGTGCGCGCCGCCGCCCGTCTGGCAGAGCGCGAGGGCCTTGGCGTGGATCGCCTGGTGCTGCGCTCGGGCGCGGTCTGGTATCACGCCGGGCGGCTTATTTACCGGGGCCACGGCGGCGATGCCGAGGGCGGGCGGCTGCGGGATGCGCTGCTGCTGGAGCGCGGCGAAAATGGGCGGCTGCTGCGCAGCATTCACGCGGCAACCGCCACGCGCCTGGACGCCGAGCGCTGGCTGCTGGAAGACGCCGTGCTGCGCCGCTTCAATCCCAAGTTTCCCGAAGCGCCGCCCACGCTGCGGCGCGAAGCGCGCCTGGAGTTGCGGCTGCCCGCCACGCGCGAAACCGGGCTCGATCCCCGTGAACTGGCCGCCCTGCCCCTCGCCACTTTGCACAACTACGCCGCCAGGCACGGCGCAAGCGGCGGCGGCGTGGCGCGCGCCGTGCTGCACGCGCGGCTCTCTGCGCCCGCTGCCGCGCCCATTTTCGCGCTGTTTGCGCTGTCGCTGGCGCTGGCTGTGGAGCGCACGCGCAGCAGCGCCATGCCTGCCCTGCAGGGCATTGCCATTTTGCTGGCCTTTTTGATGCTGCGCGAATATGGCGGCGGCATTGCGCTGCGCATTGAGGCGCTGGCTGTGGCGCTGCCCTGGCTGCTGGTGCTGCTGTTCTTCGGCTGGGGAGCGCTGCGGCTGGCGCGTGCGCCCCGCTGAATTTTGCTGCTAGCGCTGCGCCGCGTTTTCGCCGCCGCTCTGAAAGAGCCGGAAGAATTCGTGGTCGGGAGAGAGCAGCAGCGTGGTGCGCTCTCCCAAGGTGCGCTGGTAGGCTTCCAATCCGCGCAGCAATTCGAAAAAGCCGGGATCGCTGCCATAGGCTTCGGCGTAAATGCGCGCCGCCCCGGCATCGCCTTCGCCCTGCAATTGCGCGGCGTCGCGGCGGGCTTCGGCCACAATTACCCGCGCCTGCCGATCTGCCGCGGCGCGGATAATGCGGGCGCGCTCGTCGCCCTCGGCGCGGTTGCGCCGGGCCAGGCGCTCGCGCTCGGCGCGCATCCGCGCGTGCACATTCGCCTCTGCGCCGCGCGGCAATTCCGTGCGATTAATGCGCACATCGCCCACCTGCACGCCGAAGCGCGCCACCGCCGCCGCGCTCTTTGCGGTAATCTCCTCCATCACCTCAATGCGCGCGCCTTCCAGCACATCGCGCAGCGTCCGCTGGCCAATCACTTCGCGCACCTTGCCGCGCACCTCCTGGTCAATCTGCGTTTCGGCCTCGCTGCGGCCAGTGGGAAAGGACTTGTAAAAGAGCAGCGGCTCGGAAATGCGCCAGACAATGTAGTTGTCCACCACCACGCGCTCTCGGTCCTGGGTCTGGATTTCGCGGGCCTCGGCGCTCAGATGGTGAAAGCGGCCGTCGAAGCGAAGCTGCCGGGTAATGGGAAAAGAAAAGGCGATGCCGGGCTCGGTAACCACCAGCCGGGGCTCGCCGAGCAACAGCGCAATGCGCTGCTCGCCCTCCCAATTGACGATCAGCGGCCCGTAGCCGAAGGCGCTGGAAACTGCGGCCAGCGCCAGCAGCAACAGCACTGCGCCCATGCCGCGCTTCACTGCGCCCCGCCCTGCGCCGCGCCGCGCGGGCCAATCTGCAAATGGGGCAACAGCGCAGCGGTGCCGGGTTCAATGATCACTTTCTCCGCCGCGGGCAACACGGCCTCCATGGTTTCCAGATAAAGGCGCTTGCGGGTGACCGCGGGAGCGCGGCGGTATTCGGCGGCCAACGCCAAAAAGCGCTGGGCCTCGCCCCGGGCCTCCACCACAATCGCATCGTGGTAGGCGGCGGCGGCAGAGCGCAGTTCCGCCGCCTCGGCCCGCGCGCCGGGCAGCACCTCGTTCGCGTAGCCCTCGGCCTCGTTTTCCATGCGAATGCTGTCCTGGTTGGCGGCAATTACATCGTCGAATGCCTCGCGCACCGGATCCGGCGGCTGCACCTCTTGCAGCTCTACGCTGGTGACCGAGAGTCCCGCGTTGTAGCCGCGCAAAATCTGCTGCAGGCGCGCCGCGGCCTGCTCTGCCACTGCGCCGCGCTGTTCGGAGAGCACGCCGTCAATGGTGTTGTGGCCCACGACCTCGCGCATGGCGGCCTGTGCGCCGTCGCGCAACAGCGCCACGGGATCGGCTACGCGGTAACTAGCGTGGAAAGGATCGCCAATGCGGTATTGCACGAAGAATTCCACCAGCACGATGTTGTTGTCGCTGGTCTGCATGGCCGTTTCGGCGGCAAGGGCGCTTTTCGGCTCGGCGTCAATGTCGCCGAACTCTTCGCGGTGACTCACGCCCACATTCACCACCTTGCGCCGCTCCAAAGGCGGCGGCAGGTGAAAGTGCAGCCCTTCGCGCAGCTCGGTGCGCTGGTAGGAGCCGAGGCGCAGCACCACGGCGGCCTCGCCGGGGCTCAGCGTGTAGAGGCCGGCCAGCAGCCACAGCCCGGCCAGGCCCGCCGCCGCCAGCAGCAGCACGCCAATGCGCAGGCGGCGGAGGGCGGCCCGAATGCCGCCGAACGCCATGGCTCAGGACTCCGGCGACTCCGGGCCACGCTCAATGGCCGCAGGCGCGGCCCCGCCCGCCATCTCGTAGAAGGGGCGCAGGATGTCAATGGGAATGGGGAAGACGATGGAGCTGCTGTGCTCGGTGGCGATTTCCGAAAGCGTCTGCAGATAGCGGAGCTGCAGCGCCGCCGGCTCCCGGGCCAGCACCCGCGAGGCGTCAAAGAGGCGCTCGGCGGCCTGGGCCTCGCCTTCGGCGTGGATGATCTTCGAGCGCTTCTCGCGCTCGGCTTCGGCCTGCTTCGCCATGGCGCGCTGCATATCCGGCGGCAAATCTATCTGCTTCACCTCGACGGCGCGCACCTTGATGCCCCAGGGCTCCGTCTGGTCGTCAATGATGGACTGCAGTTGGCGGTTGATGGCGTCGCGCTCGGCCAGCAATTCGTCCAGCTCGGCCTGACCGCAGACGCTGCGCAGCGTGGTCTGCGAGAGCTGCGAGGTTCCGTAGAGGTAGTTCTCCACCTGGATCACGGCCTTTTCGGGGTGCATGACGCGGAAATAGATCACGGCGTTCACCTTCACCGACACATTGTCGCGGGTAATCACCTCCTGCGGCGGCACATCCATCACAATCTCGCGCAGGCTCACCTTGACGAGGCGATCCACCACGGGAATGACCCAGCGGAAGCCGGCCTCTTTGACGGCGACATAGCGCCCCAGCCGGAACACCACGCCGCGCTCGTATTCCTGCAGAATGCGAACGCCTGCGATGAAGAATGTGGCCAGCACCACAACCAGAATCAACGGAGCCGACATTGCTTCCTCCCCTGCGGGCCTAGCCCGCGCGTTTGACCGTGAGCCGCAACCCGTCCCGGGCCACGGACACGCCCTCTACCTGAACGCCGGCGGGAATTTCCTCGTCGGCGCGTGCGTTCCAGTATTCGCCGCGGATGAAAACCTTGCCCTCCGGCTGCAGCGCCGTGGCCGACACGCCGCGCATGCCCACCAGCTCGTGCGAGCCGGATTGCTGCCGCGCCCGCCGCGTGCGGCCCAGCGATACCGCCACCATGCCGGTGCATATTCCCAAACCGGCCACGGCGGGCAGCAGCACCGACCAGAAGTCTATGCGCAAATCGGAAAGCTCCGGACGGTCGAAGAGCATGAACCCTCCCAGCAGCAGCGAGCCCAGCCCCAGCGCCAGCAACACCCCGAAGCTCGGCACAAAAGCCTCGGCAATGAGCAGCCCTGCCCCCACTAAACACAAAATGACGCCGGTCCACGAGAACGGCAGCGCCTCAATGGCAATAAGCGCCAGCACCAGACAAATTGCGCCGGTTACACCGGGCACCACCAGCCCCGGCTGATTGAATTCCAGATAGAGCAGCGCCAGCCCGGCCAGCATGAGCAGCGCCGCAATGTTGGGGTTGAAAATTACCTGGAAGACGCGCGAAATGGCGTCCATTTCAATTTCGCGCACCGGCTGCCCGCGCAGCGCCAGCTTCACCGGGCCGCCGGCGACTTCCACCTGCCGCCCTTCGAGCTTTTTGAGCAGGTCAAAGCGGTCTTCGGCCACCAGATCTATCACGCGCAGTTCCAGCGCCTCTTCGGCGGTGGCGGCAATGCTTTCGCGCACCGCGCGGGAGGCCCAGGCGACATTGCGCCCGCGCTGCTTCGCCACGGATTCGATGTAAGAAGCCAGCAGATTCTCCGCCTTTTCCATGCCGTAATCTGTGGGCTGCTCTTTGCCGTCTTCGTCGCGGCCGGGGCGGGGGTTTGCGCCGGGCATGACCGGGTGCGCCGCGCCAATGGTGGTGCCCGGCGCCATGGCCGCCACATGGCCCGCAATGGTAATGAAGGTTCCCGCCGAGCCCGCCCACGCGCCGCGCGGCGCCACAAAGACCACCACCGGCACCTGCGAGTTCAGCATGGCCTGAATGATCAGCTTGGTATCGTTGACAATGCCGCCGGGCGTATCCAGCTCGAAGAGCAAAATGGCCGCGCGCATTTCCTCGGCCTCGTCAATGGCCTCGACGATGTGCGCCGCCGACGCCGCGTTGATGACGCCATCCACGCGCACCCGCGCCACCGGCCCGCTGCGGACGGGAAGCTCCGCCGAATCTCCGGGCGCGGCCGGCGCGGCCGCGGCAGCCGCCGCTTCCGCGTCCGGCTGCGGAAGCGCCGCCCAGGCGAGAGTGGGCGCGGCGCAGAGCCACAGCAGCGCAAAGGCGGCGGCGCGGCTCACAGCCCCGGCTCCCGCAGCTTCTCCACCCGATCCCACAAATGCGCGGCGACCTCGGCTTTGGGGAGCCGCGGCAATTCCTCCGCGCCGCCCGCGGCGTCCAGCAGCACCACGGCGTTTTCGTCGGATTCGAAGCCGCCGCCCGGCTGGCGAATGTCGTTGGCTACCAGCAAATCGCAGCCCTTGCGGGCCAGCTTGCGCCGGGCCGCGGCCAGCAAATCGCGGCTCTCGGCGGCGAAGCCCACCACAATGGGCACCGGCGGCGCGCCCGGCGCTGCCGCGGGCCGCGCGGCGCAAAGCTCGGCCAGAATGTCGGGATTGCGCAGCAACTCGATATGCAGCCCGGCGTCCTCCGCCAGCTCTTCTTTCTTGATCTTGTGAGACTGCGGGCGCGCGGGGCGGAAATCTGCCACCGCGGCGCTCATTACCACCACGGCCGCGCCGGGCGCTTCCGCGCGCACCGCCTCGCGCATCTCCAAAGCCGATTCCACATCTACCCGCCGCACCCCGGCCGGCGTGGGGAGCGCGCAGGGCGCGGCTACCAGCACCACCTCTGCGCCGCGCCGGGCCGCCTCTGCGGCTACGGCAAAGCCCATCTTGCCAGAGGAGCGGTTGGCCAGGACGCGCACCGCATCCAGGCGCTCCCGGGTGCCGCCCGCGGTAACCAGCACGCGCGCACCGGCCAGACTGCGGGTGCCGAGCAGCAGCGCCGCCTGCGCCGCCAGCGCGCCCGGCTCGCTCATGCGCCCGCTGCCCTGCCAGCCGCAGGCCAGCTCGCCGCTTTCCGGCCCGGCAAAGCGCACCCCGCGCTCCCGCAGCAGCGCCACATTGGCTTGGGTGGCGGGGTGCTCCCACATATTCACATTCATCGCCGGGGCGGCCAGCAGCGGCGCGCGGGTAGCCAGCAGCACCGCAGTGGGCAAATCGCCGGCGTGCCCCCCCGCCATGCGCGCCAGCAAATCTGCGCTGGCCGGGGCAATCAGCACCAGCTCGGCCCAATCTGCCAGCTCAATGTGCCCAATCTGCCCCTCTTCCCCGGCGCTGAGCAGCGAGCGGCACACCGGCTGGCCGGTGAGGCTCTGCAGCACCAGCGGCGAAACAAAGGCCGCGGCGGCCTCGGTAAGCGCGCAGCGCACCTGGCAGCCGGCCTGCCGCAGCGCCCGAACCAACTCGGGAACCTTGTAGGCGGCGATGCCGCCGCCCACGACGAGGAGCACCCTGCGTCCGTTCATTGGGGGGATGGGACTCCCGAGCAGCGCCGGGCAAGTGCCCGGCGGGGCCGCCGAGCATACCGCCTTGCGCCCCGCGCTACAAGCTACTGTTTGCCCATGCCGGCGCCCATGCGCATTGCAGACCTGGCCCGGCCGCGCCTGCCGTGGTGGTTCGCCGCCGCCAACCGCGCCCTGCGCCCCCTGGCCCGGCGCATTCGCCGCTTTGACGCCGACGAACTGCTGGAAACCGCCCGCCGCCGCACCGGGCTCGCCGATTTCGGCCCGGAGAGCTTCCAAACGCCGTTTCGGCTGGTGGTGGAATGCCTGAACCAGGCCGGCGACCTGAGCGCCTTCGGGCGCGTATCCCAGCGCGCGCAGTTGCTGCGCCTGCTAACACTACGCCTGCGAATCCAGGCGCAAATCCAGGCAAAACCGGAGATTTTGGCCGAGCGCATTGAGCGCCCCATCATCATTGCCGGGCTGCCCCGCAGCGGCACCACCCACCTGTTTAACCTGGCCGCCACCCACCCCGCCCTGCGCCACCTGCCTTGGTGGGAGAGCCTGGAGCCCATCCCCGGCCCCCGCGACCGGGGCGGCCCCACCCGCACGGCCCCGCGCATCCGCCGCGCCCGCCGGGGCCTGGCCTTTTTGCACGCCGTTATGCCGCTGTTCCCCGCCATGCACGAACTGGAAGCCGAAGCCCCCCACGAGGAAGTGCAGTTGCAGATGATGGAGTTTGCCACGCAGCTTTTCGAAACCAGCCTGCACGCCCCCCGCTACGCCCACTGGCTGCGCGACACCGACCAGACGCCCCACTACCGCTACCTGAAGCGTATGCTGCAGCTCTGCCAACACCAGCGCCGCGGCCGCGGCCCCGGCGGTTCGCACAGCCCGGACGGCTCGCACAGCCCGCCGCGCTGGATCTTGAAAAGCCCGCAACACCTGGAAAACCTCCCCGCCCTGTTCGCCACCTTCCCCGACGCCCTGCTCGTCCAAACTCACCGCGACCCCACCCACATCGTCGCCTCGCTGGCCACCATGGTCACCTACGGCCTGCGCCTGGCAAAAGCCCCCGACCGCATTGACCCCGCGCGCATCGCCGCCTACTGGGCCGAGCGCATCGAAGGCTGGCTGCACCGCGCCATCGCCCACCGCCCCCATGCCCAGAGCCGCATCCTCGACATCCCCTTCCACCACTTCATGTCCAACGACACCGCCACCGCCGCCCACCTCCTGCAATGGGCCGGCATGCCCGAGACTCCCGAGACCCGCGCCGCCCTCCACGCCCTGGCCACCCGCAACCCCCGCCACAAACACGGCCACATCACCTACGACTACACCCAACTCGCCCTCACCCCCGCCACCCTGCGCGCCCGCTACCGCTTCTACACCGACCATTTCGATTTGCCGAGCAAGGGGTAAGGTGGCAAAAAGGGAATATATCAAGCACCACCAGCAAGCTTCATCGTGCGTTTTACATAGCTTTCCAGCTCAGCTTCATCGACCGACTCCAAATTCGGATGATGATAGTCCCTCGAGTATTCATTGATATCTGTTACCTCTTCCACGAATCGCTTGAAGTTTTCTTCGGAGCCAAACAAATCCTGACCGGCGTCAGAATCTCGGAGACTTCCAATCATTTCCCCCAATCCCATCTGCCGGCTCTCTTGGTAAAAGAGAGGGAACAATTGCTTCAGCCGCTCTTCTAGAACAAGACGTATAGTCTTAACAACATCCTCAGCGTCACCTTTACCATACTCAGAAAATGCCTTCAATTTCGAGCAATTCTTATTATAATTAATTTGAGTATCATCCTCAATATCCCATTCGCGAATAATCATGTTATTGGATGCCCCTGCCATCCGCAAAGCCTTACGATCTTGATTCTTGCGGTTTTCATTCTGAAAAGCATATTCATCCCAGAGCATTTTCAGGAAATTCTTATCGTGCGACAACACAATGACTTGCTCTGCCTGAAGTTTTCGAATATGCCGCTTGGTTTCGGTGATTCGAAATCGATCAAGGCTGGTAAATGGATCGTCAAATATGACGACTTTGCGTTGGATGCTATCGTCCCGCTCCAGAGCTGCGAGGAAGAAAGCAAGGGCCAGAGCGCTCTTATCTCCAGAACTCAAAGTGTTCTTAAAACTCGGCCCAAGGGTAGTTCTCGACCTGCCCAAATCAAAAATGGTGTTGTTAATCTCAAGGCAGTATTGAAAGCTTCGCGTTTTCCCCCTGTCGCTACGCTGCGATTTCTTAATCCGAAATCCTGTTCCAAACCTTTGCAGATGTTCATTTATGGATTTCTGATACCTCGGGAAAATTTTCTCGTCATGTTCACTCAACTCTCTTCGGACGGCTTCCTTCTCCCCTTGCAATCGGTCTTTCTCTTTCAAGGCAGCTTGATAATCATTGCAAGCTTGGACAACCTCCGGATCAAACCGCTTCTTCGTGGCTTTCAGGTGCTCCAGCTCTTTCTGAATTGCGGAAGCATCGGATTCATTCCGGGCAGCAGCTTTCTTATCCATGATATGCTTGTTAATCTGCTTCACAACCTCGTTGTAATCAGAAACAGAATTTTGCAAAGCCTCAACATCATTCACAGCGGCGCCAAATTGCAGATCCATTGAAATCGACCCAATTAGATTATTCTGCTTTTGCAAAACAAGGGCCAAGCACTGTTCTCGCAAATTGGTGTATTTCTGTTGAATATCCTGAAATGAAATCGCGGGCAAAGAAACTTGGATGGTTTCCGAGATGGTTCGTGTCCAAAAATCGAAAAGATGACGATTTTCCAAAATCGCAAACTGGGCTGAGAAAAGTGAGCCTTCGCCTATCTCAGCATCGATTTGCCGAGCAAGTTGGTCAACTTCCCGCTTAAAATCACTGTAAGCAGCGTTAAAGTAATCCTTGTACACTTCGAGCAATTCATTCGAGTCAAGACTCTGTCCACAAAAAGGACACACTTCACTATTGGTGCCCTCGGTGTATTCGAGGCCCTGCGAAAGCCACGATTCTCCATGGTTTTCCATTTCATGATTAGAAATATGAGATCGCACCCTCTCATGAGCGTCAGCAGAAATATCTTCCAATGCCTTACCAATCACCATCTGAAAATTGTCTGGCGAAGATGGGATTTGTATCGTTTCAAGCAATGCATTGGATCGAATTTCACCAGATTTGTTGGCAATTGCCAATTCCTCTGCCTTTTGCTGAATCTTTTCATCAATGTCAGCTTCTTTTTTTACCTGCATATACTCCTTTACCCCGATTCCATCCGGTGTATATTCTTTCACAACTGCTTCCTTAGCTCTTTGCTCGTTCACAGTTTCTCGAATTTGCTCATTGATATACTCAATTTTAGAAGCCAGCTCCACTCCCTTTTTGCCCACAATCACGCGGTAGAGGTTCTTCTCGTGAGAGGGCTCAACAAAGCTACCCGAATGAATATTCTCATCTACGAATGTGGAATCGAAGATAGCGATATCCGGATATGTGGCATCGATAGCGCGATTCGGATAGATCCACTGATTGTTCGCGAATTTGTAATCCCTGCCATTGAGACGAATATGGACAAAAGGCGAAAGGTCATTCTCCACCGGCAACGTCTTCCGCTCAATCACAAGCTCTCGCCGATTGCTCTGGAGTGACCGGAGAATGGCACAGAAAGTGGTCTTCCCTCGGCCGTTATTCCCGTGAATTAGGGTAAGCTTTTGAAAAGGCACGTCGTTGCGAGAGTTTCGGAAGCATCCGACGTTCTTGATCGCAACCACTTCGTTAATCATCAGCGTCCCTCCTCTGCTTTTGGCAGCTCTCTGCCGAGTAGGCACTATACCCTAGTCTTCGCCCGGCGCCAGTGTTTTTGGCGCACCCAAGCCGCAAGCCCACAGAGCTGCCCCCCCCCCCCCGCGGGGAGCGGTTTGGCCCCTTGACAGGGGCCCATCACCCATAGCACAATGTGTTCATCGCCTCGTAGAAAGCGCCGAATTGCGGGCCACCTGCCTGTTGGGCGAGAATTCGAGGCTCATAGCCGCTTTGAGCGCGGTGGATGCCAGCGGGCAAGGCGCTGGCGCACCGCGGCGGCGCGCAAACAACAGGGGGAGAAAGCCATGCAGACTCGGGCGGCGGTAGGGGTGATTGCGGCGGCGCTGGTGGCGCTGCTGCTCGGCGGCTGCGCCAGTGGGGGCGGCCTGTTCCGTGACCGCGGCGACCGCGCCGAAGCCGCGCGCCTGCTGCTGCAGCGCGAAGCCGACAAGGAGCGCGCGCTGCGCGAAGCCGAAGCCGAGGCCGAAGCGGCCCGCAGGGAGAAAGACGAGCGCGCCGAAAAGGCACAGCGCGAAGCCGACGAAGACGCCGAACGCCGCAAGCGCGAAGAGGCGGCCGATGCCGAGCAGGAGCGCCGCCACCGGCGCGAACTGAAAGAGGCCGAACACGACGCCAAGATTCGGGAGCTTCACAAGGGCAGCGCCGCGCCCCCGCCCGAAGTCGAGCGCTATCTAATCGCCATAGAGAAAGCCGCCGCCGCCGTCACCGAGTGGGCGCATGAATTGAGTTATTGCGCCCACAGCAGCGAAACAAGCAAGCAGTTTGACGAGTGCTACGAAGAACAACGCGTGCACAGGCTTGAATTGAAAGCCAATGCAGCGTATTCGGATGCTGAGGAGGCGTTTGATTTGTTTCCCGCCAATATTCGGGGCATTCTCGATGAGGGGATAGATGATTGGGGGGCGGTAATCGACGCCAGACAGAGGGCGAAGCTAGGAGGATTTATACTATATGAATTCGAGCGCGGCCGCCCTACCTTCTACGACTCGCTAGTAGCTGGTGGCGTCGTCCGTCCCCCTGACCGCACCGAAGAGTCGCGCATGGAGGCAGCGCGCCGTTGGGCCGATCTCGCTGTTGGTGTAGCCGTGGCACAACGCGCCGTGGAGGCAAGGGGCCGCGCCGCCGTAGAGGCAAACCCGGCCGCATTCACGGTGGCCGGGGCTACGAGCGCGGCGGCGCAAAACGCGCAACCGGCGGAAGCGCCGCAGCGCGCAGACTCGAACTGTTACGACGGAACAATGATGCTGATCCGGCCGAATGAAACGCTGCGCGATTTTGACGCGCGCTGCGGCCCGCGCTCCCCAACGCGCGCCGATGCCGCTCGATAACCGCAGCGCCGCCGCGCGCCTAGCTCTTGGCGCATTGGTCGGGGCTCGTCATTACTTTGCTGGGAGTCGTCGCCGCCGCTGCCCTTGCGGCCGCCGTCGCCTTCGGGGCTTGGCTCGGTAGCAGCATGGGGCAGGCGCGGGAAGACATCGTGCAGCTTCGCGGCGCGGCGGCGCACAACACCTCGAGCATTCGGCGCATTGAGGCCCGCCTTGACTCGATGGATGCACGGCTCGACGATATGCAAGTCTCGCTCGCTGTGCTGGTAGAGCGCAGCGGTGGCGAAGCCACCCCGCGCCAGTAGCCCCACCACCACCGAGCAGCTACGGCCCTCCCCTCTTCCCCCGGCATGGGCCGTGAAACGCCCCACAACCGGCCTTAGAGGCGAATTTGACAGCTTGGCCGCGCCGGTGGTATGGTGCGCGGCTATGGCGGAGGCGGCTTCCACAATCGCAGCGCCCGGCGTGGCGCGGGTCCGGGTCCAAGAGATTTTGCTGGGGGTTGCCGCAACCGCCGTTCTCGCTGGCATCCTCACATTCTGGGCCTGGCTCGCAATCAGCATGGTGCAGCTTCGTGAAGAGATGGCGCGCAACACTGAGAGTATTGTGCAGCTTCGCGGAGAGGTGGCGCGCAACACTGCGAGCATCGAGCGCAACACAGAGAGCATTCGGCGCGTCGAAGCTCTTCTACTGGCAGAGCGTGGCGGCGGCGCAACCGCCCCGCGCCAGTAGCCCCACCACCGAGCAGCTACGGCCCTCCCCACTTCCCCCGGCAGGGGCCGTTACACGCCCCGCAACCGGGCTTAGAGGCGAATTTGACAATTTGGCCGCGCCGGTGGTATAGTGCGCGGCTATGGCGGAGGCAGCCTCCACATTCAAGGTGCCCGGCGTGGCGCGCGTCCGGGTCCAAGAGATTTTGTTGGGGGCCGCCCTTGCGGCCGTCCTCACATTTTGGGGCTGGCTCGCCGTCAGTGTGGTGCAGCTTCGTGAAGAGGTAGCGCGCAACTCCGAAAACATCGCGCGCAACACCGAGAGCATTCGGCGCATTGAGGCCCGCCTTGACTCGATGGATTCCCGGCTCAATGCCATGCAAGACTCGCTCGCTGCCATGCAAAGCTCGCTCGCCGTGCTGGTCGAACGCAGCGGCGGCGAAACCGCCCCACGCCAGTAGCCCCACTACCGAGCAGCTACGGCCTCCCCTCTTCCCCTGGCAGGGGCCGTGAAATGCCCTGCAAACGGCCTTAGAGGCGAATTTGGCAATTTGGCCGCGCCGGTGGTATGGTGCGCGGCCGATGTCGCAGGCAATCTCCACAGCCGAAACGCCCGGCGCGGAGCGAGTCCGTTTCCGATTCCAGACCCAGGATGTTTTGCTGGTTATGCTGGGAGTCATCGCCGCCGCCGCCCCGGCAGCCGCCGTCGGATTTGGGGCTTGGCTCGGAAACAGCATGGTGCAGGTGCGGGAAGACATCGTGCACCTTCGCAGCGCGGTAGCGCACAACGCCGAGGCAATCGCGCGCAATGCCGAGGCAATCGCTCACAACGCCGAGGCAATCGCGCACAACGCCGAGGCAATTGAGCGCAACGCCGAGAGCCTGAAGCGCATTGAGGCACTGTTGCTGGCCGAGCGCAACGGCGGCGAAGCCGCCCCGCGCCGGTAGCCCCACCACCTCCGGGCAGCAGCGCCACCGGCACGGCAATTGAGGCGGCTGTGCGGCAATTCTGGCTACTTCCAGAGCCGCACGATGAAGCGGTCGTCATCTTCAATCAGGTCGGGCTCTTTGCCGTTGTGTTCGCGCATTGCCTCGATGATTCTGCGGCGGACGCCCATGCCCCGGTGCTCAATGTAGTCGTAATCGCGCAGGATGTTTTTCAGCAGCTCGTTTCGGGTGGCGCGAATGCCCTCCTTCATTTTCGAGACAGTCACGCCATTTGGAAGCCTGCCGGGGGAAATCACTTCCAGGCGATCCCGATACAGGGAAACCTCAATGTCGGTTCCGCGAATCGTGTAATCGCGGTGCACCACGGCATTTACAATGGCTTCACGCACAGCGTCCAATGGCAAAGAGGTCTTTCGCACGCGCTGTGCGCTCTCCAGCCAGGCACTGCTCCCCATATTGCGTTTCACAAAGTCCACACAGAGGTCTATGACGCCCTTTTCCAAAAAAGCCCCTGCCTTCGATTTGCTGGAAATCAAAGGGCCTCGAATCACTTCCTCGTCCACCGTGTTGTAATCCTTGTCCATTCCCGGAAACGCCGTCGCCGTAATGCCAGACTGGGGCAGCCTGCGGTTCGGTGCGTTTCCAAAGAGCAAAAGCCCTCCCACCGTGGCAAAAACACGCCCTCCCAATTCCTTTAGAAAATCAAGATTCAGCAAAATTCGCTGCCAACTCTCCAAATCTTCCACATCCGGTGCGTCTCGATTGAGCATTATGAGAAAGTAGTTTTCCAGAAGATTCAAATTCAGATCTTCCAATCGAGTGTCGGGAACAGGATTGAGATCGAATTGCAGCAAATTAGAAGACTGATAGAGGCGCATCTCCTGCTCTCGCGTGGCTTCCCGGGATGTAGTCCCAATGCGAACGAAAGTCACCCACGATGCCCCTCGCTTGGCCTTGTAGGGCTTGTCCGGCGCATCCGCAGGCAAACGGATAACGCCAATGGTCTTGTCCGGATCGTCCAGCTTGATGGCCTGCCAAACGAGAATTGCCGGGGGTTGCAGGTTGTTCTGGGCGATGTTCATCACCCATTCCTCTGCCTCTTTTGTCGGCCGCACAAGGCCAGCAATGCTCCCATTGTCTTCGACACCGAGCAGAATGTGGCCGCCCTCAAGGTTCAGCAATGCGGCCATCTCGCTGGCAAGCTTGTCCTGGTGCACATCGTCCCGCTTGAATTCCACTTCGGAATTCTCGCCGTTTCGAATCAGTTCTTGCAAATCTGCGCGGTTCACAAAATGCTCACTTCGGGGCGAATTTGCGGTGGAGGTGGCGGGCTACGGAGGGGGGGACCCACTCGGAGACATCGCGGCCGAAGCGGGCGAGTTCGCGGAGGCGGGAAGAGCTGACATAGAAGTATTGCTGGCTGGTCATGAGGAACAGGGTTTCGATATCGGGGCGCATATGGCGGTTCATCAGCGCCATTTCAAACTCGTATTCGAAGTCGGCGTTGGCGCGCAGGCCGCGGATGATGGTGCGCGCGCCAATCTGGTGGGCGTAATCCACCACCAGGCCGTCAAACTCCACCACGCGCACGCCGGCGTCACCGGCCAGCGCCTCGCGCAGCATTTCGATGCGCTCGGCCACGCTGAAGGTGCCGCTCTTGCCCACATTGCGCGCCACGGCCACGGCCAGCTCGGGAAACACGCGCCGCGCCCGGTGCACCAAATCCAGGTGGCCGTTGGTTACGGGGTCAAAGCTGGCGGGAAACAGGGCCAGGCCGGGCTGCTCACTCATAACAGAGCAGCAGAGTATCGCCGTAGCGGCGCTCTTGCACCACGGCCAGGCCGGGCGCGGGACCGGGGGGCGCGCGGTGCGGCGCTTCCAGCACCAGTTTGCCGCCGGGGGCCAGCAGCGGCGCGGCGGCGGCCAGCAGGCGCTGCGCCAGCCCGGCGGCGGTCTGCGCTTTGGCATAGGGGGGATCGGCCAGCACCAGCTCGAAGCGCGCGCCCTGCCCCACAAGCTGGCGCAGGGCGGCAAGGGCCTCGCGCTGCCACACCCGCGCGGCCCCGGTCAAATCCAGCGCCGCCAGGTTGGCGCGCAGCCGGGCCGCGGCCCGGGCCGATTTCTCCACAAACAGCGCACAGGCCGCACCCCGGGAGAGCGCCTCTATGCCCAGCGCCCCGCTCCCGGCGCACAAATCCAGCGCCCGCGCGCCCGCAATGCCGCCCCGCGCCGCAAGCGCCCCAAACAGCGCCTCGCGCACGCGCTCTGCGGTGGGCCGCACGGCCCCCCCAGGCGCGGCTATGCGCCGCCCCCGCAAACTTCCGCCGGTAATGCGCATATCTCCCCCCGCCCACGCCGCCGTCTGACGCTGGTCTGCCGCCGCTTGCCGCCTTGCCGCCGTGCCTCAGCGCGCTCCGGCCAGGGCTTCGGCGAAGCGATCCATGGCGCGGGCGGCTTCCAGGTCGCCGTTTTTGAAGCCGTTGGCCAGGATGGCGAAGACGACATCCCGCCCGCCGCTCTCGCCTGCGCCGGGGGCGATGCGGGCGAAGCCGGCCAGCGCGCTTACGCCTTCCAGACTGCCGGTTTTGGCGCGCAGGCGCTGAGAGGCGGCCAGGGCGCGCTCGCGCAGGGTGCCATCGCTGGCGGCCATGGGCAGCGCGGCCAGCAGCTCCGGGCCAATGCCGAAGCGCGCATCTGCCGCGCGCAGCACGGCCACCAAAGTTTGCGCCGAAACGCGGTTTTTGCGCGAGAGGCCGGAGCCGTCGCGCAGCCGCGCGCCTTGCAGCGGCACGCCCAGCGCCAGCAGCCTCGCCCGCAGCGCCCGCAGCCCCCGCTCCCAGTTCCCCTGCGCGCCCGGCACATTGCCCCGCGCATTGCCCGGAGCGCCCTGCGCGCCCGCTGCTTCCCCCGGCGCGCCGGCAACGGCGAGAGATTTGAGCAGCGACTCGGTCATCATGTTGTTGCTGTATTTGAGGGCCAGCTCAACACTGCGCCGCAGCGGAAAGCCCTCGAAATCCAGCAGCAGCGCCGCAGACGCCGGGGCCGCGCCGCGCCGCACGCGGCCCGCAACGCGAATGCCGTTGGCTTCGAGCTGCCAGCGCAGCACGGCCCCGGCGTAGCCCAGCGGATTGCCGACGCTGCGCCACACCTGCTTCGGCTCGCCGCCAAGGGCCACGCTGCCGCCCACCATCACCCGCTCAAAGCCCACCCCGGCGCGGCGAGAGACGCTGACGGCGCTGCGCGCCCCGCGCCGCGCCGTGCGCGCCGCGTTTTCCAGCCGCAAATAGGGGATGGGCGGATCCACTCGCACCACGGCGGGCGCGCCCGGCGCGGGGCCGGGCGCAGCCACCACACGAAATGCGCCGTAGTTGGCGCTCAGCGCGCCCACCGGCGCGTGATAGGCCCGGGCCGAAACCGGCTGCCAGTCCGGCAGCCAGCGCGCGCCGTCAAAGTGCGAGTCGTCCAGCAGCACATCGCCCTCTATATGAGATACCCCCAGCGCGCGCAGGTCGGCGGCGAGCCGCCACCACTGCTCGGAGGTAAGGCTGGCATCGCCCCCGCCGCGCACAAACAGCGCGGCGACGCGCCCGTTGGCATCCGGCGGCGCGGGCGCGCGCACCTGGGTGATAAAGCGGTGGGCCGGGCCGAAGGCGTCCAGCGCCGCCAGCGCCACCAGCAGCTTTTGCGCCGAGGCGGGCACCAGCGCCCGCGAAGGCGAGCGCGAAAAGCGCAGCGCCCCGCTGCCCCGCTCCACCACCAGCACCGAGAGCGAAGCGCCCCGGAAGCCGCGCGCTGCCAGCGCAGACTCCAGCCCCGCCCTCCAGCGCTCCCAATCCAGCGCCGCAGCGCCGGTGCCAGCGCCAGCGGGCGATTCAGCACCGCCGGGCGCTGCGGCGCGGCCGGCGCTTGCGCCGCGCCCGGCCTCCGCAGCGCCGGCCAGCGCCAGTGCGCCGCACAGCGCAATCGCCAGCGTCCAGCCGCCGGGGCCGCGCGCCCCGCCCCCCCGCCGGTATCCAGCCACGCGCAGACTCTTGCGAATTTCCCGCAAGTTTCCCGCGCCGCGCGTTTGACGCGGGGCAATTGATTGGGGAATCTGCAGGGCACTCGCACGCAGGGGGGGCGCGTGCTCAACGGCTTTTGGATCGCCCTGGTGCTCGGGGCAGTGGTGGTGGGTGCGTGGAGCGGCCAAATGCAGGCCGTCTCCGGGGCGGCCCTGGCTTCCGCCAAATCCGCCATTCAGCTGGTGATTGGGCTGACCGGCGCGATGATGCTGTTTTTGGGGCTGGTGCGCATTGCGGCGCGGGGCGGGCTGTTGCGCGCCATTGCCCGGGCGCTGCGCCCGCTGCTGCTGCGGCTGTTTCCCGATGTGCCGCCGGACCACCCGGCCATGGGCGCCATGATCATGAACTTCGCCGCCAATATGCTGGGCCTCGGCAACGCCGCCACGCCCTTCGGCATCAAGGCCATGGCCGAACTGGAGCGCCTGAACACCCGGCGCGGCTCGGCCACCAATGCCATGGCGCTGTTTCTCGCCATCAACACCTCTTCCATCGTGCTCATGGCCCCCACCGGCACCGTCGCCCTGCGCGCCGCCGCCGGCTCCGAAGCGCCCTTTGCCATTTGGCTGCCCACCCTGTTTGCCACGCTCTGCTCCACCTGCGTGGCCGTGTTCACCTGCCTCGTCCTGCAGCGCCTGCCCTGGTTCGCGCCCCGCGCGGCGCTGGTGGTGCCGGGTGCAGTAGATAAGAAAGTTTCTCTGAATGGCGGAGAAAGTCCCGGAAATGAAGTGGAATTGCCCGATGGTTTCGATGCACTGGAGGCCCCCGCGCCGGGCCGACGCTGGCGGGATTGGCGCAGTTGGCTGGTGGTGGCGGTGCTGGCGGCGCTGGCCGTGCCGTTGGCTCTGCAGCTCGCAGAGGCGGCCGCGGCGGGCGAGCTTTGGCCCGCGCTGCGCGACCAGGTAGCGAGTCACTGGCTGCTGCCCCTGCTCATTGCCGGGCTGGTGCTGATTGGCCTGTGGGGCGGCGCGCCCATTTACGAGGCGATGATTGAGGGCGCAAAAGAAGGGCTGGGCGTGGCGCTGCGCATTGCGCCCTACCTGCTCGCCATACTGGTCGCCGTGGGAATGTTCCGCGCCTCCGGCGCGCTGGCGCTGGTGGTGGGCGCGCTGGATCCCGCCACCTCGCTGCTGGGCGTCCCCGCCGAGGCGCTGCCCATGGCGTTGCTGCGCCCGCTCTCCGGCTCCGGCGCTTATGCGGTAATGGCCGAGGCGCTGCAAACCCACGGCCCCGATTCCTTCGTCGGCATGCTGGTCAGCACCCTGCAGGGCTCCACCGAAACCACCTTTTATGTGCTGGCGGTGTATCTCGGCGCGGTGGGCGTGCGGGATTCCCGCCACATTCTCCCGGCCTGCCTGGCGGGCGATTTGGCCGGCTTTATTGGCGCGGTGGCCGCCACCCACCTGTTCTTTGGCTGACGCCATGCAGCGGGAAAGCGCGCCGCCCAGAAATGCGGAGATGCAGGCGCTGGCGGCGCAAACGGAAGCGCTGCTGGGCCTGCGGGTGCTGGGCATTGAGCCCGTTGCGGCGGGCCTTGGCACGCGGCGCTTTTACCGGCTGCGGACGGCGGGGCATCCTCCCAGTTTGCTGGCGCGGGTAGAGGCCGAGGAAGATGCCGCCGGCCGCCCGGCGGGGGCCGCGCCGGAGCCGCCGCTGCCTCCTATTTTGGCGCTGCTGGCCCAGGCGGGGTTGCCGGTTCCGCGCCTTTGCGGCGCGCTGCCAAAGCTCGGCGCGCTGCTGCTGGAAGACGGCGGCCCGCGCTCGCTGTGTGGACTCGCCGGCGAAAACCCCGCCAGCGCACGCGCGCGCCTCGCCGCCGTGGTGGATTGCATTCCGCGCCTGCAGCGCATTCGCGCCGAAACCGGGGATGCGGCGTGCGCCGTGGCGGCCTTCGGGCGGCGGCTCGATGCGGAGTTGCTCGCCTACAAGGCAGATCTGTTCGCCGATTGGAGCTTGCCGCTGGCGCTGGGCCGCGCGGCGACAACGGGAGAGCGCGATGCATTGCGCGGGGGCTTCGCGCAAATTGCCGCGGAATGCGCCGTGGCGCCGCTGCGCCTCGCCCACCGCGACCTGCAGAGCCGCAATGTGCTGACTCCCGGCGGCGGTATTTTGCTGATTGATTTGCAGGGCGCGTTTATGGCGCCGCCGGAATACGATCTGGTGTGCCTGTTGCGCGATTCGTATGTGGATTGGGGCGAGGCGGTGGTGGCGGAGGAACTGGCCCGGGTGCGTCCGCAGTTGCCCGATGCGCCGGACGCCCGGACTTTTGCGCGCCGCTTCGAGTTGCTGACCCTGGCGCGCAAGGGCAAAGATCACGCGCGCTTTCTGTCGGCGGCGGCTCAGCGCGGCGTGGCGGCCAGCGCGGGCGATTTGCAGCGCAGTGTTCGCGCATTGCAGCGCGCCGCGCAGAGTCTGCTTGCAGATGGGGCGGGCGGGCCTGCCGGCCCGGCCGGGCCGGGCGCGCGCCCCGCCCTTGCGCCGCTGCTGCGCTGGATTCTCGCCCTGCCCGAACACGCGCCGCCCTCTCAACGGCGCGCGCAACCGCCGCAACCGCCGCAGAGGCCAGGCGCGCAGGGCGCGGCGCGCCGGGGGGAGGCGGATTGCGGGCGATGATTGTGGCGGCGGGGCTGGGGCGGCGATTGCTGCCACTTACGGCGCTGCGGCCCAAGCCCGCGCTGCCGGTGCGCGGGCTGCCGCTCATCGCCTATCCGCTGGCGCTGCTGGCCCAGGCCGGCGTGCGCGAGGTCGCCATCAACCTGCACCACCTGCCCGATGTGTTGCGCCAGGCGGCACTGCGCTGGCGGCCCGAGGGGCTGGCGCTGCGCTTTTCGCCGGAGCCCGTGCTGCTGCAGACCGGCGGCGCCATTGGCCGCATGGCGGATTTTTTGCGCGAGAGCGATCCCTGCCTGGTGCTGGGCGGCGACATGATTGTGGACTTTGATTTGCCCGCACTGCTGCGCGCGCACCGGGAATCCGGCCGCGCCGTCACCGCGCTGCTGCTGGACGATCCCCGCGCCGCGCACTTCGGCAGCCTCGGCCTGGGTGCGGACGGCAGCCTGCGCCGCATTGGCGCGCGCTTCAATCTGGGCGGCGAGCGCAGCGCGGGCCTTTACACCTGGGTGAATGTGCTTTCGCCCCGCGCTTTCGAGACGCTGCCCGCGCAAGCGGCCTTCAATCACCTGGACCATTGGTGGGGGCCGTGGGCGCAGCGCGAGCCCGGCGCGGTGGGCGGCGTGGTATGGGGCGGCGCGGGAAAGCCGCGCTGCACCTGGCAGCCCGTCGGCACGCCGCCGGAATATCTGCACGCCAACCTGCACCCGGCGGCGCTTTCTTATCTGGATGCCGACGCCGCGGCGCGGCAAAACGGCGCGCGCCTTGCGCCGCAGTGCATTATCGGCGCAGACGCAAAGTTGCCCGCCAATGCGCGATTGCACCGCGCGGTAATTTGGGATGGCGAGCAGGTGCCGCCGGGTTTTCAGGGCAGCGACGGCGTGTTTGCCGGCGGGCGCTTTCACCCCTGCTTGCCAGCGCCCGGCACTCGCGGCGAAAGCGGCGGGCGCGGCGGAAGCGGCGGGCGCAAGGAGGCTCTGCAATGAGCGAGTTGCTGTGCATTGGCACCGGCGACGCCTTCGGCTCGGGTGGGCGGCGGCAATCGGCGTATCTGCTGCGCAGCGGCGCGGGGGGCGTGCTGCTGGACTGCGGGCAGACCACCAACAGCGGCCTGTCCGCCCTGGGCGTTTCGCGCGGGGAGATTGAGGTGATTCTCATCTCGCACTTTCACGCCGACCACTTCGGCGGCCTGCCGCTGCTGCTCATCGCCGCCCACTACGAAGACACGCGCCGCGCGCCGCTGCGCATTGCCGGGCCGCCGGGCATCGAGGCCCGGGTGCGGGAACTGGCTCGGGCGCAGGGCCATCCGCTGGAAAAGCACGCCTTCCGCTTTCCGCTGCACTTCGAGGAACTGCCGCTTTCGAGCGAGCGGGAGATTGGCCCGGTGCAGGTGCGCGCCTTCCCCACCCACCACGCCCCCGCCTCGCTGCCCCACGGCCTGGCGCTGCGCGCCGCTGCGCTGCGCGTAGCTTATTCCGGCGATACCGGCTGGTTCGACGGCCTGCCCGCGCAGGTGGGCAGCAGCGATTTGTTTCTGTGCGAGTGCACCTTTGAGAAGCCCACCTTCGAGTATCACCTGAGCCTTGCCGAGCTGGCCCGGCACCGCCCCGCCTTCCACTGCGGGCGCTGGCTGCTCACCCACCTGGGCCAAGCCATGCGCGCCCGCCACAGCTTCGAAGGCTTCGAGGCCGCCGACGACGGCCTGCGCCTGGCGCTGTGAGGCCGGCGGCGCGGGCGGCTGCCTAGGCGGGGGTGATTTGGCCGAGGATGCGGGGGGGGGCTTGCGCGCCTGTGGTGTGGGGGAGGTGATTCGGCAGGCCGAGCAGGGCATTGCGGCCCATCAGCGAGAAGGCCATGGCCTCGGCGGCGGCGGCGGGGACGCCGGACTCGTCCAGGGGCCGGACGGGGGCGGCGAGCCGCGCGGACAACTGCGCCATCGAGGCGGCGTTGCGCGCGCCGCCGCCGCACACCCACACCCGCTCCACGGGAGATTGCCTCCCCGCAGCGGTGTCTGCGGTGTTTGCGGCGTCTGCGGAGTCAGCGGTATCGGGCTGCGCGGGCAAAAAATCGCGGCAGGCCCGGGCCACGGCTTCGGCGCTAAATGCGGCCAAAGTGGCGAGCAGATCGTCCAGCGGGCGCTGGCGCCAGCGCTGCGCCAGGGCCTCGGCCTCTCTCATGCCGTAGCGCTCGCGGCCCGTAGATTTGGGCGGGGGGCGGCGCAGGAAGTCGTCGTCGAGCAGCGCGGCGAGCAGCGCGGCGTCCGGTTGCCCGCGCAGCGCGCGCGCGCCGCCCTCGTCGAAGCGCTCGCCGGGGCGCAGCGCGCGCAGCACGCCATCCAGCAGCGCATTGGCCGGCCCCACATCGAAGGCCAGCACCTCCGCGGCGCGTGCGCCCCTGGGCAGCCAGGTCACATTCGCAATGCCGCCCAGGTTCAGCACCAGCCGCCCCTCGCCCGCATCGGCCAGCGCCGCATGGTGAAAAAAGGGGGCCAGCGGCGCGCCCTCCCCGCCCGCGGCCAAATCGCGGGAGCGAAAATCGCTGATGACCGGCCGCCCGCAGCGCTCGGCAATCCGCGCCGCATTGCCGATCTGCAGCGTCGCCCGCTGCTCGGGATGGTGCGCGACGGTCTGCCCGTGACTCGCCACCGCGGCCACATCGCCCAGCGCCACCCCGGCCCGCGCCGCCACATCCCGCGCCGCCTCGGCAAAGCGCTCGCCCAGCAGCACATCCAGCGCCGCCAGCTCTGCCAGCGCCCGCTCTCCCGCCACGCGCCCCGCCGCCAGCCCGTGCACCCTCTCCTGCAACGGCTCCGGCAGCGGCGTCTCCGCAAAGGCCAGCAGCGCAAAAGGCCGCGCCGCCTCCCCCTCCGGCCACTCCACCAACGCCGCATCCACCGCGTCCGCCGAAGTCCCCGACATCAACCCAATCACCTTCACCCACCCATCCCCCCGCCCCGGTTGGTGTGCGGCGGGCCAGCGTAGCGGAGGCGCGTTGACACAACGGGCGGCGGCGGGGAGAATGCCCCTTTCGCGCAGACGGCCCCGTCCCCTGCCGGCCTGCCCCGGGAGAGCGCTGTGAATGGATCCTCACGATTTCAGGGCGTGCTGATCTGCTTGGCCGCCGCCGGGCTGGGCGCTGTGTTTCTGGGCGGCCTGCTGCGGGGCGAGTGGTGGGCGGTGGCCATTCCGGTGGGGCTGCTGCTGGCCTTCGTGCTCGGCCTCACCTTCTGGGTAGGCTGGACCATCGCCACCATCCGCGTCGAGCCGGAGCCGGACATGGAAGAGGCAGGAGGGGACAATGAGCAATTCGACAACTGAGCCGCAGGCGACCATTGCACCGCAGGCATCTACTGCTCTGAGATACGAGAAGGCGAAGCCTTTGTCATTGAAGAGCCATCCGCAATTCGATGAGTACTGGCTCCAAGCGCGCATCGCCGAAGACCCGTCGCTGCTCGGCCTCGGGCCACTCGAATTGATACAGCGGGAGCGTCGACAGCCCGGGGCTGGAAGGTTGGATCTCCTCCTGAGAGGAGCGGACGGCAAGCAATTCTACGAAGTCGAAATCCAACTCGGAAAGTCGGACGAGAAGCACATTATCCGAACGGTTGAATACTGGGATAACGAATGCAAACGCTATCCACAATTTGAACACACTGCTGTTCTCGTTGCCGAAGACATTACGAGTCGTTTTCTCAATGTTGTCTCGCTCTTCAATGGGCCTATTCCTATCGTTGCCATTCAATTGAATGCTATTGAGATAAATGGTGTCATTTCTCTGGTTTTCACCAAAGTTCTGAACCAAGTGACATTGGGAGGAATAGATGACACAATTGAAGAAAAGTCAGATCGAGGCCATTGGGAAAATAAGGCCAGCAGGGCGACCATGCAAATGGTAGATCAGTGCCTCCAGATAATTCGAGAATTCTCGAAAAACACGGATCTCAACTACACCAAATTCTACATAGGTTTGTCTCGTAACGGAAAAATTGACAATTTCGCGCAACTGGTACCACAAAGGAAGGATACTCTCTTGAGGATTAAGATTGAGCCTTCGAAGGACATCAATGCAGAATTGGATAGCGGAAATATGAACTATGAAGAACTCACTGATAGCCGAGCGAATCTCGGATACAGATATCAGATTCGTTTCACCAGTAGTGAAGAAATCAATCAAAATCGGGGCATTCTCAAAGATCTGCTCGCAAAAGCCGGAGATGCGTAATACGAAAATGCGCATTGCTCTACTCACATACCGCGGGAATATGTATTGCGGGGGGCAGGGGATTTATGCGGCGTATCTGGCGCGGGAGTGGCGGCGGGCGGGGCACGAGGTGCATGTGATTGCGGGGCCGCCGCTGCCGGCGCTGCCGGCGGAGGTGCCGCTGCACATTGTGCCGAATGCCAACATCTTTGGCGCGCCGCTGCGCCGGTGGGCGGCGGCGGGGGGGGATGCGCGGCGGCTGCTGGCGCCGCTGGGGCTGTGGGAGCTCGGCGTTTCGCGCATTGGGGTGTTTCCCGAGATGCAGACCTTTGGGCTGCGGCTGCTGATGCGCTGGAAGCGGCTGCAGCAGCGGCACCGCTTCGATGTGGTCTTCGACAATCAGTGCCTCAGTTGGGGATTGCTCGGCATCCGCAAATGCGGCGTGCCGGTGGTATCGGTAATTCACCATCCGCTGCACCTGGACCGCGAGGCCGATTTCGCAGTGGACCGGCGGCTCGGCAAGCGCCTGAAGCGGACGCTCTACTTTCCGCTGTTCATGCAGCAGCGGGTTGCGCCGCGCCTGGATCGCATTGTCACGGTGAGCGAGGCTTCGCGCCTTGAGATTGAGCGCTGCTTCGGGATTCCCGCCAAGCGGGTTGCGGTGGTGCCGAACGGCACCGACGGCGAGCTGTTCCGCCCCCACCCGGATGTCGCCAAGCAGACAGAGCTGATTTTTGTGGGGCGCACCGAGGACCGCAAGAAGGGCATCGGCACGCTGCTGGAAGCGCTGGCGCTGCTGCCCGGCCCGGTGCGCCTGAAGATTGTAGATGGCCGCATTCCCGCGGACGGGCTGGTGCCGCAACTGCTGCGCAGGCACGGACTCGAAAAGCGCGTGGTGCTGCAGCAGCGCTTTCTGGAACCGGCGGAGCTTTCGCGCGAGTATGCAACCGGGCGCGTGGCGGTGGTGCCCTCTTTTTTCGAGGGCTTTGGTTTTCCCGCCAGCGAGGCCATGGCCTGCGGCCTGCCGGTGGTGGCGAATGCGGCGGGCGCGCTGCCCGAGGTGGTGGGCGCCGACGGCGAGGCCGGGCGGCTGGTGCCGCCGCGCAATCCGCGCGCGCTGGCGGCGGCCATCGCCGAAATTCTCGCCGAGCCCGGGCGCGCCGCGCGCATGGGCGCACTGGCGCGGCGGCGCGTCACCCGGCTGTTCCGCTGGGAGCAGGCCGCCGCCCGGCTCATCTCTGTGTTCGAGGAGGAAACTTCGCGTGCTGCTCACCGTCGATCTCGCGCGGCTTAAGCTGCGCCCCGGCGACCGGCTGCTCGACGCCGGTTGCGGCGAGGGGCGTCACTGCTTCGGCGCACTGGCCCAGGGCGCGCGGGTGGTGGGGCTCGATCTCGATATCGAATCGCTGCGCCCGCATCTCGGCCGATTGCGCGCCGAAGCCCGGTCGCAGGGCGCGGCGGGCGACTTCCTGCAGGGAGACGCATTGCACCTGCCCTTCCGCGACGGCGCATTCGACGCCGCAATTTGCGCCGAGGTGATGGAGCATGTGCACGATTACGAGGGCGCGGCCCGCGAGCTGGCGCGGGTGCTGCGCCCCGGCGGGCGGCTGGCGGTGACCATCCCCAGCGCCACCAGCGAACACATTTACCTGCGCCTGGGCGATGAATATTTCGAGAGTCCCGGCGGCCACATCCGCATCTTCCGGCCCCGCGAGCTGGCGCGCACGCTGCGCGCCGCCGGACTGCGCAACGCGGGCTGCGGATTCGCCCACGCCCTGCACACGCCCTACTGGGCGCTGCGCTCGCTGGTGGGGCTGCGCCGCGCCGACGACAGTTGGCTGGTGCGCCGCTTTCACCGCGCCCTGGTGCGCGCCGCGGGCTCCCGCGCCATGGATCGCCTGGAAAAGCACCTGCTCAACTACATCTGCCCGAAGTCGGTGATTCTCTACGCCTGGAAGCCTTTGTAATGGCGCGCCCGCTGCGCATTTGCTTCGTCGCCTACCGCGGCAATATGCAGTGCGGCGGACAGGGCATTTACCTGTGGTTTCTGGCGCGGGAACTCGCGCGGCAGGGGCACGCGGTGGATGTGATCGTCGGCCCGCCCTACCCCGACCCCATGCCCTTTGCCGGCCGCGTGATCCGCGTGCAGAATCAAATGTTCTGGGCCAAGTGGTTTTTGCGCGATGCAGCGCAGATGCTGCCGCGCCCACAGCCGCTGCGCGCCCTGCTGCCACTTACTTTCTACGAGCTCGCCGCCAGCCGGCTGGGCTTTTTGCCCGAGCCTTTCGCCTTTAGCCTGCGCGCGCTGGCCGCAATTCGCCGCGCCATGCAGGGCGGGCGGCGCTACGACCTGGTGCACGATGTGCAGTGCCTGGGCTACGGGCTGCTCGCGCTGCGCGCCCTGGGCCTGCCGGTGGTGACCACCGTGCATCACCCGCTGACCGTGGATCGCCGCGCCTCTTTTGTGCGAGACCAGAATCTGCGCGACCGCATTGGCACCATGCTCTTTTATCCCATCGGTATGCAGTCTTTTGTGGCGCGGCGGTTGGACCGCGTGCTGACGAGCTCCGAGGCCAGCGCCGCAGATTTGCAGCGCGATTTCGGGATTCGCCCGGAGCGCATTGCGCGGGTGGCGAACGGACTCGATACCGGAATTTTCTCCCCCGATCCGGCTGCGCCCCGCGCCCATGACGAGTTGCTGTGCGTGGGCCGCGCCTCAGATCCCAACAAGGGCGTGCATACCCTGCTGCGCGCGCTGGCGCTGTTGCCGCAGCGGGTGACTCTCACCCTGGTGGATTCGCCGCGCAGCGAAGCGCGGCGCTGGGCTGCAGAACTCGGCTGCGGCGAGCGGCTGCACCTGGCGGGCCATGTATCGCAGGACGAACTGGTGCGGCTCTACCGCCGCGCCGCGCTGGTGGTGGTGCCCTCGCGCCACGAAGGCTTCGGCCTGCCCGCCGCCGAGGCCATGGCCTGCGGCGCGCCGGTGGTAGCCACCCGCGCCGGCGCGCTGCCCGAGTTGCTGCGCGTGGGCGGCGGCGGCGTTTTGGCCGAACGCGACTGCCCCGAATCTCTGGCGCGGCAAATCGCGGGCCTGCTCGAAGCCCCCGAACGGCGCGCCGAACTGGGCGCACAGGGCCGCGCGGGCATTGCCCGCGCCTACGGCTGGCCCCGCATCGCCGCCCGCACCGCCGCCGAATACCGCGCCGTCCTACACGCCCGCACAGCCGCCGCCGCCGCCTAGCGGGGGCAACCGGACAGAATGATCACATCGGCGAGGCGGGGGAAGCGGCGCGCCAGGGCGTCAAGGCTGCGCAGGGCGCGGGTGGCCAGGGGGGCGGGCATGGCGGCGGCGGCGCGGCTCCAGGTGGAGAGGCCCCAGGCGAGGGAGATGCCGAGAAAAGAGAGCGCTTCCAGGTGGCGGCCCGCCTGTTCGCGCATCAGGTCGAAATCGAAGCGGGTGAAGTGGTCGGCGGGGACATCGTAGGGGCGGCGGCCGCGGCGCGGCGGGCGGCGCAAAAAGCCCTCGCGCCAGCCATCTGCCGCGCGGGCCAAGCGGCAGGCCAGCGATTCGAAGTTGGCGATGGCCAGCACCACGCGCCCGCCCGGCTTCACCACCCGCGCCATTTCGCCCACCGCCGCCAGCGGGCGGTCGAAATGGTCCAGTGCGCCTTTGCAAAATGCGGCGTCGAAGCTGTCGTCCGCAAAGGGCAGCGCATCCGCAAAGCCGCGCACCCAGTGCGGCGCGGCGCGCGGCCCGGTGGAGTTGGCAACGCCGACGGCGCTGGAGGATTCGCCGGCTGCGAGCAGGGCGCAGGCGGTCATGCGCGCGGAGGGCTCTGCGCCCACTGCCAGCGCGCCGGTTTCGCAAAGCGCGCGGGTGTCCTGCCCCATTCCGCTGGCCACATCCAGAATGCGGCGGCCGGGGCCGGGATGCAGCGCGGCCAAAGTGGCCTCGGTCATGCGCGCAAAGAGAAAGGCGCTGTCCCGCGTGGTTCCCGTGGGAATCACATCGCTCATATCGCGGTCCAGGTCGACGACGCGCACGCCCTGCTCAGAGAATCAGCCGGTCCACCACGCGGCTCAACTGCTTCATGTTGCGGCACTCCTCGGCAATATCAATGTGGGGCAGGTATTTGTCCATGACGCTGTCGCCGAAGCCCCAGGCGCTGGGGCTCTCGGGGTTCAGCCAGACGACATCCTTGGCCTTGTTGTGCATATCGCGCAGGCACCAGGCGCGGGGATCGTTGTAGTTGTTGCGGGCGTCGCCGAGCACCAGCACGGTGGTCTTGTTGTCCAGCGAAGCCAGGAAGTTCTGCCAAAAGTAGTGAAAGGCGTGGCCGAAGTTGGAGCGGGTATAGACATTGATCACATCGCCGCCATCCAGCGCCTTCTCAATGGCGGCGTTGATATCCTTCTCCTTGAAGACAGGTGTCACCTCGCCGAGCTGCGAGACAAAGACGAAAGAGCGGATCTTCGTGAAGCACTCCTGCAGCGAATACATGAATTGCAGCATGAAGCGCGACACATTGGCCACAGAGCTCGACACATCGCAGAGAATCACCAGCTTCGGGCGCTCCTTGCGGCGCTCCCTGAAAATCAGCTCGAAGGGCACGCCGCCGTGGCCGGCGTTGCGCCGCAGCATGGTGTGCAAATCCAGCTTGCCCCGCTTCAAGCGGCGGCGGCGAATCGAAAGCACATTCTTGATGCGCTGGGCCAGGCGGTTCACCACCTCGCGCATGCGGCGAATCTCGTCCTCGCTCAAATTGTAGAAGCTCTTTTCCAGCAGGCTCTCGCGCCGGAATTTCTCCATGTAATCGAAATTCTGCTGCTGCAGTTGCCGCTCGGTGTAGTTGCGGACGCTCTTGCGCAGCGCCTCCAGAAACTTGTCCACCAGCTCCAGCAGCGCGTCGGCCTGCGCGTCGGAGAGGCCGGATTCGCGCAACTGCTGCGCCAGGCCGCGCAGTTGCTCCCCCGCATCCTCCGCGCCGAGCTGCTCCATGCTGCGGCGCGTGAAGAAGCCGAGCTGCAGCATATTCTCAATGCGCTCCACACCGGCCTGCTCCGCCGCCTGGCGAATCAACTGCTCAATGCGGTTCAAATCCTGGCTCAGCAGCGCCTGGGCCAGTTCCGAAAGGTCCAGTTCTCCCGGCGGCAGTTGCGAAACGCCTTCGGCGACGGCGCGCATCAGCGCGTCCAGGTCGAGATCGCCTGCGCCTTCTCCGGCGGCCTGGTCAAAAGAGGAGCGCAGGCTGTCGTAGAAGGCCGACCAGTAGAGATCGAAGAGCTGGTCGAAGGAGGGAATGTCCTCTGAGCGCTTCACCATGGTGGCGCGCAGGGCGTCCCGGAACACCTCGCGGTCTGCAAGGGAAAGCTCGTCAATGGCGACGAAGGCGTCCAGGGATTCCGCCACCGATACGCGAACCCCGCTCTTGCGCAGCAGGTTCGTGAATTCGATGATGCGGCGCTGCATCAGTGCAACACGCCCTTTCGGGGCGGCGCGCCCTGCCCCGTTGCCGGGCCTGCGGCAGGCGTTTGCGGAGTCTGCGGCGGCGCCTCTTCGCTCTTGCGCGCGAGCAGCGCCCCAAGCTCGCTGCCGGCCTTCTTCACATCGCCCTCATACTTGAGAATCACATTGAGGGTCTGGTTCACCAGGTCCTCGTTCAACTCGCTGGCGTTCAGCGCCAGCAGGGCGCGGGCCCAGTCGAGGGTCTCGGCAATGGAAGGGGTCTTCTTGAGGTCGAGCTTGCGCAGGCGGTGCATCATGCCCACCAGATCTTCCGCCAGCCGCTGCTCAATGCCCGGCACCTTGGCCTCCAGAATGCGCGTTTCCAGCGCTTCTTCGGGGAAGTCAATGTAGAGGTGCAAGCAGCGGCGCTTCAGCGCGTCGCTCATCTCCCGGGCGTCGTTGGAGGTGAGGAACACGAAGGGCCGGTGGCGCGCATGGATGGTGCCCACCTCGGGAACCGTCACCTGGAAATCCGAGAGCACCTCTAGCAGAAATGCCTCGAACTCCGGATCGCTCTTGTCCACTTCGTCTATCAACAGCAGGCTCGGCTGCTCGGCCTGAATGGCGCGCATGAGCGGGCGCGGCACGATGAAGCGGTCCGAAAAGAACACGCTGTCCTCCCGCCCCACGCGCTCGGCGGCATCCCGCAGCGAGGTGGCGCCGGCCATGGCCTCGGCGAACTTCTCCTTCAAAATCTGCGTGTAGAGAAGCTGCTTCGAGTATTCCCACTCGTAGAGGGCCTTGGCCTCGTCGAGTCCCTCGTAGCACTGCAGGCGAATCAGCGGGCGGCCGGTAGCCAGGCCCACCACTTTGGCGAGCTCGGTCTTGCCCACCCCCGCCGGGCCTTCCACCAGCACGGGCTTTTCCAGCTTGGTGGCCAGATAGACCACCGTGCCGATGTTCTTGCCGCAGATGTAATGCTGCTCTCCCAGCGCCTCAACCACTTGCTCAACGGAATCGAACATCGGCTCTCCCGGTTTTTTGCCCGCCCAGTTGGGGGGCTAGCTCATGAAGTGCAGAACATGCCCGAGCTTCTCCTTTTTGGTGCGGAGATACTCGAGGTTCTTCTCATTGGGCTCAATCTCCAGCGGCACCCGCTCGACGATCTGCAGCCCGTAGCCCTCAATGCCGGCGCGCTTGCCCGGATTGTTGGTAATGATGCGCATTTTGCGCACGCCCAAATCGTGGAGAATCTGCGCGCCCACGCCATAATCGCGCAGGTCGGCGGCGAAGCCCAGCCGCTCGTTGGCCTGCACGGTGTCGAGTCCCTCGGAATCCTGCAGCCCGTAGGCGCGAATCTTGTTTTTGAGGCCGATGCCGCGCCCCTCCTGCCGCATATACAAAATTACGCCCTGGCCGGCGCTTTCGATCATGCGCATGGCGGCGTGCAGTTGCTCGCCGCAATCGCAGCGCATGGAGCCGAAGGCGTCGCCGCTGAGGCATTCGCTGTGCACCCGCACCAGCACCTCGTCGTTCTCGCCAATTTCGCCCTTCACCAGGGCGATGTGGTCCACGCGGTCAATATCGTTTTCATACACAATGGCGCGCAGCTCGCCGCCGTGGCGGGTGGGCAGCAGCGCTTCGCTGGCAAGGCGCACCAGCTTTTCCTTGCGCAGCCGGTATTCGATCAAATCGGCAATGGTGACAATCTTGAGATCGTGGCGGCGGGCGAAGTGCAGCAGATCCGGCATACGCGCCATGCTGCCGTCGTCGTTCATAATCTCGCAAATTACCGCGGCCGGCTGCAGCCCGGCCAGCCGCGCCAAATCTACGGAGCCTTCGGTCTGTCCCGCGCGGCGCAGCACGCCGCCTTCGCGCGCGCGCAGCGGAAACACATGGCCGGGGCGCGCAATGTCCCGGGGCCGCGCATCTCTGGCAATGGCGGTGCGGATGGTATGGGCGCGGTCGTGGGCCGAAATGCCGGTGGTCACGCCCTCTCGCGCCTCGATGGAAACCGTGAAGGCGGTGCCGAAGCCGGCCGTGTTCTCAGAGTCCGGCACCATCATGCCGAGGTGCAGGCGGCGCAGTTGCTCTTCGCACATCGGCAGGCAAATCAGCCCGCGCCCGTGCATGGCCATGAAGTTGATGGCCTCCGGCGTCACCGCCTCGGCGGCCATGCACAGGTCGCCCTCGTTCTCGCGGTCCTCGTCATCTACCAGCACCACCATGCGGCCGGCGCGAATCTCCGAGAGCGCCTGCTCAATGCCCACCAGCACATCGCCCCCCGCCGCGGCCTGGGGCGAGCCGGCCTGCGGGCCGCGCGCGGCATCCGTTGCAGCGAAATCATTCATCGGCGGGGGATTCTATCGGCGCGCCGGTGGGCCGTCAACGCGGGCGAGCAGCTCGGCGGCGGCGGCGGCGGGGGTGGTCTGCCGGGCCGCAACGGCTGCTTCCAGGCGCGCAATCTGCTCTGCCACGCCGTCGGCTTGCAAAAAGGCGCGCTCCAGGCCCTCGCGCAGCAGGGTCCACAACCACTCCCGATCCTGGCGGCGGCGCTGCTCTGCAAAAGCGCCGCTCTGCTGCGCGGCGGCGTGGTGCTCCTGCACGCACTGCCAAAACTCCGCCACGCCCTCGCCCGTGTGAGCGCTGGCCGCCAGCACCCGGGGCCGCCAGCCGGCGTCCCGCCCAGGCAGCAATGCCAGGGCGCGCTCAAACTCGGCCCGGGCGCGCAGCGCCAGCGCCTGCTGCTCGCCGTCGGCCTTGTTCACCACCAGCGCGTCGGCCAGCTCCAGCGCGCCCTTCTTCAGGCCCTGCAGCTCGTCGCCTGCGCCGGGCTGCAACAGCACGGCGAAAAAATCCACCATGGAGCGCACCGCGGCCTCGCTTTGGCCTATGCCCACGGTTTCGACAATGACCACCTGGAAGCCCGCCGCCTCGCAGAGCAGCAGCGCCTCGCGGGTGCGGTGAGCCACGCCGCCCAGCACGCCGCCCGATGGCGAGGGGCGAATGAAGGCGCGCTCCGAGCGCGCCAGCCGCTCCATGCGCGTCTTGTCGCCGAGAATGCTGCCGCCGGAAACCGGGCTGCTGGGATCTACCGCCAGCACCGCCACGCGGTTGCCCGCTTCAATCAAGCGCAGGCCCAGCGCTTCGATAAAGCTGCTCTTGCCCACCCCCGGCGGGCCGGAAAGGCCCACGCGCAGCGCGCCGCCGGTCTGCGCCGCAAGCCCGTCGAGAATCTCCCGGCCCAGCGCCTGGCGATCCGCCCGCGCGCTTTCCACCAGGGTAATGGCGCGGGCAATGGCGCGGCGCTCGCCCCGGC
This sequence comes from Deltaproteobacteria bacterium, assembly GCA_028817435.1. Lineage (GTDB taxonomy): Bacteria > Myxococcota_A > UBA9160 > UBA9160 > UBA6930 > JAPPPQ01. The sequence goes on from JAPPPQ010000017.1 coordinate 352,912, forward strand.
GAATGCGGGCGCGGAAATCTCCGGCGCGGTCCGCCCCCGGCACCGGGCTACCCGCCCCGGCTGCGAAGCGCCCCAATGACGCGCTGCACCGCCTCGGGAATCGGCGTGCCCGGGCCGAACACCGCGGCCACCCCCCGCTCGTGCAAAAACTCGTGATCGCGGGGCGGCACAATGCCGCCCACCACCACCGCCACATCTGCCGCGCCGCGCACCCGCAGCGCCTCCACCAACAGCGGCACCAGCGTCCGGTGGCCTGCGGCCTGGCTCGAAACCCCCACCACATGCACATCGGCGTCGGCGGCCTGTTGCGCCGCCTCTTCGGGAGTCTGAAACAGCGGCCCCACATCCACATCGAAGCCGAAATCTGCAAAAGCCGTGGCAATGACCTTGAGGCCGCGGTCGTGGCCGTCCTGCCCCAGCTTCACCGCCAGCATACGCGGACGGCGGCCTTCGGCCGCGGCGAAGCTCTGCACCGCCTCCCGCGCCGCGGCAAAGTCCCCATCGCCTTCCTTGTAGGCGCCGGCATAGACTCCCGATACCGAGCGCAGCTCGGCGCGGTGGCGCGGCCAGACCTTTTCCATCGCCGAGGAAATCTCGCCCACGCTGGCACGGGCGCGGGCGGCCGCCACCGCGGCCTGCAGCAAATTGCCCCGGCCCGAGGCGGCGGTTTCGGTAATGCGCGCCAGCGCGCGCTCCACCGCCGCCGCATCGCGGCCCGCGCGAATCTGCGCCAGCCGCTGCGATTGCGATTCGCGCACCGCGCTGTTGTCAATGTCGCGCACCGGCAATTCCGCCTCGCGCTCCAGCCGGTATTTGTTCACGCCCACAATCACATCCTCACCGCTGTCAACCCGCGCCTGCCGCCGCGCCGCCGCCTCTTCAATGCGCAGCTTCGGCATCCCGGCCATCACCGCCTTGGTCATGCCGCCCAGCGATTCCACCTCGTCAATCAACTCGTTGGCCGAGTGCGCCACGCTGTGGGTGAGCGATTCCATGAAGTAAGAGCCGCCCCAGGGATCCACCACCGCCGGGATTCCCGATTCCTCCTGCAAAATAAGCTGGGTGTTGCGGGCCACGCGGGCGGCTTCGTCGGTGGGCAGCGAAACGGCCTCGTCGTAGCCGTTGGTGTGCAGCGACTGGGTGCCGCCGAACACCGCCGCCATGGCCTCAATGGTGGTGCGCACAATGTTGTTCATCGGATCCTGCTCGGTAAGGCTGGCCCCCGAAGTCTGGCAGTGGGTGCGCAGCATCATCCCGCGCGGACTCTTCGGTGCAAACTCCTGCTGCATCCGCTCCGCCCAAATGCGCCGCGCAGCGCGCATTTTGGCAATCTCCAGGTAGAAATTCATACCGATGCACCAGAAGAAAGACAGCCGCCCCGCAAACTGGTCCACCGAAAGCCCCTTCGAGAGCGCCGCGCGCACATATTCCAGGCCGTCGGCAATGGTGAAAGCCAGCTCCTGCACCGTCGTCGCCCCGGCCTCTTGCATATGGTAACCGCTGATGGAAATGGAATTGAACTTTGGCATATGATTTGCGGTGTATTCAATTACATCCGCCACCAGGCGCATACTGGGCTCCGGCGGATAAATGTAGGTGTTGCGGACCATGAACTCTTTGAGAATATCGTTCTGAATGGTGCCCGAGAGCTTCTCCGCGGGAACGCCCTGCTCCTCTGCCGCCACGATGAATCCCGCCAGCACCGGAATCACCGCGCCGTTCATAGTCATCGAAACGCTGACGCCGGAGAGATCAATGCCCTGAAACAGGCGCTTCATATCCTCCACAGAGTCAATAGCCACCCCCGCCTTCCCCACATCGCCCGCCACCCGCGGGTGGTCGCTGTCGTAGCCCCGGTGGGTAGCCAGGTCGAAAGCCACCGAAAGCCCCTGCTGCCCCGCGGCCAGATTGGCCCGGAAGAAGGCGTTGGACTCTTCGGCCGTGGAAAACCCCGCATACTGCCGCAGCGTCCAGGGCCGGTTGGCAAACATGGTAGCCCGCGGCCCGCGCAAAAACGGAAAAAGCCCCGGCAGCGTGTCGAGCCCGTCAAGGTCTTCCAAATCCCGCGCCGTATACAGCGGCTTCACCCGCAGCCCATCCGGGCTCTCCCAATGCAACGCCTGCGGATCCCCGCCGCGCAGCTCCTTGGCGGCCAACTCCCGCCACTTCCCAAGATCACCCCGCCCCAAAACGCCCCTCCTCTATCCTCTGTCCGCCGCGCCAAAGCGCGCGCCGCAGCATAGCCCTCAGAGCAAGCGCCCGCAGCCCCCTGTCCGGGACGCCCCGGCTACCACCACCTTCTAGCTACGGGGCACTGAATGAATCGAGCAAGATTGCAGCCGCATCTTCATTGCCTCGGGATAAGGCAATGATATAAGGCGTTTTTCCGTTGCGATCCTTCGCCCCGGCGTCCGCACCTGCAGCGAGAAGCAACTTCACGATTTCTGCTTCGCCCCCAAATGCGGCCGAATGCAGCAGCGTGACGCCGTTGCTAGTCCTCGCTTCAATATCCGCACCCGCAGCGAGAAGCAACTTCGCTGCTTCTGCTTTGCCTCTCCAGGCAGCCCAGTGTAGCGGCGTGTAGTCATCGTTATCCTTTGCCTCAATATTCGCGCCTGCAGCGAGAAGCAACTTCACGACTTCTGTTTCGCCTTTTTCTGCGGCCCCGGGCGGTGGCGTTTTGCCTTTGCCATCCTTCGCCAAAATATCCAAGAGTACAGCATCAAAAATTTCCGCTTCACTTTCCCCTGCGACCCAGTGAAGCGGCACGACGCCGTTGCCAGATCTCGCCTCAATATCCGCCCCCGCAGCGAGAAGCAACTTCACAGCTTCCGCTTCGTCTTCCCTTGCGGCTACGTGTAGAGGCGTGACGCCGCCGACGCCGTAGACGGTCACCGCCTTCGCTTCAATATTCGCGCCTGCAGCGAGAAGCAACTTCATAACTTCCACTTCGCCTCCTTCTGCAGCCGCGTGCAGCGGTGTGGTGCCACGGCTATTCTTCACCTCCGCATCCGCACCTGCAGCGAGAAACAATTTCACAACTTCCGCTTTGCCTTGCCTCGCAACTCCGTGCAGCGGCGTGCTGCCGAACTGATCCTTCGCTTCGATATCCGCACCCGCAGCGAGAAGCAACTTCACGACTTCCACTCCGCCTCTCCGTGCGACCATGTGTAGAGGCATGGAGCCGTTGAAGATGCTGCCAGTAGTCTTCGCCTCAATATCCGCGCCCGTAGCGAGAAGCAACTTCACGACTTCCGCTTGACTTTCCCATGCGGCCGTGTGTAGCGGCGTGAAACCGTGACTATCCTTCGCCTCAATATCCGCGCCCGCACCGAGAAGCTCTTTGATTCGGTCCAAATCTCCAGTGCTCGCCGCGGTGTGGATATCCGCCGCCTGTGTGCAGGCGGTGGGCAAAGACACGAGCGCCGCGCCTGTGGAAAGCCATAGGGCAGTGGCCGGAATGGCAGCCAGCATGGAGCGCATTATTCGTCCTTCTCTGGATGAGATTAGGCGTCCTGGCTTGGGTTTCGAGTTGACTCACAGCGGGCGGCGGTAGCGGCCGCCTACGGCGAACAGGGCCTCGCTGATCTGGCCCAGGCTGGCGCTTTGCACGGTGTGCATGAGTTCGGCGAAGACATTGCCGCCTTCGCGGGCGGTTTGCTGCAGGCGCTGCAGGGCGGGAGGGGATTGGGTGGCGTGGCGGGTGTGGAATTCGGCGAGTTCGGCGATGCGGACGCGCTTTTCGTCGTCGCTGGCGCGCTGCAGGGATACGGGCTGCTGCTCGGGTGCGCCGGGGTTTTCGAAGGTGTTGACGCCGACCACGGGCAGTTCGCCGGAGTGCTTCTTTTGCTCGTAGTGCATACTCTCGTCCTGAATTCGGCCGCGCTGGTAGTGGGTTTCCATTGCGCCCAGCACGCCGCCGCGGCGCGAGAGCCGCTCAAACTCCTGCAGCACCGCCTCTTCCACCGCATCGCTGAGCCACTCGATGGCGTAGGAACCCTGCAGCGCGTTTTCGCTGCGCGCCATGCCGAGCTCGCGGCCAATTACCAATTGAATGGCGAGGGCGCGGCGCACGGATTCCTCCGTGGGCGTGGTCACTGCCTCGTCGTAGGCGTTGGTGTGCAGGCTGTTGCAGTTATCCTGAATGGCCACCAGCGCCTGCAGGGTGGTGCGGATGTCGTTGAAGGCCATCTCTTGTGCGTGCAGCGAGCGGCCGGAGGTTTGGATGTGATACTTGAGCTTTTGGCTGCGCTCGGATGCGCCGTAAAGGTCGCGCAGCGCCACGGCCCAAATGCGCCGGGCTACCCGGCCAATGACGCTGTATTCGGCGTCCAGTCCGTTGGAGAAAAAGAAGGAGAAGTTTCCCGCAATGTCATCCACCTTCATGCCCCGCGCGCGCCAGGCTTCCAGGTAGGTGAAGCCGTTGGCCAGGGTGAAGGCCAGTTGGGTGATGGGGTTCGCGCCGGCTTCGGCCATGTGATAGCCGGAGACCGAAACCGAATAGAAATTGCGCACCTGGTTGGCGACGAAGAAAGCCTGCACATCGCCCATTACCTGCAGCGAAAAATCTATGCCGAAGATGCAGGTGTTCTGCGCCTGCTCTTCCTTCAATATGTCGGCCTGCACCGTGCCGCGCACTGCGCGCAGCGTTTCGGCGCGAATCTGCGCGTAGGTCTCCGCATCTACCGCCTGCTCGCCGGGAATGCCGAGCAGGCCCAGGCCCAGGCCGTTGTGGCCCTGGGGCAATGGCCCCTGGTAGTGCGGCAGCGGCCCGCGCTCGGCTTCCACACGCGCGCGCAGTGCATCGAGTTCGCCCCGCGCGCGCAGGTGCTTTTCCACCTGCTGGTCAATCGCCGCGTTCAGAAAGAAGGCCAGCACTGTGGGCGCGGGGCCGTTGATGGTCATGGAAACCGATGTGGCGGCATCGCAGAGATCGAAGCCCGACCACAGCTTCTTGGCATCGTCCAGGGTGCATACCGAAACCCCCGAAGTGCCCACCTTGCCGTAAATATCGGGGCGCTGCGCCGGGTCGCGCCCGTAGAGCGTCACACTGTCGAAGGCGGTGGAGAGCCGGGTGGCCGGCTGCCCCTGCGCCAGCAGGTGGAAGCGCCGGTTGCTGCGCTCGGGGCCGCCTTCGCCGGCGAACATTCGCGCCGGCTCTTCCTCGCTGCGCTTGAAGGGGAACACCCCCGCGGTGAAGGGAAAGCGCCCCGGCAAATTCTCCTGCCGCAAATAGAGCGCCAGCGCGCCCCAATCTGCGCCCTCGGGCAGCGCCACCCGGGGCAGCGGCGTTCCGGAGAGGGTCTGGAAGTGATTCGGCTGCTCGATCTCGCGCCCGCGCACCTGGTAGTGCTGCTGCGCGGCGGCGTAGCGCGCGCGGGTTTCGGGCCAGCTTTCGAGCGCCTCGTGCAGCGCGGCATCCAGGCGGGCGCGGGCGGCTTCCACGGCTGCGTCCAGCGGGCGCAGCGCATCGCCGGCCTCGCCGGCCAGGCGCTGTTGGGCGAGCTGCAGCGCCGCAAGCTCCCGGGCCGCCCCGGCCTGCTGTTGAGATTCGGCGCGGTAGCCGCGCAGGCGCTCGGCAATCTCTTCCAGGTAGCGCTCGCGCCCCGGCGGAATTAGCGCCGCGGGCTGCGCCGCGGCTTTGGGCTGCGCGGCCCCGGCGGGCTGCGCCAGGGGCGAATTGGGCGCGAGATTTGCGGCGCAATCGGCGCAGGCGGCGCGCAGTGCCTGGTAAAAGCGCGCCAGTCCGGGGTCATTCCAGCGGCTCGCCACTGTGGCGAAGACTCCGGCGGTCTCCGCCGCCTCCGGCCGGCTGCGCCGCCGCTGGCGGCGAATGTCGCGCAGTGCGTCTTCTGCGCCGCGCCGGTCGCTCTTGTTCAGCACCACCAGGTCGGCCATCTCCAGCATATTGATCTTCTCTAGCTGCGAAGGCGCGCCGAACTCCGGCGTCATCACAAACACCGAGAGATCGGCCAGGTCTGCGATTTCCGAATCGGCCTGCCCCGCCCCGGCCGTTTCCACCAGCAGCAGGTGAAAGCCCGCCGCGCGCAGCACCAGCAATCCGTCGTTGGCGGCGGCAGAAAGCGTGCGGTTGGCGCTGCGCGTAGCCAGCGAGCGGACGAAGACCTCCGGCCCCAAAGCAGCGTTCAGGCGGATGCGGTCGCCCAGCAGCGCGCCCCCGGAACGGCGGCGGGTGGGATCTACCAGCAGCAGGCCAATGCGCAGGCCGGGATGCGCCGCGCGGAAGCGCCGCAGCAGCTCGTCCACCAGGCAGGATTTGCCCGCCCCCCCGGTGCCGGTAACGCCCAGCACCAGCGGCCGCGCCTGCCCCGCCCGCGCCGCAAGCGCCGCGCGCAACGGCTGCGCGCCCTGCGGCCCGGCGCGCTCCAGGCGGGTGATCATCCGCGCCACTTCAAGCGGGTTCTCCGGCGAAAGCTGCGCCGCCTCCACCTGCGGCGGCTGCGAGGCCCGGGCCGCCCGGCATTCCTCGATAATCACGCCGATCATGCCTTCGAGGCCCAGCTTGCGGCCATCTGCCGGGCTGAAAATGCGCGCCACCCCGGCGGCGTGCAGCGCCTCAACTTCTGCGGGCACAATGGTGCCGCCGCCGCCCCCATAAACGCGCACATGGCCCGCGCCGCGCTCGCGCAGCCGCTGCACCAGGTAGCGGAAGAACTCCATGTGCCCGCCCTGGTAGGAGGAAACGGCGACGGCCTCGGCGTCCTCCTCGACGGCGGCTTCCGCAATCTCCTCCACCGAGCGGTCGTGGCCCAGGTGGATCACCTCTGCGCCCTGGGCCTGCAGAATGCGGCGCATGATGTTGATAGCCGCATCGTGGCCGTCAAACAGCGACGCCGCCGTAACCACGCGCACCGGCGGCGCGGCCGCCGCAGCGCCCAACGGCGCGGGCTCTTCCGCCTCCACCACTCCGGCCAGCGCTGCTTCAGCCATTTCCGCCTCCCTGGGGCCGGAACGCCCCCGCCCCTTCCTACCACGCCCGCCGGGCGCTTTCAATCGCGCGCGGCGCTTTGCAGGGCGCAAGCGAAGATATGAAGTGAAATATCGCAGCAATGGCATAGCTTTATGATGCATAGTGAAACGGCGGGGGCGGCGGCTCGGCAGAGTTGCGGCGGCAGGCGGGCGAATGGCGCAGAGCACAGAGGCGGAACTGGTGCTGGCGAGCGCGTCGCCCCGGCGGCGGGCGCTGCTGAGCGCGGTGGGGGTGCCCTTTCGCGCCGTGGTGTCCGGCGCTCCGGAGCACGCGCGGCCGGGGGAAGCGCCGCCGCAACTGGTGCAGCGGCTGGCGCTGGAAAAGGCGCAGCGGGTGCGCGAGGGGCAGCCCGGCGCGCGGCTGGTGCTGGGCGCAGATACCGTGGTGGCGCTGGGCGCGGAGTCTATCGGCAAGCCCCGCGATACGGCCCACGCAGCGCAACTGCTGGGGCGGCTGCTGGGCCGCACTCACAGCGTATGGAGCGGCGTGGCGCTGCTGGGCCCCGGCGCACAGGCGCAGCACTTCGCCGTGGAGAGCCGCGTCTCGCTGCGCGCCGCCAGCGAGGCGGAAGTGCGCGCCTATTTGGCGACGGGGGAATCTCTGGACAAGGCGGGCGCATACGCGCTGCAGGGCGAGGGGGCGCGCTTTGTTTCGGCGCTGCGGGGCAGCAGGACCAATGTCGTGGGCCTGCCGCTGGACGAGACTTTGGCGCTGCTCGGCAGGGCCGGAGTGGCCGAGGCCGGGCTGGGGGCGCAGGTGGGCGCGCGGCTGGCGGCGGCGCAGGCGCGCATTGCCGCCGCCGCCCGGCGCGCCGGGCGCGGGGCAGATTCGGTAGCGCTGCTGGGCGCGGCCAAGCTGCAGCCCGCGTCCCGTGTGGCCGCCGCCGCGCTGGCCGGCCTCACATTGGCCGGCGAAAACCGCGTGCAAGAGGCGCAGCGCAAGCTCCCCGAGCTGGCCCAGCGGCTCGCGCCCAGCGGCTGCGCGCCGCCGCGCTGGCACTTCATCGGCCAATTGCAGCGCAACAAGGCGCGCTGGGCGGCGCGGCTCTTCGATTGCATCGAATCGGTGGACCGCCTGTCCCTGGCGCGGGATTTGGACCGCCACGCCGCCGAGGCGGGCCGCCGCCTGGATATTCTGGTGCAGGTGAAACTGGGCGCTGCCGCGCAGCGGGGCGGCGTCAACCCCGATGAATTGACGGGCCTGCTGGACGGCTTGACGGCCCTTCCCCACCTGCGCATCCGCGGCCTGATGGGAATCCCCCCGGCGGGCGCAACGCCGGAGCAGACCCGCGCCGCCTTTGCCCGGCTGCGCGGGCTGCGCGACGCCGCGGGGGCCGCTGTGCTACCGGAGCTCTCCATGGGGATGTCCGCGGATTTCGAGCTGGCGATTGCGGAGGGCGCCACCATTATCCGCCTGGGGCGCGCCCTGTTCGGCGGCCGCGAAGGCGCGGCGGGGGCACAGGCGGCGTGAGCCAGGCGGGCGTCGCACTGCGGGAAGCGCTGGGCCAGGGGCACATTGGCTTCGTGGGCGGAGGCGCCATGGGCGCGGCGCTGGCCGGCGGCGTGCTGGCCGCGGGGCTGCCCGCCGCGCAATTGCGCGTGGCCGATCCCGACCCGGCCCGGCGCGGCGCGCTGGCCGGGGAACTCGGCATCGAGACCCTTGCCGACAACAGCGCGCTGCTGGCGGCCAGCGATGTGGTGGTGCTGGCGGTGAAGCCCGGGCTGCTGCGCCCGGTGCTGGCCGCGCTACGCGGCGATCTGGCCCGGCCGCTGTGGATTTCCGTGGCGGCGGGCATTTCGCTGCAAACTTTGGGCGGCGGGTTGCCGCCGGGGGCGCGCGTGGTGCGGGCCATGCCGAACACACCGGCGCTGATTGGAGCGGGCGCTTGCGGCTTTGCGGCGGGGGCGGCCTGCGGCGCGGCAGACCGCGAGATTGCCCGCGCCCTCTTCTCCTGCGTGGGACTGGCCTGGGAGGCCCCGAGCGAAGCGCTGCTGGACGCGGTGACCGGCCTTTCGGGCAGCGGCCCCGCCTTCGCGCTGGCGCTGCTGGAAGCGCTGGCCGAGGCCGGCGCGGCCCTGGGCCTGCCCCCGGAGGCCGCCGAGCGCCTCGCAGGGCAGACTCTCCTTGGCGCCGCGCTGCTGGCGCAGCAGAGCGCGCTCTCTCCGGCGGAACTGCGGGCGCAGGTCACCTCTCCCGGCGGCACCACCGAGGCCGGTCTGGCGCGGCTGGCGGCCGGCAACTTCGCCGCCTGCGTGGGCGACGCCGTCCGCGCCGCCGCCCGGCGCTCCCAAGAGCTGGGCGAAATGGGCGCGGCGGAAGCCCCGGCGCCGGGAGCGGGCCGGGTGGCAACCGCCCCGGGAAAGGTGAATGCTCCGGCGGGAGATCGCAATGCCCATCTATGACTACGCCTGCAAGGCCTGCGGCCACGAGTTCGAGCGCGAGCAGCGCATCCACGACGCCCCCGTCCGCAAATGCCCCGGCTGCGGAAAGCTGCAGGCGAAGCGGCTGATCTCGCGGACCTCCTTCGTGCTGAAAGGCGGCGGCTGGTTCAACGACCTCTACGCCAGCGGCAAGCCGGAGCCCAAGCCCGAGGCCAAATCCGAAAGCGGCGGCAAGGCTGGCGACAAGGGCGGCAAGGACGGCGGCAAGGGCGCAAAAGACGGCAAGGCAAAGAGCGCCAAGGGCAAGGCCCGCGGCGGCAAAGAGGCGGCCTGAGCAGCACCGGGCGCGCTCTGTTATGTTTGCGGCCAAGCAGCGGAGGCCCCGTGACCACAGCCGCCAGTCCTTCCCGCGCCGCCGGGCGCGCGCAGTCCCGGGAGAAAATCGGCCAGCCGGTCCAAACGCAGGGCCAAATGCGGGGCCGGACGCGCATCGAAACCAGCGTGGTGGACGGCCTCGGGCTCGCCCGGAAGCTGCGCGCCGAAATGGCAGCGCAGGTCGCCGCGCTTACCGGTTCGGCCGCCGCTGCCGAAGGGGCTGCCGCCGTGGCTGAGCGGCCGGCCGCCAGCGCCTTCCACTCGGGCGCGCGCCCGCCCTGCTTGGTCACGCTGCGCGTGGGAGAGGACCCCGCCAGCCGCGCCTATGTGGCGGGCAAGCACCGCGCCTGCCGCCGCGCCGGCTTCACCTCGCGGAATCTCGAACTGCCGGCAAACACCTCGCAAAAGGAATTGCTGGCGCAGATTGAAGCGCTGAACCAGGACGGCGAAGTGGACGGCATTCTGGTGCAGCTTCCGCTGCCGAAGGGGCTTGACGCCGTGGCCGCCGCCTGCGCCATTGCCGCCGAAAAGGATGTGGACGGCGTGGGGCCGGTGAACGCCGGGCGATTGCTGGTGGGCGGCGCGGGGTTGTTTCCATGCACGCCGCTCGGCATTCTCGCAATCCTCGACCACTACGGGGTGGAGCTTCGCGGCGCACACGCCGTGGTAATTGGGCGCAGCAACATCGTCGGCAAGCCCGTCTCGCTGCTGCTGCAGCGGCGCGACGCCACCGTGACCATGTGCCACTCGCGCAGCCGCAATCTGCCCGAGATTTGCCAAAGCGCCGACCTGCTGGTGGCCTGCACCGGCGTGCCGCGGCTGGTGAAGGCCGGCTGGATACAGCCCGGCGCAGCGGTGATGGATGTGGGCGCCACTTACGTAAACGGCAAATCTGGAAACCTGGAAGGCCCGGTGGGCGATGTGGATTTCGAGGCCGCCCTGGGCCGCGCCGGGCTGATTACGCCGCACCGCCGGGGCGTGGGGCCAATGACCATCACCATGCTGCTGCGCAACACTCTGGACGCCTGGTGCCAACGCATGGGCGCAGCGTAAGCGCGCTGCTGCAGACTCCCCTTCACGCAGTCCACGAGTCTCTCGCTGCGCGGCTGGTTCCCTTTGCGGGCTTTTCCATGCCGCTGCACTACGGGAGCATTCTGGCCGAGCACCGCGCGGTGCGCGAGCGCGCGGGGCTCTTCGATGTCTCGCATATGGGGCAGATTCACCTGGAAGGCCCCGGCGCGTGCGAGGCGCTGGAACGCCTGCTCTGTTGCCCCGTCGCCTCGCTGCGCCCCGGCCGCGTGCGCTACGGCATGCTCTGCAACGAAGCGGGCGGCGTGGTGGACGATGTCACCCTCTACCGGCTCGATGCGGAGCGCTTCTTTTTGTGCGTGAACGCGGCGAACATCGAAAAGGACTGGCGCTGGATCGCCCGCCACTGCGGCGCGCGGCAATTTCCGCAAGTGCAATTGCAAGATCGCAGCGCAGCCACCGCGCTGCTGGCGCTGCAAGGCCCCGCCGCCGGTGAAATCATCGCCCTGCTGTTGCCCGATGCATTGCGCACGCCGCTGCGCCGCTTTCAGTGCGCCGAGCTGCGCTGGAGGGATGCGCCGCTGCTGCTCTCGCGCACCGGCTACACCGGCGCCGATGGCTTCGAGCTCTACTGCCCGGCGCAAGGCGGCGCGGCGCTGTGGCAGGCCATCCTGGAAGCCGGCGCAGCGCACGGGGTTTCGCCCTGCGGACTCGGCGCGCGCGACACCCTGCGCCTGGAAGCCGCCCTGCCCCTCTACGGCAACGAGCTCGACGACGAAACCTCGCCCCTGGAAGCGGGGCTGGGGCGCTTTGTAAAGCTCGCCGCGGGGGACTTTGTGGGGGCGGAGGCCCTCCGCGCCCAGGAGAGCCGGGGCGCGGCCAAGCGCCTGGCGGGCTTCGAGCTGCTCTCTCCCGGCGTGGCCCGCAGCGGCTGCGCCATTATCGCAGACCCGGCGCAGTCCGGCGGGGCGCAGCGGCAGCTCGGGGTGGTGACCTCGGGAGCGCCCTCCCCCAGCCTCGGAAAATCCATCGGCCTCGGCTACTTTCCGCCGGAGCTGGCAACGCACGGCAGCCGCTTCGCAGTGCTGGTGCGCGGCAGGCCGCTGGCCGCGCGCGTGGCCGCAACGCCCTTTCTCTAACGCCAATTACCGGGAGCCCATCTTGGCCGAATACCAGTTGCCGGAAACGCTGCGCTATACCCGCGAGGACGAATGGCTGCGCCCGGCAGAGGACGGAAGCGCTGTGGTGGGCATTACCGATTACGCGCAACAGCAACTCGGCGATGTGGTGTTCGTCGAGCTTCCCGAGCCCGGCGCGGTGCTGCAGCAGGGCGAAGCCTGCGGCGCCATCGAGTCGGTGAAGACCGTCGCCGAACTCTTTGCGCCGGTGTCGGGAGAAGTGGCGCGCTGCAACCAGGAACTGGCCCAGCGCCCCGAGGCGGTGAACGAAGACTGCTACGGCGGCGGCTGGATTCTCGCCATGGTGCCCTCGCAGCCGGCGGAACTCGACGGCCTGCTCGACGCTGCGGCCTACGCGCAACACATCGCAGACCGGGAGTAACCCGGCAGAGTCCGCCGCTGCGCTACATCCCCCACACCGACGAAGAGATCCGCTGCATGCTGCGCCGCGCGGGGTGCAGTTCGCTGGACGAGCTCTTCCAGTGCATTCCGCCGCCGCTGCGGCGGGCGGGCGCGCTGAATTTGCCCGAAGCCGGCAGCGAGCAGGAGGTGCTGGCCCGGCTCGAAGCGCTGGCCGCGCGCAACGAAAACGCCGCCGCCATGGATTGCTTCCTCGGCGCAGGCTGCTACGCGCACTTTTTGCCGAGCGCGGTGGATGCGCTGGTCTCCCGGGCCGAGTTCACCACCAGCTACACGCCCTACCAGGCCGAGATCAGCCAGGGAACGCTGCAGGCGGTTTTCGAGTGGCAGACCATGCTCTGCGGCCTGACCGGACTTGAAGTCGCCAACGCCTCGCTCTACGACGGCGCTTCCGCCACTGCCGAGGCGGCGCTGATGGCGCTGCGCATTACCCGCCGCCGCAAAGTGGTGGCGAGCGCCGGGCTGCATCCGCACACGCTGCAGGTGCTGCGCACTTATCTGCGCGCTCTGGGCGCAGAGCTTCGCGTGCTGCCGGCGGCGGCAGATGGACGCACGGCCGCGCCCGCCGATTTGTGTGACGACACCGCCTGTCTGGTGGTGCAGCAGCCGGGCTTTCTCGGCGTCGTCGAGGAAATTGCCCCGCTGGCGCAGGCCGCTCATGCTGCGGGCGCGCTGTGCATTGCAACGCACTCCGAAGCCCTGGCGCTGGCATTGCTGCGCGCGCCCGGCGCGCTGGGCGCAGACATTGCCTGCGGCGAAGCGCAGAGCTTCGGCGTGCCCATGAGCTTCGGCGGCCCGCACCTGGGTTTTCTGGCCGCGCGCCGCGAGTTTTTGCGGCAAATGCCGGGCCGCCTGGTGGGGCAGACCGAAGACTCCACCGGCAAGCGCGGCTTCGTGCTGACCCTGGCGACCCGGGAACAGCACATCCGCCGCGAGCGCGCGACCTCGAATGTGTGCACCAACCAGGGTCTGTGCCTGCTCATGGCCACTATCTATCTCTCGCTGCTCGGACGCCGGGGGCTGGCCGAGCTGGCGCGGCTCAACCTGGCCAAGGCCGAGTTTGCAAAATCGCTGGTGCGCCGGACCCCCGGACTCTCGCTGCCGCTCTCCGCCCCCACCTTCAACGAATTCGCCGTCGGCGTTCCCGACGCCGCCGCCGCGCTGGCGCGGGCGCGCGATGCCGGATGCATCGGCGGGCTGGATCTCGCGCCCTTCGCCCCGCAACTCGGCCCCGCGCTGTTGATCTGCACCACCGAACTGTGCAGCCGCGCCGCCATCGAGCGGCTGGTGGCCGCGCTGGCCGGCGTCCAATGAGCGGCGCACCCCAAGGCGGCGCGGCCAACGCCGCGGGCGGTCTGGCCTACGAGGAGCCGCTGATCTTCGAGCAGAGCCGCCCCGGCCGCCGCGGCGCAGAGCTACCGCGCTGCGATGTCCCCGAGGTGGACGCCGCCGCGCTGCTGGGAGAGAACCTGCGCGAGGATCTGCCCGCCCTGCCCGAGCTCTCCGAGGTGGAGGTGGTGCGCCACTTCACGCGGCTCTCCACCTGGAACGCCGCCGTGGATCTCGGCCTCTATCCGTTGGGCTCTTGCACCATGAAATACAACCCCAAGTTGAACGAGCGCGTGGCGCGGCTGCCGGGTTTCGCCTGGGCGCACCCGCTTTCGCCGGCGGCAGAGGTGCAGGGCCTGCTCGAACTCTGCTTCGAACTGGAGGGCTTTCTGGCCGAGATCAGCGGCATGGATTGCGTCACCCTGCAGCCCGCCGCCGGGGCGCAGGGCGAGCTGGCGGGTTTGATGATGATCCGCGCGCACTTCGAGCAGCGCGGCGAACCGCGCAGCAAGGTGCTGGTGCCCGATACCGCCCACGGCACCAATCCCGCAAGCGCCGCGCTGAACGGCTACCAGGTGCAGACCGTCGCCTCCGGCGCGGACGGCGTGCTGCACCCCGGCGCGCTCAAAGCCGCCATGGATGAGACCGTCGCCGCGCTGATGATCACCAACCCGAACACCTTGGGGCTTTTCGAAGATCACATTGCGGAGCTTTGCGAAATCGTCCACGCCCAGGGCGGGCTGGTGTATGGCGACGGCGCGAACCTGAACGCCCTGCTCGGCGTCGCAAGACCGGGAGACATGGGCCTGGATGTGATGCACATGAATCTGCACAAGACTTTTTCCACGCCTCACGGCGGCGGCGGCCCCGGCGCGGGGCCGGTGGCGGTGAAGCGCGTCCTCGCCCCCTACCTGCCCACGCCCCGGGTGCAGCGCGGCCCGGACGGGCGCTTCGCTTGGCGCGATGACGCGCCCCACTCCATCGGCCGCCTGCACGGCGGCCACGGCAATGTGGGAATGCTGCTGCGCGCCTACGCCTACATTCTCTCGCTGGGCGCGGCCGGTCTGCGGCGCTGCGCCGAAGCCGCGGTGCTGAATGCCAATTATCTGCTGGCCCGGCTGCGCGGCGCATGGCATCTGCCCTACGACCGGCCCGTCATGCACGAGTGCGTGCTCTCGGACCGCGCGCTGCAGGCCAGCGGTGTCTCCACGCTGGATGTGGCGAAGCGGCTGATTGACCACGGCTATCATCCGCCCACCATCTACTTCCCGCTCACCGTCCCCGGCGCGCTGATGATCGAACCCACCGAGAGCGAGAGCCTCGAGGGCCTGGACCGCTTTGCCGACACGCTGCTGCAGATCGCCGAAGAGGCCCGGCGCGATCCCGCGCTGCTGCACGGCGCGCCGCACCGCACGCGTCACCGGCGTCTGGACGAGACCCGCGCCGCCCGCAAGCCCGTGCTGCGCTGGACGCCACAGGAGGAGTCCGCATGAGTGTCAACGGCAGCGCCCACTGGAACGCCGCGGGCGGCGCGCTGCTGGCGCTGCTCTGCGCCTGCAGCGGCGGCGGCGGCGGCAGCAGCGCGCCGCAACAGAATGTGCTGCAGGCTCCCGGCGCAACGCCCAGCGTCGCCCGGGAGCGCGAGGCGGGCTTCAAGGCCGACTCGGATATCCGCGCGAAACTGCGCGCCCAGGGGCGGCTGATAGACGACCCGCTGGCGCTGGGCTTTCTGAACGACCTGGGCCAGAGCCTGGTGCGCCACCTGGAGCCGCAGCCTTTCGTCTATCGCTTCCGCATTGTGAAGGATCCCTCGCTCAACGCTTTTGCGCTGCCCGGCGGCGCCATTTACTTCAACTCGGGCACCATTCTCGAAGCCAACGATCTGGACGAGTTGGCCGGAGTGATGGCCCACGAGATCGCCCATTCCAAGCGGCACCACTGGATGCGCCGCCAGAAGGCCACCGCGCTGCCCAGCCTGGTGACGCAGATCGTCGGCATTGGACTCGCCGCGGCGACGGGAGATGTGGCGCCGCTGGTGGTGGCCGAGGGCGTGAACCAGGCGCTGCGCCTGAAGCACACCCGCGAATTCGAGGAAGAAGCCGACACCGTGGGCACCGCCTTCATGGTGCGCGCGGGCTACGACCCCCTCGGCATGGCCGTGTTCTTCGACCGCCTGAACTCCGGCAAGGATCGCCCCGGCTACACGCTGCCGCCCTATCTCTACAGCCACCCCCGCTCCGAAGTGCGCGCGCTGGACGCCGTGGAGCGCGCGCGCAGCACCACCATTCCCGGCAGCGTGGATCCCAAAGTGCGAAACGGCTTCCGCCCCGCCCAGTTGCGTTTGGCGCTGTTGGTGGACCAGGGCCGCACCACTTTGCAGCCAAATCTCCCCGCGCCAAACCGCGCGCTGGCCAATGCATCGCTGAACGAGGCCCGGCGCCTCGCCGAGTCGGGCGACGGACTCGCCGCCGCCGCTGTGCTGCAATCTGCCGAGCGCCGCGAGCCGAACGATCCGCGCCTGCCCTTCCGGCGCGGCGAACTGCTCGCCGCCGCCGGTCACAGCGCCGACGCCATCGCCGCCTATCGCCGCGCGCTGGAACTCGATCCCAACACGGCGCTGGCCCACTACCGGCTGGCGCTGGCGCTGAAAGAGCTGGGCGAGCGGGGCGACGCCGTCTTTCACCTGGAGCAGGCGCAGGGGCGGCTGAACCGTCAGGGCGCATTGCTGCACAGTGTCGAGGCCGAACTGTTGCGGCTGATCTTTCCCGTGGTGCGCCGCGCGGGTCTGGTGGCCGGCGGTCAGGACATCCGCAACATCCCGACTTTGGTGCAGCGCAGCCGGGAGCAATTCGATGCGGATGCCGGGCGCGTGGTGTGGTGGGCCGAAATTGAGCCGCAGTGGAAAGAGCGCCGCTCTGAAATTGAAGTGCGCTGGATTGATCCCGGCGGCGCAGTGGTGGCGCAGGGCAAAGTCGCCCACGATTCCAGCAACTACACCTTCGCCGCGCTGGATCCGCCCCCCGGCGGCGAGGCGCGGCGTCTCGGCATTTGGCAGGCCGAGGCCGTTCTCGACGGCGAGCGCATCGTCCGCAAAGCATTCCGCATCACGCCGCCGGAATAAGCCGGCGGGCCACTCGGGCGGAAGCGGACGGGAATCGAACCCGCCGGAATTGCGTTGCTGCAATTCCCACCGGATTTGAAGTCCGGGCGAGGCGCCAGCACTCGAAACGCTTCCACCGCCGAGCATAGCCTGCTGGCGCTTGACTCTGCCGGGGCGGCGGCGCAATTTGTCCGGTGGAGCAAAACCTCAGAACGCGGGCACGCGCCGGGCAACGGGGGAAAGCCAATGAGCGACGCCATCGTCGACATTCACTTTCGGGATATGCCGGTGGATGAGGAGTTGCGCGCAGAACTGCAGAAGCGCTGCGCCGCGCTGGCCCGGGAGTTTCCCGAACTCACCCACCTGGAGCTCTCGCTGGCCCCCGACGGCGGCGGCCACGCCGCCACGGGGCACGCCAGCGGCAAGGCCACCCAAGTGGCGAGCCACGCCAGCGGCGCAGAGCCCGGCCCATGCGCCGAGCGCCTGCTCGACAAGCTGCGCCAGCAACTGCGCCGCCACCACGACAAGCGCATCTTCAGCCACCGCCGGGAGGCCCAGCAGCGCCACCCCCGCCGCACGCCGCAGAGCTAACGCGGCCCGCCCGCAACGCCGGGGCGCGGCCCGCCGCGCGCGGCACTGAGGCGCGGCTCGCCGCGCGCCGCGAGCTGGCCGCAGGCGGCCTCGATATCTGCGCCCCGGCTGCGGCGCAAAGTAACGGTGAGTCCGCGCCGGGTGAGCTCGCCCAGAAAGCGCTCGGCGGCCTCCGGGGACGGGGGGCGATAGGGCGCATCGGGGTGCGGGTTCATGGGAATCAGATTCACTTTGGAGGGCAGGCCGCGCAGCAGTGCGGCGAGGCGGCGCGCCTCTGCGGGAGAATCGTTCACGCCGTCCATCAGCGTGTATTCGAAGAACACCGGGCGGCGGCGCGAGAGCCCCGGCAGCGCGCGCAACGCCTCCAGCAATGCCGCAATGGGATAGCGCCGGTTCAGCGGCACCAGCACATCGCGCAGTTCGTCGCGGGTGGCGTGCAGCGAAACCGCCAAATTCACGGGAGACTGCGACACCAGTTCTGCAATGCGCGGCAGCACCCCCGCCGTGGAAACCGTGACGCGCCGGGGCGCCAGTGCGAAGGCGCGGGGATGCAACAGCGTGCGCAGCGCTTCCAGCACATTGCGCAGATTCAACAACGGCTCGCCCATGCCCATGAAGACGACATGGGTGATGCGCCGCCCCGGCGGCAGCGCCTCGCGCATGCGGCAGAACTGATCCACAATCTCCGCCGTGCTGAGATTGCGCAGCAGGCCCATGGCGCCCGTGGCGCAAAAGGCGCAGGCCAGCGGGCAGCCCACCTGCGTGGAAACGCAGAGCGTGGTGCGCCGCCGCTCGGGAATCAGCACGGCCTCAATCAACGCGCCATCCGCAGCGCGCAACGCGCCCTTCAAAGTGCCGTCCGCCGCCTGCGCGACTCCCTCGATCTCGAGGGCGCGGGTGTGAAAACGCGCCGCCAGCGCCGAGCGCAACGGCCGCCCGAGATCGGTCATGGCGCCGAAGTCCTCCACGCCCCGGGCGTAGAGCCAGCCGGCCAGTTGCCCGGCGCGGTAACCCGGCAGCCCCTCTTGCTGCAACAGCGCGCGCAGCGATTCCGGCGCGTAATCCTTGATGTTCAGCCGCAGGGCGTCTTCCTCCGGTAGCGGAAGAAGTGCAGCGCCCTGCCCTCGCTGCGCCACATTTCCTCGTAGGCGGTGCGCATGCGCCCAGGCGCTTCGCGCAGAAACGGCGCGGGGGCGCAGTGGTTGTGAAGCCGCGGCTCGGCGCTGAGCACGCGGTGAATTTGCGCGGCGTATTCCGCGTGGTCGGTGGCGACCTCCAGCGCGCCGCCGGACTGCAGGCGCGTGGCGAGCTGCGCCGCAAAATCCGCCTGCAACAACCGGCGGCGATGGTGCCGCAGCTTCGGCCAGGGATCCGGGAAGTTGATCCAGAAGGCTTCGACGCTGCCGGGGCACAGCGTCTCCGCCACCACATCCTGCGCCCGGGCGCAGATCAGGCGAATGTTGCCGCCGCCTTCCAGAACGGCGATGCGCCGGGCCAGCTTCAGCGCGCGCTTCCAGGAAAGCTCAATGCCGAGATGCGCCACCTGCGGCGACTGCGCCGCCAGATGCTGCAAAAACTCGCCGCGCCCGAAGCCGATCTCCACCACCAGGCGCAGCGGCGGCGCCAGCGGCGCAAACAGCGCCGGCCAGCCCCTCTCCCGCGCCAGCGCCAGATCCACGCGCCGGTCCGGCCCCGGCACCTCCCTGCGAATTTTGCGCGCCAAGCCGGGCTCCGATCTAGCGGAAACTCGCGCGGCGGCGGGAGAGGTAATCGAGAGTCAGAAAACTGCCGAGTTGGCCGGGCGAGGTGAAGAAGGCCCGGCCCCGGTTGATCTCTGTCATGCGCTCGACAAAACCCACCAGTTCGGGAGAATCGTCGAGCATGAAAGTGTTGATGGTAATGCCGCGCCGGGTGAGGCGGCGCACGCTGCGCAGCGTTTCGGCCACGGCGCGGGGCGAAACGCCGCCGAAGCCCGAAGGCCACTCGACGCGCAATTGCCCCCCGGAAAAATAGGCGGTGGGCTGACCGTCGGTAATCAGCAGCAGTTGCGGGCTCGGGCTGGGATAACGCGCGATCAATCGCTCCGCCAGCAGCAGCCCCTCTTGCAAATTGGTGAAAGGGTCGCCCATATCCCAACTGGCCAGCGGCAGCTGCCGGATGTTCAGTTCCCGCGCCCGGGTGGAGAAACCCACCACGAAGAAATCGTCGCGGGGATAGCGCGAGCGAATCAGGTGATCGAGCGCCAGCGCAACGCGCTTGGCGGCGGGAAAGCGCCCCGCCCAGGACATGGACCAACTCATGTCGAGCAACAGCACCGTGGTGGTCTGCGTGTTGAAATCGCTCTCGCAGACTTCGAGATCTGCGCGCTCCAGGGCGAGCGGCGCAGCCGGCGCGCGCCCGGCCCGGCCCGGCGCAGCCGACTGGGCGCGGCGCAACACGCCGTTCAGCAGCGTGCGCACGATGTGCAATTCCAAAGCGTCGCCGAATTGCCAGGGGCGGGTCTCGTCGGGGCGCGGCAATGCGACGCCGCGGCCCCGGGTATCGTGGCCGCCAGGGCGGCCGGCGCGCAGATTCGCATACACCGCGGCCAGCGCGCGTGCGCCAATGCGGCGGATGGCCCGGGGCGTGAGTTGCTGCGCGCCCTCTTCGCCCCGCAGATAACCGGCGTCGCGCAGCGCGTCGCCGAGCCCGCGCAACAAAATGACCGATTGCGCCCCCTGCTCGGAGAGCCATTCGCGCAGCGCCTCGGGCGAAAGCGATTCGAAGTCGCCTTCGCGCAAACCGCGCGCCAGCCTTTCCAACTGCTCGAACTGCTCGCGAAGCTGCTGGGCCGTCTCGTAATCCGCCGCCTCGCCGCCGTGAAAATCTCCGCCGCGCTCGCGCAAAAATTCCTCCAGCGCGCGCAGCCGCTCCAGCTCGCCGAGCAATTCGCGGAATTCCCGCCCCGCCTCGGCGTCGGCGAAATCGTGGCCGCGAAATGCCTCGATGGCATCGGACAAGTTGCTGTATTCGCCGTGGCGGCGCGCGAGAAAGCGGCCCAGCGCTTCGGATTCGAGTCCGTGGACCTCGCGCTGTGCGTGCTCTTCGCGCTGCAACAGCGCCTCCAAACGCTGCGCCAAATCCGAGGCCGCGCCGCGCAGGTCGTAGCGGCCCAGCAGTTCCCGCGCCTGCTGCTGCAATTCGCGCAGCAATTCCTCCACGCCCATCACGCGGAAATCCATGCCGGCCAGCTCGAAGCCCGACTGACGCAGCCACTCCAGGGCCTCGTCCACCCCGAGCCCTTCCATCAGCAATTCCGAAAGGGCATCCAGAGCCTGCTCTGCATCCAGAGAAAACTCGGGCTGCGCGCCGTCCCAGCGGCTGTAGCGCCAGCGCTTCACCGGCACAGCTCAGGCGGCGTAGCGTGCGCCTGCTTCGCCATCGCTCTTGTTGAGGCGGTTTTGCAGGTGCAGCCCTTCCAGAATGAACTCAATGGCCGAAGCCAGGCGTTCGGGAGAATCGCCCCCCGCCCACTGCGCCGCCGCCTCGCGCAGGCCCGCGATGGAATCAATGCCTTCCAGGTAATCGCCGGAAGCCATGTCCTGGGAGACCTCGATATTCCAGCCCTGGTTGAAGGATTCCACCACCGGGGCCAGCCCTTCGGCGGGCGCACAGCCATCGAAGACCACGCGAATGGCGCGGCGCATCAGGCCCCGGACAATCTGCGTCTCGGTGCGCTCTTCGCCGGCGTATTCCAGCTCGAGCTTGCCGGCGCTGCCGGCCACCAGCGAATCGAGATCGGAAATGCGCGGCACCGCCTCGCCCTCGCCCAGCAAAAGCGCGCGGCGCAGCGCATTGGCCGCCAGCGTTTCGCAGTTGGCAATGGACATGCGCACCGAAACTCCCGAGGCCTGGTTCACATCGGGCGAGCGGCGCGCCTGCAGCGTCAGTTCGCCCAGAATGTCCCACATAAAAGGCGGCACAAAAACCGCCACCCCCGGCGCGCCGGGCAGCCGCGCCTCCTGCCGCACCACCGCCAGCTCCAGTTCGCGGGTTTCGGGATAATGGGTGCGCACCTGCGCGGCGTAGCGATCTTTCAGCGGCGTAATGATGCGCCCGCGGCTGGTGTAATCCTCGGGGTTGGCGCTGGCCACCACCAGCACATCCAGCGGCAGGCGGACGCTGTAACCCTTGATCTGAATATCGCGCTCCTGCATTGCATTGAACAGCCCCACCTGCACCTTCTCCGCCAGATCCGGCAGCTCGTTGATGCAGAAAATGCCCCGGTTGCTGCGGGGCAACAGGCCGAAATGCATGGTGCGCTCATCGCCCAGGCTGCGGCCCTCGGCCACGCGGATCGGATCAATATCGCCGATCAGGTCGGCAATGGAGACATCGGGGGTGGCGAGCTTCTCCACATAGCGCTCATCCCAGTGCAGCCACTCAATGGGCGTCTTGTCGCCGCGCTCGGCGACCAGCGCGCGGGCGTAGGCGGAAACCGGCGCGAAGGGATCGTCGCGCAGCTCGCTGCCCGCCACCTGCGGCGTCCATTCGTCCAGCAGCGCCGGCAGCGCGCGGATCATGCGGCTCTTCGCCTGGCCGCGCTCGCCCAGAAAGATCAGGTCATGGCCGCAGAGCAGCGCATTCAGCGCGGCGGGAATCGCCGTTTCGCCGTAGCCGTGGATGCCGGGAAACAGCGGCGCGCCCGTGTGCATCAGGCGCAGCAGATTCTCGCGGATCTCCTCGCGCAGCCTGCGGCGCTTCACCCCTGCCGCGCGCAGTTCTCCCAGCGTGCGCGGCGCGGGCGTGGCGGATGCGTCCGGCATGGCTGCTCAGCGCGCCCCCCGGCCGGGCTCCGCCGACGGGGGAATGTCGCACTGCCGCCCGGTCAACAGATAAATGCGGCACTGGATAATCTCGAGGCGCCCGCCATCGGTGCGGCGCAACCCGGGCGGCGGCGGATTCATCGCCAGATAGCGGCGGGCCTTGGTGAAGCGCTCGGCGGTGGAGGGATGACTGGACAAAAACACCGGCGAGCGACTCGAGCCGGCGCGCTGCTGCAGCGTCTCGAACATGGTCACCATGCCCTCCGGGTCGTAGCCCGCACGGGGCAGCACCCGCAGGGCGAATTCGTCGGCCTCGCGCTCGTTCTCCCGGGAGAAGCGGTTGATGTAGGCCAGCGCCGAGACTCCGGTGAGCGCCTCGGCCGCCATCTGCGCCGACGATCCGCCGACGACTCCGGTGCCCATGATCGCAATGGTGCGCAGCAGCTGCTGGTTCTGCGCGCGGGTCATGCTCTCCGCCGGATGGCGCTTCACCACATGAGCAATCTCGTGCGCCATCACGCCGGCCAGCTCGCTGACATTGCGCACCTGCAGGATCAATCCCGTGTGGATGAAGACATTGCCGCCCGGCGCCGCCATGGCGTTCAGCTCGTCGTTCTCCACCACAGAGAACTCAAAGTCGAAAACCTGCGGCCCCGCGGCGCTGACAATGGCGTTTCCGATATCGGTGATGTAGCGCTCCACCACCTCGTCTTTCAGCATATGCATCTCGCGCCGCGCCTGCTGGGAGATGTCCCGGGCCATGCGCCGCTCCTGCTCGACGGTGGGCATGCTCACGCAGGCCAGCGCCAAAACAGCCAGGGCCAGCAAAGAGATCCCCGCGGTCCGCGAAATCGGCTTGTCGCTCTTCATGCTGCATTGCCTCCGTGCTTGCGCAGTGATTCGGTCACATGGCGCAAAATTGAGAGCACTGAGTCGTCGAAAGACTGGTTGTCCACAATGGGCAGTTCGAATTGTTCGGCGAGCTCCAGAATGTGGCTCTGGATGCAGAGAATGGCGTCGAGGTTCTGCAGGTAGCGGCGGGACGAGCGCCGCCCGGAACCGCCGCGCCGCTCGAAGCGCCGCGCCAGGCTCTGCTCGGAGAGCGCGCCCACGGCCAGGAAAATCACATGGGCCTCGGCGGCGAAATCGCCGGGCGAGATCAGCCCCGGCAAAATGGAGACGCCTTCGAGAATCAAATCTTCGCGCTCCTCAATGGCGCGCTGCATCATCGCCCGCACGCCCACCGAAATTGTGGCGGTCTGCGCGCGAAATGCCTCCACCACCCGATCCTCTCCCGCCTCTGCGGCCAGCGGGTGCTCCCGGTGCGCCTCGTAGGAAGAGGCGTGCAAGGTCGGCGCGAGTTCGCGGGAGAGCATAATGCGCATGACCTGGCGAATCGCATCGGTGGAGGTGACCCGGGTAATGCCGAGGCGGTGCGCCACCTCTTGCGCCAGCGAGGTCTTGCCGACCCCCGCCGCGCCGCCGAGCAGCAGAATCATCGGCTTTTCCGAGTGCTGGAAATCGCGCCACACCGCATAGCGCGTGGCGGCGCGCTCCCCGAGCTTGCTGCCGATGACGCTGTGCACCACGCCGCGCAGTGCGTCGCGCTCAATGCGCGCATCCCGCCGCGCCAGCAGCCGCGACTCGATATCCCGGGCCACATCGAAGGCCTCGTCCGGCGCAATCGCCGCCGCCAGCAGCGACTGCGCCAGCACGCCCTTCGAGAAGGGCGCCGCCTTGCCCGCCTCGCAGACTTCGGCGCTGCGCGGCCGGGGCAGCGGGCGCATCTCGATCTCCGGCCCCAGCAGCTCCGCGGCCATGCGCGCGAGCTCTTCCCGGGGCACGCGGCCGCGCCCGCGCAGCTTGTCGCGGATCGCCGTGGCCGAGCGGTAGGCATCCTCGAAGGAAGCGCCCCGCGACATCAGCGAGTGCACCATAATGCCGCGCATGAAGGGGCGGCCGCCCTGCGCATCCACCACCTGCACCGGCGGCGGGGACTCCACCCGGGCTGCGCCCTGCCCTGCGCCTCGCTCCGCGTTTCGCTCAGCGCTCATGGCCCCGTGTATAGCCCAGCCCGGCCAGCCCGGCGAATGGCCGCCGCGGCTGAATGGCAGTCAATGCGGGCGCGGCCTGTGCTACGCCTTGGGGCCGCCAGAAAGGGGGAATGCCGATGGAAGCGCAGACACCGCCGGAGCCGCCGCAGCCGCAATCGCCGCAACCGCCGACGGCGGCGCAGCCGGCGCAACCCGCGGCCGGCAGCGCGCGCCGGGGCCTGTGGTTCGGCGCGCTGGGCGCCGTGGCGGGCCTGGCGCTGGGCTACGCCCTGCATTGGGGAGTTTCGGCAGCGCAATCGCCGGTGCGCCCCGGAGAAATCGCCGCGCGCATCGGCGGCGACGAAATCTCCGTGGCGCAACTGGATCGCTACATCCAGCAGCAGCTCTTCGAGCGCGAGACCGGCGGCGACGCCAATGCCCTCTCCGAACTGCGGCTGCGCGAGCTCGACAACCTGATCGCAGAGCGGCTGCTGGACGCAGAGGCAGAGCGGCGCGGCATGAGCCGCGACGATATGCTCGACTCGGAAGCCGCGGCCATGGTGAGCAGCGCCGAGGTGCAGCGCTTCTACGAGGAGAACCGGGAGCGCTTCGGCGGCGCGGCTGGCGGCCCGGCTGCGCCGGAGCCGGGGCCCGCGCTGCGGCGGCAAATCCGCCGCTATCTGGGCGCGCAGGCCGCCCGCCGCTTCGCCGAATCGCTGCGCGAGCAAGCGGGAGCAGCGGTGCTGCTGGAAGCGCCCCGGGTGCAGTTCGCAGCGGGCGGCCCCTCGCTGGGCCCCGCCGCGGCCAAAGTCACCATCGTCGAATTCAGCGATTACCAGTGCCCCTACTGCCGCCAGGCCGAGCCCATCGTGCAACAGGTGTTGCGGGAATATCCCGGCCAGGTGCGGCTGGTGTTCCGGCACTTCCCGCTGGAGGCCATTCACCCGCTGGCGCGGGGCGCTTCCGAAGCCGCTCACTGCGCCGCCGAGCAGGGAAACTTCTGGCAGTTTCACGAGCAGCTCTTCGCCGCGCGGCAGGGCCTCGAAGCCCCGAGTCTGCTGCGCTACGCCGAGGGCGCGGGACTCGATCTCGGCGATTTCCGCGCCTGCCTGGCCGCGCGCCGGGGCGCGGCGCAGGTAGATGCCGATCTGGCCGAAGGCCGCCGCGCCGGGGTGAACTCCACGCCCACTTTCTTCGTCAACGGCCGGCGCTTGCAGGGCGCGCTGCCCATTGCCGAATTCCGCCGCATCATCGAGGCCGAACTGCGGGCCGCGGAGGGCTAGCGCCCCAGGGCCTGCCCCAGCGCCTTCACCACCCGCTCCGGCGCATCCTCGGGAAGCTCGGGGTAAATGGGCAGCGCCAGCAACTCCTGCGCCGCCCGCTCGGCTTCGGGAAACGCGCCGGGGGCGTGGCCGAGCTCCGCAAAGGCGGGCTGCAAATGCAGCGGGAGCGGATAGACGATTCCCGTGCCGATGCCCTGCTCTGCCAGCGCCTCGCGGACCTGTGCGCGGCGGGGCACGCGGACATTGAAGACATGATAGACATGCAGCCGCTGCGGGGCTTCGCAGGGCGCGGCCAGGCCGATGCCGGGGAGCAGCTCGGCATAGCGCGCGGCGTGGGCGCGACGGGCCGCCGTCCACGCCGGCAACTGGCGCAGCTTCACCCGCAGCACAGCGCCCTGCATCCCCTCCATGCGCGCGTTCCAGGCCAGTTGTGCATGGATGTATTTGCGCTGCTGCCCCCAATCGCGCAGCGAGCGCAGTTGTTCTGCCAGTGCGCCGTCCGCGGTGGTGACCATGCCGCCCTCGCCCAGCGCGCCCAGATTTTTGGTGGGATAAAAACTGAAGCAGCCGCTGTCGCCCAAAGCGCCGGCGCGCCGGCCTTGGTATTCGGCGGCGTGGGCCTGTGCGGCATCCTCGATCAGCGCAAGGCCATGGCGCGCGGCAATTTTGCGCAACGGCGCCATATCTGCCGGCTGGCCGAACAAGTGCACCGGCAACAGCGCCCGGGTGCGCTCGCTCACCGCCGCCGCCGCCGCTTCGGGATCGAGGCAGTAGCTGAGGGGATCAATATCGGCGAAGACCGGGCGCGCGCCCAGGTGGCAAATGACGGATGCCGTGGCGATGAAGGAGAAGGGCGTCGTCACCACCTCGTCTCCCGGCCCCACTTTTGCCGCCGCCAGCGCGAGCAGAAGGGCGCTGGTGCCGGAGTTCACGGCTACGGCGTGCTCCACGCCGCAGAGTGCGGCGAACTCCGACTCGAAGGCCTGCACCTCGGGGCCGAGGATGAATGCGCCGGAATCCAGCACCCGGCGCAACGCTGCTTCCAGCGCCGGGCGCAGGGCGCGGTTTTGGGGGGGGAGGTCCAGGAAGGGGATGGTGGTGGGCAATGCGGGGCGCTCGAAGGCTTTCGCGTTTTATCGTTTGCTTTGCTCGCTGGCTAAAGGTTCGGCCCGCTTTGCGGGCCACTCGAAGACTTTCGCGCCTTATCGTTCGCTGGCGCTCACGGGCTAAAGGTTCGGCCCGCTTTGCGGGCCACTCGAAGACTTTCGCGCCTTATCGTTCGCTGGCGCTCACGGGCTAAAGGTTCGGCCCGCTTTGCGGGCCACTCGAAGACTTTCGCGCCTTATCGTTCGCTTTGCTCACGGGCTTGAAGGTGGCGGTGGCTGGACTCGAACCAGCGACCTACGGCTTATGAAACCGCCGCTCTAACCGACTGAGCTACACCGCCGGAAGACTGGGAAGCAGCTTAGCGAATCGAGGGGCCGGGTTAGCTTCCCTCGGCGCTTTCGGCGCGCTCTCCGGCCAACAGGTTGCCGGGAGGGGCGGCGTCGGGGGGGGCTTCTTCGCGCTCGACATCGGCCACAACGCCGGGCGATTGGGCGGGGGGGGATTCGCCGGCAATCTCGCCATCCACGGAATCGGCGGGGGGGGCATCGGGCGCTTCGAGCGCGCCGGCAACTGTGGCGGCGGATTCGGCGGTGGGAGGCTCGTCCGCAACGGCGGGGGGCTCGCCGGCAAGGGGCGATGCGGCGGTGGCGGATTCGGCGGTGGGAGGCTCTTCGGCAACGGTGGCGGGCTCGCCGGCAAGGGGCGATGCGGCGGTGGCGGGGCGGCGCGGCGCGGGGGTGGGGGTGCTTTCCAGGGCCTCGACGCGGCCGCGCAGGGTTTCGACGACGCCCTGCAGGGCCTGCAGATCGGGGAGGGATTCCTGCTCCACCACGGGGCCGGCCTTGATATGAGCGGCAATGCGCGCGGCCACATTGGCGAGGCGCGGGATAATCTCTCCCAGGCTGCCGGACTGGGTGAAAATAGAGCGCGGCCCGGCGGCGCGGCCCGAGGCGGGCAGGCAGCGCAGATCCAGGCTCGCGCCGGTGCCGAACTGCGTGAAGGAGCCGAACAGCACCCAGTCTGCCCCGGCGGCGCGGCCCGCGGCCTGGGCGGTTTCGGAATCGGTGGTGGCCCGGGCGGGATCTTCCATGCGCAACACCGCGAGGCCGCTGTGCTGCCCCAGCCGGGAGGCCAGCATATCGCCCAGGCCGGAGCGCAGATAGTCCTGCTGCTCCATGGCGTGGACCACCACCGGCAGCACGGCGATTTTCACCTCGCGCTCCCCGCGCTGCGCCGCCGCAGGCGCCGCCAGCGCGGCGAAAAGCGCGAGAGCGCAAACGGCGCGCCACCGGGCGCATCGTTCAGAGCGCCGGATCATGCAATCATTTCCTCCAGCGCCCCGTGCAGCGCGGGCCGCCCCGTCAGCGGCGCCAACCGCGCCGGATGCCAGCCCCCGCGCGGGGAAACTGGCGGCTGCAACCTGCTTTATCGCCGATAGCGCCCGCACGGTCAAGGACGCGCCCCGCCGGGGCCAAGTTCCCTAGCGCCCGGCGGGCAGCTTTGTGGCGAGCAGGGCGGCGAGCTCGCGGGCCTGCTTTTGCAGCGCTGCGCCGCGCGGGGCGCTGGAGGGGCGGGATTGCAGCACCGCGCCGTAGTGCCAGAGGCTGTGCGCCCGCCAGGCGCGCAGGCCCGCGCGGGTTTCCAGGCGCAGCGCCATCTCGAAGTCCGCAGCCGCCTCCTCCGCGCGGCCCGCCAGAACGGCCAGCCGCCCCACCACCCGGGCTACTGCGCCCCAGGTGGATGCGCCGGGGCCCATCACCAGCAGCGCCTCGCGGTGGGGATGCAGCAGCGCGCGCAGCGCCTCGGCGTGCTCGCGCAATTCCAGTTCGCAAACGGTTTCGGCCAGCAGCGTTACCGAGAACATCCAGCCCGTGTTGTTGGGCCAGCTGGGGAGCTCGTGCATCATTTCCAGAGCGGTCTGCCGCGCCGCGCCGTGGCGGCCCGCCAAGAACAGCAACAGCGCGCGGGCGCTGTGCCCGCCGCGCAGCCGGGGCAACCCGGAAAGCGCCGCCTCCAGGCTGCCGCTGCCGAAGCCCTCGACGCCGTGAAAACGCGCGATCAGTTGCACCACGCCCTCGAAGATTTGCGAAATCTCCAGACCCACCATGCCGGGCCCCATGCGGAACACCCGCGCGCCGCGCTGCCGGGCCGAATTGAAATCGCCCTTGTTGAGCGCCAGCGACACTTCGCAGAGCGCCGCCAGCCAGCGCGCCTGCACAAATTCCAGCCCGGCGGCTGCGCCGCGCAAACCGGCAATGGTGGCTTCCACCGCCGCCAGGTCTGCGTCCTGCAGGCGGTCGGCCATGCAAAACACCCCCGCCAAAAAGGCGGATTCCACCAGGCCCAGGCGCTCGGCGGCGCGGCGCAATTCGCAGAGCTCGGCGTAGCTCACGCGCTGCTCGGGACGCCAGCGCGCGGCGGCGCAGACAATTTGCGCCGCAATCCGCTCGCGCTCCCCGGCTTGAGAGGCCGCCTGCTCTGCCAGCGCCAGCGCGGTCTCGCGCCGCTCCGATGCGCCGAATTCCCAGTGCAGCAACAGCGCCAGGCGCGAGGCAACCAGCGCGCGATGGCCCGCATCTCCGGGGGGCAGCCTGTGCAGCGCCTCTTCCAGCACGGGCAGCGCCTGCCGGTTCAGGTGTCCGGGGCGCATTCCGGAGAGCGCCGGGGCGAGCTGCAGCCCCGCCTGCGCCAGCAATGCCGGAGAGCCGGCGCGGCGCGCCCAATCCGCCGCCTCGGAGAGCACGCGCTGCGCCTCCTCAATTTCGCCCAGGCGATGCAGCGCCGCCCCCAGCCTGCACAGGGATTCGCTCTGCCGCTGCGGCGGCTCGGAGAGCAGCGCCGCCAGCTCCACGGCGCGCCGGGCCAGCGGCAGCAGCCGGGCGAACTCGTGCCGGCGCTGCGCCTCCCGGGCGGCGCGCTCGCAGTGGTCCAGCTCCGCAGGCGAAGGCGCACGCCCCGCGCGCATCATGTGCAGGGCGAGCTCTTCAGCCGCCGCGGCCCGGCCCGCCGCGCCGGATTCCAGCGCCCGCAGCGCCCGTTCGTGCAGCGCGCTGCGCCGGCCGGGAGCGAGAGCTCCGTAAAGGGCGTCTCGCAGCAGCCGCGCCGCAAAATCGAGCCGCGCCGGGGTTTCGCCGGCCTCGCGCAACAGGCCGAAGCGCAGCGCAGGCGCCAGGCGGCTCGCCGCCTCGGGCTCGCTCTCGCCGAGCAGCGCCGCCAGCAATGCGGTTTCGAAGCGGCTTCCCAGTGCGGCGGCGCAGTCCAGCGCCTCCCGCGTGGCGGCGGGCAGCCCCGCCAATTGCGCCAGCGCCAAATCGCGCAGCGCCGCCGGCAGCGCCCGCGATACCTGCAGCACCGGCTGCGATTCGCAGAGCCCGGGCGCGCCGCCCCCGGCCCCGCCGGATTCATCGGCAGCGGGAGGCGCGCGCAGCGGGGGCGGCTCGCCCGCGGCGCTGTCGAGCAGCGACATGGCGCGGCGCAGCGCCAGCGGCGCTTCGGGCGGGTCGAAGCCGGCCGTCCACCCGCCCCCACCCGGCCCGCAAAGGTGATGCAGCGCGGCGGGATTGCCGCCGCTGTATGCGGCCAAAAGCCGCGCTTCCTCCCGCCCCAGCGGCTGCCCGGCAGCGCGGGCGAAGTCCGCCACCTCGGCCGCAGAAAGTCCGCCCAGCGCCAGCCGCTGCGAGTGGGGCGGCTGCAGCAATTCGGCCAGCGGCTCCCGGAGCTCGCTGCGCGCAGCCAGCTCGCCCTCCCGGCAGGTGGCGATCAGCAGCACGGCTGCCTCCCCGGCTTCGAGGGCCAGGTGGCGCAGCAGCCGCACAGAGGCCGCATCCGCCCAGTGCAGATCGTCGAGGATCAGCACCAGCGGCGCTTCGGCGCCGGCCTCTGCGCCGTAGCGCGCCACGGCCTCGAAGACCAGAAACTCCCCGGCCCCGCCCGCGGGCGCGGTGGAGTCGGGGCCGTCGGCCGACAAATGGCCCAGGTGGGGATGGCGCTGCAGCACTTCGCGCCAGCTTTTGGCGGGGCGCGCCTCGCGCTCGCCGCGCAGCAATTTGCGCCAGGGCCAGAGTCCGGGCGCGCCGGCCGGCGGCGTGCAGCGGGCGCTCTGCACCCGCGCGCCGAGGGCCCGGGCGCGGGCGGCGAACTCCCCGGCCAGGCGGGTCTTGCCGCTGCCCGCCCCGCCGCAAATCAGCAGCGCGCCGCCCTGGCCGCGCCGGGCGGCTTCCAGGGCGCGCTGCAGCGCGCGCAGTTCGGCGGCGCGGCCGGTGAAGGGCAGCGCGCGGGGCGAGGCGGCCTCTTCCACCTCGGCCACAAAGCGAAAGCCGCGCCCGCGCAGCGTCGCAATGAAGCGCGGCGCGCGGGTGTCATCGCCCAGCAATTTGCGCGCGTTGTAAATCGCCTGGTTGACAACGCGATCCTGCACCGCCACGCCGGGCCACAGCCCGGCGAGCAGTTCCTCTTTGGAAACCACCCGGTCGCGGTTGCGCAGCAAGTGGAGCAGCAGTTCCACAGCGCGGCGCTCGGCGGGAACGGGTTTCCCCGCCCGGTGCAATTCGCCGCGCGCGGCATCCAGCTCGAAAGCGCCGAAGCGGTAAATCGCCACGCAGACTCAATCGGCGGGCAGTTGCCGCACCTTGACTCCGGCCTCGCGCAACAGGCGCAGCGAGACATCGCCGAGGGGATATCCGGCGCTGTAAATCACCTCGGCAATGCCCACATTCACGATCATTTTGGTGCAGATCAGGCAGGGGCAACAGGTGCAGTAAATTGCGCCGCCGCGAATCGAAACGCCGTGGTAGGCGCTCTGCGTGATGGCGTTCTCCTCGGCATGGGAGCACAGGCACTCGCCCAGATCTCTGCCGCTCTCGCCGAAATCGTTGCAGCGCGGGCAGCCGCCCTCGTTGCAATTCACCAGGCCGCGCGGCGTGCCGTTGTAGCCCGTGGCGACGATGCGGCGGTCCACGGCAATGACCGCCGCCACCCGGCGCTTCACGCAGTTGCTGCGCGTGGACACCATCCGCGCAATGCTCATGAAGTAATCGTCCCAGCCGGGGCGCTCGAAATAGAGTTGCCCGCGCAGCCAGCGCTGCAGTTCGCCGTGCAGCGCTTCCAGCGCGCCCTCGTTGCGCAGTTCCACATCGGCGAGCTTCCGCACCGCCAGCAACTGCTGCCCCGCCGGATCGCCGCCGCCCTCGAGCTCGAGTCCCTCGGTGCGGCGCAGCGCCTCGAGCTCCCGCGGATCGCCGGGGCGGCCCCGCTGCTGCAAGCGCGCCAGGCGCAACGTTTCCCCGGCCTCAATCCAGAGCAGGCGGAAGCCCGCAGCCGCCGCGCGCAGGGCGGTCACCTCTGCCGGATGGCGCACCGAGTCGACGATGTAGTTGCGGTCCGGCGCGCAGCGGCGCAGCAACCGGTGGGCCAGCACGGCGGGACCCTCGGCGGCGCGCAGCGCATTGCCCGTCTCGATCATGGATTCCCGGGTCTCGGCCACTCCCCGCGCCGCCAACTCTTCGCGCAGCACATCGGAAAGCGAGAGCGCGCAAAAGCCGCGCGATTCCAGAAAGGCGACCGCCTCGCCTTTGCCGGATGCGTAACAGCCGGCGACTCCGATGATCATGCGCCCCCCGGAAGCACGGCCAGGTTTCGCCGCAACCGCGCTGAGGCATTGTGACTCACGCGCCGCCGGGAAGTCAAGCCCCGCCGGATTGCAAAATCAGCGCCGCGGCCGCCGGCAAATCCCGCACCCGCCGCACCCCGTCCGGCAATGCCTGCGGCGAATCAGCGCCGGATTGCGCCGGCGGCGCGCCGACGAGGATGGCGCCGCGGCAACCGGCGCGCAGGGCGGCTTCGGCATCGGCGGGGCGGTCGCCGATCAGCCAACTGCGCCCGAGGGTTGCGCCGAGCTGCGCCCGCGCCC
The DNA here is from genome assembly GCA_028817435.1 of Deltaproteobacteria bacterium. Taxonomy (GTDB): domain Bacteria; phylum Myxococcota_A; class UBA9160; order UBA9160; family UBA6930; genus JAPPPQ01. The sequence goes on from JAPPPQ010000017.1 coordinate 385,442, forward strand.
GGTAGAGCAGGCCGGGAGCGGGCTTGCGGCACGCGCAGCCCGCATCCGGGCGGTGCGGGCAAAAGAAGCTGCCGGCGATTTCCACCCCCCGCGCCGCGAGTTCGGCGAGCAGCCGCCGTTGAAAGGCGCGGTAGGCCGACTCGCCAAAATAGCCCCGGCCAATGCCGCTCTGATTGGTGACGATGGCGAAGCGCCAACCCGCCGCCGCCAATTGCCGCAAACCCTCCGCCACCCCCGGCAGCAGTTCGCACTCTTCGGGCCGGTGCGGGTAGCCGGTATCGCGCACCAGCGTCCCGTCGCGGTCCAGAAAAATGTAGCCGCTCACCCGTTGCAGCCTATCACGCGGCGCTCATTTGGCGTCTGCATGACGCCAGTAATCGAGCAACTCGGCCAATGCATCCGGGAGACTGCGCTGCGGCTGCCAGCCGGTGGCGTCCCGCAGGCGGCGGGCGTCGCCCACCAGAGCATCGGCGGGGCGCCAGCGCCCGCGCTCTGTCTCCATGCGCGGGCGCAGCGCCGTGCGCGCGAGCAACAGCTCGAGCAGCTCTCGAATCGAAACGCCGCGCCCGCTGGCAATGTTGTAGACGCCCGGCGGCGTCGAGGGCTGCAAGAGCCGCCAGTAGGCCTCGACCACATCTTCCACATGCAAAATATCGCGCACCGATTCGGGATTGCCGATGCGCAGGGGCGCGCTCGTCTCTGCCCGCTGCGCCGCGCGCTCCGCCGCCGCCAATTGCCGCGCCAGACTCGATTCCACAAAGTGAGCGGGACGCCCCGCCCCGGTGTGATTGAAAGGGCGCGCGCGCACCACATTCAGTCCCAGTTCGGCGTAGCGCCCGGCGAGCAGATCGGCCGCCGCCTTGCTGCGCGCATACGCCCCCTCCGGCCGCAGCGGCGCAGACTCATCGAAGCGCCGCGCGGAAGAGCCATACACGGCGGCGGAAGAGACGATGAGCGCGCGGGCCGCCGGGGCCTCGCCGCGCAGAGCTTCCAGAACCGCCCGGACGCCCAGAAAATTGACGCGAAAGGCCGCGGCGGGATCGGCCTCCGCAGCCGGCACGAAAGAGAGCGCGGCGAGATGCGCCACAGCGTGGGGGCGCACCCGGGCCACGGCGGCGCGCAGCGCCGCGCCGTCGGCCACATCCAGTTCGGACTGCGGCGGCGCGTGCACCTCCACGCCCTCTGCCGAGAGCCGCGCCCGCAACCGCGCCCCCACAAAACCCGCGCCGCCGGTGACGAGAACGCGCACTCAGTGCGCGCCCCACAGCTTGTGGGTCTGCGGAATTACGCGGACATCCGGCAGCCGCGCCGCGGCCTGCCGCTGCAGCTCCAGCACCCGGGATGCAGCGGGCGGCTGCACCCCCGCAAAAGGCGTCACCGGCTGCAGCACCACGCAGGCCCGCGGATGAATCTCGGCCACGCCGTCACAGGCGGCGCGAATTTCCTCGCCGCGGCTGGCGGCGCTGATGACGAGCTTCACCACCACCCGGGGTGCAGCCCGCGCCACAGAGAGAAAGCGCCGGTGCGCCTCGTGAAATTGCGAATCTCCCGAATCCCCCGGCGCGCCCGGCGCACCCGCTGCATCGGCGCGGCGGACGTCGCTGGCGAGCTTCCAATCCATCGAGACGACATCCAGGTGGGGGAGTGCCTCGGCCAGCGCGTCGGCGTGCAGGCCGTGCGTTTCCAAATGCAGGGCGAGTCCGGCGGCGCGCAGAGCGCGGGCCAGTTGCGCCACGGCGGCGGGTTGCAGCAGCGGCTCGCCGCCGGTGAGACTGGCAAAGCGGTGCGATTCGATATGCAGCGCGCGGGCCGCGGCGAGTGCGTCGTCCAGCGGCAGCGGGTTCGGCGCATGGCGGAAATCTCCCGCGCCGGGGTGCTGCTCGATGCGGCAGTGGCGGGCGGGGCGCCAGGTGTGGGGCGAATCGCACCAGGTGCAGCGCAAATCGCAGCCGCCGAAGCGCAGAAACAGCGTGGCCGCGCCCACATCCGGCCCCTCTCCCTGCACCGAGGAGAAAATCTCGACCAGGTTCGCCCGGGCCGGCACGGCTCAGCCTTCGAGAATGGCGCGCCCCATGCCAATTTCGGCAATGAGCTCTTCGAGCCGCCCGGGCTGCTCCACCACGCCCCGCGCGCGGAAGCGGGTGACGCGGTCGGCGTCGGGCAGCGCTTCGACCCAGTCGAACTTTTGCGACAAATGCAGCGCCATGGCCGCCGTTTCCACCCGGCCCTGCCCCGCCGCTTCATCGGCGGCGAGCACGAAAATCTCCTCCCCCGCCATGCGCGCCAGAGAAATGCGCGCGCCGTGGGGTTCGCGGGCAATGCGCATGGCCATGTGCAGATCCAGCGCCTCGGGCACTTCGGCCACCACCATGCCGAGGCCGCCGAAGCGCACCAGCCGGAAATCGCGCTGCGCCGCCCAGGCCGCCTCTTCGGGCAGCGGCGGCGCGGGGGCGCGCTCTGCGGCCTCGGTCAGCTCCGAGGGCCGCCCGGTGAGCAGCGGCGCGAGCTCGTCGCGGCGCGGGCCGCCGGGCTGCCTCGACATTTCGCCCAGCCGCGACCACCACAAATGGCCCCACTTCTCGAAATCGTGCTGGGTGAATGCGCCGGTCACCAAATCCACCAGCTTGCTGGAAAGGCGGCTGCGCCAGGTGCAAAAGGCCAGCGCCGCGGGCAGCGAGCTGTGCGTGCCGGGGTGCAGGTGCGCCAGCGGCGCGCCGATGGCCCCGCGCATGGCCTCGAGATCCTCGGGCGGCCATTCGTGGTGGTCGAACCAGGCCAGGCGGCCCTGGTAGAGCGCCGCGGCCTGCAGCGCCTCCCGGGCGGGCTTGGCCGCAAAGCCCACCACATAGATGGGCGTGCGCCCGGGCAAATCGGTGGCGACGCTGCGGAAGAAGGTCATCAGCTCGCTCTGCGGGTAAATCCAAATGCCCTCGAGCTGCCGCACTTCCCGGGCCAGCAGCACGCCGGCAATGATGGACTGCCGGTCCGCATGGGCCAGAATGGCCACCCGGCCCCTGGGCAATTCGCTGGCCGCGTCCGGCTCCGGCTCCTCCCCGTCTTGCGGCAGGCCGCCCCCCTCCTCGGCCCGAGCGCTGCGCCGCCGGGCGCGCTCGCTGCGCATGCGCTCAATCTCGCTCTCGGGCTCGTCCCCGCCGGCATCGGCATCGGCATCGGCGTCTTCGCCCAGGGTGGAGAGGCGGTCGTAATCGCCGGGGTCCAAAATCTCCGGCGCATCCGGCGAGAGCTGCATCACCTCGTCGAGGGAATCCTCTTCGGCGGATTGCGCTTCGCCGGCCTCGCCCGCATCGCCAGCGCCGGGGGAGCCGGAATCGGCGGAATCCGCGGCATCGCCGCGCGAGGCGGCGGAGCGCCGGCCGCGGCCACGGCGGGAACGCCCCCGGCCGCGCTCCCGCTCGCCGCGCGCCTCCGCACCCGCGGCATCGGCATCGGCGGAATCGCGGGAAGCCCCGCCCGAGCGGCGGCCCCGGCGGGAGCGCCGCCTGCGCGCCGGGCGTTCCTCGCCGGACTCGCTGTCGAGATCGAAGAGCGAAACCTCGTCGAAGCCGGACTCCTGCCCCGCCCCGCCCGGCTCGCCCGGCCCGCTGGCGCCCGGCCCGCTACCGCCTGGCTCACCGGCGCCGCCCGGCCCGGCTGGCCCGCCCGGTGCATCCGCGCCAAACGCGC
>JAPPPQ010000060.1 GCA_028817435.1 Deltaproteobacteria bacterium
CGCAGAGTCGACGATCGAGGCCAGCCGGGCGGCCTCGGTGACCGGCGTGCCCTCCACCGTAACGTCCCCGTCCACGTCGAGCCTGAGCGTGACGCCCTCTGAGACGTCAAAGAGGGCGGCTCCAGACCTGCCTGATGGCAGCGTGACCGTCGCCGTCCCCGCGTCCAGGTCGTACGTGACCGTCAAGGCCGCCAGCGTGAGCGGGTTGCCGCTTGTGCCGGTGCCCATGGCGGACCAGTCCCCGGCGACGGGCAGCGTCTTGCCTGACGCCAGCGAGACGTCCTCGCTGAACGTGACTATCACGTTGGGGCTCGGGGCAGAGTTGCCGCCCCACCTCGCCGAGAATCCCGGCGGCGTGCCGTCAGACGCCGTCTCCGAGTATGCGGCCAGGTTGTTTGCAAGGTCGTCGCGCAGGAGGTTGCCGCTGCCGGGCACCGTGTACGCGACGGCAGGCGTCTGCGTCGCCGCCGGCGGGTGCTCGAGCGTGATCTCGGCGGCCCTCGTCGGCGGCGTGGCAGAGACTGCCGTGGCCGCCTCGCCGGCGACGGTCCACTGTGCGGCCGAGCGGTCCAGCGTGACGGGGATGCCCGAGTTTGCGGGGTGGACGTTGTCATCTGCCGCGCCGCCGTGCCACGAGACGGGCTCGCTGAACGTGACCACGGTCGTCGTCGCCGACGTCGACCTTGCCGCAGTTATCGTCGGCGGCGCCGTGTCCACCATGACGGTGACCGTCGCGCCGACGACCTCGGGCGGGTCGGCGGGGTCAAATGGCACAAGGTCGGCGACAAGGGCGAGGGGCCCAAACCCGCCCTGCAGGCCGGGATTGAGGGCGGACTGTGGGGTGTTGGGGAAGACCAGCAGCGCCGAGTCGCCGGAGGTGACGGAGGCGCGGAGCGAGTCAGAGAGGACGTGGCGCCCGCGCAGCACGTCGTCGCCGAGCCTGTGGGCCGTGCCCTGGAGGTTGGCGTTGCCGGGGTCGCCGCGCGCGTCCGTAGAGTGGACCAGCAGGTAGACGTCAAAGTGGCGGTCGGCCGCGGCGACGCTAGAGTGGAAGGCCGAGGCCAGGGCGCCTAGATCGTACTCGACGGCGAGGCCCGGAACCGACGATGGGAGATCCGACTCTGCCCAGTCGACGACCATGAGCCTCGCCGCCTGGGACAGGGGCGATGATATGGAGGGCAGCGCCGAGGCGCGGTCGTGGTCTGCCGGCCCGAGAAGGCCGCTCGGGTCTGGGCTCGCGCCGCCTTCCCAGGACAGGGCGCCATTGAGGAATCCCGTGTACGTGTGCATCTCACCGGTGGGCGGGGCAAAGTTGACGAACGTGTCGAGGATGACCTCGGTGGACGCGTCGGCGACCGTCACGCGGCCTGCCCCCACGGCCGTGAGCGTCGCGGGGCTCGGCGGCGTGAACGTGACCGTAGAGCCGGCGGTGACGGTTCCCGCGTTCGAGGCGGCGAGCTCGAGCGCGATCACGCGCGAGCCCAAGATTGACGGTATGGACTCTGTGGAGGTGGCGAGCTCGCGGTGCAGCCTGGCCGGCTGGGCCCCCGCGACTGACCACTCTGACGCGTCCACGGCGCCCAAGACTGGCTCGCTGAAGACGATGACGGCGCCGTTTCCGTTAGAGTACCTGAACGCCTCGAACGTCGGGCCCGTTGCCGGCGCCGTGGGCTTTGTGACCGTGCGGTCCGCATCGTCGGTCCCGTCATCGGGCGTCGCGTCGGCAATGGGCACGTACGCGTTTGGCGGCGTTGCCGCGTCGGTGACAGAGGCGGTTATGACAAGCTTGTATGCGGGGTGCGCGTCGGCGGCGGCGAGGCGGACAGTCACCGTTGCGGACGTGCGCGTCATGGCGTTGGTGGGGTCGGCCGGCACGCCAGCAGTGTATGCGATACCGTCGACATTATATGTAGAGTCGAGGGTGAGCGCGGCCTGCGTGCGCGTGCCAGAGGCGTCGAGGCCAAAGACCATGATGTTGGCCGCAGTCACGGTGGCCGCGTCAAGGTTCTCGGTGAACGTCACGACAATGTCCCTAGTGGAGCCCATGTACGTCGCGCCGTCGATCACGGGGGCCAGGCCGTCAGTCGCCGTGACGGGCGTGGCGCCCAGGCCGTTGCCAGAGCCGTCCTCTAGCGGAGTCGCGCCGTCGCCGGTCGGGGCCGTGTACGACACGGACGGCGTCACGTCGGTGTAGACGAGGGCCGGCGAGAGCGTTAGCGTGAGCGACTCGGCGCCGGCCAGCGTCGCCGTCGCCGGCGTTGCCGTCGTGGCCACGGCGCTGCCCATGGCGTCCGTGACGCCCGTGACGGACCATTCCGAGGCCACGGTCGTGCCGCTGACGGGCTCGTCGAACGCTATCGTGAGCGCCGTGGCTGACGCCGTCCCGGCCGTGAACACTGGCGCGACGCCGTCGGCGGCGACGTCGACCCACGTGCCGGCCGGCAGCGCGGCCGTCGAGACTGACAGGCCGCCCGAGGAGGGGGCCGTGTACGTGACCACCGGCAGCGAGCCCGTCGTGGCCAGCCCTGCTCCTAGCGTGAGCGTCACCTTGCGGTCGCCGCCGAGCGTCGTCGGCGAGACGCCTGTCACCGCCCTGGCCGTGTTTCCGTCTGCGACGGCAAACTGTGCCATGGCCACGTCGCCGGTGGTGCCCTCGCGGAACTCTAC
>JAPPPQ010000008.1 GCA_028817435.1 Deltaproteobacteria bacterium
CCGCCGTCTTCACCGTCACCGTCAGCGGCGCAGAACTCACCGCAGATGCCACCATCAACTTCAGCGTGGCCGGCTGCGCCGCCACCACCACCAACCCCGGCGAAGATTGCACCATCTCGCCCACAGGCGGCAAGCTCACCATCCGCCCCAACGCCGGCGAAAACACCTCCACCGCAGACATCACCCTCACCGCCACGGACGATCTCCGCAACGAGGCCGCCGAAACCATCACCGTCACCCTCACCGGGGCCAGCACCACGGGGGCGATTGCGGTGGACACCGACAACGATGCGGTCACGGCCGTGCTGATGGACAACGACGCGCTCACCGCCCGCATAGACCGCAAGTCCGGAGACACCGGCGCGGTGGCCGAAGGCGGCACGGCGCGCTTCACCGTTTCTCTGCAAGGCACAGGCAGCGTGACCCTCACCCAGGCGGTGAAGGTCGGCTTCTCCGTGTCCGGCGAAAACGGCCTGGCTGTGGATGATTACACCATCACCGATACCGCCCAGGTGGATTTGAACACGGGCGGCGACGGCGGCACGCTCACCATTGCCGCAGGCAGCACGCTGACGGGCGAAATCGCCATCGGCGTGGATACGGACATGCTGCTCGAAGCCGGCGAAACGCTCACCGTGACCCTCAGCGATCCCACCACCACGGGCGGGGGGGTGGCGCTCAGCAGCGAAGACGGCGCGGCGGCCGAAACCGTCAGCATCACCGATGGCAACAGCGCCACGGTGACCATCGCGCGCAAGGACGGCGACGGCTTCACCGAAGGCGGCAGCGGCGGCATGGGAACGGCCGTGTTCACCATCACCGTCACCGGCGCAGAGTTGACCGAAGACGCCATCATTTCCTTCACCGCCGCCGATTGCGACGCTTCGGTGCCGGCCAGCGCAGAGCCCGGCGACGAGGACTGCACTTTCTCCTCCCCCGCCACGGTGAAGCCCGCCACAGGCGAAACCACCGCCACCGGAGACATCACGCTCACCGCAGAGGACGACGGCTTCACCGAGCAGACGGAGACCATCACCGTGGTGCTCACCGGCGCATCCACCACGGGCCAGATTGCCGTGAGCGGCACGCAGAGCGAAAACCGGGCGACGGCGGATTTGAAGGACAACGACGCGCTCGTTTTGAGCATTGTCCGCAGCACGCCCCCCGGTGGCGAGATTGCGGAGGACACCGGCATCGCCACCTTCACCGTCACGGTGACCGGCGGCACTTCCACGGCGAATGTGAATGTGCCTTTCAGCGTCTCCGGCAAGGACGGCGACGCCATTGACGAGAACGATTACAACATCTCGCTGCCCTCTCCGTCCTCCGCCCCCGCCGCAAGCGCCACGGGCGGCACGCTGGTTATCGCCTCGGGGCAGCGCAGCGCCGACATCACCATCAACGCCAGCGCGGACGACCGGATCGAAGGCACCGAGACCTTGCTCGTGGCGCTGGACAACTCCGCAGACAGCGCGCCCGCGGGCGGCGGCGGCGACAACGCCCCCACCCTGCACGCCACTGCTGCCAACCGCAGCGCAGAGGTGGACATTCTCGATGCCGAGAACGCCAAAATTGAAATCGCCCGCAGCGACAGCGACAACTTCATGGAAGGCGGCAAGGACGGCGCGGGGACGGCCGAATTCACCATCACCATCACCGGCGGCACCCCCACGCAAAAGGTCACCGTGGATTTCGCCGTCGCTCCCGCCACAGCCGGCGACGCCATCACCGCGGGCGATTACGACATCACCACGCCCACCGGCTTCTCCACCACCGCCACAAGCGGCGAAATCGAAATCGCCGCAGGCAGCACCTCCGCCACCCTCACCCTCTCCGCCACGGACGACACCCTCAGCGAAAAGACCGAAACCCTCGAAGTCACCCTCTCCAATGCGGGCACCGGAAACTCCGCAAGCATCGCCGTCAACACCGAAGGCGGCAAAGACAAAGCCACCGCGCAGCTTGCGGACAACGACGACCTCGTGCTGAGCATTGCGCGCCAATCGCCCACCGGCGGCGCCATTGACGAGGACGACGCAGCCAGCCGGACTGCGGTCTTCCAGGTGTCCACCGGCAGCGTCATCCCCACCGCGGATCTCAGCGTGACCTTCCAGGTGGCCGGCGCCACAACCAACAACGGCCTGGACGAAAAAGATTACGACCTCACCGCCACCACCGGCGTGGTGCTTGCAGGCGACAGCGCCACCGCCGCCACCGGGGGCACCCTCACCATCGCCGCCAATTCCCAGAGCAACACCCTCTCGCTCAGCGCCAGCGCAGACACCCTGCTCGAAGGCGATGAAACACTCCGCGTCACCCTCAGCAGCCCCACCGGCGGCGGCGGCGCAGCCCCCACGCTCAGCACCACCCCCTCCGAAACCTACGCCGATGTCACCATCACCGATGAAGACAGCGCCACCGTCAGCATTGCAAGGGAGGACGACGGCGCGAGCGACAAGTTCATGGAAGGCGGCATGGGCGCGGACGGCACCGCGGTCTTCACCGTCACCATCGCAGGCGCAGAACTCACCACCAACGCCGAGATCCCCTTCTCCGTGGACGGCTGCGCCGATGTTCCCACCAATCCCGGCGAAGATTGCAGCGCCGATCCCACGGGAACCAAGCTCACCATCAATCCCGCGGCGGGGCAGACCACCACCACGGGCGCCATCACCCTCACCGCCACGGAGGACGCGTTCAACGAGCCCACGGAAACCATCACCGTTTCGCTCGGCAACAATCCCACCACAAGCGGCACGCTCACGCGCACGGACACCACGGCGCAGCAGTCGGCCACGGCGGATCTCACCGACAACAACGCCATCACCATCACCGTCGGCCGCAAGAGCGGAGAAGCGGGGGCGGTGCAGGAAGGCGCCAAAGGCCGCGTCACCTTCCAGCTGTCGGGCGGCACGCCCACCGCGCCCATCACCATCCGCTTCCGCGCAGATTCGGATCGCGGCGCCACGCTGGCGGATTACTCCATCACTCCCTATGACGGCGGCGCCACCGGCAACACGCTCGCGCTCGATGCCCTGCGCGACGGCGACACCCGCCGCATGGGCACGCTCACCATCGCCAAAGGCCAAACCGCCGCAGACCTCGAAATCACCGCAGCGGATGACGACCTGCTCGAAAGCAAGGAGCGCGTGCGCATCCGCGCGCTCACCGCCAGCACCACCGCCGCAGGCGGCGCGGCCAAGGTCACAGCGAGCAACGCCTACAACGGCACGGGATACCAACACCGGATCGAGATCGAAGACAACGATGCCGCCGTCGTCACCCTCGCGCGGGACGGCGCGGACACCACCTTCACCGAAGGCCCCTCCATGGGAGACGGCGCGCTGTCCCCCGCAGACCGCCAGGCCGCCTTCACCGTCACCATCGCAGGCGCAGAACTCACCGCCAATGCCAAGGTCCCCTTCACCGTGGCCGGCTGCGGCAGCGGCGAAGACTGCACCTACACCCCCGCAGGCGAACTCACCATCATGCCGGTGGAGGATTCCACCACCGCCACGGGCGCCATCACGCTCACCGCAACGGATGACGACATCAGCGAACGGACCGAGACCATCACCATCACGCTCGGCGCGCCGTCCACCGATCCCGCCGGCCGGGGCGCCATCGCGCTCAAGACGGACAGCAGCGGCGATCCCACTGAACACACGGCCAGCGCCCCGCTGCTCGACGACGACGACCTCAGCATCCAGATCGCACGCAAGGAAGGCGAAAGCGCGGCCCGCAAGGAAGGAGAAGACGCCAACTTCCTGGTCACCATCACGGGCGGCAAGCCCGGCGCAAACCTCAACATTCCCTTCGCCGTCGGCCCCGCCGCCGCAGACAACGGCCTCGGCGCGGACGATTACGACATCTCCACCCCTTCCGGCCTCGCCGCCACCGACACCGGCGGCATCCTCACCATCGCAAAGGGCCTCACCCAAGGCGCCATCGTGCTGGACCTCACCGACGACGATTTGCTCGAAGGCGACGAGACCTTGCGCGTGACGCTCAGCGCTCCCACAGGCGGCGGCGGCGCAAACATGCTCGGCAGCGACACCCACGCAGACGCCACCATCACCGACGCCGAAACGGCCAAGGTGGCCATCGCCCGGAAGGATATGGACGGCTTCACCGAAGGCGGCGCAGGCCCCCTGGGCACCGCCGTCTTCACCGTCACCGTCAGCGGCGCAGAACTCACCGCAGATGCCACCATCAACTTCAGCGTGGCCGGCTGCGCCGCCACCACCACCAACCCCGGCGAGGATTGCACCATCTCGCCCACCGGCGGCAAGCTCACCATCCGCCCCAATGCCGGCGAAAACACCGCCACCGCAGACATCACCCTCACCGCCACGGACGACACGCTGAGCGAGCCGAAGGAAACCATCACCATCACCCTTACCGGGGCGAGCACCACGGGAGCCATTGCGCCGGATACCAGCGATGGGCGCGACCAGGCCACGGCGGATCTCGAGGACAATGACGCCCTGTCCGCCGGCATTGCGCGCAAGACCGGCGAGAGCGGGGATATTGATGAAACCGGCGGCGTGGCGAAGTTCACCGTCAGCCTCACGAACCCCACGAACTCCATGCCGACGGCGGATGTCCTGCTGGACTTTGCGGTGAGCGGCGCAGTAGCGGCCGGGGATTACGACATTGGCGTTTCCGGCGGCGACGCGCCCGCCGCCGCCGATACCGGCGGAACGCTGCGCATCAGCGCGCCGGACACCAGCGGCGAAATTACCATCACCGCCAGCCACGATACGCTGCTCGAAGACAAGGAGGGCTTCACCATCACGCTGACGGCCGTGCGCGGCGGCGGCGGCACGATTGGAATCGCCAGCGCCAAGAAGTCCGCCGGCGCGGCCATTGTGGACGACGAGACCGCCAGCGTCAGCATTGCCCGCACCGACACCGCAGATGCGGACAGCAAGTTCACCGAGGCCCCGGCCACCGAGCCCGAGGTGGACCGCACCGCCGAATTCACCGTCACCGTCTCCGGCGCAGAGTTGACCGCAGATGCCGTGGTCACACTCACGGTGACGGGCTGCGACAACGGCGACACCGTGCCCGCCGACTGCACGCTTTCGGGTGGGGTGACGGATTCGCTCACGGTGATGCCGAACACCGGCAGCACCAGCGCCCAGACCGTTCTCACCATTACCGCGGTGGACGATGAGCTGAGCGAAATGACAGAGACCATCAGCGTTACCCTCACCAAGGTAACCAGCACCGGCAGCATTGCGCTCAGCACAACTCCCGAGGCGTTGAAGGCCAGCGCCGGGCTCGCAGACGATGATCCCATCACGGCCAGCATTGCGCGCAGCGGCGAAGACACCGCCATTTCCGAGAACGGCGGCACGGCGACCTTCCAGATTACGCTGGATCACACGCCGACTGCGCCGCTGCTGCTGCCTTTCAGCATTGCCGGAAGCGGCGAAAACCCCGCGGACGGGGAAGATCACGACATCACCGCGCCCACCCCCACCGATGCGGATACCGACACCACCGGCACGGTCCGCATTGAGAGCGGCGATACCACAGGCAGCATCACCATCACCGCCCAGCAGGATGAACTGCTGGAAGGGCAGGAAAGCTTCGCCGTGCAACTGGGTTCGGGGCTGAACGGCGGCGGCGGCGCAGCGCCCTCGGTTTCCGCAACCAGCGGCGAGGCCGTGGCGAGCATCAGCGATGACGACCGGGCCACCCTGCGCATCAGCCGCACGGGGGGAAGCGGCGACATTGCAGAGGATGGCGGCGCGGCGAGTTTCCAGGTGACGCTGGACAAGACGCCGACTGCGGAATGGAGCGTGGATTTCTCGGTGACCGGCGCTGTGGAGGCCGGCGATTACGACATCACCGCGCCCACGGGAATTGAAGCCACTGCAACCAGCGGCACCTTGACCCTGGCCAGCCCGGCGAAGAGCGGCCAGATCACCATCACCGCCGTGAACGACGAACTGCTGGAAGGCCGGGAGGTCTTCAGCGTTGAGCTCGACAGCGCCAGCGGCGGCGGTGGAGAGACGCCCGCCATTTCCACGGTGGCTGCGGAAAAGGCCGCGGGCACAGGCATCACCGATGACGACAGCGCCAACATCAACATCGCCCGCAAGGGTGGAGAGCAGGTGAACATTGCCGAGAGCGGCGGCGTGGCCACCTTCGTCGTAACCATCAGCGGCGCTGTGCCGACGCAGAATGTGAGCGTGCCCTTCACGGTGAATCCCGCCGCCACAGAGCCTCTCTCCGCCAGCGATTACGACATCACCACTCCCGCCGGCACGGCGGCCGATGCCGAGGGCGGCCAGCTCGTCATCGCGGCCGGCAGCACCTCGGGCGAAATTGTCATCGGCGCCACCGATGACAACCTGCTGGAAAATACCGAAACAGCCAGCGTGACTCTGAGCGCGCCCACCGGCGGCGGCGGCGCGGCGCTCAACCGCCTTGTGCCGGCGAACAACAGCTTCGGCATTGTGAGCGACGAAACCGCCAGCGCCACCATTGCCCGGGTGGATGATGCAGACCCCGCGGACGGCGGCTTCATCGAAGGCGGCGCAGACTCGGCGGGCAGCGCCGTGTTCCGGGTCAGCGTGAGCGGCGCAGCACTGAGCGCCAATGCGGAAGTCAGCTTTGCAATCGGCGGCACGGGCATTGTGGCCGGCGCGGACGGCGATTACACCCTCGCCGCCGGCTCGGAGTCGCCGCTGCGCATTCCGCCCGCAACCGGCACAGACCCCACCACGGCCCACCTCGATATCACCGTGCTTGCGCGGGCCGATGGCTTGAACGAGCCGACCGAAACGCTCCGCGTCACCCTCACCGGGGCCAGCTCGAAGGGCAGCATTGCCTATCAGGATGTGGATGCGGACAGCGGCGAAACCACGGCGCGAAGCGCCGAGGCCGATATTACGGACAACGATCCCATCACCGCCACGCTGAGCGGCAGCGCAAATGCCACCGAGGGCAGCGAAGCGGTGTTCACCGTCACGCTCACGGGCGGAACCCACACCGCAGCGGTAAGCGTGCCGTGGCGCGTGACCGTAACCGGCGATGGCGAGGGCCACGCGGCGGCGGGCGATTTCACGGGGAACGCGCTGCCCGCCAGTTCCTTCGATATTGCGGTGGGCGACAGCAGCGGAACCTTCAAGGTCCCCATTTGGGACGACGGCTTCATGGAGCCGGCGGAGACCTTCACGGTTTCGCTGGGCGATTCCACCGGCGGAGGCGGCGGCGTCATTGCGCCCGCGGGATCGCCGCTCACCGTCACCATTGCGGAGAGCGTGGACACCGAGCGCACCGTGCTGCTGAGCCTCAAGCCGGACGAGGTGACCGAGGGCGCAACCGTGGCCTTCAAGGTGAAGATTGACGGCCACAGGCCCACCGGCGATATCGGCGTCTCCTGGGCGGTTGCGGATGGCAGCGGCGCAAACCCGGCCGTTGCCGCCGATATTTCCGGCAGCCCCGGCGGCACGCTCACCTTCACGCCGGACAACTACGAAACAGAGCAGGATTTCAGCGTCACCACCGCGCAAGATTCACTGCTGGAAGCAAAGGAGACCTTCCATGTGGTGCTCACCATAGATGGCAGCGGCACCACCGGCGCGGTGCTCCCCGCAGGCGGAATCACCCACCCCGTCCGCATTGCCGACGACGATTCGGTGACAGTCACCATCGCCCGGGATGCCGATGCCGACGGCTTCACCGAGGGTGGAGCGAACACGGCAAAGACGGCGAGCTTCACCGTCACCGTGAGCGGTGCAGAGCTCACCGCCGATGCCAGCATTCCCTTCAGCATTGGCGGCAGCGGTGTGGAGAGCAGCGATTACAGCGCCACCGCAAGCCCGCTCGCCATTGCCAGGCTGGCCAGCGACGCCACCCCCGCCGACCGCACCACGCTCACGGGCAAAATCAGCATCACCGCCGCGGACGATACGCTGAACGAGGCGACGGAGACCCTCACCGTCACCCTCGGCGACGCGCCGGCCACCACGGGCAGCATTGCGCTGGGCACAGCCAAGCAGGCCGCCGCCGATCTCGCAGACAACGATCCCATCACTGTGAAGATCGCCGATGAGAGCGTTGATTCCGATCCCGACACCGGCGGCGTGCAGGTGGATGAGGGCGAAACCGCCGTGTTCCGCGTCACCCTGGACGGCGCAGCCTCCGGCTCGGCGGCGGCGGTGACAATTCCCTACACCGTGGGCGGCGATGTCAGCGACAACACCGGTTGCTCGCACATGATTTCCGATTACACCGACAGCCTGGGCGGCACACTGATGATTCCCGCCGATACCGCCAGCGCGGCAATTTCCATCGCAACGCTCCAGGATCAGTGCCGGGAGCCCGACGAGACGCTGACGGTGACTCTCGGCAGCACCCCCAGCGTGGCGGCGGGCGGCGGCGTCATTGCGCGCAGCGGTGTTTCGGGCGAGCAGAGCGCCTCGGTGGTGATTCCCGCCAACGCCAACACGGTGCGCGATTTCTCCGCCGCCGTGGCCAATGCAGAAGCAACGGACCGGGATTCGGAAACGGACGGCGTGCAGGTGAACGAGGGCGACATCGTCACCTTCAGCGTCAGCCTGGCCGGGCAAGCGCCGGACAGCGGCGCATCGGTGGCCTGGGCCATCAGCGGCGTTTCCAACGAGGACTATGAAATTCAGGGAACGGTGGCCAGCCCGCTGAGCTTCAGCACCTCGAACTGGGAGACCGCGCAGACTATTTCGGTGATCGTGAACACCGACGGGCTGAACGAGGGCGTGGAGACGCTAACGTTGACACTGAGCGGGGCCATGGGCGGCGGCGTCGGCGGCACCGGCATTACCCTGGAAGGCATCAGCGCCCAGGCGGAAATTACCGCCAGCGATCCCATCCAATACGAAATCAGCGCCGACCAGAGCGTGGTGGAAGGGGCCAGCCCCGGCACAAAGCAGCAGCGCTTCGATATCCGCATCTCCGGCGCAGAGCACGGCAGCCAAGGCGGCGAAATTACCCTGCCCTTCACCGTCGCCGATGCCAGCACCGCCGCTGCCCCCGGCGATTACACAATCAGCGCAAGCCCGCTCACTTTCGCCGGTGCGCCGGAGACGCAGCAAATCGTCGTCACCGTCAAGGGCGACGAATTGAGCGAGCAGGATGAAACCGTGGTGATTGCGCTCGGCGCAGCCAGCACCGCGGAGAGCGGCGCGGGGGTAATTGCGCCGCCCTCTGCGGATGGCGCCACGGCCACCCTCACCATCCAGGACGACGAATCGCTCAGCATTCGCCTGGCGCGCAAGGAGGGCGAGAGCGGAGACATTACCGAGGGCGACGCCCCGGCGAAGTTCAGCGTCACCATTGTGGGCGGCGAACCTACTGCAAACCTGGTGGTGAATTTCCGCATTGCGGGCAGCGGATCGGATCCGGCGGAGCCGGAGGACCTGAGCGCAAGCGGCACGGGGGTGGATTTCACCGCCGGGACAAATGCCATTACCGGCACCCTCACAATTGCCGCGGGAGAAACCAGCGGCGAAATCAGCGTCAGCGCCGAAACCGACGACGAGCTGGAGGCGCCGGAGGATTTCGACATCAGCCTGGAGAGCGCCACGGGCGGCGGCGGCAAAACGCCAGTGGTGGAGACCGCGCACAACAGCGAAAACCTCGGCATCACCGACGCCGGCGCGAATCTCAGCATTGCCCGCACCACCGGCGCTTCCATTGCCGAAGGCGAAACAGCCACCTTCCGCGTAACCCTGGACAAGCAGCCGCCCCGGGATGTGACGGTTTACTTCCTCGTAAGCGGCGTGAGCTCCGGCGACTTCGAGCTTCCCAGTGGGGCGGCGGGGAGAGAGCTCACCATTGCGGGCGGCGAGACCACGGTGGATCTCACCATCACCGCCGCGGACGACGCGCAGAATGAAGCGGCGGAGACGCTGACCGTCATTCTCGACCGGGCCGCCACCTCCATCGGCGCGATCAGCGTGGACAGCAGGAGAGGCCAGGCCGAAGTGGTGATTGCCGAGAGCGATCCCATCACCGTTTCCGTTGCCGTTGCGGACACCACCACCGATGCCGACAGCAGCACGCCGGGGGTGCAGGTGCTGGAGGGGCAGACCGCCAGCTTCCTCATTGAGCTCACGGGCGCTACCGCCGGTTCGGCGGGGATCGTCACCATTCCCTATACGGTGGGAGGAACGGGAATCACCGAAAGCGACCTGAACATTCTGAGGCTGAGCACCGGCTTTGAGCTGAGTCCTGGCATTACCGAGGTAGAATTTGAAATTCCCATCCGCCTGGACGGGGAAGCAGAGCCCGCCGAAACCCTGGAGGTGACTCTGGGCACAATCACAACCGGCAGCGGCGCGGGCACGGTCTCGCTCAGCAGCGACGCGGCGATGCAGAAGGCATCGGTGCAAATTCCCGCCAACGATGCCGCCAAGCGCACCTTCCACATCGCCATCGTGAGCACCGAAGACAGAGATACGCTGAACGACGGCGTCCAGGTGAACGAGGGCGACACGGCCACCTTCCGCGTCAGCCTGAGCGGCGACGCGCCGGGCAGCGATGCCACGGTGAAGTGGGCTGTGACTCGCTACCTGGAGGACGAGGACTGGACCGGAGCGGCGAGGTCCGGAACACTCACCTTCACCCCGGACAACTGGGATACCCCGCAGGATCTGGTGTTCGACATTCTTGACGATAATCTGAACGAGGGTTCGGAAACTCTGGAGGTGATTCTCAGCGAGCCGGCTGGAGGCGGCGGCAACACCGAATTCGGCGATGAAGAGGCCTCGCTGAGTATCCTCCGCAGCGACCCCATCACTTTCTCGCTCGCCGCGGCGGAGACGCGCATTGACGAATCCGACGGCACGGCAACCGTCCTCCTCAGGCTCACGGGCGCACCCGGCGGCAGCGAAGGCGGGCTGCCCGAGTTCCCGGTGAACGCACTCATCGGCGCCGACGGGGGCACCGCCACCTACGACGCCTCCACTGATTTTGAGTTGGGCGGGGATTTCCGCTTCGGCGAACCCAACCCGCACGATACCAGCCCGGACGATGTCACCGGCGCACTGGAGACAGAGGTGCAGCTGGTCATCAACGACGACAACTTGAACGAGGCGGATGAGACCATCGTGATCGAAGTCGGCACACCCGGCACTTACTATGGCGGCAACGGCGAATTCATCGCCGGAACAGACACCCGGGTGACCCTCACCATCGCCGACGACGACGATCTCAGCCTCAGCGTCAGCAGCAACGGCGAGGCCGAAGAGGGCAGCGCGGCGGTCTTCACCCTGCGCGTGCAGGGCACGGCCACCACCGCTTTGCAGGTGGAATACACGCTGAGCGGCAGCGGCATTACCGCCGAGGATGTGGGCACGGGCTCGCTCACGGGCCGCTTCGATCTCACCCTGGCGGAAGCGCAGGCGGGAGAGGCGCGCCGCGCCATCTCCATTGCCGACGACGACCGCCCCGAGGGCGAAGAGACGCTGACCCTGACGCTGGGCGCAATTACCCTGACGGGGGGAGGCTC
This sequence comes from Deltaproteobacteria bacterium, assembly GCA_028817435.1. GTDB lineage: Bacteria > Myxococcota_A > UBA9160 > UBA9160 > UBA6930 > JAPPPQ01. The sequence goes on from JAPPPQ010000008.1 coordinate 11,507, forward strand.
GGCGCAGGCCCCTGCGCCCGGCAACAGCGCCGAAGTCACCATTCCCGCAAACGACGGGCTCACTTTGAACATTGCGCGGCAGGATATGGACGGCTTCAGCGAGGGCGCGGCCGGCGCAGCCGGCAACGCGGTGTTCCGCGTTTCGGTGCAGGGCGGCACGCCCGCCGAATCGCTGCGCGCGCCCTTTGCACTGAGCGGCGCGGGAATTGAGCGCAGCGATTACGAGATCGAAAGCTCCGGCGGCGTCACCCCCGCCATGAGCGGCGACCGCGGCGAGCTTGTAATTACAGCCGGCAACACCCACGGCGACATTACCATCCGCGCGCTGGATGACGACCTGGGCGAGGCGCAGGAGACGCTGCGCGTGGAGCTGCAGACGCCCAGCGGCGGGGGCGGCAGCATTGCGCCGCGCCTCGGCGTCCGCCGCGCAACCGCGCCGATTGCGGCGAACGAGGACGCAACGGCGACCCTCTCCCGCGTCGGCACGGGCAATGTGGACGAGGGCACGGCGGTGACCTTCCGCGTGACGCTCGACATCGCAAACGCCGCCCCGGTGACGCTGGCGTGGAGCGCGGTAATGCTCATGCAGGCAAACGGCCCAGATGGCACAAACGGCCGCGGCGCGTCCGAGTTCAGCAGCGCGGACGGCGTGGACAACAGCTTCTCGAACCACCAGGGCGCAAGCGGCCAGGTGCGCATCTCCGCTGGCAGCTCCAGCGCCGATTTCACCCTCACCCCGGCCCAGGACGGCTTGGGGGAAGGCGAAGAGACCCTCCGCGTAACTTTGAACACGGCTTCCGTCGTGAGCGGCGGCGGCGCGGTTGCGGTGGACACGACCATGAACACGGCGCAGGCGACGGTGAATCCCAGCGCCACCATTGACCGCTTCGTCGGAGTGAATGTGGTGAGCGGCACAGTGAGCGGCATGGCAAACGAGGGCGACGCAATCACCTTCGAGGTGTATTGGGGCGGCCGGATGCTGCCCACCGCAGCCGCCTCGGTGGATTGGTCCATCAGCGGCGTGGACGACAGCGATTGGAGCAGCAGCGCCTCGCAGACCATCACCTTCCCCTATCCCTTCGAAAAGGCGGCGGATGGAGTTTCGCCCGCGCCGCACCAATTCACCATCACCCTTGCCGCCGATGAGCTGAACGAGGGCGCAGAGGATCTGCTGCTTACGCTGAGCAATGCCAGCGGCGGCGGGCCGGGCGGCACCTCTATCAGTGGCGACTATGCCGACGCGGCGGTCACCATCAACGCCAGCGATCCGCTCACCTACGCCGTTGCCGCGGTGCCGGAAGAGGCCGGCGAAAACGACGGCGAAGCGGCCTTCCGCATCACCCTCTCGGGCGCAAGCGGGGGCAGCGCGGGGGCGCTGCGCGTGCCCTTTGTGGTGGGCGGCGCGAGCACCGCGGAGGATCCCGCCGACTACACCATCACCACCCCCGGCGGCGCGCCCGTCTTCACCATTCCCGCCGGGCAGAACAGCGGCGACATCAGCGTCTCCCTCGCCGACGACGCGCTGAACGAGCCGGATGAGACCATCGTGGTGGCGCTCGACACCGATGCAATTGAAAAGGACGCTGGCGCAGGCGAGATTACGGCCGGCGATCCCACCAGCGCGACCCTCACCATTGCCGACGCCGACCCCATCCTCGTCAGCATTATTGCGCACACCGGCAGCGACAACGACCCCAGCATGGCGGGCGTGCAGGTGAATGAGGGCAACATTGCCCGCTTCACCGTCACCCTGCTCCGCGCGGCTGCGACCAGGGATGTGCAGGTTTCCTACGCCGTGCGAGACACCGAAAACCTGACATGCGGCGATTACAGCGACTCCACCGCTGCCGTGCGAAACTTCAACTGCGAGAGCGGCGAAAAGGGAATTCTGCGCATTCCGGTGGGTATGCAGCGGGGAACCATTGCCATCCAGATTGTCCAGGATCGCCTGCAGGAGGACAACGACGAAGCGCTGGTGGTGATCCTGAGCGATGCCACTTCCGAAGGCGGCGAGGTCGAGGAAGCCTGCGCGTATGGAGCTTGCATCGCCCAGGTGCAAATCCCCGCCAACGGCGCATCGGCCCGCGACTTCATGGTGAGCGTGAACCATCTCAACACCCAGGAGGGCCGGAGCGTCACCTTCACCGTGGAGCTGATGAGCCATGTGCGGCAGAGCCCGCCCGAGAACGCCACGGTGGAATGGGAGATCAGCGGCGTCGAGGAATCGGATTACAGCACCGCCTCGGGAAGCACCCTCACCTTCCGCCCCAGCAATTGGAATCGCCCGCAGCGCATCCGCGTCGCCATTTTGGACGACGATTTGAACGAAGCGGCGGAGACGCTGCTGTTTTCCCTGGTGAATCCGCAGGGCGGCGGGGCCGGCGGAACGGGGGTTTCCATCAGGATGGGGAGTGCGCAGACCGTCATCGCCGCCAGCGATCCCATCACCTACAGCATCCAGACCGAAGACCAGACCGTCGCAGAGGGCGCGAGCGGCAGCGAGATGGAGGTGGTGTTCCGCGTCTCTTTGTCCGGCGAGAGCGAGGGAAATCTCACGCTGCCCCTCGGCCAGGGCAGTGGCAGCACGACCAACTCCGATGAAGTTGCGGACTACGAACTCAGCGATTCCCTGGTGATTGCGGCGGGCGAACGGGAAGGCGATATCACCGTCACCGTCACCGGCGATGATCGGCATGAGGCGAATGAGCGCCTGATCCTGCAGATTACCGCCGCCGAGCCCGATGAGGACGGCGGCGAGTTCCACCCGGGCCGGGACAGCGCAACGCTGGACATTACGGACGACGACCCGATTGTCGTTTCGCTGCAGGGCCCCGGCAATGTCAGCGAGAGCAGCCCCAATGACCAGGGGCGCAGCACGGAGAGCTTCACCGTGAGCCTGGCTGGCGGCGCGCACACCACCCCGGTGACGGTGCCGTGGCGCCATGAAGACATCAGCACCGAATTCCTCGCCGGCAGCCGCTACCGCACCGATTACAGGGTTGCGGAAGGCGATATGCCGCTCAGCTTCCCCGTCGGCACCACGGAGCTGCAGATTGAAATCCACATCGTGGACGACGCGCGCGCAGAAGGCGAGGAGCAATTCGAGCTGGTGCTCGGCACGCCCCGGAGCGTGCCCGGCGCAGACATCACCACCGACGGCAGCACGCCGCACCTGGTCACCATCGCCCCCAGCGAAGAAGGCGCGCGCGAGGTAGGCGTGGAGGTCGTGGGCGAGGCGGCGGAGGGCGGCAGCGCCGTGTTCCGCATCAGCGTCACCGGCAACGCCCACCAGGATGCGGTGACCGTCAACTACGCCCTCACCGGCAACGCCATTCTCGGAGAGGACTACACCGGAGACGCCGGCACCGGCGGCGGCGCAACCGGGGTAATTTCGATTCCGCCGGGCGAGTTCAGCGCCGATATTGAGCTGGCCATTCTCGAAGACGATCTCTCGGAAATGGGCGAGGAAATCATCCTCACGCTCTCCGGGCAGAGCGGCGGAGAGAGCAACGGCGTCACAAACCTGGCCGAGGCGTCGCAGGCCACCGCCGCTATTGCGGACAGCGGCCTGCTCATCGCAGCGCTGGTGCGGGAAGGCAGAAACGATTCTCTGCCGCTGGAAGACGCGGTGCGCGTGGCGGAGGGCGACAGCATCTTCTTCACCGTGAGCCTGAGCAGCGAGGGCGGCGCGCCGCAGCGCACCGTGGGAGACCTGGTGCTGGGCTTCCTCGTGACGGGCTTCGAATTCCCGCCGCCCGAGGGGGAAGAGCGCTTCGCGACCACTTCATCCGCCGGAGAGACGGACTACCGCGTGGTCCCCAGCGACTTCGTCGTGACCTCCGGCCGCGACGGGCAACTTTCCGGCACGCTGCGCATTCCCGCGGGCGAGAGCAGCGCGCAGGTGGAAGTGCGGATGCTGGACGACGAAGCATGGGAGCGGCCCGAGGTGCTCGGGATTGAACTCACAGAGGTGGCCGATTCCGGTGGCAACTTCGTCGAGATTGCCAGCTTCTCCCGGAACTTCGCGCTGGCGATCATCGTCGACACCGACACGCTCTCGGCTTCGGTCAGCACGGTGATTCCGCCGGACAACGCCGAGCGCCGCTGCCGGGATTACTGCGAGGGACAGGATGCAGTGTTCCGGGTGCAGTTGACGGGGGGCACGCCGGGGCAGATCACCGAAGCCCACGCTTCCATCTATTACGAGCTCTCGGGCAGCGCAACCGGCTTTGTCGAAGAAGGCGCAGAGGGCGCGCTGGATTACACCGAGCCCGATGATGTGCAGGCGCAGAGCAGCGGCGCGCGGCGTGGCGAGCTGGTGATTCCCCCCGGCGAGATCAGCGGCGAAATCCGCATTCCAATTATCAACGACGATACGCCGGAGCCGGCGGAGACCATCACCGTCACCCTGATGGCTACTCCGACTCCCGGCGGCGGCACTGTGAATCTGCTTCCGCCCACCTCGGCCACGGCCGTAATTGGCGAGAGCGACAACACCCCGGTGACCCTCGTGGCGAGCGGGCCGGAGGAATTGCTGCTGGAAGGCGAGGAGGCGGTGTTCACCATCGCCATCAGCCAGGCGGATATTGACGCCGATCGCCTGCCCTCCACCGATGTCCGGGTCTTCTGGCGCATTGACTGCGATCCCTCAAATCCCAATCCCGACACCGACACCGAACCCGAATGCGCCGATTTCGCCCAGGTCCGTGGCGAGGTGCTCCTGACGCGCAGCGAAGTTTCCGCAGAGGTCACCATCTCGATCGTCGAGGACAACCGCCCCGAACCGGCGGAGCACTTCACGCTGCTGCTCGATTCATTCCAGACCGCCTTCGGCGATGTGGCGCTGGCCGATGTTGTGCCGCCGGCCTCGGGAGAAACCAGCCACGCGCGCGCGATGATTGCCACCAGCGAAAACCCGCAGCAGATCACGCGCCGCTCGGAGCGGACGCAGGCCACGACGACGGTGCTGGACCGCTCCTTCGCGGAAGTGGCGAACATCGCCATCAACACGCGCTTCACCCAGGGCGCAGCGGGGGCGCGCACCGGGCTGCGCATTGCGGGGCGGGAGCTGATTGCCGCGCCCACCGCCGAAGAGGCCACCGAAAGCCTGGTGGAAGAGGCCACCGCTCCCAAATACAGCGCAGCCAGCGCAGAGCTGGGCCTGGCGCTCTTCGGCGCCGCGGGAATCGGCGCGGCGGGGGAAACAAAGGACGCCCTGGATCCCTTCGGCGGGCTTTCTGCGGGCATTGCAGGCGACCGCAACATGAGCGAGCCCTTCGACTTCCCGAGCACCCAGCAGTTCCTGAACGGCAGCGGCTTCAACATGAACGCCGAGGGCTGGAACGGCAAGGGCGGCATTACGCTGTGGGGATCGGGGGCGGCGGTGACCATGCAGGGCAAGCCGAAGCTCGACGGCGGCGTGCTGGATTACACCGGCGCAAACCAGGCCATGGTGATCGGCGCAGAGCGCTGGATTGGCGGCAACCTGCTCACCGGAATGGCGGTCAGCTACAACCTCAGCGCCGTGGATTTCAAGGACGCCGCGGACGGATCCAGCGCCAACGCGGGCCGCGTGGTGCGCAACATGATCCTGCTGCACCCCTACGCCTCCTGGTGGCCCAACCTGCGCACCAATATGTGGCTGGTGCAGGGCTACGGCAGCGGCACCATGACGGTGACGGAGAAGTATACGGTGGAAGGAACCGAGCGCGAGCGCGAGGCGGAAACCAGCGCCAGCCTGATGCTGGCCTCCTTTGGGCTGAAGCGGCTCTACCAATTGCGCGACCGCAACGACATCGCAATTACCTTCGAGACCACGCGGGTTCAGAGCGAGTTTGCCGAGACGCGCTTTGACGACGGCGTGCTGCTGCGCAGTTCGGACAGCGAGAGCAACTTTGTCAGCACCGGCATTGAGGGGAGCCACTACCTGAACCTGCGCGGCGGGCGCAGCATGCGGCTCTACGCCTCGGGCAAGGCGCACGCCAGGGTGCGCGGCACACTGGGCGCAGAAGAGGCTTTTAGTTACGAGCTCGGCTTCGGCACCGAGTTCGCATCGCAAAAGCTCGGCGTGCGTCTGTGGTTTGACGGCGGTGCCAAGCAGAGTTCCGGAAACTCGGCGCAGCGCTTCTCCGTCTCCGGCACCTACGACCGCGGCAATGACCAGCGCGGGCTCGCGCTCTCTCTCAACACCGCGCTGACCGGCCTGCGCAAGGTGGCGGAAGAGGTGCAGGCCCTGAAGATCAGCGGCGCGCGCGCGCGCGAAAACTCCATCAGCAGCGAAACTTGGGATCCGGGGCAGACCCTCACCGGCGAGGTGAGCTACGGCGTGGCGCTGCCGCGCTTCGGCAGTGAAGCGCTGCTCTCGCCCTACGGGCGCTTCGATCTGGGCCTGGAAAAGCGCAACTTCAGCGCGGGCCTGCGCTTCGAGGCCGGCAGCGGATTGGAACTGCGCCTGGAAGGCATCATGAAGCAACCGCTCGGGGATGAGGACGCGCTGCCCGAATTCGATCTGATGCTGCACGGCGATCTGCGCTTCTGAAGCAGCGCGCTTTGGGCGCTATGCGTAGGCGCGGCTCAGCATCCAGAAGACGCCCAGCGCGCAGATCAGCGCGCTGCCTGCTTCCAGCAGCGGGCGGCCCGCGCCGCTGCGCGTCAGTATGCGAAGCAGCGGCCAGCACAGCGCCAGCGCGGCGAGCTGCCCCAGCTCGACGCCGAGATTGAAGCCGAGCAGAGCGGGCAGCAGCCGCTCCGGGGGCAGCGCAATCTCTGCCAGCACGCCGGCGAAACCGAAGCCGTGCACCAGGCCGAAGCCGAAGGCAATGGCGAAGCGCAGCCGCCCCGCCCAGGGACGCAGCGCCACCGCAGACTGCAAGCGCCGCAGCAGCGCGAAATAACAGCCGCAAAACAGCGCCAGCCCGGCCAGCGTGAGAGCAGACACGGCCCCCACGCCAAAGGCGGCCAGCGCGGCCGCCGCCAGCAGGGCCGCCACCACTGCGGCGGGCACGGCCCGTGCGCCTCCCGAGAGCCGCCAACTGTTCTCGGCCGCAACCAGCGCGATGGAGAATCCAATCAGCGATTCCACCGCCGCTGCATCTGGCGCGAGCCGGCCACTGGCCGCCAATCCCAGCGTAATGCTGTGCGCCAGCGTGAAGCCCGTCACCACCACCGCCACCTCGCGCAGCGAAGCCGCCAACAGCAACAGGCCGAGCAAAAAAACCAGATGGTCGTAGCCCGTGACAATATGCTGCACGCCCAGCCATCCGTAGCGCGCAATGGAACTGCCGCCGGTGGCGGAGTCGGCAGTGCTTGCGGCGGCGCTTGTTCCGGCGGCCGCGGCGGGCAAGGTCCAGCGCCGCGCGGCGTTTGAGAGCACGCGCTCGGAGACCGCGCCATCTGGCCCGCGCAGCCGCGCAAAGTGCAGATGCCCCGGCGCAACATCCAGCAGCAGCGCGCTCTCGATGGAAAGCGCCCCGGCGGGACACTGCAGGCGCCACTCAATTGCGGCGCGCCCGCGCGGCGCAGAAAGTGCGCGGGGTGCAGCGGCAGTGCAGCGCGCCGCGCCCGCGCGCAGTTGCAGCGATTCCACCAGGTAATCGGCCAGCCGGGGCGGAAGCTGCGGCGGCGACACCGGCCCCCAGGGCAGGCGCGTGAGTTCCAGCTGCGCAATGCGCAACTGAACCCGCGCGCGGCCCTCCCCAATTTCCCAGCTCGAATAGGAAACGCTGCGCGTGTGCGCCTGCGAATCCGCGCCCGCCAGCAGCAGCGCGCAGATTGCCGCGCAACGCGCGGCCCGCAGATTCACGGCAGTTGCGGGCGCACCGCCACATCGGCGCGCCCGCGCAGTTCGGCCAGATAGCGGCGCAGCGCCTCGTCTCCCGCGCGGCGGCGCCACTCGGCCTGCACCTGCTCCCGAATTTCCTCGAAGGGCGGCAGGCGCGGCGGCTCGCGCTGCAACAACCGGAAGATGCGAAAGCCGCCCGCGCCGCGCAGTGGCGCGCTGGTTTCGCCGGGCGCCAGCGCCATGACCGCCTGCAGCGCGGTGGGGCCCAGGTAATCGCGCAGCTTGGCGGGGGGCAGCAGGGCGTTGGGAAGCGGCGACACCTCGGCGTCGCCGCTGGCGGCGCGCAGCGCTTCGAAATCTTCTCCCGCTGCAATGCGCGCACGCACCCGCTCGGCCCGGCGGCGGGCCGCGTCCTCTCCTGCGCCGCCCGGCGCACCCGGCGCGCGGAAATAAATCTGCGCGGCGCGAAACCGGCCGGGCCGCGTGAAAAAAGCCGCCTGCTCCCGGTAAAAGCGGCGCAATGCGCCCGGACTCGGCGACTCGTCCTCGGCCTCCACCACCACAGAGCGAATCACGGCGGAGCTGAGATCGGCGCGCACCCTGCGGTCGCTGGCGGCGAGTCCCAGTTCGAGTCCGCGCTGCACCAGCAATTCCTCTTCGATCATGCGATCCAGAACGCGGCGGCGCAGTTCGGGCGTAACCGGCCCGCGCAAATCGGCGGCGAGCGCCGCCACCAGCCTGTGGTAGGCATCGGCGCGAATCAGCGCGCCGTTTACCCGGGCGACGGCGGATTGCGGCAGCGCCTGCGAAGGCGCATCGGCGAGCAACCCCCAGGCGGACAGCGCCACGCCCGCGGCGCAACCCAGCGCCAGCCAGATCAGCGCGCGCCGGGGCGCAGCGGTTTCGCCGGTTTCGCCCGCTTCGCCCATTTCCCCATTTCGCCCGCTTGCGATTCGATTTGCGATTTGCGATTTGCGCGGCTACGGGGCGACGGTCACGGTGGCGCCGCGCATGGGCGCTTGATCCAGGTGCGGCAAACACAGGTATTCAAACACGCCGCTCTTGGCAAAAGCGTGGCGATAGACATCGCCCCGAGCCAGAAATGGCGAGGCCAGCGGCGCCGCCAGCACGCGGGTGCCGCTGCCGCTGGTTACGGTGTGGGCGACGGCGTCATCGTTCACCCAGGCCACGGTGCCACCGGGGCGCACCGAAATGTGCTTGGGCACAAAGCGCATGCCGCGCAACCGCACCACGGCATCGGCGCCCTCGGTATTGGCCGGCGCCGCGCCAATTTTCGCGCGCTTTGCCGGGGCGGCGGCCAGCGCGCCGCTGCCATTTGCGCCGCCCCCTTCGACAGGCCCGGCACCGGGGCCGAGCGGCGAATCCGGCGAGCCGGAATCCGGACAGCCGCGCAGCGGAGCGCCGACGCGCTGCACCGCGTCGGAGAGATCTGCGCAGTTGTCGCGGCCGCTGCCGTCCCAGGCAAAGTCTCCCCCGCCGCCGTATTGGCTCTTCACATCCCGGTGGGGGTTGTCGCCATTTTGCGAGAGATAGTTGAAGCCGATGCGGTTGCGGTCGGCAAAAGGCTCCTGCTCGGGATCCTGCGCCGCGTCCTCCTCGGCCAGGCGAATCAGGCCAATGCCGACGGAGCGATTCTGCTTCACCCAGTTGCCCTCCACCACGCTGTCGTCCGCGCCCATTACCAGAATGCCAATGCCCGCGGGCAGCGAACCCACGGTGGATTCCGGATCGCCGAAGTTGCGGGTGTTGTTGCGCACCACCCAGTTGCTGTGCACGCGGTTGCGGCGCGCCTCTTTCAGCACCTTGCCGGGCAGCACGAAGACCAGAATGCCCGCGGTGTTGTCATAGACCAGGTTGTCGCGCACCTCGGTGTCGTTGCTGTTCTCAATTTCAATGCCGGCCACATTGCGGTGCACCTCGTTGTAGGCCACCAGCGCGCGCTCCGATTCGCCCACATAAATCCCCGCATCGCGCACGCGGGTCACCGTGCAATGCACCACCGTGATGTTGCGCGACTGCACCGGATAGACGCCGTAGAGGCCGGTGTCGTCCACCACCAGATCCCGGAACAGCGCGCCGTCCACGCCCTGGGTGGTAACGCCGTTGCCCTTGTAGCGGCGCACGCCGAAGCCGCTGATCGCAAAGGGGCTGGCCGAGGCAATCACGCCATCGTTGAGCTTGCCGCGGCCGTCCAGCACCGGGCGCTCGCTGCCGCGCACCACGCCGCGCAGGGTGATGCCCGGCGTATCCACCACCAGCGCCTCGTGATAGACGCCGGGCTCCACCTCAATGACGCTGCCGGGGGCGGCGCGCGCAATGGCGCGGGAGATGGACTCGCCGGCGCGCACGCGCAGCGTCTCTGCCGCCGCCCCCGCCGCCAGGCCCGCGGCGCAGAGCAAAGCCAGCAGGGCGCGGGGCGCAAGTGAAGCCAGGTTGCCGGAAATGCGATTCATGGAAAGTCCTCCGCAGTTCGGGGAAATTCATCCAGAACGGGCAGGCCGGAGGGTACCCGATCCGGAACGCGGGGGCGCGCGCTTTCATCGCTGAGACTGCGCAGAAAAGCGGCCAGCGCGGCGGCCTCGTCGCCGGAAATCTCAAAGGCGCGGATTTGCCCCGAGATGCGCGAGGCGGGGACGCCCAGCGCGCGCCCGCCGCCGCGCTGGTAAAAGGCGATCACATCTTCCAGCGTCGCAAGGGATCCATCGTGCATATAGGGCGCGGTGCCGGCGACATTGCGCAGCGAGGGAACGCCGAAGAAGCCGTGCTGCGCGGGGGTGCCGCCGGCCCCGGCGACGCCGGGATCGGGCGACGCGACGCCCACGCCCAGCGCCAGCGGCGCGCCGAAGGTGGGCGGGCGGTGGCATTCGAAACAGCGCGTGTTGAGCGAGCGGAACAGCGCCAGGCCGCGCAACTCAACCGGGCTGAGGGCGTCCCGCGCGCCCCGCGTCCAGCGGTCGTAGCGCGAGTTCTGCGAAACCAGCGTCCGCTCGAAGGCGGCCAGCGCCCGCGCCGTGTTGCGCAGCGAGAGCGGCTGCGAATCCTGCGGAAAAGCGCGGGCAAAATGCGCGCGGTATTCCGGCAGCGCGGCCAGCCGCGCAAGCAACTTTGCGGGATCTGCGCCGAGCTCTGCGGGCGAGAGCAGCGGAATTAGCGCCTGCGCTTCCAGCGACTCTGCGCGCCGGTCCCACATGAGCCGCTGCTTGAAAGCCGCGTTGTAAAGGGTGGGCGTGTTGCGCGCGAGCTCTGCGCCGCCGCGCCCCCGCGCCCTGGGCAAACCATCGGCGAGAAAGCGCCCAGGCCGGTGGCAGTGCGCGCAGGAAAGCGCGCCATCCTTTGAGAGCAGCGGATCGAAGAACAACAACCGCCCCAACTCCACGCGCGCCGCCGTCGGCGCTTCCCCCGGCATGGGCGGAAAAGGCCGGTCGAGTCCGGTAGCCGCGCCGAGCAGCCACCACGCACAGGCGGCCAGCAGCAGCCGGTCTCTGCGCTCCACGCTCAGCCGGCGGCTTGCAGATGGGCGAGCAGCGCTTCGGTGACAGCAGCGGGGGCATCGCTGGCCAGGGCGTGCCCCGCACCGGGAATGACCGTGCAGCGCGCGCCGGGAATTTGCGCGGCGAGGGATTCGGCATCGGGCGTCAACAGATCTGCACCGGCGGCGAGCACCAGCAGCGGCGCGCCCCGGCCGGCGAGCGCCTCGCCCAGCGCGCCGAGATGGCCGCGGCGGCTTTGGGACCAGGCGGCGAGGCCCGCGGCGCTGCGCGCCAAAGTATCGGGCGGCGTCCGCGCAAGGCTCGCGGCCAATCCGCGCAGGGTGCGCGCGAGTTGTGCGGCGTTGCCCAACAGCGAATCGCCGAAGAGCCAGGGCGCGAGGCTCTGCGCCAGCGCGGCCGGGCCGGCATCTGCCGCAACCCGCTGCCAGGCTTCCAGCACGGCCAGCAGCCGCGGCGTCGCCGCAACGAAGGGCGTGAGCAGCGCGAGGCTGCGCACGCGCTCGGGCTGCGACAGCGCCAATTCCATGGCGGCGGCAGCACCCAGGCTTGCGCCCACAATGTGCGCCGGGCCGCAATCGAGCTCCCGCAACACGGCGGCGGCGTCGGCGGCGGCCTGCTTCACCTCGTAGCCCAGGGGCGGCGCATCGGAGTGGCCGACGCCCCTGGGATTCACCCCCGCCACGGCAAAGTGCTCGCGCAGCGCCGGAATCTGCAGCGCAAAGGAAGAGACATCGCTGCCGAAGCCGGGCAGCAACAGCACGCAGTGCCCCGCGCCTTCGCGCAACACTTCGAGCGCCACGCCCTCCGCCACCGGCACCAATCGCTCGCGCGCCTCGGCGTGGGCGGATACATCTTCCCGGGTAACGCGGCCGCCCGGGCCGCTGCCCGCTACCTGCGACAAATCTACGCCGAGCTTTCGCGCCAGCGCCCGGGCCGCCGGCGCCACCGGACGGCGCGCGGTGGAAGCGGCGCTGCGCGCGGGCGCTGCCGAAGGCGTGGAAGACGCAACCGGCGCGGGCGGAGTCTTCGCCCCCGCCGCTGAAGGCGGCTGCGCGGCGGCGTGGGCGGCGGCAAAAGCCTCGGCGTCGAAGTCTTCGTCGGCCGTTTCGGTAATGGCAGCCAACAGCGCGCCGCAGGGAACCGGATCTGCGCCGGCCGCAATGTAAATGTGGCGCAAAAATCCCTCGGCGGCGGATTCAATCTCGGCCTCGCTCTTCTCGGACTCGATCACCAGCACCACCTGCCCCTTGGCGACCGGTGCGCCGAGGGGCAGCGGCCAGGAGACGACGCTGCCCTCTTCCATGGTCATGCCCAGCTTGGGCATGGCGATGGCGGTGGCGGCCAACGCTCAGCCGAGCTCGCGCACCGCGGCAATCACATCGGCGGCGGCGGGCATATAGGCGCGCTCGAGCACCTGGCTGAACGGCACGGGAGCGTGGGGTGCGGTCACGCGCTTCACCGGCGCGTTCAGCGAATCGAAGCCGCGGTCCACGCAGAGCGCCGCCACATCGCTGGCGATGCCGCAGCGCGGCGTCGCTTCATCCACCACCACCATGCTGCCGGTCTTGGCAAGCGAGCTCAGAATCGCCTCTTCGTCCAGGGGCTGCAGCGAGCGCAGATCCAGCACATCGGCCTCAATGCCCTCGGCGGCGAGTTGTGCGGCGGCCTCCATGCACACCGGCACCGTGCAGCCCAGCCCCACCAGCGACACATCGCCGCCGCTGCGCAACAGCGCGGCTTCTCCCAGCGGCACGGTGTAATCGCCTTCGGGCACCTCGCCCGTCAGGCCCAGCACGCCCTTCGCCTCGCAAAAGATCACGGGGTTGTCGTCGCGGATTGCGGAGAGCAGCAACCCCTTGGCGTCGGCGGGGTTCGAGGGAATCACCGTCTTGAGTCCCGGAATGCCGGTGGTGATCCAGTAGAGCGACTGCGAGTGCTGCGCGGCGGCCTGCATGCCCGCGCCGCTGACGGTGCGCACGGTGAGCGGCACGCGCACCTTGCCGCCAAACATGTAACGCAGCTTGGCGGCCTGGTTGAGCAGCGGATCGAGGCAGGTGCCGAGAAAGTCCATGAACATCAACTCGGCGACGGGGCGCAACCCGGTGGCCGCAGCGCCCACCGCCGTGCCGATGATGCCCATTTCGCTGATGGGCGTATCGAGCACCCGGCCCGGGAAGGACTTGACGAGCCCCTTGGTGGTGCCGAGCACGCCGCCCATCTCGTCCACATCGCCGGAATCGCGTGCGCCGCCGCCGGCCACATCCTCGCCGAGCAAAATCACATCGGGATCGGATTCCAGCGCCAGGTGCAGCGCCTCGTTCACCGCCATGCCGAATCCGAGTTCGCGGCTCATGCCGGGCTCTCCGCATACACATCGGCGTCCACCTCGGCGGGATCGGGCAGCGGCGCAGCTTCCGCCGCTTCCACCGCGGCGGCAATTTCCTCCTCCACCAGCTTGTCCACCCGGCGCAGCGCATCGGAATCCAGCAACCCCTCTGCAAGCGCGCGGTCCTCGAAGCGCAGCAGCGGATCGCGGTTCTGAATCCAGTCTTCGGCCTCTTCCTTGGAGCGATAGACCAGCGGATCGCCCACATAGTGGCCGTGGAAGCGGTAGGTCTTGCACTCCAGCAACGTCGGCCCGCCGCCGCTGCGCGCGCGTTCAATGGCGCGGCCCGCCTTCTCGAACACATCGAAGAAGTCCATGCCGTCGGCAATGTCGGAATTCATGGCGTAAGATTCGGCGCGCACCGCAATGTCCTTCACCGGAATCACAAAGTCCGTCGGCGTGAATTCGCCGAAGCCGTTGTTTTCCACCACATAAACTGCCGGCAGCTTCCAGTTCGAGGCCATGTTGAGGGATTCGTGAAAAGAGCCCTGGTTCGTGGCGCCGTCGCCGAAAAAGGCCACAGCCACAGCGCCGGTCTGCTTGAGCTTGGCCGTGAGCGCAGCGCCGGTGGTGAGCGGAATGCCCGCGCCCACGATGCCATTTGCACCGAGCATGCCCTTTTCGATGTCGGCGATGTGCATGGAGCCGCCGCGGCCCTTGCAAACCCCCGTCGCGCGCCCGAAAAGCTCGGCCATCATGCCCGCCACCTCCACGCCCTTGGCAATGCAGTGGCCGTGGCCGCGGTGGGTGGAGGAGACGAAATCTCCCCCGGCCAATTGCGCGCAGACCCCCACGGCCACGGCCTCTTCGCCGGCGTAGAGGTGCATGAAGCCGCCCATCTTGCCCGCGCTGACGAGCTCGGTGAGCTTCTCCTCGAATGCGCGGATGGTGCGCATCTTGCGGTAGCTGTCGAGCAACTGCTCGCGATTCCATTGCATCAGAATTCTCCCATGTCCCATTGCGCTCAGAGCTGAGGCAGAACCTCGGCAGCATAGAGGCGCAGGCTCTCCCAGGCCAGCTCCGGCGGCGTGCCGCCGCACAGCGGATGCAAAATCACAGCGCCGGCCGCCTGGGCGTGCTCGACGCATTCCGCGGGGGTGAAAATGCGGAACAATCCCTCGGCGCGCAATTCCTCAACGCTCCCGGCCCGCGAGTGCATTACCGAAGACTGCTGCGACGGCGGCTGCCAGTTCGCGTAGGTGACCGCTTCGTGCAGCAGGTAGCGGCCAAACTCCCGCCAGGCGCGCTCGGGATCCCGCGCCACCCAGATGGTCTCGCCGCTGCCGGGCGGCAACAGCAGCGGCGCGTGCCCCCGCCGCTCGCATTCGGCGCGGTAGAGCGCGTTCATTTCGCCGTCGTCATTGGCAGGCTGATAGGGCAGACCGAAGCGCGCCGCCCGGCGCGCCGCCGCGCGGCTCTGCCCGCCCAGCATCAGCGGCGGATGCGGCTGCGTAAAAGGCGCGGGGGTGACGAGGACGCGGCGCCCGCGCCACTCAAAGCTCTCGCCGCGCCAGGCCCGCAGCAGCACCTCCAGGTGCTCGTCCATCAGCGCGCCGCGCCGCCGCCCGTCAATTCCGAACATGGCGAATTCTTCGGGCCGGTAGCCTGCGCCCAGCGTGCAGATTACACGCCCGCGGCTCAGGTGGTCCAGCACCGCCAACTCTTCGGCGAGCTTCACCGGGTCGTGATAGGGAAGCAGCAGCGCGGCAATGGTGATGCGCAGACGCTGGCTGCGCGCGGCCATTGCAGCGGCCATGGTGAGCGGCGCGGGCAGGTAGCCATCTGCCGTCGCGTGATGCTCGGAGAGGGTCACGCCGTCCAGCCCCTGCGCGTCGGCCCAGGCGGCCATGTCGAGCGCCGCCGCGTAGTAATCCTCCCGCCGCACCGGCGAAAAGTCCGGCACGCGCATATCGAAGCGCAGCAAAGAGATGGGCATGGCAATCCTCTGGCGAATTCAAATTCGCTGCGTGTCGGGCTCCTCAATGACCTCGTTCTCAATAACGCCGATGGATTCAATCTCAATGCGCACGCGGTCGCCGGGAACCAGCCAGCGCGGCGGCTTCATGGCCATGCCGACGCCGCCGCAGGTGCCGGTGGCAATCAGGTCGCCGGGCTCCAGCGTGAAGGCGGTGCTGAGATGCTCAACCAGCGCGCCGCAATCGAAAATGAGTTCGCGGGTGTTCGAGTGCTGCCGCAGTTCGCCGTTCACCCAGGTGCGCAGTTCCAGGCCCGATGCATCGCCGCCGAGCTCGTCGGCGCTGACCAGCGCGGGGCCGAAAGGGCAGTGCGTATCGAAAGACTTGCCCATCATGTAGGTGGGGCTGCGCATTTGCCAATCGCGCACAGAGACATCGTTCAGCACCGTGTAACCGGCGATCACCTCGGCGGCGCGCGCCCGGGGCACATGGCGGCAGCGCCGGCCAATCACCAGGGCCAGCTCGCCCTCGTAATCGAGGTGCTTCGAGGCGCGGGGGCGGTGGATGGGATCGAAAGGCCCGCTCGCCGCCGTGCTCTGCTTGTTGAAAATGATCGGCACCTCCGGCGCTTTGCGGCCGCCTTCGGCCACATGGTCCGCGTAGTTGAGTCCGGCGGCCAAAATCTTCCCAGGGCGCGGGATGGGCGCTTCGAGGCGCACGGCATCGAGCGGAATGCGCGGCCCGGAAGCCGCCCCCGCGGCGGCCAGCGCGCCGGCTTCGAGCAGCGCCCGCAGATCCCGGGGCAGCCCCGCCTCGCCCAGATCTGTGATCTCGCCGCCTTCCAGCCGCCCTGCCCGCGTGGCGCCGCCGTGTGTGAAGGTGACCAGCCGCATGGCTCCTCCGCCGCCGCCGGGCGGCCGGCACAGCATACCGCAGGCGCTGTGGTATCGTGGCGCCGCCCGTCTGCAGGGACAAAACGGGCGGCGAAGGAGGCGCATATGGCAGGGCGGATTGAGGGCAAGGTGGCGGTGGTTACCGGCGGCGCCAGCGGCATGGGGAGGGACACCGTGCTGCGCTTTTTGGCCGAGGGCGCAAAGGTGGTGGCCCTGGACATGAACCGGGAGACGGGCGAGGAGACCTGCAAGCTCGCCACCGCCCAGGGCTGCGGCGAGCGGCTGCGCTTTTTGCCGGGCGATGTGTCGCAAGAGTCCGATGTGCAGGCCGCCGTGGCGCTGGCCGTCTCCGAATTCGGCGGCCTCGACTGCATGTTCAACAACGCCGGCATCATCGGCGCCATTGGCAGCGTGATGGAGACCGAAGCCGAAGACTGGGACCGCACCTTTGCGGTCATGGTGCGCGGCGTCTTTCTCGGCGTGAAGCACGCCGCGCGCGCCATGGTGCAGCGCGGCGCGGGCGGCTCCATTATCAACACGGCCTCGGTGGCCGCGCTCTCCGGCGGCAGCGGCCCGCCGGCCTACTCGGCCGCCAAAGCCGCGGTGGTGAATTTGAGCCGCGCGGCGGCGGTGGAGCTGGCCGAACAGCGCATTCGCGTGAATGCAATCTGCCCCGGCGGCATTCTCACCCCGCTGCTGCACCGCGGCAACGAGGAAATTTTGCGCCCGCGTTTGCAGGCGCTGCAGCCCTGGCCCGATGCGGGACTGGGCGAGCACATTGCGGGCGCAGCGCTGTTTCTCGCCAGCGACGATGCGGAATTCGTAACCGGCGAGGCGCTGGTGGTGGATGGCGGACTCACCGCCATGGGGCCTTCGCTGCCCCAGCGCATCCGCCCGGAGGACGCCGGAGAGCTCGCCGAGCGCTTCGCCTTTGTCGGCCTGGATCAGGGGACGACGGGGCAGCCGCCCATCATCCGCAAAACCGGCGCGGAAGGCTGATCAGGGCAGCTGCAGCGCGGCTTCGGCGGCGGCGGCCTCGCGCAACAGAGCGGGAGAAAACTCCGCGGCAATCAGCCTGCGGCGCCGTTGCAGCGCCGCGCGCAGCGCCTGCGCCACCGCCATGCAGGTGAGGCCGGGCGCTTCGTCCTCGGCGGCCCCGGCGCTTTCGGGATTCCACGGCAGCGCCAGACTCTCATAAACGGGGCTGAGCACCCGGCGAATGCGGCTGCCGCCGGTCACCACGATGACGCCGCCGAGATAGGCCGCGCCCCGCGACAGACGCTGCGCCAAACCGGCGAGCTTGATGCGCCCACCTGCATTCACGCTGAACGCGCCGGGGCAATACTCGCCGGGAACAGCGCCCACCCGGGCGTCCACGCCGAGGCTCTGCAGCGCGCCGGCAATGGCCGCGGCGGCGCAGGCAAAGCGCGCGCGAATGTTGCGGCGCGGATCGGCGCTGGGCACGCACCACGAAAACGCCAGCGCGCCGCCATGCGCCGCCGCCGCCCGCCCCCCCGTGAGCCGCAGCACCGCCTCGAAGCCCGCGCTGCGGGCGGCGGCTACTGCGGCGGCGAAACCCGGGCTCGCGCGGTCGAGCCCGGAAAACGCCACGAAGTCGCCCGGCCTGTGCAGCCGCAGCGATTCCGGCGCGCGCCCCGTTGCCACCGCACGCAACAACGCGCGGCCGAGCGCCGCATCGTAAGCCGGGCGTTGGGGAAAAGACGCCTGGTAGAAATGCAGCGGCTCAGCCACGCCGCACTTGCCCTGCGCCCTCGATTCGAATGCGCGGCTGCGCCGCCGAATGAGGCAGCGCCTCGCCAATCTCCACCGCATCCGAATCTCCCGCGGCGCGCAGGGCCTGCACCAGCGCGGCACTGCGCGCGGCAGAAACCCCGAGCAGCAACCCGCCCGAAGTTTGCGGATCGCAGAGCAGCGCGAGATCCAGCGCCGAAGCATCGCCGCTGCACATGGCGCGCGCGCGCGGCTCGTTCTGCGCGTGAAAAGTGCTGCGCAGCCCCAGGGCCAGCAGCGCGCGAACCCCCGGCAGGGCCGGAAGCTGCGGGGCAAAAAGCCGCGCGGCGAGTCCGCTGCTGCACAGCATTTCGCCCAAATGCCCCGCCAAACCGAAGCCCGAAACATCGGTGGCAGCGCAAACCCCGTGCTCCCGCGCCAGCGCCGCGGCGCGTGCATTGCTGCGCAACATGGCGGCGTGCGCGGCGGCGAGCCACGCGCCCGCCGCGCGCCCCTGCATATCGGCGGCCAGCACTACGCCGCTGCCCAGCGCGCGCGTCAGCACCAGCCGGTCGCCCGCGCGCAGCGCAGATTTCAGCAGCGGCGCAGCATCGCGCGGAAGCGCGCCGAGCACGGCGAGTCCCACGCTGAGTTCCGGGCCGGTGCTGCTGTGCCCGCCGAGCAGCGAGACGCCCTGCGCATCGAGTTCGCGCCGCAGCCCGGCCAGCACCTGGTAGAGCGCCTCGCCGCCTGCATCTTCCGGCACGCACACCCATGCCAGCGCAAAGCGCGGGCTGCCGCCGCAGGCCGCGATGTCGTTCATCGCATTCTGCGCGGCGACGCGGCCTACCAGCCAATCATCGTCGGTGAAGGCGCGAAAGCCGTCCAAAGTGGCGAGCAGCGCGCCGCTTCCGGCCAGGGAAAATGCCGCGGCGTCATCGGGCGTGCGCAATCCCAGCAGCACTGCGGGGTCGGCGGCGGGCGCGGGCAGCCGCGCCAACGCCTCAGCAAGCGCTCCGGCGGAGAGCTTCGCTGCACAACCGCCGCAGGCCATTTGCGCCATGCCCATGCGCTCCGGCGGCGGAAAACCCCGGGCGTCTCCGCCGCCCGCATTGAGGACGCGGAAGCGGCGCACAAAGCGGCGGTCAATGCGGTCCTTGAGCCGCCACAACGCGCGGCCCGACGCCGCCATTCCCCACTTGCCGCCGAGCACGCGCCCGCCGCCCAGATTGAGCAGCGATAAAAAATCGCGCTGCGGCCGAAAGCGCCGCAAACGCGGCGCAGCGCGCAGTGCAGAGTCTTGCGCGGCGCGCAGTGCGTGCAGGCGGCGGCGCAAATTTGTCTCGAGCACGGGACCGGCGCGCACCGCATAGACGCCGGCCTTCGGCAAATCCGGCGCGCTATCCAGCGCCGCGCAATCTCCCGCGGCGAAGATATTGCCGCAGGCCGGCGATTGCAGCGTCTCGCTCACGCGCAAAAACCCGCGCGCATCCCGGGGCAACGGCAGCGCAGCCAGCAGCGGCGGCGGCGCAGCGCCGGTGGCCCACACCGCCAAATCGCAATCCACGCGCTCTCCCCCCTCCAGCAACACCGCCAGCGCAACGGGCTGCGCGCAAAGCTGTGAAGCCGGCGGCTGCACGGCGCGCTCTGCTTCCAGGGCCACGGCTGTGCAACCGCCGCGCAGGCGAATGCCGCGGCGGCGGGCCTCTCTGCTCGCGCGGCGCGCCAGCGCCCGGGAAGCGCCGGGCAGCACGCCCCCCGAATCGCCGAGCACGGTGACCTCCACCGCGCCCTCCCCCACTTCGGCGCGCAGCCGGTGCTGCAGGGTGAAGGCCAGCTCCACCCCCGCCGCCCCCGCGCCGACCACCGCGGCGCGCAACGGCCCGCCCCGCTCTTGCGCGCGCGCACGGGCCAGCGCAATCAGCGCCGGAAGCCGCCGCGCAAATTGGTGCAGCGGGCGCGTGGCCAGCGCGTGCTCGCGCACGCCGGGAAGCTCAGCGCCGCGCAGCACAGAGCCCACATCGAAACTCGCAATGTCAAAGAAAAGCGGCGGCCGCCCCTCCAGATGCAAAAGGCGGCGCTCAATGTCAAGTCCCGTGGCCGCGGCCAAAATCACCCGCGCCCCCGCGCGCCGGGCCAGCGGCACGCAGTCCACCTCAATCTCGCGCGCCCCGTAATCCCCCGCCACAAAGCCCGGCAGCATGCCCGAATACACCGCCTCCGCCCGGTCCAACACCAGGCTGAGCCGCACCCCCGGCGCCGGCCGCATCATCCAGCGCCGCAACACCTGCAAATGCGCGTGCCCCCCACCCACCAGCACCAGCTCCAGCCGCCTCGCGCCCGCAGGCGCCGCGCCGAGCTTCTCCGCTTCCAAAACCGCAGCCATTTGCCTCGCCACAATACACCAGCCGCGCCCGTGCCTTCCCGTGCCGCCTGCCGAGGCGCTTTGCATCAGACAGGGGAATGTGTATCATGCCACATATGCTGATTCTGGCCGTCGCCAACCACCTGCACCACGATTCCGCTGCAGTCGTTGCCCAAGACTATCAGATTCTCTCCGCTGTGCAGACCGAACGCCTGACTCGCATGAAGGGCGATGGACAATGCGCGCACCAACCGACCATTACCGAGGCACTGCGCATTGCAGGCGCATCCATACGCGATGTGGATGCACTGCTCGTATCACCTTACTCCATATCGGTGCAATACTTTGATCCTTGGTCTTTGAAGCGCTCATTGAGCAACCACTTTGCAAGGCGAGTGCGCGGCAGGATCAGGTATGCATTTGCCCTGCCGAACGGCGCTCGTTATCGAGAAGTAGAATACAAAGTGAAATTCATTCCCGAACGCTTCCTAAAAGATCTCGGCCTGCGCGAGGACTGTGAATTCTTTTTCTATGAGCACCACTTCTCCCACGCACTCTCCGCGCTGTTTTTCACCGATTACGAGAACGCGCTGATCTACACCGCCGATGGAGGTGGCGATTTCCGGTATTACTCGGCTCACTATCTGAGCGGCGCAACACTGCGCAATGCTATCCCACCCCCCCCCCCCCCGGGGGAGATGGCGCTGGCTGCCCAAGGAGGGTGCCGCCTGCGTCGGCCTCGCTTACCGCTTCATGACGGAAGCACTTGGCTACACGCCAAATCGCCACGAGGGCAAGCTGACCGGACTCGCCGCCTACGGGGAGCCTGAAATTTATGACGAGATACGAGCGCCCTTCCGGGTGCTGGACGATGGGCAGATTACCTCGGAACTGCGCAGTGGCGAAGAACTGAAATCGCTGATTTTCTCCGCCACCCGCAGGACCACGCCGCAGAATGCCGCGGCTTCCGTGCAGAAGCTGCTGGAAGATCTGATTCTATCGTCCATCGGCGCCCACCTGCGGCACAGCAATGCCCGGCAGGTCGCGCTGGCTGGGGGCGTCTTCGCCAATGTGACACTGAACCGGCGCATTGCAGAGCTGCCCGGTGTGGAGCAGGTCTTCATCTTCCCCGGCATGGGCGATGAAGGGCTCGCCGTCGGCGGGCTCTACCAATATCTGCTCGAACGCGATGGCCTGCAGCACTGGCTCGCACAACGCCGGCCGCTTGCGGATGTCTACTGGGGCGGTGCTTACGACGCCGAATTGCCCCGCGTTTTCGCCGATTCAGAAATTGAGCGGCTGCCCGGCACCGTGGCGGAGACGACGGCGCAGCTGCTGCAGGAAGGTGAAATCGTCGCGCTTTTCAACGGGCGCATGGAGTTCGGCCCGCGGGCACTGGGCGCGCGCAGCATTCTGGCAAGTCCCGCGCAACAGAGCGTCAACAACACGCTGAACGCGCGCCTCGAACGCACCGAATTCATGCCTTTTGCGCCCTGCGTTCTGGAAGAAGACGCCGACGAAGTTTTCGAGGTGACGGACGCGAACCGCTACGCCATGCGCTTCATGACCATCACCTGCCAAGTGCGCAAAGCATGGCGCGCGCGAATCCCCGCAGTAGTGCATGTGGACGGAACCGCGCGGCCGCAGATCGTGCGCGAGGAGTGGAATCCCCTCTATGCACAGATTCTGCGCTGCTTCAAACAGCGCAGCGGCCTGCCGGTGTTGGTGAACACCAGCTTCAACGCTCATGAGGAGCCCATCATCCACACACCTGCCGAGTGTCTGCGCGCACTGCGCGGTGGCCGCGTGGACTATGTCGCCGCTGAATCCGGCGTGTATCGCCTGCGCCAGACCAAGCCGCGTGCTTCCCGGCGGAGCGCGCGGTGATGCGCTGCTGGGGAGCCAAAATTGACAATACACCAGCCGCGGCGAGAGCGGGGCGGCGGGGTGTGGTAATCTGGGGGACATGGAAAACGACGAACCGCGGCTCAATGCCGCGCTCGCCACAGCGCTTGCGCCGTTTCTGCAGCGCGCGAATGTGAATTCGGAAGCGCTCAAAGCCTTTGCTGGCAGCGCCCGCAAGCCGGACATTCTGATTCACGAGCAGGGCGCTGCGCCGGTGGTAATTGAGACGGAGGTGCAGCCGGCGCGCAGTGTCGAGAGGGATGCGAAGGCGCGCCTTGGCGAAACCATGCGCGCTTCGGGGCGCGTGGTGGAATCGGCCATTGCCGTGCGCATTCCGCAACGCTACCGGGATTTGCCGCAGGCAAATATCATTTCCAATTTTCAGAATGACGACAAGCTGGAATACGCGCTTTTCAACGGCGACGCCGAAGCGCCGGACCGCTTTCCCGGCGCAGGCTGGCTGGTGGGCAGCGTGCGCGACCTCGCTGCATTCTCGCGCGAAGCCTCGCTTCCCGAGCGCACCATTGAGCAGGCGACTGGCATTCTCGAGTCCGGCGTCATCCGCGCGGCCGGAAGGCTCAGCAGCAGCGCTTCCAAAGAGATTCTCGCAGAAATTGCGGCAGATCTGCATCAACCTGTCGGCGAGCAGACTTGGCGCATGGCAGCCACCATTATCGCAAACGCATTTACTTTTCATGAGAACCTCGCTGGTTTCCGGGGCATCACATCCCCCGATGGGCTGCGCCATGAGGCTTCGGGGGCGCTTTCCAAGACCGCCGTGCTAAAGGAGTGGCGCAAAATCCTGCGCATCAATTATTACCCGATCTTCAAAATCGCCCTCGACATTGCGGTGAAGCTTCAGGCGAGACTTGCCGCGGAGATATTTGACCTGTTGCAGGAAACGGCGAGTCAACTCGCGGCCACGGGCATTACCCGTTCGCACGATTTGTCGGGAACGGTATTTCAGCGTCTCATCAGCGACCGCAAGGCGCTGGCGACTTTCTACACGAGTCCGCCGGCAGCGACGCTGCTTTCTGTTTTGGCAATTCCCGAAGTGCCTGCGGGGCGCAATTGGGGCGATCCCAAAGCGCTCACCGAGTTTCGCATGGCCGATTTCGCCTGCGGCACAGGCACGCTGTTGTCGACGGCTTATCAGCGGCTTATCCGCTTGCACGAAGCAGAGGGCGGCAACGCTGCGACTTGCCACGCGGCAATGATGCAACAGGCGCTGACCGGCTGTGATGTGCTGCCGGCCTCGGTGCACCTCACCGCCTCCATGCTCGCCGCGGCCTTTCCCCGCGCGCGTTTTTACGGCACCCGGGTGCATACGCTGCCCTACGGCCGCACCGAGCAGGGCAAAATCATGCTGGGTTCGCTGGATTTGCTGGAGCGGCAATCCGTGGCGCTGCTCTTTGCCAGCGAAGCGCCGGTGCGGCAGACGGGAAGCGGCATGGTGCGGGAGAGCAGCAATTGCTCTGCCTTCAATTTTCCGTGGCGCACCTACGATCTGGTAATCATGAATCCGCCTTTCACCCGCGCGACGAATCACGAGGGCGAGCGTTCGGATATTGCCAATCCGGCGGTATCCGCTTTTCAGCACGACGCCAAGACGCAGGGCGAAATGGGGAGCCGTCTCAACCAACTTGCCAGGAACACGGTTGCCCATGGCAACGCCGGTTTGGCGAGCCATTTTGTGGCGCTGGCCGACAAGATGGTGAAGGACGGCGGGCACATAGCATTGGTGCTGCCGCTGGTTGCCCTGCAGGGCATTTCGTGGTCGCAGATTCGGGAGCTGTGGGAATCGCGCTACCGCGACATTCGAATTGTGACCATCGCGGGCGCGCGCGACAAAGAGCGCTCTTTTTCTGCGGATACGGGAATGGCGGAGATATTGATCGTGGCGGAGAAGGCGAACGGCGGGCCGAGGCGGGGGCGCAGCACTTTTATCAATTTGCGGCGCCAGCCCCGCGGCAACATCGAGGCGCTGGAAATTGCGCGGGCAGTGCAGAATGCGCCGCGCGCGCGCCGTCTTGAGGCCGGTCCGCAAGGCGGAACGGATTTGTATGCCGGAGAGCAGCATTTGGGACATATGCTCTCCGTGCCTTTCGGCGCGTGGTTCGCCGGTGGAGTGGAAGATGCCGAGGTCGCGCAGTGTGCGTGGCAACTCGCCCGCGGCAAGCTCTGGCTGCCGGGGCAGCCGAAATCGCAGGCGCTCGAGATTCCGATTGTGGCGCTCGGAGAGATTGCAGAGCGCGGACTTGTGGATCGGGACATCAACGGCGCGGGCGGGCGCGGTCCCTTTGACATTGAGAAAATCGAGAAATCCGTCCCGACCCGTCCGACTCTCTGGGCGCACAATCACGAGAAAGAGCGCCGCCTCGTCGTCGCGCCCGACCGGGAAGCCCGGCCGAGAAAAGGGGCGGACGAGGATCATATTTCCCGCGTTTGGCAGGCGGCCAGCCGCGTCCATTTCAATCTCGATTTTCAGTTTACCTCGCAACCTCTGGGCGTCTGCCTCACCGAGCGCCCGGCGCTGGGCGGCCAGGCATGGCCCAATCTCTCCTTCCACAATCCGCTGCACGAGATTGCCTTTGTGTTGTGGGCGAACTCCACTTTGGGCCTGCTGCTGCATTGGGGCCATGCGACGCGCCAACAGGCAGGCCGCGGGCGAATCACCATCAGCCGTGTTCCGGATCTGCCTACCTTGAATCTGCACAAGCTCCGCAAGCCCGCTCTGCAACGCTGTGAGAAAATTTTCGGCGACCTGCGCCAGCACGACTTCATGCCGATGCACATGGCCAACCGGGATTCCGCGCGCGAGGAATTGGACCGGCGCTTCCTCGGCGAGGTGCTGAAGCTGCCGCCGGGCATACTCGCGCCCCTCGGCGTGTTGCGCGGCAAGCTCTGCGGCGAGCCCTCTGTGCACGGCGGCCAGCGCTGAGCCTTTTGCGTGGAGCGGGTTGCGCTGCCGGGAGGCCAAAATTGACAAAGCGCGCGGCGGGCTTATCTGGGCGGGCAGATTGCGCGCCTGCGCGGGGAGGAGGAAGGGATGCGATTGCAACTCGCGTTGAATGTGGAGGATCTGGAGGCGGCGGTTGCGTTTTACTCGCGGATGTTCGGGGCTGCGCCGCACAAGCGGCGGCCCGGCTATGCGAACTTTGCGCTGGAGAAGCCGCCGCTGAAGCTGGTGCTCTTTGAGCAGCCCGGAGCGCGGCAGCAACTGAACCATCTGGGCGTGGAGGTCTTCGACGAAGCGGCGGTGGCCGAGGCCGGGGCGCGTTTGAGCGCCGCCGGGCTGCCGCGCCGCACCGAGCGCGACACCACCTGCTGCCACGCGCGGGCGAACAAGGAGTGGACCCGCGCGCCCGGCGGCCTGCGCTGGGAGTGGTATCGCATCACCGACGACGCGCCGGCGGACGCTGCGCCCCGCGCCACTGCTACGGACGCCGCGGAATGCGCGCCCGGCCCGCAGGCGCGGGACTGTTGCGGCTCCCCCAGCGGCTAGCTGTTCCACCACGGCTGCTCGGAGTGGGGGCGGATGTCCACCTCGTGGCTCCAGGCAGAGCGGTGCTGGTGGGCGATGTGCCAGTAGGTTTCGGCCACCTTCTCGGGAATAACCAACTCGTCCTTGCCGCCGCCCTTCTCTTCCAGCAGCTTCTTGAACAGTTCCGGCCCGAGCAGCCGGCCGAGGGTGTCGGGCGCTTCAATGGCCGCGTCTATGTAGATGTGGCAAATGTGGATGCCCTTGACCGACAGCTCGGCGTTGAGCGACTGACACAGCAGCCGCCGCCCGCCAATGGCCGCCGCGTGGGCGTGCTGGCCGGCGTTGCCGCGCATGGCCGAGGTGGCCGAGGTGACGAGGATCTTGCCGCCGCCCCGCTTTGCCATGAGGGGCGCGATGGTCTTGGCGAGCCGGAACAGGGCGAAGCTGGTCATGCGCCAGCCCAGCTCGAACAGCTTGTTGGGGGTTTCCTCCAGTGTGCGGTTGCCGAACTGCGCCCCGAGGTTGAACAGCGCCACCTCAATAGGGCCGATGTCGCGCTCGACATGGATGACGAGATCCTCGATGGCGCCGTCCTCGACGGCGTTGAGCATGCGCCCTGTCGCCTCGCCGCCGGCGTCTTCTATGGCCTTGACGAGCCTGCCAAGCCCCTCTTCATCGCTACGGCGGACCAGCACGGCGTGGTAGCCCCCGGCGGCGAACCTCTTGCCGACATGGCCGCCGATGCCGGCCCCGGCCCCCAGCACCAGACATACGGGCTTCCTGCTCATGGCTTTCTCCTGTTGGTTGCGAAGCGGTTGCGTTGCTCCCGGCTAGCCGCCGATCTGGAACATCTCGACTTTGCGGGGCGAAGCGGGGCTGCGGGCGGCGCGCTCCTCGCTGTAACGGTCGCGGCGGCGGCGCCAGGTTCCGGCGATCTGCTCGCGCAGTTCCGAGTCGCTGGCCCCCGCGCGCAGAGGCGTCTTCAGATCCCGGCCCTCGGCGGCAAAGAGGCAGGTGAAGAGCCGGCCATCGGCAGAGAGCCGCGCGCGGCTGCAATCGCCGCAAAAGGGCTGGCTCACCGAGGCGATGATTCCAATCTCGCCCCCGCCATCCCGGTAGAGGTAGCGGCGCGCCACTTCGCCGGGGTAGTTCGGCGCCACGGGTTCCAGCGGAAACTCGGCCTCAATGCGCTGCAAAATCTCCCGGGCGGGCGCCACTTCGGCGAGGTTCCAGGCGTTTGTGGTGCCCACATCCATGAATTCGATCAGGCGCAGCACATGGCCGGTGCCCCGGAAGCGCCGCGCCAGCGCCACCACCTGGTCGTCGTTCACCCCCCGCTGCACCACGCAGTTAATTTTGATGGGCGAAAGCCCCGCCGACTCTGCCGCGGCAATGCCGTCCAGCACCGCCCCGGCTTCGCCGCGCCCGCCGCTCATGCGCCGAAAGGTCGCAGCGTCCAGGCTGTCCAGGCTGATGGTGACGCGGTGCAGCCCCGCTTCGGCCAGCGCCCCGGCGAAGCGCGGCAACAGCACGCCGTTGGTGGTGAGCGCCAGATCTTGCACGCCGGGCAGCGCGGCCAGTTTTGCCACCAGCCGCGGCAACTGGGCGCGCAGCAGCGGCTCGCCGCCGGTAATGCGCAGCTTGCCTGCTCCCAGACCCACCAGAATGCGCGCCAGGCGCACAATCTCCTCGAAGCTCAAAATCTCGCCGCGCCGCTGAAAGGGAAAGCCCTCGCCGAAGATCTCCTCCGGCATGCAGTAGGGGCAGCGGAAGTTGCAGCGGTCGGTAACGGAGATGCGCAGGTCGCGGAGCGGGCGCGCCAGCGTATCCTGCAAGGGCGCGCTCACCCGCTGAAGTTCCACTTCTCCTTGTTCGCCTGCACATCCTCGGGAGTGGGCTTCTCGTGCTCCTCAATCTCGGGCACCTGGAAGTCATCCTTGGACTCGGTGAGCAGCGCGTTGTGCTTGATGTCTTCCTGGAACACATCGGGGACGCGCTCGTCCTCGTAGATGGCCTCCCACGGGCACTCGGGCTCGCAGACGCCGCAGTCAATGCACTCCTCGGGGTCAATGTAAAGCTGGTTCGGAAAGCTCTCGCGGTCATCGCCGGTGTATTCGTAGATGCAATCCACGGGACACACCTCCACGCAGGAAAGGTCAACGCAATCGCGGCAGAGTTTGGTAATCACCCAGGGCATTGCTCTTGTTCCCTCCTCCCGGCCGGGGCTGCGCCCAGGCCCGGGATTTCGCCTCTTCGCCGCTGCCGGCCCGGAGCCGGGCGGCAACTGCTCTCTACCACAACGGGCGGCGGGGCGAAAGTGGGGAGGCTTGCGCCCCGCGCCGGGAGCGGCTTCAATGGCCCCGGGCCGCCTTCCCGGCCCATCCCCACGCCCGGGCCCCCCGGGATCAGGAGGTGCCATGAACCCCGGCGACGCAACGGCGCAGCGCATCCGCCAAATCCTGGATTCGCAGCGGATCGTGCTGTTCATGAAGGGCAGCCGCCAGCGCCCCCAGTGCGGCTTTTCGGCCCAGGTGGTGCAGATTCTCGATTCGCTGCTGCCCGACTACGCCAGCGTGGATGTGCTGCAGGACGCCGAGCTGCGCCAGGGCATCAAGGACTTCTCGAACTGGCCGACCATCCCCCAGTTGTTCGTGGCGGGGGAGCTGGTCGGCGGCTGCGACATCATCACCGAGATGTTCCAGTCCGGGGAGCTGCAGCAGGCGCTGGCCCCGGCGGGCGGAGCGGCCGGAGGCTAGGCCGCGGCGCGTGGCCCGCGGCTTCATCGTCCACCCGACCTACCGGGTGCGCGCAGGCGTCCCGGTGGTGCAGCTCTACGGACGGCTCGAAACCGGCGCGGCCTTTCTGGTCGAGGACGACCGCTTCCGCCCCTACTTCTTTGCCACCCGGGAAGGCGCGCGGGCGCTGCAAGGCGCGCGCGGCATCGAAATCGCAGAGACGGAGCTGCGCGACCTGCGCGGGCGCGGGCTGCTGCGCATCGAAACGCAAAAGCCGGCAGAGGTGCCGCCGCTGCGCGAGCGCATTGCTGCCGCGGGGGGCGAGGCCCTGGAAGCAGATCTGCGCTTCCCCTACCGCTTTTTGATTGACCGCGGCATTCGCGCCACCTGCGAAATTGAAGGGCGCGGCGAACTGCGCCGGGACGAGATCAACCCGGACGGCATTGTGCACTTCCACAACCCCGCGCTCGCCCCCGGACCGGCGCGGGTGGCGCTGCGCACGCTCTCCCTTGATCTCGAGACCACCCCCGACGCCGGGCGCATTCTGGGCGCTGCCCTGGTGTGCGGCGGAGTGCAAGAGGTGCATCTGCTGGCAAAGCGCAAAGTGGCCGGCGCCATTGCGCACCCGAAGGAGCCGGGGCTGATTTTCAGCCTGCTGAAGCGCATCCGCAGCCTGGATCCGGATCTGATCGTCGGCTGGAATGTGATTGACTTCGACCTGCGCGTGCTCTTTGCGCGCTGCGACGCGCTGCGCATGGAGTGCAACCTGGGCCGCGCGCGGGATCGGCCCCGCATTCTGCAGCGCGAGGGCAGCTTCATGCGGCAGAGCCGCGCCGATGTGGCCGGGCGCATGGTGGTGGACGGCATTCCACTGGTGCGCGACGCGCTGCGGCTCCCCAATTACCGCCTGCAGACCGTGGCGCAGCGGCTGCTCGGCCGCGGCAAGAAGATTGCCGAAGACGCGCCCGATGCGGCGCAGGAAATTATGCGCATGTGGCGCGAAGCGCCCGAGGCCCTGGCCGAATACAACCTGGAGGACGCGCGGCTGGCCCTGGAAATTCTCGAGCACGAGGGGCTGCTCAATCTGTGCGTGGAGCGCAGCCGCCTCTGCGGCATGCAGCTCGACCGGGTGGGCGCCAGCATTGCATCCTTTGACCTGCTCTACCTGCCCGAGCTGCGGCGGCGCGGAATTGTGGCGCCCTCGGTGGACGCCTCGCGCAAACAGGCGCATGTGCGGGGCGGCACGCTGCTCGATCCGCAGCCCGGACTGCACCGCCATGTGGCGGTGCTTGATTTCAAGAGCCTGTATCCCAGCCTGATCCGCACCTTTCACCTGGACCCCCTTGCCCGCGCCCGCGCCGCGCAGGCCAACGGCGCGAAAGACGCCATTGCCGCGCCCAACGGCGCGCGCTTTTCGCGCGAGGATTCCATTCTGCCCGGCGTGCTCGAACGGCTGGCCCAGCGCCGTGAACAGGCGCGGGCGCGGGGCGACCGCCACGCCGATTACGCCATCAAGATTATGATGAATGCGCTGTTCGGCGTGCTGGGCGCAGGCGCCTGCCGCTTCTTCGATCCGCAAATTGCCAACGCCATTACCGGCTTCGGCCAGCAGACGCTGCACTGGACCCGCGAGGCATTCGAGGCCGAAGAGGTTCCCGTCCTGTATGGCGACACCGACTCGGTTTTTGTGAAGCTCCCCGAGATTCAGGACGCCCGCGCGCTGCGTGCAGCCGCCGAGCGCCTGCGCCAGAGCGCACAGCAGACCGTGGCCGAGCGCATCCGCCGCGAATACCGGGTCGAGCCGCGTCTGGAGCTGGAGCTGGAGCGCATTTTCGAGCACTTTTTTCTGCCGCGCTTGCGCGGCGGCAGGGGCGGAAGCAAGAAGCGCTATGCGGGCTGGGAGGCGCGGGACGGCGGACGCCTGGTGGTGGTGGGATTGGAGGCCGTGCGCGGCGACTGGCCCGAGGCCGCCACCCGTTTGCAAGAGGGTATGTTGAAGCGCCTGTTCCAGGGCGTTGATCCGGCGGAGTTTGTGCGCGAATTGGTGGCTGCATTGCGGGCGGGCCAAATGGATTCCGAGCTGATCTACACGAAGCGCGTGCGCAAGGGCGCGCTCTCGAACTACACGGCCAACGCGCCCCACATTCAGGCCGCGCGCAAGGCGGGCGCACGGGCGGGGAGCACGATTCAATATCTCATTACCCACAGCGGCCCCGAGCCCGTGCTGCCCGGGCAAGCGCTGCCCGCCGGCATTGACCGCGCGCACTACATCGAAAAGGTGCTGCGCCCGGTGGCCGACAGCATTCTGCTCGAAATCGGCAGCAGTTTCGACCGCGTGCTCGGCGTCCCGCACCAGATTTCGCTGTTCGATCCGCAGCCGAAGGCGGCGCTGCGCGCCGATTCTCACTCTGCGGGCTTCGCCGGGACGAGCTCGAGCAGCGAGGCTTCGCCGGGAACGCCGATGCGCAGCGGAAAACCGTAGAAGCCCGTGCCCCGGTGCACATAGAGCCGGCTCGCGCCGTGGCCAAACAATCCGTGGTCGGGCCAGGGCGAGCGCGAGAGCACCGTCCAATTGAAGCCGAGGGAGACCAGGCCGATTTGCCCGCCGTGGGTATGGCCGGAGAGCGCCAGATCCACTTCGTTTTTCGGGACATCGCGGAAGTGCATCGGATCGTGCAGCAGCAGCAACCGCAAACGCCCGGCCTGCCGGGGAAAGCGCGCAAAGAGCGCGGCCAGCCGCTCGCTGCGGCCGCGGCGGTGAAAGTCTGCGCCGAGAATTTGCACGGGGCCAAGCGGCGTCCGGGCCTGCGCGGCGTCATCCACCAGCAGCGAAACGCCGCACTCCGCCAGCGCGGACTCCACTTCGTGCAACGCCTCGTGGTCGTGATTGCCAAGGCAGGCGAAGCAGCGCCCCGGCGCATCGGCAAGCGGCGCCAGCGCCTGCGCCAGCGCACCGGGGGTGCCGTTGCCCTCCATAGTGAGAAAGTCGCCGGTGAGCAGCACCAGGTCGGGATTGTGGCCGAGGAGCTCCTCAATGCGCCGCCGCAAGCGGTGCAAAGGCTGCCAGGGGCCGAGATGCGGATCGGTAATCTGCACGATGCGCAGCGGACGCGCGGGAGAATCCCGCAGCGCTGCGGCAGCCCCGCGCGGCGCAACCCTCGCGCGCGCCCGCGCCCGCGCCGCCCTGCGCGGCCGGTGGCGGCGGCGCACAAGCGGCAGCCGGGTGAGCACCTCGGGCGTTGCGCCGCCGAGTTCAATGCGCACAATTTCTCGCCGCAGGCGCAGCGAGGTGGCGAGCGAGAGCGCGATTACGAGCGGCGGCAACAGGTCCAGCCAGCGCAGGGCGGACTGCGCGCCCGCTGCGCCGAGCAACTCGAACAGGCCCCAAAACAGCGCGCGCACAGCGAAGTAGGGAACGCACAGCGCGCCCAGCGCCACCAGCGCCATGCCCGGCAGGCTCAGCGCATAGCGGTAGAGCGGGCGGCGCAAGCGCGCGCGCACCAGCCCCGAGTGGTGCACACCCGCCGCCCCAAAAGCATACACAAACCCCCACCCCGCCAGCGGCCCAAGCAGCGTCTGCAAATGCTCCGCCAACAACAGCGCCGCCGGAAACGAGAGCAGCACCACCACCCCCGCAAACCCCGCATACACCCTCCCCCGCACCCGCCACGCATAGAGCGGCAACGCCGCACCAATCACCAGCGCAAGCGAGGGCAAAAGCCAACCAGGCGGCGCATGAAGACCCACGGGGGGGAGCATAGTCAATGTTGGAATGCTGCGGCCAGCCGGCCCGAGGGCTTCCCGCTGATCGTCACATCCTCTGCGAGACCCTGTAGTAGATCAGCGCTGCGATAAAGAGCGAAAAGATAGACACCGCGGAAGGCCACCTGAGGTCGTAGATAACGCTGGTGACATCAACCACGACCGAAATGCCACCCATCAAGGTGAATCCAAGTGCGAACTTATTCAGAAACTCGGACTTCTTCTGGTCAATAATTGTGATGATCCGATCGTAAACAACCCGCAGGGAATCGCTTTTCTCGTCAATGTGAGCGAATTTGTCTTCGGTTCCCCAGCGCTTTCCCAAACGCTTCCAGATTTCGGTCTCTTGAGGATTGAGATGATTCCCGTAATCCAAAAATGCGCTCTTGAACAGAATGCCCTCTTCCAGCAGAACCACAATGTCCCGCGAAAAATCGTCAATACCCTTGTTCTCCTGGCTCTTTTTCCTGCGGAGCAGACCCGTCTTCTCCGAAATCCTATCCTTGCCCAAAGACACATTGCTGGTCATAAGAAACAGATCGTCCTCCAAATCCTCCGCAGCGGCGAAAAATGCATTCTGCATTTGAATCATCTCTGACAAGGTGGAAAAAGAACACCAAGCGCCTTCTTCGTCGGCACTCGAGAAAAGGGAAGCAGAATTTCCAGTCGAGACATAGATATGCGAATGTTCGTGCACGCTTTCCCTGTCCCTATGAAGATCCTCTTGGCTGGATGTGAAAATCAAATCACTGATGTTGTCACATGCCTCGGAAAGCGCTCTGGGATCTGAGAACTGCAGGCCGAAAACCCGGTGCACCCAGGTCACTCCGGTGTCCTTCATCCGAATTTTCTCCGATGTGGGGCCCTTGATCAAATCCCCATCTTCGTGATCAGGCAGCGATGCCGCAGATTCCAACTGAACTCTCATGAGGTCGAATATCGGCCCAATCTCCTTGATGTTTCCCGCCAGAGCCTCAATGCCCTCGCGCAGGCCGTCCAGAGTCAACTGGCTGGCAGGCTTCCTGCTCAAATGGAAGTCTGCCCAAAATGTGGCATAGCCGAAATCGAAGAAATGAACCCGAATTTTCTGCAGAGAAACCTCTCCGATTTTCTCTGTGACACTCTCACCTGCCTGCTTCAAGAGTGTCTGTTTGATCTCTTCCAGGTAATCCTCATCCGTGATCAACGACTCCACCACATAGGGGGGCTTGATGGTCGTGCCCCTGCGGGTATCGG
Source organism: Deltaproteobacteria bacterium (assembly GCA_028817435.1). Lineage (GTDB taxonomy): Bacteria > Myxococcota_A > UBA9160 > UBA9160 > UBA6930 > JAPPPQ01. Next base: position 45,212 of record JAPPPQ010000008.1, read on the forward strand.
TGTCTCGGTCGAGACCACTCGTGCGCTGCCCGTCGGGGCAGCAGGCCCATTGCCACTTTCCGTCCCGGCCCAGATTCTTCTCCAATTCTGGGAAAAGCCGCTCCCTGCGCTTTTGGTCAATCAGCTTGCGGGGGTCCAGAAACAGATTGGTTCGGATCGGGCCGTTCAGAGCAAACCGAATGCGCACGTCTTCAGGAAGAACGAACATTGAGAATCTCCTTGATGTAGCGCCTGGCGTCCTCGGCTGTTGACTGCAGCTTGGCGTCCAGCGCCGTTTTGAACCTTGCGGGCACCTCGCTCTCTTCGCTGTAAACGGTCAGATACTTTTCGAGCGCTTGACCCAATTGAAACCGCGTCTTCTCCCGGATATACATATCGAAGGCAGAACCGGTCAGCCCTTTTGCGATGCAAAGCTCAAACGCCAATTGGGTCTCCTGAGACTGGCCGATGCACTCGAAGGGAAGGCCCTCGGTGAATCCCAGCATGGCGCGGAATATGGGGACATTCCCCGGCACATCGGCCAAATTCTCGCCAAACATCGCTTCCACGCGCACGGGTTGCAGATAGGCCATGTAGTTGACCCACACATAGAGACACTTGGGGCAGCGCTTGCACCAGGGCTTCTGGACATTGCAGGAGTGGGTTTGCGGGACAAATTCCTCGTGTTCCCGCAGCAAATTGAAGATCATCACATCGTGGATGGATTTCAGAATGCTGTAATAATGGAAATCCGGCAGAAGATTATCTCGTATGTAACGATTGATGAGCTTCTCGGCTTCGAAGCTCTTTCCCCATTGATGATTAACATCCTCGCCCGTTCGGTTCCAGAATACTTGCCCCGTGTCGGCGCTCTTTTCATGCGCAAGGCAGATCTCGCTGATGTCATTCGCCATCACCACCGGAAGCGAGGCGAAGATGGAGCTGGGCGTCTCGGCAGCCGTCAACGTCTTGACTCGCGTGTCCGGGCCAAGCGCGAGGACCGGCGAATCCATGAAGTCGTCAAATATCCACTGGCGGTGCCGGCGTTCCGGGCTGCAGTGATTCAGCAGGCCCGTGATCTGTTCATGCTGGCGGCCCAGTTGCCCATAGATGGAAGAGGCGTAGACCAGCGAATCATACGGCTGCCCGAGCGTTTCCAAGAGCTTGGCGGCGACCAGGCTGTCTTTGCCACCGCCGAAAAATGACAGGGCCTTTGGAGCGTTAATTCGGCGGCTTTCCCCGGGGGGGGGGGGGGGTGGGAGAAGAGGCAATCTTCATCTGGGGTCCGAAGTATCCCGGGTCATCGTTCTCAAAGCGCCACTGCGCCCAGACATTGCGAAATATCGCCGACCAAGTGCTCCAAAAGTCCTCGCCCACAAAGCGGGAATACTCCCCCCAGTCCACTACCTTGGGGCGCAAACTGCAGAGCCTGTTGATCTCAAAGGCCGCAATGTGGAAGTAGATGTTCTGCATCTGCTCTGCGCCGAAGCGCGCTTCCAGGGCGTTCAAATCCACCGTATCGAACCAATAGGTCGTGGAAAACCGGTAGCCGTCAACGGAGAACAGCGCCGACAATTGGTGCTTTTGCGCCCGGATGTCTTCAAGCAGCAGGAGTTCGGACAAGTTCGCGCCCCGCCGGGAGGATTCCCGAATGGCCCGCTTTGTAGCAGCAATTTGTTTGCTTTGCAAAAAGGCTGGAAAATCTGAAAAATTCAGCAATTTCAATGATTTGCCGATTCGATAGACTCGGCGGGAAATTGGCGTGGTGCGGGGGGCTGCGCTGGGGGAGGCGGCATATGGCCAAGCTCTATTTCCGCTATGGCGTGGTTGGCAGCGCCAAGACGCTCAATCTGCTCGCCGTGGCGCACAATTACGAGCAGCAGGGGAAGCGGGTGCTGGTGCTGAAGCCCGAGCTCGACACCCGCTTCGGGCGGGAGCTCGTCAGGTCCCGGGCCGGGCTGCGGCGCAACGCCGATATCCTCGTGAATGAGGCAACCGATCTCAATTTCGGGCGCTTCGAGGGCGTCTCCTGCGTGCTCGCCGATGAGGCGCAGTTTTTGCCGGTCCGGATCATTGACCAGTTGCGCGAGCTCACCTGGCGCTGCGACATCCCGGCCATCTGCTACGGGCTGCGCACGGACTTCCGCACCCGCGCTTTCGAGGCTTCGCAGCGGCTGCTGGAGGTGGCGGATTCCATTGAAGAGATCAAAATCAGTTGCAACTTCTGCAACGACAAGGCTGTCTTCAATCTCAAGCACCGCGGCGGTGTGGCCAGCGCCGACGGGCCGACCATAGAGCTCGGCGCGGAAGAGAAGTTTCTCCCCGCCTGCTGCCGGTGCTACCGGGAGCAGCTCGAGCCCGGGCTCAGGCCATGAGCCGCCGCCGCGTGACCCGCGCGGCAATGGCGAGCAGCAGCGCCGAGAGCGCGAGCACATAGGCCAGATCCCACAGCAGCACGGGCGACCAGGTTCCCTGAAAGGCGCTGCGCATGAGCCGCACCGGATGCAACAGCGGCAGCGCTTCGGCCACATAAATCCACGCGCCCTGGAGCCGCTCTTCCAGCGGAAAGAATACATCGGAAAACAGAAACAGCGGCATGAGAAACAGCGTGAAGTAGAAGCTGAACAGATCAATGCTGGGAATGCGAAGCGAAAATGCAATGCCGATTGCGGCAAAGAGCAGCCCCGCAAGCGGCGTTATGGGCAGCGCCAGGAGCGCGTGCAGGGGAGTCACCAGCCCCCAGAGCATGGCGATCAGCAGAAAGCAGCCGCCGTAGAGCGTGGCGCGGGTGGTCGCCCACAAAATTTCGCCCGCCAGCACATCCTCGGGCTGGATGGGCGTGGTGAGCATGGATTCGTAGGTCTTTTCGAAGTTCATGCGCACAAAGGCGTTGTAGGTGACCTCGAAGCTCGCGCCGTTCATCGCCGCCACCGCCACCAGGCCCGGCGCCAAAAAGGCGATGTAGGAGGTGCCGCCCATCTCGGTAATGTAAGCGCCCACGCCCACGCCCATCGCCAGCAGGTAGAGCACCGGCTCAAAGAAGTTCGGCAGAATGTTGAGCTTCCAGGTGCGCTGGTAGAGCGCGAAGTTGCGGCGCCAGACGGCCAGTGCGTAGGGCAGCGAAGCGCGCATCAATCGCCGTCCGAGAGATGCGCGCCGGTGAGAGCCAGAAACACATCTTCCAGGTTGGTCGGGCGCACCGAAACCAGTTCGGCGGCATCGGCGGATTCGGCGCGGCGAACAGCGTCGAGCAGCGCCGCGGCGTCTTTGGCGTAGAGCGTGAGCCGGTCGCCCGAGGCCGCGTGGCGCAGGCTGTGCAAGTTATTGAGCAGCGCGCCGTGGCGGGCCGCCGGCAGCTCCAGCTCCAGCGCCTGCGGCGCCAGCAGCGAGGCGATCAGTTCCCGGGGCGCGCCGCGCGCAACCACTTTGCCATGCGCCACAATCGCAAGATCGTCGCAGAGCCGCTCGGCCTCATCCATGTAATGGGTCGTGAGCAAAATCGTCGCGCCGCCGGCGCGCAGTGCGCGCAACCGCTCCCACAGCGAGAGCCGCACGGCGGGATCGAGGCCCGTGGTGGGCTCGTCGAGAATCAGCAGCTCGGGGCGGTTCAGCAGCGAGAGCGCAATGGAGAGGCGGCGCTGAAAGCCGCCCGAGAGCGCCTGCACCGGCAGGTCGGCGTGAGAGCGCAGTTCGAGGAATTCGAGCAGCTCGCCGATGCGCTGTTCGATGGCGGGCTCGGACATCAGGTGATAGCGGCCGAAGACGCGCAGGTTGTCGCGGGGCGAGAGCGCTTCGATCAGCGCGTTTTCCTGCAGCGTGACGCCGAGCCGCCGGCGCACCGCGCGCGGCTCCCGCGCCACATCCATGCCGAAGACCAGCACGCGCCCTGCGCTGGGCAGCGCGCTGCCGTAGATCATTTTGAGCGCGGTGGTCTTGCCCGCGCCGTTGGGACCGAGCAGGCCGAAGCAGACGCCGGCGGGCACCTCGAGATCGAGGTCCGCCACCGCGGGCTTCCCGCCGAAGCGCTTGCACACCGAATCGCATCGAACCGGAAGCGGCACCGCGAAAAGCTAACACACCGCGCGCCAGCGCGGCGCGGCCAGCACGGCGCGGCCGGCGCGGCGCGGCCGGCGCGGCGCGGAGGCGGCGGTTCAGGCCGCGCGCATCGGCAACTCGACGACGAAGCGCGCGCCGTGGGGGCGGTTGCCGTGAACGCGCAGGTAGCCATGGTGGTCGGCGACAATGCGCGCCACAATGGCGAGGCCAAGCCCGGTGCCGTGGGGCTTGGTGGAAAAGTAGGGCTCGAAGATGCGGCGGCGGTCCTCGCCGCGAATGCCGACGCCGTTGTCGCAGACCTCAATGCGCACAGTCTCGCGCTCGGCGTCGTGCTCGGTGCGAAGCTGCAGCGCGCCGCGCCGGGGCACGCCCTCGACGGCGGCGCGGGCGTTCACCAGCAGGTTGGTCAGCACGCGGCGCAGTTGCTCGCGGTCGAAAGCCACGCGGGGCAGCGTCTCCGCGCAGTCGCAATCGAAGTCAATGCCCGGATCGCCCGCATAGCCCGACGCCACCTCCTTCACCAGCGCGTTCAGGTCGCCGGGCCGGGGCTGCGCCGCCGGCAGCCGCGCAAACTGCGAGAACTCGTTGACCAGCACCTTCAGCCCCTCCACATGGCTGGTGATGGTCTGCACGCAGTCGTCGAAGACGCGCAGATCGTCGGCGGCAGCGCCCGGCGCGCCCTCGAAGCGCGCGCGGAAGCGGCGGCGAATGCGCTGCGCCGAAAGCTGAATGGGCGTGAGCGGATTCTTGATCTCGTGGGCGATGCGCCGGGCCACCTCGCGCCAGGCCGCCATGCGCTGGGCGCGCACCTCCTGGGTGTAATCGTCGAAGACAATCACCGAGCCCAGCGCGCGGCCCTCGTCGTCGTGCAGCAGCGAGAGGGTAATGACGAAGGTCAGGCGGTCCTCGCCGCGCGGCAGCAGCACCTGGCGGCGGACGCTCTCGCGGAGACCGGGGCGGGTCTGGCCGGCCATGTCGCGCAGCGCGTCGAGAAACTCGGGGCGGTCGAGAACCTCTTCGAGCTTGCAGCCCAGCGCGGGCGCGCCGGGCGCAATGCCGAGCAGCCGCAGCGCCGAGGGGTTGATGGCGCCAATGCGCCCCTCGGCGTCCAGGGAAACCACCCCCGCGTCGGCGAAGCGCAGCACAATCTCCATGTAGCGGCGCCGCTGCTCCAGATCGTTGTTGGTCTGCTCGAGCCCGGCCAGCGCCTCGCGCAGGTCGCCGGTCATTTGGTTGAAAGAGCGCACCAGCACGCCAATCTCATCGTCGCCGCTCTGCTCAATCACAAAATCCAAATCACCGCGGGCGACGCGCTCGGCTCCCTCCGAAAGCTCCAAAATCGGCCCCGTCACGCCGTGGGCCATGCGCAGCCCCCACCACAGCGCAAACAGCACCACCGCCAGCGAAAAGAGCAGCAGCACCAACTGGTAGACGCCGGCCAGCTCTCCCGAAAGCGACTTGAAGAGCCCGTATTCTTCCCGCGCCGCGCGAATGTTGGCCATGCGCAGCGCCAGCGCATGGGGCACCAGGTGGTTCACCACCAGCGCGCCCACCACCTCGTCGCTGCGCAGCGGGTCCGAAGAGAAAATCGGCACCGCGCCGCGAATCACATCGCCGATCTGCGTGCCGGTGCTCTCCACCACCGAAGCCCGCTCGCCGGAAAGCGCCGCGGCGACAATGGCGCTGTCGCGCTGCAGGAAGGAGGCGGTGGGCACCTCGGGGTTGATGAGCGTGACCAGAGGCTCCGCCGTGGCGCTGTGAATCACCTGCACCACGCCGAGATTGTATTCGCGCTGCTTGGCGGAGACGAAGGACTCGAGCTCCCCGCGGCTCTCTTCGCGCAGCAGACGCCGCCCGGTAATCTGCGCCGCGAGCTGATCGCCGAAGTGGCGGGCGTTGCCCGCCCAGGCGTCGTAGTAGGCGTCGGCCACTTCGCGGCTCTGGTCCACCGCCCGGTCCATCTGCAGCGAGAACCAAGCGTCAAAAGAACCCGCGATGAAGGAAGAGGCGACGAAGTAGAGCACCCCGGTGGGCGCCACCGCCGCCAAAAACAGCGCCAGCAAAAACTTGAGGTGCAGCTTCGAGCCCGGATCGCCGCGCCGCCGCTCGAAGAAGAGCTTGACGAAGTGACGCCCGATCAAATAGACGAGCATCACAATCAACACCACGCTGGTGGCGTTCAGAAACAGGAACAGCAGGCTGTCGGCAAAGGGCAGCGCGTCGGGCAGGCTGGTGATGCGCTGCCGAACCCAGTAAAGGGCCGCCACCGCCACCACCACCAGGGCGGTGAGCGCGAAATCGCGCTGGCGGCGGCGGCGCTCGGACTCCGGCAGACCGGGCGCAGCGCGCCGCGCCGTCTTTCGCCGGGCCACAGCCGCCATGGCGCCGCCAGCATAGCCCCTTGGAGGGGCGGGCGGAATCAGGCCGTGGCGCGCAGCGGGGCGGGCGAAGCGAAGGCCGGGGCGGCGGCGCGGGCCTCCGGCACGCCTTCCAGGCTCCAGGCCGAGGGCGTGGCGGCGATCTTCCGCACCAGCGCCTGGTGCAGGGCGTGCCCGCCGCGCTCGGCGACGAAGCGCCCGCGCACGGGGACGCCAAGCAGGGCGAGATCGCCCAGCAGGTCCAGGGCCTTGTGGCGCACGAACTCGTCGGGCCAGCGCAGGCCGTCCGCGTTCAGCACGCGCTCGCCGTCCAGCACCACCGTGTTCTGCAGGCTGCCGCCCTGCGCCAGGCCGGCGCGATGCAGCGCCTCGACCTCGTGCAAAAAGCCGAAGGTGCGCGCCCCGGCCAGCTCGCGCTCGAAGCAGCCGGAATCCAGCAGCAGTGCGAGCTGCTGGCGGCCGATGGCGGGGTGCGGGTAATCCAGCGCGTATTGAATGCGCAGGTAGCGCGAGGGCTCGACGCGAATGCGGTGCGCGCCCCGGCGCACCTCAATGGGCTTGCGGATGCGCAAGCAGGGGCGCGGCGCGCGCTGCGCCAGGGTGCCCGCGCGCTGCAGCAGGCGGACAAAGGGCGCGGCGCTGCCGTCCATCACCGGCACCTCGGGGCCATCCACCTCGGCGCGCACATTGTCAATGCCCAGGGCGTAGAGCGCCGAAAGCAGGTGCTCGACGGTGCCAATGGCGGCATCGCCCCGCCCCAGGGTGGTGGCGCGCTCCACCGAGGCCACGGAGTCCGGGCACGCGGGAATCTCGACGGGATGGGGGAGATCGCTGCGCACGAAGACAACGCCGCTGTCTGCCCGCGCCGGGTGCAGGGTAAGCTGCGCCAGCGCGCCCGAGTGCAGGCCGCGCCCCGTGCAGGAAATCTTCTCGGCGATGGTGTGCTGGGCCAAGCTCGCTCCCTTCCCCCTCGCAGGCCCTCTCATAGAGCAAACTGCGTGCCAAGCCCATGTGTATGACAGATGCGGACACAATCAATTTTCCTTTATTTCCAAATAGTTGAGGGAATTTCCCGGCGCTGCACCCCGCGCTTCTGCGGCCCTCTGGCGCGCCGCTACGGCCCGCCGCGGCGCTTTTGAGGTGATGTTTGAGTCACGCCTGTGAGGTTTTTATCACAGCAGGCGGCCCTGGTTGCCTACGGGGCGGCCCGGTTCGAGGCCGAAGTGCCCGTAGGCGTGGCGGGTGGCGACGCGGCCCCGAGGCGTCCGGTCCAGGTAGCCGCCCTGGATCAGGAAGGGCTCGACCAGGTCTTCCAGGGTGCCCTTGTCTTCGCCGATGGCGGCGGCCAGGGTTTCCAGCCCCGTGGGGCCGCCGTCGAATTTGCCGATCAGCGTGAGCAGCAGGGCGCGGTCGAGCTTGTCAAAGCCCGCCGAATCCACATCGAGGCGGGAGAGCGCATAGCGCGCCAGCGCCAAATCCACGGCCACGCCCTCCCCGCCCTCCGCTTCGCCCGCAGCGCCGCCCTCCGCGCCCTCCGCGCTGCCGCCCGCTTCGCTCGCCTGTCCCGCTTCGCTCGCTTCGCCCGCCTGCACCTCGGCGAAATCGCGCACGCGGCGCAGCAGGCGGTTGGCGACGCGGGGGGTGCCGCGGGCGCGCCGGGCCAGCTCTCCGGCGGCCTCGGGATCGAGGCGCACGCCCAGCAGCCGGGCAGAGCGCGCCAGCACGCTCACCAGGTCTTCGGCGGGGTAGTAGTCCAGGCGGGCCGACCAGCCGAAGCGGTCGCGCAGCGGCGAGGTGAGCAGGCCGGCGCGGGTGGTGGCGCCCACCAGGGTGAAGCGCGGCAAATCCAGGCGCATGGAGTGCGCCCCCGGCCCCTGGCCGATCAAAATGTCGAGCTGGAAGTCCTCCATCGCCGGGTAGAGGATTTCCTCCACGGCGGCGGGCAGGCGGTGGATTTCGTCTATGAACAGCACATCGCCCGCCTCAATGTTCGAGAGCAGCGCGGCCAGATCGCCGGTGCGCTCCATTACCGGGCCGCTGGTGGCGCGGAACTGCGCCTGCATCTCCCGGGCCACAATGCGCGCCAGCGAGGTCTTGCCCAGCCCCGGCGGGCCGTAGAAGAGCAGATGGTCGAGGCTTTCGCCCCGCGCCCGGGCGGCGGCGATGAAGACGCCGAGGTTCTCGCGCAGGCGGTCCTGGCCCACCATCTCGGAGAGCGTGCGGGGCCGAAGCTGCTCTTCCAGGCGGCGCTCTGCCGGCAGCGCGTCCCGGCTTAGCGCGCCCCGCGCCTCGGCCTCGCCGCTCACCGGGAAAGCCTCCGCAGGGCGGCGCGCACCAGCACCTCAATCTCCGCCTCGCCGCCCAGCTCGGCGAGCACTTCGTCGGCCACGCGCTCCGCCCGGCCCTTCTGAGTCTGCAAATTGAGCAGGGCCGAGAGCAGCTGCGCCCGCACGCCGCCTGTCTCCGCTACGGGGGCCGCGGCCTCGCCCCCGGCGGCTTCGGCCAATGCACCGGCGCGCTCGCGCAGCTCCACCGACAGGCGCTCCGCCATTTTCGCGCCGATTCCGGGCACCGCCTTCAGCGCCGGCACATCGCCCTGCTCAATGGCGCTGAGCAGCGCCCGCGCCTCGATGCCCGAGAGAATGGCCTGGGCCAGCCGCGGCCCCACGCGGCTGGCGTGCAGCAGCAGCTCGAAGACCCGCCGCTCCAGCTCGGTGGCAAAGCCATAGAGCTGGAAGACATCGGCGCGCACATGGGTGTGGATGCGAAGCGCCACCTGCGCGCCTTCCTCGGGCAGCGCGCTGAAGGTGGAGAGGGGAATCAGCGCCTCGTAGCCCACGCCGCCCACATCAATGACCGCGCGGGTGGGCGTCCGCTCGCGCAGCACGCCTTCGAGCCGCGCAATCACAGCCCGCGCTCCGGCGCGAGCCGCACCGCGCGCACCCGCAGCGGGCGCGGGCGAAGCGCCGCGCGGCGGCGCGGCGGAGGCAGCGGCGGCGCGAGGGCGCGGCAAATGGCGGCGGCCAGGGCATCGGCGGCGTCCCGGGGCGGCGCTGCGGGCAGCGCCAGCAGGCGCGTCACCATGCGCTGCACCTGCGCCTTGTCCGCCGCGCCGCTGCGAGAGACGGCGCGCTTGATCTGGGTGGCGCTGAGCTCTTCCACGGTCACCCCCGCCGCCGCCGCCGCTGCCAGCGCCGCCCCCCGGGCCTGCCCCAGCACCAGCGCCGAGCGGGCGCTGCGCCCCACGAAAACGCGCTCCACCACGGCGATATCCGGCCCGTGCTCGGCAATTACCTGGGCCAAGCCGCGCTGAATCTCCGCCAGCCGCGCGGCCAGCGCCGCGGCCCGCGGACGCAGCGCGCCGTGCGCCACATGGCGCAACCGGGCGCTTTGGCCCTCGACTACGCCGTAGCCCGTGACCCGCGCCCCGGGATCTATGCCCAGAACCTTCACCCCGGCGGGAGCATAGCAGCGCCGGGGCGGGCCGGGGCAGGCTACCCGGCGAAGCGCGCCAGCAGCTCCTCGGCAATATCGAAGTTGGCGTGCACCGCCTGCACATCGTCGAGATCTTCCAGAGCCAGGGCCAGCTTCAGCATGCGCTCCGCCGCCTCCCCTTCCAGGGGGACGGTGCTGGCGGGCTCCATGCCCACTTCCACCGCCGCGGGCGCAAAGCCCGCCGCCGCCAGCGCCTCCTTCACCTCGCCCAGAGCGCCCGGCGCACTGACCACCGTAAACTGCCCGCCGGCTTCGCGGACATCTTCCGCGCCGGCTTCCAGCGCCGCTTCCAGCAGGGCGTCGCCCGAGGCCACCTCCTCGAAGAGCAGCAGCCCCTTCTTCTCGAACAGGTAGGAGACGCAGCCCGGATCGCCGAGGCTCCCCCCCGCCCGGCTGAAGGCGTGGCGCACCGCGCCCACCGTGCGGTTGCGGTTGTCGGTGAGCCCCTCCACCAGCACCGCGGCGCCGCCCGGCCCGTAGCCCTCGTAGACCACCTCGTCATAGGCCGCCTCGCCGCCGCCGCCTGTGCCCCGGGTAATGGCCCGGGTCATCGTCTCCTTCGGCATATTGGCGGCGCGGGCCTTGTCGAGCACCAGGCGCAGGCGGGCGTTCGCGCCGGGATCGCCGCCGCCCAGCCGGGCGGCCGTGGCGATTTCGCGGATCAGCTTGGTGAAAATCTTGCCCCGCCGGGCGTCCTGCGCCCCCTTGCGCCGCTTCACATTGGCCCATTTCGAATGCCCCGACATCGCCCGCCTCCCCGCAGCCCCTGCCCCCCTTCACATAGCCCGGCCCGCCCGCCGCTTCCAGCGGGGTTGACGGCGCGCCCGATTCTGCGCCACAATGCCCCCGCTGCGGCGAACCCCATCCACCGGCACCAGCAGCGGGCCACGGCCCGCGGAGGAACATCCCCCCATGTCCCAGGAGAAGGCGGCCAGCGGGCCGCTCCCCGCCGTCCCCTACCTGAAGCTGCCCGAGGGCGGCGATCCCTACCTCGAGGGCCACAAGTGCCAGTCCTGCGGCTCCATCTTCGTGGGCGAGCGCGAGGTCTGCTCGAAGTGCGGCGCGCGCGGCCAGCTCAAGGCCGTGCGGCTCTCGAACCAGGGGACGCTCTATGTGTATTCCATCGTGCACCGCTCCTTTCCCGGCATTGAGACGCCCTATGTCTCGGCCATCGTGGATCTGGAGGGCGGCGGCACGGTGAAGGGCAACCTCATCGGCATTGACCCCGATCCGGAGAAGATCGAGTTCGGCATGCCCATCGAGGTGGTTTACAAGGACGCCCTGGGCCGCAAGGACCGCGAGGGCAACTCCTACATCTCCTACTTTTTCCAACCCCGCTCTCAGTAAGCGGGCTCACGAGGAGCTTCCAAAATGACCGATGCCTACATCGTCGGAGTCGACATGATCAAGTTCGGGCGCTTTCCCGAGCGCGGCGTGCCGGAGATCGGCGCAGAATCCGCCCTGCTGGCCCTCGACGACTGCGGTCTCGAGATCCAGAAGATGGAGGCGCTCTACTGCGGCAACCTCGGCCAGGCCGGCGCCATGGTGGGGCAGCGCATCCTGCAGCAGATCGGCCAGACCGGAATCCCGGTGGTCAACTGCGCCAACGCCTGCGCCACCGGCGCCACGGCCTTCCGCGAGGCCTGGATGGCGGTGAAGGCCGGGGTCTACGACCTGGTGCTGGCCGTGGGCGTGGAGCAAATGGGCAAGGGCCTGCTCGGCGGCGGCGGCGGCGGCAAGGGCATCCCCAAGGAGGGAATGCTCGGCTCCGGCACCATGCCGGCGGTCTTTGCCGAAGCGGGCATGGAGCACGCCCGCAACTACGGCACCACCTTCGAGCAGTTCGCCAAGGTCTCGGTGAAGAACCACCACCATTCGACCATGAACCCGAAGGCCATGTATCAGATCGAAACGCCCCTGGATGTGGTGATGAACGCCGAGATGATCGCCTACCCGAACACCAAGCTGATGTGCTCGGTGAATGTGGACGGGTCGGCGGCGGCGGTCATTGCCAGCGGGAAGAAGGCCCGCGAGCTGGGGCTCATGGGCCGGGCGGTGAAGGTGTCGGCCAGCGCGCTGACCAGCGATCCCTGGCAGGAGCGCGATCTGGTCATGCCCGATGTGAACACCTGCACCCGCAGGGCGGCGCAGACGGCCTTCGAAATGGCGGGCATCGGCCCGCAGGATGTGGATCTGGTGGAGCTGCACGACTGCTTCGCCACCGCCGAGATCCTCCACTACGAAAACCTGGGCCTGTGCGCCGACGGCGAGGCGGGGCGCATGATTGACGAGGGCGAGACCTCTCTCGGCGGGCGCATTCCCGTGAATGTGTCGGGCGGGCTGCTCTCGAAGGGCCACCCGCTGGGCGCCACGGGCATTGCCAACCTCTACGAGGTCTCGACGCACCTGCGCGGCGAAGCGGGAAAGCGGCAGGTCGAAGGCGCGAAGGTGGGCATGACCCATGTGATCGGCCTCGGCAGCGCCTGCGGCATCCACATCCTCGAGAAGGTGGCGGCTTAAGGTCGACCGATTCACTGGCCCGGTAATCCCACCAAAAAGGAAAAACTCAAATGCATCGCAACGTCGTCACTCTGACTCTGCGCTCCCTCGCTGTGGTCTTCATTGCCGCATCGCTCACCGCCTGCATGAAGACCACTTTCTACACGGACGGAAACCCCATAGACGACTCACAGGTCGCCACCCGCGAGGACATCTCGCACTACTTCATTGAGGGCTTGGGCCAGCGCAGTGACGTTAACGCTGCAGAAATTTGCGGTGGGGCTGAGAATGTCGCCAAGGTTCAGACGCAAAGGACGTTCGTCAACTACCTCGTCTCCGTAATCACCTTCGGCTTCTACACCCCGCAGCAATACCGGGTCTATTGCTCCGCCAACAGGTAGCCCTCGCGGCAGCGCGAGCGCTTGTAGCGCTCGCGTTGCCGTTGTGCGCGGCGGGGTGTTCGGAAGAGCGCCCCGCCGCGGCATCGCCCAATCCCGCCCCGGAAGCCCGGGAGAGCGCGAAGAAGGACGAGCGGCGCGGCCGCCCCCTGCCCTCTTTTGACGGCGCTTCCCTGGGCGGCGATTCGCTGTCGCTTTCCGCCATGCTGGGGCGGCGGCTGCTGATCTTCGGCTACAACCCGGAGCTTCCCGAGGCGGCCCACGCGGCCCAGGCGCTTGCGGCCATTGCCGGCGAGCAGGCAGCTCACAACTTCGAGATCGTGGGCTTCGCCATGGGCGTTTCCGCCGCTGCCGCGCGGGCCTTTCTGGCAGAGCACGGGCTCGAAATCGAATCCTTCCACGACGAGCCCGGCGCGCTGATGCGGCAGCTCGGCTTCCGCCGCCCGCGCTACCTGCTGTTGGTGGATGCCGACGGCAATATGCTGAGCGGCACGGATTATTTCTCCGAGTCCAGCGCCGACCCCGCCGGCGAAATCGAAACCTGGGCGCGGCAGAGCCTGCGCCTGCCGGATCCAAATTTGCTCGAAGGCGAAAAGCCGCTGGCCCCGCTCTTCACCGCCCCGCGCCTGCGCGGCGACGAGACCTTTTCGCTGGAGGATCACCGGGGCAAAAAGCCGCTGCTGCTGACCTTCTTTTTGCACACCTGCCCCCACTGCCACTACGCCCTGGCCTCGCTGCGCAAAAGCCTGGATGCGCTGCCCGAAGACAAACGCCCGCTGTTAATCGGCATCTCGGTGGAGAACAGGCCCTACGCGGTGCGGCAACTGCTGGCCGAAGAAGAACTCGACTTCTTCCCCGTGGTCTTCGATCCCGACTCCAAAATTCGCACGGCCTACGGCGCGCTGCGCGCCGTGCCCATCATCATCGGCGTCAATGCAGAGGGGCGCATTGACTGGCGCATGGATGGCTGGGACGACAACCGCTACGCCGCGCTCAGCCGCATGCGCATTGCAAAAATGGCGGGGCTGCCCATCTCGGAAATTCCCATGCTGCTGCACACCACCAGCTACAGCGGCAACGAGTTCTGCGGCGTCTGCCACGAATCCCAAACCGCCACCTGGGAACTTACCAACCACGCCGGAGCCTACGAGACGCTGCTGCGCCACGGGGTGGACCACAAAGGCGAGTGCGTCTCTTGCCATGTGGTGGGCTACGGCGAGCCCGGCGGCTTTGCGGTGGCGCGCCCCAACCCCGATCTGGAGGATGTGGGCTGCGAAACCTGCCACGGCCGCGGCGGCCCGCACCGCTCGCCGGATTTTGTGAAGAACCACGACTACGAGGCCGTCTGCAAGACCTGCCACAACCCCGAGCACTCCCTCGGCTTCGAATACGCATCGTTTTTGCCCCGAGTCTCTCACGCGGCGAACCTGGGCATTACGCTGCTGCCCGCGGCGCAGCGCGAAAAGCTGCTGGCCGAACGCCGCCAACCGCGCAGCAATCTGCTGCCCACCGAAGCAGATTTCGTGGGCTCCGCGGCCTGCCGCAGTTGCCACGCCGCGGAATACGAGACCTGGTCCCAGCACGGCCACGCAAACGCCCTCGACACCCTCAAGGCCAAGCGCGAGCAGCGCAACACAGACTGCCTGCGCTGCCACACCACCGGCTTCGGCCAAACCGGGGGCTTCCCCAAGCGCGGCACCGCGGCCTCGCACCCCGCACTGGCGGGCGTGGGCTGCGAATCCTGCCACGGCCCCGGCGGCGATCACATCGCAGAAGAAGCGACAAAGCGCGGCAGCATCGTGAGTCTCGGCGACAAGTGCGATTCCTGCGTGATCCTGCAAATTTGCGGAAGCTGCCACGACGACGCCAACGATCCCGGCTTCGAGTTCGAGGTGCTCGACAAAATTGAAGCGCAGCGCCACGGCACCATCGAAGCCGGCACCGGCCGCCCCCTCCAAAACGGCGAGACCCAGCACAAGGGCGCAAAAGCGCCCGCACCCGGGCACGGCGCGGCAGCACACGCGCAGCACGGCGCAGCCGCGCGCCATCCGCGCGCGGCAATAATCGCCGCCGACGGAACGCTGCTCGCCCGGCTGCTGCGCGGCAGCGCGCCGTGAACGCGCGCACCGGGTCCAATGCACCGGCACGCGGACTCTCCGGGTTGCCCGAGGACGAAAGCGCCGCCGTTGCGGATTTGCTGCGCGACGCCCGCGCCTGGCTGCAGGAGTTTGCCGAAGAGGGCGTGACGAGCTTCGCGCCGCATTCCCATGCCGCACCTTCGGCGCGCACCCAAGCGCAAACGCCCTCGCCTGCGAGCGACGCCGAAAGCGCGGGCGCTGCGCCGCCCGGCGCGGGGCAGCCGCAAATCTTCGCTGGCGCCGCGCCCGGCGAGCGGCCCGAACTCGCGCAGGTGCGCGAGCAGTTGGGCGAGTGCACGCGCTGTCCGCTCTGCGAGGAGCGCACGCAGATTGTCTTCGGCGAAGGCAACCCCGACGCCGGCCTCATGTTCATCGGCGAGGGGCCGGGCGAGCAAGAGGACCTGAGCGGCCGGCCCTTCGTCGGGCGCGCGGGCGAGCTGCTCACCGCCATGATCGAGCGCGGCCTCGAAATCCCCCGCGCCGAAGTCTATATCTGCAACATCGTGAAGTGCCGCCCGCCGGGCAACCGCACGCCGCTGGCCAATGAGGTGGCGGCGTGCCGCCCCTTCCTCGATGCGCAGATTGCCGCGGTGCAGCCGCGGGTCATCGTCGCCCTTGGCAAGCCCGCCACCAGCCTGCTGCTCGGCCGCGACATTGCCATTACCCGGTTGCGCGGGCAGTGGCACGAATACCGGGGCATTCCCCTCATGCCCACTTTCCACCCCGCCTTTATTCTGCGCCAATACACCGCGCAGAACCGCAAGCTGGTGTGGGACGATCTGCGCGCCGCCCTGCAGCGCAGCCGCGAAGCGCAGTAGCTTTACCCCGGCCGCCCGGCCGCAGCGGCGGATTGCTGCTCCCGATACTGCGCGAGACGCGCGCGCAGTTCGGCATCGCCGCCGGCCAGAATTGCCGCGGCGAAGAGCCCGGCGTTCTTCGCGCCCCAGGCCCCCACGCCGAAAGTCGCGACGGGAACGCCGGGCGGCATTTGCACCGTTGCCAGCAGCGCGTCGAAACCGAGCAGCGGCGAGCTCGGGATCGGCACGCCCAGCACGGGCAGCGCGGTGTGCGCCGCCACCGCGCCGGCCAGGTGCGCCGCGCCCCCCGCGCCGCAGATGAAAACCGCAATGCCGCGCTCCCCGGCCTCGCCCACATAGCGCCGCAGTTGCTCGGGGTTGCGGTGCGCCGAAAGCACGCGGACATCGCTCTCCACGCCGAGTTGCGCCAACGCGTCCTCGGCGGGCTTCATCACCTCGTAATCGTTCCGGCTGCCCATCAAAATTGCCACGCTCGCCACGCCCCGTCCTCCGTGCAAAGTGTGAAATGCGAAAAGTGGAAGCCGGCAGCGTAGCCCTCTACGCTCTCCGCGCCTCCGGAGATTCCCATGAACGCCCCCGCACGCTGCGGCATCGTCCTGCACCCCGTATCCCACACGCGCTCGCCGGCGATGCACCGCAGGGCCTATGAGGTGCTGGGAATTCGCGCGCGCTACGAGGTCTTCGATACGCCCCCGGCGGCGCTGGGCGCCATTATCGCACGGGCGCGCGCCGAAGGCTTCCGCCAGCTCGCTATTTCCATTCCCCACAAGCAGGCGGTAATGGCGCATCTCGATTCCATTGAGGAAACCGCCCGGCGCATCGGCGCGGTGAACACGGTGACGCGCGTGGAAGCGAAAGGCGGGGCAAAACTGGTGGGCGCAAACACCGACTGGCTCGGGCTGACCCGCGCCCTGGCCCGCGAAACCTCCATTCGAGGCCGCCGCGCCGTGGTGCTCGGCGCGGGCGGCACGGCGCGGGCCGCCGCCTTCGCTCTGGCGCAGGGCGGCGCGCAGGTGCAAATCCTGAACCGCAGCGCGGCGCGGGCCACGGCGCTGGCCTCAGAGCTCGGCGGCGGCATCTGCGCCGCCCCCGGCGGGCTCGGCGCACTTTGCGAGCTCGAATACGATGTGCTGGTGAACACCACCTCTGTCGGGCTGCGCAGCGATGAATCGCCCGTGCCCGCCGAGGCGCTGCGCGCCCTGAACGCCGATTCGGTGGTATTCGACTCGGTGTATGAGCCGGAAGAGACACGCCTGCTGCGCGAGGCCCGTGCCCGCGGCGCGCGCTGCATTTCCGGCAAGTGGATGCTGATCGAGCAGGCGCTGGAACAGCTGCGCCTGTGGACGGGCCGCGCCCCCGATGCCAGCGTTCTCGCCGAAGCCTTTGACTCCGCCTTCACACCTTCGCGGTAGTTTCGATCAGCCAGTCCACCACCGCCGCCAGCGCCTCTCTGTGATCTGCGCCCGCCGCGCGGGCCTCGGCAAAGACAGCGCGCTGGCGGTGCGCGCTTGCGCCCCGGGAGAGAATCTCGCGGCTGCGCAAGACGGCCTCGGCGCAGCCCAGGACGCGGGCGTCGGGTTCAATCAGGGCGATCAGATCATCCAGAGCCTCGGCAAAAGTAATAACGCGGCCCTGGCCCAGATCAATCATTCCCGCGTCGAAGCTGTAGCGCATGGCGCGCCAGCGATTCTCGTTCACCAGCATGGGGGTGTAGACGCGCCAGCGCTGGTTGCCGTTGCGCAGCCGCCACAGCATGCGCAGGGTGGAGATCACCAGCGCCGCCAGGCTCTCGGCATCGTCCAGGCGCGTGCACACATCCATAATCCGCGTTTCGAGTGTGGGAAAGCGCGCGCTGGGCCGCAGATCCCACCAGATTTTGCTGGCGTCTTCCATTACGCCGGCGCGCACCAGCACTTTCACATGGCGCGCATACTCGGCCCAGCTGGCAAATTGCTCGGGCAGGCCAGTGCGCGGCAGCGCGTCGAAAATGGTGAGCCGGTAGGAATTGAGCCCGGTGTCTTCGCCCTCGAAAAAAGGCGAAGAGCAGGAAAGCGCGAGCAAATGCGGCAGGAAGTAGGAGAGCTGGCTCATCAAATCTATGCGCAGCTCTTCATCCTCAATGCCGACATGCACATGCATGCCGCAAATCAGCATACGGCGGGCGGTTCCCTGCAGCTCGTCGGCCAGGGCGCTGTAACGGTCGCGCTCGGTTCTGCGCTGCTCGGTCCAGCGCGCAAAAGGATGCGTGGAAGCCGCGATGGGCGCAAGGCCGTGCTGCGCCGCCACCTCGCAGATGGTGGCGCGCAGCCGCGCCAAATCTGCGCGCGCCTCGGACACCGTCCCGCAGACCCGCGTGCCCACCTCAATCTGCGAGCGCAAAAACTCGGGCGTCACCTGCTCCGGGTCGGCGCAGCGCGCCTGGCATTCGCGCAGCATGGAGGGCGGCGGATCGGGGGTGAGATCGCGGCTGCGGCAATCCACGAGGAGGTATTCCTCCTCGACTCCCACGCTGAAGGACGGCTCGGGGACGGGCATGGGCCGCGCAGCCTAGCAGAGCCACGCCCGCGGGCACGGGCGCGGCGCGCCGGAATGTGCCACCCTGCGGATATGTTCTTCGGCTGGCGGATGGTGGGAGTCTCTTTCGCTGCGCAGTTTCTGGCGATCGGGGTTCCCTTCTACTCCTTCCCGGTGCTGCTGAAGCCGCTGACCGAGGCTTTCGAGGTGGGGCGGCTGCTCGGCTCCATGCCGGGAACGCTGGCGAGCCTGGCCGGCATCGTGGTGAGCCCGCTGGTGGGCCGGATGATCGCCCGCTTTCCGCTGCGCGGGCTGATGGCCGCGGGCGCGCTGGTCATGGGTCTGTCCTTTTTGATGGCCTCGCACGCGGTGCTGTTCTGGCAAATCTGCGCCATTTATGTCCTCTTCGTCTCTTTCGGCTCAAACGCGCTGGGCGCAGTAACCGCGCCCACGCTGGTGGTCAACTGGTTCAAGCAGCGGCGCGCCTTTGCGCTGGGCATTTCGCAAATGGGAGTCTCGCTGGCCGGCGTGGCCATGCCGCCGCTGGCTTCGTGGACTTTGGCCCGCGGCGGCTTCCGCTCCACCTACGAATTCTTCGGCCTGGCCCTGTTGGCGGCTGCGCCGCTGGTCTGGCTCGCCGTGGTGCAGCGCCCCGAAGACCGCGGCCTGCAACCCCTGGGCACGCCCACCATGCCCGGCGCTCCCCCCGCGCCCCCCATGCCCGGCTCGTCCAGCGCCGCCGCGCAGAGCGAGCCGGACGGGCGGGCGGCGAATCCGGCGGAGGCGCACGGCGGCCAGGTGACGCTGCGGGACGCGCTGAGCGAAATCCGCCTGTGGCTGGTGGCGAGCAGCGCCGGGCTCTGCTTCATGGGCATCAGCGGGGTGCTGCAGCACGGCCACGCCTTCGCCACCGACGCCGGATACAGCAACGCGCAGGCTACCGAAGCGCTGATTGTCGTTGCGCTGGGCGCGGCGGCGGGCAAGCCGATCTTCGGCATGCTGGCGACCTCCCTCGGCGAGCGCCCCGCCTTTCTCTGCTCCATTGCGGCACAGGCCGTGGCGCTGCTGGCGCTGCCGGCCGGCAGCGCAAAGTTCGAGATCATGCTGGGCATTTTCTTCACCTTCGGCCTTTCCATGGGCGGCGTGGTTACGCTGATGAGCGCGCTGCTGGCGCGCTGCTTCGGCCCCCGGAGCTTCGGCGCCATGGTGGGCTATGCCGGGCCGGTGCTGGTGCCCTTCCAGATGGTGGGGCCGCTGCTGGCCGGCTGGGTTTTCGATACGCGCGGCGGCTACGACCTCGCCATTTACCTGTTTGCCGCGGCGCTGGGGCTGGCGGCGGTTGCGCTGCTCTCGCTGCGCCTGCCGCAGGTGGAGCCAAGCTGAGCCATTGCCGCCGCGGGCCGCCTGTGGCAACCTCCGCCGGCGCCCGGGCAAAACCAAAGGAGCAGAAATGCCGCACGCAACCCTGTCGGGCGGGAAGGTTCTGATCATCGGCGCCCTCGGCATCGTCCTGCTGCTGCTGTCGCTGTGGGCGCGCGGCCTGGTGCACGAGCGGCAACAGCGCATGGAAGAGGTGGTGCAGGACATCGGCTCGCGCTGGGGCGGCGAGCAGGTGATCGGCGGGCCGGTGCTCAGCATTCCCTACACCGTGCTGGAGCGGGTGAAGGACGAATCCGGCGAGCGCACCCGGGAAGAGCGCCGCCACGCGCACTTCCTGCCCCGCCAGGTGAAAATCGCCGTCACCGCAGACACCGAAATGCGCGCGCGCGGCATTTACCAGGTGCCCGTCTATGGCGCGAAACTGGAGCTCGAGGCCACGCTGCCGCGCCCGGATTTCGCCGCGCTCCCCGGAGAAAAACCGGCGGAGGTGCTGTGGCAGCAGGCATTTCTCGGCTTCCAGATTTCCGATGTGAAGGGCATTCAGTCCGTGCCGCCGGTGCAGGTGGGCGGCGCTGCGCTGCGGCCCGAATCGGGCCTGCCCGTGCGGCAGGTGCTGACGGACGGGCTGTTCGTCTCTCTCGACGGCTCGCAAATTGCCGAGGGAACGCCGGTGCGCTTCACCGCCGAACTGAACGGCAGCCGCAGCCTGCAGTTTCTGCCGCTCGGCGAAGTCAGCGATGTGAAGATGCAGGCCCCTTGGCCCGCGCCGAGCTTCAACGGCGCTTTTCTGCCCGACAGCCATCAAATAACCGAAGCCGGATTCAGCGCCGATTGGCAGGTGCTGCACCTGAACCGCAGCTTCCCGCAGCAGTGGCCGGGGGTGTCGCAGCGGGTTGCGGGCTGGGAATTCGGCGTGGAGTTGCTGGAACCGGTGGATCACTATCTGAAGATTCACCGCATCGTCCAGTATGCAGTGCTGTTCATCGGCGTGGTGTTTTTGATCTTCCTGGGCATGGAGGTGGTGAACCAGGCCCGGGTGCACCCCGTGCAATACGCGCTGATCGGACTCGCCGTGCTGGTTTTCTACACATTGCTGCTGGCCTTCTCGGAACACATCGGCTTCGCCGCGGGTTACTGGATCGCCTGCGCAGCGGTGGTGGGGCTCATTTCGGCCTACAGCCGCAGCGCGCTCGGCGGCTGGAGGCTCGCCGCCGTGCCGGGCCTGGTGCTGCTCATTACCTACGCCTATATGTATCTGGTGCTGCAGCTCGAAGACTACGCGCTGCTCGCCGGCAGCATCGGCCTCTTCCTGCTGCTCGCCGCCGCCATGTGGGTCATGCGCAAAGTGGACTGGTATGCGCTGGGCGCAAAGCCAGGCCCCTCCACATGACGATTCCCTTCCCCTCGCTGGAATACTTCCAGGCGCTGCAGCAGCGCACCCGGGAAGACTCGGACATTTTCGAGAAGCTCGGCGTCTGCGATGTGGACTTCGGCGCGAAGGTGGGCGAGCGCATGTTCTCGGTGCGCTTCGAGGTCTGCGAGTGCGTGGAGGTGCGCGAGGGCGGCGACCCGACAGCGCTGGACTTCGTGCTGGCGGGGCCGCCGGAAATCTGGCGCGAAATGCTGCAGGCCATCGCGCAGCACGGCGGCGCAGACGCCGCGCACACGCTGAACACCCTCACCCATGTGGGCAACCAGATCCAGGTCGAAGCGCAGGACGCCGAGGGCAGCGACAAGCTGTTCCGCTACATGGCTTCCATCCAGGAATTCTTCGACCAGGGCCGCCACCTGGAGATTGCCTTCGACTGAAACCCGCATCCCCATCGGGAGATTCCCATGGCCTATCTCGCCCCCAAGGACTATTCCAAGGATCCCGCGCTGCTCGAAGCCGCGGCGCGGAAGATGGCTGGCGACCTCGACCTCGATTGGATGCAGAAGATCCGCGAGCGCGCCGCCTTTCGCCCCGGCAATCCGCACCGCGGCCTCACCTTGGCGGATATCAACGGTGGCAGCTACGGCCCGGATTCGGTGCCCGAGCTGGTGCGCCACAACTTCTCCATGGCGCCGCGCGGCGCAATTCTGCCGAAGGGGTTGCCCAGCCTCGGCTACACGCTCAACCGCAAGAGCGAGGTGTGGGCCGATGCGGCGCTCGCGCTTTTCGAGGAGGGCAAGAGCCGCCACTGGGCCCCGGCGCGGGACATTCCCTGGCACGCCCTGGACGGCGCAGATCCGGCGAGCCGCGAAGAGCGCGCATTGCGCCAGCTCTGCAGCCTGCTCTCGGGCGTGGGCCTGGTGTGCGCCGACATTGCGGCGCGCGCCGTCTACCGCCTGAACATCGAATTTCACGAGATCAAGTATCTGCTCTGCATGCAGATGCTCGACGGCGCGCGCATTGCCGAGGCCACGCGCAAGCGCGCCCTTTACGGCGCAGGCTCGCTGGGCGTGGATTCGCAGGCGCTGGGCGAACTGCTGAAGATGGTCGCCGACAGCGACAGCTATCCCCAGTCCTCCGCCGGGCTGAATCTGCACCTCGCCTCGCTGTTGCAGTCCTTTGCGCGGCACCTGGAATGGGCCACCGACAACGCCGCCGACGCGATGATCTGGACCCGCGTGGCGCAGGACGCGAGCCGTTTTTTGAGCTACGGCGTGGACCACCTGCGCACGCTGTTGCGCGCGCGCCCCGGCGAAGCCGAAGAGCTGAACCAGCACCTCGACCTGCTCGACAACGGCCTGGTCGGCGCACTTGGCGCCACCGAGGTAATTGAGCCGCTGATCGTGCTCTCGGGCGGCGCGCAACCGGTGGCGCGGCTCTACGAAACGCTGGCCGCAGAACTCTTCTCGCGCTGCGAATCGGCCGGCCTCGGGCCGCGCCGCGCGCGCAGCCCGCTCTGCGATTTCCTCAAGCTGCTCCCCGGGAGCTCTTGACCGCCAAAGGAGAACCCCATGGCCTACTACGGCTCTGTCGAGGACTACCGCTACAACGACGACTTCCTGTTGCGCCTGCGCGACCTGCGCCGGGGAAACCTCGACCTCGGCTGGCTCAACGCCGGCACCGAGCAGCGCGAGTTTCGCGCCGAGAATCCCAAGCGCGGCCTCACTTACCTGGACCTGGACGAGGGCAGCTACGGCTTCAGCGAGCTCGACAATGAGCCGCGCGGCCCCCGGGGCGCAGCGCCCCGCGGCGCAGCCGTGGAGCCCGAAGCCCAGGCCGATCTCGGCCCCGAGCTCAACCACAAGAACGATGTGTGGGCCTACAAGGTGGCCTCTTTCACCGAGGAGGCGATGAGCAGGCAGTGGGACGCCAGCACCGCCATTCCCTGGCAAGATCTCGACCGCTACGAGCGGCCCGAGGAATTGGAGATCGCCTTCGCCCAGCTCTGCACCTTCTTCACCGAGGTGGAGCTGATCGCCACCGACCTGCCGGCCAAGTGGAGCTGGCGCATGAACAATCAGTTCCAGGAGGTCAAGCACTTCATCGCCACCCAGGCCATGGACGAAGCGCGCCACGCCGAGGTTTTCCGCAAGCGCGCGCTGGCGGGCGGCATTGGCCTGATGGAGGCGCTTCCCCAGGCCGAACACACCCTCAAGGCCATCCTCGACTGCAACGCTTACAGCGAGGCCAGCGCCTTCATGCACCTGCTCGCAGAGGGCAATGTGCTCACCATGTTCCGCTTCAGCGAGTTCATCTCGCCCACCCCGGTGGACAAGCGCATCTTCCAATTGGTCATGCAGGACGAGGCGCGCCATGTCTCCTACGGCCTGCAGCACCTGCGCTGGGTAATGGACAAGGACCCCGGCCGCAAGGAAGAGCTGCACAAGACCCTGGAAGAGGCCGAGCGCATCAGCATCGGCCAGTTCGACGCCGCACTGCTGGAGTGCATGATCGTGCTGGCCGGCAAGGGCACCAAGCCCGGCCAGATTGCCGAGGGCGTAAAACTGGTGGGTGGCTTCCAGGTGCGGCAGATTGAGGAATACTTCCAGCGCCTGCGCCGCGCCGGCTTCGAGGAGCGCATTGAGCGCAGCCTGTTCCGCCAGCTCCTCGCCGACATCGGCCACCCCGATCCCCTCGCCGCCGCCTGAAAAGAAGCAAAAACGGATGGAGATTTCATTTTTGGGAAGCGGGGGTATGTGGCGCTACCAGGGGATTTCCCAGCTGGAAGAGCTCGCGCAGCTCTCGCTCGCGGTTGGCTACCGAGTCGGTCTTGCGTAGCACCCAGATGATATGCTTGTGAAAAAGGGTCTGCCAGGAAAGGTTGAGCCGCAGGTGACGCCGCAACACGCGGCGCACCAGGTCGGGCGGCAGGTGGCGCAACTTTCCGCGGTAGCTCCGGTAGGAAAGCAGGGTGACCAGCGCAAGTAGGGGCCAGATGGGGGCCAGCAGCAGTGATGTGTTGCTGAGGCGATTTGCGATGCGCTGTTTGACCTCGAAGCCGCACAAAGAGGCCAGAGTCTGCAGGCGATGCACCCCCAGCAAAAACAGATGCCCGTAGTAAATATTCTCCGAATCGCTCTCTGCGAACCAAATGCTGTCCAGCTCGGTGGGCGGCATACGCTTCCAGTATTCGCTCTCCAGAAAAAGGCCGGACACCCGCGCCCGCAGGTGGGAGATGCTCGGCGTGGTGAGCAACAACTCGCCACCCGGTTTGAGCACGCGGTTGAACTCCCGTAGCAGGTGCAGCTGATCGGGTATGTGCTCAATGCCCTCGCTGCAAAAAGCCCAATCAACGCTCTCATCTGCCAAGGGGATGGACTGCGCCATGTCGGCAAATCCGGCCCGCACGCCCTTCGCCCGGCTGCGCTCCGGGAACAGGTCGAAGGCGTGCACCGAAGCCCCCGTTTCCTGCAACAGCGCGCTCAGCCAGCCATCGCCGCAGGGAAAATCCAACGCCGTCCAGCCCCACCGGGGCTGGATAGCGCGAATCTGCTCTTCCACAATCTTCTGCAGCCAAGTGAACATGGCGGCCAATATTAGCAGATTCCACACGCTTGGACCTGCTAGCCTGATTACCCGGCAGCGTGGAGGCAATCAATGAAGCTCGGCATTGCGGGGCGCAGGGCTGCGGTAGCAGGGGGATCTTCGGGGCTGGGGCTCGGGGCGGCGCGGGCGCTGGTGCGGGAAGGCGTGCGGGTCGCCATCGGCGCGCGGGATGCGGAGCGGCGCGAGGCGGCGCTCTCAGCGCTGCGGGCAGAAGCGGCGGAGGTGGCCGCGGGGGGCGAAGGGATTGTGGCGCTGCGGGCGGATGTCTCGACGCCCGAAGGCGCGGCGGGCTTTGCGCGGGAGGCGCGGGAGGCCCTTGGCGGACTCGATATTCTGGTAGCCAATGCGGGCGGGCCGCCGCCCGGCGACTTTGCGGGCACGCCCACCGACGCCTATCCCGGCGCGCTGGCGCTGAACCTGCTCTCGGTGGTGGCGCTGTGCCGCGAGGCGGTGCCGAAAATGCAGGCGCAGGGCTGGGGCCGCGTCGTCGCCATTACTTCGATTGCGGTGCGGCAACCCATCGCAAATTTGATCCTCTCGAACACGGCGCGGGCGGGCGCCACGGGATTTCTGAAAACCCTGGCGCGGGAAGTGGCCCCCGACGGCGTCACCGTCAACTCCGTGCTGCCGGGCCTGCACGATACACCGAGGGTGCAGAGCCTTGCGGGCGGCGACGCCGAGCGCCTGCGCGCCATGGCGCAGGGCGTGCCCGCGGGACGGCTCGGCGATCCGGAAGACTTCGGCCGGGTGGTCGCCTTTCTCTGCTCCGAAGCCGCGGGCTTCATCACCGGCGCCGCCATTCCCGTGGATGGCGGGCAGGATTCGCATTTGTTGTAGCCATTCAGCGGCCATTCAGCGGATGGCAATGGGATTCACCACCATCTGCACTGCGCCGCGAAGCTTCGGCTGGCCCAGCACAAAGAGAAACTCGTGAACGCCGTCGGCGGCCAGCTCGCCGGTGACCATGTTCTCGAGAATATAGACGCCGTGCTTTGCGAGCAGGGTCTGGTGCACCTCGAAGGGGCGGTTGGGATTCTCGAAGGGAATCACCTCCAGGCCAGCAGAATCCGCACCGACGGCGACGACGCCGAGCTCGGCGAGATGCTGCGCGGCGGCGACGCCGGGGCCGGGATGCTCCCGCACCCAGCGTGCGGGATCGCGCTCGCGCACGGCGTGCCAACCCGAGTGGAAGATCACCACATCGCCGCTGCGAATCTCAATGCCCTGGCGCGCTGCGGCCGCCTGAATATCCGCCACGCTGTAGGCCGTGCCGGCGGGCACCGTCTCCACGCCGCGCAGCGCCGCCATGTTGAGCAGCACGCCCCTGGTTACGATGGGCGGAATGGACTCGACGCCGAGCTGGGTGAGGCCGGAGGGATTCACGAAGTCCTTGGCGTGCAGGCCGTTGTAGTAGCGGTGGCCGATTCCCAGGTGGCCCAGCCCGTCAATCTGCGAGCCGATGCCGAGATAGCTCATTACCAGGTCGTCGTTGCCGGTGGCGTGGTTGCTGCCCAGCATGGCGCCAGTGCCGTCGTTGGACTGCGTAATGACGATGCGGTAGCTGCGCGGCGGATAGGCGGGCGTGTCCGCCGCCACCTCCATGCCGAGCGCATAGACGCGCCCGCTGGTGACCAGGCCCGCCGCGGCGCGCACGATTTCCGGCGAGAGCCGGTTCGCCGCGCCGATGCGGTCGCCTGCGCCGTAGCGCGAGGGAAACCAGTCCGCCGCCGGCTCCGGCGCAGAGGCGGGCATACTCACCACCGGCTGCGCCCGCTCTTCCACGCCGCAGGCCAGCGCCGCCGCGCCCGCCAGCGCCAGCAGCGCCGCCGCGGCTCCGCGTTCCCGTTGCGGTGCCCGTTCCCGTTGCTGCGCCATTTGCATTCGCATTTTTCTCTCCTTCTCGTTGCGAGCGCTCCCGCGAAGCGCCGCAGCTACACTATACCTTGCGCGATTGCCGCGGCGGCGGCGGAAAAGGAGCGGTCATGACACAGCACGAGCGGGAGGAGGCGCTGCGCCGTCTCGGCGACGGCAGGGCGTGGCGGGATTTCTGCCGCGCACTTGAATCCGCCGGCGAAGCGGTGCTGCGCCCCGGCACGCCGGAGGATCCGCGCAGCCGCGCCGAGGGCTTCCGCTACCTGACGCGGCTGCTGCGCGCCGGCCTCGAGAGCCATGTGGAATCGGCAGACCCGCGCTATCCGCGCTTCTTTCAGCTCTCCAACGAAACGATCAAGATTGGCAACGACAACCCGGACAACATCTACCACAACGCCAATGTGAGCGGCGCATACGCATACCGCATTTGCGGGCGGCGCGGCGCGGCGCACTACCTGAGCTTCGGCAGCAAGGGCGGCGGCTACGAGCAGGACGGCGCCATGGCGCCGACGGGGCAGCTCGACCAGGACGAGATGCACTTTGCGCCGGACGGCGGCTTCGAAATTACCGCCGCCTGCAACCGGCCGCCGAACTGCGCGAACTGGCTGCCGCTGCAACCGCACAGCACCTCCATTGTGGTGCGGCAGACCTTTGAGCGGCGCGGGGACGGCCCCGCCGCCAGCCTGCGCATCGCCTGCCTCAACCCGGACGCCGGCGACCACCTGCAACCCGAACTGCTGGAACCCGCGCTGCAGCGCGCCGCCGCCTTTGTGCGGGGCACGGCCAATCTCTTTGTGGACTGGATGCAGCGCTTTCAGGCGCACAGCAATCAGCTGCCCCCCAACGATCAGGAAATGTGCCAGCGCGCGGGCGGCGATGCGAACATCTACTACCACAACAGCCACTGGCAACTCGCGCCGGACCAGGCGCTGCTGGTGGAATTTTGGCCGCCCGATTGCACGACCTGGAATATGCAGATCGGCAACTTCTGGATGGAATCTCTCGACTACCGCTACCACCGCATCCACTTGAACAAGCACACGGCCGAACTTTCCACCGACGGCGCGGTGCGCATTGTGCTGGCCCACCGCAACCCGGGGGCGCAATGGCCCAACTGGCTCGAGACATGCGGACTCGAACAGGGCGCCATGCTGCTCCGCTATGTCGGCGCGCGGGAACACCCGCCCATCGCAGCGCGGCGGCTGCGCTTTGCGGAACTCGCCGCGCGGGCCGGCTGAGCTTCAGGAACTGCGCGCGCGGATCCAGTCTTCCAGCTTGGATTCCAGCACGGCCAAGGGCAACGGGCCGTCTTCCAGCAGCGCGGCGTGAAAATCGCGCAGATCAAAGCGCGGCCCCAAGGCATCGGCCGCGCGCTGGCGCAGCTCGCTGAACTTGAGCTGGCCAATCTTGTAGGCGACGGCCTGGCTCGGCATGGCGATGTAGCGCTCCACCTCGGCCACCACATCGGTGCGCGACAGCGGCGCGTTGGCGAGCATATAGTCCATGGCGCGCTCGCGGCTCCAGCCTTGGGCGTGCAGGCCGGTATCCACCACCAGGCGGCAGGCGCGCCACATCTCGTTTACCAGCGCGCCAATGCGCTGGTAGGGATCGCGGAACATACCGAGCTCTGCGCCCAGCGTTTCGGCATAGAGTCCCCAACCCTCAATGTAGGCGGTGTTGCCGCCGTAGCGGCGGAAGCGCGGCAACCCCTTGACCTCCTGCGCCAGGGCAATCTGGAAGTGGTGGCCGGGCATGGCCTCGTGCAGATAGATGGCTTCCACCTGGTAGGAGGGGCGCGCGGCCAGGTCGTAGGTGTTCACATAGAAAATTCCGGGGCGCGAGCCATCCGGCGCGGGCCGCATATAAGAAGCCGCGGCGTGGGAGGCAGCCCGAAAAGCCTCGACGGGGCGGATTTCAAATTGCGCCTCGGGAATGCGCCGGAAGAGCTTCGGCAATTCGGCGTCAACGCGCTTCTCCAGAGAGCGGTAGGCTTCGAGCAGCGCCTCCTCGCTCTCAAAGTGGAAGCGCGAATCGCCGCGCAGGCTCTCGTAAAAGGCGGGCAGTTCGCCGGGCGCTCCCAGTTCCGCCGCCAAGCCGCGCAGTTCAGCGCGAATGCGCTCCACCTCGCGCAGCCCCAGCTCGTGAATCTCGTCGGCGCTCAGGCCCATGGTGGTGGTCTCGCGCAGCCGGAATGCATACCAGCCCTGGCCGCCGGGCAGCTCGCCCAGGCCGACGGTCTGCCGCGCCGCGGGCAAATACTCGCCCCGGATGAAATCGCGCAACCGGGCGTAGGCCGGCGCCGCAATTTCGCGGATGCTCGCCTCGTAGCGCTGCGTAAGTGCGCTGGCCTCCTCGCCGGAGAGCCCCTCGGGCAGCTTCGCAAGCGGGCGGCGGAAGATGCTCTGCGACAGATCTTCCCCGGCGTGCGCTTCAATTTGCGGCAGCGCCTTTTCCACCACGACGCGGGGATGCACAATGCCGCGCTCCATGCCCTCGCGCAGATTGGCGATGGCCTGGTCCACCCAGGTGGAAAAATCCCCCATGCGCGCCCGGAAGTTGTCGTAATCCTGCACGCTGCGGAAAGGATGCACGCTTGCGCCGGAACCCATCTGCGCAAAGTAATTGGGCGTGCTGAACATTTGCGAAATCGGCAGCAGGTGCTGCGGATGGGAAGCGCCTTCGATTGCCAGCTCGAGCTGCAGCACAAAGGCATCGTAACTGAGCAGGTCCTGCCCGCTGAGCGCGTCGCGGGGAATCTCGCGGGCCGCCGCCAGCGAGCGCTCTGCCAGCGCAAGCGATTCCCGGCGGTGCTCCGGGCCGATGTCGTTGGCGAGCCGGTCGTCGTAGCGGTGGTCGCCCAGCGCGGTGGCGAAGGTGGGGTTCAGCTCCAGCACCGAGTCGAAGTGGCTTTCCACCAGCTTCTCCAACCGCGCCGAAGGCGAGGGCTCGAACAGCGAGCAGCCCGCCGCAAAGGCGAGCAGCACGGCCAGGGACAGGGCGATTTGGTTTCGCATCGGGTTTTACCTCCTTAGGGGTTTCGCAAATTTCGCAAACTCCGGGTTTGCGCAGTGCGGCAGCGGCTCGCCGCGCAGGCCGGCCAGCAGATTTTGCACGCTGAGTTCTGCCATGCGCACCCGCGTGGCCACACTGGCGCTGCCAATGTGCGGCGCCAGCACCAGGTTCGGCGCGGCAAGCAGCGGATCGTCCTTGGGCAGCGGCTCGCGCTCGAAGACATCCAGCGCCGCCGCCGCGAGCCTGCCCCCGGCCAGCGACTCGGCCAGCGCCGCTTCATCCACCAGCCCGCCCCGGGCCGTGTTCACCAGCACTGCGCCGGGGCGCAGCAGGCCCAGCTCGGCGCGGCCGATAAGCCCGCGGGTTTCGGGCGCGAGCGCCACATGCAGGCTTACGAAGTCCGAACGCCGCAACAGGTCTGCGAGTTCCACGATTTCAATTCCCCCAATGCGGCGGCCGCTGCGGCTCCAGCCCAGCACTTTCATGCCGAAGCCCGTTGCGCGGCGCGCCACGGCTTGGCCCACTGCGCCGAGTCCAATTACGCCCAGAGTAGCGCCGTGCACATCGCGCCCCAACAACAGGCCGGGCTGCCAATCGCGCCACGCGCCTTCGCGCACAAAGCGGTCGGCTTCCACCAGCCGCCGCGCCGCCGCCATCAGCAGCGCGAAGGCCAAATCTGCCGTGGTTTCCGCCAGCACGCCGGGGGTGTGGCCGACGGGAATGCCGCGGGCGCTGGCCGCGGCCAAATCCACATGGTCTGTGCCCACCGAGCAGCTCGAAATTGCGCGCAGCGAGGGGGCGGCGGCGATGCAATCCGCGTCCACGCCGTCGCTGAGGGTGCACAGCAGGCCATCGAGTTTGGCCGCGCGGCGCAGCAGTTCGGCGCGCGGCGGAGTCCCTGCGCCCGGCCATACCTCGAGCCGCACTTCGCCGGCCAAGTGCTCCAGGGCGCGGCCCGGCAGCGCGCGGGTGGCAAAGACGCGCATCAATCGCGCGCCTGCCCGAACTGAATGTGCTCAATTACCCGCGCCGCGTTTTCCTCAACGGCGCGGCCGGTCACATCCATGCAGCGCCAGCCCTGGGTGCTGAACAACCGGCGCGCCCGGCGCAGCTCGTCGCGCAGCGCATCGGCATCGGCGTAGGTGAGGTAAGGCGGCGCGTGAAGCTGGCGCATGCGCGCGCGGCGAATATCAAGCAGCGTCGAGGCGTCCACCACCATGCCCACCACCTTGGCGGGATCAATTTCGAGAAGCTCGCGCGGCGGCTCAATACCCGGCACGATGGGAACATTGCCGGTGCGGTAGCCGCGCTGCGCCAGATACATGGAGAGCGGAGTCTTGCCGGTGCGCGACACGCCCACCAGCACGATATCGGCCTGGAACAGCGAGTGCAGGTTTGCGCCGTCGTCGTGGTGCACGGCGAACTCCACTGCCTCGACGCGCTGAAAGTAATCCTCGCTGAACGAGTGCAGCAGGCCGGGGCGAAACTGCGGCATCAACCCGTAGCGCTTTGCTGCAGCCGAAATCAGCGGCCCGAGCAGATCTACCACGGGCACGCCCTTCTCCGTGGCGAGCCTGCGCAATTCCTGGGTGAGCGACTCGTTCACCAGGGTGAAGACGATGAGGCCCCGCGCCAGCGCCGCGCGCTCCACAATGCGCCGCAGTGTGGCCTCGTGGCGGACATCGCCAAAGGTGTGCACGCGGAAGCGCGTCTGAAACTGCGTAGCCGCGGCCAGCACCGCATGGCCCGCGGTCTCGCCGGTGCCGTCCGAGACGAGGAAAAGCTCCGGCCGCTCTGCGCGATCTTCGGTCACGGCGGCAGTCTAGCCCCTCGCCGGCGCGCGGGCGCGCTGGGGACGGGGCGAGATTAGAAGTGCAGGCGGCCGGTGAGGAGCAGGTCGTAGCTGGTGTGGAGGTCGAGGCCGGCTTCCAGGCCGAGTTGCAGGCCGCGGGAGTTGGCGAGGCGCAGGCCCGCGGCCCAGCGGGAATCGGCGGTGCCGAGATTGAAGCGGCCGTAGGGAGTGAGCAGGGCGGCGCGGCTGGCGTCGCTGCGGCCGAAGTAGCGCAGCGCTACGCCGTAGGCGATTTCGCCGCTGAGGCTGTGCTGCATTCCCGCGCCCGCGCCGC
>JAPPPQ010000042.1 GCA_028817435.1 Deltaproteobacteria bacterium
AAGTTGGGGAATTTGTCGCGCACTAACGCGGCGAAGCCGGCCACGCGCGGGGCGGCGATAGATGTTCCGCGGGCGGCGAAATACACTCCTTCGAGGCGTTGCCGGTTGCGGCAGTCGGTTGCCGCCGGGACAGCCGCATCGCATAAATACGTCGTTCCTCTGTACGGACCAAAGTGGTCCTCGACCAAGAATCGGCTTTGGATTTCCACATTGTCGCCAGCGTGGTTACTGTTATCGGCGATACGCGCGATACGCGCGTTCCCCGCGTTCTCCAACCCGCCGACAATCAGCGTGCGCGGAGCGGTGTCTTGGTGCATAGCGAGCGCCACATTGTCGGCAAAATACCCAGCATCGACCCCTTCGTTGCCGGCGGCTTTGGTGATGACTGCATCGGCAGTGTCATGAATTTGGTTACTACTGAGCAAATCGCGGAAAGCTGGGTGTCTGGCCGCGCGGTCCAACTCCTCTTGGGTGGGTGCTCCGCGGGTCGGTGACATTTCAGATGAAATGAGGCCGGGATTATGATTGACGACATGAAATTTGGTGGATGCGGAGTCGATACGCGTTCTGGTTGCGTCATACACGATGCCAGTATAGGTAAGACGCTGTCGATATTCCGGGAGTCCGACACCGGATTCGGTTGTGTAGTATGTGGCATCCGGCGCGATTTGGCGCGCTGACATAAAAGCTGTGTAGCCGCTAATGCCGTTGTTGGCGCAGCAGAGAGCACGCGGTGCTTCGAATGCATCGACGATGAGTATGTTCACGCCATCACCGGTCCATCCGTCGCGCCATGCTTGGCGCACATCTCGCGGTGGCAACCGTACGGATAATGTCGGGTCACCAGTGCGTGTGGATGGTCCCTGGATGCGGCTTCGCCGGAAAGTGAAACCGTTGGGGTAGACCAACTCTGTCGATTCTCGAACATCAGCCAGTTCGCCATCAGAATCGCGGTAACACTGCGCCCCAGTGCAATCGGCCATGTAAAACGAATCGGTATCGCCGAGTCGATAAGATTCATGCGTACTGCCCGGCGCGTAAGCCGGTGCGCGGTCGATGTTGGTAGGAGTTGGGCCGGGGCTGGCCACACTTTTACTGCCGCTACTGCCGCTACTCAAAGTGACAATGGCAGCAGCACTGGCCAAGATGAGCAATTCGGTTTTCTGGTATCCGGTCGCTTGCGGCGGCGGACTGGTGCAAGCGGTGAAAGCGAACGCCGTGAGCAAGACAGCGGCGCATTTCAGAGCCGATGGTGTGATTGTGGACATGTTTCCCCCGGTTGATGGTCGAAATCATCCGGCGCAACGGCGGCGCCGGGCCGTTGCCACAATCAGGATAAACAGTGAAAGCCCTGCCTATTCGCGCGGCGGGGATCAATCCGCCGGGTTCTACGGCTATGGTATTTAGCAGGTAACCCGGCTAATGCGGGCTTACCCCAATTGTGGCAATAGGGATAATACAAATTCCGGCGGCGTTGTCAACCGCATCCGCGTTATTTTCGCTGGTAGGTGTTGTGGGGCGAATTCCAGCCATGTTTGCCACAGCCGGTGGGCGCAAGAGCGCGAAAAATGGAAATTTCACTCGTCGTAGCGGAACCAACAATGGTGTCGGCGCAGTCCGATGCGGACGAAAATTATTTCGGCGACCGGCGCAAGAGTAAGCCGGACATCGGGGACTCCATGCGCCGATGGCGCGAGAATAATCCCCGATGCCGGCTGTTTCAACTTGCCGCGTTTCTAATACTTTTTCTGCAGGCTTTCGCAGGTTTTTATGTTCTTTGGAATAAATTTTCTTCCAACACTATGGAGCAAAGAACTGTACTCATCCTTCGTTTCATCGCCGTAATCTAAGCCATCCGGACACCTGTAAATAGGCAGTCCGGTGATATGCAATGCAGTTTCTCTTGGCAGAGATTCCACATACTCGACTATTCCATAATAGACATCGGCGCTTAATTCACATACTTTCGTGAAGTGATAAGCGTCAAAATCGCCCATCAGCCAGACGTCGATTTGTTGCAGAAGCATGTCATCTGTTTCGTGCTTGCCGTCTATTTCATTTTCCCTGTATATCTCGCGCAGTTTTCGGAGAATAGCATCTGACCTTGGAAGTATGTGTTTACATCGATTTCCGATTAGATAGAGCGCATCGTGTCTGGACATTTTTATCGGCTTTTCGATGTCCACGCTGTCCATCTCCCACGCCCCATGCTCAAACTCAAATTGGAGCCATTGGATGAATGCGTCAGTGGATTTTCTCAATCTATCGGTGTTCGGGCGATCGCTTTTGAGTTGCGGGTCTCGGGACACATCTTTCAGGAGCATTAATAGGCTCTTTTTCTTGATGTGCAACTCTTTGCTCTTGATGTAGGAAATTAATTCCAACACTAAGATATAGAAATACTTCATTTCAATCGTGCCATTAGGGCGAATTTGTGTAATCGGGTCGATGCTGGGAATAAAGCAGACAGAACGATTCACATAGCCCTCAATAAGGTCTATTGCCGACTTTAGTATGCAAATTTCTCGACTGTATCGATTCATTTTGCCAAAACTTTCTGCGTCTTTCATGTCATTTCTCCGCGAATGCCTGCCAAAACGGCAAGCGGTTGTCAGTTTCCGGCGTCGCCGCTTGCCGATGCCGTGTTTTGCTGCTTTTCCCAGGTGTCTTTGCGCTCAGCCCACTCTTCGTGCACTTCCCGCCACTCATCCACATCGTCAAAGTCGGCGATAACCGGCTCGGGCCCGACAGCGATAACCAGGACGTTCCGCTTCTCCCACGCCTTTTGGTCAGCAAACCACTTATCAAATCCGTCATCGCCAGAATATTTCTCATCGTCTGTATCCGGCATGGCTTCTCGATTATATATGGTTTTTACCGCGCCACCACTTGCATACCACCGAATTTCCTCCTGACGCACACCATCCTTGTATGAGGTTTCACGCACATCGCCATCGTCAAACCGCACGATTTCCTTGCCGTGTATCTCGCCCTCCTTGTATGAAGTTTCACGCACATCGCCAGCGGCATCCCGCATAATTGACTTACCATGCTCCTTGCCATGCTTATATGGAATTTCCCACACAAAGCCATTGGGAAACCGCCAAATTTCCTTGCCGTGCCTCTTGCCGTTCACATATGGGATTTCACGCACATCGCCAGCGGGAGACCGTCCAACCCACTTGCCGTGTCGTTTTCCAGCCACCATGGGGCCTTCATGCGCATCGCCATCAGCAAATTGTGTAACCCACTCACCGTGCTGTTTACCGTTGACATAGGGGCCTTTCTGCACTTGGCCGTCGGCAAACCGCAAAACCCAATAGCCGTGCCGTTTGCCGTTCTTCATGGGGCCTTCTGACACTTTGCCGCTCGCCCACTGCCAAATCCAATTACCGTCCTCCCTGCCGTCGACATAATTGCCCTCCATCGACAGCAAATCTTCTTGCTCGGGAAATTCCGTCCAATGCCCCTGTTTCCGCCCCCGCTCATCAGTGCGGTTATGGTCGGCAAAAGCGGCGGCGGCAAAAAGCGCGGTGGCGAAGGCGAAAATGATAGCTGAAATATTCATGTCGATTTTCCGAGCGGTGGATTTACGGATGGCGAAATATAGCACAAACGGACGGCAACTTTTACCGCCATGCCGGGGGCTCGCCCCGGTGTCCAGCGCGACTTTTGCAGTAGCGCGGCGGGAAAGAAAAGACGCTGACACCTGCCCAAAAAATTGCGAGCGTGTGGCTGAATGAATCCCTTCTTGGCGGCGCGGTGGCGGAGCAAATGGAGATAACTTTCGAGCATGCATTTCATGATTTACGCCTCGACCGCATTTCCTTCCCGATGCATTCCGCCCTGTCGCCTACCAGGCACTCGTGGTCGTTCATCATGGCAACCCAGTAATATCGTTTAGAATCGATATACGCTTTCAGCCAGCCAATCCTTTTAGTCGCGTTATGATACAGAAACATAACCGATAAGATATTAGCCGCATAAATGGTGTGCTCATCTCCAGTCTCCACGGGAAGTTTCCAATCGCGGCAATATAAAGCGCTGCTGATTGGTGTTGGGCGGCAACCATCGTTGCTTTGAAGATGGTCGCCATTGTCAAATAGAAGTTCCCGGATGACTTTTAGTTTCTTGGTTTTGCATTCTTTATTGCATCCGAAAATAGAGACCCTAATGAATTTCATCCAGGGCAATCGAGCAACGCACATTTTCTGAATTTTCCACTTAAAATCAGACAGATTTGTGACGGTAAATTCGGGAGTGACAGAGTAATAGGTTACTTTCTCGACAACCAGTTGATTCCCTACCTTTGTTTTGGAGCAAGTATGTACCGGTCGTTCGTTCTCTTTCACACGAAATTTGTAGAATACCTTTCCCTTGTTCCGCGATTTATAGATAGCGTTGATACGACCAATGGATACAGAAATCAAGGAAAAACCACCAATGGACAGAAGCGTCCCGCCAATTAAAACCGGAATCATTTGTGCAATTTCGGATAAATAAGCGGGCGCATTTCCCAACGCACTCAAGACCGATTCCGCGACGGTTTCGGTGCTGATGCGCGAATTGACGGTTTCACCACTGATAAGGTTGGACATTGCTTTCTCCTGGGTCACTTTTTGACCCGTTAGGTTGATTTCGAGTGTTGCGTTGCGGGTTGGCAAAACTTGATTCATCACGCCAGCCCACGCAAAACTCATCTTTCGCTTCGTCTGCGCCGTTAACGCCATTCCTGCCGGAACGCACGGAATCAGCAGTTTGCGTCAAGCGGTAGGTTGCGGCATCGGCGCACATGATGGGAAACATAAACTGCCGAATTAATTTGTCAAGCCCACATCGAAACTGGACTCCGACTGCCGCCGGAGTCGCGGGTGGGCAACGGCCGGCGATTCAAACCGGCATCGTCGAGTCGGAAAATTTGCCATCCCCCGCTCGTGGGCGGGGCAGGCCCAGCGGGAAAAATTCGCCGGAAGCGGATTTTCGCGCAAGATGAAAGGTTTGGAGCAAAGACGCTCCAAACAATTGCGGTGCCAGGCGCTCTCGCGCCACCGGCCCGGACACCTCGTCGACTTTCCAACTGCGGTATGATTTGACCCGCAAACTCTCTATCTGCATCGGGTGGCCTCCGGTTTTCTGTAGATGGAAAAACTGCGAGGCTACCCGACATTTTTGGGCTACATATGTCTCAAATGTGTTTGAACCTGTTCACGGGGATATTGCCGGGAAGATTCACAAACTGGAAATCAAACTCAAAAAATCGTATTATTACACCCACATAGCCGAATTTTCCCGACATCTCCGGTAAACCCATCCGCAAAATCACCGCTGACACCGCCGAAAAAACCGCCCAGCGACCATGACCGAGTCGGGAAAATGGCGCCTCATCTCGCTGATCCGGCCGTTTTTGTGGTGGGGGAGTAAAAAACCATGTACGCAGAAAGAATCCAGATTCGAAACTATGGTCCGATTGACCATGTTGATATTACCTTCCCGTTCACCGATAGGGACGAGAATCCCAAACCGATTTTGCTGGTCGGCGAGAACGGTTCGGGGAAGAGCATTTTCTTGTCGCATATTGTCGATGCGTTGATGATGGCGCAAGGAGTAATCTATCCGGAGAACAGCGAGGTCGAGCAGGGGAAAGTGTATAAATTTATGTCCCCTTCTTATATCCGATATGGAAAGGAATACTACTGGGTGCAGACCGACTTCGAAAGGGGGTTGAAATTTGAAGAACTGCAACTGTACAGGAACAAGAAAGAGTTCCCCGCGAAACCCGACGGTTGGGTTGGGGGCGGTATGGACGGCTTATGGGATTCGATGTCAGAAGACGCAAGCGTTATCGGGAGAAATTTGACTAATCGTCGGCGCAGTAGCTATCGGCGGTATGTACGGGAAATTTTCGATGGGAACATCATCCTTTATTTTCCTCATAACAGATTTGAGGAGCCCGCATGGTTAAACGAGTTCAACTTAAGGTCCAAAGCGCATCATATGGACTTAAGGCATATTGAAGGCTACGCTAACCGCAAAATCATCTGCCACTCGCCTTTACACGACAACAAAAATTGGTTGTTTGAGGTCTTATTCGACCAGCTTGCCTTTGAGACTCGTACTCTACAAGTCCCCATGGATGTGAAAGACGAAATGGGGAATCCCAAAAAAGTCCCTTTGCCAGTTGTGGGTGGGCATAAAGGTGTGGCTACCGATATTTATAAGGCTGTTCTTGATATGGTTCGAATCGTTTTTCGCGTTGGTGAAGAATTGAGATTCAGAATTGGTCAAAGGCAGAACAGGTTCGTTTCCTTAATGAGAGGCAATCGGGCTATTGTTCCCAACATTTTCCAATTATCCAGCGGCCAAACGGCATTACTGAATCTGTTTTTGTCTATTTTGCGGGACTTTGATTTATCCCGGACCCCGTTCACCAGGGTTGAGAATGTTCGTGGCATCGTGGTCGTGGATGAAATCGATTTGCATCTGCACGCGATTCATCAACACGAAGTGCTTCCTGAATTGATTCAGATGTTTCCGCGGGTACAGTTCATCGTTACAACACACTCACCGCTCTTCGTTCTCGGAATGGAAAATACTTTCGGGGAGGATGGCTTTGCTCTGTATCGGTTGCCTGAGGGGCGGCCGATTAGCCCTGAGGAATTCAGCGAGTTTGGCAGTGCTTATCGGTATTTCACCGAAACGAATCGGTTCGAGAATGATGTAAACGATGCAATTAAGAACGCCCGGAAACCGGTTGTCTTTGTGGAAGGCAAAACGGACATAAAATACTTGCAAACAGCCGCCGGTTTGCTTGGTAAAACATCTGTACTTGAGATGGTTGAACTGAAAGACACCGGAGGTTCAGGTGGTCTCACGAATATTTGGAAACTCAACAAATTTCCTGATACTGTAACGCCGTCCAAAGTGGTGTTGCTTTACGACTGCGACAATCGAAATTTCGATGCTTGCGATAAAGGAAAAATGTCCAGACGGAGAATTCCCATGCGGGAAGACCACCCGCTGAAAGAAGGTATCGAGAACCTGTTTGAAAAGGCAACTCTGGAAAGGGCGCGCCAAAACAAACTGGCGTACATCGATATTACGGCATCGCATTCAATGACGAAGCGGGGACAGGAAGAGAATATCCCCGAAAAATGGTCTGTCAACGAAGACGAGAAGACCAATCTCTGCGATTGGCTTTGCGAGCACGGGACTCCCGCTAACTTTAAGCATTTCGATGTGGTTTTTGACATCATAGAGAAGGCGCTCGGGCGGGATAAATGAAACTTTCCTGCTCGAATCTGTCGCCTGGCGCAACTTCTAAATCCATCGATGCTTTTGAGGTGCGCCTCGCCGCGCCCATCAAAAGGCAAACCCTCTCACCCCATCAAACGCTGCTTCCGGCTGGAAGTCGTGCGCGACTAATCAGTCGCGTGGGATTTTTTCTTTCTGATGGCGATTTATGCGTACTTCTTGTTCGAATCGAAAGAGAAGTCACCTATAGAATCGAGGGTTTCGAAGAAACTTGAATAATCCGAAGGAACGCCAGATTCAAAGCGGAAATCGGACAGCATGCCCACACCTTTCCAAAATCGACCATTCTCCTC
>JAPPPQ010000043.1 GCA_028817435.1 Deltaproteobacteria bacterium
TAAGGAGAGCCAGGGCGGCCATGATGGACGAGTTTGGGGGGCTAGTCGGGACACACAGATCCGATGGCGCCGCGGCCGGCGCATAGCGGGCGTCTGCACGGCGACCCCGATGCGCCAGCTGGAAGACACCCTGGTGACCCAAGAGTCGGATTCCGCAATGGCGCAGGCGCGCGGCCGCATAATTGCGCAGGTTGGCTTAAAGGGACACACGCGCTGCGGGCGCGCGTGAGCATGGAGGAGGAAGATGTGAGGGATGTCCTAGAGCAGATAGGGCTCACCTTGGTGGCCAAGAACCACCCAGTGCTCAGGCTCGACGGCTCCCTAGAGGGAGAGATCGACCTGGTGTTCACCTTTGAGGGCCACACGTTTG
This sequence comes from Deltaproteobacteria bacterium, assembly GCA_028817435.1. Lineage (GTDB taxonomy): Bacteria > Myxococcota_A > UBA9160 > UBA9160 > UBA6930 > JAPPPQ01. Next base: position 371 of record JAPPPQ010000043.1, read on the forward strand.
TCATCGAGGTCAGCGCAAACGCGCAGCACGACGCGCGCCGCATAAAGCGCAAGAGGCTTAGGGAGTGGGGCAAGGAGGGTCGCCTTGCGGGGATGTGCTCCGAGCTCGGTCTTCCGGCCACCAACGCGATTCACGCCATATACGTTGACCTGTCGGGACACACTAGCGAGGAGCCCGGCGTCTTTGACGGGGGCATAGTACTTGGCGAAATGCAAATGGACGAGCTCATGCAGGACACGGAGAGCGGCCTGGACGACTTTTTGTACTGGAACAGGATCTAGCCTGCCGGGCACAGGCTCTTGGGAGCGTTGCGGCCTTACTGGACAGGCAGGCGCATTTGGGCTGAACTGCCCTTGCCGATGCGCGTCTTTAACTCAAGCCTTAGTCATCCGTGGCGCGGTCGCGCCCAATGACTTTTTCTAGCCAGCATGGCCTCGACACTGCGCCGTGTCGACGGTGCCGCTGCTACGGGATGTTTCCGCGCATGATGTCCTCGTCGGATACCATATAGCCGCACTCACCGCAGACGTGGGCCTGTTTGAGGGGATTCCTCACTAGCCTCCCGTGACCGTACTTGCACACAAGGGCGCCCGCGCCGCTCATGCTGCGCGCTCTTGGGGACAACCATTTATTTCATGCGCCCCGGGCGGGCACGCCCCCACAGCGCCGGCTCCCTGTCGAGAACTGCCTGCCGTTCCCTACAGCCGGCCCTGCCCGTGACTCCGGGAGGCATCCGAGCCAGCCTTTGGCGTGCACAGGCGCCACGCGCAAATCTGGAAAAATGTTTTTATACAACGCCCTTTTGGAACCTCTTGCCAAAAGGAGGTGATGTGAATGGCAAAGAACCAGAGAGGGGACGTGAAAAACCCGAACAACCCCGACTATGATGCGGACATGAAAAACCGCGCTAGCCAGTAGAGCCGCTGCGGCCAGGGGGTTGATTAGAATAATTGGGCATCGATGCCCCCATTACCCCCATTATCGGCGCCGGCGCCGGCGCCGCCAACAGCCATTGTTTTTTTATTTTTTATTTTGTTACGTGACAGGGTTGGCGAGCATTAGCCTCGCAGGCCTCCATCCGCCTCACTTGCAGGGGGTTGCTAGGGGCCCTGGGCATGCGACCCCCGCGCATTCTATTCCATTATTCGCGCGTGGCCCTGGGACTCGGAGTGCCCTGCGGCCTCTTGTCCCGCCACATTTGGAGTGGAGAACTTGCCGTTTTCCCGCAAAAATCCACGCAGGCAAGATCGGCCTAGGCCGCCGCCGGCACCGGGAGAACCTACAAGACAAGCGCGCCTAGGGCTGCGCCGCCCCCCACTTGCCCGAGGACACCAGGTGCCAGAGTGTAGGGCGCACGCCTCGGCGGAGATGCTCGAGGGTCTGTTTGAGCACATCGCGGGCCGTGAAAAGCCCGGGCGCCGTAACAAGTAGTTTGACAGGGATCACACAAGGACAAAAGCCCAGGCGCCTAGCCGGCCTGCCCCCGGCGCCCGCCTTCCCGTCGCGCCTCGTCGAGCTCCGCGTTCAGGCCAATTCTCACCAGCAGCGGGTGCGAGGCCTGGTGCGCGTCTATGATCTTTTTGTGCTTCGAGTAGAACGCGCGGTTCATGTGCGAGCACGACAGCGTGCTGCACCCTTCTGTGAGCGCAGCGCACCTGCGGCGCACCTGCTCTTCTGGCGTGCACTTTGGGCAGATCTTTTCGCGATAGTGGCGCCTGTACTCCTCGTCAAGCCTGACGATCCTAGAGCCGTCCTCTATCCAGTCGTCGACCCTGGCGTTCCACGCCTGCCCGAGCGGCCCGCACGGCGCGCGGCGGACCTGTAGCCGTGCCACACTGCCTCTGGCTACAGGCGGTGATCTATAAGCAAAGTGGTGCCAAAATATAGATCATTGGGTGAATTATGGCCACCCCGTGTGCCTAGGGCACGGCGGGAATCTTACCTAGAGCGGCGAGAAAAAGTCCATGGGCGCCGTCGTGCCTTGCGTGTCCAATGCCTTGCTCCGGGGGCGTGGCTTTGGCAGGGCAGCGTGCCCTGGATGCGCCCGCCTGTCCAAGAGGGCCGCAAGGCTCCCGCGAACTCTTGCCCGGCAGCCTGCGGGCCGCCGGCGCGCCCTCGGAGGGCGCCTCGCGCCGGCATTACGCGGGAGGGTTTAAATGGATCCAGTGGCGGACGCGCGGCACTATGGACCGCAGCCCCAAC
>JAPPPQ010000054.1 GCA_028817435.1 Deltaproteobacteria bacterium
TGTCATAATAGGTTTGTGTTTTACACATGTATACATGTATATAGAGTTTGATGTCGCTTTTCAGTTCCCTCTTACTCTCACAGGTCCTCACCTCCTTCCTTCCCCCACTTTTCACAGTCAGCTCCCGATCCCGGGATAGACCGACACATTTCAATCACTTTTCTGTCTGTGTTTGCCTATAATAACTGTACAATATGGAGGCAGTGGCACTATATGACTTTCATGCAACTGCTCATGACGAGTTGTCTTTCAATAAAGGCTCGATCTTGGTAATCAATGCAGATGCGGAAAAAAACTGGTTCAAAGCACAACAGGATGGCAAGGATGGATTAATTCCCAAAAATTACGTACAGATGAAGCCAAATGAGTGGTACTATGGTCGTATCACTAGGGCTAAGGCAGAGGATATCTTAGGCGGACAGCCCCATGATGGCGCTTTCCTCATAAGAGATAGCGAGAGCACACCAGGATGTTTCACCCTCTCTGTAAAATTTGGTGGTGGGGTAACGCACTTCAAGGTGTTTCGTGATAGTGCCGGCAAGTACTTCCTTTGGTTGGTGAGGTTTAATTCTCTCAATGAGCTGGTGCACCACCATCGTACATCCTCAGTCAGCCACGCACAGATCATCTATCTCAGAGACATGGTCCCAGTGGTGGTGGCTGCATTTGACTTTGAGCCCCTGGAAGAGGACGAGCTACGTCTAAAGAAGGGTGATATCATCACAGTCATAGACAAGTGTAACGAGGACTGGTGGAGGGGGACATGCAATGGCATGGAAGGACTGTTCCCTGCCCCTTATGTCAAAGAGCTTAACAGCTGAAGGACTGTTCCTGTCCCTTGTCAAAGAGCTTAATAGCTGAATAGCATTGTGTTCTCATTTATTGACAATTATATTCTCCTATACCCATATGTATTCTCAGTATGTGTATATATGTTACGTGCTTGCATCACGCATGCATCATGCTATAATAATGGCTGATATCATCCGATATGAATTTCTGATTTCAATCTGATTCAAAACAAGACCTTGCCAGGGAGACATCTAAGGAATGCTACAATAATGACTGATATCATCTGATGTATAATTTCTGATTTTAATCTGATTTCAAACAAGACCTTACCAGGGAGACATCTAAGGAAGATTGCACACTTTCAAATCCAGGTAATGAGTCTTGGTAAGTTTTGTCACTGTACCCTACATGTTTGTGTGTGCGAGAAACAGTACCTCTATTTTGGAACCAGTAATCAGATGGTGTCCTTCAATAATGTGTCTAACGTGTACACCTGAACACACCATGGCAGACTTAACTGGTCCCATCTCCACGACAGGACATGACTCTGACACTGCCAACCCTGCTGGCCTGAATGGGGCGGGGAAAAGCCAAGCTCCCAGGGCAGCTCCGACCTCTGGAGACCAATGGAGATCAGGTGAGATCAGCAGAGACCATTGGAGGCCGAGAGAGACCAGCACAGACCCCTGAAGACCAAGGAAGACCAGCAGACACCCCTAGAGACCAAGTGAGACCATCAGAGAGACCCCTGGAGACCAAGCGAGACAACTGGACAACAGCAGAGACCCCTGGAGACTGAAGGAAACTACTAAAGACCAGCAGAGACCCCTGGAGACAAAGGGAGATCCCTGGAGACCAGGCAGGAACAATGGAGACCAAGCAGAGACCCATGGAGACCAAGGAAGACCACCAGAGACCCCTGGAGACTAAGGGAAACCACTGAAGACCACCAGAGATCCCTGGATACCAAGGGAGATCCCAGGAGACCAGGCAGGAACAATAGAGACCAAGGAGAGACCCATGGAGACCAAGAAGACCAATGGAGACCAGCACAGACCCCAGGAGACCAAGCAATTAGCACCTGATTAACCCAATTAGAACCTGATTAATCCAACTAGCATTCTTTGATCCAAGTAAGACCAGTAAACACCTCTGGAGACCAAGCGAGACCATCAGAGAGACCCCTGGAGACCAGGCAGACAACTGAACACCAGCAGAGACCCCTAGAGACTAAGGAAAACCACTGAAGACCAGCACAGACCCCCGAGAACAAGAGATTCTTGCAGACCAGGCAGGAACAATGGAGACTAAGCAGAGACCCATGGAGACCAAGGAAGACCAACAGAGACCAGCAGACACCCCTGGATACCAAGTGTAACCATCAGAGACCCCTGGAGACCAGGCGAGACAACTCAACACCAGCAGAGACCCCTGGAGACTAAGAGAAACCACTGAAGACCAGCAGAGACCCCTGGAGAACAAGGGAGATCCCTGCAGACCAGGCAGGAACAATGGAGACCAAGCAGGGACCCATGGAGACCAAGGATCACCACTAGAGACCAGCACAGACTCCTGGAGACCAGCACAGACCCTTGGAGACCAGCAGACACCCCTGGATACCAAGTGAGACCATCAGAGAGACCCCTGGAGACCAGGCAAGACAACTGGACACCAGCAGAGACCCCTGGAGACTAAGGGAAACCACTGAAGACCAGCAGACCCCTGGAGA
>JAPPPQ010000032.1 GCA_028817435.1 Deltaproteobacteria bacterium
CCGTGGGCTCAGTCGCAGGGCTCGCGGCGCTGGCGGGCGGCTAGGCGCGGCCCCCGGCGCGGCCCCCGGCGCGGCCCCCGGCGCGATTCTGCCGACTCGGCGCCGGGCGCCCGGCAGGTCTTGTGGGACTTCCTGCGATCGCCGCGGCGGGCCTGGCGCGCGGGGGCGGGGCCGAATCCGGACGGAACGTCCGTCATGCTTAAATACACACATCCCCAACCCCAGCGCGTAGAATGGCGACAACAGCTGGCAAGGCTACAAGCGTCCTCCTCATGGCGATCATGGTCGCCGGCGGGGTCACCTTCGCCTTCCCGCCGGCTATCCCGGCGATGGCCCAGCAGTCAAACCCCAACCTCTCGGTCTCGGCAGAGTCCTCCACGTTCAACAACTACTTTGCCGGCGCGCAGGTCGTCGAGATAGTCATCATAGACCCCGACATCGACGAGACCAACGAGGCAAAGGGAGAGCCCGACGTCACGATAAACAGCAACAAGCTCCGCATGGTCCAGGCGACGGACGGCAAGTGGTACGGCTATGTCGCAGACATCGACCACGCGCTGGTGGCCGACGCCACGGTCACGACCGAGACGCGCCCGGACAAGGACGGCGCGGCCGTCACGGTGACGACGGCCTCCGTGGGCTCGGCCGGCAAGGGCCTTGACTTTGGCACGATATGCACGCCCTCGCAGGCCGAGGGCGTCTTCCAGGAGGCGCTCGGCGACCGCAACGTGGGCTACTTTTCTGACGCCATAGCCGTCGCCTTCCCGTTCTACAAGGCCGACATAGTCGTGGCCTCCGGCGCCAGGACGTCGACGACCCCGCAGGCGACGAGCTGCGCGGCCGGCGCCGACGTCACGCAGGCGTTTGCCGACGTGCCGACGGCCGACGCCACGCACAACGTGGGCACGACGGCCCTCAACGTCGTCCGCGAGCCAAAGGCGATCAACAACGGCCAAAAGTTCGGCCAGAGCATAGAGGAGGCAACCCAGGCCAACGCCGTCGCCGTGGCCGGCATATGGCCGTTCGTCCAGCTCTACGACTTCAACCCCACGGGCAACGTCGTCGTCCAGTACAACCGCGGGGGCGGCACCCAGTCCGTCACGCTAAACTATGACGAGGTCGACGACCTCTCCTCGCTCTCGCTGGACCGCTCGACGTACCCGCGCGGCGCCGAGGTCCACTTTACGGTAACGGACACGTGGCTCGACATAGACCCGACCGACCAGGACTCGTGGACGTGGGACGTCGTGGACGCCTCGGACGACACGGCCGAGAGGGCCGGCAGCTCGGCCGTCTACTACCTCGCCTTTGACGAGAACGGCGCGTCGCAGGGGACCAACGTGCCGGACGTCTCGGGCAGCCTGGGCGACCTGGCCTGCGCGGACTGCCGCCTCGAGCTCAACGTGGACGCGCAGAGCACGGGCACCCCAGTCGTCGCCCTGGACGCAAACAACGACAGCGTCCCAACGTGGCCGTCCGGCGACCCCGCCAGGCAGCTGCTCACCGTGACGGAGACGGGCGCGACGACGGGAACGTTCACGTCGTACGACGAGTCCGACGACTCGGCGCTAGTCGCCACGGGCAGCGCGAGCAGGGACACGACTGCCACGATAACCTACGACACGACGCCGCAGAGCATCTCCGTCGGCCACGCCACGGCGACGATCGACATCCAGCCGAGCGGCGACGCGTGGCTCTCGGGCCAGGAGATACCAGTGGTCCTCACCGACGCGGATCTTAACCGCAACACGCGCGCCGACGAGGACCTCGACGTGCTAAACACGGATCACATAATCCCGGCGCTCGTGACGGGCAGCCCCGCGACCATAGCCAACGCGAGGTACGTCGCCTTTGACAGCGGCATACCAGGGGACCTAGTCGGCACCGAAGCGCCGGCCGAGGGGAAGCAGTACACGGCGGGCGTGCTTAGCGCCTCAGGCGTCGGCAGCGGCCCGTCAAGGGCCACGGTCGACAACTATGACCCGCCTGCGCTGCGATCCACCATCCAGGGCACCCTCGACCAGGCAGGCAGGGCGTTCATAGTTGACTATGGCGGCCCTGCAGGCCTCGGGCCCTCGGCGACGTCCACGGCCGTCATCAACTTTGACTTTAGCCAGGTCGCGTTCGAGTCCGGCGTGGCGGCGGCCGACCGCGACTTTGACGTCTGGGCGCTGTCGCGCGCGAGCGGCGGGCTGGTCATTGCCGGCGGCACCAATGCCGACCTCTATGGCACTACGTACCTCATCGCCAGCGACACCGTGAGCGGCACCTACGTGCTGCCGGCCGCGGCGCACGTTACGGCTCCGACCGGCTTTGGCCTGATGATCATGGCCAACGGCAACGTGGAGGGCAGGTTCCCGGCCGTGACGGCCTTCGCAGACGTGATGACCTTCGGCTTCTCCGACGACGGCGTCGAGGCCGGCGAGCGCATCGCCAACCAGGTCATCCGCCTCGAGCTCGAGGAGACGGCCGACAACACGGGCGTGTTCGAGGGCACGCTAGAGTACGTCATGGT
>JAPPPQ010000040.1 GCA_028817435.1 Deltaproteobacteria bacterium
CGGCGCTACCGCGGAGTGGATGCGGGCCCGCGCATCGTGGATGTGGAAACCCGGAGCCTGCGCCTGCTGGCCGGCCTGCGCGGCGGCTGGCGCGGCTGGGAATGGGAGAGCGCGCTGACCTGGTCGGATTCGAGCTCCGACGACATCACCCACGGGCGCATCTCGAACACGCTGTTTCAGCAGGCGCTGAACGACGAGACGGAGAACGCCTACAACCCCTTCAACGGGGCCGGCGCCATTGACTGCTACCTGCAGAGCTGGCGTGACTGCACCCCGAACAGCCAGGAGGTGATCAACAGCTTCCTGGTGGATGTGTCCCGCAAGGGAGAGAGCGACCTGCTGATGGTGGATCTGCGCGCATCCCGCAACGACCTCTTCCAATTGCCCGCGGGCGGCGTCGGCATCGCCGCAGGGGTGGAATGGCGGCGCGAATCTTTCGTGGACGACCGCGATCCGCGCCTCGATGGCACGATCCGCTTCACCGATCTGGTCACCATGCAGAGCAGCGAATTCATCAGCGATGTGATGAATTCCAGCCCGACGCCGGACAGCCGCGGTTCGCGCAATGTCTTTTCCAGCTACCTGGAATTCGCAGTGCCCTTGGTGAGTCCCGCCATGGGGCTTTTGCTGATGCAGAGCGTGGATATGCAGATCGCCGCCCGCTACGAGAATTTCTCGGATGTGGGCAGCATCGTCGTGCCGAAGATCGCCATGGCCTGGCGGCTGCACGATTTCCTCATGCTGCGCGGCGCAGTCTCCGAGGGCTTCCGCGCGCCGAATCTGGTGCAGGTGAACGAGAGCATCATCAGCCGGGAGAACACGCGGACGGATTACTACCGCTGTGAAGTGGGCCTGCGCGACGGCTCCCTCTCCGATGTGGATGATTGCCCCGACGACCGGGTGCAGCGCATCGCCTCGGGCAGCAAAGCGCTGGTGCCGGAAGAATCCACCAACTTCAACTTCGGCATCGTCCTCGAGCCCAATTTCTGGATCTTCCGGGGCCTGGCGCTGACCGCGGATTGGTGGAAGGTGGAGAAGGAGGGCACGGTGGGGCTGTTCGGCGAAGTCAACCACATTTTGATGGATACGCAGATCCGCCTGCAGAACGCCCAGAGCGATATTGCCAACTGCGCCGCCGCCACCGGCAACCCGGCGGTAATTCGCGCCGAACCCGAAGCCGATGATATCGCCTTCTACGCCGGCAGCGGCCTGTGCCCGGTGGGCGACATTTTGCAGGTGCGGGATGTGTATGTGAACCTCGACGAGCGCACCATCGAGGGCTGGGATTTCGGCCTCTACTGGGAACTCGACAGCACGCCGCTGGGCGATTTCTCGATGAAGCTCAATCTCTCCTACATCGAGAAGTTTGACCAGGACCCGAGCGCCCGCGCGCAGTCTCTGCTGGATGCGCAGGCCCAGGGTATTTTGCGCCCGGGCGTTGAAATCACAGGCGCGCAGGAATTGCTTCAGCTCAATGGCAAGCCGAAGATTCAATTGGCGGGGCGGCTGCGCTGGCGGCTCGGCGATTGGGGCGCGGGGCTCTCGCTGCGCCATGTCGGCAAGTTCTACGACACCAGCGCGAACACCGCCGGGCGCACCTGGGAGGTGGAGGATTGGACCACGGTCAGCGTCAACTTCGACCACCACCTCACCCTGTGGGACCGCGCGCTGCGGCTGCGAATTGGCGCAACCAACCTGGGCAACGAGGACGCGCCGCTGGCCGACGAGTCCTACGGCTATTTCGGCACGCTGCACAATCACCTCGGCCGCTCCATTTACTTCGATGTGCGGGTGAAGTTCTGAGGGCGCGCGCGGCGCTGCTGCTTCTGCTGCTCGGCGCGCCCGCGGCGGAGGCCACCGGCCCGCCGTGGAGCTACACCTTCGAGAACTGGGACGGCCCCGCGCTGGATGTCGCCTGGTATGTCCCGCGCCGCGCGAAGCCGGACGCTCCCATTTTGATTGTGATTCCCGGCGCGAGCCGGGACACGCAGCGCTTTCACGCCTCCTGGCTTTCTTTCGCGCACCGCTTCCGCTTTGTGGTGATCACGCTGGGCGCGCCGCGCGCGCGCTTTCCCACAGAGCACGATTACAACGCGGGCCGGGTAAGGGGGCCGGGCGGGCGTCCCCGCCCGGAGAGCGAGTGGCTGTTCAGCGCGGTGGATCCCCTCTTCGAGGATTTCAAGTCGCGCTTCGGCTTCAGCGCCGAGCGCTATCACCTCTTCGGCCATTCTGCGGGCGGCGGTTTTGTGCACCGCATGCTGCTCTTGAAGCCGGACGCCAAGGTGCAGCGCGCCGTGGCTGCCAATCCCGCCTTCGCAACGCTGCCCGATTCCAATGCGGATTACCCCTTCGGCATATCCGGCGCGCCGCTTCCCCCGAACGGGCTGGCGCGCTGGTTTGCGAATCCGCTGACCATTTTGCTCGGCGAAAAGGACACCGGCCCGCGCAAGCAGCCGCTCAGCAACCGCGCACCGGCCCGCGCGCAGGGCCCCC
>JAPPPQ010000026.1 GCA_028817435.1 Deltaproteobacteria bacterium
CCGGCCGCACATCGGGCAGCAGGCCCGATACCGCAAGCGCGCTCAAAGTGGCGTCCGTAGCCGCCGCCGCGCGGGTGATGGTGACGGTGTAGGTGCAGACCATTGATGTGCAGGTCCCGCCGACGGCCGGCAGGGTCTCCAGCGTGAGCGTGTTTTCGCCCTCCTCAAGCGCACAAGTCGCCCGGCGGCCGGAACGCAGGGTTCCCGAGGAAGTGAAGACGCCCACCGTAGGATCTATGGTGCAACTTGTGGCCGTGCCGCCCGACGGCATAATGGTCGCCGTGGAGTCATCGTCGCCGAGGCGGTTGAAGCTCCTGCGCCAGGCAACGAGCACATTATCCACCTCGTTGGGAACCTGCGCCGTGTAGCTCAGGGTCGTCGTGGCGAAAGCGGGGTTGAGCGCAACCTGGCCCGCATGGAGCCTGGGATTGGGGCTGCCGGGGTTGCCGCTGACGCTGGAGGGAGCGGCTCGCAAATACAGGCCCTGAAACCCTTCGGTGGAGACCCCCGCAGCCCTGTTCACCGTCAGCGTGTAAGCCGTGGTGGTGGTGCCGTCCGGCGCAGTCACCGTGATGGTCACCGTGTTCGCGCCCGTTGTGAATTTCTGCACACTGAATTGCTCGCCGCTCGACATAAAGGCGGCCGCCGGCGTCAGCGCCGTGCTGCTGGCATCCGTGGCCGTAACTGCAACCGTCGCACCGGTCAGGCTTCCCCCCTCCGCCGTCGTTTCGCCCCGCGCGTTCGGCACGGCGGTCAAGAAAATTCCCGTGTAGCCATCGGATATCGTTACGGAATAGGCCGTGGTGCCGGGAGCAAGGGCCGGCGACACGGGCACCGCCCCCGCCACCAGAACGGGCTCGCCGGGGGTTGCTGCATCGCTGGCTCCCCGGAAGGTGTCGTCCAGCAGCACCGTCAAACTCTGCAGCGACGCATCCGAATTCCCCAGCACCGTCACCACCACCTCGTCCGGCGCAGAGAACAGCTGCCCGTCCGTCACCACCAGCCGGAACACCATCTCCACGGCCGTGCTGCCCGTATTGGCCGGGGCGTTCAGGATGGCCGAGGCGTCAGTGGCTACGCCCACCGGCGCGCCCAGGGAGATCAGGGAGGGGCTGGTCGGCCCTCCCGGGCTGCCTGTTGCGGCGGGGCCGCTGATCTGCGTCCACTGATAACCCAGCGCGGGGCGCGCGGCGTCCAGGCGATCCAGCCCGGCGTAATCCGCATCGCCGCTGAGACGCCCGTCCAGCGTAAACCGCGCGCCCGAAAGCACGCGCATATCCGCACCCGCATGGGCAATGGGCGCGCGGTTGCCGGCATCTGCATAGGCGGGATCGGCACGCACAAACACCCGCACCACATCCGTGGTGCTCAGCCCCGATGCCTCTCCCCGCACCTCCAGCCGGAACTCCAGCACATCGTCAATGGGCAAGCTGGGCGCGGTGAAGCTGGCCGTTTGCGTATCGGCATTGGCCAGCGTAACCGGCACCACAAAATTCACCTGCCCCCCCGCAGCCGGCGGCGGCGGCAGCTGCTCCCAGGTGTAAAGCAGGTTTTCCCCGCCGTTGTAGTCCACGCGCCCGCCAAAGTTGGTAAGCGATTGCGCCGCGCCCGAAAGCATGACCGCGGCGTTGGCGTCCACCGTTACATCGTCACCGGCTTTGGCCAGGGGCGGATCGGCGGCGGCGGTAACCACATCTACCGTATCCGGCGTGCCGGCCAGATACACATTGTTGACAATGCTCACCGCCGCAACGCTAAAGGTGAGCGTCTGCGCCGCCTGCAGCGGCGCGGTAATATCTGCTTCGGCGACAAAGCTGCCCGGCGTGCCCGCCACCGCATTCACGCTGCGCGGCCGCACCGCCACCGAAGGCCCCGAAGTCTGCGTCCAGAAGAACTCCACAGCCGCCCCGGCCGGCACCCCGCTGGCCGTAGCCCGCAGCCGCACCAGCCGGCCCGCCGCCACGGTTACATCGTCCCCCGCCGCAACCGTGGGCCGCGTGCCGGTGGTATCGCGGGTAATGGCCACCGATAGGGTGGCCGTCTTGGTGGTGCGCAAATCCCGAAGGCCCAGCGCCTCGGCTTCCGCCGCCAGATCGTCCGCGGCCGTTACCGAAAGGCGGAAGGTGGCCGTGGCATCCGCATCCAGCGGCGTGGGCGCGCGGAACAGGAAGGTGCGGGCGTTTGCGCCCGTGGGCAGCAGCACATCCGGCCCCGAAGTCTGCTCCCAGGCATATGTGTAGGTGCGCGTGGCCGTGGGGGGTATGTTCTCGCCGCTGAACCGCGCAGACAGCGAAACCGATTCGCCTTCGCCAGCAGTGGGCTCGCCGCCCACCGCCACATTGAACACCGGCAGCAGCCGCACACTCACATCGTCCGTGCCGCTGTTGCCCATGCTGTCTGTAACCATCAGGCGGAAGGTCAGGCGGGTCTCTGCCGAAAGCGCGGGCACCGTGAAGGTGGGCGAAACGGCCGCAGCATCGCTGAGCGTAACCGCCGGCGTGCCCGCGGTTTGCGACCAGGCGTAGGTAAGCGCGCCGGTATCGCCGGGATCGCTGCTGGGGGCGCTACCCGAGCCGTCCAGGGTGACCGTTTGCCCCTCGTGCGAAATCTGGTCTCCGCCCGCATCCACCACCGGCCGCGCGCGCACCACTACGGTGGTGATGGCGGAATCGCTTTGGGGTTGCCCATAGGCGAGTATCACGCTTTCGCTGATAACCTCGGTAACCGTGAGGCGGAAGTAGAGATCAATATCGCCGCTGGTGGCGGTGGGCGCGGTGAAAGTGGGCTGCGCCGTGGTGGCGCCGGTGAGCGTTACCCGGTTGGGGTCGTCCTGTGCAATGGGCGCATAGGAAAAGAAGGTGGAATCGGCGTTGTCGCGCGGGTTGCCGTCATCGCCGATGCCGGGCGTCGGCGTCGTCGCCGTTTCCAGGACGGTGCGCGTCAACTGCTCCCAGGCGTAAGTGAGCGTTTCGCCTTCGGGATCGCTGCTGTCGCGTCCTTCCAGCGTTACCGAAGCACCGGATTCCACTTCCTGGCCGCTGCTGCAACTCGCCCCCGGAACCACCCGATCCACCGTCGTTGAGGGGTCGGCGGGAAGGGTGTAGCGAATCTTGGGCAGGAGGCAGGTAACCGCGCTCGGCTCATCGTTGTCCCCGGAGTTGAGGAAGATTGTCACAGTGTCCGTGGCGGTTGCGCCGTGCAGGTCTGTCACCGTGATCCTGAACGTGCCGCCGATGTTGGCATATGCGTTCGGCATGACGAAGCGGAGCCGCCCCGTATTGAGAGGGGTGAGAAAAATGTCCGGCGTGTAGATAAATGTGGCGGTCTCCACCGCCCACTGAATTGCCGCGATTCCCTCGTCATCCGTGATCGTGGGGGTCAGCGTGACGATTGAGCCTTCGTCCGCCCTCAGCTCTCCGCCGGCGATGCCGATATCCACCGTGGGCAGGCCGTTCGCGCCGTCCACCTGAATGCGGACCTGGTCCGAATTGGCAGCGCCGTGTTCGTCGGTGGCCACAACCCAGTAATAGAAGAAGGTGGTCGCCACCAGATTGGTGGGCGCGGTGAAAGTGGGCTGTTCGGCGGTGGGATCGCTCAGCGCCACCGGCGGCCCGCCATATTGCGTCCACTGGACGGTGAAGGTATCGCTTTGCGGATCGCGCAGGTCTGCGCCCAGCGTCGTCGAAGCGCCTTCGGCAACCGTCCTGTCTGCGCCGGCAAGACCGCGGCGATCGGAACTGGGGCCTTCGGGCCCGCCATTGTTTGCGTTGACGGTTATGAGAGCCCCACGCGGCGCAGAAGTGACGCCCCCGCTGGTTACCGCCACCGCGAAACGCAGAAACTGGTCCGGCCCGGACTGCGCAGTTGCCGGCGTGGTGAAGGTGATGGACGCCGTGGTATCGCCGCTGAGGGTGACCGGCATGCCGCTGATTTGCCACCACTGCCAGGTGGGACTGCTGGCGGCGGTGGTGGCCGTTATTGTGACCGAGGTGTTCACGCTCCGGGCTGCATTCGACGGGCTTACACCGGAGACGGTGGGCACCGCGGCCGTGCTGTCGGTGCCCGTTACCGTGACATGGACCGTATCTGACCTTGTGAACAAGCCCTGGGTGCGCGAGAGCTTGAATTCAAGCCTCTGCGGCGTAGCCGTGGCCGCAGGCGCGGTGAAGGTGGGCCGCAAATGATTCACCAGCGGGCCTTCGCCCGTGTCGAAGGTGCGGCCTGCATCGCACCCCGAAACGCAGGGCATGGCGAGGGTGACCGTGGGGCCGCTCTCCTGCGTCCATGTCCAATCCGTGGCCGTTGCCAGCCCCAGCCCGGAGGTGTCGGCGCGGCTGCCGCTACCGTCCAGCGCAACCATTGCGCCGCCCGCCACGGTTTGATCGGTGCCGGCGTTTACCTCGAAGACGGGCAGCGACGGCGGCACGGGCGCGGGCGTAGTGGTGGAAACCACTACATCCACCGTATCCGTAACGCTGCGCATTGCGCCGGCTGCCTCGGTTACCTCCAGCTGGAAGGTGAGCGTGGTGTCTTCGGTAACCGCGGGCGCAATGAAGCTGGCCCGCACCGCCGAAAGGCTGGTGAGCGTGACCGTTGGCGTAACTTCCGGCGGCATGCCGGAGGTGGGGCCGGTTTGCGTCCATTCCAGAGTGGGGCGCGCGCCATCGTCGGTGAAGCGGCCAATGAGCACCACCCGCCAGCCGGGCATGACGCGCTGGTTATCTCCGGCGCTGACGGTGGGCGCATCGTCCATGGCGGTGGCGGTGATGGTCACCGTATCGGTCCCCGTGCCGCCCGCAGAATCGGTGACGGTGAGGCGGAATTGCAGCGTGGCATCCGCCGTCAGCTCCGAAAGCCGGAAGCTGGGGCGCGGTATGTTCGAGCCGCTCACAAAATTCACCGTGGGGCCGCTGATTTGCTCCCACTGGAAGCCGGTAAGGCGCGTGTTGGGCCTGCGCGCCAGGTTGTTAAAGCCGCCCAGCGTTACCGCCGGGGTGTCGGCCTCGTCCACCGTTTGATCCGGCCCGGCATCGGCACGGGGCAGGTTGGCATCTGCCATTACATTGAGGGTGACGGTATCCATGCTCGTCAGGCCCGCGGCATCTCGCGCGGTTACGGTGAACTCCAGCGTGTAATCTGCCAGGGCAATGGGGGCGATGAAGGTGGTGGAGTGCGCCGGCGCAATTTGCACGCCGTTTTCGTCCAGCAGCGGCTGAAGCAGCCAGTTGAAGCGCGGCGTGGGGCCGGTGGTGCTCGTCAAAACCAGAAAGGTGAAGACGTTGGAGCCGTCCGGATCGCTGGCCGTGGCGCGGATGTGCGCCCTGCTGCCCTCTTGCCGGACGCTACCGTCGAAGAAGGCGGTGAGGCGCACCGTGGGCGGCTCTACATCGGTGACATCTACGGCGAGGAAGTAGCAGCGAGTGGCGCCAAGCCCCGAAAAATTGATGAATGCGCCGAAATAAAGCCTCTCGGTCGCGGCGACATCCGGCGCTGTGAAAGAGGGAGCGCCGATGGCGACTGCGCCCGCGGCGGAGCCCGTGGTGAGGCTGCCGGTGGCGCCCGAGAGCGCGACATAGGCGGGATCGGAGCTGGGAAGCGCGACGCTGGACCGGCACTGGTTGCGGGCGTCGAAAGTCGCAGCGGAGATCTGACTCCATTCGTAGGAGGCCACTGCGTTCTGATTCCAGCTGATTGTGGCCTGCAAAGTCACCGTGCCCAGGGTGAGCATCCCGTCCGCCCCAATCGTGCCCTCGGGCGCAGTCTGGGTGCCTTGGTTGGAGTTGATATCTGCGGGGCTGAAGGTCTGCGCCATCGCCCCCCCCGCCCAAACCACCACCAGCCCCATCGCCACCAGCGCCGCGCGCACCGCGCGCGCGGCGCGGGACGGGCTGGATGCGCGGGGCGGGCTGGATGCGCGCGACTTCGCGCCGAGGGCGCGGGATGCGCGGGGCGGGCTCTCGCTCGTTGCTGCCGCACCTGCCGCGCGCGGCACGCCGGCTGCGCTGGCTGCGCGGGCGCGCGTGTGGATGGGAGCAAGCAAAATCGAATTCGACGCAACCATTCGGCAAAACCTCCTCTGCCGTTAACTCCGGGCCTTCCCCGCCACAACGCGGGAGCCTCCCCCGCCTGCTACGCGCGAGCCTCCCCCGCAAATGCGCGGCTTCCCCGCTGCGATGCGGGAGCTTCCCGCAGCCCCGCATTATGCGCCCTCCCCCGCCCCCTCGTCAACCGCCCCACCGCAAATTCCCCGCCCCCGCCGGACGGGCGAATCCCCGCCCCCGCACGCCCCACCCCACAGCCGGCGCGCCACCCCCGCCCCCGCGCCCCAAAGCGCCCCCACAGCGCGCTGCCCCCGCGCCGGTGTGCGCCAGAGCGGCCCACCTCTACGCCCCAGCCGCCCCCGCGCCGCGCCGGAGTGCGCCCCAGCGCCCCCGCAAGCCCCGCAGGGGCAAAACGCCGCGCCGGGGCGGGCTTGACAGGGCGCGCGGCGCGGCGCAAATTCTCGGCAGCGCCGCAGGCGGGCGCGGGCGGCGCAAAAACGGGGGCGCACATGAGCGAACAGACCGCAAATGGCCGAAACGAGAATGGCCGCAGGTTCCGCCTCTACGAAATCACTATCGCTGGCCTGCTGGGCCTTATCAGCATTATGCTGACCATAATGTTCACCGTGTTGTTCACTTCGATCCAGCAGCTTAGCGACCGGGTGGACGAGAACAGCCGCCAAATCACCGAGATTCGCCTCATCCTTGTGAAGATGCAGACTACCCTGGACCTGATCGCGGGCGGCCTCGACATTCGCGTCGAGCCCAAGGACGAGGAACAGACCGGCCCCGCGGCCGGCCCCGCCGACGCGCCCGCCCCCGGCGAAAAGCTCGCCACCAAAGACCCGTAAGGCCGCACCGGGGCGGGCTTGACAGGGCGCGCGGCGCGGCGCAAATTCTCGGCAGCGCCGCAGGCGGCGCAGAAAACGAGGGCGCAAATGAACGAACAGAACGCAAATGGCCGAAACGCGAACGGCCACAGGTTCCGCCTCTACGAGATCATTCTCGGCGTCATGTTGACTGCCATGTTCGCCATGTTGTTTACTTCGATCCAGCGGCTTGCCAACCGGGTGGACGCGCTCGACCGCAAGGTGGACGAAAAGGTGGCCGAGCTCAACCGCAAGGTGGAGGAGAACAGCCGCATCCTCGTGAAGATGCAGACCACCCTGGACCTGATCGCGAGCGGCCTCGATATTCACGTCAAGCCCAAAGAGCAGGCAGGCCCCACGGCCGGCCCCGCCAACGCACCCGCCCCCAACGAACAGCTTGCCACCAAAGACCCGTAGGCTGCGCCGGGGCGGGCTTGACAGGGCGCGCGGGGCGGTGCAGATTCTCGGCAGCGCCGCAGGCGGCGCAGAAAACGGAGAGCGCAAATGAACGAACAGAACGCAAATGGCCGAAACGCGAATGGCCGCAGGTTCCGCCTCTACGAAATCATCATCGCTGGACTGCTGGCCGCATTTTTCGCCGCGTTGCTTGCTTCCGACCAGCGGTCTGCCAACCAGGTGGAGGCGCTTGACCGCAAGGTGGAGGCGCTCAGCCGCAAGGTGGAGGAGAACAGCCGCATCCTCGTAGAGGTGCAGACCACCCTGAAGCTGATCGCGAGCGGCCTCAACATTCGCGTCGAGACCAAAGAGCAGGCAGGCCCCGCGGCCGGCACCGGCGGCGCGCCCGCCCCCGGCGAAAAGCTCGCCACCAAAGACCCGTAGGCCGCCGGGCTAATCGCCCAGCAGCTCTACCAGTTGGGTGTTGATGTAGTAGTAGGAGCGGCCGCGCCTTACCTGCTCCAGCAGGCCGAGAGAGGCCATTTCGTCCAGGTAGCGCTTGGCGGTGATGCGGCTGCATTGCAGCTCTCGCTGCACAATGCCGATTTTGCAGTAGGGCCACTTGAACAGGATTTCCACAAAGCCCTCGCGCCGCCCGGCGCGGGCGCTGCTGCGCGCCTGCTCCTGCATTCGCTCGGCCAGCCGCGAAATATCCTCCAGGCGGCCAATGGTGTCTTGCGCGGTTTCTGCAACCGCCTCCAGCATGAAGAGCAGCCAGCCGCGCCAATCGGCGCGCTCGGTCACGCCGCGCAGGCCCTGGTAGTAATGCTCCCGGTGCTCGATGAAGAAGCGGCTCAGATAAATGATCGGCGCGTGCAGCAGCTTCTGCTGCACCAGGTAGAGCAGGTTGAGAATGCGCCCGGTGCGGCCGTTGCCATCGGTAAAGGGGTGAATGGCCTCGAACTGGTAATGCATCACGGCCATTTTGATGAGCGGATCCAGGCCGCCGCTGTCGTCGTGCAGAAAACGCTCCAGATTGCCGAGCAGCCGCCGGATGTGATCCGCCCCGGCGGGCGGGGTGTAAATGGCCCGCCGGGCGGCGGTGACAATGGCTACCCGCTCCGCGCCGCGCACCCGCACCTGAACGCCGCGAATGCGTGAGCAAATGCGCTCGAAGGCAGGCGCATTCAGCACGGGCCGCGCCGCCAGGTGCTCCATGCCCTCCCAGAGCGCCTCGCGGTAGCGCAGCACCTCTTTGGCGCTGGGATCGCTGGCAGCGCCCTCCGCGGCCAGCGCCTCGTAAAGGGCATCGCTGGTGGTGACGATGTCCTCAATCTGCGAACTGCTGCGCGCCTCTTGCAGCGGAATGGAGTGGATGAGAATCGCCGGATTGGGCAGCGCCTCGCTCAGGGCATTCACCCGCGCCAGCGCGCTGCGCGCCCCAATGCAGGCTTTCAGCACCACGGGGGTTTCGAGCTGCGGCGCGGGGGGCAGCTCGGGGAGCTCGTTCCAAGGCTGCGTGGGGTCGTAGCCCGGCCGCTGGGGCGGGCGCTGGGGCATTTTCGCCTCCTGATATGTGTAGTTTTCGGCGGAGAGTATATGGGTTGGGTGGAATATGAGCAAAAAGTATATGCTTTTTGGGGAATGTGTATAGAAATTGGGGAAATGTATATGTTTTGGGGGAAATGTGGGTAGAAAGTATATACTTCCGGGGGGATATGTATAGTTTTTGGGTTTTTCTATATGTTAGAAGTGCAGGCGGGCTTTGAGGAGGAGGTCGTAGTTGCGGTCTGCGGCGGTGGGGCTGCCCTCTACGCCCGCCTCCAGGCCGAATTCCAGGGCGCTGCGGGGGGCGGTGAGGCGCAGGCCCGCCGTCCAGCGGGCGTTTTGGCCGAGGTCGAAGCGGCCGTAGGGGGTGAAGATGCCGCTGCGGCCAAACTGGCGGAAGGGGATGCCGTAGCCGACTTCGCCGCTGAGGCTCTGCTGCACGCCGCTGCCGCTGCTGCCCCGCGCGCCGCTGAGAGCCGCGCTGCCGAGGCCCGCGCTGCCGAGCGCTCCGGCCCCTGCCGCGGCCCCGCGTGCGGCCAGGGTGCGGGTGCGGCGGGCGGAGAAGGCGGATTGCAGCGCCATGGTCAGGCCCTGCCCGTCCGCGCCCAGGTCGTAGTTCACATCCACGCCGATGCGGTGCTCCCGGTGGCCCGTGTCGTTCAGTTGCGCCAGGCCGGAGAGGCGCAGGGTCACGCCCTGGTCGGGCCAGTTGAGGTCTGCGCCGCCGCCCAGATCCATGGCGGCATCGCGGTCGCTGCGTATGCCCTGATTCACGGCATCGCCCAAATCCAGCCGCACCTGCGCGGTGGCGAAGGGGCGCAGCGTTGCGCCCATGGGCAGCGCAAAATCGCGCCCCAGTTCCGCTTCGCCGCCAATGCGCGTGCTGCGCAGGCTTTGCTTCGCAAGCTGCGCGCCGTTGTCAAAGAGCGCGGCGTCCAGATCGCTCATTACCCGCGTGATCTGGAAGTTCAGCGACAGCGAGGTGGCGTCGTCAATCACCTGCAGCTGCCCGGTGGCGCCCGCGGTCACCGAAATGCTCCGCAAATCGGTCTCCGCCGTGCTGGTGCTTGAGCCCCCGGTTTCTCCGATGGTTTCTTCCAGGTTCACGGTGCCTGCGCCGTAGCCCAGCGACAGCCACACATTCATATCGGGGGCGAGCCACCAGCTTGCATAGGGGTGCACGCTGATGGTTTCGCTTTCCACCGCGCCGGTGAGGGTGTAGCCGGAGGCGGCGTGATCGGTGAAGTCCAGATCGCCGAAGGCGAAGCCCAGCGCCACGCCTGCCAGCACATCTTCCCGCACATAGTTTTCGCCGCCAACGAAGAAGGCGGTGCTGTCGCCTTCGTAATCCAGCTTTGCGCCGCCAATTACCGGGCTGCCCTTCAACAGGGTGACGCCGCCGCTGCCCCACATGGTCATGTTGGAGTAATCCGTCCAGTTCCAGCCGGCCAGGTTGAAGTTGAAGGCGCTGCCGCCCACCAGCTTGGCAAGGCTCGGCAGTTCGCTGCGCGCGCCCATGTTTGCGCCGCCGGCCAGCCCCGCGCCCAGCCCGCCAAAGGCCGCCGCCGCACCGCTTCCGCCAACGCCGCCGCTACCGAAGCCCGCGCTACCGCTGCCGCCCGCGCCGCCGCCCGGCAGGCCCGCGGCTGCGCCGCCCAGGCCGGCCGCGCCGTAGAGCGCCAGGCCCAGCTCCGGCCCGCTGTCTGCAGAGGCGGCCTTGCCGCCCAGCAGATTGCGCCCGGCCAGCGAAAGCGACGCCGTTTGCGCCCCCTCCGCGCCCATGCCGCCCCGGTCAATCCGCGCCGAGATTGCATCCGCCGCGTGCAGCGCAGACGAGCGATCCAGCAGCGACACCAGCGTCCCCACCCGCGCCTCGCGCCGCGCGTTTTGATCCGCGGTATCCGTAATCGTCGCCACCGCGGGCAACTCTCCCGCCGCGTTCGGATCCACAAAGCGGATGGTGCCGCCCCCGCGCTCCACTATCTGCGTCAAGGTCACCGTAAAGGTCTCCGGCAATTCCAAAAGCCCGTCGCGCACCAGCGGAATCGCAATCTCCCCGGTGCTCTGCCCCGCCAAAATGGTCGCCTGCCCCGAGGCCGCCGACAGATAATCCACCCCAATCTCCGCGGTATCCCCCGCAGCGCCCACCGTGTAGGCCACCACCACATTGCGCGTGGTCTGTCTGCCGCCCACAAAGTTGCTCAGCGTCAGCACAAACACCGCGCTTTCGCCCTCGCCTGCGGATACATCCGCAATGCTCAAATCCGCACGCAGCGCGGGAATATCCACCTGCAGCGTCTGCGGCAAAGTCACGCCCGTGGCCAGCGCCGTATCGCCCGCCTGCGTGCCGCCCAGCGCCATCAGCGTCACCGCAAAGCCCTCCGGCGTGGTGCCTTCGGTATCGTCGCCGTCGTCGAAAATGAAGATCTCAAGAGTGCGGCTGGATTGGCCCGTATTGAAAGTCAGCGTGCCGCTGGGGAAAGCTGAGCAGGCCACATCCACAGTGGTGGAGCCGCCGCAGCTATACGCCGTGCTGCCGGCAAAGTCGTTCGGCGAAGCCATGCGCCCGCCGTCGCTGGCAGCGCGCCCCGCCACGCTCCAGCCCACCGTCAAGCCGCCGGCCGCAAGCTGACTGGCATCGCCGGACAAGGTGAAGGTCACCATGTAGCTGCCGCCCTCGGAGGCTTCCGCAATGCCGGATTCGCCCACCGCCTGCGGCGTAATCTGCAGCCCGAACTGCGCCACATTCAGATTCATCTGCTGCACCATCATCAGGCTCGCCATATCCACCTGCGGCGGGGTGGCGGTGGACGGCGCGCCCGTAATGGTTCCCACATTCACGGTGATTTGCGGCGTGCCGCCGCCATCCGCCGTGCGCAGCCGCGCCAGCGTGGCCGCAGGCACCACCTGCGTCACCGAAGGCGACTCTGCAGCCACCATTACATTGAGCGTCTCCGTCTCGCCGCCCACATTCACCATCAGCGGCACCGTGAGCGGGGTGCTCGGCACAATCGGCACCTGCACGCCGTTCACCGTCGTGGTGCCGAAGCTCAGGCGGAAGGTGGCGTCCTCGCCCGGCGTCAGCACGCCGTCGTCATCCGGCACCACCGCCACCTGCAAATTAATGTCGTCGCTGGCCGCAACTTCCGCATTCGCCATGCCCGCCGAAACCAGCGTGGCAGGCACCCCGCCCGGCGTGCCCGGCATCCGCCCGCCTGCGTTCATATCCGCCGTAATCGTGAGCTGCAGATTCTCCACGCCCTCGTTCAGGGCGTCCTGCAAAATCGGCACGCGCACCATTTGCGTGGCGGGGAAAGAGAAGCTCGCGCCCGCAACGAAGATCACCGTGCCTGTGCGCGCGCCGCCCACATCCCGCGCTTCCACATTGCGGCCCAGGCCCGCAGTGGCGGGCAGTTCCACGCCGCCGTCGGCCGGGCTGCTCAGCGTCCAGTTCACCACCACATCCGAAACCGGCGGCTCGGTGCCGTCCAGCGTAATGATAAATTCGGCAAAGGCCGTTTGGCCCGCGGCGGTTACGCTGTCTTCGTCCACCGCCGCCATGGGGCCAGATACCGCAAGCGTCCGCAGCGCATCCGAAATCGCCGCCGTAAGCGTGCTGGCCGTCCCCAAAATGCCCAGCGCCGGGCCTTGGGTGCCGCCCGGCGTGCCGAAGCTCACGGTGAAGCTTTCGGGCGCGGCGCTCTCGTCCTCATCATCCCGCGCTGTTTGCAGCGCAATGGTGCGGGTGCGCGCGGCGGCATCGCTTGCGCCGGAGAAATCCAGCGTGCCGCTCGGCAGCGCGGTGCACATATCGCCCTCTGCCGCCGCGCCGCACATATAATCGGCGTTGCGGGCGAAGTCTGCCGCCTCCGCCATGCTGCTCTGCACCTGCCACGGCACCGTCAGCGAGGTGGGCGTGGCTGCGCCGCGCAGCGTCACCGTCACCATCAGCGCGCCGCCCTCGCCCACCCGGTCTGCGCCGGAAAGGCCAATTTCCCAGCCCACCACGCCAATGTTTGCCGCCGCGGCATTCGTGGCATGGGGCGCGGCGGTTGCGCCGGTGGGCGCGCCCGTTACGCCGCTGACCGAAACCGCCAGCTGCATCTCGCCGCTGGCTGCCGCCATCACGGCGTCAATGCAGCCGGTGGTGACCGGCGGCGTTGCCGAGGCGTCGCAGGCGGGGATTGCAAAGGCCGCTTCCGTCGCGCCCACCGCCGCCGTCACCTGTCGGGACAAATCGGTGCTTCCCAGCATGGCGTCAATAGAAAGGGTGAGTTGCGTAGACGCCGTGGCGCCCAGGGCCGCCACATAGTTCGCCGCATCGCCGCTGACCAGCCGCCCGCTGTCGCCCGCGCGCCGCGCCAGCGAAATCGAAATATCGTCGCTGGCCAACACCGTAACCACCGCCGAGACATCAGACCCCAACTCCACCTCGCTAACCGGGGCGGCCTGGCCGCCCGTGGTCAGCGCGCCCAGCGTCAGGGTGAGAGTCTCTGCGCCTTCGTTCAGCACATCTTGCAGCACCGGCACGCGCAGGGTGAGCGTTTGGGGAAGCGTGGCGCCGGTGGCCCAGCGGGCCGTGCCGCTAATGCCGTTGGCGGCAACCGCAATGCCCGCGCCCGCAGGCGCGCCGAAATCGGCATTGGCCGCGCCCGGCAAGCTCGCGCCGTCTGCGCCCGACAAAGTCCATGCCACATCAATATCTGCGGTGGGCGAAACGCCGGACATGGTCAGGCTGAATTCCGCCGCGCCCGGCGTGCCGTCTTCGGCCACGGTCTCTGCCACCCGCGCCACCGTCACCGTGCGCATGGAAGCGGCGACCGCAATACTCAGCACCACCGAAGATTCGCCCCAGGCGTTGGCCGCCGTCACCGTGTAATCCGCGGCCGCCTGCGCGGCGGTGGGAGAGCCGCTGATTTCGCCGGTTTCGGCGTCCAGCGAAAGACCCGCGGGCAGCGCGGGAGTCACGCTCCATGCGCCGGGGGGCAGCGCGCCGCCGCTGTTGGTAAAGCGCAGCGGCGCAACCGGCACGGCGAGAAACAGATTCATCTCCGCCGCCGAAACCGAGGCAATTTGCGGCGGCGTGCCAATTCGCATGACGCGCAAAGTGTAATCCCGGGTGGTGGTGGGGCTCTGCGTATCGGGCACGCGAAGGGTGGTCGCCGTATCGCTGCCGGTGGCGCAGACGGAAGGCGCCGCCGTGCCGTCGGCTTCCCTGGCAAAGCACGAGGAATCTTCCGCATACACGCGGATGGTGATGGTGTTTTCTCCCTCCAGCAGGCCGGTAATTCGCGCGGCCGCGCCCGAAACCCGCGCGCCAATGACCGCAAGCGCCGCGCCGCCCGGCGCAGTGCCGCTGACCGCAAAGCTCGCCCCCTGGTGGCTGGTGACCGGAATCACATCCATGGCGAAGCCGCCCACCTGCGCCGTGTAGCTGGTGGTGGCGGAAGCAAAGGCGGGCGATACCTCCGAGCGCAGGCCCGATACCGAAAGCGCGCTCAGCGTGGCGTCGGTGCTGGGCATGGCGCGGGTTACCGTCACCGTGTAGGTGGTGGCGGCGCTGAAGCTGCCGCTGGGCTCCGAGATCCGCAGCGTCAGTGTGTTTGCGCCCACCGCAAGATCACAATCCGCCAGCCGCCCGTCGGATCGGGCGGTGCCCCCGCCGAAACCAACCGTGGCTTCTATGGTGCAACTGGCGGCCGTGCCGCCCTCCGGCCCAATCATCGCCGTGCTGCGGTCATCGGACCAAGTATTGGTGCTCCGCAACCAGGCAATGCGCATACTCCTCACATGGTTTGGAACCTGCGCCGTGTAGCTCGTCACCGCCGTGGCAAAGGCGGGGCTGAGCGCAATGAGGTCTCCGTGGTTCCTGGCGGCTGCGCCGGTGCCGAGGGTGACGAGGGGAGTCCGCAAAAACAGGCCAGCCAGCGTGGAGGCGCTGCTGTCCGCCCGCGCTGCCCGAGTCACCGTCAGCGTGTAAGTTTCGGTAGCCGTGCCGTCCGGCGCGGTCACCGTGACGGTCACTGTGTTTGCGCCCTCGGTGAGCGAGCTCACACTGAACTGCTCTGTGCTCATCTGATAGGCTGCCGGTGACAACGCCGCGCCGCTGGCATCCGTGGCCGTAACTGCAACCGCCGCCCCGGCAAGGCTCGCCGCCATCATGGAGTCGGGCCTCGCCGTAGCGCCCCGCGCGCGCGGCACGGCGGCCACGCCAATCGCGTTGAAGCTACTGGGCACCGACACATCATAAGCCGTCGTGCCGGGATCAAAGGCCGGCGACAACTGCAGCGCCCCCGGCGTCGTAATCGGGCCACTGAGGGTGAACAGATTCACCGCCAAACTCGCCAGCGTGGCATCTGCATTGCCCGCCACCGTCACCGTCACATCGTCCGGCGCAGAGAAAGCCACACCGTCGGTGACCACCAGGCGGAACACCATTTCCACGGGCGCGCTGCCCGCATTGGCGGGGGCGGTCAGGGTGGCGGATACGCTGCTGGCCACACCAGCGGGCGCGCCCAGCGCGCCATGCGGGCTGGCAATAGACGGGCCGCTGAGCTGCGTCCATTGATAACCCAGCGCGGGGCGCGCGGCGTCAAAGCGGTCCAGCCCGGCGTAATCCGGATCGCCGCTGAGCCGCCCGTCCAGCGTAAATTGCGCGCCGGGCAGCACTTGCAAATCGGCCCCGGCGTGGGCGACGGGCGCGCGGTTGGGGTTGTCCGGATCGGCATAGGCGGGATCGGGCTGCACGAAAACCCGCACCACATCTTCCGATACCTCGCCCTCCGAATCTGTCACCTGCAGCGTGAAATCCAGGTGATCGCCGACAGGCAGGCTCGGCGCGGTGAAGGTGGGCATTGCCGTGTTCGCATTCGCCAGCGCCACAGGCATGATGAAGTTGATTTGCCCATCCGCAGCCGGCAGCGGCGGCGCTTGGGTCCAGGCGTAGGCAATTACATCTCCCTCGTCGGGGTCCCGGCTGTCCGAGCCATCCAGCGTTACCGCGGCATTGGCGTTTACATCCAAATCCATTCCGGCATTCGCCACCGGCGGGCGGTTGGTCAGCGTCACCTGCATGGAATCTGCGCTGCCAATGGCAGAGAGCATATTCAGCGTTCCGGAGGTGGAGCCGGGCACGGTGCTCTCGGTGCCCGAAAGTTGAATGACCTCGAACTGGAATCCAAACACCCCCGGCCGCTGCGAGCGGAACCTCGCCACGCCGTTCGATTCATCCACCTGCTGCAGCGCAACCCGCGCGCCGGAAATCTGCGTCCAGCGGCGGATAATCCGCGTGCCCGGCGGGTCTGCGCCCACCGTGCCCTGCAGCGTCACCACCGAACCCGCCTCTGCGGTCAGATCTTCCCCCGCAATGTTCATGCCGATGGTGGGGCGCGTGGCCGATGCATCGCGGGTAACCGTTACCTGCACCGGATCTGAAACCGCGGAAATTACAGCCTCCGGCGCAAGGGCGTTTCCGTAGGCGTTGACCAGCGAGGTTACCGTGACGCGGAATTCCAGCACCATATCTGCGGCAATGGGCGTCGGCGCAATGAAGGAAAAGCCGCCCTGCCCCTGCGGAAGCAGCACCGCCTGCCCGGAAGTCTGCTCCCATTCGTAGCGATAGCGGCGCGGAACATCCGGCGCATGATCGTCCACCACCACTTCCACATTCAGGAAGCCCTCGGTTCCCTCCACCAGCGTAATGCCATCTGCAGATACCGAAGGCACCTGCGGACAATCCACGGCGTCTCCCATGCTGTCCATGCAGCCCGTCAAGCCGCTATCTACATACACCACCCTTCCCGCAGCCGCCGTGAAGACGCGGTTCACCGTCACCTGCATTTCGTCTGTGGCGCTCTGCCCCCCGCTGTGCTGCACCGTCAGGCGGAAGCCCAGGGTGGCGGACGCCGCGCTGAGATCCGGCGCAACAAAGGTGGGGGTGCGCGCCGAATTCGGCGCGCTGCTGCTCAGCGAAACCTCCGGCGTGCCGCTGATTTGCTCCCAGGTGAAGGTAAGTTCGCTGTCCGGGTAGTTGCCCTCGCCCCGCAGCGTAACCACCGAGCCCTCGAAGGCCGACAGATCATCTCCCGCATCTGCAGCCACATCTGCTCCTCCTCCCACAGCCGCCCCTCCGGCCACCTGCACCGCCGCCACATCCACGCCGGTCAGGCCATCTACATCGGTAACGGTGAGGCGGAACAGCAGGCTTGCAGCGCGGCCCGGCGCGGTGAAGCTGGGCGTCGCCGTATCTGCGCCCGCAAGCGCAACCCGGTCGGCGTGGTCCATTGCAATGGCCGTATATACAAGCGTCCGCCGCCCGTCATCGTCATACGCCGGCTGCCCCTGGGCATCGAGAGCCTCAGACGCCAGCACCTGCTCCCAGGCGAAGCTCAGCGCGCCGCCTTCCGGATCGCGGCTGCCGAGAAAGTCGCGCTGGCCGCCGTTCATGCGCACCGTGCTTCCGGCCGTTGCCGTGTAATTTCCCGCCGCCGCAATGGGCGCATCGCTGTCTGCGGTTACGGCAATGGTCACATTGGCCGTGGCAGAGCCGCCGTGTTCGTCCCTGGCCGTGACCGTGAAATACAGCTGGTAATCCCGCGTGATGTTCGGCGCGGTGAAAGTGTGCCGCGGCAAGCGGGCATCCAGCAGCGAAACCACGGGGCCGCTGTCGGCCGCCGTCGTATCCTGCGTCCATTCCACATACACCGCGCTCTCTTCATCGCTGAATGTGCTGGTCATGGTGATGGAATCATCTTCCGCCGCCGAAGCGGGATTCGCCGAGGCGCTCACCGTTGGCATGGCGTTCTCCCCGTTCACCTGAATCACCACCTCGTCCCGGCCGGTGGCGCCGTCTGCATCGCTGACCACGACCTGGAAATAAAGGCGCGCAACCACGGCCAGATCGGAGGGCGCGGTGAAGGTGGGCCGCGCCACCGTGGCATCGCTCAGCGTCACCGGCGGCCCGCCGAACTGCGTCCATTGGTAGCTGAGCGTGTCGCCGCTGTCGGGGTCTGTGCCCGTGTTGGTCGCGTGCCCCAGCGTCACCATGGCGCCTTCGGCCACCGCCGCATCGCTGCCGGCAAAAGCGCTGGGCGCGCGGTTGGTGGTGGTGACGGTCACACTCACCGAATCCGGCACGGAGGCCTGGGTAATCGCATCGGGGGTGCCGATGAGGACCACCAGCTGGAAGACCAGAGTCGAGGTGCCCGGCAGATTCGAAGGCGCGGTGAAAGTGGGGCCGGCCACCGAGGAATCGCTCAGCGAAACCGCCGGGCCGCTTACCTGATACCACCGGTAACTGGGGCTGCTGAATGTGGAGCTGCCGGCCAGCGTAACCGTCGCGCCTTCGGCCACCGTTTGATCCGGCCCGGCATTGACGGTGGCCTGCGTGGCCGTCGGGTCCGATCCCGTCACCGTCACCGTCACAATGTCCGACGCCTCAAGGGTGGAGAGCGTGCCCGAGGGGGCTCGGAGGCGCTGGCCGCGGAACCGGAACACCAGCGTCTGCGTGGTGGCGGGCGTCGGCGCGGTGAAGGTCATCCGCCTCCTGTAGGTGGTGCGGAATTGGGACTCAGTGGACGAGCTGTCTGCGGACAGATAGCAATCGCAGGCGGCGCTGTAGCTGGTGCCGGGTGCGGGATAATCCGGGGCGAATTCGTCGTCAATGTCGTCGGTGCCGTCCGTTACCCCGCCGCTGCGGATATATGCGCCGCTCAGAGCCACCTGCGGGCCGCTCTCCTGTATGAAGCCCCAGTTGTTGGCGGTAACGGTCGGGGTCCCCCGTATGTAGCCCGTGCCGTAGAGCGTCACCTCTTCACCGCCCGCCACCGTGAGGTCATCCCCGGCCTCCACCACATAGACTTCCTGCGCAGGCGTGGGCGGCGGCGAATCCACCACCACCAGCACATTCACCGCATCGTCCACGTTGCGGCCCGCGCCCCCGGCCTCTGTCGCCCGAAGCTGGAAAGTCAGCGTGGCATCCGTGCGAACCAGCGGCGCAATGAAGCGGGGGCGCAATGTTGTGGCCCCGCTCAGCGCAACCGTCGGCCCCGCCGTCTGCGTCCACTGGACGGTGGGCGGCGCTTCGTCAGTAGCCTGGCCCAGGAGCGTGACCCGCAGCCCCTGATCCACGCGCTGATTCGCCCCGGCGCTCACCACCGGCAAATCGTCATCTGCCGTAATGCGAATGGTCACCGTATCCGGCGCAGAGCTGACGCCCTGCGCAGTGGAATCGTCGGTAACCACCAGGCTGAAGACCAGCGTCGCATCCGCAGTAAACTGCGTCAACCGGAAGCTGGGACTCGGAATGCTCCCGCCCGACAGAAACGCCACATCGGGGCCGCTGGTCTGTGTCCAGCGGTAGCGGAGGCGGTCGCCGTCCGGATCGCTGCTGCCCGTGCCGTCCAGTGTTACTGCCGATGCAGACTCTTCATCCACCGTCTGATCCGGCCCCGCATTCGCCACCGGCGGCCGGTTGGCGGGCGTTGTGGGCGCAGGCGTGCCGCCGGCTGCCGCCACATTGATGGTGAGGGTGTCCGTGCCCGAGCGGCCGCCGGAGTCATACACCGTCACGGTGAAGTTCAACGTGTAGTCTGCATCGGCAACCGGGGCGGTGAAGGTGGTGGAGTGCGCGGCCTGAACCAGACGCGGCTCTCCTATGCACTCGCGAGTAACCGGATCCGCAGAGACGCACTCGTAAAGCGGCTGCGCAATCCAGGTGAAGCTGGGCGTGGGGCCGGTGGTGCTGGTCAAAAGCAGAAAAGAAAGGGGAACGCTGCCCGCGCCGTCCGGATCGCCGCTGGCAGTAGCGGCGATGGTCACCGTATCCCCCTCGTCAACGCTCTGATCCGCCCCCAAATCCACCACCGGCGGCTGCACATCGCGGATATCCACATGGTATGTCACGCAGACAGTCTCGGTATTATCCCGCACCCTGGTGACGCTGACGCGGAAGTAAAGGCGAGTGGTTTCGGCCACCTCTGGCGCGGCAAAGGACAGCGTGCCGAGGCGGTATTCCGCACTTGCCGGCAAATTGAACATACCCGTAGCGCCCGAGAGGGTGACATAGTTGGGATCGCTGGAAGAAAGCGCGCCTCCTGAGCAGGAGATTTGCGCGGAGCCAGAGATGAGTGTGGTGGCCGTGGCCCGATCAATCTGATCCCAGGCGTATTGGATAGAGCCGCCCATTCCCCATCGGACTCCCGCATGAAAAGTTACCGTGGCGGCGGTGAGCGTCCCGTCCATGCCCAGCGTCCCCTCGTCCGCCAGCGTCGAGTGGCGGCGGATGAAAGACTGCGCCCAGCTAACCGAGGGCATCACCCCCACCCCCAGCACCGCCCCCAACACCAATCCCCAAACCAAACGCCGCCACCCCCGCGCCACACTGGATGCGCGCCCCACATCGCCCGCCGCACCGCCCGCGCGCGCCACATCGCCCGCCGCACGCCCGGCAACGCCCACACGCGCCGCCCGGCCCGCGCGCGGCGCGCGCGGGTGGCCAAATCAAGACGTCTTAACTGACTGGTTTTTGTTGCAAGACTAAATGTATGATGT
>JAPPPQ010000022.1 GCA_028817435.1 Deltaproteobacteria bacterium
GGCCGCGGCGGCGCGGGCCGCGGCGAATCCCGCCCAGGCCGGACACGCGCAGCGCTGCACCTCCTGCGCCTGGGCCGCCCCCGCAATCAGCGCGGCCCAGGCCAGCAGCGCAGCCGCCGCAAGCCGCCCGGCAGCCGGCGCGGGCACCATCACGGCGGGGCCTGGCGCACGCGGGCGTTGCGCAGCACAAAGCGATTCTCGCGCACCCAGTATTCGAAGCCGTCGCCCTCGTAAGCGCCGGTGGAATCGCGCAGAGAGACCCGCGCTTCGCCGAAGGCGCGCCCTTCGGCGGCCCGGTAAGAGAGGCGCTCGGTGCGGAAGCGGCGGCCATCGGCAGTGGCGCCGCGCACCGCGCCGCTGGCCTCGAAATCCCGGCTCTGCAGATCGAAGCGCCCGGCCTCGCAGCGCAGCGACATGCCGCCCCCCGCCGCCCCCCCCGGTGCCAGCGAGCCCATGCGCGCGTGCACCCCCGAAAGCCGCGCCAGCTCGGTGCCGCTTTGCATCTGCGCCCGCGCCGCGCTGACCACCAACTGGTTCACGCCGTCCTCGCTCGATAGCCAGGTCATCCTCGTCAGCACCAGCTCGCTGGGCAAAAGCCCCGGCGGATCCTGCGCCTCCCCCGGCGCGCCCGCCAGCACCAGAGCGGTCAGGGCGATGAGAGCGAAAGCGCGCGCGCGCCTGGGGCCGGGCATAGTGCAATTATCATACCGGCACGCCCGGCCCGGGCAACGAAAATTCTCGCCCCGCAGGGCCTCCGGCGGCGGGGCGGCGAGCGGCGGGCAGCTAAACGGGGAGGACGGCCCCGTTGACGGCGGCGGCGGAATCCGAAGCCAGCCAGAGAATTGCCGCGGCGATGCGCTCGGGAGGCGTCCAGCCGGAAAAGTCCGCACCGGGCATGGCCGCGCGGTTGGCGGGGGTATCTATGGTGGCGGGAGCCACGGCGTTTACCCGAATGCCGCGCCCGGCCAGCTCGGCCTGCAGGCTGCGGGTCAGCGCCACCACCCCGGCCTTGGAGGCCGCATAAGCGCCCAGGTTGGCGGGGGCTTCCCAGGCGGCCCGGGCCGCCACATTGACGATTGCGCCGCCCTGCTCTTCGAGCAGCGGCAACAGCGCGGCGCTGGCGCAAACCGCCGTGCGCAAATTGATGCGGAACATGCGGTCCCAAGCCTCTGCCGGAGTCTCCCCGAAGGCGCTGCCGCCCTCGAAGCCACCCGCGCCGTTTACCAGCGCCGCCGCGCTTCCCGCCGCCTGCGCCAGCGCCGCCGCGCCCCCGGCCTCGCTCACATCCGCCTGCAGCAGCAGCAACCGCCCGGCGTCCCGCTCGGCGGCGAAGCGCTGCGCCAGCGCCTCTGCCTCCGCCTCGATAATCCACGGCACCACGGCGCGCCAGCCCGCCGCCAGAAAGGCGGCCACATTGGCGCCGCCCAGCGCGCCCGCGCCCCCGGTAATTACCGCCGTCCGCAAATCCGCCTTCATTGTGGCAGAATACCGCGCCCCACGCGGGGAAAGGAGGAAGCCATGCCCGTTGCCGAGGGAAAGAAAGCGCCCGCCTTCACACTCCGGGATGCCGCGGGAAACCGGCACAGCCTCGGCGATTACGCGGGGCGGGATTTGATTCTCTACTTCTATCCGAAGGACGACACCCCCGGCTGCACCAAAGAGGCGCAGGGCTTTCGCGCAGTTCACAAGAAGCTGCAGCGGCGCGGCGTGGCGCTGCTCGGCGTCTCTCCCGACGGCCCCGAGAGCCACGCGCGCTTCGCCGCAAAGTTCTCGCTGCCCTTCCCGCTGCTCTGCGACGAAAAGCGCGCGGTCATGACGCGCTACGGCGCATGGGGCGAGAAGATGATGTATGGCAAGAAGACCACCGGCGTAATTCGCTCCACCGTGTGGATCGGCCCCGACAGCCGCGTCGTGAAGCACTGGAAGCGCGTCCCGAAGGCCGCCGATCACCCCGCCAAAGTCCTCGCAGCCCTGGAAGCCGCCGCGGGCTGATGCCGCTATGCGCCGCTGCGGTCCGGCAGGCGGATCTCTTCCACCAGGCGCTGCACCGCGGCGGGGGGCGGCGCGGTGCACAGGCTTACCGGAATGGCGATGGCGAAATTGAGCAGCATGCCCATGGCGCCGATGCCCTCGGGGCTGATGCCGAAGAGCCAGTGTTCCGGCCCCGCGCCGAAGAGCCCGGACTTGAACCACAGAATGTAGGCGGCGGTGAAGCCAATGCCGCAGAGCATTCCGGCGACAGCGCCCTCTCGGGTGGCGCGCTTCCAGAAAATCCCCAGCACCAGCGCGGGGAAGAAGCTGGAAGCGGCCAGGCCGAAGGCGTAGGCCACCACCTGGCCGATGTAGGCCAGCGGCCAGATGCCCTGCGCGCCGGCAAAGATTACAGCCAGCGCGGCGGCGCTGCGGGCCAGCCGCAATTCGCCGCGCTCCGAAAGCCCAGGCGCGAGCCAGGACTTGCCGAGGTCGTGGGAAATTGCCGAGGAAATGACCAGCAACAACCCCGCCGCCGTGGAGAGCGCGGCGGCCAGCCCGCCCGCCGCCACCAGCGCCACAATCCAGGCCGGCAACTGCGCAATCTCCGGATTGGCGAGCACCATGATGTCGCGGTCCACCGTGAGCTCGCCCAGCGCGCCCTGCGCTCCGCCGCCCAGCGCAATGCGCCCGTCGCCGTCCAGATCGTGAAACTCGACCAGCCCGGTCTGCTCCCAACTGCGAAACCAGGGCGGCGCATCC
The DNA here is from genome assembly GCA_028817435.1 of Deltaproteobacteria bacterium. Lineage (GTDB taxonomy): Bacteria > Myxococcota_A > UBA9160 > UBA9160 > UBA6930 > JAPPPQ01. The sequence continues at coordinate 2,734 of JAPPPQ010000022.1, forward strand.
GCATAAGCCACGCCGTCGAGACTCTGGATCAGGTTCACCCGGGCGAAGGCCGCCACCGCCGGGGCGGTGGTGTAGAGCAGCGCGATGAAAATGAGCGCAAAGAGGGCGCTCCAGCGCGCGGCGCGGGGGCCCGGCACGGTGTAGAAGCGAATCAGCACATGGGGCAGCCCGGCGGTGCCCACCATCAGCGCGCAGGTAATGGCCAGCACATCCAGCATGGCCTTCTTGCCCGGCACAAAGGCGGCGGTGTATTCGGGCAGGCCCAGCTCCCGGTGCAGCGCGTCCAGCGCTTCGAGCAGAAACAGCCCGGCCTTCGGGCCTTCGGCCACAGCGCCGCCAAAGCCGAACTGCGGCAGCGGGTTGCCGGTGATCTTCCATGAAATTGCCGCGGCCGGAATTAAATAAGCGGCAATGAGCACGCAATACTGCGCCACCTGCGTGTAGGTCACCCCGCGCATGCCGCCGACCGTGGCGTAGAGCAGCACAATGCCCATGCCAATTACCACGCCGAATTCCACGGGCACCTCGAGAAAGCGCGAGAACACCACGCCCACGCCGCGCATTTGCCCGGCAATATAGGTGAAGGAAATGAACAGCGTGCAAAGCGCGCCCACCACCCGCGCCAGTTGCGAGTAATAGCGGTCGCCCAGAAACTCCGGCGTGGTGAACTTGCCGTATTTGCGCAGATAGGGCGCGAGCAGCAGCGCCAACAGCACAAAACCGCCCGTCCAGCCCATCAGATAAATGGCGCCGGTGTAGCCCATAAACGAGATGAGCCCGGCCATGGAGATAAAAGAGGCGGCGCTCATCCAGTCCGCCCCGGTGGCCATGCCGTTGGCCAGCGCCGGCACGCTGCGCCCCGCCACATAAAAGCCCGCGGTGGTGCGCGCCCGGCTCCACAGCGCAATGCCAATGTAGAGCGCAAAAGCCAGCGCGACGAGCAGATAGGTCCAGCCGCGCACCTCCATCAGCCGGAATCTCCGCCCGCCTCTTGCGCTTCCGAATCCGCTTCCAGCGCCACGCCGTAGCGGCGGTCGAGCCGATCCATCCACAGCGCATAGGCAAAAATCAGCAGCACAAAAATGTAAATGGAACCCTGCTGCGCCATCCAGAAGCCCAGCGGAAAGCCAAAAAACTGCAGCCGATTCAGCGGCTCCACCAGCAAAATGCCGAGCCCGTAAGACGCCACAAACCAGATGCCGAGCAACACGCCCATCACCCGCAAATTCGCCCGCCAATAAGCGCGCGCCCCCGCGCCCCCTTCCTCTGCCTTCCCCGCAACCACCCCCCCACCATGCCACGCCCACCCGCCGCCGCCAGTATTCCCCCAGGGGAGGGGCGAAAAAATCCCGCTGGGGGGGTGATTTGTGCGAGAATGGGGAGGGTATGAGCGGTTTCGCCTCTATTCGCGCCGGGGCGGCTGTTCGCGCCGGGGCGGCGTGCGCGGCGCTGGCGCTGGGCGCGTGCGGGGGCGGCGGGCTGCCGATGGCGCAGGTTACGGGGCCTGTGGAGCAGAGCCTGCGGCAGACTGCTCTGGGCGCTGTGGTGGGCGGCGCGGGGCTTCACGGCGGCCACGCCTGGCTGGGCCTGCCCTATGCCGCGCCGCCCGTGGGGGCGCTGCGCTGGCGCGCGCCCCAGCCGGCTGCGCCCTGGGAGGGCGAGCGCATGGCGCTGCGCCATCCCCCCGCCTGCCCCCAGTTCAGCGGGCTCGGCGGAGAACCGGGCGAGCTGCAGGGCAGCGAAGATTGCCTCTACCTCAACATCTTCGCCCCCGCCTTTGCGCCGGAGTCCCTGCCGCAGGGGGAGGCGCGGCTGCCGGTCATGTTGTGGATTCACGGCGGCGGCAACACCATCGGCGACGCCGCCTTCTACGACGGCAGCCTGCTCGCCAGCGAGCAGGGCGTAATTTTGGTGGCGGTGCAATACCGCATCGGGCCTTTCGGCTGGTTTCGCCATGCCGCGCTGCGAAGCGGGGCCAGCCCCGCCGAGGCATCGGGCAACTTCGGCCTGCTGGATTTGCTGGCCGCGCTGCGCTGGCTGCGCGGGAACATCGCCGCCTTCGGGGGCGATCCCGGCAACATCACCGTCTTTGGCGAATCTGCCGGGGGCTCGAACACTTTTGCGCTGCTGTTCTCGCCGCTTTCGCAGGGGCTGTTTCAGCGCGCCATTGTGCAGAGCGGCAGCCCGCGCATGCTGCCCGGCGCAGCCGCCGAAAGCCGCCGCGCTCTTGCCGAAGCGCGGCAACAGCACGGCGGCGCGGGGTTTCCCGAAAACACCTCGGGCCCGGTGGCGCAGCGCCTGCTCGGCGCGGCGGCCGGTGGCCCGGCAGAAGCGGTGGCCGCCGCGCTGCGCAGCGCCAATTGGCGCAAAGTGCTCGGCGCATATCAGGGGCGGCGCGATCTCGGCATGATCGCCATGCCCACGCTCTTTGCCGATGGCTTCGCGCTGCCCTCCGAGCCCGCACTGGAAGCCCTGGCGGCGGGCCGCTATCGGCAAATGCCCGTCATCATCGGCAGCAACAGAGACGAGCCCAAGTTCTTTCAGGTGGGCGACCCCGCGCTGGTGCGCTGGCTGCTGGGCGTGCCCATCGGCCTGCGCGATCCGCTGCGCTACGACCGCGAAGCCGAATACGGCGCAAAGTGGTTCAAGCTCTCCGGCGTGGACGAGCCGGCGCGGCGCATGCGCGCGGCGCAGGGGGGCAGCGTTTTCGCCTACCGCTTCGACTGGGACGAGGAGCCGAAAATTTTGTGGTGGGATTTCTCGCGCATCTTCGGCGCGGCCCACGCCTTCGAGATTCCCTTCCTGTTCGGCAACTTCGATATGGGCCGGCTCACCCCCGCGCTCTTCAACGAAGAAAACGAAGCGCCGCGTCTGGAACTCGGCCGCCGCATGCGCTCCTACTGGGCCGAGTTCGCGCGCAGCGGCAACCCCGGCAGCGGCGGCGGCGACCTGCCCGCCTGGACGGCCTGGGACGATTCGCGCCCCACCGCGGGGCGCTTCATGGTCTTCGATACCGAGGCCGGCGGCGGCGTCCGCATGTCCTCGGATGCGCTGAGCGCAGAGGGCGTGCTGACGCAAATTGCAGCCGACCCGCGCTTCGCCGATTCCGCAGAGCGCTGCGAATCCCTGACCAAGCTGCAGCTCTGGTGGGGCGGACTCTCCGAGGCGGATTTGCGCAAGGGCGGCTGCGATCCGCAACCGCCGCAGAGCGCCGGCAACTAGTCATTCGTTTCGTCGTAGCTGATTTCGCAGTCGGGAGTTTCGGGATAGCCCTGGCAGGTGAGAGTCCAGCCCGCCGCCAGATCGTCTTCCGAGAAGACATCGTTCGCATTCAGGCGAATCTCTCCGCGCAGGCGGCGCGCGGCGCAGGAGCCGCAAAAGCCCTCTTCGCAGGCCGCAGGCGGCGAAAGCCCCGCCTCCCGCGCGGCTTGCAAAATAGATTGCCCGGGCTGGCAGGTCACGCGGTGCAGCGTTCCGCCGAGGCGGATTGCGAGATTGCAGGCGACGCCCTCCGCGCGCAGTGCAACAGCGGGCGCTTGCCCATCGGGCGGAGAGACAAAGCGCTCGATGAAAATGCGCCCGGAATCAAAACCCGCCGCAGCCAGCACCGCCTCTGCCAATTCCATAAAGGGCGCGGGGCCGCAGAGATAGGCATGGGCGGACTCGAAACCCGCCGCGGCGGCGGCCAGTTGCCCCGGCGTCGCCACACCGCCGCTGGAATCCAGGTGGTGAATCACCTCGAACTCGGCATGGGCGCGGGCCAGCGCCTCGAGCTGGGCGCGGAAGATCACCGAATCTGCATCGCGGTTGGCGTAGAACAACCGCAGCCGCCGCCCGCCGCGCCACAGCGCCGTCTTGATCAGCGAGAGAATGGGAGTAATGCCGCTGCCCCCGGCAAAGAACAGCAGCGGCTCGTCCGCCGGCTCGCGCAGGGTGAAGCGCCCGGCGGGCGGCAGCGCGGCAATGTGGTCTCCTTCGGCGAGGCGGTCGTTCAGCCAGTTGGAAACGCGGCCCCCCGCCACGCGCTTCACCGTCACCATCGGCGCATCGCCGGCCTCGGGAGAGCTGCTGAGGGAATAGCAGCGCAACAGCGCGCGCAACCGGCGGCGAATGCGGAAAGTCAAAAACTGCCCCGCCCGGTAGCGGAACAGCTCCGCCTGCGCCTCCGGGATTTCGAACACGAAGGAACTGGCGTCCGGCGTCTCGCGGATGACGCGGGCAATGCGCAGCGTGTGAAATTGCAAGGCCCGCTGTGTAGGCCAGGCCGCGGCACTTTGCAAACCCCGGCCCGCAGCCGCTAGGCTCCGCAGGCGTGGAATTCAGACTGATCTTCTGGTCGCTGGCGCTGCTGAACATGGGCGCCGTCGCCGCACTGGCGCTCCGGGGCCTGCGCGCAATTCGCGCGGGGCGCGTGGCGGCGCACCGCCGCGCCATGCGCCTGGCCGCCTGGCTGGTGGCGGGCTTTCTGCTCGCCTATCTGGCCAAGCGCGTGCTGACCGGCGCAGAGGATTTGTCGGGCTGGGGCCGCGCCGCCCTGCTCAATTTGTGGATTCACGAAGCTCTGGTGGGAACCATGTTGCTCTGCGGCGGCGCGGCGCTGCTGTTTGCGCGGCGCATGGCCGGCACGCGCAGAGTAACGGGCAACGCGCAAGATGCCGCAGCCCCGCCCGCGCTGTTGCGCCGCCACCGCATTGCGGGGCGCATTGCCTGTGGCGCCGCCGTGCTCGGGCTGCTTACCGCCTGCGGCATTCTCGCCGGGATGATCGCCCGGGCGCACTAATCCCGCAGTTTGCGGAAATCCGGCGCGCGCTTCTCGAAGAATGCGCGCAGCGCTTCCAGATTCTCCGGCGAGCCGACCTGCTCGCGCATGCCTTGCGCCTCTGCATCCAGCGCGGCGCGCAGCGCAGATTCCCGCGAGGCCATGAGCGTCCGCTTGGTGGCGCGCAATGCAGAGAGGGGCTGCGCGGCAATTTCCCGGGCCGCCGCCAGCGCCGCTTCCAGCAGCGAGTCATCGGGCAGCGCGCGGTTTGCCAAACCGCTCTCGACGGCGCGCGCCGCGCCGATCCAATCCGCCGTGAACAGAAACTCCGCCGCCCGGCGCGGGCCAATCTGCGCCTGCAGCAGATAACTGCTGCCGGCCTCGGGCACCAGGCCAAGAGACACAAAAGGCAGCCGCAGCCGCAGGCTTTCTCCCACGAACACCAGATCGCAGTGCAGCAGAAAGGTGGCGCCGAAGCCCACCGCCGCGCCACTGGCCGCGGCCAGCAGCGGCTTGTCGAAGGCCAACAGCGCATCCATGGTGTGGGCAAAGCCGTCCGCAGAGCCCTGATCCGAACCGCTGAGAGAGCGGACATCCACGCCGGCCGAGAAATCGCCCCCCGCCCCGGCGACCAGCAACACCGAAACCGCATCGTCTGCGCGGGCGTCGCGCAGCGCGGTGGAGAACTCGCGCCACTGCGCCGCGTCAAAGGCGTTCTTGCGGCGCGGGCGGTTCAGGGTGAGGTGCAGCACGCCATCCCGAAGCTCGCGCAGCACGCGCGGCCCGGCCGCATTCGCTTCCGCCCTCTCCTTCACCGCAATGCTCCCCCGCCTTTCCCCGTCTTTCGCAATCGGCCCGCAATCCGCCCGCGGGGCTTGAAAAGCGGGCGGCCGCCGATAGGCTCGTGCCCTCGAATCCTAGGGCGCGGCGGCCGCGCCCGCCACGGAGGCCCATGCCGATTGATCTCGCGGGCCGCAGCCTGCTCACTCTGCGCGATTTCAGCGAGGCGGAGATCGCGCAGTTGCTGGATTGCGCGGCGCAGCTCAAAGCCGAAAAGCGCGCCGGAGTCTTTCCGCAGCGCCTGGCCCACCGCAACATCGCGCTGATCTTCCTGAAGCCCTCCGCCCGCACCCGCGCGGCTTTTGCCGTGGCGGCGGCGGATGAGGGCGCTCACCTCGAGGCGCTGCTTCCCGGAGATATCCGCTTCGGCGAAAAGGAATCGGTGCGCGACATTGCCCGGGTGCTGGGCCGGCTCTTCGACGGCATTGCCTTCCGCTGCTTCGGCCACGAACTGCTGCGCGAGCTGGCCGGCAACGCCGGCATTCCGGTGTGGAACGCGCTCTGCGATTCCTATCACCCCACCCAGGTGCTCGCCGACCTGCTCACCGTGCGCGAGAACTTCGGTGAAATTCGCGGCACGCGCATCGCCTATGTGGGCGACGGCAGAAACAACCTGGCCACCTCGCTGATGATCGGCGCAGCGCGCATGGGCCTGTCGCTGCGCATTCTCGCGCCGCCGCCGCTGCAGCCCGCGCCGGCGCTGGTCGCAGAGCTGCTGCGCGGCGCTTCGCAAGGGGCGGAAATTGCCGTCGGCAGCGAGCCCGGCGCGGCCCTGCCCGGCTGCGACGCCGTGTATGGCGATGTCTGGGTCTCCATGGGCGAAGAGCATCTGCTCGACGAGCGCATCGCCCTGCTGCGCGATTACAAAGTGACGCCGGAACTGATGGCGCAGACCGGCCGCGCTGACAGCATCTATATGCACTGCATGCCCGCTCTGCACGATCTCTCCACGGAATTTGCGCGGCAGCGCCCCGAAGTCTGCGAGGTAGCCGACGAGGTTTTCGAGCACCCCCAGAGCCGCGTCTTCGACCAGGCCGAAAACCGTATGCACACGGCAAAGGCGGTAATGGTGCAAACCTTGGCGAGTGCGCGCGCGCGCTAGCCGGGCGCGGAGAGCGCGGCGGCGCACCGGGAAATGAGCGCCGGGCCGCAGTAAATCAGGCCGGTGTAAATTTCCACCAAATGCGCCCCGGCCTGTTGCAAACGGCGGGCGTCGCCGGGCGACATGACGCCGCCGCAGCCGATGCGCAGGTGATTGGGAGCCAACTCGGCCAGCAAGCGCAGCATTGCTTCGGCCACGGGCAAGAGCGGCGCGCCGGAAATGCCGCCGCGCAAAGCATCCTCTTCTTCGCCAGGGCGGCGGCGGGCCAGACGCGCAGAGGAGTTCACCGCCACAAAGCCATCGCACACCCCCGGCTGCAACAGCGGCTGCAACAACGCCTCCAAAGAGTCGGCGCAGAACGGCCGCTGCGCTGCATCCTCGGGGGGCAGCTTTACCAACAGTGGCGTGGCGGCGCGCCCCGCTTGGGCGTCCAGGCGCGCAATGCACTCCCGGGTGGGGGCGACCAGCCCGGCGGCAAAATCCGCGCCATGAAGCTGCGCCCGCAGCCCCCGGGTGTTGGGCGAGCTCAGGTTGATGGTGAAAAAGGCGGCGTGTGCGTGCAGTCCCTCCACCAGCTCTGCCAACTCGGCGCGGGCGCGTGGCAGGGCATCCGGCTCGCGCAAAGTAAGCGGGTGCGGCGCGATGTTGCAGCCCACCGCCAGATCGGAAAATGCGCCGCGCGCCAAACGGCGCTGCACCCCGGCCAGCCCCGCGCTGGGAAAACCCAGGCGGTTCCAGAGCGCGCGCTGCTCCGGAATGCGCCGCAGCCGGGGAGCGGGATTGCCGGGCCAGGGGCGGTTCAGCACGGTGCCCACCTCGGCAAAGCCCGCGCCCAGCCCGGCCATGCCGCGCAGCGCCTGCGCGTCCTTGTCAAAGCCCGCGGCAATGCCGACGCGGTTGCGCACGCGCAGCCCCTGCCAGCAAAAAGGCTCTGCATCGCGCAGCGTGCGGCCCCAGGCAAAGGGCCACTGCAGCAAGTGCAAGCCCGCGCGATGGGCGCGCTCTGCATCCGCAAGCTGCAGCAGCGGCCACAACTTTCGGTAGAGCGAGAAGCGCCGCGTCATCAGCGGTGGCGGGTAAGCGCGACGAAGGTGCCGCCGTTTCGGTAGGTGAGTTCGCGCATGAGCAGCGCAAAGCGAATCCCCGAAACCGGCGAATGGCCGCCCGGGCCGAACTGCACCGGAAACCCCACCGCGTGAATGCGCACGCGCCGCGCGCCGCTGCGGTCCCGGGCGTTGAAGCGGTCCACCTGGTTCACCACTTCCTGAATCGAGCGGCCGGTGAACTCGTCGCCGAAGACATAAATGCTGATGCGCCGATCCCTGGCGTAGAAGGTGGAGATGGCCTGCTCAATGCCCTCCACCGGGCTGGAATTGCTGAACGGGCGCCAACTGCGCAGGCGGTTGATAATTGCGCGGCGGCGTCCCGGCGTATCGGGAATCCAGCGCCCGCGATAGCCGCTGAACATATAAATGCCCATATCGTTCATCACCTGCACGCCCTTCAAATTGGGATAGATGTCCAATATCTCCTCGAATTTCTCCAGCACCAGGGGCCAGGCGAACTCGGCCATGCTGCCGGAGGTGTCAATCACGAAGATCACATACTCGCTGTCCACCGGAATTCCGGCGACGGCGTCATCCCTGCGCTTGGTATCCGCGCCCAACAGCCGCTTCATCTCCTCGCTGAGCTGCTGCCGCGCCATGGCCAGCTCGCCCTCGCGCTCGGCAATCGCATCCACCACCACGCGCGAAGCGCCGCCCCGCGAGCGCAGCGCCGCCAGCTCGCTCTGCAGCCGCGCCAGCCGGTCGGCCGCAACGGCCTGCTGCGATTCGGCTTCGCGCAGCCTGCGCCGCACCTCTTCCTCCTCGACATGGGCTTCGGCCGCCTGCTCCCGGGGATCGGGAATCTCCACGGTGCCCGCGCGGGCGAGAATCACCAGCAACAACACCACCGCGCCGAAGCCGCAGCAGATCACATCCAGAAATGCGATGCCGAATTCCGCGCCGCCGCGCCGCATCAGGGCCAGTCCCTGGAGGGGCTGATCAGCGAGCCGCGCGAAGCCAGCGCCAATTGCCAGTAGGCGCTGGCGGCCAGCGGATCGCCCTCCATCGGAAACAAAATCACATGAACCGGCAGATTCCTCGGCAGCCTCGCCTGCGCGCGTTCAAAATGCCGCATACGCCGCTCGGAACTGACGGTTGCGCCGCGCGGCGGGCGCGCGCCCTGCGTCGGCAGGCTGTCCACAATCAGCAACAGGCTGTCGGGGGGCGGCTGCAATTTGCGAAGCTCCAGAAAGGCATTTTCCAGGCTGGTGCCGCCTTCCGGCGCGGTGTTGCGCAGCGCCTCGAACACGCGGTCCAGTTCTTCTTCATCATCGGCGCGCAGCCACTTTCCCGCCGTTCCCGGCAATGCGGGGCGCGCGCGGGTGTTGAAGGTGTAGATCTGGTAGCGGCTCTGCTCCGGCATCTGCGAAGCCAGCCACTCTGTGGTGCGCAGCGCGCGTTGCCACTTTTCTGCGCCGAGCTTCAGCGGGCGCGACATATTGCGGCGGCGCAACACATCAATGAGCCGCTCGCCGAGCATGCTGGCCGAAGCGTCGAGCCAAATGGCGATGCGCTTCCCGCGCACTTCCAGTCCGCTCAGATACTGCCGCCGCCCCTCGCCCTCAATCTCGCGCAGGTTGCGGCCCTCTTGCTCCAGCCGCCCCGCACTCTGCTGCTTCTGCTTTTCCAGCGCGCCAATGGCCTGCTGGTGCTGGGAAATGCGCTCCCGCTTCGCCGCGCCCTCCCGCTGCAACCGCGCGAGCTCGCTGCGCGCGCGCCCGAGCAAATCGGAGAGCACGGCAGAGCGCGCCAGCGTTTTGGCCAGGCGCTGCTCCTGCTTTTCGGCCTCGCGCAACAGCGCCGCGCTGCGCGCGTTGTCCCTCTGCGCATCCAGCTCGGCGAGTCCCGCGCCCCGGGCCACAGAGTGATTTGCGATCAAAAACAGCAGCACCGCCGCGCCGAAACCGCATGACATGACATCGAGAAAGGCGAGATTCATGCCGCCGGCGCTGCGCCGTTCCCGCCGCGCCATCAGTTGTGCGCCTCAACTGCAAGACTCGTCACAAAGGGCAAGCCCTGCGCCTCCGGCCCGGAGGCGGCCAGCTGCGGCAACGCGGTCAGCGCGCCCACGGCGGCGGCGTCGGCGGGCAGGGGGCGGCTCGCAGCGCCCAGCTCGAAGGCCGAGAGCGCGCCGGGCAGCCGCGCCAGCCGGTGCGAAAGCAACAGCAGCGCCGCGCCGCCGGCCAATTCGCGGGCGCGCTGCACCAGCGCAGAAAGCTCGGGGCGCAGGCGCTCAATGACCAGCTCCCGGGGCAGCGTCACGCGGTGCAGCCGGCGGCCCGCCGAAACCGAAACCGGAATGCCCGGCGACTGCGCCAGCTCTGCCAACTGCAGGCGCAAATTGTCGGTGAGCGATTGCTCGGCCTCTGCGCTGTGCAGCGGATCGAAGCGCGTCTCGCGCACGAAGAGATCGCCGGCCAGCCGCACCAGCGCATCCAGGGCGCGGGCCAAACCGCTGCCCCCCACCTGCACCACTTCTTCGCGCAACAGCGCAGCGCCGCCGGCGCGCAGCGAGGTAATTGCGGCCTGATGCAATTGCAAATCCAGGTGCAGCACCCGCTCCGGCAGCGGCGCGGCGGCCGCCGCGGCGGCCGCCGCGGCGACGGCGGAATCCACAATGCCCAGCACTTCCAGCGAGCAGGCCTGGGCAATGCCGAGCAGCAGCGCGAGTTGCTCGCGCTCGAAAGTGCCCGGCACGGCGAACACCACCTGGTCGCCCGCATCGAGTCCGGCGCTCTGCACCACCTCGCGCAAATGCAAATAGGCCACATCGGCGAAGCTGCGCGCCTGGGGCACGGGGTTGTCGAGGGGCGTCTGGTCCAGGCGGCTCCAGAACAAATCGTTTGCGCGGCGCGGATAGAGCCGCGCATGGCGCAGCGCCTCTTCGCCCACCAGCACCTTGCGCTCGCCTAGCACGGCGCAACCGGGGCTTTCGAGCAGCAGCCCCTCGCCGCGCGAAACGCCGATGCCGCTGTCGTTGATCTCAATTACCGCAACCGCCACGGCCCCTCCTCAGCGCACCTGCATATGGCGCAGCAGATTCTCATCTGCGTAGCCCTGGGTATCGAGAACCAGCCGCTCTTGCACGAGCTGCAGCTGGTGCATGAGAAACATCAACAGAATGGAGAGCACCAGCGCGACGAAAGTGGAGTTGAAGGCCACGCCCAGATTGGCCGTCACGCCGGCAATGTCGCCGCGCACCGCCTCGTGGGCCTGCCCCAGCGCCGCGCCAATGCCGCGCACCGTGCCGATGAAGCCGATGGAGGGAATCGCCCAGGCGATATAGCGCACCATGGAGAGTTCGGAATCGAGGCGATCCGCCTCGGCTTCGCAGACGCCGCGCACCGCCTCGGAGACATCCTGCACATTGCGCGTAGCCGCAAAGCGCTGCAGCGCGGTGAGCAGCGCCCTGGGCGGCAACAGCGCGCGCAGCGGCGCGGGCAGCGCCTGAATGGGCCGCGCGAATTCCCGGGCGTCCTCGGGCAGCACGCTCATGCCCTCTGCCACGCGCACCAGGTTCTGCTGCAAAATGCGCCGCCCGCGCGCCGCCGCCCGCGCCTTTTGCCCCATAATCGCCATGGCCCACAGCAGCAAAATAAAGCAGGCCTCCTGCTCGTAATCCTTCAGCGTGACCAGCAGCGAGCGGCCGGGCGCAGGCGCATCGGGCTGCGCCAGAAGCAGCGCGCGCTCGGCCAGCACCGCCTCTGCGCCGGGGCGAATCCACGCGGCAAACACCGTGTGCGCCAGCGCAACGCTGAGCAGCAGCGCCGCTACCTGGTAGAGAAAGCCGGACGACAGGTAATTCCGCACACTCACCCCCTCAAATGTCCACCGGGTAGGAGACCGAGAGATCTGTTGAGATCTCTTCGCTGCTCTCGAAGGATTCCGGCGAAGCGTTTTGCGCCGCGCCCTGCTCCGCAGCCGCCGCGGGCGGCGCGGGCGGCGCGGCGGGCGGATCGGGCGGCGCGCCCGGTTCCGCATTCGCCGCGGGCGGCGCGGATTGCTGTGCCGCGGCGGGAAGCGCCAGCGCGAGCAGCGCGCAGAGCACGGCGATTTGCATTCGCATCATGGACTCCTCGCAATGCGGAAGCCGAGATCGGCGCGGGCCTCCGAACCGTAATCCCGATAGGCCAGCCGCAACTCGGTGCGCGCGCCCTGCATCCAGCTCGCGCCGCGAATTACATGGTGCGTGCCCTGCGCGGGGCCGAGGGGATCCCGCGCGTCGCCCGGGTTCGGCTCGTAGAAATCGTGCATCCACTCCGCGGCATTGCCGGCCAGATCGAAGAGTCCGCGCGGCCCGGCGAAGCTGCCGACGGGCGCAGGCCCGGCGAAGCCATCGTTGTAGTTGGGCAGCACCACGCGCAGCGCCGCGGCGGCGGACTGATCGGCGTAGTTGCCCGCGCGGGCGGGGGGCGGCAGCGCATCGCCCCAGGGATAGCGCGGCGAAGCGCCGGGCTTGCGCGCGGCCCAGGCCCATTCGGCCTCGCTGGGCAGGCGGTAGCCCTTCGCCCCCGGCGTGCTGCCCACCACCGCGCCGCCGCGCGCCACATAAAAGGGCGCGAGTCCGTGCTGCGCGCTGAGCCAGTTGCAAAACAGCGCGGCCTGCACCCAGCTCACGCGCACCGCCGGAAGCTCGTCGCTCGAAAGCTGCAGCGCACCGTGCTGCCCCGAATTGTGCTGCGGCGCGAAGCGGCGAAACTCGGCATTGCTCACCTCGCGCCGGGCCAGATAGAAGGGGCGGCTCAGCGTCACCTGGCGCAGCGGCTCGTTGGCGAGCCGCCCGGGCTCGCGGCGCGAAGAACCCATCTGCAGCGCGCCGGGCATAATGAGCCGCAGCTTTTGTCCCAAAGGGGTTGCAATCTCCCTGGGCAGCGCGTCCAGCGCCGCCTGCTCGCTGGTCTTGAGGCGCACTTCCACCACGCTCGGCAATCCGGGGCGCGGCGTGAAGCGCTGCGTGCGCGTGGCATAGCCCGGCCTGCTCACTTCCAGTTGGTGCGGCGTGGCCGCAAGCGTAAGCTGCACTTCGCCGCGGCCCACGAGCTTTCCGTCCACGCGCAATTCCGAATCGGCGGGCAGCGCGCGGATCCACACCTCGCCGGTCTTCGCCACCAGATCCAGATGCAGCGCGCTGCGCCCGCCGGAGGCGACGCGAACACTGCGCTGCGCCTGGCCGAAGCCCTCCTTGCTGAGCACCACGCGCAGATTGCGGTTGGGCGGCACCCCCAGTTCTGCCGGCGTCCGCCCCCGGAAAGCGCCGTTCACCTGGATGATTGCGCCGGAGGGAGTGCTGCGCAGCGACAGCGTGCCGCCGGCCGGGGAGAGCTTCACCGAGAGCGGCGGCGGATCCACCCCCGCCTGCACAATCACGCTGCGAAGTTGCGGCGCGTAGCCCGCCAACTCGAAGCGCAGTTGGTGCCGGCCCTGCAGCAATTCAAAAGTGCCCGGCGTTTCGCCCAGCAACTCATCGGCGGCGAAGACCTTGGCCCCCGGCGGCTCGCTGGCCAGCGCGGCATTGGCCCAGGCCGGCTCGAGCTCGGGGCGCAGTTCCTGCAGGCGGCCGAATCCCTCCACCTCAATCTCCTGCTCCCAGGGCAAATGGCGCGGGGCGTTCAGGCGCAGGCGGTGGCGTCCCGCGGGCAATTCCACCTCCAGCGGAGTCTCGCCCCGGGATTCGCCGGCAATCCACAGCTCTGCGGACGGCGCGCCGGCAATGCGCAAGCGCCCCGGCAACTTCGCCAGCGCAAAGCGGAACTGCTGCCGCGGCGCTTCCCCCACCTCGAAGGATTCCTCCCGGGCCGCATAGCCTTCGGCGCGCATTTGCACAGCGTAACGCCCCGGCCGCAATCGGTAACGCCCGCCGAAACCAGGGGCGAATCCCCCCGCTACCGAAAGCTCGGCCTCCGGCGGCTCCACCTGCAGCGTAACCGAGCGCGCCGTCGCGAAAAACCAGCCCAGTAGCGCAAGCGCAAGCACCCCCGCCCCCGCCGCGGCCAGCAGCGCGGGGCCGGGCACGCGCAAAGGGCGGCGCGGCGGAGGCGGCGCGGCGGCAGGGCGCGGCGCGGTGTATTGCGCCGGAGCGATGGCTTGCGAATCGCTCTGCGGGCCGGATTGCGCGGGCGGCTCTGCATCGCGCGGCATGGCCCTAGATTTTCTCCGCGCAGCGAACATCAATGACGGGGAGTTGCCCGCCGGGCTTCAGCTCAAAGGGCTGCAGCACATCCCGATAGCCGCGCCGCGTTCCCTGCAGCGTGTAGCGGCCGGGCCGAAGCTGCAGATCCAAACTGGCGAAGCGCCCCAGGTCGCGCACCCGGTGCAGCCGCACCTCCGTCGCCCCGTCGGAGGTAATGCGCACCGGCAGCGGCGTCCGGGCCAGCGGCAGCACGCGCTCGAGCTTTTCGAGCTGTGCCGACAAGCGCGGGCCGCGGGGCTGCGCCGCCAATGCGCGCTGGCGCAGCGCCAAGGCATCCCGGTGCACGGCATCTTCCGCCAGCTTCCACGGGTCGGCGAGCAGCGCGCGCAGTTGCGAATCAATTGCGGCGCGGGCGCGGGCGCGGGCCGCGCCCTCCCGCGCGCGCAGCAGACTCGAATCCAGCGCCAGCACTTCGCGCCAGCGCGCCCCCGCCTCGGGCCACCGCTCCTGCGCCTCGGCAGTTTGCGCCCGCTGCTGCAGCGCGCGAATCCGCGCCAGCAACTCGGCGGCCGCAACCCGGCGCAGCCCATCGGCCGGCTCTGTGGAAGCCGGCGCGAGCTTCGCCGCGCGCCCGAAAGCGCCACGCGCGGCGGAAAAATCGCCCGCATTCAGCGCCTGCAGCCCCTGCGACATGGCCCGGCGAAAGCCCTGCCCCGCAATGCGCTGCTGCACTTTTGCCAGCGCGCTGCGGGCCTCCTGGTTTGCGCCGTCCAGCTTCAGCGCCTCGGCAAACTGCTGCCGCGCCTGTTGCAACTCGCCCTGCGCGGCAAAAGCCTCCCCCGCCCGCAGCAATTCCAGCACGCGGGGCAACGCGCGGGCGCGCTCCAGCCCCGCCGCCGCTTTTCCGCCCGCGCCCGCAGCCGCGGCGCGCGGCACAACGCGCGCATCCGCCGCGCGCTGCAATCCCCCGGCTATAGACAGCGTCAGTTGAAACTGCGTCTGCGCCTGCACCGCATCCCGCGCCGCAAAAGCCTGCCAGCCAGCTTGCTCCGCCTTCCGCGCCGCCTCGGGCGCGCGGCCCAGCAGTTTCTGCACCGCGGCCAAAGCATCTGCGTAATGCGATTCCGCCGCGGTGTATTCGCCGCCGGAGAACAGCCGGTCCGCCTCTTCCACAGTCCGCTGCACCGCCGCAAACTCCGCAGCACCCCACTGCGCAACCGCCATGTCAGAGAGCGCATCCTGCGCCGCAACCAGCTCGCCCAAACGCCCGCGCGCCCCCGCGCGCTGCTGCGCCTGCCGCTCTCGCGCATAGGGCGGCAGAGCCGAAGCCGCGCTGCTTCCCGCCGCGCGCGCACTGCCAGCGCGCACATTGCCAGCGGGCGCGGCGCTTGCGGGCGGGGTGCTTGCGGCGGAAGGCGCGCTGGCAGAGCCGCCCGGCACCGCGGCTTCCCCTCCGCCCCAATCGCCCAGCAGCCACACCGCTGCAAGCAGCACCGCCGCGCCCGCCGCGCCTGCTCCGGCAGCCAGCCACAAGCGCGGCTTCCCGCCCTGGGGCGATTCGATATCCGCAGACTGCGAGGCCAGGCGCAGCGCCCGCGGCTCAATTACCTCAAAGCCACCCGGCCCTTCCCCGCCCCCGCCCTTCACAGCCATTTCGAGAGCTGCCGCGCGGTCAGTCCGCTTGCGATTCCGCTACGGGCGCGGCGCGCTCGGCCAGATAGATTTCGCGGAGCAAGCGGCGCCACTCCTCATACTGCTGCTCCACGCTGCCCGTCAGCGTGACGGTGCGGTCTTCCAGCTCCACCACCAGCGAGCCCGCCTCTGCGCCAAAAGAATCCGACAACTCGCGGATCGCCTCGGCGTGGATATTCGATTCCACGCGCAAATCGTAGGCGTGCTTCAGCACCAGCGCGCCGCCCACCACGCCAATATCGGAAACCGAGCGGCCGGTGCGCGAGTTGCTGCCCGCGGCCAGCACGCTGCCCACCAGCAGCAAGCCGCCAATCAGCGCGGCAATGCGCGACTTCTTGCGCTGCGCCCGCAGCGCCACAATCTCTTCGTAGCTGTATTGCCGCCACACCTGATAGGGAGTCTGCATGCGCGCGTGAAAACCATCGTAATGCTCGTCCAGGGTGTTCAAAAACAGGCGCTCCCGGTCGCGGATGTTGCGCGCGTGGGCGAACATGGGATCTTGCTCGGAGGGCAACCGCACCACCCCCAGCCGCCCGCTGAGGCGCGGCTTCAAATAGCCCTCGAAAGATTCGGGAGAAAACTCCTGCGCGAAGCGCAGCTCGGCGGCGCGGCGAATCTCCTGCACTTCCTCGTCCGAGAGCTTGGCGCGGTAGGCGAGCATATCGTTGGCAATGGTGGTGTAGAGCGCGTCAAAAGGCTCGTTCCCCATGCCGGGAGCGCTGTTGTAATTGGAGGCATCGGCGCTGATTTTGTAATCGCGCAAAAACCAGCGGCGGTCGGTGGCGTCGCGCACTTCCACGCGCAGCGCAATATCCGCGCCATCGGAATTGAGAATGGTGGCCGTGGCGCTCACCTCCACCGCATGGCTCGGCCGCGGCAACACATGCACAGCGCCCCAGCTATTGCTTTCGCCCAAACGCTGCTTCAGCAGCCAGGCCATGTAGCGGGCTTCCGCGTTGCGAATGTCCGGGCGCTCGTCCGGCGCGGCCTTTCCCGCGGCGGCGGCGGCCGCAGCGGCATCTTCCGTATCCAGCGGCGCCACGCCCGGATCGAAAGTGGAGACGCCCACATCGAGCAGCAGCTCTTCCGCAAACTCCTGAGTCTGCAGCACCGGCTTGGCCGTCCCCGAAACCCGGGTGGCGCAGCCCTGCAATGCGAAGAGCAGCGCGGTCAGCAGCGCCAATCCCCGGCGTCCGGTTCCGAAGTCGCCGCATGTGCGCATCCGCTTCATCCTCCCTTCCCCTGCGCCGCTCCGCTCGCCGCTCCGCCGGAGGGCTCGGGCAGCCCCTTGTAGCGGCGATATTCGCGCCACAGCTTAGCCCGCAGCTCGGGATCCGGCTCGCTCTGCGCCGCCTCGCGCAGTTGCCGCGCCAGCACATCGTCATCGCTGCCGTCCGGCAAATCGGGCGGGGGCGATGCGCCGCTGCCCGCCGCCTGGCGATTCGCCATGCCTCCGCGCTGCTGCGCGCCAGCCTGCCCCTGCGCCGGCGCGCCGCGCTGCCCCGCATTCCCTGTGCGGCTCGCCATCTCGCCCATGCCGTCCGCCCCATTTGCAGCGCCCGCCGCGCCGCCCGCCGGGTTGCCATTGGCCGCGCCCGCGGGATTGCCCGCCATGTGCTGCGCGCCTCGGCCCTGCGCGTGCCCCAGGGCGAGCGCCCGGTGCTGCCCTA
>JAPPPQ010000065.1 GCA_028817435.1 Deltaproteobacteria bacterium
ATGAAACTCGTAGTAGACATTGAGGCAGACGCAGTAGATGCAACAAAGATTTGGATGGTCGTCGCTCAGGACATTGATAGTGATATCATGTATTGCTTCAGCGATTATAGCGATAAACTACTCGGCATGGGTGATGCGGTGGCACTCCTGGAACGGGCTGATGTCATCATCGGTCACAACATGCACGGCTACGACCTGCCAGTTATTGAACGACTCACATCTTTCAAACTGGGTAGTCACCAGAAAGTCTATGACACATGGACAATGAGTCAGGTGCTGCGCTACAAGCGTAACCACCGACATGGTCTAGCAGGCTGGGGCGAGCATCTCGGCTATTCGAAGATCGACTTTGATCCCGAGAAGTTTGCTCGGGGTGATGACCCTGAGGTATTCGAAGAGATGCTTCGGTACTGCAAGCAGGATGTACGCCTTAACGTACAGGTATATCATGAGCTGATGAAGGAATTCTCACAGCTCTATCACATTAACCCTATGATCCGTGAGGGTCTGAAGATTGAACATGATGCAGCTAGGTTCAACGCATTGGTACGTGAGCGTGGCTGGTCATTCGATATGGAGAAAGCACATGCAACTCGAGCAGATTTTGCAGCGCGAATGGAATACATTGAAGGCCGCATTGAGCCTGAGCTGGGTACACATACCGTATACACAGATAAAGAGCCACGTATGCCGAAGTTCAAAAAGAATGGAGACTACACTGCAATCACGGCTCGACAGCTCAGTGAATACTTTGGTGAACACGTTGATCCAGGGGATACGCATCGTCTTCCCGCAGGCAGCAGCTTTCAAAGAAGTCAAGAAGTCCAAATCAAGCTGGGTCAAGTCGATCTTGTCAAAGATTGGCTTCTAAAGGATAAGGGATGGAAGCCTGACGATTATACTGTCAAGAAGATTGATGGTCGTTGGGTTAAGCAGTCCCCTAAGTTCACCCAAACTAGCCTCTCCAAACTAGGAGAGATAGGAGATATGATCAGTGAGTATTACACTCTTCGTAACCGTGCAAGTGTTATTGACGGTTGGATTGATCAAGTCAAAAGCAATCGTCTCCATGGTAACATGTGGATCATTGGCACTCCTACGTTCAGGGCAAGGCACGAGACAATCGTCAATCTCCCTGGAGTCCATGCTCCATATGGTAAGGAACTACGCGAGCTGCTGGTTGCCGACGATGGCATGGTTGTGGTTGGTGCCGATAGCTCTGGTAATCAGCTACGTGGGCTGGCTCATTACGTTGGTGATGACGGCTTCACTCATTCAGTTGTCGCAGGAGATTCTTCAGATGGAAGTGACGCGCATTCACGCAATGCGAATATCCTTGGATGCAGCAGACCCGTGGCTAAAAACTATCTCTATGCCTATCTCTTTGGTGCTGGTATGGCCAAACTTGGTTCGATCCTTACAGGAAAGCCGAACGTAAACGCTGGTAAGGAATCAGCTGAGAAGTTTGGTCGTGGTATTAAGGGATTGTCTGAGCTGAAGTCAAGGCTGGCACATCAGTGGCAGGAGAGGCAGTACCGTCAGGGTATTGGCTGGTTCCATGGTCTCGATGGTCGCCCCATCTTTGCTGACAGTGACCACCAGTGCCTTAACTACCTGCTGCAGACAGCTGAAGCTATCACATGTAAGGCAGCAGTGTCCTATCAGATGGAGAAGATTCGTGAAGAGAACCTTAGAGCCGAGCCGCGTTTGTTCTATCATGACGAGACGGCATGGGTTGCTCACCCAGATGATGCTGATCGTGTTGGGGAGATCCTTCAGGAGAGCTTCCGTGAGGCACCCAAGGCATTCGGAGTAGACATCATGGATGGAGGTGCTTATGTCAAAGGCGAAAGCTACGCGGACGTTCATTGAGACCAAGGCTCACTTCATCAAGAGGATGAGGAAGCTAGTAGATCCGAAGCTATGGAAGAAGTATGATCTGGAGGACACAGAATGAGAGTGCTAGTAGACGCTGATACTATTTACTATAAGGCAGCGTTCAAGATGAACAAGCTAGAGATTCGTAAGGCTATCAAGGCTACCATGCTGGACATCGAGGCACAGTGCTTCGCCAGTGAGATGAAGGTAGCTGTCAAAGGCCACGGTAATTTCCGTAAGGATCTCTATGCAAACTACAAGAGTAATAGGGTAACCAAGGATGACATCAAGGACTACCTGAACTATGGACACAAGCACATGCTAGAGAAGTATGATGCTGTTCAGGCTGATGGTATGGAAGCTGATGATCTCGTCTCCATCTGGGCTTACGAAGCACGGGAAGAAGAGGTACCCTATGTAATCGCAGGGATTGACAAGGATCTCAAGCAGATCCCAGGCAATCACTATAACT
>JAPPPQ010000019.1 GCA_028817435.1 Deltaproteobacteria bacterium
CCGTCCAAAACGACACGCTGCTGGAAGGCACCGAGAGCTACCGCGTCACCTTCACCCTCACGGGCAGCACCATTCCGGTAATTGTGTCCGGCACCAGCAGCAACACCTGGGACGGCAACATTACCGATACCGATTCGGTGGAGGCCAGCATTGCCCGCAGCGACACCACCCCGCCCGATAACGCCTTCACCGAAGGCGGCACGGGCGCGGCCGGCACGGCGGTGTTCACGGTCACCGTGTCGGGTGCCGAATTGACGGCGGACGCAGATATCACCTTCACCGTGAGCGGCGGCACCCCGCCGGGCATGGGAGTGACGGACAACGATTACACGGTCACCCCGGCGGCGGCCATGGGTGCTTACACCCTCGCCGTCACCCCCAACAGCGGCAACCAATCGGCCACCGGCGCCATTACCCTGACCCAGGTAGATGACAACCTGCTGGAAGACGACGAGACCATCACCGTCACCCTTACCGCAGCGGCCAGCAGCGGCACGGCCACGGTTTCTGCCACCGCCGCCTCTGCCACCGCCGCCCTGGCCAGTGACGATGTGGCGGAGGTCAGCATTGCCCGGGCCATGGATAACGATGGCTTCACCGAAGGCGGCAGCGGCAGCGCGGGGCAAACCAGCTTCACCGTCACCTTGGGCGCAAGTCTGCCGGGCAATGTCACCGTTCCCTTCACCGTCGCCGGCACCGGCATTACCGCCGCCGATTTCGACATCAGCGCGCCCAGCGGCATCCAGGCCACCGCCACCGACGGCAACATCACCATTAACAGCGGCGATACCTCGGGAACCATCACCATTGACGCCAGCAGCGATACCCTGCTGGAAGGGGCGGAAACGCTCACCGTCGAGCTCGGCACAAGCATCACCGGCGGCGGCCCGGGCGTCACGGTAACCCGCAGCGCCACCGCCCCCACGGCAACGGCAGATATCGCAGACGCCAACAGCGTCACCGTGGCCATTGCCGATGGCGCGGCCTTCACCGAAAACGCCAGCGGCGCAGGCGGCATGAGCACCCTCACCGTGAGCCTCACCGGCGCCACCACCACCGCGTCAACCACGGTGGAATTCACCGTAACCGGCTGCGGCACCGGCGCCGCTGCGGATTGCACCTTCGCGCCCAGCGGCGGCACGGTGACCATTAATTCGGGCGACGCCAGCGGCGATATCACCCTGACCCAGCAAAACGACGACCTCAACGAGCCCGACGAGACCATCACCGTCGCCATTACCAGCGCCACCAGCTCCGGCGTAACGCTCACCGCCACCGATGGCAGCGGCACCGCCACCCTGCAGGACGACGACAGCATCAGCGTCCGCATCAGCCGCGCCAGCGGCGAAAGCGGCAGCGAGGGCGAGGGCGGCGCGGTGAACTTCACCGTGGCCCTGAGCGGCGGCATTCGCGCCGATGTGCTGACGGTGCCCTTCGCCATTACCGGGCTGGAGAACGCCGAGTTCACCATCACCGCGCCCTCCGGCCTTTCGGCCACCGATACGGGCGGCGATGTGGTCTTCCCCGCCCCGGACCCCACGGGCAGCCCGGCGGTTGTGCCCACCGCCACCGATTCCATGACCATCACCGTGGATCTCATTGACGACGATGTGAACGAGGCGACGGAGACCCTGACCATTACCGGCGCTGCGCCCGGCGCAACCGGCCTGCGCGCCGCCAATGGCGGCGATGTGGGCTATGTGCTCAACGGCAACAGGGAAACGGTGGATGTAACCGACGACGACGCCATTACGGTCTCCATTGCGGCCGCGGCGGGCACCGATACGGATACAGCGGACGCCGATATTGATGTGGTGGAAGGCACCACGGCGACCATCACGGTGAGCATTGATCATGCCTCGGCGGCGGACGTGTTTGTCCCCATTACCCACTCGATTGGCTCGCAGGCCAACGAAGTGGGCCAGAACGCCAACGACAACACCAACCCGGATTACACGGTTTCGGGCCTGACGGATCGGACGGTTCTTACCTTGACGGTCTCGGGCGTGGTAATCACCGCGGGCAATACCTCCGGAGATATTGAGTTCTCCATTGCGACCGACAGGCTGGCGGAAGGCGCAGAGACTCTGACCATCACCATGGGCGGCGCCTCGGCGGATATGGGGGGCGGGAGCGTCGCGCTGGGCAGCCCGACCAGCGTGGACCTCGTCATCGGGGCCAACAGCGCCGCCGCTCACACCATTACGCTGGTGGGCTCGGGCAGCCCCTCCAGCCTGGACGAAGGCGACGCAGCCACCACCTTCACCATCACCCGCAGCGGCCCGGCAA
>JAPPPQ010000063.1 GCA_028817435.1 Deltaproteobacteria bacterium
CATTTGTAGAGAGAACCGCCTGACATGGCACTCTGGCCTCATTCCCCCAAATGAGATCTGGGTTAAAATCGGAGGAGACAAGGGGGGTGGGTCCATGAAAACGTCATTTCAAATATGCAATGTACCTCATCCAAACTCCTGCAAGAACAGCTGCGTATTTTCTATCTATGAGGCTGCAGATACCACCACCAATCTGAACATTGCTCTTGAGCCGTTCAAAGCTCAGATTAGCAGCCTGAGTGGGAAGACAGTCTGGAGGTTAGTGTATTCTCACTTTACACATGAAGTAGCTTACAACATACATGTGTCAACACATACACCAGGAACAAGGAAGCTCGAGTGTTCTTGTGCGGTGACTATGCATACATTTGCATCGTGTATGGACTGTCTGGTGCATCAGGTAAATACATCATTAGATATATAGTTAGCCACTAATACTCTAAATGAAGCACCTTCATTAGGGAGACATTGTTGCCTCTGGTGCGAGATTCGGGGTGATCAGCTGATACAGCCACGGGCGGTAAGAGGGCGTTGCAAGGAGCGGACACTGCAGTCTTTGAAGGAGGATCACGAGGCGTTTGTGGCAGCAGGTGGAGATCTGCAGAAGGCGAAGGAATACAACAATGTCATCGCCCCTTACTTCTTTGAAATTCCTTTGGACCAGGTACTTGTCCTTTTCACTGTCACAACTCACAGTACCAACTACCCTAATTAATCTGTATAGGTCACCCCACCTGGACTCCACATAAGCCTTGGCATCTTCTACCGCCTGTTCACCCTGCTTGAGACAGAATGCCACAAGTTGGACTTGTTGTTGGCTGCTCAGATAGGGTCTGATGAGGTCACTGCGGGGCCATCTTTTGAGGATCACGTGGCTTTGATCCATGAGCGGCAGCTGTTGGTTGAGCGCATGGAGGGTCTAGAGGCCAACCTGCAGGAACTCAACAGTCTGACCACCTGGTTGAGTGTGAACCTCCCAGACGCAGAAACCAATCCACATCTGGCAAACCTTTTCAAGGAGGCTGATAAATTGAGAGATGAAGGCGACAGCTTAGTAAGTATAAAACCTAAAGTTCACTCCTCAAAACATTACCATACACAAAGTGTCCTTACTGACCATTTCTGTAGGACAAGCAGATCGATGACCTTAGTAGGCGGCTCAGACAAGGCTTTGCCTCACAAGATGGGGTGTTTGTAAAAGCCTTGGACAGCACACTAGCCAGCTTCAACGTGCAGCGGCAAGCATACTATGGTGGGACATTCATTGGGAACCACGTACACCAATGTCTGAAGGTATACATTTAATGTGTAAGAAGGTATATACTTAATGTGTAAATGTCTTCCTAACCTGATGGTTGGTATCTTCTCACTTCAAGCCCAAGAACAGTGAGAAGCTCTGCTCTGCTGTGACAGATGTCGCCCAACAACATGCGCCTACACTCCTTCCAGCAGCACAGACAGTGGCCGATAAGTTTAGGGAGGTATTCAGCTTGTTTGGGGCCTGCCACAGTGTCTATGACTCGGCTAAAATGTTGGAAGAGGCCAAAGTTGATGATCTAGGTAAATACATAAAACTGCAGTATCAACTACAGATCAATATAGTTACCCCCTAATCTTACCTTTTTCAGAGAAGAAAATAGACAACTTCCTGGCATTCTACCGAGCATCTTTCCCAACGGCAACCATCACCCCCAAGATGCACATGTTGGAGGACCACGTAGTCCCCTTCCTCCGGAAGTGGCGAGTTGGGTTTGGGTTTCATGGAGAGCAAGGGGCTGAGTCCTTACATGCTGCATTTAACCGTATCACAAGGTCCTATACCTCCATCCCTGATCGTTTGACACGGTTGAAGTGTGTTATGCGTGAACACCACCTTCAGATTTCCCCGGCAATGGTTGCCCAGGAGCCCGCTGTAAAGAAGCGAAAGAAGTTGTAACTTACACCACTTCCTGTGCATTTGAGTCTACCTTTTGTATGTACACATGCTATGTTATAATATAACCCCAAGGGTGAAACTACCCACTCACCACAGCCCGTTCTCTCCAACTTCACACATAACGCAAGCAGCTAAATGTCTTATATTTCTCCTGCTGTAGTGGCTGCGGAAAAATAAGTAGGATAAAAGCGGCACCCTTCACTGAAACGTTAGCTATAGGGTTACATTTCATACTTCTTCCACCCATGGGAAAACTTGCCTTGTCTTGGAAAAGCCCTGGTAACCAGTGCCCCTTAAAAGGTAGGACTGAGACACTTCACC
>JAPPPQ010000056.1 GCA_028817435.1 Deltaproteobacteria bacterium
CTGGACAGGATGGTGAGGGAGTTTTTGCCATGAGGCCTGCCGGCGCGGGGCGCGCCGCGCCGCCTCGTCCGCCACGGGGAGCTTTTGGCGACAGGGCACGCCACGCCCCCGGGGATAAAATGGGGCTGCCCCCCACCCCTGCGGCGCCGTGGGTTGAGCCCGGAACCGCTCAACATATCGCCCTGTGTGAGACGATGAGGGCGTGCGCGAATAGCGCTGCGTGCTTGAGATCCGGCGGTTTGTTCGAGGGCACATTCAGCGCTGGGCCGTGCCAACCACGTTGACCCGCAAGTGCGTCGCGTCCGGCCATGACTTTGACTATGATGTCAGAGGCAGGCCCGCACGGCCTGCGACTTATGCCATCGCTAGATGGCCCCCCTTTCATTTCCCCTCTTTTTTGGCCGGTTGAGGTACCGTTTCCGCCACCTCCTGTCCGCGGCCCTCCTCCAGGCGTCGGTGACGAGCCCCCACCCCCCAATCATCGAAAAGACGAACAGCCCCCATATGAAATACATGAGCGCGACCACCAAATACCCGTCTATCCGTCCCTCACCTCCCACGACTCGCGCGCCTCGCGGATCAGCGTCTCGTCCTGGACGAGCATGATGGTCATGGCGGGCCATCCCTCCCCTGGCCGGACGCAAACGCGTGGAGGGCATGGCACATCGTCGAGACGCCGCAGGCCCGCTCGGCGGTGCGCAGGTCGCCGAGGGCCAGCGCGTCCTCGGCGATCCTGTCTGCCCTTGCGGCGATCGGCCCGCAGTGACCGCCCCACTCGTCCAGGGGCATGCGCGAGGCGTCTGCCCACTCGCCCTCCACCATGCGGGCCAGCCTGCGCACGATTACCCTCGCATACCCCCTGTGACCAGCCCGCGCATTGCGGCCTGGGAGAATGTGGCCGGGCCGCTAAACGTCATGCGGCGCATGGGCGGCAATGCCGACGCCGCCCCTGCCCTCCTGCCTCCAGAACCGTTCACTATCGCGCCCCGCGCTGCGCGCGGCAGCCCATTTAATCCTTGCAGGGCGGCTCGCCTGCGGCCATGGCCACACGCTAAATATGGGGACGGCCGAGCGGTGTCGCGATGGCAAGGCACACATACGTCAAGTACATCAACGCCGACGGAATGTCCCAGGCCGGGCCAGAGGGCGCCATAATAAAGGAGACGATCACGATGGACGGCCTAGACGTCGTCAAGTCGGTGATGGAGGCCGTCCCTCCCGAGGAGAGGCTGGCGGCCAGGGACGCCGGTTCCAATGGGAAAGAGGGCGACTAGGCGCGCCCGCGGGCCTGGGCTCCCCGAGGATAAAATAGGGCCGGCGCATTCCTGCGCGGCGTGCCGCCAGAGAGCCTAGAGCCGTTCATCGACGTCTCGCCGGTGCGCGAGGGGGCCGCAGCGCATGTCGCGCACGGCGAGGAGCTCCTGGGGCGCGGCAGGCCAAAAGACGCCCTAGAGTCCTTCGAGCGCGCCGTCGCCCTTGACAACGCGAGTGCCGCCGCGCACATGGGCTGCGGGAACGCGCAGGCGGCCCTTGGGCGCGCGGGCCGCGCGCTGGCCTCGTTTCGCTGCGCGGCGATGGCCGGTGCAGGGCACGAGGCGCACGTGTGCTGTGGGATTGTCCTGCTAGAGTCAGGGCGCGCCTCCGAGGCCCTAGAGTCCTTTGGGAGGGCGCTAGAGTCCGGCGGGGGAGCCGACGCGCACCTTGGGCGCTCGCGCGCGCTCCTTGGGCTGGGCAGGCACGCCGAGGCGCTGGGGGCCGCCGACCTGGCGCTCGCCGCGTCGCCGGCCGACGCGTCAGCGCACATTGCGCGAGGGCACGCGCTGCGCGGCCTGGGGGATCACGAGGGCGCGCTTGCCTCCTTTGAGGCCGCCGTCGCCGCCGGGCCGACGGTGGCCTATGCGCACGCGTGCCGCGCAGTCGCGCTGCTGGCCTTTGGCCGGCCCGACAGGGCGCTAGAGGCCGCCGACAGGGCAGTCTCCCTTGACGCGGGCCTGGGCGCCGCGCACGCGGCGAGGGCAGAGGCGCTGGCGGTGCTGGGCAGGGGCGAGGAGGCAGACGCCGAGAGGGGAATCGCCGGCGGCGCGGCTCCTGGCTGAGCCCGCCGCAACCGCTTTATCAAGGGGCACGCGCCGCCCGGCGGGGATGGAACGGGACGGGGATCGCGCGCCGGGATCGGAGACTGACTATGTGCGCATGTTTAACTCGTTTATCACGCGCGGCAGCATGACTGCCACGTACAAGGCCGTCTTTTTGCGATGCCTCCTTGACCTTGGCCACTATGAGGTTCATGGGCCAAACAGGGGGTTGCCGGGGAGCGAGTGGATAGAGGTTGACGGGGACACCGTCACGCTAGACCTAAACTTTGTCGCCGCCAGGTTCATCAAGTACTATTGGGACATGGATCACAGCTTTCGGCTAAAACAGACGACAAACCCAACAAGGGCCCGCATTGTCCAGATTGTGCGCAGGCGCAGGAGGGCGGGCAAGTTTAGAAACCCCCCTGCCCTCGGCGAGCTCGTCTCCGGCGAGCATGCGGGCATGAGGCAGGACGCAATAGTCTCGGTCATAAAAAAGCAGGTTCTAAACTACCTGCCAAGCGACATGCCAAGGCTGTGCCGCAGGATCCCACGCTCAAACAAGATTCGGCTGGACGCGGCGCTCATACCGTTTCTAAAGCGCCACCGCGTGATAATCCGAAATGGGCTAAACCACAAGCTCGCCGTCAAGCTGGAGAGCCTCAACAAGACAATCCCGCAGATAGCCGCAAAGATCGACGAGGAGAGCTATCCGTCACGCTCGCTCCACGTGCGCGCCGCGCAGGTGATAGACAGCGAGCAGCAGAGCCGCTGCTTTTACTGCGACGCGCCGTACAGGGAAAAAAAGGAGCGCCACATAGACCACGTCATACCGTTCAACTATATCTTTTCGACTGACATGTACAACTGTGTGGCCGCGTGCCCCGCGTGCAACCTGCAAAAGCACGACTGCCTGCCCGCCCCGGACCTCTTTTCGAGCGTGATGGAGAGGAATGACGACCTCGAGAAGCGCCTCGGCAGCCTCCCGCGCGTCGTGAGGCGCTGCTTTGCGGACTATGACGGCCTGTGGTACAAGAGGACGTACGAGGTCTGCCGCATAGAGTACCATGGTGAGGCGCCGTACTTTAGCCCTTAATGTACTCTAGGTAACCCTGTGTGTTGTGTGGGCGACACACAAAGACTCCGCTCTGGACGCTAAACCCACAACTTCTACAGTTCGAATAGTGTTGCCGTATCTCTTTTTCCCACCCTAAACGCGTGTCAATCTTTTCTAACGATCTGCCAAGTTGTGGTATTTCTTCCTTGTATTCTTTGTTGCGAACCAGCAGTCCGTCCAGACAGGCTTTTCCGGCAAGCCTATCTCGTTTTATGCTATTACACCTGCCGCATGCCAAAACAAGATTCCATAGCTCGTCATCAAATATATACGACCAGGGTATAAAATGGTCCACACTAGCGTTTCTTTGATTTAGATTTTTCTCACAATAAAAGCACTGACTAAAGTCCTTTTCAAGTATCCGTAACTTGTGTTTAAGGGATCCGCGCTTTGGCCTCGAGTCAACTTTGGAGTTTAGTTTTGGCATGGTGTTAAACCTCTCCAAGTATTTTGCCCACTCAAGCAACACGGAATCCCTGAGAATAACATAGTTTTGGTGAAACAAACGAAGCGCATCAGGCTTTAAATACAGCTTTTTGACGTTGTCGTCATAACTATAAAACAGCCTAGTCTTTCTTAGCCTTACTCCGGGAATGTTTTGAAACCTGGGTATGACTACTGAAGTCTTGCCCGCCTCTGATCCGAACAGGTTCTTTCTTACTGACTTTAGCATTACTAGCTTGTCTTCCCTATTGACATCTTTAAATTTTGTTGGAATATAGTTCTCCCCAATTTCTTTTCTAATTATTGTTATTATTTTTGGCCGTTTCTTGTTGGGCGAATTTTGATTAATTTTATACATGCATTCTTGATCCCAATAATAACGCAAAAATGTGCTTGCTATAACATCGTACGAGATTTCCACGCTTGTGGCGTTTCTGATGTGCCGATTTACATCGTCTTCGCCGAGATTATGAACATAATCTAGCATGAAGCGTGCCAGCGCGAACTTGTAGGTGTTGTCCTTCGCCCCCTTCTTTAATATGGTGACAAACATCCGTTGTAAATCTCGACTCTTCGTCATTCCTTTGCCAGCCGCCCGCGCCCCACGTTGTTCATATATATACTTAATAAGACATTCCCCACAGATATTATGCAGGACCCGAACGTCCAGGGCCATGTTGGCTTCCTACACTTGGTTAGCGCATCACAGATTAGTCTGTTGCCGCCCCGATCATTTTCTTCACTTCCTCCTCAAATCCTAAATGCCCCTCTTCTGCATACCGATTGTCAATGCGCATTAAATGTTTGATGCCGCCATTAGCATACTCTTCACATATGTCTACAACAATCCTTGAGTCTTCGAGCTTATCCAGATCAATCTCTTCACTTAACGCAGTTGCCACCATAACCCATACCTCGTTTTCTTGAAATGAATCTTTAGGAATAGTCGCATTTCGCTTTTCGATCGGTTTTCTTCTTTTTAATTTTCTACCTATTGACATCGCACACAAAAAAATATCGATGAGGCGCTTCTGATAAAACATTGAGCGACGTTGTGTAACGGCCCCGCCATCTACGCTATAGTACGCTCTAACATCTTCACATATTATATCATAGCTTATGTGTTTAGGCCACTCTGCAGTCATTCGTCTTGTTTTGTTTGTATTAATCAACAGAACGCACCTCCACAATTTTGGTTCCTACGCTTCCATTAGAATCTTTTACTTCTTCAAGAAGATACTCTTTCCACAACGTCCCATCTCTTATAATTACATCCCTCACAGATTCTAATTGCGGGCCTCTTATGTCTTTTTGAGGTTTAGCCGTGTATTCTGTATCTGTAACCAACAACGTTAGTTGTGTTTTTAGATAACGGGGCAAATAATGTATCAGCTCTAATCGTTCCTCTTGTGATATATTGTGCAACGGTGAGTCAATAACAATAAAATAATTCTGTTTAGTGATTTTTCTAATTGCTGCAATATAGGAAAGGCCTAGACAATGGCTTTGTCCAGCAGACAATTTTTTATACAGGCCGTTTTTGTCTACCACTTTGAGTTTGAACCCATCTAAGATTTTTACGGCTCCAAAATCTTTGTTATCGGATGTAATTTCTAAAAAATACTTCGATGTTGCGTCTTCTGTCCTTTTTTTGAAATCTAGTAATAGTTCGGTTTTCAACGTTCTCAGTTTTTTGTTGGCCAACACACACAAATCTATCTTCTTGTTTATGTTGTCGTTGCCTTTGTTGATAGCCGTTGCCGAATCTATCTTTTTTTGTATTGATGTTATTTTACCCCCAACATCTTCAATACCATCACTAAGTCTAGTAAACTCCATGCCTAATGCTGTTCTTCTCTCTGCATTTTTTTTAAGCAGGCGCGATTTTTCTTTAATTTCCTCAACCGGATGTCCTCCGAGGTACTCTAGCACATCTTTTTCTTCTATTCGCTTAATGCGTCGCTGCTCTCTACACTGCGCTAACTTGTTGCGAAAATCATTGTATGCTTCACTAATTTTTTCATTACTGGTATTTTCAAGCATTGTAGACAAACGTTCTCTGCCCCTACTAATTTCTTGTATGATTACGCTGTCAATAATTTTTTCTCGCACCTGTTTAATTTTTTCCATTTCAACACTGTTTTCCTCAATAGTTCTTCCACAAACACATTCTGACGGCGGAGATCTAATCATCTCGTCTAACATTGCGCTACTGATAGGTGGTGGAATGCGACCTTCGTTTTCCCAATCTTGAAATTTTTGCATGACAATACCGAACTCATTTCGTAAATTTAATTTATAATAGTGTGACAGGATGAACTCTCTAAGTTCATCGCCATGTTTATTGATTTGTTCATTCAGAATTTTTACCTCTGAGCGGATTTTTTCTAACTGTTCTTCTTTATCACTGATGCGCGCCTCTCCATGTGTTTTAAGATACTTGAGGCACTCACTATCATTCCTCTCAATCTCTTCAAGCTCATGCGCATATTCTTGTTCCTTGCTTACCATGCCACTTTTCTTTTGTTCCAAATCTTCCTTATCATCGTTCAAATCTTCCACACTTACATCTTTTTTTAATTTTTTTTCGAACTTTTGTTGCGTTTCTTCAAGACCTTCTGCCACATGATCTATCAACGGCAATCCCGATATTTCTTCAATTCCTTTTTTTACAAGATCTTTATCCGACTGCGTAAGAAACTCATCTAAAAGCTCTGCGTCGAATAATATGTACGATGATAATTTTTCTGGAAATATGCGACTAATCATCAGTTGCGCTGTGGATTCGTCTACCAGTTCTAATTGATGTTTTCCATATGGTCTATGATAGGCCAATAAATTTAACATGAAGCTAAGGCCTTGGCTTGTGTGTGATTCATTTTTAATGTCTATCTGTCTTTTGTTGACATCTGCAGTTTTTGTTGCAGTCAATGTTCGCTTAATGTGGTACTGCGGCCCCTCATTATCGTACAGCCATAACTCTACATACGTATCAATGCTTTTGCCTTCCTGTAATTGTTCTATAACATATTTGTTCATTATTCCCTCGTCTGTAGTAATGTCTCCACGCTTTTGTTTTCCATAAAGTGCCCAAACTATTGCATTCAAAATTGTGGTCTTACCCCTGCCATTTTTGCCATGAATTATGGTTATTGGTCTGTTTACGTCGGTTGACAATTCTAACACATTTTCTCCTAAGTAATTTCCATAGTTACACAACACTATTTTGGCAATATACAGCATTGATCTTTCCATATCAGACATCTGGTTCTTGCACCCAATTTTCTATATCTTGATTTTGAACGTATTCGTCAATTACAGCGCCATACGTCTGATTTTTACCACTTTCTAGATTTGCTTCAACAAGCAGCAGATCTTTTAGAAATTGTTGAACCGCATACGAAACTCCCATCGACTCTATCTTTTGGGTTATTGCAGGATTTATCCCACTCACAAAACCGCTGATTTTTTGTGCCGTATTAAATCTTTCAGTGAGGAGTTACGAACAAACAATTTTCCAAACGCTTAATCCAGAAAGCCGCTGATTAAGTTTTTTTGTTGGTTGATCACTATAAAACACTCATCAGCATTAATTGCTAATTTTGCTATGTCTGATAGACGACTAATCTGTGAACCAAGTATGCTCGCTTCAGTTTTTTTTGTAATTAAAGAATGAGCATCATCAATTTGTGGCGTTATCATTATATCGTGGATAGTGGCAAATTCTTTTGTGCTACCATCCTTATATTTGCCAAAAAATTTCCTTAATATGCGCCCTCTTCTCTGGATGAACTGTTTAGGATTCCCACTGCTTGACAGCATTATGCAATTTTTAATTTCCGGCGCATCCATTCCTTCATCCAGCACATCAATCGCAACTACTGCGTCATAGTTTTCTTTTACTAATTCTTGTATTATTTTCATTCGCTCATTGGGATTTTTTGGATCATTTGCGATAATCCGCCTTGACTTTATTGGCGGATTTGCTTTTAAAAGTATATTTTGTACATAGTTGATTTGCTTTTCTGAACAGAAAATCAACGTGTGTTTCAACAGAGGATCCGCCGCAATAATTTCTTCAAATTTATTAATTTTATTTTGTGCGTCACGAATTATGTGGGAACGACGTATTTTTGCAAATTCTATTTTTTCATGCCGATCTTCATCTTTACTATTGGCTAACATACCAATGTAGCGAGTTTCTTTATTATATCTTTTATATTCCTCTGTAGTCAGTTCAACACTGTGCAAATGATACTTGTACTTTGCCAAGATGCCATCACTAATAGCCTGGCCTAAATCATAACTGAACACAATTCCTCCAAAGTAATTTTTTAAGGCTTCAGTTCCAATTACATCATAATGCCGTTGAAGTGTTGCAGTAAGTCCAAGTCGATATTGATAATTTTGTAACAGGCCTTTTTGCTGTTCGAACGACCCTGCATGATGCACTTCATCTGCAATTAATATAATTGGCACACGACATTCCTGAGTTAAGCTTACAAATTTTTCTTTGTAGTATGAAGAATACGATGTGATTATCACTTTAATTCCAATGCGTCCATTTGAGTTTAGCAGCTGTACACCGTCACTGACTTCCCGCACCCAATTATTGTTTCCTAATGTAGTTATTACAGTTATGTCCATATTCGTTAATCGTAATTTCCACTGTTCTGCTATTGTGTTGTACGGGACAACTATTATAACCAATGTGCTATCGTTCTGCTTTGATAATTCTAGCATTGCGCACATGGCCGTTATTGTTTTACCAGATCCAGTAGCCATTTCTAACACCCCTCGTCCATTATTTTTTATCCAGCGATTAACAGCTTTTTCCTGATAAGTTCTAAGTTTTGGAATAGATGCTAATTTAATTTCATTTTTTGTTCGTGGAGATTTTTTAATTAAGTGCTCTCGTATTGCCATGGGCAGCTCTATTGTTTTAAGGACGTGCGAATTGTCAATTTTAGTCGTAGTTCCATCCCAGTACCTCATGAATTCTGTATTGTGGTTATTAACACGTTCTCGCTCGCTGTCATCCCAGTACCTATACACATCAAAATGATATGCATCACCAAGTATGGGATCATCAAAATCAATATTGCCACTAAAAGACACATATTCTTCAGCTTCCTGCCCTCTAAAAATTCCTATTTTTCTTTTTAGTTCACTTACACGATTTAATTTTTCATTATCTAGCGGCCTGCCATCTTGATCACATAACACCACAATCTTGATCTCCAACAAATTATTTTTCAATAACCACGATAATGCCCGTGTGTGATTTTCAATAAATTTGTCTTTAATCGTGTCGAAATTTGTTATCCACGCCTTGGTAATTTGGTCTTCTAGCCCAGCATATCCTCTACATATCGCATCTGCATCTTCCGGCAAAAATGTCTGAGCAAGTACTAATTGCATTTTACCATCGTTTTTAATAAACTCTTGCATACCTTCGGCACACGCTGCAAAATTTCGCGATGTAAACACGCCCCCCACACGCCTACACAATCGCGAAGACGATAACACCTTATTAAAGAAATCATTATAAACATCATCAACCCGTGAATCATATGTGCCCTTTAATTCGAGCTCCTTAAATTTCATCTTGTACACACCTTTTTCAAATTATATTTTATGTTCTCCATACTGATATCATGATCGACGTTTACTGTTATTGTTCCTACCCTATTGGAATTTTTATCAACAACATGGGTTATGTCTTCATTAATGCAAATTACACCATAATCAAACTCAGCATGATGCGTGGGACACAACACTATCATATTGTTAAAGTCGTCGTTACCACCTTCATTAAGAGGCCGTATGTGATGCACTTCTGAATAGTACGTATTTGTTCCAATTTCAAGCCGATAATCACACACTTGGCATCTATTTCCATAAACATTTTTTAACAAACGAGATTTTTGCGTATCTCTAATAAAACGAACAACATTAGACTTGATTCTAGCTGGCGGCCCATCTAGATCTACAGGCTTCTTTATGACGAGTTTGTCACCCACTCTCAGCTCTTCTTCTTTTATTTGACCAATGTATTTTTTTGGTACCTTGTATATCCCCGGCAAATTCATATTGTTTTGAATAATGTATTCTTGTACATTATCAAGCATTTTAGTAAATTTTTGTAATCTGGTAAAATAAACCACGTGGGTCATCTGTAATGTCCGAACATCTAATCCCCAATTCTTTGGAAATCCTGAATCAATGTACGTTTTACGTACAGATCCGCACATCGAAATTCTGACCGTGTCTTCTAGCACCATACACACCACATCACCAGGATTTATTTTAATCCAAACACCCAAATCATTTTTTCTGAACCCCCACACTAACTCACGGTCATCAT
The DNA here is from genome assembly GCA_028817435.1 of Deltaproteobacteria bacterium. Taxonomy (GTDB): domain Bacteria; phylum Myxococcota_A; class UBA9160; order UBA9160; family UBA6930; genus JAPPPQ01. Next base: position 10,004 of record JAPPPQ010000056.1, read on the forward strand.
GGTTATTCTCTAATGTACTAAACAAATCTGCATCACGCCTATCCACAATCGCCACAAAAACTTGAAAATCTGAATTTTTGATCATCCTCTCACCTTTGTCAAACTTTCCAACGTACTAATTATTTTGTCAGCTGCAAACACAATTTCTGAATCAGTATTAAACCTTCCAAACCCAATTCTAATTGACGAATGTGCTTGTGTTTTGTTTAGACCAATAGCTAACAACACATGTGATGGTTCGGTTGTTTGCGTAGTGCAGGCGGATCCTGCAGAAATTGCCAATTCGTCAGAGACAGAATTAATGATGGCTTTTCCCTCCACCCCAGCAAATCTCATATTGACATTATTTTTTATTCTATTCTTGAGAGTTCCGTTGACTTTACCATACTTTTGTAATTTTGTGAGTAACAAGCCATTCCATTTCTCATATTTCTCATCGTCATAGCTCATTTTTTTTATTGCGATTTTTATTGCTTTTGCAAACCCTACTATGCTTGGAACATTGTACGTGCCAGACCTTCTTCCTCTTTCTTGACCACCTCCAAACATTATTGGAGCTGTGCGTATTTTTGGTCTTATGCCTCGAATATATAATGCTCCGATGCCTTTTGGCCCATACATTTTATGGGCAGATAGGGACATGAGATCGATGTTCATTTTCTTGACATTGAGATCAACATGTCCAACAGCTTGAGCTGCGTCAGTATGGAATATTACGTCGTGCTTATGTGCAATTTCTCCAATTTTATCTATGTTGTGTATAGTGCCAATCTCATTATTGACGGCCATAATAGTTATCATTACAGTTTTTTTTGTTATAGCATTTTCAACATGTTCTAGTCTAATATTCCCTCTCTCATCTACGGGCAGCACGGTCACTTTTTTCCCAATTGTCTCTAGGTATTTAACAGTATTTAAAACTGCCATGTGCTCTGTGCTGCATGTTATAATGTGATCACCCCTGCGCGCATAATTGGTCATTGTCCCAATTATGGCCATATTGTTTGCTTCCGTCGCCCCACTTGTAAACACAATATCTTCTGGTCTGCTTGATATTGCCATTGCAATTTCTGCCCTGGCATTCTCAATTGCCACTGATGCGTTAGCTCCATACGTATGATCCATACTAGAAGCGTTGCCAAACTGCTCGGTCAGATAGGGCATCATAGCCTCGAGAACTAATGGATCAATCGGTGTAGTGGCTTGGTGATCCAAGTAAATTGGCAACTTCAACAAGAACCCCCCTGAACAATAATTTGACGCACATCTGCCAAACCATGTATTCTAGGAAACAACGCCGCAGTGCCTCGATTAAAATGAGCTCGAATCATAGGATTAAGGTATCTTTCAAGATCAAGACCATCGCGTTCTAGTCTTATGGTCATTAACGCCATAAACATGGCCTCATGCTCTCCAAACAGAACTGACGGGTGTATTTCTGATCCTTTTTCATCATACTCACTGGGGTTTGGGGGGGACGGATCCTTTAATGAAAAACACATGGAAAATCGTCCCATTATGTTGGGAGTTAATCCCGTACGTGACTTTAGAATTGCTAGCTGTGACTGCGACCTTTTGCTCATGCGTAGACGTGCAAATCGTATCACTCTAAGCCGCCTCCAAATAATTCTCGCGGATCGTGGTGCGGCTCCTCGTGTCGTTGTGTTCTAGCGCATAAGTCTTTGATATGTACCGATCTAGCATTCTATAATACGATACTCCGATCTCTGCATCGGTAGAAAATATGATCATTTGGTGCGACGCAACGGGGAAAAATTTCTTTATCATATTAACTCTATGCTCCACATCAAGCCGTGCCAATGGCGTGTCAATCATAAATGGCAATGGACGCCCTGAGGTGCGCGCCAACGCCCACAGGACGGCTGTGGTAAACATCTGCTGTTCCCCTTTTGAAAGCGTGTCTTTTGGTACGGCAGCACCGTCGTTTTTGTAAAGAGTTATACCGTACGTCTTTCTGTCCATCTTTACATGGTCAATTAGCTCTTTTTTGTGCATCAACATGCTTAATGATTGTCGAAGGTTAGATTCAAGAATGGATATTTTTCTCTCTATCAAGTGCTGGGCATAGTCTTTTAGAGCCATTTGGATGGCTTGAGTAAGCCGCACCTTGGAATCAGAGTTTTCATCTTTGTAAATTTTTGCTAGAACCCCTCTCGTTTTTACTTGAATGTGGATTAACCACGCACGTCTTGATGACAACTCTTCATCAATATGCTTAATTTCAAATTCAATCGTACCAATCTCCTTCTGTACATCTTTGAGCTTAGTTATGTGAGGGCCAATTTCATCATCATCGGGGGTGCTTACGAGAGCCAGTTCTGCTCCTTGTATCTCCTCCTCAATCCTGTTTAGATCTTTTGCTCCTACTTTGAACGCTAAGCTCGCCGCCCCATTGGCGTCTCGTATAGTGGCCAGTATGTCTTCTTCTTGTTCGTGTGAAAAGTTGAACATTCCCGAACCTTCTGCATAGGCTTTGGCAGACTCCAGCGTCGCGATTATCCTTGGAATCATCTTTGAGCGGATCATAGAATGGTTTGCAATTCCCTCCCACAAGTCATCTGAATTTAGACGAGTTTTTGTCTTTTCAACTGCCTCAACTATGGCGGAGGTGCCATGAGCCCGCATTGCTATTTTTCGGTCTTCTTGTATCTGGGCCTCTACCTTAGCTGTCTCTTCAGGTATAAGCGCAAATGGCAACGACCCGGCACATGCCTCCCTTAAGCGCGCTGACACTTGGTCGTGAGATTTGATTGCGTTCTCATGTCTTATTTTGGTTTCAGCCCGTTTGGCAGCAAATCCGCCTCCTAGCGAGCTAATCGCATCCTCCACTTCTGTAGCAGTTCTCCTTGCAATATCAAGCTCGGACATCTTGGCTGCGCGACTTTCTGTTAACGCTCTAATTTGTTCATTTGTTTCTTCCTTTTCTTTTGTTAGCCGTTCAAATTCATCTTTCACATGTGCGTCATCTCCTCGCATCTCTCGCATCATGTTGACATCTAGGTCACGTCGAAGCTTGTTGACTATATCGAGACCCAACAATGTATCAAACGACGATTTTATGATTGCCGACTCTCCATCTTCAATCATACGAACAATGCGTTCGCCGTCAAAAAAGAACATCTTGGCGATACCCCTTGGTATTAGCCCGTCTATGAACGTCTGCCAGCTGCGTTCATCCATTCTCTTGTCTACAGTGTTTTTCTCGTCGGCAATCCGCATCGCCAGCAACTCTGACTCTCCACGCATTCCCCACGAACGTGACACGACATACTCTTCTACCTTGCCGGCGCGCGCTATCTGAAACGTCACAGACACGGAGGCTCCCTCGCGGCTGGCCATCCCGTCTTCCCTGTGGACTCTTTTTGCAAGGTATGCCTCATAATCCTTTTTTGTGCGGTGTCCGTCTAGCGAAGCGATTCCGTAAAGGCAGAGCATGACTGACTCGAACAGGGTCGTCTTTCCAGCGCCATTCGTCCCGCCAATCAGGATTATGGGCTTTTCGCCAGTGCTTGCCAGTTCTATGGTGTTGCGACCCCCATAGGCACCATAGTTCACGAGCTCAATTTTTTTGATTAGCACTCCTCTTCCCTCCATACTCTAGGCGTTGCTGGCGCTTGTCTCTTAGGTCGTCCACAATCTCCCCTAGATCGCTGCGCCACTCCTCTGAAAGTATCCTGTTTAGCTCCGTGTAGACCTTGGCGTGGCGAGTCATCCCCTGTGACTCTAGCTCGGCGTTTAGTAGCCGGGACACCAGCAGGGGCGGCACGTCATGCCTCTTGCACGACTCCTCCAGCACCTCCTGCTCCACGGCTCCAAATGCACCCAGGTCCTCCTTTTCATCCCCAATTTGGCAGCCAGTCACGTCAGCATATATCTGGTAGGCAGAGTTTTTCCAGTCGCCGCACTCCATGCGCCAGAGCCTCTGTATTTCTCGGATCTCCTCTTCTAGTATGAGACGCATGTTTGGGTCTGGCCCATCCTTTCGCACCTTCTCCTGGGCTCTGAGCAACTTTGCAAGATACTCTTTGCGAAACTCCATCGTGTACGGCCCAGGCGTGAGTATATCCTCTGGCTTGCCCCTCTCAATCCGCTCGTCAACTGACATTGTCCTAGCGACCTCGTCTCTCAGAGAGTTGCGCTGCGCCTTGTCAATCAGCCTCATGTGGCCGTCCCTGCGGCGAAACCCGCGAACCTGCCTGCGCCTTTCTGGCTCTTGCGTCTCTTTTAGATCCTCACGAAGCTCCAAGAGCGGCTCCATCCACTCTGCCCCGCTCTCAATTGTGTTCTCTAGCGAGCTGTCCTTGTCAACTACCGTGCATACCCAGCACCCAAACCTCGAGTTGCCGCAGCTGGGGGTGCTAGAGTCGACCACAAGCGGGCACTCGGCCGCGCTTGCGCTTTGGTACAGCGCAAGGAGATCCCGATTACTCCCCCCCCCCCTCCAGGGATTTTGGTTTTGGAGCAGATAGTTCCACACGTCCTCGGCCGTAAAGTCGCGCAGTGGAGTGTACACGTACGTCTGGGCAAATTTAGAGTGCCGCGAGAGGACGCTGCCCTTTATCTCGTATAGGTTCATGAGCTGGCTCCGTGACCCGCTCTCGTCCTTGCGCGTGCCGAGGACCACCACGGCCTCGCCGTACTGGGACACCTTTTCCCTGATAAATCGGTCGGCGTTGCGTACCTTTAGCCTGTCCGTGCACCACCTAAACATGCTCGTCGGAGCCGGAAAGCCCTTGCCCAGGAGGCAGACCCAAAAGGTGTCCTCCACCTTTGGCCTGACCAGGTTGGTCGATATGGGCAGCCCCGCCTTCTTGCCGGCCGAGGCCATCATCTCGAGGGACTCGGTGATCTGCTCGACTATCTGCGGCGACTCGACAAGGGTGTCCGAGGATATGACATAGACCGGCTTTTTGAGCTTGGACTTTGGCAGCCATGCTAGCGCCTTCCACACGAGCTGCACCATGCATGTCGAGTCCTTGCCCCCGGAAAACCCGAGTATCCACGGCCTCGAGTCCGCAAGGTAGGCCTCGCGGATCTCGCCATAAATGTCCTCGAGCTTTCGTGTCTCAAAGACCGACTCGGTCATGCTATCGCCCCACGGGGCGCGCCTTTGAGGTTGCGCCGCATTTGCGCAGTATCGTGTCGGCGGCCCTTTTAAAGCCTGCCTTGTTTTTGAGCATCCTGCCGTTAAGGGCAAGCTTGCCCTCCCACTCGGGGTTGTCCCTGGCCCAGTTGATCCTTTGCAGCGCCTTGAGCCTCTGCTTCCACGCCGAGGGAAACTCTTCCATGAGGGCATAGCCTACCATGCCCAGGGCGTTGAGCGTGTTGGTGTGGGCGTGGACGTACTCTTTTCGTATCTCAGAGGCCACGATCTTTTTGTCCACTAGGAGCTTCCACTCGGGAATGTTTCTTGCGACCTGGTTCCAGTACTCTATGGCGACAGGGCGCTTACTGTCGGCTATGGACCTTCCCGTTATGTGGAGAAGCTGCCTTGTCGCGTCTGACACGCCGTTGAGCGTAAAGAACTTTGTCGTCCGGTTTGACAGAGAGACCTTTTCCATCTCTGTGCGACCACGGAATATGTCCACGTCGTTGATGAGGTCCACGACATACTGTGAGTACGTGCTGCGGTGGTCATAGAGTATCCCCAATGACTTTGAGGGCTTTGTGGCATGCTTGTTTAGGTCTGCGAACATTTGCTGGCTGCGCTTTAGACCCCTGTCTACGAAAAAGACGACCGAGATTGACTCGTTGCCGATCTCGGGCTTTTGCTTGAGGGCCTCCTCTATCGCCGCGCGCCGGTGCTGCCCGTCGTTGATGAGCATGCGAGAGTTCATGGCAATGTGGAGGCGCCCCATCTTTCCGCCCTCGCCTAGGGACGGATCCGGAGCAAAGCTCAGCTCGCCGTCTACTGACGCGGTGAGCGAGGAAAAGACATAGTCGGAGGGGTTTTCGAGTATATAACTGGCGATCTTGGGGATCCTCGATCTCCGGAGGAGGCGCTGCGCGCGCATCTTTGGGGGCAGCTCGTGATCGTTGAATACAAACAGCTTTGGGATTATCTTGAGGGGGCACATTGCGATGTAGAATTCGCGCTTTGCCTGGACGCCGCGTATGGCGTCAAACGAGTATACCTCCCCGCCTGCCCCACGGCCAAACCGGTTGCTCACGCAGCCCGCCGCGTGGAAGTCTAATAAAAAGGGTGGGAAGTCTGGCTTTCCCGGCAGCCTAGGAGGCCATTTTTGCGAGCTTTTTTAGGTCCTCCTTGCTGAGGGACAGCCGAAAGATCACGGCATCGGGGTTTTTTGCCCCCTTGGCTATGGGATAGAACCTAAAGTTGTGGATTCCTCCCTCGCTCGTGACTTCGTAGGGCCGGCCGCCCAATGTGTCTCGCACGGCGGGCGCGTCACATGTGGACTATAATATCTTTTCGATCTCATGTGCTACGCTGCGCGGTTGGGCACAAGCATGACCTTATACAAAATCGAACAATGACAACGTGATCATGCCTTGCCTCTATTTCAAGATTTTGACAAGAGTCGTACTACAGCCAAGGCTACCTATGCGCAATGACATGACTAGTTCCCGATAGACAAATCATTACGCCGCCTACGCTACGATGTGTGGTGGTTTATATGCTATATTGATAATCTTCTTTTGGCGACACGGCTCTTTCAACTGAAACCTTGATCTTTCAAACCTCGTCAAATCGCACTCATGGGCATTACACAACATTCTCGTTCAGAGTCTGCACTCAACAGATAGCTGTGACAAATTAATTGTTTTTAAAATCAACTCTGTCAAATCACTTTGGCGAGTTTTGATAGCCTTTCCATTCCATATCTTAATTTTTTTGTCAGCCAATTTTTTTGTTAACTCATATGTATCTTCTTTTGAATAAATCTCCTCTTGTTTTTCATGAAATTGTTTGTCCGAGGCAGCAGCATTCTTTTTTCTAGACAAGAGGGCCTGATTACCTAAAAGACTGACATGCTGTCCATGAAATTCTCTGGCAGATAGCCCATCAGGATCACGTTTTCCAATTTCGATTTTCCACGCTTCAAAATTTTTTGGCATTATGTGCTCCACAGAGACACAAGATTGACTTCTTTCATCCCTATACCCGTATTCGGCCTCTTCCAGCAACGCGATGGCATGTTTTGAGTTACTAATTCTCAGTTCTAGCAAGTTTTGCCTTATGCGTTCGTCAGCTGGATACCATCCTTCATTTCTTACCAGTTCATGTATGATGTCTTTAACTGAACTCCCTCTGTTGATTTTGTCTGTAATCCTACACATTATGTCTTGATAAGAACTGATTGACATTGAGGTGCCAATAACCTTCACACGTACGTGATATTTGAAACACATCATAACTAACGCTTCAAACTGTCGCCGTTCATCACTTTCCCAGTATTTTTTGTATCCTGCCAATATTGTGGGATATACATACACGGCATTAACGTCTTTAATTTTTTCTAGATAGTGGATAATATTATTAGTAAATAGTTTTTTTGAAGGGTTTCGAAGTTGATTTAAATTGTCTGACCAAGTTACCATGTCACTAATCAAAACCTTTGGATCCATAGTCATGCTAACCTTCACATTGGAAAATGCTTTTACTCCGACCAGCGCACCGTATTTTTCGTGCAGGTTTTTTGGTTTTAAACACGCACTGTCACTATTTTTGTTTTCAGAGAATCTATCACTATGAAACGTTAGTAAATAATGATGGAAAAATCTGTCGAGTTGATAGCCCGCACCATTTTTCTTTCCTGTGACATTGCGCCTCATTTCGTCCCACCTGTCGTCATATCCATCTAAATCATCTTCGCTCACTTCTTGATCAGCCATTTTGCTAAACATGTAATTTTTGATAAGATCTGATTCATTCAGATTAGTTCCTCTATTGTTTACTAGGTTGAACACATCATACGCTATTCTTTCATCATCATACTGGTATCTGTACAACATAAATTTCTCAAACAATGTTCGTACATAACTAAAGATTGTTTTTATTGCAATGCTCTCGCCCTCATTGACACGTTCACTGATCCAACTTTGTATTGTTTTGTACGCATTTGTAAGCTTTTCATTTGAGTCGTTAGACTTACTATAGTTTCCAGGCAATGACTGCATCAGCGTTCTGGGTTCCATAACTTCTTCAAACAGTTTTTTATTTGTACGACTCAGCATTAACACTGGTCTTTTTTGATCACCTTTGTAGATATATTCTTCAAGACGTTCATAATATTTTTTTGCTTCCTCTGATTTATCTCTATGTGTAAAGAAAAAATTTCTAGCGCATATCAAAAAAAGCGTTACTGTAGTAAGTCGCTGCTGTCCATCAATAATCTTCATTGTTTCTGGAGATTCTTTGTTGTCTGTAAGCAACACTGTACCAAAAAAATGTTCAGAAATCTCGTTATCAGGATTGTGGGCGTAACGCAGATCCTCAAGTAGCTCGTTAACGTGCTCTGTTTCCCACGAATACCCTCTTTGATAAGTAGGGATTGCGTAGCGGTCTCCTGCATCGAACAACGTCAAGAGCCTTCTTGTGTCTGGCACGCACAGCCGATCTCTGGCTACTATTTAACAATTTGTTATGATTTTTCATTTTTAGATTTTATAATTACACTTCCAGGATTTTGTTATGTTATTGTTGTAGATCACAGTGAATTATACTTCCAAAATTTCATTTTACAACCTTCCTTATCTATTTTCCACTTCGCACATAAATGATTAATGTAAAAACCTATGTCGTTACACACACCAATTTTTGAATTACCCCCGTAATTGTATGGACAGCAGTCACACAATCCTTGGCCTCATTGAATCTCCCCAGCCCAATTCGTATTGACGAATGTGCCTGCTCTTCGCTTAACCCTATTGCCA
>JAPPPQ010000047.1 GCA_028817435.1 Deltaproteobacteria bacterium
GCGCTTTTCCCATATGGACTTGCGGAAGCTGGTCGCGACGTTCACGTTGACGTCTGGGAGGCGATCTGCCATCTGTGCGCCTAGGCGGCGAATGTCAAAGTTGTCCGGCAGCTCGACGTTGACAATGCACGATCCCGTGCTGCCTACAACTGCCATTCTGGGCTTATCGATTATCTGGATTCCTAGTACCGCCTCAATCTCCGGGCTGATCTCCGTCCAAAAATCAACATGCGTGGGGTACGCAACAGTGATGGAGACCGAGATGCCCATCTAGCGCCCCACGCTGACGGTTATAGTGGCAACGTCGTCTTTTGCCTTTTCCAGCACGTCCCGCAGGCGATCCACGGCCTCCTTTGACGTCTTGTGCATGCGCGTCTCGCACGCATGCTCAAACGGCTCGTACGTCTTTGCCTCCCTGATCTTGCAGTCAGGGAAAAGAGCAAACGTGCGCTCGCGCGCCTCCTCGTCGTCCGGCCTCTTCCACGAGATCTCAAAGATTGCTATGACCATCTCGGCGGAGCCGTGGGGTGGGCAGTATATAACACTATGCCGATACGCCGCGGCCTGTCCCGCCAGACTCCCTTTATCCGCCGTAATCCCCCGGGACGCACGGCCGCGAACGCGCAGGGCGTTTGTAACCGCGGCGACCTCGGGGCTCGGGCCTGCGCCTCCCGCACCGTGCGTTTTGCGTCCTAGCCGCCTGGGCCTCTGGCGTCGCCTCAATCCCCGGTCTGAACAGTTCCAGGTGGGCCATGCGAGTCCGGCACGCAGCGGTGATGGTGACGGCCCGCCTAATATCCCACGCGGACATGCATGGCGGCGACGTCGTCCTTGGTCGCCTCGGTCGCGTCCCGCAGGCGATCCACGGCCTCCTTTGACGTCTTGTGCCTGCGCGTCTCGCACGCGTGGTGAAACGGCTCGTGCCTCTTGCCCTCCCTGATCTTGCAGTCCGAAAAGAGTGCGAGCGTGCGCTCGCGCGCCTCCTCGTCGTCCGGCCTCTTCCACGAGATCTCAAAGGTCGCCTTGACCATCCCGGCGGCGCGGCCGGGCGGGAGGCATATAACGATATGCCGCTATGCCGCGGCCTGTCCCGCTAGATCCCCTTCGTGGCTGCTGTAATCTCTCGAGGCGCGCGGCCTCAAACGAGCAAGGCGTTTGGAACCGCGGAGCTCACGGGGCGCATGGCTATGACGCCCGCGGCTTTCGTTTTGCGTCCTGCTGCCCTAGTTCACAGCGCCCCTCAATCCCCAGCTGATCTCTTCGGGGTAGCTCGTATGAGCCTAGCGCACAACGATGGAGACCGCCACGCCCATCTAGCGCCCCACGCTGACGGTTATAGTGGCAACGTCATCTTTTGCCTTTTCCAGCACGTCCCGCAGGCGATCCACGGCCTCCTTTGACGTCTTGTGCATGCGCGTCTCGCACGCATGCTCAAACGGCTCGTGCCTCTTGGCCTCCCTGATCTTGCAGTCAGGGAATAGGGCAAACGTCCGCTTGCGCGCCTCCTCGTCGTCTGGCCTCTTCCACGAGATCTCAAAGATTGCTACGACCATCTCGGCGGCACCGTGGGGCGGGCACCATATAACACTATGCCGATACGCGGGGATACTATCCCCAGATCCCCTTTATAGCCGCCGTAATCCCCCTAGACACACGACCGCGAACGTGTAGGATGCACGAAATCGCGGTGCCCGTGACTTTTGTTTTGCATTCTGGTCGTCCGGGTCTCTGGCGCCGCCTCAATCCTCGGTCTGAACTGTTCCAGGCGGGCCATGCGAGTCCGGCACGCAGCGGCGATGGTGACGGCCCGCCTAATATCCCACGCGGACATGCATGGCGGCGACGTCGTCCTTGGTCGCCTCGGTCGCGTCCCGCAGGCGATCCACGGCCTCCTTTGACGTCTTGTGCCTGCGCGTCTCGCACGCGTGGTGAAACGGCTCGTGCCTCTTGCCCTCCCTGATCTTGCAGTCCGAAAAGAGTGCGAGCGTGCGCTCGCGCGCCTCCTCGTCGTCCGGCCTCTTCCACGAGATCTCAAAGGTCGCCTTGACCATCCCGGCGGCGCGGCCGGGCGGGAGGCATATAACGATATGCCGCTATGCCGCGGCCTGTCCCGCTAGATCCCCTTCGTGGCTGCTGTAATCTCTCGAGGCGCGCGGCCTCAAACGAGCAAGGCGTTTGGAACCGCGGAGCTCACGGGGCGCATGGCTATGACGCCCGCGGCTTTCGTTTTGCGTCCTGCTGCCCTAGTTCACAGCGCCCCTCAATCCCCAGCTGATCTCTTCGGGGTAGCTCGTATGAGCCTAGCGCACAACGATGGAGACCGCCACGCCCATCTAGCGCCCCACGCTGACGGTTATAGTGGCAACGTCATCTTTTGCCTTTTCCAGCACGTCCCGCAGGCGATCCACGGCCTCCTTTGACGTCTTGTGCCTGCGCGTCTCGCACGCGTGGTGAAACGGCTCGTGCCTCTTGCCCTCCCTGATCTTGCAGTCCGAAAAGAGTGCGAGCGTGCGCTCGCGCGCCTCCTCGTCGTCCGGCCTCTTCCACGAGATCTCAAAGGTCGCCTTGACCATCCCGGCGGCGCGGCCGGGCGGGAGGCATATAACGATATGCCGCTATGCCGCGGCCTGTCCCGCTAGATCCCCTTCGTGGCTGCTGTAATCTCTCGAGGCGCGCGGCCTCAAACGAGCAAGGCGTTTGGAACCGCGGAGCTCACGGGGCGCATGGCTATGACGCCCGCGGCTTTCGTTTTGCGTCCTGCTGCCCTAGTTCACAGCGCCCCTCAATCCCCAGCTGATCTCTTCGGGGTAGCTCGTATGAGCCTAGCGCACAACGATGGAGACCGCCACGCCCATCTAGCGCCCCACGCTGACGGTTATAGTGGCAACGTCATCTTTTGCCTTTTCCAGCACGTCCCGCAGGCGATCCACGGCCTCCTTTGACGTCTTGTGCCTGCGCGTCTCGCACGCGTGGTGAAACGGCTCGTGCCTCTTGCCCTCCCTGATCTTGCAGTCCGAAAAGAGTGCGAGCGTGCGCTCGCGCGCCTCCTCGTCGTCCGGCCTCTTCCACGAGATCTCAAAGGTCGCCTTGACCATCCCGGCGGCGCGGCCGGGCGGGAGGCATATAACGATATGCCGCTATGCCGCGGCCTGTCCCGCTAGATCCCCTTCGTGGCTGCTGTAATCTCTCGAGGCGCGCGGCCTCAAACGAGCAAGGCGTTTGGAACCGCGGAGCTCACGGGGCGCATGGCTATGACGCCCGCGGCTTTCGTTTTGCGTCCTGCTGCCCTAGTTCACAGCGCCCCTCAATCCCCAGCTGATCTCTTCGGGGTAGCTCGTATGAGCCTAGCGCACAACGATGGAGACCGCCACGCCCATCTAGCGCCCCACGCTGACGGTTATAGTGGCAACGTCATCTTTTGCCTTTTCCAGCACGTCCCGCAGGCGATCCACGGCCTCCTTTGACGTCTTGTGCCTGCGCGTCTCGCACGCGTGGTGAAACGGCTCGTGCCTCTTGCCCTCCCTGATCTTGCAGTCCGAAAAGAGTGCGAGCGTGCGCTCGCGCGCCTCCTCGTCGTCCGGCCTCTTCCACGAGATCTCAAAGGTCGCCCTGACCATCTTGGCGGCGCGGCGGGAGGCATATAACGATATGCCCCTCACAGTTGGCGCAGGTCCCAAAATCACGCCTTTCGCTCGCCATGCCGCAGGGATATGTTTGTCTTTCTTAGATCCCATGCGCCCACGTCCGGCTACCGGAACTCCGCCCCCTCAAGCGTAGGTCACTTGCAGGCGTTTGAGGCATCTGCCCCCAGAGCAAGTAGGAATGGTTATAAAGCAAGAATTCTGGATGGCGGGCCAAGAAATGGCGGCAAGGATGAAGCAGGAAGACGCCATAGAGGCCGTTCTCAAAAAACACGAACCGTTGAGCTGTAAAGACATTGTATATCACATACAAAAAGAAAACTTGGCAAAGCTTGGAGGAAATACCCCAATCAATACTGTGCGCGCATGCATGATTAGGGCTCCAACAAGATTTGTTCGTGTAGATGCTGGAATGTACGCTTTAAAAACAAAATCTGTGCCGCCAATCGACGACAAAGCTGTCATAGAATACCAATACACAGAGAAGCTGTTTAAAATTCCCAATGGAAAATACTATCAAATGAGGCTAAACGACGTGATATATGGAATTGTGGTCGAAAAACCACACATCTCCAAAGCCCTCAAGATTGCGTATCCTGACTTCACAAACGACAAATTTCCCTGCATATACGTTCTGAACGCCAATGGCCCCCAAAAGAAAATTTACGTAGGAGAAACATATGAAGCGCTAGTGCGCCTGGGACGCTGGAATAGTATAAAGAACTATGCACAGGCGGCAATCATATATGCGCCAAGACTTGCTAGTACCAATATACGCAAAAATATAGAACGTGTTGTGATGGAGACGTTTGAAGAAATGGGGTGGGAAACAGAAAATAAAACCAAGAGCATAGTTGATGTTGGCCCAGAAGAAGAGTACCCATATGATCAAATTAAAAAGATTGTTCCAGTTGTGGCCAATAAAATCATAACAATATTTGAGACGTTATCTGATACAGATGGATTTACTAGCGAGCAGACGGAAGATCCTATTGTTTTGGATAAAAAGGTGGCGCCGCCGAGAGAAACTTGGTCAGAGACATATTACAATGCGGATCCTGCCGTGCGGGATCTGGTAACAAAGGCTAATCAAACCATAAAGTCTGTGACGAGTTGTTTAACGTTTGAAAGCGCATGGCTATACTTTGCAGATGGAAAAGCAGCAAGAAAACAATCGTTTGCTGCCTTGCGCATTATTGGCAAGAAAAAATTGGATCTTGTGTTCTTGTCGCCTGAAATAGACGTTTTGCCCGAGAACGCAAGGAGGGTAAAACCGTTTGTGCTGTCTCACAATTCCGAGTGCAGGCTTCGTCTTGACCAAACCAACATAAAAGATGTCGGTGAAATTGCTGCAAAGTCGCGTTACTACATGCGCTCTGAACAAAACAGGCAATAAGGCATAATACGTTACCGAGTAAGAGCTCCTAAGGGATTCGTCCTGCTTTGTCATACAGGCGCATTTAAGCCACATTGCCCATACGGAAGCATGCCTTTAACGCAAGTAATTAACCATCCAAGGCGCACAGCAGCCAAAGACTGTTCCCGTCAGTCTTGACGTAGAGAGCGTTTCACATCTGGCGAGTTCTTCAAATTTATGGGACAGCCTCGTTATGTTTTTAGGGAAGCCAGAGCGGTATCCCATACCTCGACCATGTTAGTGTACTCGAACGCGCACAAATCGCGCATGTTGTCTGGAATCCATCCGTCAGTGGAAAGGTATTCTCGAGCCTCTGGATCCTGTCCGTATGCATAACACGTGAGCAAGGTAAAGCGATCTAGAGCTTGTTCACGAAGTGCCGGGGTTCCTTGGCGGGATTTGCTATAGGCAAGCAGCTGTGTCGATGCGTCGTATAGTATGTCTTGCCCCATGTTAGGATCGTCATATGTTGTAAGCATGATGTATGCTGCAAAGCTGTCGGCAGTCTCTTCCACATAGTCGATATTGTCCTGTTCAGACAAACCAAGTAGTACGTAGCTCATGCCTCTGTACAACGCAAATTCTATGTTGCTTATAACATAATCATTTATGTGTGCATTGTCATACTCTTGATCATATGCAGTTCTAACATATTCCACAATGTCTTCATAGCATATGTGAATTATGCGTAATGCAGGATCATACTGATCACGCATACTCCCACAGTCGTTGACCCGCGCACTTGTCTCATATGACAATGTGAAGTTTTCGTTCAGGTACTCGATCGTCGGCTCAAAATAGATGCCCAAGCTTTTGACATAGGATGAATATGCCGAAAATTTCGGCGAGGATGCAATTTCCAGAGTTAGGCTAGCTTTTGTGTTAGAGGCAGGATGCTGTAGCTGTGCCCAGGGATTAGAACCCACCATGTCCTTAGTTTTGCTGTTTCCGTACGCAAAATATTTGCCGTGTGTGTTATTTGGTACAGCATACCCGTCAGATCTGTACAGTGCGTCCATAGCGTCAAGCACAAGAGTAGAAGGGTAGGACTCATTTTTGGTTGTTCCTGGACAAGTGGCTTTATTGTCCTCTACACTACACAACATGTCATTTTTCTTGTTGAATGTGTGTCCCAGGCCTACGGCATGAGCAAATTCATGCATTGCGGTCAGCATTACTTCCGAGCTTGGTAGCACGGCATCGTTATGGGTGGAACAGACGTGGATCTGTATAGGGAGAGCCTGTGGTTCTCCTGGTGCCCATCCAAGCACCTCATCGCAAAATTCGTCATCGTCGCTAGTTACTATATGTACTACAATGTCAGCGCGCGCTTCAGCGCGCCACTTTCCGGGTGTAAGAATCTCAAAGTTCACATGCCAATCACCCCCATGTCTCATGGCGAGCTCTGAGGAAAGCGTCTCTATTCCTTCCCTAGTAGGAATTATGTGCTGGCGAGTTGTTTCGTACGAGTCGTGGCTTGGTGAAATGGCCACTGTTGGGTTCCCTTGGAATGGTATAGCGTAGTTTAGCACGACATACTCGAAGTTTGCCGATATGGGCGGTGTGACGGGTCGTGCAGGCCAAGTAGACAATTTGCGTGTGTCAAGACACGAACCTCCAAAGAATCTCGTAGAACCAGGATCGCAAGTGGTCAGTCGATAGTTCTTAGAATCGCCTTCAAAGACGGCGTAAATGTCGGCAACCTCGTCATAGTCAACCTTTTGGG
>JAPPPQ010000052.1 GCA_028817435.1 Deltaproteobacteria bacterium
GCCAGCTTCACCACCTCGTTCCAGGTGCACTCGGTGGCGGACGCCGCCGCCGAGGGAGCGGAGACCATCTGGATCGTCGCTTTCCGGAATCTCTTCGGACAGGCGGGCAATCTTTTCTCTCAGGAACAGCTCGCGGGAGAGGTCTTTGATGCGCGTGGTTTTGCCTTTGCCAGCGTTCCCGCCCGCCCCAATATCGCGGCAACCGCCACCATCAACGGCAACGCCGCCGCCACCCGCACTTTTTCGCTGAGCGGCCCCGCCAGCGCCACGGAGGCCAGCGGCGCGCTGCAATACACCGTTTCGCTCAGCGGCAGCGGCCTCGGCACTGCTCGCACCGTCAGCTGGCAGGCGCAGGGCAGCGGCAGCTCTCCGGCGCAGGCGGCGGATTTCAACGGCGCGCTCTCGGGCAGCTTCACCTTCCCCGCCGGCACCACCGCCGCGCAAAATTTCTCGCTCCCGGCCATCGTGGACGACTCGGTGAACGAACCGGAGCAGCGGTTCACCGTGAGCATCTCCATCCTGGGCTCCGATCTCAACGCCGAGCGCGCGAGCATCTCCACCGATTCCATCACCACCACCCTGGCCTCCAGCGATCCGGTGCAGGTTTCCCTGGCCGATGCGGCGCGGGTTCCGGAGGGCGGGGTCGCGCAATTCAATGTGAATGTGAGCGGCGGCACGCGCCCCGGCGTGCTGCGGGTGAACTGGCAGGTGCAATCGGCAAACGCCAATTCGGCCAATCCCATGGATTTCCGCTCCGGGCTGCACACCATCTTCCCCAGCGGCTTCATTGATATCGAGGCCAACGCGGCCGGTGGCGCCATTTCCGTTCCGGTCCTCGACGACGGCGCGGAAGAGCAGGCGGAGAACTTCCAGGTAGCCATTACCGCCGGGCCGCTCGAAGATGCCGGCGGCGTCCCCGCCTGGCCGCAGGGAGACTTCACCGTGCCTCGCGCCCAGGCCAGCGGCAGCATTGCGCCCAGCGATTTGACGGTGACCGTCACTTTGGCCCCCACCGTGGATGTGAGCGAAGGCGCGGCCGCGGGCGCGGTGTTTGAGCTGCGCACCGACAACCTGCTGGATTCCGATCTGGTGGTCACCTACACCCTCTCGGGCACCGCAACCCGCGGCACAGAGTTCACCCGCAGCGGCCTTGCGCCCGGCGATTCCGCCGGCCAGTCATACAGCGTAACCCGCACCGCCGGAGACACCGCCCCCACCCGGATAATTTTCGCCCTGCCGCAGGATTCGCTGAACGAACCCGGCGAGACCATCACCATGACCCTCACCGTCGCGAGCATTCCCGGCGCGCAGCAGCAGGCGCAGTTGGGGGCCTCGGGCGAAATTGAGCGCACCGTGACCATCCTGGACGATGATCCCATCAGCGCGCGGGTAACCGGCAACGCCGCCGATGTGGCGGAGAGCCTTTCGGCCAGCTTCACGGTGGAAGTAACCGGCGGCGGGGCCTACACCGGCATGGTCGTGGTGCCCTGGGAAGTGGTGGCTACCGCGGCCACCAGCGATACCGACGCCGTAGCGGCAGATTTCGATTACGACGACAACAACGTGGCCGACGCCAACTACCCCAGCGGCACCCTCATGGTGCCGGCCCGGGGCAGCGCCGTGCTGGAAATTAAAATCTTCGCCGACAGCGACGCCACCGAGACGGGGGAGACCTTCGCCGTGCGCCTCTACGGCAGCGACCGCCCCAGCGGCACCGCGGCCAGCGGCGGCGGAGGCGGCGCAATTTCGGCGCAGAACCCCACGCCGCTGCCCATGGCCACCATTCTCTCCGCCACCGATGCCGTGCGCGTGGCGGTGAGCCTGAGCGGCCCCACCGAAATTGCCGAAGGCGCGGCGGGCACCTACACGGTGACCCTCAGCGGCATTACCACCCCCGTGGCGGATATTGTGGTGAGCGTGACCGTGGCGGCCGATACCGACGACGCCACCGTCAATGCCGGCGGCGCGGATTTCTCGGGCAGCGCGTTCCCCACCATCAGCGATCTCACCTTCACCTCCCGCAACTGGCAAACCACGCAGCAATTCACGCTGACCAGCGTGCAGGACACCAGTTCCGAAGCCCCGGAGGTGTTTGTGGCCAGCATCAGCGCCACGGGCAACGGCTCAAACGGGCTGAGTTTGGGAACCACCAGCATCAGCACGCGCATTGCCGATGACGATCCCCTCACCATCAGCATTGGCGACGGCAGC
>JAPPPQ010000020.1:0-1921 GCA_028817435.1 Deltaproteobacteria bacterium
TTTTGGAAGATGCATCTCATTTGTAAAGAGGAAGCTGGTGGAGGATGAGAGAGAGAGGAGAGGGAGGGTTGGAGGGAGGAGTACAGGAGGGGGGGTCCCACCCATTCTGCTCATGCAGAGCCAATCTCCCAAGGACATTGCTAGAAGTGACATCACAAATTGTTTGTGACACATAATTATATGCTATAGCACGTGAAGATCAAACATTGGCGGTTACCAACTTGTGCCCCGAGACATATTTTTTTAAAGACTATTTTGTGATTACAGACAGACACACACAGAGACATACCGGGTAGCTTATCATGATCCACAGAAGTAGTGGTGACCTTCCTCTGTCTCTGAGACACCCTGTCAGTCTTTGAGGTACTGGCTGTCTCCTCTGCCATGAGAGAAGTACCATTTACATCAAACACTTGCCCATGCTGACATATTTCTAGATATACACACAGACACATCACACATGCACACATGCACAGTCGCACACACTACAAGTTCAGACATCACTTTTATAACACATAACGTGGTCAGAAAATGTGGTACAAACTTCAGACTATAGAAAAGTAGCAGAAACTGCTACTGTAGCTAAAAGCAACACAAAGATACATACACAAACAAGTGAACACACAGATCTACATGCACACATGCGCACAAACATATGGTACACACACACACAACTCAATCTTCAACTCACAGACAGACACAGACACAGACACAGACACAGACCCAGACACACTGACACACTGACACACAGACACACTGACACACTGACACACAGACTAACACAGAGACATACATACAGACATAACTTACCATGATCCCTAGGGGAAGTAGTGGTGGCCTTTCGAGACACCCTGTCAGTCTTGGAGACACCGGCTCTCTTCTCTGCCATGAGAGAAGTACGATTCACATCAAACCAGGTGCACACAGACATATTTCTCAACATGCACACACACACACACACACGTACGTCACACATGCACACATACACATGCACATGACACACACACACACATGCACACACAAACACACACATACGTCACATGCACACACACACATACGTCACACATGCACACACATACACACACATACGTCACACATGCACACACACACACGTCACACATGTTAACACTGGTCAAGGAATATTAGCACTCAATAGCTATGCTGAGA
Organism: Deltaproteobacteria bacterium; assembly: GCA_028817435.1. Taxonomy (GTDB): domain Bacteria; phylum Myxococcota_A; class UBA9160; order UBA9160; family UBA6930; genus JAPPPQ01. The sequence continues at coordinate 1,168 of JAPPPQ010000020.1, forward strand.
TTAGAGCAGACGCTAGGTTGGCGGTTGATCCAGAACTGACGATAATGTACTCAGTATCATTAAGGACTGGGACCTGCTATATCAGAGACATTGTGTTGTTTTTGCAAGATTATTGTGCTCTGCAGGAATTACCAATGAAAATGAATTTCACACTAGCAGTAGCCCCACCCACTTACTCTGTTTGGAAATATGGCTTCTTTGGTGAACCTACTTGGCGGAGACAAGTGGCAAAAATTAATACGGCAAATTAAAACGCTGTGAATCTCTGTCATTTTCTGGTGACAGAGAGCTTAGAGCCTTCTAAATTTTAAGTAGGGCTAAAACGAATATTCTAAATCACAACGAATCGAATATCCCCAAAACGAACGAATATTCAAATATTCTATAAACAAAACTAACAGTACAACTGTTGGTAGACCCACCGTTGTAGACCGTTGCCCCACCGCTGTAGACAAAGGCTTTGTTGCACAAAAGGCACTGAGCACTGCCTTTATACCTTCGAAAATACATCCAAACGTACGATGGAATGGAAACGCTTCGGACTACTACTTGCATTTGATGCCATCATGCATGCGCGATGAACGCTGACAATGGTTATTAGTACTAATTAATTACACAATAAATATTCGAATTCATTTGCAAACGAACAAATACATTAACAAACGAACATCCGAATATTCGGTATATTCGTTTTAGCACTAATTTTAACCTTACCGATTGTTGATAGCTGGTATAGTTAGCGAGCTATAGCTGA
>JAPPPQ010000020.1:2107-2174 GCA_028817435.1 Deltaproteobacteria bacterium
GGTAGGTATACAATGGACTACACTAGACTCATCCCAGCCTTCATTTACGTTGCCATAAAACCCACTG
>JAPPPQ010000009.1 GCA_028817435.1 Deltaproteobacteria bacterium
GTGTTCTCCGGGGAAGGGTTGGCGATTTCCGAATCGTCCTTGATCTCCACAACCAAAATGCAATTGTCCTGCTTGATGAAGAAATCAGGGCTGAACATACCGCGCTTGATGTGCGGCGCGCCCTCGGGGCGGGTTGTCGGCTTGGACCAGGCGTATTCCACGGCATAGAAACCCATGGCCGTGTTTTTCAGCCATGCGTCCAGGGCGTTGGCGTTTTTGGGCTCGCACAAGCCCCGTATGAACCTGCTCTCCGGCCGGCTGTCTGCAATGGCCAAATTAACGGGCGTCTTGAAGTAGTGATCGTTCTCAACGAGCACAGACGCCCCCCGGTAATCGCCATCCCGATCCGTCAATTCGCGGAAGAAGTCCTTCTGTTCTCTGGGAAGGGATTTCGCGCAGTCCGAGCGGTAAAACACCGCCTTGTCCCGCGACAAGTCAGCGGCGCTGCAACTGTCGTTCTGCCTGTCCCGTGTGCTCAGGGTAATGAAATCCCCAACGGATTGGCGGTAGGCGATATGCTTCGGTTCCTTTCGGCGGACCACATCGAGCGCGTTGAGGAATTTCTGCTTGGCTTCGTCCGGTATGGCGCTCGCACTGATTCCCGCGCGCCGGGCGGTCTCGAGAACCACCGGCAATATTGCCTTTTGGGGGTAGCGGGTGGCGTAGCTGGTGCGCTTTTTGGAATCCGGGTCGGCAGCAGTCTCAGCGTCAATTGCGCGCAAGCTCTTGTGCATATCCTCGGCGATTTCTGCAGCGGTGAAAGTCTTGTGCCGAATGCGGGTGGAATCTTCCGCGCCCTTGCCGCGAACGCGCTCGTAGCGAATTTGAACATTCTCCTCTGCCGGGAGTGTGGGAAAATCGAAGTAGCCGCGCTTGAACAGATTGTATTCCGCGGGCGGGTTGAGCGGCTTGCTGGTCTCGCTCCTTTCGTATTTCAGGTTGTGAAGGGTGAAGTTGTGAATCGAATCCGGCAGAATGACCGAAGCGACGCGCTTTTCCATCTCCAGAATCTCGTCGACCAGATGCCTGATTTTCGGCGCCCAGGATTCGTGGTTGAAGACTGTGACGACGGGCTGCTCGCCCTGCCAGTTTTCGGGAATGCGCAAGCCGCGGCCGAGCACCTGCGCAATGAGCAGCTTGCTGTTGAAGGCGCGCTCTTCGTGGGGGACGATCTGAAACACATTCTTGACATCCCAGCCCTCGCTCAGCATGGAGACGGAGAGGATCCACTCCACATTGCTCTGCGGATTGTCCACCGAGCGCAGGCGCGCGAGATTGCGCTGGTGCTTTTGCGCGGAGGTGACGACCAGCACTTTGCTGTCGGCCCGCTTCTCCGAGATTCCCTCGCTCTCTTGCAAATAAGCGCGCAGATCCTCTGCGGCTGCCTCGCAACTGTTGATGTTTTTGGTGACGACGATAGTCAGCGGGCGGATGACTGAAGCGCGCGGCTTGAGCTTGCGCGCGCGCCGTTTGTGGAGCTTGTGAATCAACTGCCATTTCTCATCCGAGCCGCGGAGCTTCGGCTCTTCGGCGATATATTCCACATTCTTCACCTGGCGCTCTTCAATTGCCTGACGCAGGGAATAGCGGCTGACCACATCGGCAAAGTAATCATTGCCGACATAGCAGGTGCCGGAAACGCCGACGACTCGCCGAAACCCGAATTCGCCGTCGAGCAGAAATTCCTTCCATTTTCGCAGATCGGAGCTGGCGGAGGCGACATGGTGCGCCTCGTCGTTCAGCACGAGGGTGCGCTCTCCCTTGCCCTGCAGGCTTTCGCGGATGGACGACTTCACATGCTTCAATATTGCGTGGTAGTTCTCCACGCAAATGCAGCCGCCGGTGATGCTGTGCGAGGCGTTGATAATGTTCGGCGGGTGGTGCCTTGCGCCTTCGGGCATGGCCTCCCGCAGGTCTTTGTCGGAGGCGAGATCCCGGAATTTTCCGAGCAGCCCGTGCTCGATGGTGTTGGAAGGGCAGAGGGTGAGGACCTGATCCACTGCGCCTTCGGCCAGCAGAATGGCGGCGATGCCGTAGAGGACATAGCTCTTGCCGGTGCCCGTCGCCAAATCCAGCGAGCAGGAGAGCAGGCCGGGCAATTGCAGGCGGCTCTCCATGGCCTCCCAAGAGCCGTATGCCTCTGCCAGCTTGGGGTTGTTGTCAAAGTTCTCGCGGGCCAGGGCGCGCAGATCCGGGTATTGGCCTCCGGCCAGGAAGCGCAGGGCGGTGAAAATTGCCTCTTTCTGGTATTCGCGGCCCTGGCAGAGCATATCCACAAAGCCGTCATACCGGCCCTCGTCCCACACCTGCGGGTTGATGTTGCGGGAGACCTCGAGGACGAGATTCTCGTTGCGGAGCTTGCTCACCGCTTCTTCCCCGCGCTCTTTTTGGCAGGGCGAAACTTGCCCGCAGCAATGAGTTCGCGGGCCTCGTTGCCGTAGATGTCCACGAAAATGGCCATTACCTGCTTTCCGAGCTGATGGGCGGGGAAGGTGGCCTTCCAGCCGTTCTTGGCCATGGCGTCTGCGTAGAAGACCTGGTCGAATTCGAAGACGCACTTCTTGGGGTCGTAATCGTAATCGAGCATGAGCATGGAGAGGGTCTCCAGGTTTTCGCGCTTTTTCTGCGGCCCGCGCACCCGCGCCTCGCTCTTGAAGGTGGTGATTTTGATGAAGGCGTCGCGCTGCTTCCGGCCCGTGGTGTATTTCAGTTCCGGGCGCTCGATAAAGTCGAAGCCCACGGCGTCCACGGTGTCGTTGACATTCGTTTCGCCGGTGGGCTGCATGAGCGCGGTGAAATCGCTGCGATGCACATGCTCGATGAAGGAGTAGGGGATGCGCAGGGCGTAGTAGCGGACCCTGCCATGGTCAATGTAATCCTGGAAGAAGCCGAATTTCATGGCCGGGGCAATGATGAAGACTGCGCCCGCAACCTTGCGCCCGATGGCTTGGTGGATTTCCTCAATGGTCTCCTTGGAAATGAGCGCGCCTTTGTTGCGTTGCGGGGGGAAAACCATGACGGTCTTGCCCCGGCGGGTTCCGTCCATGTGGATGCCGCCGATGGTGTGCGGGGCGTCCTTGCACTGGAAGAGTTGCAGGGCAAAGCGGCGCCAGTCTTCCTCGGGCAGTTTGCGCAGCTTTTCGACATCGTAGAGGCCGGCGTTGTGAAGTGTGAAGGGCTTGGCCCAGAGCGGCGCTCCCTTGCTGCCGATGCCATCGCGCAGATTCAGCAGGCGCTTTTGCATGGTGTAGATAGCGAGCTTGCCGCAGTCGGATGCGATCCAGCGGCGGCCCAACTTTTCGGCCACGGCGGGCGTAGTGCCGGAGCCGGCGAAAAAATCGGCGACGAGGTCGCCCTCGTTGCTGGACGCTTTGATAATGCGATCCAAAAGCGTCTCGGGTTTTTGGGTTGGGTAATCGACGCGCTCATTGCCGCGCAAATAGGGTATATCCGTTATCCAGTTTTCCGGGAATTTTCCGATGGGATTCAGCACAGTTTTTCCTTCCTTGGAGATGCCACTGCCAAGTTTATTCAGTGTGTATCCCTCGCGGGCTTTGCTGCTCGGTGAATACGGTTGACGAATATCGTCGACGTTGAAGGTCCATGTATCGCTTCTGGAATACCAAAGAACTGTGTCTGCCGCCCGCGAAAATTGACGTTGTCCTTTTGTCGCCATGCGCGTATAGCACCAGATAATTTCATTCAAGAGATTTTCTTTCCCGAAAATCTCATCCATCAACACCCGCACATAGGAATTCATCCGCCAATCCAAATGCACATAAACACTGCCGTCATCCGAAAGCAACTCTCGAATCAGAACCAGCCGCTTGCGGATAAACTCCAGAAATTCCGCAGCGGCTACCTTGTCCTGATACGCCTGAACACCATCCTGCCCCTGCATTTCCCGCTTTGTGGAAAAGGGCGGGTCAATGTAAACCAGCCGAATTCCGGGCGTGCCGTCGGCATTGCACAGCTTGCCCTGCTTTTTCATTTCCAGCAGCGATTTCATTGCCTGCAGGTTGTCGCCGAAAATCAGCATATTGTGCCAGTCGTCGCCGTTCTTGCCGAAGCGGCGGGTGCATTGCAACGGCACGGCCATGGCTTCCGCCAGAATGTCCGCTTCCCGCGCCTTGCCGAGGTAGGTGAGTTCGGCTTCGCGCTTTTGTGCGGGGAAATTCTGATCGGGAAACAGCACCGGCGCCAAATCCAGCGGGGGCAGTTCGCCGCGCTGCAAAATCTCAATGAGGCGCTGCCGCTCTGCGTCCGTCATGCCCGCTCTCCCGCGGCCCGCGCCAGCTTTGGCGAATGCTCGGTGGCGCCGGGGGCCAGGCATTCCAATTCGTATAGCACGCGAAAATGTTCCTCCGGCAGCGCCCGCAGGCGTTCGCGCAGGTAGGCCCCCGCCTGGGCGGTGCTGAGAATCTTGCGGCGCTGCGGACCGGGCGCAAGGGCAACCCGCCGCGAGATTTCCATGGCCGCCGCCAGTTGCGCGGCCTTTGCGCCCTTGAGTCCCTTCACTTCCAGCAGGGCCAGCGCCGGGGCTTCCGCCATGCCCCGCAGGGAGCCGAATTGCTCCAGCAGTTGGCGCGCCAAATCTACGGCGCTTGCGCCCCGCATCCCCACCCGCAGCAAAATGGCGACCAGCTCGGCGTCGGTAAGGGCCTCTGCGCCCCGGCGGAGCAGCCGCTCCCGGGGGCGCTCTTCCTCGGGCCAGGAGGAGATTCCCACGACTAGCCCAGCGGCTTCATGAAGGACCACAGGTGGCGGCGGGGTTGCGGCATGGCTCCTCCTTGGGCGGGAAGGTAGCAGGGCGCCTGCTACCCTCGGCGCAATGGCCATTTCCGACCCCGAACGCGGCGCGCTGTTCTCGGATGTCGCCGGCATCGTCTCGCGCTCCCGCGATCTGGACGAGACGCTCGGCAACACCATCGAGCTGGTCGCCAAGCGCCTGGGCGCAGACGCCTGCTCGGTGTATCTGATGGATCCGGATCTGCAGCACCTTTCGCTGGCGGCTACCCGGGGGCTGGCGCCGGAGGCGGTGGGGCGGGTGCGGCTGGCGCTGGGCGAGGGCCTGGTGGGCCGGGTCGCCGAGCAGCGCCGCCCGCAGGCATTCGCCCGGGCCGTGGATGCGCCGGGCTACCGCTACTTCCCCGAAACCGGCGAAGAGCGCTTCCGCTCGCTGCTGGCCGCGCCGCTGCTGGTGGCGAGTCCGGGGCCGCTGCGCGAATTCGCCATCGGCGTGCTGGTGGTGCAGAGCGCGGAAGAGCGCAACTTCACCGCCGCCGAACAGGCGCTGCTGGAAACCTGCGCGCAATTGGTGGCGCCGGTGGTGATGAACTCGCAGCTGCTCTCCATTCTGGCGGGCAGCGAAGAGCGCAGAAGCCGCATTGTCGAGGGCCTCTCCCAGGCGGGGGCGCTGCGCGCGGCGCAGCCGGAGCCGGCCCCGGAGCGCAATGTGCGCATTCACGGCATGCCCACTTCGCGCGGCATCGCCATCGGCCCGGTCTGCTTTCTGGGCGATTCGGTGGATCTGGAGCGCGCGGATTACACCCCCGCCGGGGCAGAGGCCGAGCGCAACGCGCTGCGCGAGGCGCTCCACGGCGCGGTGGCCGAGCTGCACGGTTTGCGCGACGAGGTGGGCAGCCGCTTCGGCCCGGATTTCGCCGCGGTCTTCAACATTCACATTCAGATTCTCGAAGACAAAGGCTTCGCCGCAAAGCTGGAGGCCGAAACCATGCGCTGCGGCAATGCGCTGCGCGCGCTGCGCGCGGTGCTGGATGAATACAAGCGCATGTTCGGCTCCATTGAAGATCCTTACTTCCGCGAGCGCGGCAGCGATGTGCAGGATGTGGGGCAGCGCGTGGTGGCGCGGTTGCTGGGCGTGCGCCACGAGGCTTCCGGGCTTGCGCCGGGTTCGGTGGTGGTGGCGGCCAATCTGTTGCCGGCGCTGTTTGCCGCGCCGGAAATTGAGAATGTGGCGGCCATTGTCGCCGAGCACGGCGGCCCCACTTCGCATGGCGCCATCTTTGCCCGGGCGCTGGAGATTCCGGCGGTCACCGGCGCAGCCGGAATTTTCGAGGCGGCGCAGGCGGGCGGCACGGCCATTGTGGATGGCCAGGCCGGCAACATCTTCCTCGCTCCCGATGCAAATTTGTGCGCGGAGTATCAGCGCGCGCAAGAGCAGGCGCAGGTGGCGGCGGCGCATTTGGACGAGCTGGCGCGCCGCCCCGCCGAAACGCTGGACGGCCACCGCGTGCGCTTCACCGCCAATATGGGGCTGCGCTCGGATTTGCCGCTGGTGGAGCGCCACGGCGCAGAGGGCGTGGGGTTGTTCCGCACCGAGTTGCTGGCGCTGGTGCATCGGGGCTTTCCCAGCGAGGAAGAGCAGGAGCGGCTTTACAGCGAGGTGGCGGAGGCGCTTGCGCCGCGCCCGGTGACCATCCGCACCCTGGATCTCGGCGGCGACAAGGCGATTCCCAATCTGGATTTCGAGCAGGAGCAGAACCCGCAGCTCGGCTGGCGCTCCATTCGCCTTTCGCTGGACCAGCTCGACAGCTTCCGCGCGCAGATTCGCGCCATTTTGCGCGCCAGCGCCGGGGGCAATGTGCGCATGCTGCTGCCGATGATCTCTTCGCTGGACGAATTGCGCCGCGTGCGCGGCATTGTGGAAGAGGCCAAGGCCGAACTCGCGCAGCGCGGCGCAAATTTCGATGCGGCATTGCCGGTGGGCGTGATGATCGAGGTGCCTTCGGCGGCGCTCATTGCCCCCGCGCTGGCGCGGGAGTGCGACTTCTTTTCCATCGGCACCAACGACCTGACTCAATACACGCTGGCGGTGGACCGGGGCAACGAGCGCGTGGCGCATCTCTACGATTCGCTGCACCCCGCGGTGCTGGAGCTGATTGCGCGCAGTCTGCACGCGGCGGAAGCGCGCGGCATTCCGGTTTCGCTGTGCGGCGAAATGGCGGGCCGCCCGCTGGCCGCGCCCATTCTGGTGGGGCTGGGGCTCTCCGAGCTTTCCGGCGTGGCGGCCTCGCTGCCGGTGGTGAAGGAGATTGTGCGCGCGCTGCGCCGCAGCGAGGTGGCCGAAGACGCCCGCCGCGCCCTGTCCGCCGGCAGCGTGGCCGAGGTGCATGGCATTGCCGCCGCGCGGCTGCGCAGCGCGGGGCTGCTGGAGCACCCCGATATCGGCGGCTGGCTGCGCCGCACCATCGAGGAATCCGCCGCACAGGAGGCAACCCCATGAAGCTCAACGACAGGCAGCAGGAGATTTGCGCGAACAACCGCTGGGATTTCTCGGGGCTGCGCGCGCTGTTTCTGAATTGCACACTCAAGCGCTCGCCCGAGTTGTCTCACACCGGGGGGCTTGTGGAAATGTCCGGGGCGATGATGGAGCAGTGCGGCGTGGCGGTGGAGGTATTGCGCCCGGTGGATTTCGCCCTGGCCTTCGGCGTCCGCCCGGATATGCGCGGCCACGGCTTCGAGCAGGACGATTGGCCGCAGCTTCACCAAAAGGTCATGGCGGCGGACATTCTGGTGATCGGCTCGCCCATTTGGCTGGGCGAAAAGTCCTCGGTCTGCACCCAGGTCATCGAGCGGCTCTATTCGAATTCGGGAGAGCTGAACGAGCACGGGCAGTATGCCTACTACGGCCGCGTCGCCGGCTGCCTCATGACCGGCAACGAGGACGGCGCAAAGCACTGCGCCATGAACATTCTCTACTCGCTGCAGCACCTCGGCTATGCAATTCCGCCGCAGGCCGATGCCGGCTGGCTCGGCGAGGCCGGGCCGGGGCCTTCCTATCTGGATCCGGGCTCCGGCGGGCCGGAAAACGACTTCACCAACCGCAACACCACCTTTATGACCTGGAACCTGATGCACCTGGCCCGCCTGCTGCGCGAAGCCGGCGGCGTTCCCGCCCATGGCAACCAGCGCTCCGAATGGGACGCCGGCTGCCGCGCCGATCACCCGAACCCGCTCTACCGCTGAGCGCGGTCGAGCTCGCCGCACAACTCGCCGCACAGTTGGTGCAGCCGCGATTCCAGCGTCCGGCGCGCGGCTTCCAAATCTGCGGGGCCGCAGTCGGGCGGCACCCGCAGCGGCTCGCCGAAGCGCAGCCGCACCCGGGCAAAGGGCTTTGGCAAAATGCCGCGGTCCCAGCTCGAAAAGCGCCAGCATGGCGCTGCGGCCATGGCCACCGGCACCAGAGGCGCGCCGCTGATGCGGGCCAGCGCCACTGCGCCGGGTTGCGCCACGCCGGCGGGGCCCAGCGGGCCGTCGGGCAAAATGCCGGCGTCCCGGCCCCGGCGCAGGGTGCGGATCATTTCGCGCAGCAGCGCCGCCGCGCCTCTGGAGCTGGAGCCGCGCGGGCTTTGGGCGAAGCCCATGCGGCGCAGCAGCGCTTCCACGCGGTCGCCGTCCCGGCTCAGGCTCACCGAAATAGCGAGGCCGCGCCCGCGCAACAGGTAGAGCGCCATCCAAATGTCGCGGTGCCAGGCGGCGAAAATGACGGGGCGGGGCGCGCCGGGGGCGAAGGGGTCTGCGCCGTCCCGCTCAATGCGCCAGGTGGCGCCGAGGCCCCGCAAAATCAGCGCGCCCAGCCAGGCGAGCAGCGCCCGCGCCAACTTCTGCACGCCGCCAGCGTAGCCCGCTGCGGCGCACTGGCGAGATTGGCGAGATGGGCGCATTGGCGAAGCCGCGCGGGGCGGTTTATGCTGCCGCAGTCTCACGGGCGCGGGCCGTTCCAGCGCCGTTGCCAGGCAGGTATCCGGTGGGCGCAGTTTCCGCACAGGCCGAGCTCGCGCGGGGGGCGCGCGGCGTCGCGCGGCTGGCGGATTACATTGCGCTTACCAAGCCGCGCATTTTGCCGCTGGTCATTTTCACCGGGCTGCCGGCGCTGGTGCTGGCGGGCGGGGGCTGGCCCGCCCCCGGCGCGGCCGCGGCCATTATGTTTGGCATTTCGCTGGCCGCCGCCGCCGCCAATGTGTTCAATATGTTCGCAGAGCGCGAGCTCGACGGGCGCATGGAGCGCACCCGCACCCGCCCGCTGCCCGCGGGCCGGCTCGCGCCGCGCGGCGCGCTGCTCTTCGGCCTGCTGCTGGCGGCGGGGGGGGCCGCGCTGCTGTGGGCGGCCGCCAATGCCGCGGCGGCGCTGCTCTCGCTGGCGAGCATTCTCTTCTATGTCTTCGTCTATACCCTGTGGCTCAAGCCGCGCTCGGTTTACAGCGCCGTGGTGGGGGGGGCGGCGGGGGCGGCCGCGCCGCTGATTGCCGATGCGGCGCAGAGCGGTGCGCCGGGGCTGCCCGGGCTGGTGCTCGCCGCCATCGTGTTTTTCTGGCAGCCGCCCCATGTCTGGGCCATTGCCCTTTACCGGGGGGCGGATTACGCCGCCGCGGGCATTCCCACCATGCCCGCCGCCGTGGGGGCGCAGCGGACGCGGCGGCGCATGATCGCTTACAGCCTGCTGCTCTGCGCCATTTCGCTGCTGCCCTTTGCGCTGGAATGGGTGGGCCGGGGCTACGCCCTGGCCGCCGTGGCGCTGAATGGCTGGTTCCTGTGGAGCCAGGTGCAGCTGCTGCGGCAGCGCACCGCGGCCGCCGCCCGGCGCGTCTTCGCCGTTTCGCTGGCCTATCTGTTTCTGCTGTTTCTGGCGATGCTGCTGGATTTGGCGCTGCGCGGCTGACGGCGGGCGAAGGTGGATCTCTCCGCACTGCCCGCGCTGAATGCGGCGCTCAACGCCCTGGCGGCGGCGCTGCTGTTGCTGGGCCGCCGGGCGATTCGCCTGGGCCGGGTGGCGCAGCACAAGGCGCTCATGCTCTCCGCCTTCGGGGTGAGCACGGCCTTTTTGGCCTCTTATCTGGCCCACAAAATCTGGCGCGGCTTCGAGCACACCACCTTCAATGCCGATGGATTGGCCAGGGCGCTCTACCTGGTGCTGCTGGCGAGCCATGTAGCGCTGGCGGCCGTAATTCCGCTGCTGGCGCTGTGGCTGATTCGCCTGGGGCTGCGCGATGAGCGCAGCCGCCACCGCCGGCTGGCCCGCTGGGCCTGGCCCGCCTGGCTCTATGTGTCGGGCAGCGGGGTGCTCATTTACCTGCTGCTCTATCCCTTCAACCCGGCGGCGGCCTGATGGTGGGGATTGACGAATGCGCCCGGACGCCCCACAATGCGCCCCGGCCGGAAAGCCCGGCGCAGACCTGAGCCGCGAGCCACGAAAGACGGGGACGGGGTGAGAGTGAGGGAGTTCCGCGCAATCTGCGCCGCGCTGGGCGCGCTGATGCTGGCCGCCGCCGCCTTTGCCGAGGCGGAGACCGGAGATGGCGGCGCGCGGGGGCGGCAGCTCTTTGCGCTCTGCACCCAGTGCCACGGCGTAGATGGCGGCGGGCGGCGGGAATACCAGGCCCCGGCCATTGCCGGGCTGCCGCAGTGGTATGTGTCGGGGCAGCTCGAGATGTTCCGCTCCGGGCTGCGCGGCCAGCACTTTGACGACGCCGAGGGCATGCGCATGCGCCCCATGTCTCTGGCGCTGGCCTCCGATGCGGATTTGCAGGCCGTTTCCGCCCACACCGCAAGCCTGCCCCTGGTGCCCCAGGCGTCCACCCTCCCCGGCAACGCCGCCGTGGGCAGCGCCTACTACGGGCCTTGCATTGGCTGCCACGGATTGCAGGGCGAAGGCCGGGAGCCGCTGTTCGCGCCGCCCCTGGTGGGGCAGAGCGATTGGTATCTGCTGAGCGCAATGCAGAAATACAAGGCGGGCGCGCGGGGCTACGGCCTGCGCGGCGGCGATCACCCGCCCGCGCTGGCGCAGCGCGCGGCGCTGGCCCAGGGCATGGCGGGCTTTTCGCAGGTGCTGGCCAGCGAGCAGGCAATCCTCGATGTAATCGCCTACATACTTTCGCTCGAGCCGAGCGCCGGCGGGGGAGAGTAAGGTGGCGAAGCAGCGCACGCCGCAGGATCTGGCCCAGCGGACCTTTGCCATCACCATGGCCGGCATCGCCGCGTGGATTCTCGCCGCGTGGTTCTTCGTGATTCGCTGAGCGGGGAAGGGAAGGCTTGACATGATCGAATACTGGCTGCAGGCGGCCTCCACCTATGCGGGCGACATTGACTTTGTGATCGAGCTGGTCGCCGTCATCGTCGGCTTCTGGTTTTTCCTCACCGTCGGCATCTTTTTCTGGCTCATTTTCGCGCACCGGGTGTCGCGCTCGCCCCGGGCGGAGTATCTCACCGGCGACGAAGAGCAGCCCAAAAAGTTCATTACCTGGGCGCATATGCTGGTGCTGGTCTGCGATGTGTTCATTGTCTGGGCGGCGGTGCAGGTGTGGTATGAGGTGAAGCAGGAACTGCCGCTGGAAAACGGCGGGCAGCCGCAGGTGGTGCGGGTAATTTCGCAGCAGTGGGCCTGGAGCTTCGTGCACCCCGGGGCCGACGGCGTGCTGGATACGGCGGACGACATTCGCAGCGTGGACGAGCTGCACATTGAGGTGAACCGCCTCTACCACTACGAGCTCAGCTCGAAGGATGTGCTGCACAGCTTCTCGGTGCCGGTGTTCCGGCTCAAGCAGGACGCCATTCCGGGCCGCGTCATTCGCGGCTGGTTTGAGGCCACGCAGACCGGCAGCTACGACATTCAGTGCGCGGAAATCTGCGGCATTGGCCACGCCCTGATGCCGGCGCGCATTGTGATCGAAACCCCCGAGCAGCACGCCGCCTGGCTGGCGGGGCACAGCCCCACCCAGCTGGCGGCCCGCTGAGCCAAACGGCGAGGAAAAAATGCCCGAGAGCGCACCCGCACCGACTCACGAAGCCGCCCACCACGAACCCGAGAACTGGGTGTTGAAGTATCTGTGGTCCACGGACCACAAGGTCATCGCCATGCAATACCTGGTCACGGGTGTGTTCATGGCGCTGATTGGCGGCTTCTTCGCCTACGCCTTCCGCATGCAGCTCGCCTTTCCCGGCGCAGAGGTGCCCGGCTACGGCCTGGTTTCGCCTTCGGATTACAACGCGCTGGTCACCAATCACGGCACCATCATGATTTTCTGGGTGGCCATGCCCGTGCTGGTGGCCGCCTTCGGCAACTTCCTGATTCCGCTCATGGTGGGCTGCGACGATATGGTCTTCCCCAAGATCAACCGCCTGTCCTTCCAGGTCTTCTTTCTCAGCGCCGTGGTGCTGCTCGCCTCTTTCTTTGTGGAAGGCGGCGCATTCGGCGGCGCATGGACGGCCTATCCGCCGCTCTCTGCCGTCGGCGAATACAGCCTCACGCCACTGGGCTCAACATTGTGGCTGGTGGCGGTGGCGCTGGAATTCGTCGCCTTTCTGCTGGGCGGCATCAACTTCATTACCACCGCCATGAATTCCCGCGCGCCCGGCATGCGCCTCTACGATATTCCCATTGTGGTGTGGATGATCGTCATTGCCAGCGTGCTGTTCATGCTCTCGGTGGGGCCGCTCATTGCCGGGGCCATTATGCTGTTCATGGATCAGCAGGTGGGCACGGGCTTCTTCGACCCCGCCAGGGGCGGCGATCCCATTCTGTGGCAGCATCTGTTCTGGTTCTTCGGCCACCCCGAAGTCTATGTGGTGCTGCTGCCGGCGCTGGGCATTACCGCCGAAATCATCTGCATTTTCTCGCGCAAGAAGCTCTTTGCCTACCGCACCATTCTCTACACGGTCTTCGCCACCGGCATTTTGAGCTTCACGGTCTGGGCGCATCACCAGTTCATCGCCGGCATTGATCCGCGCATGGCGCACATTTTCACCATCACCACGCTGCTCATATCCGTGCCCATTGCCGAAATGTGCTTCGTCTACATCGCCACCCTCTACAAAGGCTCCATTACGCTCAACACGCCCATGCTCTGGGGGCTGGCCTTTATTTTCGAATTCCTCATCGGCGGGGTCACGGGCATCTTTCTGGGCGCAAGCGGCGCAGACATCTACTTCCACGATACCTACTTCGTGCTGGCCCACTTCCACTACACCTTCTTCCCCATCGCCATCATTGGCACCTACGCGGGCATTACCCTGTGGTTCCCCAAAATGTTCGGCAAAATGCTGAACGACCGGCTGGGGAAGATTCACTTCTGGGGCACCATCATTCCCTTCAACCTCATTTTCATTCCGCTCTTCTTCCTGGGCGGCCTGGGGCAGCACCGGCGCATCTACGACTATGTGCACTTCCCGGAGCTCATGCGCGAAAATGTGCTCTTCGGCCTCGGCATGCAAGATCTCCGCGTTCTGGCCACCGTGTCGCTGCTGGTCATGCTGGCCTTCCAGGTGGTGTTCTTCGTCAATGTGTATCTCTCGCTGAAGAACGGCCCGCGCGCCGGGCGCAACCCCTGGAAGGCCACCACCTTGGAATGGCTCACGCCCTCGCCGCCGCCCCACGGCAACTTCGCAGAGCTGCCGACGGTGTATCGGGGCGCTTACGAGTATTCCCACCCCGACCGCCAAGAGGACTACTGGCCCCAGTGGGAGCCCGAGTTCGGACCGGGCGCGGGGCGCGGCTAGGAGGCCGGGAACCCTATGCGACCCATTGCCAACACCCGCTCTGCAGCCGGCATCACCACCGGGCGTCTCGCCGTCTGGTGGGTGGTGGGCTCCGAAATCGTCATTTTCGGGGGGCTGCTGGCCTCTTACATCATGCACCGGCTGGCCCACGCCTCCTGGGCCGAGCAGGCGGCGCATACCAATGTGTGGATCGGCCTGTTCAACACCTTCGTGCTGCTCACCTCAAGCCTGTTTGCGGTGCTCGCCCACTACGCGGCAGAAACCGAGCGCAACGGCCCCAAGGCGGCCCGCTATCTGCTCTTCACCTTCTTCGGCGGGCTCACCTTTCTGCTGGTCAAGGCCGCCGAGTGGACCATCGAAATCACCGCGGGCTACACCGTCACCTCAAACGGTTTCTGGTCCTTCTACTACACGGCGGCCGGGCTGCACGCCACCCATGTGCTGGCGGGCATGATCATCATGCTCATTGTGGCGCACGCGGCGCGGCAGGGCCGCGAGCTGCACCGGGTGGAGCTGATCGGCATCTACTGGCACTTCGTAGACATTGTCTGGATCTTCCTCTTCCCACTTCTCTACATCGCAAAGTAATCGGGGGGCGCATGGCTTCGCACGGTCCGCAGCATTACCAGAAGATCTGGCTGATTCTCAGCGTTTTGCTGGTGGTCAGCTTCGTCGGCCCCTTTGTGGCCGATGCGCTGCGCGCAAGCGAGAGCCTCGAGGCGCTG
Source organism: Deltaproteobacteria bacterium (assembly GCA_028817435.1). Taxonomy (GTDB): domain Bacteria; phylum Myxococcota_A; class UBA9160; order UBA9160; family UBA6930; genus JAPPPQ01. The sequence goes on from JAPPPQ010000009.1 coordinate 14,241, forward strand.
GCGCTGCCGCTCACCCTGCTCACCGCCTTCGGAATCGCCTTTTGGAAGGCGTGGCTGGTGGCCAAGAACTTCATGCATGTGAATGTGCAGCCGCGCTATGTGCTCTATCTGCTGGCCACCTGCCTGGTGTTCATGCTGCTCTTCTACGCGGGCACCGCGCCCGATGTGATGAAGCAGGCCGGCTCAAACTGGACCAAGCCCCCCATCGCCGAGGCGGTGCACGCGGGGCAGCACTAGGGCGGTGGCCGGGTTGCACGCCGCCGCGCCGCTGCGGGTTATCCGCGATCCGCGCCCGCCGCCGCGCTTGCCGAACACGGTCTTCGGCACGCTGGCCTTTGTCGTTACCGAGCTCATGTTCTTCGCCGGCATGGTCAGCGCCTTTTCCATTGCCCGCGCCGGCTCGGTGCTCGGCTGGCCGCCGCCGGGGCAGCCGCGGCTGCCGCAGATGGAAACCGCCGTCAACAGCTTTGCGCTGCTGCTCTCGGGCCTGCTGCTCTACATTGCGGGGCGCAGGTTCGCCAGGCAGCGCCGCAGCGCCCGCGCGCCGCTGTTCTTCGCCATTGCCCTGGGCCTGTTCTTCGTCGCCTCGCAGGGCGTAGAGTGGGTTGCGCTGATCCGCGAGGGACTGACCCTCACTTCCAGCCAGCACGGCGGTTTCTTCTATCTCATTGTCGGCAGCCACGCGGTGCACGCGGCGGCGGCGCTGTGCGTGCTGGCAATGGTGGCGCTGCGCCTGCTGCGCGGGCGGCTGCAGTCTTCCACCTTCACCGCGGCGCGCATCTTCTGGTATTTCGTAGTGGGCATTTGGCCCGCCCTCTACCTGCTGGTGTATCTGTGAGCGCCCGCGCGCTGCGCGCCGCGCCCGCCCTGGCCGTGGCATGGCTGTTGCCCGGGGCCGCGCTGGCCTGCGCCGTTTGCGGCTTTGGAGAAGATCAGAGCCGCATCGCCTACATCGCCACCACCGCGCTGCTTTCCGCCCTGCCCATTGCGCTGCTGGCGGGGCTGCTCATTTTTTTGCGCCGGGCCACGCGCGCCGAAAGGCGGCCGCGCGATTAAAAAACCAGATTCACCAGCCGCCCCGGCACCACGATGGCCCGGCGCGGCGCGCGCCCTCCGGTGTGGCGGCGCACGCTCTCATCGGCCAGCGCGGCGGCGCGAATCTCCTCTTCCCCGGCCCCGGCGGGCACGCGAATCTCGGCGCGGCGCTTGCCGTTCACCTGCACCACCAGGGTCAGGCTCTGCCCGGCCAGCAGCGCCTCGTCCCACACCGGCCAATCGCGCAGCGCAATGGAATCCCGGTGGCCGAGCCGATGCCACAGCTCTTCCGCCAAATGCGGCGCAAAGGGCGAGAGCAGCTTCAAAAAGTCCTCGGCCTCGGCGCGGGGCAGCGGCGTTTCCCGCGCCGCCTCGCGCACCCAGGTCATCAGCTTGGCAATGGCCGTGTTCGGCTGAATGCGCTCCATATCCTCGCTCACCCCCGCCGCGGTGCGGGCGCTGAGCCGCCGCAGCGCCTCGCTGCCCGGCCCGGAGCGCAGCGCCCGCAGCGGCTCGCCCTCGGCGTCCTCATCCACAAACAGCCGCCACACCCGCTGCAAAAAGCGGTGGCAGCCGGGGATTCCCTCATTCGACCAGGGCGCGCCCTTTTCCAGCGGCCCCATAAACAGCTCGTAAAGGCGCAGCGAGTCCGCGCCAAACTGCTCAATCGCCTCGTCGGGCGAAACCACATTGCCGCGGCTCTTGGACATACGCTCCACCACCTCTTCCAGCGGCACATCGAAGTCCGGATGCAGCGGCGCGCCCTCCGCCGACCAGCGCACATCTTGCTGCTTCACCCAGCGCGCCTTCACCTCCCGCCCGTCTTCGGCCAGGAGAGCGCGCTCGCCTTCCACGCGCACCTCGGCAGAGGCCACCCGGCGCGGCGCAGCCTGCGGATCATCGGCGAGGTTGTCGTCGTAATAGCGGTAGCTGTGGCCGAGAATTTGCCCCGGGTTCAGCAGCTTCATAAAAGGCTCTTTGGTCGAGACCATCCCGCAGTCGTAGAGCACCTTGTGCCAGAAGCGCGCGTAAAGCAGGTGCAACACCGCGTGCTCCGCGCCCCCCACATACAAATCCACCGGCATCCAGTAGCGCTCCGCCTCCGGGCCAAAGGGCGCGCCATCGTTTTGCGGATCGCAAAAGCGCAGGTAATACCAGCAGCTTCCCGCCCACTGGGGCATGGTGTTGGGGTCGCGGCGCGCGGCAGCGCCGGTTTGCGGATCTTTCGCATCCAGCCAGCCGGGGGCGCGCGAAAGCGGCGTCTGAAACTCGCCGAGCTCCGCAGAGGGCTCCCAGTCCTCCACCTCGGGCAGCAGCAGCGGCAGTTCGTCTTCGGGCAGCAGCCTGGTGCTGCCGTCCTGCAAATGCAGCAGCGGAAAAGGCTCGCCCCAGTAGCGCTGCCGGCTGAACAGCCAATCGCGCAGCTTGTAGCTCACGGCCGCCCGGCCCGCGCCCTGTTCTTCCAGCCACGCCGCAATGCGGCGCTTCGCCTCGGGCGTTTTCAGCCCGTCCAGCAGCCCCGAGTTCACGCACACGCCCTCGCCGGTAAAGGCCGCCTGGGTCACATCGCCCCCCGCCACCACCTCGCGCACCGCCAATTTGTGCTGCCGGGCAAAATCCCAGTCGCGCTCGTCGTGGGCCGGCACCGCCATAATTGCGCCGCTGCCGTAACCGGCCAGCACATAATCCGCAATCCAAACGGGAATGCGCTCGCCCGTGGCGGGGTTCAGCGCCATGGCCCCGCTCGCCACGCCGCTCTTCGCCTCTCCCGCCGCGCGAGCCCGCTCGCTCTTGCGCGCCGCGGCGGCAATATATTCCTGCACCTGCGCGCGCTGCGCCGGGCTGGCCAGCGCCCCGGCCAGCGGATGCTCCGGGGCCAGCACCAGATAAGTGGCGCCAAAAATCGTATCCGGCCGCGTGGTGAAGACCTCAATCTCCCCCTCGTGTTCCGGCAGCGCAAAGCGAATGCGCGCCCCCTCCGAGCGCCCGATCCAATCCACCTGCATCTTCTTGATGTTCTCCGGCCAATCCAGCTCCTCCAGATCGTCCAGCAGCCGCTCTGCATAATCGGTAATGCGCAGCATCCACTGCCGCAGCGGCACGCGCAGCACCGGAAAACCGCCGCGCTCGCTTTTGCCGTCTATCACCTCTTCATTCGAGAGCACCGTGCCCAGGGCCGGGCACCAATTCACCGGCGCTTCGGCCTGGTAGGCCAGCCCGCGCTCGTGCAGCTTCTGAAAAATCCACTGCGTCCATTTGAAGTAGCGGGGATCGGTGGTGTCAATTTCGCGCGACCAGTCGTAAGAAAGCCCCAGCCGCTGCAGTTGCCGCCGGAAGTTGTCGGTGTTGCGCCGGGTGGTGATGCGCGGGTGCGTGCCCGTTTCCACCGCGTGCTGTTCCGCCGGCAGGCCGAAGGCGTCCCAGCCCATCGGGTGCAGCACATTGAAGCCGCGCATGCGCTTGTAGCGCGCAATGGTGTCGGTGCTGATGTAGCCCTTGGGGTGCCCCACATGAAGCCCCTCGCCCGAGGGATAGGGGAACATATCCAGCACATAGAATTTGGGCCGGGAGGCATCCAGCTCGCAGCGGAAGGTCTGTTCCGAAACCCACAGTTGCTGCCAGCGCGGCTCAATTCGCTTGGGGTCGTAGGGCACCGGGGGAGAGTGGCGGCCCCTCCCCCCGCCGTCAACCGCCCCAGGCCCTCTCCCCCTGGGGAGCAGGGGGCTTGACTCGCAGGCGGCAAATAGCCCATACTGAACGCCGAGCATTTCGGCGGGCCGGGCAAAATCACCCGGGCGGCACTGAAAGAGGAGGAGAGGAAAATGCTGCAAGGGGCTGCGTTGGTGCGAGGTTTCTTCCCCCCCCCCCCCCCCCCCCCCCCCCCCCCCCCCGCGCCCCCCCCCCCGCCCCCC
>JAPPPQ010000021.1 GCA_028817435.1 Deltaproteobacteria bacterium
GGCTTGGGCTGCGCGCCCGCGCCCCGCTTGTCGACGATGGTGAAGCCGCGCTCCTCGCTCTCATCCGCCATGGGTCTGCCTCCGCCCGTTACTCCGCCAGGCGGAGCCGGGCCGCTGCGATGCGCTGGGCCGAGGTAACCGCGCCGCCCACGGCGACGGCTGCCAGGGCCAGCGGCATCAGGTTCAAAAGCGCGCCGGCCAGCAGCACCAGAATGCGCTCGGCGCGCTCCATAAAGACTCGCTCGCCGCGCTGCGCCGCGCCTTCGGCCGCTGCGCCAGCGCCCGCGCCGCCGCCTTCCGGGGCGGAGGCCAGCGCATCGCTGCGCGCTTTGGCGTAGGGGGCCAGCACGGCGAAGAGCAGCGCGGCGCAGGCCAGCCAAGCCACGGCGGCGCGGCCCTCGCCGGCGTAGAAGACCGCCAGGGCCGAGAGCAGCGCCGCATCCACCACGCGGTCCAGGCTGGAATCGAGAAAAGCGCCGAAGCGCGTCTGCCGGCCCAGGTGGCGGGCGACCACGCCGTCCACCAGATCGCACAGGCCGCCCAGCGCCACGGCGGCTGCGCCCCAGCGGAATTCGCCCTGGGCGAAGCAGGCCGCGCCCAGCAGCGAAATGGCGAGCCCCAGCACCGTGAGCGCATTCGGATTCAGCCGCCAGCGAAACAGAAAGGGCAGAATGCGCTGGATGGGGGCGTCGAGGGCAAAGCCGAAGCGCGACTTGATCAACGGCTACTCACCGCGCCTGCGGCGCGTCCGCGGCGGCGGCGGCGGCCTCGCCCGCAGCGCCGGATTCCGCCGCGACGGGGGCGGATTCGGCGGCCTCTTCCGCCGCGCCGGATTCCGCCGCGACGGGATCCAGCCACTCGCCCTGCTCCTCCACATCGGGCAGCGAGCGAAGGTGACGGGCGAGCTCCTTATCGGAGACCCAACCGCGGCGATGCGTCAAGCGCCGGTCGAAGCGCAAATTCTCGTTGTGTGCGGCCATCGTTCCTCCTGCGGAAATTCGGAAATGCGAAGTGCGGAAATGCGGGGCAAAGGTGCGGGGCGGAAGCTAGCGAAACCCGGCGCGCGGGAGAAAGCCCTCAGTGCATCCAGCACCGCCACCAGGCCTGGAACATCAGCACCGGCCACAGCAGGTGGTCGCGGTCGCGGCCCGCGCAGTGCTCGCGCCAGCGCGCGCGGATCGGCGCGCTGCGGAACAGGCCGTGCCCGGCCAGGGCGGATTCGCTCAGCAGATCTTCCGCCCAATCGCGCAAAGGCCCCCGCAGCCAGCCGCCGTAGGCGACGAGGAAGCCCTGCTTGGGGCGCTCCACCAGCGCCCGCGGCACATGGCGGTAGAGCACCTGGCGCAGCAGCCACTTGCTCTCGTTCCGGCGCAGCTTGAAGTGGCCGGGCAGCCGCCAGGCGAACTCCACCACGCGGTGGTCCAAAAGCGGCACCCGCACCTCCAGCGATGCCGCCATGCTGGCGCGGTCCACTTTGGTGAGGATGTCGTCGGGCAGGTAGTGCATGGCGTCGGCGTAGAGCATGCGCGAGAGATCATCTGCGTCCGCCGCTTCGGGAAGCGCGGCGTGGAAGGCGGCGCGCACTTCGGCCTCCGGGACTTCCGGCATGAGCTCTGCGTGGGGCCAGTTGGTCAGGCGCTCGAAGCTGAGCCGACGCGCGCCCGAGGCCAGGCGGCGGCGGCGGCGCTGGATGAGCTTTGCAATGGCGGGCGGGCGCGGCGCGGAGAAGGCGGACTCCAGCAGCGCAACGCTGCCCCGGCGCAGGCGCTGCTTTGCGGCAAAGCCGAGCGAACGCCGGCTGCGCAAATTGCCGGCGTAGTGGTCATAGCCCGCGAAGAGTTCGTCGCCGCCGTCTCCGGAAAGCGCCACGGTCACCTCGCGCCGCGCCAGCAGCGACAAAATGTGCGTCGGCACTTGGGAGGCATCGGCGAAGGGCTCGTCGTAAATCTCCGGAAGCTGCGGAATCACGGCGAGGGCTTCCCGCGGCGTCACATACAGTTCGGTGTGCTCTGTGCCGAGGTGCCGGGCGACCGCGGCGGCGTGGGGCGCTTCGTCGTAGCGGCGCTCCCGGAAGCCGATGGAGAAGCTCTTCACCGGGCGCGGCGACAGCGATTGCATGAGCGCGACCACGGTGCTCGAATCGAATCCGCCGGAGAGGAACACGCCGAGCGGCACATCGGCGGCCATTCTGCGCTGCACCGCGTCGCGCAGCAGTTCTTCCAGAGCATCGGCGGCCTCGGCGGCGCTGCCCGAAAAAGGATCGGCGCGGCCCGCGCGCACTGCATCGGCCAGACTCCACCACGAGTCGAGAGATTCTGCGCCGTCGGCGCGGCGAGTGAGCACCGCGCCGGGGGGCAGCGCGTGCACGCCTTCGTAGATGGTCAGCGGGTTGGGAAGATACGAGTTGCGCAGAAATGCGGCCGCGCCGAGCCTCGATACGCGCGGCTCGAAAGCGGGATGCGCGCGCAGCGCTTTCAGCTCGGAGCCGAACAAAAAGACGCCGCCGAATGCGCCGTAGTAGAGCGGCTTGATGCCGAGCCGGTCGCGCACCAGATATAGCGTCCGCCGCTGCCGATCCCACGCCGCAAAGGCGAACATACCCAGCGCGCGGCGCAGCGCGGGACGCAATCCCCAGGCGGCGCAGGCTTCGGCCAGCACCTCGGTATCGGAATGGCCGCGGAAGCGGCGGCCTTCGGCGCAGAGCTCATCGCGCAGCTCGGCGGCGTTGTAGAGCTCGCCGTTGTAGGCGATGGCAAAGCGCCCGCAGCTCGAGAGCATCGGCTGCGCGCCCGCTTCGCTCAGATCAATGACGGCGAGCCGCCGGTGCGAAAACGCCAGCCCCGCCGCGGCGTCCACCCAGACGCCTTCGGCGTCGGGGCCGCGCGGGCGCAGCGGCCGGGCCATGCGGCGCGCCTGCTCCGCAAGCGCCTCCGCAGAGCCGGGCTGCGCCAAAAATCCCGCTACGCCGCACATCGTCCCTCCGGGTGGCGGCAGGCCGGCGGCCCCGCCGCTGCAGATTGGCGAATCTGTGCAACTTTCACAAAACTGCCCCCGCAATGCCCCGCCGCCTGCGCCACGCCCTGGACCTGCTCCGTGAACTCACGGGCAAAGAGACACAGCTTCGCTACCGCGGCACCTATCTGGGCGTGTTGTGGTCGCTCGGCAATCCCGTGGCGCTGGCCGTGGTGCTGCACTTTGCGCTGAAGCGCGTGCTGAACATCGGCGTCGAGAACTTCGCGCTGTTTCTGCTGGCGGCGCTGATTCCCTGGCAATTCATTGGCAGTTCCCTGAGCCGCGCCACCCACGCCTTCACCGGCAATGCGCATCTGCTGCAGAACCTGTCCATGCCCCGCTCGGTGCTGTGCGCCGCTGTGGTGCTGAGCGATCTGCTGCACTTCCTCATGGCGTTCTCGGTCATCGTGGTGCTGCGGCTGATCTACGGACTCGCGCCGGCCGAATGGAGCTGGCTCGCGGGGCTGCCGCTGCTGATTCTGCTGCAGAGCCTGCTGCTGGCCGGGTGCACGCTCATCATCGCCACCACCAACGCCTACCTGCGCGATCTCGAGCACTTCATCGGCGTCGGCCTGACGCTGCTGTTTCACCTGTCTCCCATCATCTATCCGGTGACGCTGATTCCAGAGCCGCTGAAATGGGTGGTGTGGGTGAATCCCTTTGCGCCGCTGCTCATCTGCTGGCGGGCGCTGCTGCTCGACGGCGCGTTTCCCCCCGGCTTTTACCTGCTGCTGACGGCGGCGCAATCCTCCCTGGTGTGCCTGGCGGGCGTGTTCATCTACCGGCGCAACCGGGGGCGCCTGGCGGCGGTGCTGTGAGCACTGCGGTGGAAGTGCATGGCGTGGGGCACACCTTCCCCGCGCGGGGAGCGCACAACGCCGGGCTGAAGCATCTCCTCCTGCACCCGCGCGAAATCTGGAAGCGCCGCCGGCACGCCGACTTCACCGCGCTGCGAAACATTGATTTGCGCGTGGAGGCGGGGGAGCGCTTCGGCCTCGTCGGCAACAACGGCGCGGGCAAGAGCACGCTGATCGCAATCATCAGCGGCATTTTGCCGCCCACCCGGGGGCGCGTGGTGACCCGCGGGCGCATTGCGCCGCTGAAGCTGACGCTCGGCATGGAGCCGCTCTTCACCGGGCGCGAAAACATCATGCTGAACGGCGTGCTGATGGGCATGCTGCGCAGCGAGGTGCTGGAGCGCATGGACGAGATTGTGGAATTCAGCGGCCTCGGCGATTTCATCGAGCAGCCCTTCTTCACCTACTCCCTGGGAATGCGCATGCGCCTCGGCTTTGCCGTCGCCCTGCACGCGCTGCCGGACATTCTGCTGGTGGACGAGGGCCTGGCCGTGGGCGATGTGGAGTTTCAGCAGCGCTGCCTCGAGCGCATTGACCAGCGGCACCGGGCGGGAATGACGCTGATCATCGCCTCCCACGGCCTCGAGATGATCGCCAGCACCTGCGACCGCGCGGCCTGGCTCGATGCCGGCCAGATCCGCTTTCTCGGCGCGCCGGGCGAGGCGGTGCAGCGCTATCTGGCGCACATTGCAAAAAGCGCGGGCTGAGCGGCGGCGAAACCGGCGGAATCGGGCCGCAGAGGGGCGCAGGGCCGCGCGGGCATTTTTCGCCCCCGGGGGGGGGGGGGGTTGAAATCCCCCCCGCCATTGGCGTATTCTGCGGGGGCCTGTTTGACCTATGGAGGGCCTCCCGTGACCACCCACCTCGCCAACTTCGCCCGCCCCGCCCTGCTGCTGCTCGCACTGGCGCTGCCCCCCGGCTGCGCCGGCAAGGGCGGAGAGGAATTCGCCGAGCTGCCCAGCGCGGAGGAGCTCTACGCCGAAGGCCTGGAGCTGATGAGCCGGGAGCGCAAGCTCTGGATTTTCGACACCGCGGACTACGAGGGCGCGGTGGCCCGCTTCCAGGATGTGATTGACAACTACCCCTACAGCGATGAGGCCGTGCTGTCCGAGCTGCGCATCGCCGACGCCTACTTCTCCCAGCGGCGCTGGGACGAGGCGCTCTCCTACTACCAGGAGTTTTCCGAGCTGCACCCGGAGCACGCGAAGGTTCCCTACAGCATCTTCCGCGCCGCGCTGTGCCACTCTCGCCAGAGCCGGGATTCGAACCGCGACCAGAGCGCAACCAAGGAGGCCCTGGCGGCGCTCGACCAGCTCATTTTGCGCTGGCCGACTGCGCCGGAGATCGCAGAGGCCGAAGCGCTGTGGCGGCAACTGCGCACCAAGCTCGGGCGCCACGAAGTCACCATCGGCGATTTCTACCTGCGGCGCGACGAATACCAGAGCGCCGCCAACCGCTATCGCTCGGTGCTGAACGAATTTCCCGGGCTGGGCCTGGATGCAGAAGCGCTTTACAAGCTCGGCGTCTGTTACTCCTACATGAACCGCGAAGACGAGGCGCAGAGCATCTTCGAGGTGATCCTGAACAACTACCCCGGCAGCGATGTTGCGGGGGCTGCAGCGGGACTGATCCCGGCGGCCAACTGACCGCCGCCGGATTTGCACCTACCACCGCACGGGCGCGCCGCGCACGGGCGATGCAAACGAGGATTTCGTGAAGCTCCTGCTGCTCGGCTCCCGGGGCCAACTGGGCTCCGACCTCGTGCGCGCCGCTGCGCGGGAAGACGGCTTTTGCGTGCAGGGCCTGGACCGCAGCGCGCTGGATGTGCGCAATGCCGAAAAGCTCCGCGCCGCGCTGGCCGAACACAGCTTCGACGCCCTGGTCAACTGCACCAGCTACCACAACACCGACGAAGCCGAATCCAACGCCGGGCTGGCGCTCTCGGTGAACGCCCATGCCGTGGCGGTCATGGCCGAATGCTGCCGGCGCAAGCGCGCGCGCTTCGTCCATGTGAGCACCGACTATGTGTTCGGCGGCCTCCCCGCAAAGCGCCCGCTCACAGAGGACGCCCCAACGGCGCCGCTCAACATCTACGGCCTGAGCAAATCCTACGGCGAAACGCTGCTGCGGCAGAGCGGCGCAGATGCGTTGGTGCTGCGGGTGGCCTCGCTGTTCGGCGCGGCCGGCGCGCAGAGCAAGGGCGGCAACTTCGTCGAGAGCATGATCCGCCTGGGAAAAGAGCGCGGCGCGCTGCGCGTGGTTGCAGACCAGCATATGTCGCCCACCTCCAGCGCCGATGCGGCCGCCATGCTGCTCGGGCTGCTGCGCAAGGACGCGCCGCCCGGCATTTACCACGCCGTCAACTCGGGGCAGGCTTCGTGGTTCGAGTTTGCCGGGGAGATTTTGAGCCGCGCAGGGGTTGCGGTGGAGCTGAGCGCGATTTCCAGCGGCGAATATCCCACCGCGGCGCGCCGTCCGGCCTACAGCGTGCTCTGCAACGCAAAGCTCGCGGCCATTCTCGGCCCGCCGCGCCCGTGGCAACACGCCCTGAACGATTATCTGCGGGCCCGGGTGGCCCCGTGCTGACGGTCCGCGCCGGCAACACCGCGGCCGTCAAATTCCTGCGCCCGCGCAAGATCGGGGATTCCCGGGGCTTCTTCTCCGAGACCTACAACCGGCGCGCGCTGGAGGAACACGGCATCCACATTGAGTTCGTGCAGGACAATCACTCCTTTTCCAAGGAGCCCGGCGTGCTGCGCGGGCTGCACTTTCAGACTCCGCCCTTTGCGCAGCACAAGCTGGTGCGCGTGCTGCGCGGGCGCATTTTCGATGTGGCGGTGGACCTGCGCCGGGGCTCGCCCACCTACGGGCAGCACGACTGCATTGAACTGGACGCCGAGGCGGGCGAGCAGATTCTGGTGCCCATCGGCTTCGCCCACGGCGTCCTCACCCTGGAACCCGAAACCGAGATTGCCTACAAGGTCTCGAACTACTACGCTCCGCAACATGACCGCGGCCTGCACTGGGCCGACCCCGCGCTCAAAATCGCCTGGCCCCTGGCTGCGCTGGGCGCGGCCGAGCCCATCCTCTCGGACAAGGATCGCGCGCAGCCCACGCTGGCCGAGATCGGCGCAACCCTCCCCTTTCAATACAGCGCGCAAGATGGCGCGGAAGGAGCTCTGCGGTGAAGATTCTGGTGACCGGCGCTTCGGGCTACATCGGCAGCACGCTGGTGCCCATGTTGCTGGATGCGGGGCACGCGGTGCGCGCTGTGGACCGCTTCTTCTTTGGCAACGAGCACCTGCCCGAGCGCCCGGGGCTCCAGAAGATCCGCGAAGACAGCCGCCGTCTGACGGAGCGCCACCTGGAAGGCGTGGAAGCGGTAATTGATCTGGTCGCCATCTCCAACGATCCCAGCGGCGATTTGTTTCCGGACGCCACCTTGGAGATCAACTGGGCTTCGCGCGTGCACACCGCCAGGCTGGCGAAGCGCATGGGCGCGCGGCGCTACATTCTGCCCTCCTCCTGCTCCATCTACGGCTACCAGGGGCCGGATTTCGTGGCCGACGAAAGCGCCAAGCCCAACCCGCTCACCACTTACGCCCGCGCCAACGCCCAGGCCGAAGTGGATGTGCTGGCGCTGGCGGACGGAGATTTCACGGTGGTTGCGCTGCGGCAGGCCACGGTCTATGGCCTGTCGCCGCGCATGCGCTTCGATCTCGCCATCAACGGCATGGCCTGCGGCGCATGGCAAAAGGGCGAGCTGCCGCTGATGCGCGACGGCTCGCAGTGGCGCCCGATGGTGCATGTGCGCGACACCTCCCGCGCGCAGATCATGATGCTGGACGCGCCCGCCGCTGCCGTAAACGGGCAAATCTTTAATGTCGGCTCGGCCGCAAATGTCTATCGCATCGGAGAGCTGGGCGAGCGCGTGGCCGCAGCCGTGCCGCGCGCGGTGAAAATCAAATGGTATGGCGACGCCGACAATCGCTCTTATCGCGTCAACTTCGACAAAATCGAAGCGCTGGGCTTTCGCGCCGAGTTTCGGGCAGAGGACGGCGTGCACGAAATCTGCCGCGCCCTCAAAGCCGGGCAGGTGGCGCACACGCCGCGCACCATCACCCTCGACTGGTATCGGCGCCTGTCCGCCTGGCACGCGCGGCTGACGAACGGCGCGGCCGACGCTTCCGGCGCAGATGCGGAGCTCGCGGCAGATCCCGCCGAAATGCGGCGCTGGGTCGAGGCGGTGGAGCTTCACGGCGGCATTCTCAATATCCAGCCGAACGGGGCGGGCGGCTGATGCGCGGCATTGTGCTGGCCGGCGGCCTCGGCACGCGGCTCATGCCCACCACCCTGGCGGTGGGGAAGCAGCTGCTGCCCATTTACGACAAACCCACCATTTACTATCCGCTCAGCACGCTGGCCTGCGCGGGGGTGCGCGATATTTTGTTCATTACCCGCGCCGAAGATCGCGCCGCCACCGAGCGCCTGCTCGGCAATGGCTCGCAGTGGGGCATGCGCATTGAATACGCGCTGCAGCACGAGCCCCGAGGCATTGCGGACGCCTTTCTCATCGCCCGCAATTTTGTGGGCGGCGAGCGCTGCGTGCTGATTTTGGGCGACAACATTTTCCACGGCGAGGGCATGACCGCGCTGTTGCGAAGCGCGCGGGAGCGCAAGGAGGGCGCCACCGTCTTTGCGCGCCGCGTGCCGGATCCGGAGCGCTACGGAGTCGTGAGCATTGCACCCACGGGCCACGCCACGCGCATTGAGGAAAAGCCCGCCGCGCCGCAGAGCGACTGGGCGGTGACGGGGCTCTACTTTTACGACAACGCGGTGCTCGATATTGCCGCGGGGCTTGCGCCCTCGGCGCGCGGCGAACTCGAAATCACCGATGTCAACGCGGCCTATCTGGAGCGCGGCCAGCTCTGCGTGGAGCGCATGGAAAGCGGCATTCACTGGTTCGATGTGGGCACCAACGACTCTTTTCTGGACGCCTCCATTTGGGTGCGCGACTGCGCGCGGCGCGGCGAGTGCGTGGGCGTGGTGGAAGCCGCGGCACTGCAACAGGGCTGGATCGGAGAATCCGAACTGCGCGCCGCCGCCCGGAGGCTCGGCAAAAGCGGCTACGGCGCAGCACTTGCGCGACTGATTTCCGCCGCTCCAGATTCGCCGTGCGGCGCGGGCGCGCGCTCCGCATGAGCGCCGCGCAGCAAACCGAAGCGCCGCCTGGGGGTGCGCCCCGGGTGCAGGTGCTGCTCTCCACTCACAACGGCGCGCGCTTTTTGCGCGAGCAACTCGACAGCATCTTCGCTCAGGATTGGCCCGCGCTCTCGCTGAAGGTGCGCGACGACGGCTCCAGCGACGACACCCGCGCCATCCTCTCGGAATACCAGGCCGCCGGCCGGTTGCAGGCCGAGTTCGGCCCGCGCCTCGGCGCGCTGCGGAGCTTCGCCCGGCTACTCGAAAACGCCGATGCAGATTGCGGCTACTTTGCGTTCAGCGACCAGGACGATGTGTGGCGGCCCGGCAAGATCCGCCGCGCCGTGCACTGCCTCGAAGCCGCCGCGGCAGAGCGCCGCAGCCCGCTTCCGCTGCTCTACGGCTGCCGCTCCACCATCACCGATGCGGCGCTGCGCCCGCGCGGCCTCACTCCGCTGCCGCGCCGCGGCCTCTCCTTTGCCAACGCGCTGGTCGAGAGCGTCCTGCCCGGCTCGACCATGCTGATGAACCGGGCGGCGCGCGCGAAGATTGTGGAGCACGGCATTCCCGGCGAGGCGATTGACCACGACTGGTGGTGCTACCTCGCCGTCTCCGCCACCGGCCGCATCATTTACGACCCCGCGCCGCAGCGGCTCTACCGGCAGCACGGCGGCAACCTCACCGGCCAGCCGGCCAGCGCCGCCGCGCGCCTCGCGCGCAAACTGCGCGTGGTGGGCAGCCTGCGCGCAGGCGCGGTGCGCAGGCTCATCTCGCAGGCGCGCGCCTTCCAGGCGCGCTTCGGCGGCGAGCTTTCGCCCAAAGATCGCCTGCGCCTCGCGCGGCTCTGCGATTGCCGGACGCCGCGCGCCACGCTGCGCTGCCTGCTCGGCCGCAGCGTGCAGCGCCAATCGGCACTCGATTCGCTGGCCTTGACGTTGCTGCTGCTCTTTTCTACCTTTCCGCAGGCTGCCTGGCGCAGCGGAGCGGCGAAATGACTCACGCGGCTGAAGCGAGCGCGATGACCTCTCCCATCACCTGGGCAGATGGCAATTCCCGGCACTCATTTGCCTGCCGCGCCTGCGGTGTGAACGCTGGGCAATCCCATGTGCTGGACATTCCCAACCCGAACGAGGATCTGCCGAAACTCCAGCTCTACCGATGCGGCCGTTGCGATTCCCTGAATTACGCACCTTTCCATATGCCACCCGAGATTCCCTGGGAACAGCGCAATGACGAACAGCGGGAACACGCCCGCGCCTGCGTCAAATTCTATGTGGAGCAAGCCGCTGGCGTGGATACGCTGGCCTCAATGCTTTTTGCTATTCCGCAGCCCCTCAGAGACGCAGAGACGCGCTTTGTGGAAGTGGGCTGTGGATATGGCTTCTCGCTGGATATGGCCCGCCAGATGTTCGGCTGGGAGGCCATAGGCGTGGATCCGTCGACCATCGCCTTCCTCGGCGGCCAGCAACTTGGCGTGAACATTCTCAACGAATACATCGCACCCGGATTCCAACTGCCCGGCGGCCTTGGCGATGTGGTGCTCTGCGCCGAGGTAATTGAGCATATTGAGGAGCCACGGGATTTTCTCGCCTGCGTGAGCGGTTTGATTGCAGACGATGGCTATCTGCTGCTCACCACACCCGATGCCGATGGTTGCACGCCGCATCGGGCAGAATCCGATCTGCTGCCCATGCTCTCGCCCAGCTGTCATACCATGCTATTCAGCAAACAGGCGCTCAAAGCGCTGCTGCAGCATATTGGATTCACCCACATTGATCTGCAATCGACTGGAAATACTTTACGGGCGCTGGCCAGCCGCAGTCCGAAAACTCTGGCCAAAATCAATGCCCGTAGAGATGTCTCGCTCTACCTCCATTATCTGCGCGAGCGCAGCCAGACCCTCCCGGAAGGGACACCGGTGCAACACGGGCTGCTCTACCGGTGGTTCAAGGAGCTGGTGCAATTTGGCCTCTACGAAGAAGCCCTGCCTGTTTTCGAAAAACTCGCACGAAGCTATCAGCGCCGCTATCGCGTGAATTTGATGAATCCAAATTCGGCAGCGCGGCTGCTGATCCGTGCGCCTCGCGCAAATTTCATGAGTTTCATGAATGCGGTTCCGATAAATCTCTGCGGCATCTTGTATTATCGGGGCATGATTGCACTGAACTTCGAAAATAACAAAATCCGGAGCCACTCCTACTTCCACAATGCAGAAGCGGTGGGAAGCAGCCTGATGAATTTTTTCCAGATGCACTCTATGTCCGACGGAGAAATTGCCAACCTGACTCTACTCGGCCGGGACCATGCCCATTTGTCGCAGAAACAGCTTGCTGCCATGCGCTGGTTGCAGATCACGCGCCAGAGAGTTCGCAACTTCCTCCGAAAGAATTGACAGAGCTGTGAAACCATGAATCTGTTGCTTCGCGCGAAACGCCTGGCTGAAATCTTGTGGCGGGTGCTGCAGGTGACCGTGGCCTGGGGGGACCTCCTCCTCTCCAGAAAGAAGCCGCGCGACACCTTCCGCAAGGTGTGGAGCGGGGACGATCCCTGCGCCACGGCGCGGCGCGCCGTGTTGTTCTGCCACTTCGACAGACATGGCCGCATTGCCGACTATGTGGTCCACTATGTGCAGGAGCTGCGGGCGGCGGGCTTTCGCATCTATTTTCTGAGCAATTCCCCGAAAATTCAGGAATCCGAGATTGCGAAGGTTCTGCCCCATGTCTGCGAAGCCATCTGGCGCCGCAACATCGGATTCGACTTCGGGGCTTACAAGGACGGCATCACCCACCTGGCGGCGCGCGGCCTCACTGAACTCGATGGCCTGCTGCTGGCGAACGACAGTGTCTATGGCCCCCTGTTCCCGCTGCGCGAGACCTTTGAGCGGGGCGAGGCGCTGGGCACGGATTTCTGGGGAATCACCGACAGTTGGGAACGGCGCTGGCATTTGCAGTCCTACTTTCTCTACTTCGGCCGGCGGGCGCTGGAATCGCAGCACTTCCTTGATTTCTTCCTGCACAGCCTGCCCTATTTCCACACGCGCGAGGGACTGATCCGTTACGGCGAGGTGTTGCTCAGCACCTTCCTCTCCAAGGCCGGGCTCCGGAGCCGGGCCATCTTCGAATACAACGATATCATCGCTCGCTTTATGCGCGGCGCAATCGGCAAGAAGAACCGAGCCTACCGGCGCCGGCGCACGATCCCATACAGTTATCCCACACAGAGCTTTCTGATCGGCCGCATGGCCACCGACAACCCCGTGAACTCCACCCATTTCTTCTGGGATCTGCTGATCGGCTTGCGTTGCCCCTTCATCAAGCGCGACCTGCTCAGCTACAACCCCGGTCACATCGAGAACATCTACCTGTGGCAGAACCAGATCGCCCGGCACAGCGACTACGACACCGCGCTGATTGCGGATCACCTGAAGCTGACGAAGCGCCCCCGGCACTGGGCTTGATTTTTGCGGGGTATTTCCAAAACTTTCCGGCATGGCCGAAATCGAACTGGTGGACGCCGCCTCGCTGGCCCTGTTCGGCGTGGCCGCCCTGCGCGGGCTCTTCCGGGGCGCCATGCGCGAGGCATTCACGCTGGCCGCCGTGGCCGCGGCCTTCATCTGCGTGTGGATTTTCGCTGGCACCGTGGCCGCCTGGCTGCTCTCGCTCTGGCCGGACGATCTCTCGCAGACGCTGGCGCACATTCTGGCGGGCGTGGCGCTGGCCCTCACCGCTCTGCTGGCCGTGAGCGCGCTGGGGCGGAAGCTGCGAAACGGCATGCACGCCATGGGCCTGGGCGCTCTGGACCGCATATTCGGCGGCTGCCTCGGCGCAGCCGAAGGCGCTCTGCTCTGGGCCGTCGCCATGACGGTGGCAGTCAAATTGCCGATACTCGAAAAGCTGCTCGAAGACAGCCGGAGTCTGGGCTTCTACGAAGGCTTCATCGGCAACGGCTGAGCGTCAGGGATCGCGCCAGCGGCCGTGCTGGCGAATCAGCTCGACCAGGCGCGCGGGGGCTTGTGCGGCGGGCACATTGCGCACCACCCGCGCGCGGCCCGCGTAAAGATCCACCAGGCCCGCGCCCGAGCCCACATAGCCGAAGTCGGCGTCGGCCATTTCGCCGGGGCCGTTGACTATGCAGCCCATGACGGCGATTTTGAGGCCGGCCAGATGCCCGGTGGCCGCCTTCACCCGGGCCGTCGTCTCCTCCAGGTCGAAGAGCGTCCGCCCGCAAGAGGGGCAGGAGATGAACTCGGTCCAGGAGGTGCGCAGCCGCGCGCCCTGCAGAATGCGGTAGGCGAGGGAGACATCCCGCGCCAGTGAGCCGAAGCCGCCCAGCGACACCAGATCGCCGATGCCGTCGCAGAGCAGCGCGCCGAGCTGCGCCGCCGCGCGCAGCAGCTCCGCCTCTGCATCGGCAGGCTGCGCGCGAGAGAAGCGCGGCGAATGCTTCGCGACGGAGAAGCGCAGCGCCAGCGGCGGCGGCGCGGCGGATTCGAGCCGCGCCGCAAGACGCCGCGCAGCGTGCACCAGCTCCGGCCCCGCTACGCCGAAGATTGCGCCGGACTCGCACGCCTCCACATCGGCGGCTTCCGGCGCAGCGGGCAGCAGGATGACCCGCGAGGCCGCCTGCGCCGCGGCCTTGGCGCAGTGCGGCGGCGCCCACGCCGAAAGCGGCAGCGCAATCCCCTGCCGCGCGAGAGACTCGCCGAGCGCGGCGGCGCGCCGGGCCTCCGCCTCGTCCCGCACCGAAACGCCCAGCCCCTCGCAGCGCAGGCCCTGCTCCCGCGCGCCCAGCTCGCCGAGTTGCGCAGCGATCTCGCGCGCCGCGGCCTCCGCATCCGGCGGCGGCGCGCCGAGCCACGCCTCGACGCGCACCGGCTGCCCGCCGCCCACATCGCCCAGCGCCCGCGACGGCCGCCGCGCAAACTCAGCCGGCGCGGCGGAAGAAGCCCCCGCCGCCACGCGCAAACCAGCCGCGGCCGCAGGCGGCGTCTTGCCCGGCGCGGTGGCCGCGCGCGGCGGCGCGCAGGCGGCGCGGGCGTCGTAGTGGCGGGCCAGCGCGCGGGCTACGGGAATTTCGCGCAGCGGATCCTCGGTCAGCGAAACGCGCAGCGTGTCGCCGATACCGTCCTCCAGCAGCGCGCCAATGCCAATGGCGCTCTTGATGCGGCCGTCCTCGCCATCGCCGGCTTCGGTCACGCCCAGGTGCAGGGGATAGGAGGGCGCGTCCAAACCGCCCGCGCGCTCGGCCAAACGCGCAACCAAAAGCCGGTAGGCGCGAATCGCCACCTGCGCGTTGCTCGATTTCATGCTGAAGATCACATCGCGGAAGCCCTCGTCCTCGCAGACATCCAGAAACTCCAGCGCGCTCTCCACCATGCCGCGCGGCGTATCGCCGAAGCGGTTGAGAATGCGGTCCGAGAGCGAGCCGTGGTTTGCGCCAATGCGCAGCGCGCGGCCGAGCTCGCGGCAGCGCCGCAACAGCGGGCGAAAGCGCTGCGCCACGCGCTCCAGTTCCTCCGCATACTGCGCGTCGCTGTATTCGCGCACCTCGAAGCGCTTGCGGTCTGCATAGTTGCCGGGGTTGATGCGCACCTTCTCCACATGCAGGGCGGCTTCCAGCGCCGCGTTGGGTGTGAAGTGAATGTCGGCCACCAGCGGAACGCGCACGCCGCGGCGGCGCAGCGCCGCGGCAATCTCGCCCAGCGCGCGGGCCTCGCGCAGCCCCGGCGCGGTAATGCGGACAATCTCGCAACCCGCCCCGGCCAAACGCTCGGCCTGTTCGGTGGTGGCGGCCACATCCAGCGTGTTCGTCGTGGTCATGGACTGCAGGCGCAACGGGTTCGCGCCGCCAACACCCACATCGCCCACGCGAACCTCGAAGGTGGGGCGGCGGCTCACGCGGCGGCCCCGGCCAGCTCGAAGAGACGCTGGCAGGCGGCTGCGAGCTTTTCGGGCCGTGCGCCGCCGGCCTGCGCGAAATCGGCGCGGCCGCCGCCGCGCCCACCGGCGGCCGCCGCTACCTCGCGCAACAGCGCGCCGGCGTCAAAGCGCCCCTTCAAATCGGCGGTAATGCCAAGGGCCAGCGCGGCGCTCCCTTCGCTCTCAGAGACGGCGAGCACAATGCGGCTGCCGCCGCCGCCGCGCAGATCGTCCACCACGGCGCGCAACTCTTTCGCAGCGAGTCCGGGGGTGCGGCGGATCATGACGCGCAGCCCGGCAATCTCGCGCTCTTCCTGCTGCGAGGCAGAGTCCGCCGCGCCGCGCCGCAGCTCGGCGAGCTGCTGCTGCGCCTGGCCTCGCTCGGCGAGCAGCTTCTCAATGCGCTGCGGCAGCTCTGCGTAGTTGGCGGGCGCGGTGCGCAGCAGCTCGCCCACGCGCTGCAGAATGTGCTGCTGCGCGCGCAAATGCCGCAGCGCGCCCTGCCCGGTCTGCGCCTCAATGCGACGGACTCCGGCCGCAATGCCGGACTCCGAGACGATCTTGAAGAGCCCGATTTCGCCGCTGCTCTGCGCGTGGGTGCCGCCGCAGAGCTCGCTCGACACCTCGCCGAAGCTGACGACGCGCACATCCTCGCCGTATTTCTCCTCGAAGAGCGCGACTGCGCCCGCAGCCAGCGCATCCTGGTAACCCATGCGCTGCACCCGGGACGGCGCGTTCTGCAAAATCCACTCGTTCACCAGATCCTCAATGCGCTCAATCTGCTCTTCGCTGAGCGGCGCATCGTGGGTGAAATCGAAGCGCAGGCGATCCGGCGCAACCAGCGAGCCCTGCTGCAGGGCCTGCGGGCCAATTACCTGGTGCAGCGCGGCGTGCAGCAGGTGCGTGCCGGAGTGATTGCGCACGGTGGCGGCGCGCGCGCCGGCGTCTACCGAGAGCCGCGCGGATTCTCCGGCGCGCACGCAGCCGGTCTCCACCACGCCGCGATGCACGACGAGATCGCCGGCGGGGCGCAGGGTGTCGGCAATGCGCACGCGGCCGGAAGCGGTCTCGATTGCGCCGCGGTCGCCCACCTGTCCGCCGCCCTCGGCGTAAAAGGGCGTCTCGCTCACCACCACTTCCACCTCGCTGCCGGATTCGGCGCAATCCACCGGGGCGGAATTCACCAGCAGCGCCTGCACCGGCGATTCGCATTCCAGCGCCTCGTAGCCCACGAACTCGCTGGCGAGTTCCGCCGCCATGCGCCCATACACTTGAGCGACGCCGGCGTCTCCGCTGCCGCGCCAGGCTTCGCGGGAGCGCGCGCGCTGCGCCTCCATTTCCCGGGCAAAAGCCTCCTGGCCGGCGGCGAGCCCGTGACCCGCGAGAATGTCCTGGGTCAGGTCGAGGGGAAAGCCGTAGGTGTCGTAGAGCTTGAAGGCCAGCGCGCCGGGCAGCGCAGCGCCGTTCTGCGCTTTGATCTCGGCAATCTCCGCCTCGAGAAGCTGCAGGCCCTTTCCCAATGTGGCGAGAAAGCGCTCCTCTTCGCGGCGCACGCGCTCGCGGATGAAATCGCGGCGGCGGATCAATTCGGGAAAAGCGCCGCCCATCGCATCCGTCACCGCATCGGTAACGGCGCAGAGAAATGGCCCCTTGAGGCCGAGCAGCACGCCGTGGCGCATGGCGCGGCGCAAAATGCGGCGCAGCACATAGCCGCGCCCGCCATTGGAGGGCAGCACGCCATCGCCCACCAAAAAGGCCGTGGCGCGGGCGTGATCTGCCACCACGCGCAGCGAGATGTCGTGCTGCGCATCGCCGCCAAAGGACACGCCGGAGAGATCCTGCACCCGCGCCAGAATGGGCGCGAAGAGATCGGTGCCGTAGTTGTCGCGCGCGCCCTGCAATATCTGGCAGAGCCGTTCGAGTCCCGCGCCGGTATCCACCGAAGGCTTGGGCAGCGGCCGGCGCGCGCCCTTCGCATCGCGCTCAAACTGCATGAAGACGAGGTTCCAGAATTCCAGAAAGCGCCCCGAGTCGCTGCCGGGATCGTCATCCGGGACGCCGGGCAGCGGCCCGCGGTCCAGATGAATCTCGCTGCAGGGACCGCAGGGGCCGGTTTCGCCCATGCTCCAGAAGTTCTCGCTCTCGCCCAGGCGGTAGATTTTGTGGGGCGGCAGGCCCACCTCGCGCTCCCAAATCTCCGCCGCCTCGTCGTCCTCGCGGAACACGGAAACCACCAGATCCTCGGCGGCGAGTCCGAAGCGCTGCGTCACCAGTTCCCATGCGAAGAGAATCGCCTCGCGCTTGAAGTAATCGCCGAAGGAGAAATTGCCGAGCATTTCGAAGAAGGTGTGGTGGCGCGGGCTCTTCCCCACCTCTTCCAGATCGTTGTGCTTGCCCGAAACGCGCATGCACTTTTGGCTGCCCGTGGCCCGCGCGGCCGGCGGCGCTTCCTCTCCCAGAAACATGCGCTTGAAGGGCACCATGCCCGCGTTCACAAACAGCAGCGAGGGATCGGATTCCGGCACCAGCGAGGCGCTCGCCACCCGCCGGTGCCCCCTCTCCTCGAAAAACGAGAGAAAAGTCTCGCGGATCTGTTCGGCGCTCTGCACAGGCGGAAGATACCCAATTTCGCAGCGCTTCCGCCCAGCGGCCCCGCCGGGCCGCCGCCGCCTTCGCAATGGGCGAAGGCGGGGCGGCGGAGGAGGCGGGGTCAGCTTGCGTCGGCGGCGGGCTCGCCGGATTCGCCGGGCTCGGCCGGCTCGGCGGCTTCGGCAGAGGCGGCGGCGCGGGGCAGGCGCTTCAGGCCCTTTTCGGCATAGACGGATTCGGCGATGCGCTCGCGCACCTCGGGATTCTCGCGCAGATAGCGCCGCGCGTTCTCGCGCCCCTGGCCGATGCGCTCGCCGCCGTAGGAATACCAGGAGCCGCTCTTTTCCACCTGGCCGCCAGCGACGCCGAGGTCGAGCAAATCGCCCTCGAAAGAGACGCCCTCGTTGTAGATGATGTCGAACTCGGCCTGCCGGAAGGGCGGCGCCACCTTGTTCTTCACCACCTTCACGCGGGTGCGGTTGCCCACCACCACATCGGCGTCTTTGATGGCGGCAATGCGCCGCACATCGAGACGCACCGAGGAGTAGAACTTGAGCGCGTTGCCGCCGCTGGTGGTCTCCGGATTGCCGAACATGACGCCGATCTTCATGCGGATCTGGTTGATGAAGACGACGGTGGCGTTCGTCTTGGAGACCGTGCCGGTGAGCTTGCGCAGCGCCTGGCTCATGAGCCGCGCCTGCAGGCCCACATGGGTGTCGCCCATTTCGCCCTCAATCTCGGCGCGCGGCACCAGCGCCGCCACCGAATCCACCACCACCAGGCCAATTGCGCCGCTGCGCAGCAGCACATCGGTGATTTCCAGCGCCTGCTCGCCGGTGTCCGGCTGCGAGACCAGCAGGTCCTCCACCTTCACGCCCAGCCGGCGGGCGTAATTCACATCCAGGGCGTGCTCGGCGTCCACAAAGGCCGCCACCGCGCCGCTGCGCTGCGCTTCGGCCACGGCGTGCAGCGCCAGCGTGGTCTTGCCGCTGGATTCCGGGCCGTAGATCTCCACCACGCGCCCGCGCGGGTAGCCGCCGATGCCCAGCGCGATGTCCAGGCTCGGCGATCCCGACGAGAAGGATTCGATCTCCCGATCTATCGAGTCCTCCGTCAGGGTCAAAATGGCCCCCTTGCCGAATTGCTTCTCGATGGTGGAAAGCGCAAGCCCGATGGCCTGCCGCTGCTTGTCCACCTTGCCCCCGCGCGCAGCCGCGCTGTTGCGTTCGCTCTTTGCCATGGTCCTTTTCTCCTCTGTTGTGGGTTGTGAATCAACCAGTTCCCGGAGTCACGCGCTCCGGGGGGAAAGTTTTGAGGAGCTGCGGCGCGGGGGCGGGAACGCCCTGCAGCTCGCGGCGCAACCAGTCCAGCGCCACCTGCGTGGTCAGCACGCGGTGACGCTGCCGGTCGAATGCGAAGTGAAAGCGCGCGGCGCGCGCGCCCTGCGGTCCGGCGAAGCCCACCCACACCGTGCCCACGGGCTTGCCCTCCGCGCCGCCGCCGGGGCCGCCAATGCCGGTGGTTGCGAGGCCGTAGTCCGCGCCGAAGCGGGCGCGCGCGCCCAGCGCCAGCGCCAGCGCCACCGGCTCCGATACCGCGCCGCAATCGCGCAGCACAGCGTCCGGCACGCCGAGCAGCGCGCGCTTGGCGTCGTTTGCGTAGGCCACCGCCCCGCCCCGGAACCAGGCCGATGCGCCGGGCACGCCGCTCACGCGCTCGGCCAGCAGGCCGCCGGTGCAGCTTTCGGCCAGCGCCAGGGTGAAGCCCCCGGCGGCGAGCAGCCGCCCCACCACCACCTGCATGGTCTCGTCGCCGCGCCCGTAGAGCAGCGGCCCCAGCCTCGCCTCAATATCCCGGCACAGCCCGGCGAGCCGCTCCCCGGCCTCGGCCTCGCTGGCGCCCCGCGCGCAGGGGCGCAAAAAGTTGTCGGGAAAAGAGGTGCGGAAGCCCAACGACAACCCCTCGCCCCGCGCCAAATCTGCCAGCTCGTCTTCCAGCGAGGATTCGCCGATGCCGAAGGTGCGCAGCAGCTCGCTGCGCAGGACGCCGCGCGCCCCGCCGGGGGCGGGCAATCGCGGCAGCACCTGCTGCTCGGCCATGTGGGCGAGCTCCCGGGGGACGCCGGGCAGGCAGAAAAACACCGCGCCGCCGGCCCGGAGCATGCAGCCCGGCGCTGTGCCCAGCGGGTTCGGCAGCGCCGTGGCACCTTCGGGCAGCAGCGCCTGCTTCTCGTTGGAGGGCGCCATGGGGCGGCCCCTCTCCCGGAAGAAAGCGCGGATGGCGCGCAGCGAGGGCTCGTGAAGCTGCAGAGACAAGCCGAAGCAGCGGGCCAGCGCCGGCAGGGTGATATCGTCGCGGGTGGGGCCGAGGCCCCCCGAGACCAGCACCACGGCGCTGCGCTGCGCCGCGCGGCGGAAGGCATCGGCCATGTCCTGCGGATCGTCGAGAACCGAGACATGGAAGCGGACCGGCAGATCGGCGCGCAGCAGCAGCTCCGAGAGCAGCGCCTTGTTGGAATCGACGATTTCGCCGCGCAGCAATTCGTCGCCGATGGTGATGACCTCGGCGCTCATGACGGCCACAACGGGGTGAAGCGCCCCAGCAACAGCAGAATGACGGCGGAGAGCGCCCCGGCCACGAGATCGTCCAGCATGACGCCGAGTCCCCCGCGCACGCGCCGCTCCACCCATCCCACCGGCCCCATCTTGCCGATATCAAAGCTGCGGAACAGGACAAATGCGGTCACAACCGACCAGTAGTTGGCGTCGAGCAGCGGAGTGAGCAGCGGCGAGAGCGCCAGCAGTTGCCCCACCACCTCGTCAATCACAATGCGGGCGTCGTCTTCGCGCTCGTAGAGCCGCCCGGCCACATCTGCGGCCCAGGTGCCCAGCGCCAGCAGGCCCAGCCAGGTAAGCGCCAGCAGCCAAAGCGGCGCAGGGGCGAACAGCAGGAACAGCGCGACGCCCAGCGCCGCGCCACAGGTGCCCGGAATGGCGGGAACCAGTCCCGCCCCGGCGCAGGTGGCCACGGCCAGGACCACGCGGCGAGTCGCCGGCGCGTGCAGCGCCGGAGCCAGGCTGGGCGGCGGATTGGAGATGGGGGGCTCCGCTGGGACCGCGGAGGAGGGGAATGCGGCCCGGCGGGGGAACGCCGGCCGCCCCCACAGAGTCGGGCGGAATGGGCGCGCCGTCAACCCCCCCTGCCGGGGCCACCGGGGGCAGAGCGGAGCGCATTGGGTAGGCTGTGGGGATGGCCGTTCTCGGCATAGACCTCGGCGCGCGGCGCATTGGCCTCGCCCTCTCCGATCTCGATGGGCGCCTGGCGCTGCCCGTCGGCACGCTCCAGAGCCGGGGGCGGGCGCAGGATCTGGCGGCGATTTGCGCGCTGGCGGCAGAGCGCGGCGTTTCGCGCATTGTGGTGGGCCTGCCCGTGCATATGAACGGCAGCGCCGGGCCGGAAGCCCGGGCCGCCCAGGACTTCGCCGACGCGCTGCGGCGGGAACTGGCGCTGCCCGTCGAAACCCTGGACGAGCGCTGGACCACGCAGCAGGCCCAGCGCGCCCTGGCCGAGGCGGGGGCGCGCCGCCGCGCTCCGGTAGATGCGCTGGCGGCCACCATTCTGTTGCGCACTTATCTCGCGCGGCAGGCGGCGGAGCCGCAGTGAACCGGGCGGCGCTGCTGCGCGCGCTGCGCTTCGCCCTGCCGGGGCTGGGGATTCTCCTGGTGCTGGGGCTTTCCACCCTGCTGTGGCTGCGCGTGGCGCTGAACCCCGTCTCGGCGGACGAGACTCCCATGGTCTTCGAGGTGCCGCGCGGCGCCACCCTGGGTTCGGTGGCGCGCTCGCTCAAGCAGGCGGGCCTGGTGCGCAACGAGCGGGCGCTGATTTGGTGGACGCGCTGGCGGGGCTGGGAAAACGACCTGCGCGCCGGTTACTACGAGTTGTCTCCCTCGCTGGGCGCGCGGGCGGTGGTGAAGCGGCTGGTCAGCGGGCGGGTGCGCACCTCGCCGGTGTCTTTTCCCGAAGGCTGGACGGCGGTGGAAATTGCCGCGCACCTGGAAGCGACCGGCCTCGCCGACGCCGGGGAGTTTTTGGCGCTGGTCAATGACGCAAAGTTTGCCCGCAGCCTCGGCGTGCCCGCCGACAGACTGGAGGGCTACCTGTTCCCCGAAACCTACCGGCTCACCCGCGGCCTGCCGCCCGAGGTCATCGCGCGCATCATGGTGAAGCAATTTCACAGCGTCTGGAAGCGCGTCGCGCCGCTGGCCAAAAAGCGCGGCCTGCGTATGCACGATTTGGTGACCCTCGCCTCCATCGTCGAAAAAGAAACCGGCGTGGCCCGGGAGCGGCCGGTAATCGCCGCCGTCTTCCACAACCGGCTGGCCATCGGCAAAAAGCTCGAAACCGATCCCTCCGTAATCTACGGCATTCCCAATTTCGACGGCAATTTGCGGCGCTGGCATTTGGAGGATGAGTCGAATCCCTACAACACCTACCAGTTTCCGGGGCTGCCGCCGGGGCCCATCGCCAACCCCGGCGAGGCCGCCATGCGCGCCGCCGCCCAACCCGCCAAGTCGGATTACCTCTACTTCGTATCGCGGCGCAACGGCAGCCACTGGTTCTCGCGCACCTTCGAGGAGCACGAATCCGCCGTGCTGCACTACCAGCGCCTCCGCCGCCGCGGCCCGCCACCGCCGCCGCCGCCGAAGCCGGATCCGGAACCGGAAGAAGCGGAAGAGGGAGAGCTGGCGGAAGGTGAAGCGGGCGAAGCCGGGGAAGCGGCGGGCGCAGAATCCGCGGCGGCGGAAGCCGCAGCGCCGGCCGCGCCGGAGACTCCGCCGGCTGCACCGGAAGCGCCGGTTGAAGAGGCTGCGCCGGAAGCGGAAGCCGGGGCGCAGCCATGAGCGCGGGCAATGCGCGGGAAACCATCGAAAAGCTGCGGCGCGAAATCCGGCGCCACGACCACCATTACTATGTGCTGGACGATCCGCAGATTCCCGACGCCGACTACGACCGGTTGTTCCGGGAACTCCGCCAATTGGAAGAGCAGAATCCCGCGCTGGTCACAGCGGATTCTCCCACCCGCCGGGTGGGCGGAGCGCCCGCCGAGGGCTTTGCCGAGCTTCGCCACGGCGCGCCCATGTTGTCGCTGAACAACGCCTTCGGCGAAGAAGAGATTGCGGCGTTTGACAAGCGCGTGCGCGAAATGCTGCGCGAAGACGCGGTCGAGTATGTCGTGGAGCCGAAACTCGACGGCGTGGCGGTAAACATTCTCTACCGGGACGGCTTGCTGCAACGCGCCGCAACCCGGGGCAACGGCGCTGTGGGAGAAGATGTGACCGCCAACATCCGCACCCTGCACACGGTGCCGCTGCGCCTGCTCGCAAAAAATCCGCCCGCTCTGGTGGAGGTGCGGGGCGAAGTGATCATGACTCACGACGGCTTCAACCGGCTCAACGAAGGGCAGCGCAAGGCCAACGAGAAGCCCTATGTAAATCCCCGAAACGCCGCCGCCGGCAGCCTGCGGCAATTGGATCCGCGCATCACCGCCAAGCGCCCGCTGGAAATCTACTTTTACGGGCTTGGCGACCTGCAGGGAATGGAAAAACCGGCGCGCCACAGCGACGCGCTCGAGTTGTTTCGCCAATGGGGGCTGCGCACCAGTCCGCTCACCGGCCGCGCGAGCTCTGCCGCAGAATGCCTGGAGCACTACCACCGCCTGCTCCGGGAACGCAGCGCGCTGCCATACGAAGCCGACGGCGTGGTTTACAAAGTCGACGACCTCGCGCAGCAGCAGCGGCTCGGCCAGGTTTCCCGCGCGCCGCGCTGGGCCATCGCCCACAAGTTCCCGGCCCAGGAAAAGAGCACGCTGGTGAAATCCATTGAGGTGCAGGTGGGGCGCACCGGGGTGCTCACCCCCGTGGCGCGGCTGCAGCCCGTGTTTGTCGGCGGAGTTTCGGTCTCCAATGCCACCCTGCACAACGAGGACCAGATCCGGCGGCTCGATGTGCGGGAGGGCGACCGCGTCATCGTCCGCCGCGCCGGCGATGTAATTCCCCAGGTGCTGCGGGTGGTTGCGGAAAAGCGGCGCCGCGCGGCGCCCTACCGGTTTCCCGAGCGCTGCCCCGCCTGCGGCAGCCCGGTGCTGCGCGAATCGCAGGCAGGCGCCGAGCGCGAAGCGCAACAACTGGAAATTGGAGCGGAGGAATCCGGCGGCGCGGCGGCGGCCAGCCGTTGCAGCGGCGGCCTCGTGTGCCCCGCCCAGGTGGTGGCGCGCCTGCGCCACTTCGCATCGCGCAACGCCTTCGACATCGAGGGGCTGGGCGTGGAGATGATCGAGGAACTCTGGGAGAACGGCTGGCTCTCCTCTCCCGACACGCTCTTCGAACTGCCGCAGGCAATGGAGCACATTCACGAGATCAAGAAATTCACCAACGCCTACACCAATCTGCGCAACCGCATCCGCAATCCAAAAGACCCGGCGACGCGGGAGAAAATTGCGGCGAGATTTGCAGATCACGCGGTGGAGCAGCGCGAGGCCCTCGGCAAACTCGGACTCACAGAGCGCATGACGCGGTTCGTGGTCCTGGATCTGGAGACCACCGGGGCGGGCAAGCAGCACCGCATTGCCGAAATTGCCTGCGTGGAATTGAATCTCGAGCGCGCAGACGAACTGGGCGATCCGGCGGCGGCAAACCGCCTCTGCCACTATGTGAATCCGCAGCGGAAGGTTTCCGAAGCAGCGCTGCACGAGCACCGGCTGACGAATCAATTTCTGGCGCAATTTCCGCACTTTGAGGAAAGCGCCGCGGCAATTCTCGATTTCATCGGAGACAGCCCGGTGATCGCCGTCAACGCCTCCCGCTGCGCGAATTTTCTGAACGGCGAATTCAACCGCCTGCAGAAGCCGGCGCACCGGCCCTTCATTGACTTTATGCAACTGGCGCAGAGCCAGCTCTCCAGCAATGCGGGCGCGCTGGCGGCGCTGAAGCGGCGCTTCGATTCCGCCCCGCGCGGGCGGCGGCGGCACGGCGCGCTCACCGATGCGCTGGTGCTGGCGCAAATTTGCGTGAGTCTGCTCGGGGGCACCCGGGGCGGCGACATCAAGGCTTCCCGGCTGCAGCAGGAGAACCTGGCGAAGAATGTGGAGGCGCGCCGGGAAATTCCGCTCGACCGCTTTTTGTTCGCGCTGGGAATCCACCACATCGGCGACACCACGGCCGCGCTGCTGGCCCGCAGTTACGGAACGCTGGAAAAGCTCCTCGAAAAACTGCAGGAGGCGGCCCGCCAGCGCGGCGGCGCGGCGCACACGGAGCTTTTGGAAAACGACGGCATTGGCGAGGCCGTGGCCGAATCCCTGCTGGCCTTCGTAGAGGATCCGGACAACCGGCGGGTAATTGAGAAATTGCGCGCGCGGACCCGCGTGCTCCCCGCACCGGCGCTGGAAACCGGCGGCGGGCCGCTGGCGGGAAAAACCATCGTGTTCACCGGAAAGATCGAAAGCATGACCCGCGCCGAGGCCAAAACCCGCGCCATGCAACTGGGCGCAAAGGTTTCCTCCGCGGTTTCGTCCCGCACAGACCTGGTTGTGGCAGGCGCAGGCGCAGGTCCGAAGAAGCAGGAAAAGATTCGCGCGCTGGGCATTGAGGTGCTGGACGAGGCGGCCTGGCTCGAAATCGCGCGGCGCGATTCCTGATTCGCCGCTGATTACGAATCCGCCCGCGCTCTTTCTTGCAGCGCAATGGCGTAGAGGGCGCGGCGGGGCGCGCCGCTTTCGGCGTGGAGCTGCGCCGCGGCGTCGCGGGGAGAGCGCCCCTGCGCGAGCAATGCGCGAAGTGCGCCGCGCTGCGATTCCGCATCCGGCGCGCTGCGGGGCGCGCCCGCCACCACGATGGTCACTTCGCCCCGCGTGCCCGCCGCAAAGCGCTCCGCCAGATCAGACAGCGTGCCGCGCGCGCTTTCCTCGTAGCGCTTCGTCAACTCGCGGGCGACGCAGGCTTGGCGCGGGCCGAAGCACGCCGCCAGTTCGCGCAGAGTCGCCGCGAGCCGCCGCGGCGACTCAAAGATCACCAGCGTCTCCGGGCGGCTGCGCAACTGCGCGAGCCGGGCCGCGCGCTCGCTCCGCTTCCTCGGCAAAAATCCCGCAAAGCTGAATGCAGCCGCCGGCAATCCCGAGACCAGCAGCGCGGCCAGCACGGCGCAGGCACCGGGCAGCGGCGCGACCTCGTGTCCGGCGGCCAGCGCCCGCGCCACCAGGCGCTCGCCCGGATCGGAGATCAGCGGCGTGCCCGCATCGGAAACCAGCGCCACATCGCGCCCCGCTGCCAGCAGCGCCAGCGCCTCTGCACTGCGCTGCGCCTCGTTGTGCGCGTGAAGCGAGCGCAGCCGCGCCGCAACCCCGTGCCGATTGAGCAGCACCCGCGTGCGCCGCGTGTCTTCGGCCAGCAGCAAATCCACCTCGCCGAGCACGCGCAACGCCCGCAGCGTCACATCCTCGAGATTCCCGATGGGCGTGGCGACCAGGTAGAGCGCCATGCCCCCGACTCTACCCGAGCCGCTGCGCCCCGCCGCGTCCGCCATTGCGCCCCGGCGGCGGCGCTCCGATAGCGCGCCCACTCCCCGGCCCGTTGCATCCGCCCGCGCCGCGCCCGGCGGTGGCCGCAGGGCCGGCGCGGCTCTACACTGCGCGCAAGGCCCCGGTCCCGCGGAGCCCCGCATGACACAGCAACGGCGCGCACTCGGCGCGCTGGGCGAAGAGCTCGCGGCGCGCTACCTGGCGCGAGAGGGCTACCGGATTGTGGCGCGCAATGTCCGCGCAGGCGGCGTCGAGCTGGATCTGGTGGTGGAGCGCGGGCGCATTTGCGCCTTCGTCGAGGTGAAGACGCGCCGCAGCCGCAGCCACGGCCCGCCCGAGGCCGCGGTAGATGCGCGCAAGCAGCAGCGCCTGGCGCGCGGCGCAGCCGCGTGGTTGCGCGAGCAGCGCGGCAGGCGCGCGCGCCGCGTGCGCTTCGATGTGATTGCGGTGGAGCCCGGCGCAGACGGCGGCTGGCAACTGCGCCACTGGCCCGGCGCATTCGACCAACCCGGCGGCGCGGGCGCGTAGCTGCTAGCCTTGCGCCATGCCCGAACGCACCGAAAAGCCGTGGGGATACGAACTGCTGTGGGCGCAGAGCGACCGCTATCTCGGCAAGTTGCTGGTGATTGAGCCCGGCGCGCGGCTCTCCCTGCAAAAGCACCTGCGCAAAGACGAAACCATCTATGTGCTCGAAGGCCGCCTGCGCCTGCACCTGGAAGACAGCACCGGCAAGGTGCAGATCGAAGAACTCGCCCCCGGCGAACACCGCCGCATCCCCCCCGGCCACCTGCACCGCTTCGAAGCCACCACGCAACGCGTCCAGCTCATCGAAGTCTCCACCCCCGAACAGGACGACATCATCCGCATCGAAGACGACTACGGCCGCACGCCGTAGCGCTTTCGCCGGATCGCTACTTCTCGCCGCTGGATTCTGACGCTTCGCTGGGGGCGGTGGATTCGGTCTCGCCGGCCTCCGCAGACTCGGCGGCTTCGGCGGGGAGGGCTTCGTCGGGTTCGGCTTCGGCGGCGGTGCCGGCTTGGGCGGACTCGGGGATGAGGGCGGAGAGGTCGCGGAGCTTGGTGCGCAGGCGGGCCTTCTTGCCGCGCAGGGCGCGCAGGTAGTAGAGGCGCGAGCGGCGCACATGGCCGCGGCTCTTGATCTCCACCTTTTCGACATTGGGCGATTCGACGGGGAAGACCCGCTCGACGCCCACGCCGTAGGAGACCTTGCGCACGGTGAAGGTGGCCGAGGCGTGGCCCCGGCGGCGGCGCAACACGACGCCCTCGAAAACCTGGGTGCGCTCCTTTTCGCCCTCTTTGATCTTCACATGCACGCGCACGGTGTCGCCCGGACGGAAGGGCGGCAGGTCGAGACGGGGCGCGCGCCCCGCAATGGCATCCACGGTGTTCATTACTGCTCTCCTGTTTGGCACGGGGCGGCTTGAAGGTCGGGGCGGCGGCGCTGGGTGCGCACTTTGGATTGCGTGGCGCGCCAGGCGCGGATGCGCCCGTGGTCGCCGGAGCGCAATACCTCGGGAACGGCGCAGCCGCGAAACTCTGCCGGGCGCGTGTAGTGCGGGGCTTCCAGTGCGCCCTGCTGGAAAGATTCGGCGGCGCTGGATTCGGGATTGCCGAGCACGCCGGGAAGCAGGCGCGATACGGCTTCAATTACCACCATTGCGGGCGCCTCGCCGCCCGAGACCACATAGTCGCCGATGGAAAGCTCCTCGTCCGCCGCGAGTTCGCTGGCCCGCTGATCAACGCCTTCGTAACGCCCGCAAAGCAGCACCAGGTGACTCTCCCGGGCGAGGGCCGCCGCCTTCGCCTGATGGAAGCGCGCGCCCTGGGGCGCAAGCAGCAGCACCCGCGCCACGCGCAAAGGATGCTTCGGCCCGGCGAGTTCTTCGGCGGCCTCCACCAGCGGCTCCGGCTTCATGACCATGCCCGGCCCGCCGCCGTAGGGAATGTCGTCCACCGTCCGGTGGCGGTCCCGGGTCCAGCGCCGCAGATCGTGCGCCGCCAGCGAGAGCAGGCCCCGCTCAATGGCGCCGCCCAGCACGCCCACCGCGCGAAAGGGCTCGAAGAGTTCGGGAAAGATCGTCACCACATCAATCCGCAGCATGGCGCTGCTCTCCCCTTTCTTCGGTGCGGACCCGGCGCGGGCGCGATGGCGCGGGCGCAGCGGGATCGCCGAGGCCGGGAAGGTCGGCAATGGCAATGCGCCGCGCCGCCAAATCCACTTCGGGCATAAGCTCCCGCGCCGTCGGGATCAGCCGCTCGCGCCCGTCGCAGCCGGACACCACCAGCACATCGTGCGCCCCAGTCTCCCAGATTTCCCGGACGCGGCCAAGCGTGCGGCCCGCGCGCTCCACGCGGCAGCCGATCAACTGGAACCAGTAGAACTCTCCCTCGGGCAGGGCCGCCAGGTCTGCGGAATCGCCGAGCAGCAGCTGGCCGCGCAGCGCCAGCGCCGCATTCCGGTCGTCAACACCGGCGAGCCTGAGCCGCACCTCGCCGGCGCGCCCTGCGGCCGCTTCCCGGATTTCGCAGCGCTGCGGCGCGGGATCGCCCGCGCCGCGCGCATCTGCCAGCTCAATGCTGGCGGCGGCCAGCAAATTGCCGGGATCGTCGCCCAGGCAGCGGACGCGCAACTGGCCGCGCAAGCCGTGTGCGCCCACCACGCGCCCGAGCGCAACCTTCACCGGTCAGTCCACGATGTCGAGGCGGGTGTCGCGCCCCGCGCGCGTGGCGGCCAGCACCGCGCGCATCGCCTTGGCGACGCGGCCCTGGGTGCCGATGGCGCGGCCCCGATCCTCGTCTGCGGTCAGCAGCTCCAGCGTCCGGCCGCCGTCCACCTCGTGCACGCGGATGGCGCCGGGGTTGCCGACAATGCCCTTCGCAATGAATTCGATGAGCGCGGCGGCGCTCTTTTCCCCCGCCACCTCAGCTCTCCCCGCCTTCCGCTGCGGGCGCGGCCTCTGCCAGCTCCGCCTGGACGGGCTCGGCCTGCGCGGGGGCGGGCTCTTCCTCGGGGGGCGCGGGCGGCTCGGGGGGGGCGGCGGCGGCGCGGCGGCGGGCGCGGCGCAGCAGCGCCTTCACGGCATGGGAGAGCTGCGCGCCCTGCCCCACCCAGTGCGCAATGCGCTCGTGCTCCAACTGAATGGCGGCGGGCTCGCGGATGGGATCGTAGTGGCCCAGGTATTCCAGGGCGCGGCCGTCGCGCTGCACCCGCTCGTCAATGGCAATTACGCGGTAGTGGGGGCGCTTCTTCGCGCCGCCGCGCTTGAGGCGAATCTTCACCATGGAATCGCAACCTCGAAACCGGCCCGGGTCGTCCTCACAAAATCGCAGCCGCCCGCCGGAGAAGGCCGCGCAGTGTAGAAGACCCGCGCGGGCCGGTCAATGCCCCCCAGGGGGCGGGGCCTCAGCCCGGGGCCTCGAAGCTGATTTCGAGGATTTCGAGCTCGCGCCAGCCCTTGGGCACCCGCACCCGGACGCTGGAGTCGAGCTCCTTGCCCATGAGCGCCCGGGCCACCGGGGAGGTGACGGAAATCTGCCCCTGGGCGAGATCGGCCTCGTCCTCGCCGACGATGGTGTAGCGCACCTCTTCGCCGCTCTCGGCGTCGGCCAACTGCACGGTGGCGCCGAAGCTCACCCGCTCGGTGCTCTGGCCGCTGCCGTCTATCACCTGGGCGCGGGCCAGGCGGTCCTCAATGTGGGCAATGCGCGCCTCAATGTGCCCCTGCCGCTCTTTGGCGGCGTGATACTCGGCGTTTTCGCTGAGATCGCCGTGGGCGCGGGCCTCCTCAATCTGCCGCACCACCTGGGGGCGATCCTCCGCCCGGAGCCGCTGCAGCTCTTCCTTCAACAGCGCGTGGCCGCGCGGAGTCATGGGAACGCGCTCGGACAAGGCCCCTCCTCCCGGCGGGAGGCTACTTCATCCCGCAGTCCCCGGCCAGAAAGTCGAGCAGCGCGGTGTAGAATTCCAGGTAGTGCTCGTAGCCCATGGTGTCCAGCGTGTGCGCGGCGTCCACCAGCTTCACATACTTATAGGGCTTGCCCTGCGCTTTGAGCGCGCGGGCGAACATATCGCTGTGCTTAATGGGCACAATCAGGTCGCGGTCGCCGTGGATCAGCAACACCGGCACATTCACATTTGCCGCCTCTTTAATTGGCGACAGGCCGCCCGTGGCCGGCGCCTGGAAAATATCAATGAAGCGGTTGCGGGAGCGCTCGAGCTCAATCAGCTCCATGCTGCTCACCCCTGCGCCGGGAATCGCGCAGCGGTAGAGATTCGGCTCTCGCAGCGAGCCCACCATGGCCGAATAGCCGCCGTAGCTCCAGCCGAAAATCGCCATGCGCTTCGGGTCGGCGATGCCCTGCTTCACCAGATGCAGCATTCCGTCGTCCACATCGTCCTGCATCTCATAGCCCCACTTGGCATCGCCCGCGCGCCAATATTTCTGGCCGAAGCCCGTGGAGCCGCGGAAGTTGGGCTGCAACACCGCGTAGCCCCGGGTGGCGAGCAGTTGCGACCACTCATCCCAACCGACGGCATCTCGGGCCCACGGACCGCCGTGGGGCAGGGCAATGGCCGGATAGGGCGGCTTGCCGGTGGGGGGCAGTGTGAGAACTGCGTGGATTTTCATGCCATCCCGGGCCTTGAACCAGAGACCGCGCATCGGGCCGAGCTGTTCGGGCTCAATAAACGCCGCCCTGCCGATCTCTGTGATCTTGCTGCGGCCGGTGAGCAGGTAGAAGCGGCCCGGCTCTCGCGGCCCCCAGGCGCGCACCAGGATGTATTTGTCATCTGCTGCGCGGTCCACAATGCGGTTCTGGTTGCCCGGCGGCAGGGCCGCGTCTATGGATTTTTGCAACGCGGCTTCTTCCTCGTTTATGTAATAGATCTCGGGGCCATCGGCGGTGTAGAGGAAGCCCGTCACCGTGCCGTAGCCATCGTCGTTCAAATCCCTCACCAAAATATTTCCCGCGTCGAAGCGCTTGGTGGAGAACAAAAGCTCGCCGGGTTCATCGGGCCGCTCCAGATTAAAGCGGTAGATGCCCTCCGTGTCGCGGTCGCGGGCGGTGACAACATAAACCTTGTTGAAGGTATCGTCCCCCTCCAAACTGGAAAAGCTGAGAAAATCAATTGACCTGCGCTTTTTGACATCCCAGGTCGCCAAATCCCGCCAATCTTTGCCGCCCTTCAGCCGATACTGCATGGTAATGGTGTCGTTCTTGTTGTAGCGCTGGCGGAAGCGCACCTCGCCTTCCTTGTCCACTTCATAATCGAAGTAATTCTCCGACTGGCGAAAGACGGATTTGGCGCGGCCGTTCTTGATATTCACCTTGAAGAGATCGGCGCTGATGCCAGCGTCGGCGCTCCACTCCACCAGCACCCAGTCCTTTTCTCCGGCCAGGCGGCTCACAACACGGGGCCTGTTCAATCGATTCAGCAAAGTCTCGGCGGCAAAGCGCGTAATCGAAGCTTTGCGCGGCAACTCAATCCAGCGGCCGCCATCCAGCCCCACAGAGAGCAGTTTGTAGGCGTAGGTCTTCACCTTGCCCGCGCCGAGAATGCCGGGATTGTTGTAACCGGAGCGGTTGCCCGGCACCTCCACGGGTTGCCGCGTCTGGATCAGCAGACGCTCGTCATTGGCCCAAATGAAATCCTGTATGTCCATGTGCTCGGAGCCCAGGTTGTAGGGCTTGCGGTCCAGATGCGCAGTCTCATAGACGGACACCGCATAGTGCTTTCCCTTCCCGAGCAGGCGCAACACCGCAAGGCGCTTGCCATCGGGGGAGAGATCCGCATACCGCACATAGGGGCGCATGGCGAAGTCGTCGAGAGACGGAGGCTTGGGCGCCGACAGAGCGGCAACCGGAAGCAAAGCAAAGGCCCAGCTGGCGAGCCAGAGCGCACGAGTGAGTGACGGAGCAGGCTGCATGAATTCCCTCCCAGTCTAGAAGGCGTAGCGAAGGGTCACGTAGGCGCGCCGCCCGTGAGAATCGTAACCCGATCCGAGCGGAATGTTGAAGGAGATCGTCGAGAACTCCGCAGCGTTGAAGCCTCTCCAGCCGAGGACGGGCGGCGTCTCGTTAAAGAGATTGCGAACACCCGCGGACACCACGAAACGCTCCTGCGGATCTTCATAGGTCACCCAAGCATTGTGGAAGAAGGCGGCGGATGCGGTGGTGAGATTCGTCGCCCCCGGGTTCGGATTCGGCGCTCCCGGATTCGGATCATTCCTGCCCTGCGTGCAGCCATTTCGGCACCACACAGGAGCTTCGCTGGTATGGCCGATGTAATTGATAGACCAATTGACGCGCCACGCCTTGCGCTCAAAACTGAGATCCGCCTCGCCACGCCACCTCGGGAAGGAGTGGTGCCCCTTATACTCCTGCAAATCGTCTCCGGTGAGATTTTGGGCAGTGGTAATTATGCGCGAGCCCTGCAGATCTACGCTGAGCTCGCCGAATGAAAATTCACGCTCTGTGCGCAGTGTGATGTCGAAGCCGCTGCTGCGCTCGTCGGCGATGTTGATCAAGTTGGTGTTGATGCGGCTGATTTCGCCACTCACTGAGTCGCGCGGCCCGAGCAGGGCGCACTCCGGAGCCGTGAGACCGACGCTGTCGTAGCAGCGATTTATAATGGTCGAGGCCGGAAGGTTGCCAATCGCCTCCTCAATCTCAATGTTGTAGAAGTCCACCGCCAGGCTGAGATCAAGGCCCAACGCAGGCAGCCAACTCGCCAGATCGGGCGTCAGAACCATGCCGACGGTGATAGATTCCGAAGTCTCGGCCTCCAGGTCGGGATTCCCTCCGCTGATGGTCCTCAACCCCGAGCTCGAGAAATCGGGATCAATTACGCCCTGATCCACCAAATTCTGGCAATTGTCATAGGCAATGGTTCCGGGTATATCCGTATCAAAATTACTGCATGGATCCAGCGTGCCGGAAACGAAGCCCGTATTCTGGGACAGATGGAATTGGTAGAGTGAGGGCGCGCGGAAAGAGGTCCCGAAGGCGGCGCGGAAGCGAACGATGGGGTTGATGGCCCAAGTGAGCAGCCCGCGGTAGGTAGTGTCGCCGCTACTGTAAGAGGATTGATCTGTGTAGCGCCCCGAGACATTGAGGGTCAACTCCTCGGCCACGCTGACTCCGCCGATGGCGAAGCCTGCCAGCAGCGGAAATTCAATTTCCGCGTATGCCTCCTGCACCGTGTCATCGCCCTTGGTGCGGTTCCCCGAGGTGAAGCCCCACTGATTGTCTTCCCGCGCTGCCAGCGGCGGAATGTCATCTATCGCCCTCGAGCGCCATGCCAAGCCGAAGACACCGCGCACCTCGCCGCCACCGAAGGGCATATCGAAGAGCGCTCCCTCAATTTCCAGGTCGAGGGTCGCCAGATCGTAGCTTGTCCTGACGCGAACCCAATCGGCGAGATAGTCCCTGGCGTTTGCGGGCAGCCGCCCGTTCAACATGGCGTCCTCGCTGAACAAATCCACAGCGACGCAGTTCGGATCTTCACCCTCTCTGAAAATGCGATCCACCACGGACGAATCCCCTCGGGAGGCGGCGGCGATCTGCGCCCGGTCGAGAGTGCAAGAGAGGCTGCCGTCTGCATTGCGCTCCGCAGAGAGCGAGCGCGCCACGCGATCCTTGAGCCAGGTTTCGTAGGTCCACCTGCCGCGGCTGAAGCTGTAGCCGCCGATAAATTCCCAGTGAAAACGCCCGAGATCGCCCTCGAGGCCACCCCGGATGGCATAGGTCGAAACATCCGCTCTGGTTTGGGGACTCAGGAGATCGTAAGCGATGAGATACGGCTGGAGAGTCGGCAAATCACTCGCCAGCGTGCCCAGTTCCGGCGCGGGATCACCCGGATCCGCAAGGGCGCTGAGAAGTTGCTGGCGATAACGCAGCATTTCTTCACCGAGCTGCATGGCAGTGGGATTCCGCGTGGAGACTTCGGGGAAGAACGGGCGGTAACCTCCGGTGATATTGTTCCCACGCCTGCTGTAATACAGCTCGAAGCTGCCGGTCACCGTGCCGAGGAAGTCTCCCACCGGCCCCAGCCAGCCCACGCGGTCGAGATCGAAATCCCGCTCGCCATCGCCGTAAAGATGGATCAGCGATTCCTGCGGGATCAGGTCTTCAGTGAACGAATCTCTATGGTCGCGGTAGCCTATGCTGCCTATGTTCCTACCCAGCCGGCCACTTGCGTCCAGGAACAGATCTTCTGTAAAGGGCAGATTGGCGCTTCCAAAGCTTCCCTGGGGGTTGAAGCCGAAAAACCGGTTGCCGAGACCCTGCAGACCCGCAAGCACATTCCCGTAATACGAACCGAAGCAAGGCTCCCCCGACACCCGGCCGCCTGATGTGCCCGGGAAAATGGAGGGGAAAGCTCCTCCATTGGTGAGTGTGCGATGATCGCAGTAAGCCCAATCGCGCTCGCCGCGCTTGATGGCGCTCTGATTGCTGTATTCCAGGGCGAAATCCACATAGCCGCGGTCGCCGGTCTTGCCCCAAGAGATACTGAAGTCACTGGCGTCTCTTTCTTTGTCGAAGCGCCGCACATTGATGCTCAGCTCGTCGAATTGCTTGCGGGTGATGATGTTCACCACCCCCGCCACAGCATCCGCGCCATACACCGAAGAGGCGCCGTCCTTCAGAATCTCGAAGCGTTCAATGGCCACGCGGGGAATGGAGTTGAGGTCCACACTGCTCACTTGGCCGCGCACGCCGGCCGGGGTGAAGCGGCGGCCGTTCACCAGCACCAGCGTGCGCTCCGCGCCGAGGCCGCGCAGGCCGAAAGTGTTTGCCCCCGGCCCCCCCGAAGTGATGAAGCCGCCGAAGGTGTTGTCAATCTGCGTGCCCGAGGCCAACGAGCTGGATTGCAAAATATCCGCAGTGTCGGCCAGCCCCGCCAAAGTGGTGCGCTCGGCGGTGATGACCGTGAGGGGTAGCGCCGAGGTGAAGGCGTCGCGCCGCAGGCGCGAGCCGGTGACGACGATCTCTTCAACGCCCTCCGGCTCGTCCCTCTCCTCCTGCGCCTCGGCCTCCGCTTCGTCCTCCGCAGCGGGCTGCGCCCATGCTGCCCCCGGCCAGAGAAGCAGCGCCAGCGCCAGTGCCCCGATGGCCGAGCGCCAGGCCCCGCTGCGGGACTCTTCCACCCCCCCCCCCCCGGGGGGAGACAAAGCGGGCAAATTGGTGGAAACGAGCGGGATGCTTCGGGCGCTGGCGGACATGGATGGGGGCCTCCTTCTTCGGTAGCCGGGTGAAGCTGGTGGAACCGGGCGTGCACAAGTAGCACGGCCCGCGGTCACTTTGCGACAGGTTGCGACGCTTCCGAACGCCCGCCGGGCAGCCCGGCCTCTTTGCGGGCGGAGCAGGCGGGGCAGGCGTAAAGCTCCCGGTGGGGCGTTTGCAGCCGGTCGTAGCCGGGCGCAAGGGCGATGCGCCGCAGGCTGCCGGCCGCCCCGCCGCAGAAATCGCAGCGCAGGCCGCCCGCCCCGGCGGCATTGGCAAGGCCGGGGCCGCTTGCGGCGGGGCCAGCGTTCTTGGCAGCGCCCATGGCGCCAGCTTACCGCAGGCCGCCGCGCGCCCGCCCCTCTTCGAGCAGCAGCACCAGCGCGGGCAGCAGCACCAGCGCGGAGAGCAGCGCAGCCAGCAGGCCGACGATGGTGAAGGCGGCGAACTTCAGCAGGATCACCAGGCTGGAGGAGAAAAACACCGCCAGCCCCAGGCAAAACAGCGCGCTGGTCAAAAACACCGGGCGCAGCACCAGGCGCAGGCTGCCGGAAAGGGCGCTGCGCGGCGGCTCTCCCGCGCGGCGCGCGCGGCGGTAGTGGTGCAGCAGGTGGATGGAATCGTCCACCGAAAGCCCCAGCGTCACCCCCGCCACCAGAATGGTGGCGAAATCGAAGGGAATGCGCAGCGCGCAGATGCTCGCCGTGGCGGCCAGCACCGGAAAAATGTTCGCCAAAAGCCCCGCCAGCCCCAGCCGCGGCCCGAACCACAGCGCAAAAAGCGCCCCCACCAGGGCCAGCGTGAGCAGAAAACTGCGGCGCTGCGTCTGCAGCACATAGCGGCTCAGCTCGTGAATGTGCGCGCCGCTCCCCGTCACCAGCAGGCGCGCTTCGGGCGCGGCGCGCGCCGCTTCGCCCTGGGCAAAGGCGATCAGCGCGCCGAGTTGCTGCGATCCCAGGTTCGGCGTCCGCAGCCGCAGGCGCGTGCTGGCCCCGTCAAAATCCAGGTAGTTGCCGAGCAGGTCGCGCTCGCGCTCGCCGCGCGAAAGATCGAGAAAGAAGAGCTCCTGCGCGAGCTCGTCGGCGCGGCCCGGCAGCCTTTCTGCCCCGCCGCGCAGCGCGCTGTGCACCATCGAAACCGGCAGCAGGTAGCTCTCGGCCCGGTTTACCTGGGGGTGCGATTGCAGTTTTGCGGCGAGCGCCGCCACATTCTGAAATGCGCCGAGGCTGCGGAAGTGGCCGGGGGCTTCGCCGAGCACCAGATCCAGCCCGCCCGAGCCGCCGAGTTCGCGGTCTGCCAAATTGAAGGCGCGGTGGATGGCGCTGGATTTGTGGAAGAACACGCTCAGGAAGTTGGTCTCGCTGCGCGCCAGCCCCAACAGGCCGGCCAGCAGCAGCGAGGCGCAGAGCCCCGCCAGCGCCACCCGGCGCGGATGCGCCGCGGCCAGGGCAGAGAGCCGCAGCAGCGCGTGCTGCGCGCGGCCCGGCTGCGCGGCGCGCGCCGGGCCCAGCTGCGCGGGAAACAGCCACAGCGCCGTCCACAACACGCCGACAATGGTGGGAAAGCAGAGCGCAATGGCGGCCAGGGAATCGAGGCCGAAATGGCGCAGCGGAATGAGTTCGGAGAGCGCAAATGCGCCGAAACCGGCGGCGCTGCTGAGGCTGGTGAGCATGCAGGGAAGCCAGCTTCGGCGGATGGTCTGGCGCAGGGCCTCGCCATGCGGCGCGGCGCGCGGCGCGTTTCCATCCTGCGCGTTCCCGCATTGTTCATTCCAGATGGCCAGAATGTGCAGCCCGTCGGCCACGGCAATTACCGCGGCCAAAAGCGGCAGGCAGAGACTCACCGGCGTCAGGCTGTGGCCGAGCAGTGCAATGGCGGCGAGGCACTGCAGCACGCTGGCCGCGGTGCAAATCAGCAGCGCCGCCACCTGCCCCGGCCTGCGCAGCGCAAGGGCCAGAAAAAATGCGAGCGCGGCGGCACCAATTGCCAGCAGCGAGACGAGTTCGCTGCGCAGCGTCCGGTTGATGCGCCCGTTCAGCGCGGCCTCGCCGGCCAGCGCCGCGGCGGCGGGCTGCGATGCCTCGAGCGCAAAGCCCGCGGCGGCCATGGTGCGCTCCACCTCGCGCAGCAATTGCTCCCGCGCCCCGGCGCGGCGGCGCGTATCGGTGCGCATTTCAATGGCGAGGGTTCTGCCGTCGGCTGCGAGCAGCAGGCCGTCGTAGGGGCTTGCGCGGAAACGGCGGCGCAACTCTGCCGCCGAGCCAATGGCACCGGTTTCAAGGGCGTTGCCGAAGCTGCGAATCTGCAGGGTTTGCGCGTCGCGGAAAATGGTGCGCGCCGCCAGCGGCGAGCGCAGTTCGAGAACGCCCGGCAGCGCGGCGAGAGAATCGCCGAGCTCTGCAATGCGCGCGCGCTCAGCATCGGGCAGCGCGAAAAAATCGCCGGGCAGGCGCAGCAGCACGGCGAGTCCCTCGCCGGGCTCGAATTCCTCGGCCAGATAATCGAGGCCGCGCTGCATCGGGTGGCCATCGGGCAGCCAGCGGTCGCTGTCGAAGCGCAGGCCCGCCGCCGGAATCAGCAGCGCGGCGAGCAGCCCGGCGCAGAGCGCCGCGCAGAGCAGGCGCAGCGCCGGGCGCTCAGAATTTCCAGACGAGTCCAACGCGGGGGCCGACGATGAAGTCATCCTTCAAGTCATAGAGGTCGCCCATATCATTCAGGTCGCTGAGCGCTGTATCGGTGTTGTATTGAAAGCCGTCCACTCCCAGCACAAGCTGGAATGCGCCAATGCCAAAACGGTCCAATTGATCGAAATCGAAGACCGTGTAGAGGCTGGCCCCCGCACCGTAGGCGCCGACAAAACCCGCCGTGAATCCCAGCGTCACAGTTTTGTCACGGCCGAAGTAGCGGGCGATGTTGATGAAGGGCGCCGCCAGCGTTCCCGCCGCGGGATCGTCGCCCAGCGCCGCATCGTTGAGCTCTGCGCCGCGCTTGGCATCCCCCACGAATTCTTCCGACAGCGCCAGCAGCGCAATGTCCACCAGCCATTTTTCGGATTCGTATTTGAAGCCAATGCCAGCCATGATGGTGCGCAAATCGCCGTAAAATTTGCCGTCGTTCTCTTCCAGAACCCAGCGAAGATACCTGCGGCGCGGCTCGTTGTCTCCGCAGCCAAAGCCGCAGGGCGAGCGCAATTCGTCCAGATCTCCGGTGCTCTCCCGATAGACCACCTCGGTGCGGAACAACCAGCGCCCCCGGCGCGCCGAAAATTCCAATGCGTAGGCATCGAGCTCCGCCAGATCCGGCGAATCGAAGAAACTGCCGGCGAGATCCCGCCTGCCGATGATGTCATTGATCATCGCCAGGTCTGCAAGAGGGTCTGTCACCCCATCGCTCGTATAGCGCGTGAAGTCGTTGACACGGAGGCTGTGGCGGCCCCGATACCAGGTGAGGCCCAGCGTTCCCCAATTTGGATAAAAGAGCAGACGCGCGGCGAATTGATCGTGATCTTCCAGGCGGTCCTCGGCGAGGGAAACGGATATGCCGCTTTCCTGCGCCGTGAGCCGGGTGAGCAGCGGGTCAATCCGGGTGTTGTAGAACCAGTAGCCCTGCAGCTCAATGCGCTCGTGGGGCGTGATGGAAAGCTGCGCGTGGTCCTGCGGCCGCCGGAAATTCACCTTGGTGAAGTAGGGATCGGTGCTCTGGGTGCGGAAGGGCAAAAGCAGATCTACGGGAGAAAACACATCGAATTGCCCCCACACCACCTTGCGCCGCCCCACCCGCAAGCGCAGCCACGAGAGCGGCGTAACGGAGAAATAGCCCTCGCTCAATTCGGTGTCGTCTTCCTCAATTTTGAGAGTGCGGACGGAGGGATTGCAAGAGTTGGTGTCGCTATACCGATTGCTGCTGCTGCAGAAATTGCCTCCCGAAAAGCGATTTTCAATTTCCTGGGTAATCTCAATTTCCTGATCCCAGATGGTGCCCTGCGCGTAGAACTGAAAGAAATCAGTCTGAAAATCCACGCCCACGCTGCCGGTGAACACCACGCGGCTGTTGTCGCCCTCCTCGGTCTCCGGCGGGTCGTAGCTTTCCCGGGAGCTTCCGCTGCCAATGACATAGGAGCCGCCGACGGTGGCGAAGACATACTTGCGGAAAGCCTCAAAGGCGTTGACGCGCGGCGCGCGCGGCTCTTCTTCAATCTCAATCTCTCCCAACCCGGGGTCCAGTTCCGGCTCGCCGGATTGCCCGGGCTCTGCGAAGCCGCCGGGCGCGCCGGACGGGCTGGCCTGGCCGCGCTGTGCGAATGCGGGCGGCGCGGCGAAAAGCGCCAGCAGCGTGAGCAGTGCGAAAAGTGCGCGCATTTCCATTCCCCCTTTTGCCGCCCCGGCGGCGTTCAGCGGTTCTGCAGGCTCAGCAGACCGACTTCATCGCCGTCAATGGTCCGCGAAACATCCACATCCCGCTTGGTAAGCAGCGTTCGGCCGCCGCTCTGGTGGTTTTTCATCTCCGCTTCCATGACCACGACCATACCCTCAATTTTGCGGAAGCGCAGGCTCTCCAAAGTCTTCAGCTTGCGCCCCGCGCGGTCGTAGAAGACGACGCGCCGCGGCACCTCAATGTCGTTCAGAATGTAGCTCTCAATGCGCGAGTAGGCGTCTTCCGAATTGACGGGAACGCTGGAAACCAGGGTGATGCGCCCCTCTTCGGACACAATGCGGTGGCGGTCCTCGCCGGGCCGCCGCCCCGCAATATCCGCGTTGCTGAAATCCGAACCCATGAAGCTCTGCTGCCGCTCTTCGCTGCTCAATTGGTTGACGGTGCGAAAGGCGGGCAGATAAATCCACTGCCGGGTGGGCCGCCCCGGCGCATCGTGAGAGGCGCTGAGCAGCCCCGTCCCCTTGATGTTCGAGGGCCGGTAGAAACGCACCAGGCTCTTCGTCTGGTCGCTGAAGATTTTGTAGAGCATGGTGAAGAAGCGGCTGCGCTTGCGCCCCCGGGCGTCCTCAATTACCAGCTCAATGTCCATTACCTGGTTGCGGTGCT
This sequence comes from Deltaproteobacteria bacterium, assembly GCA_028817435.1. Classification (GTDB taxonomy): domain Bacteria; phylum Myxococcota_A; class UBA9160; order UBA9160; family UBA6930; genus JAPPPQ01. The sequence continues at coordinate 40,437 of JAPPPQ010000021.1, forward strand.
GCCGCGCCTGGGCGTGCACCGCTTCCATCAGCGCCGCGCCATCCCGCGCCAGTGCCGGCGCGGCGGCGAGCAGCAGGGCCAGCGCCGCGCAAGCGCTGCGCATCAGCCGCGCACCCGGAAGCGCAGGCGCTGCGGCGCGCCTTCGCCGAGCAGCCGCTGCAGCGCTTCCAGCAATTCCGCCTGCCGCAATTGCAGCTGGTGACTCCAGGCCGGCGAGTCGGTGCAGATTTCCAGAACGCCTCCGCACAGCGCCCAAGGCTCGCAGTGCGGCGCAGCCTCGGGGCCCACCAGCCCGCGCCAGCCCCGCATGAGCTGCAGCGCGGGCGATTGCGAATCGTAGCCCAGCTCTGCCAGCACCTGCTGCACCAGCCCGCCGAGCCGCGCGGGGCCCGCTTCGGAGGCGCGCGGCGCGCTCACTCCGGCGTCTCCAGGCAGCGGAACAGCAGGCCGGTGGCGAGCTTCGGCGCAAACAGCGTGGACTTTTGCGGCATGGTCTCGCCGGCCTCCGCCACCTTAAGCACGGCGTCGGCGGGGGTGGCGTTCAGGTAAAGGGCGCAGACGCCGTCCCCCGCGCGCAGCGCCCGCGCCGCCTCGACGGCAGACTTGGGAAAAGCCACTGCGCCGCCGCGCAAATCGGCGTCGCCCAAACCGAAGACGCCGCCGAGCACCTCCCGGTGAATGGCGCGCACCGCCAGCTCGCCGTTTGCCGCCGGGCGCGAGAACAGCAGCAGCCGCCCATCGCCCGCATCTGCCGCAAAGCCGTGGCCCTTTTCGCCCAGCGGCGCAAGGTGCTCGCGCAGCAGCGCGGGCAACTTCTCCGGCGCGCCCAGCGGTGCCTCCTGCTTGCGCCAGCCCTGCGCAGAAAGCGCGGCCCATGCCGATGGCCCAGGCTGCGGCCCGCGCCGCACCAGCCGGTGGATGGGCAGCAGCCGGCTGCCCGCGCCGAAGGCGTTGGCAAAGTAGGCGAGAATGCGCGCGCTGCCCGGCAGCACGCCCTGGGCGGCGCACTCGCTGCGATAGGCCAGCGCGGTCTCGTAGCGGTGGTGGCCGTCGGCAATGACCACCGGGCGCTCTGCGAAGAAGCGCCGCACCTGGCCGATGGCCTGGGCATCGCGCAAAGGCGCAAACTCATTCCACACCCCCGCGGCGTCGCGCACGCCAATGGCGCCGGGCGCGGCAAGGGCGGCTTCCAGCAGCGCATCCAGCCGCCGGGCGCGGTCGGCGTAGAGCAAAAACACGCTGGACAAATTGGCCCGGGTGGCGCGCAGCAGCTTGAGGCGGTCGGCCCGGGGGCCCGCCATGGTGCGCTCGTGGGGGCGGACCACGCGCTCGGCGTAATCGGCCAAACCCAGCGAGGCGAAAAAGCCGGTGCGCGAAAGCGCGCGCCCCGCTTCGTCCCGGCTCTGCTGCCGCAGCACATACAGGCCGGGCTCGGCGTCCAGCCGCAGAATGCCCGCGCTGCGCCATTCGGCCAAACGGCGGGCGCTCTCGGCGTAGTCCGTATCCGCCTCTCCCGCCGCGTCGCGCAGCATATCCAGGCGCAGCGCGTTGTGAGGATGGCGGTCGTAGAAGACTCCGCGCTCTTCCGGCGCCACCACATCGTAGACGGGCGAAAGCACCTGCTCGAGTTCCACCTGCGCCGCGTCGTAGCGCAGCGCGCGGAAGGGCCGCAGATCCGTCACAGCCGCGCTCCCTCGATTCCGCCCGCCGCCGTCTGCGCGGGCCGCGCCGGGGGCGGAGGCGCGGGGGGCGGGGGCGCGGACAGGGCGCGGGCGATTTGCGCCGCCGGAATCGCGCCTTCGCGCAGGATGCGCGGCGCTGCGGCCAGCACCGCCACCACGCTGCTCGGCGCTGCGCCAAAGGCGTCTTCTCCCGCCAGCAGCGCCACGCCGGCCTCGCCCTGCGCGGCGATGCAGCGCAGCGCCTCGGCGCGGGTGCGGCAATCCGGCTCTCCCGAGCGGTTGAGGCTGGTGGCGGTGATGGGGAGCGCGCCGCGCCGTGCGGCCTCCCGGGCCAACGCCTGGGCGGCGGGATGGGGCGAGCAGCGGAAACCCACAGCGCCCTCCCGCGCGACTCCCGGCGCAAGCGCCACGCCCGCCCGCCCGTCCGGCGCAGCCGCCACGGGCAGCACCAGGGTGAGCGGCCCAGGCCAAAAGGCCCGGGCCAGCCGCTCGGCGGAATTGGGCAGTTGCGCGCAAAAGCCCGCCAGCGCAGCGCGCCCCGCTACCAGCAGCGAGAGCGGCTTGTCCGCCGCGCGCCCCTTGAAGGCGCGCAGGCGATCCAGCGCCTTGGCAGAGCGCGCATCGGCCCCGAGGCCCCAGCTCGTCTCGGTGGGAAAGGCCACCAGCCCCCCCGCCAACAGCAGCGCCACCGCCTCTGCCGCCGAAAGCTGCGGCGGCTGCGCCCCGCCCGCACCCGGCAAAGTCACCGCGCCAGCCCCCGGGCGGCGATGTCGCTGCGCAGCACCATGCCCTCGAAGTGGATGCAGCCCGCGGCGGCGTAGGCGCGGCGGCGCGCCTCGGCCAGATCGGGCGCGTGGGCCGTCACCCCCAGCACGCGCCCGCCCGCGGTGACAAAGCCCCCGCCCGGCCCGCCCTCCGGCCCCGGCCCCCCCGGCCCAACGCGCTTTGCGCCGGAGTGGAAGAGCACCACGCCGGGCAGCGCCTCTGCCCGCGCCAGGCCGTGGATGGCCCGGCCCGTCTCGAAAGCGCGGGGGTAGCCGGCAGAGGCCAGCACCACGCACACGGCAGCGCCCTCTCCCTGCGGCGGCGCGGGCTCCAGGCGTCCGCGCGCCGCGCCGTCCAGCAGCGGCAGCAAATCGCCCTGCATTTGCAGCATCAGGGGCTGCGTTTCGGGATCGCCGAAGCGGACATTGAACTCCACCACCCGGGGCGCGCGGTCCGGGCCGATCATCAGCCCGGCGTAGAGGACGCCCCGGTAGGGCGCGCCCTCCGCCCGCAGGCCCGACAGCGTGGGGTGGATGATCTCTTCCAGCACGCGCTTGGCGAGGGCTTCGTCCACCAGCGGCGCGGGGGCATAAGCGCCCATGCCGCCGGTGTTTTCGCCGCGGTCGCCGTCCAGGGCGCGCTTGTGATCTTGCGCCGCGGGCAGCGCAACCACCTGCTCGCCATCGGTAATGGCGTAAAAAGAGGCCTCCTCGCCGTGGAGGCGCTCTTCCACCAGCACGCGGTCGCCGGCGGCCCCGAAGCGGCGCGCCCCCATCATCTCGTCCAGGGCGGCCTCGGCCTGCGCCGGGCCGTCGCAGACGGCGACGCCCTTGCCGGCGGCGAGGCCGTCGGCCTTCACCACGCAGGGGCCCTGCCCGCGCACATGGGCGCGGGCCTCCGCCAGCGAATCGAAGTGGGCAAAGCGCGGCTGCGGAATGCCGTGGCGCGCCATGAACTCCCGGGCGAAGGACTTGCTGGACTCCAGCCGCGCCGCCGCCGCGCAGGGCGCAAAGACCGCCACCCCCGCCTCGCGCAGCCGATCCCCCACGCCGGCGGCAATGGGCGCTTCCGGCCCCATCACCACCAAATCCACCTGCTGTTCGGCGCAGAGCCGCTGCAGCGCCGCCGCATCTCCGGCGTCCACCGCGGGAAAGCAGCGGGCTTGCGCCATGCCATCGTTGCCCGGCGCAGCCAGCACCTGCGAGGCGTGGGGACTCTGCGCGAGCTTCCAGACCAGCGCGTGCTCGCGCCCACCCGAGCCGGTGACCAGCACCCTCATGACTGGCCCGCCATGCGGCGCAGCTTGCGGTTCTGCGCGCGCAGGCCGGTAAGCGTGAGCTTGTTGGATTTGATGCGGTTGCATGGGCCGCAGAGCAGCGCCCGGTTTTCAATGGCGTTGGTGCCGCCGTCGGATTTCGGCAGCATATGGTCCAGTTCGAGGTAGAGCCGGTCGTCGAATTCCCGGTCGCAGCCCCGGCAAACCATGCCGTCCTTTTGGATCAGAGAGAGAAACATCTCTTCGCGGCTCTGCCGGGGTTCGGAGACTTTGCCTTCGGGAGTGCGCAAAACGGGCGGGGTTCTCGCGCGGTCCGCACTGCGCAGGGGCGGCTCGGTGGCAAAGATAATTTCGCCACGCTCGGTGCCGGGGAGCGGATCCTGGTCGAGGACGGCCTGAACATCGTCAATCATTTTGCTTTCGCCGGGCGACTTGGTGCGCGCAGTCTTGAGTTCGGCGAGAAACTGCCGGAGAATATCGTCGCCCTGGGCGATTTTGATGGCCTGGCGGCGGAAGCGGTAGGCGAGGACGCCGAGGGAGCGATTCCAGAGATCCATGCCGATCCACTTGCGCCCAAGGCGCTCGGCGGCAACAGGCGTGGTGGCGCAACCGCAGAATGGATCGAGCACCCAATCGCCGGAGTTGCTGCTGGCCTGAATGATGCGCTCGTAGAGCGCGATGGGCTTTTGTGTGGGGAAGCCGATCCGCTCGGATTTAATTCTTCCCACCGGGGAAAATTGATCCCACCAGGTTTCGGGGACCTTCCCCTTTTGCAGATATTGATCTCGCTCTTCGGGAGTAAGAGGAGCAGCAATAGCTGCGCCCGTCTTGTTTGTGTTGAGCTTTTTGTGGGGAACGCGAACATCCGTTTTGTTGAATGTCCACTGCTTGCCTTTCGCATACCAGAATATTATGTCGTGCTTCCGATTGAATTGCCTCATTCCAGGTGAGCCTGGCCCGGTGTAGCACCAGACGATTTCGTTGCGGAAATTGCGGTGGCCGAATACGGCGTCCATCAGCGTCTTGATGTAATGCGAGGCCGTCGGGTCGCAGTGCAGGTAAATGCTGCCATCCGGGCGCAGAATGCGGTGCATTTCAATCATGCGGACGCCGAGAAAGCAGAGAAACGCGCCCATGTCGTCTCCGTAGACATTCCGGGCGTGGTCAATGCAGCGCCAGACGGCGGGCCAGTCGTCCTGAATCTGGTCCGTCCAGGTCTCGTGCACATCCTGCTTCCAGGACCAGCGGTCCTTGAATTTGGCCCCGGCGGCCAGCGAATCGGGGGTGGCGTGAAAGTCCCGGCCCTTGTTGAAGGGCGGATCGGTGGCGATGAGGTGAATGGTGCCGGTGTTGATGGAGCGGAGAAAGTCGAGGTTGTCCCCGTGAAAGAGCGTCCGGTTTTTCACATTGATGCGCTTGGGCATATGGGGAAGCTACCGCAGCGCCCATCAGCCGTCGGCGCCGATGGGGCCCTGGGCGCGGCCCGCGATGAATTGCTGCACCACGGGGTTCGGGTTCGCGCGCATTTGCTCGGGAGTGCCGGAGGCGATCATGCGGCCCTCGTAGAGCATGGCCATGTGATCGGCGAGCTTGAAGGCGGCGGCCAGATCGTGGGTAATGCACAGCACCGTCGCGCCGAGGCGGTCGCGCATCTGCAGGATCAAATCGTTGATGGTGTCGGAAACGACGGGATCGAGCCCGGTGGTGGGCTCATCCACGAAGAGCACGCGGGGCTGGTGGGCGATGGCGCGGGCCAGCGCGACGCGCTTTCGCATACCCCCCGAGAGCTGCGCCGGGTAGAGCGACTCGATATCGCCGAGGCCCACCAGGCGCAGGGTTTCGCGGCAAATGCGCCGCACCTCCGCCTCCGGCATGCGCCGCACATGGCGCAGGGCGAAGCCCACATTCTCGCCCACGCTCATGGAATCGAAGAGCGCGCCGAACTGAAACAGCACGCCCGTGTTCAGCATCAGCGCGCCGTGCCGGCTGCGCCCCACCGAGGACATCTCGCTGCCGAGCAGCCGGACGCTGCCGGAATCGTAGCTCTCGAGGCCGAGCAGAATGCGCAGCGCCGTGGATTTGCCGCTGCCGCTGCCGCCCAGCACCACGCTGATGCGGCCCGGCGGCACATCCAGGTCCACGCCCTTCAGCACGGCGCGCCCCCCGAAGGACTTGTGCACGCCGCGCAGGGCCGCCACCTCTCCCGGCGCTCCCGGCGCTTCCGCTGCGCTGTTCACGGCCGCAGCCTAGCGCACCGCTCCCCGGAAAATCAGCGGGATGCGGCGCCCCACGCGCACCAGCAGCTCGTAGGGAATGGTGCCCGCGGCCTCCGCCACCTCCTCGACGGGCAGCAGCGCCGACTCCTCCCCCGCCGCGGCGCCGAAGAGCGCGACGGGATCGCCGAGATCGGCGGGGGCGCAGCCGATGTCCAATGTGGTGGCGTCCATGGAGATGCGGCCCGCGATGGGCACGCGGCGCCCGCGCAGCAGGGCGTGGCCGCGGTTGCCCAGCGACCAGGGAATGCCGTCAGCGTAGCCCACGGGCAGGGTGGCGATGCGGCCTTCGCGCCGGGCGCGAAACGCCGCGCCGTAGCCGACGGTGTCGCCGGGCGCCACGCGGCGAAGCTGCGCGATGCGGGCGTGCAGGCTCATTACCGGGCGCAGCGCGGCGCGGCCGCGCAGATGGGGCGCGGGCAGCACGCCGTAGAGCAGCAAGCCGGGGCGGACGGCGTTCACCCCGGGCGGCAGCGCCGGGGCAAGCTGCGGCGCGGCCAGCAGCGCTGCCGAGTTCGCCACATGCACCAGCCCCGGCGAAACGCCCAGGGCGCGCAGCGCGGCCAGCACCTCGCCAAAACGCGAGAGCTGCGCGCGGACCGGGGCGAGATCGGGAGAATCGGCGCAGGCCAGGTGAGTCCAGACGCCCTCCAGTTCGAGTCCCTCTGCCCCGGCGATTTCTGCGGCCAGCGCCGCCGCGCTTTCGGGCGCAACGCCCATGCGCCGCATGCCCGTATCCACCTCGAGCTGCACCGGCAGACGCCGCCCGGTGCGGCGGGCGCGCTGGCCGAGCAGCGCCACCTGCTCCGGGCGGTGGATGACGGGCGCAGCGCCGAGCTCGAGGGCGCGATCTGCGGCGGCGGAATTTGCCGCGCCGCCGAAGACCAGAATGCGCGCGGCGATTCCCGCGGCGCGCAGCTCTGCCGCCTCGGCCAGATTGGCCACGGCCAGCCGCCCGCAGCCCGCCGCGCAGAGCCGCCGCGCCACCGCCGCCGCGCCGTGGCCGTAGCCGTTCGCCTTCACCACGGCGATCACTTCAGCGCCCGCGGCCAGACGCTGCGCCTCGGCGTAGTTCGCCGCCAGCGCCTCCAGATCCACCGCGGCCCAAGCCGGGTGCGCAGACTGCATCTCCCCTTCCCCCGCAGACCCGCAGGCGGTTTGGCCGGAGAATACCGCCCGTGCCGGCGCAGCGCAGTTGGGATATGCTCGGCCCGCCCCCGCAACGGGGGCAGCGGGGGAACAGTGAGCCAGCCTGCACACCACACGGCCCGCATCGCCCTTCAGGTGAACGGCGCAGAGCGCTTTGCCCCGGCGGGCGTCAGCGTCGCCGGGCTGCTCGATTCCCTCGGCCTCGGCTCGCGCAGGATTGCCGTGGCCGTGAACCGCGAGGTGGTGCCGCGCTCTGCCCGCGCCGCGCGCATTCTCGCCGCAGGCGACCGCGTGGAGATTCTCGAAGCCGTGGGAGGCGGCTGAGAATGTCCGGCCACTACGAACTCGGCAGCCACCGCTTCCATTCGCGGCTCATCGTCGGCAGCGGCAAATACGATTCTTTCGCGACGCAGCGCGCCGCCTGCGAGGCCAGCGGCGCAGAACTCGTCACCGTGGCCCTGCGCCGCGTGCCCCTCGACGGGCCGAAGCAGGAGAGCGTGCTGGGCCACCTGCCCGAGGGCGCGACCGTGCTGCCGAACACCGCGGGCTGCTACACGGTGGAAGACGCCGTCGCCACCGCGCGCCTTGGCCGCGAGCTCTTCGGCCACGCGCTGGTGAAGCTCGAGGTAATTGGCGACGAGCGGACGCTGTTTCCCGACACCGCCGCCACCCTGGAAGCGGCGCGCATTCTCGTCGGCGAAGGCTTCGAGGTGCTGCCCTACATCACCGATGATCCCGTGGCCTGCCAGCAGCTCGAGGCGCTGGGCTGCGCGGCGGTCATGCCGCTGGCAGCGCCCATCGGCTCGGGCCTCGGCATTCGCAACCCGGCCAACCTGCGCATTATTTTGCAGACCGTGGAAGTGCCGGTGGTGGTGGACGCCGGCGTGGGAACGGCCAGCGATGCCGCGGTGGCGATGGAACTCGGCTGCACCGCCATTCTCATGAACAGCGGCATTGCCGGCGCGAAGGACGCCGTGAAAATGGCCCGCGCCATGCGCGCTGCCGTCGAGGCCGGGCGCCTGGCCTACGAGGCCGGGCGCATTCCGCGCCGCCTCTACGCCACGGCCTCGAGCCCCGAAGAGGGCATCGCCAGTTTTTGATCCGCCCGCGGCGCGGCCGGTCCGGTGAAGCGCCCGGCGCGGCCCATTTTGTGCCTGGTGACGGATCGGCGGGCGGCGGGGCTGGGGAGCGCGCCCGGCGATTTTGTCGCGCTGGCCGGGCGCGTAGCCGCCGCGGTGGCCGGCGGCGCAGATCAGGTGCAACTGCGCGAGAAGGATCTGGACGGCGCGGCGCTGCTGGAACTCGCCCGCGCCGTGGGGGCGGCGGCGCGGCGCGCCCACCGCGATGTGACGCTGCTGCTGAACCGGCGCATGGATGTGGCCCTGGCCGCCGGCTGGGACGGCGTGCACCTGGGTTTTGACGGCGCGCCGGTGGCGCAGGCACGCGCGCTGCTCGGCCCCCGCGCGCGCATCGGCGTCGCCACCCACACCCCCGGCGAACTGGCCGCCCTCTCCCGCGCCCCCGCCGCCGCCCGCCCCGACCAGGCGCAGCTCGCGCCCATCTGGCCGCCGCTCTCAAAAGCGGCGCGCGGCGGGGAGCGCGGGGAGCCGGCACGCGGCGGGGCGGCGACGCGTAGCGAGGGGGCGGCGCGCGGGCCGCTCGGTCTCGAGGCGCTGGCGCGGGCGGCGGCTTGCGGCATCCCGCTGCTGGCGCAGGGCGGCGTGACGGCGGCGCGCGCCGCCGATTGCATCCGGGCCGGTGCCGCCGGCATCGCCGCAACCGGCGCGCTGCTCGGCGCAAAGGATCCGCAGCGCGCCGCCGCCGAACTGCGCGCCGCCCTCGATTCCGCCCGGGCCTGAGCGCGGCGCCGCGGCTACGGATTGGTGCCGGGCGCGCCCGCCGCGAAAAAATCGAAAAAAATCAAAAAAGGCGTCACAAAATTCCGCCAAAAGGCGCTTATGGGGTTGAAAGGCGCTTCGCCCTACGCGGGAACGGCTCTCGCCAAGGCGGGCGCGAACCTCGAAAGGAACGAGACATGGCAATCTTCAACCTCAGGCACAGGCTCGCGGCGCTGTCCGCATGGGCCCTCGCCCTGGCGCTGGCCTTCGGCGCCGCCCTCCCCCAGCCCGCGCAGGCCATCGGCCCCGAGACCGGCGGCTACGCGCAGATGCAGGATCGGGATTTCCGGTCGCTGCGCGTCGGCGTCCCGGCGGGCGTCGGCGCCTCCCGAACTCCGGTCAGCATCCCGCGCGCAAGTGTCCCGGCGAACCTCCCCCGAATCCCGGCCGCCCCCCCGGCCGGAACGATGAGCGCGGCCAGCGGGCGCTTCAATTCGTGCATTACCTGTGGCGCCACCGTCGCTCACCCGGAGCACGAAAGGCAACAGGGGAAGAAGTCACAGCACGAATTGATCTGGGCGGCAAACGGCAGGCGATACGGCAGCATCTTGGGTGGAACCCTTGGTATAATTGGAACCGTCGCGGTTGGGGCCCACACAATGGGCGGTGGAGGTGCGATCTTCGGCACATATTTGATAGGAACAGGGGTTGTCGCAGGAGAGCTTGAGGGGGGCCGGATTGGAGGCAATGCAGGCAGGGCTTGGCACAATACCCTCCCTCACCACAACGGACAACTTGGCATTGGCCGTTTGGATGGTGGTCGTTTCTAGACTCGACTAGACTGGGAGTTGGCTCTCTGCAACTGAGCAGATGTCAACAAGCGCCCCCGCGCCGGGGGACCGGCGCGGGGGCGCATTCCCGCTAGGAAAGGAGGCTACACACATGAAGACCCCGCAAAACCCTCTAATTGGAACACTGCAGGCCATTTCCTGGATCGGCGTGTGCGTGTTCGGTGCCGGGCAGTTGGCGACCCATTACATCCTCAGCGACCTCTTCTCTATGGAGATCTCAGATTCCCTGGATACCATCATTATCGTCCTTTGGATCTATCCCTTCGTGCTCCTGAATGCTCGAAAGCAACGTCGGCTCGGACTCTTTCCAACCACCGGCGATGCGCAACAAGAAAGCCGGCCCAAAACTCGCTGGCAGGCGTTCGATGCGCGATTCAACAGCTGGCCGGATTCCATCCGTGCACTGTTTGGTCTTCCGGCGGCATGGATTGCCTTGGCGGGGGGCAAATACATGATGAGCCAACTCGGCACAGGGTACGCAGAATTGCTGGGAATCGCCGTTTTGCTCGCCATCGGCGTAATCCCGCTCTGGATAATCCGACGACGGCGCAGGAAAGCAGCCCAGAAAGGAAATGATACATGACGCCCTTGCGAAAATTCCTGAAGAAAGCCGCGGCTTGGCAATACATTTCCTGGCCCGGCCTAGTCGCAATCTTCGCTGGACTCTTTGCAGCCGAACACATTCCCTATGAACGCTTCTCCACGGGACGCCCGGATTACCTGAAAATCCCTATTCAAGCCTTCTCTGTGGGCTGCTATATGTTCCTTCTCTTCCAAAAACGGCGGCGTCTCGGCCTCTACCCCGGCTACACCCCCACGGGAGAAAACCCGACGCGCTGGCAGGCGTTCCGGGCGAAATCCGACAATTGGGCCATTCCCCCATTCTTGCTGCTCGGCATCATGTTCGCCGCAATCTCAGCAGCGGCTCTCCTGATGGCGATTGTGTTCATCCTGGATCATCTCTGATCGAAATATCCAGGGCACTGGGCTGCGCTTTGCGCTGTGCCCAGCGGCGGGAGTGTCGAAAAAACTCAAAAAAAACCCGTCACAAAATGCCGCCAAAAGGCGCTTACGGGGGTAGTGGCGCTCCGCTCCGTGCGGGAATGGCTCTCGGCCGGAGCGGGCGCAAAGTTGAAAGGAACCAGACATGACCCCCTTCCACATCTTCAAGAACCGGTGGGCGGCCTTCGCCGCTTGGGCCTTCGCCCTGGCGCTGGCCACGGGCATGGCCCTTCCCCAACCGTCGAGGGCCATCGGCCCCGATTCCGGCGGCTCCATGCAGATGCGGCAGATGAACAGGTGGCAGGATATGCGAGGCGCAATGGGCAGGCACATCCCGCCTGAGCCCATCCCCGAGGAAACGCGGCCGGAGTGGATCATCGAACCCATGCCGGACCCCTGGCTCGCGGGGGAGACTCCTTCCCTTTGGCGACAGCCCGAAGGCTTCAACGAGCCTCCCGATTACCCCTTCAAGCGCCGCTAGGCGGGAGTGATCCCCGGCGACTGACCGAAGCCAACCCCGCCCCCGCGCTGGGCGAATCCCGGCGCGGGGGCACTTCTGGCTGGTAATGGAGGATATTTCTTCCCCCGTCAAAAAGCACTATGGTGGGTAGCAACAGCAACCTGCAACAGGGAAGCAGAGAAAGGAGACAGCTCGTGACAAATTCGCAGAAAGCCCCGAAGAAGATCAGGGTTTGGCAGGGCATTTCCTGGACCGGACTGAGCGCGTTTGCCAGCGGATATTTGGTGACCTCGCATATCCTCTACGATCTGCTTGCTCTGGAAGCCTCAAAATACCTGGACCTCCTCCCCTCCCTCTGGACCTATCCCCTCGTGTTGCTGACTTGGCGAAAGCAGCGCCGGCTCGCAGGCATCTCCTCCGCCAGCGGGGAGCAGCGGCTGCCGGGCAGGCCCGCAACGCGTTGTCAGGCGCTTGCGGAGCGGATCAATGCCTGGCCGGATTCCATGCAGGCCCTGGCCGCCCTGCTGATGGTATTGGGCTTCTTGCTGCTCTCCTACTCCGCCATGGACCTCCTCTGGCCGGGGCATCCGGAAGCCTTGGAAATCGCCGTGCTGCTTCCCTTGTTCGCGCTGCCCGCAATCCTGCTCTGGAGAAAGCGGCGGCGCGCGGGGCGCGCGGCCTGAGAGGTGGAGGCGGCGATTCGCGCGGGCGGGAGCGCTGGCCTAGCTTTGCGCCGTGCGAAGCGCGCGGGCAAAAGGCGGCGGGCAGTTGCAGTGGAGGCGGCGGGGCGCCTGCGCCGCGCTCACTTTGTGTGTTCTCGGCGGCGCGGAAGCGCGCAGCGCAGATCCCTTCCTGCGCCGCAGCGCGGCGGTGGATGTGGTGCAGCGCGTGGGGCCGTCGGTGGTCAACATCACCACCGAGCAGGTGGTGCAGCGGCGGCAGCGGCGGCGGCCCTTTGCGGGCGATCCCTTCTTCGACCGCTTCTTCCGCGATTTCTACGAGCCGCGCCTGCCGCAGACCGCTCGCAGCCTGGGCTCCGGCGTGGTGATAGACGCCGAGGGCCATGTGCTGACCAACGAGCATGTGGTGGCGCGCGCCGATGTGATCCGCATCTCCCTGGCCGACGGCCGCGAGCTGGAGGCCACGCTGGTGGGGGCCGACCCCAACAACGACCTCGCCGTGCTGCGCCTTGAGAGTGCCGAGCCGGTGCCCTGGCTCGAACCGGGGCGCTCCGACGATTTGATGGTGGGCGAGCCCGTCATCGCCATCGGCAACCCCTTCGGGCTTTCGAATACGGTGACGACGGGAGTGATCTCCGCGCTCAACCGCTCCATCCGCTCGCAAAACCGCGCCTACCACGGCTTTTTGCAGACCGACGCCTCCATCAATCCGGGCAACTCGGGCGGGCCGCTGCTCAATGCCGAAGGCGCGCTGATCGGCGTCAACACCGCCATTTACCAGGGCGCGCGGGGCATCGGCTTCGCCATTCCCATTGATGTGGCGAAGCGCGTGGTGCACGAACTGATCACCAAGGGCGAGGTCACGCCGGTGTGGCTCGGACTCGATCTGCAGAACATCGGCCGCGAGCTGGCCGGGGTGATGAAGCTGCCGCCGCGGCTCGCCGGCGCGCTGGTCTCGCGGGTGCGCGAGGACGGGCCGGCGCGGGGCAGCGGGCTGCAGCGCGGCGATGTAATTACGGCCGTCAACGGCAGCCGGGTGCGCTCGGCCCGCGAGCTTTACCAATACCTGGAGCGCGGCGCGCTGGGCGAAGAGTTGAAGCTGCGCGTCTGGCGGCGCGGCCGGGAAATCAGCGTGGTAGCCACGCCGCAGGAAATCCCGGCGCGCGAAATCACGGCGCTGGGCGAGAACCTGCTCGGCCTGGTGCTGACGCCGCGCCGGGACGGCGGCTACCAGGTGGCGCTGGTGCGCGAGGGCAGCGATTCCGCGCGCATTGGCATTGAGGCCGGCGACTGGATCCGCGCCATTGACGGCCGCGCCATTGAGAACGAAACCGCACTGCGCCGCGCCATGCTCGACCTGCGCGGGCGCTCGCGCGCGCTGGTCGTGGTGCAGCGGGGCCGCGGGCGGTATCCTGTGACCATCCGGCTCTCGCGGGAGGCCCTCCGGCAGCGCAGACAGCGCAGGCGCAGGGGAACCGCGGGCGGCCGCAGTTCGTCCAAAACCAGGCCCTGCGCGCCGGGGCCGCGAAGAGGAAGAGCATGAAGCCTGCCACCCGACCGATTGTTCTGCTGCTGGCGGTGGCCGCCGCCCTGTTGCTGGCCATCGCCTCGCCCTGGCTCGATGTGCGGATCTCCTTCCGCGAGAATGTCGCCAACGCCATCGGCCTGTTCGGCAGCGGCGAAAAGTCCCGGGGCCATTCCGGGGACGGCGCGGTTTTCTGGACCGAGGGCTCCTCTGCGCCGCCCGCGGCGCCCCCCGCCGGCGCCCCGGCCAGCTTTGCCGACCTGGCCGAGCGCATCTCGCCCTCCATTGTGAGCGTGCGATCCAGCCGCGAACAGCAGACGCGCGCCCCGCGCACACTGGAGGAGTTCTTCTCCGCGCCTCGGGGCTTCGCGCCGCCGCAGGGACACGGAACCGGCTTCATCATCTCCGCCGACGGCTACGCCATCACCAACAATCATGTGATCGAAGGCTCCGACAGCATCCATGTGACTCCCTACGGCGGCGAGGAATACGAAGCCGAAGTGGTGGGCATTGATCCCGGCACCGATGTGGCGCTGCTGCACATCAAGGACGCCGGAGATCTGGCGCCGCTGCCGCTGGGCGATTCCGATGTGGTGCGCGCGGGCGACTGGGTGGTGGCCATCGGCAGCCCCTTCGGCCTAGCGAATACGGTGACGGCGGGCATCGTCTCGGCCAAGAATCGCAGGGATATCAGCCGCTCTTCTTCGCAGCGGCGCTTCGACGATTTCATCCAGACCGACGCGGCCATCAATCCCGGCAACTCCGGCGGGCCGCTGCTGAACCTGCGGGGCGAGGTAATCGGAATCAACACGCTGGTGCGCGACCGCGCCAACACCATCGGCTTCGCAATTCCCATCAATCTCGCCAAGCAAATTCTGCCGCAGCTCCGCAGCGAAGGCCGGGTGTCCCGGGGGCAGCTCGGCGTGCAGATTCAGGAGATCAACGAGGAGATCGCCGCGCGCTTCGACCTGAAAGATACGCAGGGCGCGCTGGTGAGCAAGGTGGAGCCGGGCAGCCCGGCGGACAAAGGGGGCATTCGCGCCGGCGATGTAGTGGTGGGCTTCAACGGCGAATCCGTGAATGAAATGGAATCGCTGCCGCCGCTGGTTGCGGCGCTGCCCGCCGGCGCCAAGACCGATGTGGTGGTGCTGCGCCGCGGCAAGCGCCGCACGCTGCGCGTGACGCTGGGCGAGCTGGAAAGCGGCGTCGTCCCGGCATCGCGCAGCGGCGAGGAGCATGGCGACGGCGATGACGCAGAGAGCCTCGACAACTACGGCCTGAGCGTGCAGAACATCACCCCGCGCCTCGCCGAGCGCTACGACCTCGATGAAGACCGCGGCGTGCTGGTGAGCGGCGTCAAGCCGCGCAGCCCGGCGGACGAGGCCAGCCTGCGCCGCGGCGATGTGATATTGGAAGTGGACCAGAAGCCGGTGCAGAACCCGCGCGAGTTCCGCGCCGCCATCCGGGCGGCCGACCCCAAGCGCGGCGTGCTGCTCCTGGTTCGCCACCGCGGCGGCGCCCAGACTTTCGTCCCGCTCTCCCCCAGCACCGGCTGACCTCATGGGAGATGCGAATGCGCCTTCAGGCCCCCGCCGGGCAGCGCGGAAGCCGACCGTCTACGCCGAGCGGAAATACAGGGTCACCAGCGTGAAGGAGGCAAAAGAGATTGCTTCCAATTTCATCGCGGCTATCGAATTGGAGAAGGTGATCTCATTCGGATTGCCGGAAGTGGACGACCGCTACCACATTTGGCGAGTCCCTCTGAAGAGCGGTGCCAACGAGCAAATCGGAGAAATCGTAATTGATGCCCGAACCAGCATCATCCACGAAGAGAAGACCACGCGAAGGGAGATTTTGGAAGCTCGGCTCTTGGGACGAGACCACGCTGCGGCCGCAGTGAAAACGGGCAAGGGCGCCGTGCCGAAAATCTCAAACCTGAGAAACACCATTGGGTTGGGAGACAGCGCAGAGCTCCTCCTCCAGGCGCCGGCAGAATCCGTTGACTTGATTTTCACCTCCCCGCCCTACTACAACGCCCGGCCGGAATACTCCGATTATGTGCAGTATGACGAATACCTTCTGAATATGAGAAAGATCATAGAGCAGTGCCACCGAATTCTGAACGAGGGGAGGTTTTTCGTGATAAACATCTCTCCTGTTCTGATCAGGCGCCCAAACCGAACCTCCTCTTCTCGGCGAATTGCCCTTCCGTTTGACTTTCACCGGATATTCATCGAGAGCGGATTCGAATTCATGGACGACATCATATGGGTGAAACCGGAAGGCGCCGGTTGGGCCACTGGCCGGGGAAGAAGGTTTTCAGCGGACAGGAATCCTCTGCAATACAAGCCCGTCCCGGTGACGGAGTATATCCTGGTCTATCGAAAAAAGACAGAAAAGCTGATAGATTGGCACATCCGGAAGCATCCGGATCAAGCCCTCGTGGCGCAGTCCAAAATCAAAGATGGCTACGAGGTCACCAACATATGGGAAATTCACCCCAGTCACAGCAAGAATCACCCTGCCATATTCCCTCTGGAATTGGCCGAAAAGGTAATTTCCTACTATTCCTTCATCAACGATGTGGTCCTGGATCCCTTTGCGGGAATTGGGACAGTCGGAGAAGCCGCCTGCAACCTCAACCGCAGATTCATGCTCTTTGAAGTCAACACAGCATATGTCGAGACTATGAAGAAAAACATGGCAAAATGGCCCAACCAAGAGGCCTGCAATGTCAACTGGATTAATTGTTCTCCGCAGAATTTTCTCTGAAATTTCCACTCGCGGCCCTTGCGCTGGGAGAGTTTGTGCACAGGCTTCGCGCCATGCGGTTTGACAGACTCACTTTGAAGGGGCAGGAAGCGCTGGGAGAGGCGCAGGCGCTCGCTACGCAGCGGGGGCACAGCCAGATTACGACGGCGCATCTGCTGCGGGCGCTGTTGGGGCAGAGCGAGGGCAGCAGCGTGCCGATTCTGCAAAAGATCGGCGTGCCGCTGGACCGGCTGGGCGCGGACATTGAGGCGCGGCTCGGGGCGTTGCCGAAGGTGCAGGGCGGCGCGCAGCCCACGCTGTCGCCCGAACTGCAGCGCGCGCTGGAAGGCGCTTTCCAGCTGGCCGGAGAGCGCGGCGACGAATACATCTCCACCGAGCACCTGCTGCTCGCCATCGCGCAGGATCAGCGCGGCGAGACGGGGCGGCTGCTGCGCGAGAGCGGGGCAGATTCCGCCAGCATCGAGAAGGCCCTGCTGAGCGTGCGCGGCAGCGCGCCGATCACCGACCCCGATCCCGAATCGAAATACCAGGCGCTGGCAAAGTTCGGCCGCGATCTCACCGAGGTGGCGCGCGCCGGCAAGCTCGATCCGGTGGTGGGGCGCGATGAGGAGATCCGCCGCGTGGTGCAGGTGCTCTCGCGGCGCACCAAGAACAACCCGGTGCTGATCGGCGAGCCCGGCGTGGGCAAGACCGCCATTGCCGAGGGGCTGGCGCAGCGCATTGTGGCCGGGGATGTGCCGGAATCGCTGGCGGGCAAGCGCGTCGTGGCCCTGGACATCGGCGCGCTGATCGCCGGCGCGAAGTATCGCGGCGAGTTCGAGGATCGCCTGAAGGCCGTGCTGCGCGAGGTCGCCGAAGCGGGCGGCGAAGTCATTTTGTTCGTGGACGAGCTGCACACCATCGTCGGCGCCGGCGCCGCCGAAGGCGCGGCAGACGCGGCCAATATGCTGAAGCCTGCGCTGGCCCGGGGCGAACTGCGCTGCGTCGGCGCCACCACCCTCGACGAATACCGCAAGCATGTGGAAAAGGATGCGGCGCTGGAGCGGCGCTTCCAGCCGGTTCTGGTGGGCGAACCGAGCGTTGCGGACACCATCTCAATTTTGCGAGGGCTCAAGGAGCGCTACGAGGTGCACCACGGCGTGCGCATCCAGGACGCCGCTCTGGTGGCCGCGGCGTCGCTCGCAAACCGCTACATCAGCGACCGCTTCCTGCCCGACAAGGCCATTGACTTGGTGGACGAAGCGGCGAGCAGCGTGCGCGTGCAGATCGATTCCATGCCCGAAGAGCTCGACCAGCTCGAGCGCAAGCGCACGCAGCTTGAGATTGAGCGCGAGGCGCTGAAGAAGGAGGACGACGCCGCCAGCCGCGAGCGCCTGGAACGCGTGGACGCAGAACTCGCCGGACTCGCCGAACAGGCCAGCGGACTCAAGGCCCGCTGGGAGAGCGAAAAGGCCGCCATTGCAAAAGTGCGGGATGCGAAGGAGCGCCGCGAGGAACTGCAGTCGGAGCTCGAGCGCGCACGCCGCGGCGGCAACCTGGAGCGCGCCGCAGAGATTCAGTATGGCCTGCTGCGCGAACTCGAAGCGCAGCTCGCAGCCGACGAGAACAGCCTCGAAGCGCTGCAGGACGAGGGGCCGGTGCTCAGCGAAGAGGTGACCTCCGGCGAGATCGCCGAGATCGTCTCCAAGTGGACCGGCATTCCGGTGGCGAAGATGATGGAGGGCGAACAGCAGAAGCTGTTGCGCATGGAGCGGGAATTGCGCGCCCGGGTCGTGGGGCAGGACGAGGCGCTGGCAGCGGTGGCAAACGCCGTGCGCCGCGCCCGCGCCGGACTGCAGGACCCCGCGCGGCCCATCGGTTCCTTCATCTTCCTCGGCCCCACGGGCGTGGGCAAGACCGAAACGGCCCGCGCTCTCGCCGAGTTTCTCTTCGACGACGAACAGGCGATGGTGCGCCTCGACATGAGCGAGTTCATGGAAAAGCACTCGGTGTCGCGCATGATCGGCGCGCCGCCGGGCTATATCGGCTACGAGGAAGGGGGCGCGCTCAGCGAGGCCGTGCGACGCCGGCCCTACAGCGTGGTGCTCTTTGACGAGATCGAAAAGGCGCACCCCGATGTGTGGAGCGTGCTGCTGCAGATCCTCGACGATGGCCGCCTCACCGATGGCCAGGGCCGCACCGTGGATTTCCGCAACACGCTGCTCATCCTCACCTCGAACATCGGCAGCCAGCACATCGAGGGACTCGCAGAAGAACAGCGGGAGGAAATGCAGCGCCGGGTGATGGAGGAACTGCGCGCGCACTTCAAGCCCGAGTTCCTGAACCGCGTCGACGACATCGTGATCTATCACCAACTGCGCCGCGAGGACATCGGCCACATTGTCGAGATCCAGCTCGACCGCGTGCGCGCGCTGCTCGCCGACCGGCGCATTTCGCTGGAATTGAGCGATGCGGCGAAGCAACTGCTCGCCGAAAAGGGCTACGACCCCCACTACGGCGCGCGGCCGCTGAAGCGCGTGCTGCAGCGCATGCTGCAGGACCCGCTGGCGCTGAAGCTGCTCGAAGGCGAGTTCGCCGATGGCGCGAAGCTGCGCGCCGACGCCCGGCCCGGCAGCGAGGCCCTCGCATTCCAGCAGCTCGGCTGAGCGCAGCCGCGGGGGCGGCGCAGCGCGAAGCTGCGGAAAGGGTGGGCGCAGCGGCGGCGCGCGGACGGACTCTGCCAGCGGCGCGGCTACTCTCCGCCGCCATGGCAGGGCCGCGGCGACAACTCACGGGGCCGGCGCAAATCGCCGCGGCCCTCGACGCGGGAGAGCCGGTGCGCCTGCTGCTCGCCGCGGCGGCGCCGAAGAGCCGCGCGGCGCAGGCGCTGCTCGCGCGGGCGCGCGCAGCGGGCATTCCCGTGCACGAGGCGAGCGAGCGCGTGCTCTGGCGACTCGGCGGCGGCGCCAACCCGGCGGAAGTGCTGGGGCTGGCCGGCCCGCCGCCGGACGCCGGGCTGGACGAAATGCTCGCGGCGGGGGGCGTCGCCTGGTGCCTGGTGGGCCTGGCCTATCCCGGCAACACCGGCTTCGCCCTGCGGCTGGCGGAGGTTTCCGGCGCAGACGGCGTGGTGGTCGAAAGCGCCTTCGAAGCCGGGCATCGCCCCGACGCCGCAACCGGAGCGGGCCGGCAGCGCGGCGCTCCCCACGAAGCGCGGCGCGAAGCGTTGCGCGCCGCCATGCGCGCCGACCGCTTCATGCCCGTCTTCTGGGAGCGCGCCCTGCATGTGATCCCGCGCGCGCGCGCGGCAGGGCGCGCCATCGTGGCGGTGGAAGACACCGGCGACACCGCGCCCTGGCGCTTCGATTTGCGTCAGCCCCTGCTGCTGCTGGTGGGCGGCGAGCGCCACGGCATTCCGCGCGAGGTGCTGCGCGCCTGCGACAGCGCCATCCGCATTCCCATGCGCGGCTTCATCCCCTCCTACAATGTGCAGGCGGCCATGGCGATGGTGGCGGGGGAGCGCCTGCGCCAGCTCGGCGCGTAGCGGCGAGCTGCGCTTTCGCGCTCAGCTCTCGCGGTGCAACTGCTCGGCGAGATACTGCTCGCGGCCCACCTGCGACACCTGGTAAATCTGCGCCTCGAGCCAGTCCACGCTCTCCTCTTCGCCCTTCAGATTCTGTTCGAGCAGGGCGCGGGTGCCGTTGTCGCCGAGCTCTCGCGCCAGCGCAATGGCCTTGTTGTAACGCGCCACCGCCTCGAGCTCAATCTTCAGGTCGAGCTCGTTGATCTCGAAGACATCCTCGCCGACGCGCACCGGAAACAGCCGCTGCATATTCGGCGTCCCCTCCAAATAGAGGATGCGCTCAATGATGCGGTCGGCGTCGCGCATCTCTTCCAGCGATTCCTCGCGCTTCTTGTGCGCAATGCGCTCAATGCCCCAGTTCTCGCACATACGGTAGTGCACGAAATACTGGTTGATGGCGGTGAGTTCGGCGCACAAAATCTCGTTCAGCGCCTCGATGAGTTCGGGGTTGCCCTGCGGCATGGCGGTTCCTCCTGAATGGAAGTGGAGCGCGCAAACTAACGCCCCCGGCAGAACGCGCCAGCAAAGCGAAATTGAATTCGAATTTCACTTGCCGCGGCGGCTCAGCGAATCAGCGAGAGCCCCGCAGCGGCGGGCGCAAAGGGCCGGGACGCATGGCCTTCCGGCCCGCCCTGCCCCCCGGCCTGCGCCTCGGCGACGACCTCGGCGATCAGCGGCAGGCAGCCGCCGCAGATGCTGCCCGCCCCGCACGCGCTGAGCACCTGTTCAGCCGAGCGCGCGCCCTGCGCCACCGCGCAGCGCACATCCCGGTCGCGCAGGCCCTTGCAGTGGCAGATCAGCATGACGCCGGAAGCCTACGCCCTGTGAAAATGAAAGTCAATATCAATTTCGCCATCAGAATTTCACGCTGAGCTCGACGCCCAGCGAGCGGCCCCGGCGCAGCGAGCCAAAGAAGGCGCGGGGCGAACCGGTGTTGCCGCCGCAGCCCCGCACCTGGTTCGGATCCACATTGTCGGGCAACCTGCGAGCGTTGCTGTCGAAGTTTCCGGACGCCGCAATTACCCGAGCGGGCGGCGGGCCCGTGGGGATGGCTGGGGTGCCGCAGGATGTGCCCGAATGGATCCAGCGCGTTACAGCGGTCACCGAGTCTTCGTCGGTCAGATTGTAGGCGGTGAGCGCCAGTTCCCAAAGGCCGCCGTTGCCGCGCAGGCCCATGCGCCCGCCAAGCAGCATGGCGTCGCCGGTCTCCGCGCCGTTGTGAACCTGTGCGAACTTCGAGGACTCGTAGCTCAGGTTGGCGCCGGCGAAGAATTCAAGGTTGCCGATGATGGGCCGCTCCCATTTCGCCCAAGCACTGGCCATGTGCTTCGAGGTGAGCGGCAGTTGCTTGCCCTTAATGGAGCAGTCGCCGGTGCCGCCACGCACCACCTCTGTCGCGCCGCGCGGCGTAACGGGATCGTAGGCATAGCCGCCACTGGTGAGCGTGTATTGGAAAGCATCGCAGCCATCGGTGAACTCGGAATTTGCCCATGCGTAGCTCAGCCCAAAGTCCAGGTTGCGGGTTGCGCGCAGTGCAAATTCCATCTCTGCTCCGGTGATCTCCGCCTGCCCCTTGTTGGTGACCACCGAAGAGGTCTGCCCGGCAACCGGTGTGGTGAGCTGCACATTTTCGGCATCGGTCAGAAAAAACGCGGCGTCGGCGGTGAAGCGCTCGTTCAGCCATGTGGATTTGACGCCGAGCTCAATGTTGTCGGATTCCTCCTTCTGGAATGTGACTGCGCCCACTGCTCTTCCAGCCTCGCCGTTCAGGCCGCCGGGCTTTACCCCGCGGGTGAAGATCGCATAGAGCATCATATCCTCGCCCAATTGGTAATCCAGCGTGAAGCGCGGCGTGAAATCGCTGAAGCGCGTCACGCCATAAAAAGCGGCGCGCGCGGTTTCGGGGCGGCCCGGCGATGCCTGCACGGCGGGAGACCAGTGATACTTCCGCTCCTTTGCGTAGCGCCCCTCGGCAGTGAAGGTGAGCATGGGCAGCAGATCCAGGGAGAGCAGCGCGAAGGCCGCCGCGTTGCTGATGGCGTCCGTCTCCGATTGCTCACCCTCGTAAGCGCCCGGCGTCCCCGAAGCGAAGGTGATGTCGCGGGTCTCTTCCTTGTGGCGGTAGATGTAGGCGCCGGCCAGATAGCGCATACGGCGGTCTGCCGGGGAAGCCAGCCGCAGTTCTGCGGACCAGTCGCGCGCAATGTCGCGGATGCTCGCGGCCAACACCGCCTCGGTGCGGGGTATCACAATTTCATTCACGGCCGAGTAGTCGCCGTCAAAACCGAAGTTCTCCCGCTTGGTGTGGTAGTTGGCGAGCAGCGCCGCCTCCCAGCCCGATCCCGCAATATCCCAATCCAGCACCAGGCTGCCCCATTGCCGCGACCGCTCCATGCCGTCAAAGGCAAGGCCGTCGGCAACGGTGTCTTCCATGGTCGTGGTCATGGTCATGGGGCGGCCAGTGTTCGGATCAATCACGGGCCGACCGGTGTTCGGGTCAATGACGACAGTGGTGGTAGTAACAGTGGCGTCATATGCATCCGTGTTCAGCGCCACGGCGCCAGGCTTCACGACACCGCAGAAATACTGGTTTCTGTTGCCGTCTTGGCCGACCACCGGATCGCCGACCACGGGCCCGCGCTCGGTGATCTCGCGATTGTAGCGGTAGAACAGCGAGCTGAAGCCGGGATAGCAGTTATTGGCGGAGGCATCCTGCAGGAAAATCGCCAAGTGGCCATCGTCGTCCTCGGTGTAGGCATAGCGCGCGCGGGCGCGGAAGTCTTCGCCGGGCCGCCAGTCCAGCGAAGCCGCAAATTGCTGAGTCTCTTCGCTGCCGACCTTCTTGCCGGTAAGGGTGTTGGTCCACTCGCCGTCGTATTCCCAACTGCGGAGCTGCAGCGAGCCGAACAGGTTGGCGAAGAGCGGGCCGCTGACGCCCCCCGAAAATTCCAGTGCGCCGTGCTCGGCGGCACGCGCCCTGGCATGGCCGCGCCACCTGTCGCCCGGCGCGCGGGTGACGAAGTTGAGAGCGCCGGCGTAGGTGTTGCGCCCGTAGAGCGCGCTCTGCGGCCCCTTGATCACCTCGACCCGCGCAATCTCGTTCATATCGAGACTCTGGATATCGCCCTGGTAATAGATGCCATCCACAAAGTAAGCCGCGCCCGATTCCACGCCGGACTGCACCCCCGCCAGAATGCTCGACTGCCCGCGAATTACCGGCCGCTCGGTGCTGCGCCCGAAAGCGCGCGAGAAGCTGAGCCCCGGCGCGAAGCGCGCCACATCGTCCACGCTGTCCATGCCGAGGGCGCGGATGGCCTCCTCGCCGAACACCGAAACCGCCACCGGCGTTTCCCGCAGGTTCTCCCTGATCTTGCGGGCGGTGACGATGATCTCCTCGATCTGCTCCGGGGGGGCATCTGCCGCCGCCTCTGCCCCGGCGGGCGCTTGGGCGGTGGCGGGCAGGGCCAGCGCCGCCAGCAGCAACGCCGCCAATGCGGGCTGCGCAAAGCGGCTGAAGTGGATGGCAAAGGGCATGGGGGCTCTCCTCGGGGGCGCGCGGGAACTCTGGCATAAATGAAAATGAAAGTCAATACCAATTTCACCCTCCCCGCCCCCGGCCCTTGCATCCCCGCGGCAGATGGGATACACGGGGGCCGATGGGCCGCACCGCCTTCCGCTACCGGAGCTACTGGTTTGCCCCCGGGGTTGGGGAGGGCCGCGCCGCGACCTGAGAAGCCGCGCCCGAGCGTTCCCGAGCCCCGAGAGACGGCACTCTCGGGGCTTTTTCTGTGCCCGCGCCCAGGCGGGCCGCTGGAGAGAGAAATGAGCAGCTCCCCCGAAAACGCGGCGCCCCGCGCCGCCGAACCCCTGCCGGCGCCGGCGGCCCTGCGGGCGCAGTTGCCCGCCGGCGCTGCGGCCCGGCGCTGCGTCGCCGAGGCCCGCGGCGCCCTGCGCGCGGCGCTGCACGGCCGTGATCCGCAGCGCATGGTCGCCATTGCGGGCCCCTGCTCGCTGCACGACGCGGGCTCCGCCTTCGAGTTCGCCGAGCGCCTGCGCCCCCTGGCGCAGGAGTTGCGGGGCGAGCTGATCGTGCTGATGCGCGCCTACATCGAAAAGCCGCGCAGCACCATCGGCTGGAAGGGGCTGGTTAGCGACCCGCTCCTCGACGGCTCCTGCCAGATGGGCCTGGGCCTGCGCCGCGCCCGCGAGATTTTGCTGGGCATCGCCGCGCGCGGCGTGCCCTGCGCCACCGAGTTCGTGGGAACGGCGCTGCCGCACTACCTGGGCGACCTGGTTTCCTGGGCCGCCATCGGCGCGCGCACCAGCGAGAGCCAGCCCCACCGCGAAATGGCCAGCGGACTCGAAATGCCCGTGGGCTTCAAGAATGCGACCTCCGGCGCATGCGGCGCAGCGCTGGACGCCACCATCGCGGCGGCGCATCCCCACAGCTTCCTCGACATCGGCGCAGACGGCGTGGCCGCCGTGCTGCACACGCGCGGCAACCGCGATACGCACATTGTGCTGCGCGGCGGAAGCAACGGGCCCAATCACGACCGCGCCAGCGTGGCGCAGGCGGCCCGGCGCCTGGCCCGCACCCGGCAGGCGCAGCGCGGCGCCGTGCGGGGCGTGCTGGTCGACTGCTCCCACGACAACTCGCGCCGCGACCACCGCGCGCAGCCCGGCGTGTGCCGGGAGCTGATCGCCCAGATCCGCGAGGGCGCGCCGGGCCTGCTCGGCGCGATGCTCGAGAGCCACCTGCACCCGGGGCGGCAGCGCTGGACGCCGGGGGCGCCGCTGCGCTACGGCGTCTCCATCACCGACGCCTGCATCGGCTTCGCCGAGACCGAAACGCTGCTGCGCGAGCTGGCCGGGGCCGTGCGCAGCCGCCGGCAGCGCCGCCGCCCCCCTGCATCGCGCGAGCAGGCGGCCTAAACTCCCGCCACTTCCATTGCCCGCTCCAAACCCGGAGGACCCACAAGCCATGACCATGCAGCGCACTCCGCTTCTCCTGCACCGGCTCCTGGACCGCGGCGCGCGCATCGCGCCGCTGGAAGAGGTGGTGACGCAGACCCCCGAAGGCCCCCACCGCCAGACTCTGGCGCAGACCCGCGCCCGCGCCTGCCAGCTTGCCCACGCGCTGCGCGCGGCAGGGGTGCAGCCCGGCGACCGGGTGGCGAGCTTCGCCTGGAACGGGCACCACCACCTGGAGATGTATCAGGCCGTGCCCTGCATGGGCGCGGTGCTGCATACCCTGAACATCCGCCTCTCCACCGGCGAACTGGAATACATCGCCAATCACGCCGGCGACAAGATCATCATCGCCGACCAGGATCTGCTGCCCGCCCTGGAACCCCTGGCGGGCAAGCTGCCCACACTGGAGCGCGTGATCGTCTGCGCCGAACCGGGGGCAGGCCCCTGGCAGACCTCGCTGCCGAACGCCGTGGATTACGACGAGTGGATTGCCGGCCACCCGGCGGATTACGAATGGCCCGAGCTCGACGAGAATGCGCCCATGGGGCTCTGCTACACCAGCGGCACCACGGGCAATCCCAAGGGCGTTCTCTACACGCACCGCTCCACCTACCTGCACACCATGGCGCAGTGCATGACCGATGTTTTCGAACTCTCGGCGGTGGACATTGTGCAGGAGATCGTGCCGATGTTTCACGCGATGAGCTGGGGCATCCCCTTCAGCGCGCTCACTTTGGGCGCCAAACAGGTTCTGCCTCACCGCTTCATGCAGCCCGAGGCGCTGCTCGACCTGATGGCGCAGGAGCAGGTGAACTTCTCGGCGGGCGTGCCCACCATCTGGCAGGGCGTGCGCGCCGCCATTGAGCAGAACCCGGGGCGCTGGGATCTGGCCAAGCTCGACCGCATTACCTGCGGCGGATCGGCGCCGCCGCTGGAGTTGATCCGCTGGTTCTGGGACGAGCTCGGCGTGGAGGTGATCCAGGGCTGGGGCATGACGGAGACCAATCCCCTCGCCACCTATGCGCGCCGCATCGCCAAGCGCTCGCAGCTTTCCACCCCCGCCGAGGAGCATGTCGCCAATCAGGGCAAGGCGGGAATGCTGATACCGGGGCTCGAATTGCAGGTTGTGGACGAAAACTGGAAGCCGCTGCCCCACGATGGCAAGAGCGTCGGCGAAGTGCTGATCCGCGGCCCGTGGATCTGCTCCGAATACTACAACGATCCGCAACCCGACAAATTCCACGGGGACTGGCTGGTGACCGGCGATGTGGGCGTCATTGACTCCGAGGAATACCTGGTGCTCACCGACCGCTCAAAGGACCTGATCAAGAGCGGTGGCGAGTGGATCAGCTCCATAGATCTGGAGAATCACATCTGCGCGCTGCCGGGCGTGGCCCAGGCCGCCGTGGTGGCGGCGCCGCACCCGAAGTGGGACGAGCGCCCCATCGCCATTGTGGTGCGCGCGCCCGGCGCCGGGATCGGCGAGCAGGAGATTCAACAGCACTGCCTCGCCCGCTTCGCCAAGTGGCAGGCGCCGGACGAGGTGCTGTTCCGGGACGAGATCCCCCTCACCTCCACCGGCAAGATTGACAAGAAGACCATTCGCGCCGCCCTGCAGAGCGAGGGCTACACCCTCCCCGACCTGCGCTGAACCGAAACGGACGGCGCTACTTGAGCTTGGTCTCCTTGTAGAGGACATGGCGGCGGGCGCGGGGATCGAACTTCTTGATCTCGAGCTTGTGGGTCATGCTGGTGCGGTTCTTGCTGGTGGTGTAAAAGTGCCCGGTGCCGGCGCTGGACTCGAGCTTGATCTTCTCGCGCTTGCCCTTCTTCTTTCCCTGTTTGGCCATGCGGAAATCTCCTAGCCGCTCTGCGGTTCCGGTGCGGGCTCGCCGCTCTTCACAAAGACGCGCACGGCGCGGCCATCGCGCCGCTCAATGCGGAAGCGCCCCGGCGCATCGGACTTGGGATCCACGAGCATGACGACGGAGGCGTGGATGTAGCCCTCGCGCTCGATGATGCCGCCGGTGCGGGCGCCGCTGCGGCCCGGCTTGAGGTGGCGCTTTTGCATGCGCACGCCCTCCACCCGCAGCCGCGCGCGCGCGCGGTCCACCGCCAGCACCTGGCCCCGCTTGCCGCGGTCGGCCCCGCTGATCACCTGCACGAGATCGCCTTTGCGAATGCGTAGCGCCATATTGCCTTCCGGGCCGCCGGGGTTCAGTCCCCGCGCAGGGGGGGGTGGCGGGCTGGCCGGTATTTTCCGGTTTCGGCGCGGGAAGTCAAGAGCCGCCGGGGCCGCTGCCGGAGGCGGCCCCGTGGGGCGGGATGGGATACACTGGGGAAATGGCGAAGTGGCTGTTGCGCGGGGGCCTGCTGGTGCTGGCCTGTGTGGCGGGTTTCACCGCCTGCAGGCTGATGTGGCCCGACGCCTATGTGTTCAACGCACCCATCCGCAGCACGCTCATCGCTGCTTCGGTGCGGGTGCCCTCAGAGGAGCTCTTCGGGCAGCGCATCCGCGCGGCAGAGGGCTTCTCTGCGTCGCTCTACGCCGAGGTGGCGGGGGCGCGTATGCTGGTTGCGACGGAGGCCGGCGACCTTCTGGTTTCGTCGCCGCAGCAGAGCGCGGTGCTGCTGCTCGAACGCGACGGCGATGGCGACGGGCGGCCCGACGGGCAACGCGCGCTGCTCAGCGAACTCGACCGGCCCCACGGCCTGGATCTGCGGGACGGCTGGCTCTACATCGCCGAAGGCTCCGCGCTGGGGCGCATCCGCTTCGATGTGCAGGCGGGGCGCGTGCAGGGCGAACTCGAGCGCATTGTGACGGGCCTGCCGAACGGCGGAAATCACTGGCGGCGCATGGTGCGCGCCGGGCCTGACGGCTGGCTTTACGCGGCCATCGGCTCGAGCTGCAATGTGTGCTTCGAGAAAGATGAGCGGCGCGGCGCAATGCTGCGCTTCCGCCCCGACGGCAGCGGCGGGCACATCTACGCCACCGGGCTGCGCAATTCTTCGGGCTACGACTGGCAGCCCGGCAGCGGCGATCTCTACGCCACCGACAACGGCCGCGATCTGCTGGGCGACGACTTCCCGCCCTGTGAGCTGAACCTGGTGGTGGAAGACGGCGACTACGGCTGGCCCGTGGCGAACGGCGCGCGGGTCCTCGATCCCGATCTGGGCGCCGGCTTCGAGGCTCGCGCCCTGGCCTCAATTCCACCGGCCTTCGATTTTCCGGCGCACAACGCGCCGCTCGGCATCCGCTTCCTGCGGCACGCCCCCCCCGGTTACGAGAACAGCGCGCTGGTCGGGCTGCACGGTTCCTGGAACCGCACGAAAAAGGATGGCTACAAGGTGGTGTCGCTGCACTGGGCGCCAGACGGAACGATCCGCTCACGCGACTTCCTCTGGGGCTTCCTGGAGGACGAGGATGTGATCGGCCGGCCGGTGGACGCCGCCGAGACGCCGGACGGCGCCATCTTCATCTCCGACGACTATGCCGGCGCCGTGTATCGCGTCGTTTGGCGCGGCGAATCGAACTGAGCTTCCGCTGCCAGCCGCCAGAGGAATGGCGCAAAAACAAATGAGGCCCCGGAGCTGCGCTCCGGGGCCTCTTGCCAGCAGATCCCACCGTCGAGCTACTCTCCCACCGGGAAACCCGGCAGTACCATCGCCGATGCGGGGCTTAACTTCCGTGTTCGGAATGGGAACGGGTGTGGCCCCCGCTCCATGGACGGTGGGAAAACTGTTGGTCTTCGACCATCGAACAGCTTTCCGGGCCAAGCGGTGCAGTGCTCCGAGCCTGCCTGCGCCCGTTGCACGGGCACAAATGGTCAAGCCTCACGGGCGATTAGTACCGGTCAGCTCCACGCATTGCTGCGCTTCCACCTCCGGCCTATCAACGTCCTCGTCTCGGACGGCCCTTCAGGGGACCGAAGTCCCGGGGAGATCTCGTCTTGGGGCGGGCTTCCCACTTAGATGCTTTCAGCGGTTATCCCTTCCGAGCGTGGCTACCCGGCGGTGCTCCTGGCGGAACAACCGGTACACCAGAGGCTCGTCCACCCCGGTCCTCTCGTACTGGGGGCAGATCCCCTCAAATCTCCTACGCCCACGGCGGATAGGGACCGAACTGTCTCACGACGTTCTGAACCCAGCTCGCGTGCCACTTTAATCGGCGAACAGCCGAACCCTTGGGAGCCGCTTCACCCCCAGGATGTGACGAGCCGACATCGAGGTGCCAAACCTCCCCGTCGATGTGAACTCTTGGGGGAGATAAGCCTGTTATCCCCGGCGTACCTTTTATCCGATGAGTGATGGCCCTTCCATGCGGAACCACCAGATCACTAAGACCTGCTTTCGCACCTGCTCGACTTGTCAGTCTCGCAGTCAAGCTCCCTTATGCCTTTGCACTCTGCGGCTGGTTGCCAATCAGCCTGAGGGAACCATCGCGCGCCTCCGTTACCTTTTGGGAGGCGACCGCCCCAGTCAAACTACCCACCACGCAATGTCCCCGGCCCGGATTACGGGTCTGGGTTAGATCAGCAGCGCAAAAAGGGTGGTATTTCAAGGTTGGCTCCACCGAAACTGGCGTCCCGGCTTCAAAGCCTCCCACCTATCCTACACATGCTGAGCCGATGATCACTGCGAAGCTGTAGTAAAGGTGCACGGGGTCTTTCCGTCCTGCCGCGGGTCGCCGGCATCTTCACCGGCAATTCAGTTTCGCTGAGTCCCTGGTTGAGACAGTGGGGAAGTCGTTACGCCATTCGTGCAGGTCGGAACTTACCCGACAAGGAATTTCGCTACCTTAGGACC
>JAPPPQ010000023.1 GCA_028817435.1 Deltaproteobacteria bacterium
CGCCGCGCCGCGTCCGCCGCGCCCGCCGCGCCGGCTGCGCCCGCGCCCGCGGAGCTGCCGGTTGCGGACATCGCGCCCAACCCGGAGCAGCCGCGCCGCCGCTTCGAGCCGCGCGCCCTCAAGACCCTGGCGGACTCAATCCGCCGCCACGGCGTGCTGCAGCCGGTGGTGGTGCGCCATGCGCCGCCGGGCGCAGCCGCGCGCTTCGAGCTGGTTGTGGGAGAGCGCCGCTGGCGCGCCGCCAAACAGGCGGGCCGCCGCACCCTCCCCGCCACCATCCAGGAAACCGCCCCCGATGCGCTGCTGGAGCTCGCCCTGGTGGAGAATGTGCAGCGCGCGGATCTGAACGCGCTGGAACTGGCCCACGCCTTCCGCGCGCTGGCCGCCGCCGGTTGGACGCAGGAGCAGATGGGCCGCCGCCTGGGCCTGGCCCGCTCCAGCGTGGCGAACCACCTGCGGCTGCTCGACCTGTCGCGCGAGCTGCAGGAAGAGGTGGAGACGGGAGCGCTGAGCCCCGGCCACGCCAAGGCGCTGCTGGGCCTGACGGCCCCGGCACAGCGGCAGCAATTGCGCCGCCGCATCGCAGCCGAAGGACTCAGCGTCCGCCAGACCGAGGACGCCGCCCGCCACATGGCCCCCGCCCCCCGGCGCGGCAAGCGCGCCCGCCGCCCCGCCGCCGCAAGCGCAAGCCCGGGCGCGGCGGATGTGGATTTGCGCGACCTGGTGCGCCGCCTGGAAACGCGGCTGCAGGCGAAAGTGCGCATTCCCGGCGCGCAGCGCGGCAAGCTCGAAGTCAGCTACCACTCGCCGGAAGAGCTGCACCGCATTGCCGAAGCCATCCTCGAAGCGGCCGGCTAGGCGCTGGCGCGGGGCGGCGCGGTTTGCAAGAATCGCGCGCGGCGAGCCGGCCCGGTATCCGGCTTGCCCGCGCGGCTCCACGCAACCGGCGCGCTTGTCCAACATTCAGACCCCCACCGGCAGGCGGGGACAGGCCCGAGCGGCAGCACTTGGAAGGCAATGACTGCGCGAACGCTTCTCGGGATTTTGCCCTGCACGGCGCTGCTCCTCTTTGCGGGGCCGGCCGTTGCGGCGGGGGGCGATTCCTTCACCGTCTTCCCCGACCTGCTCGACGATATGGTGGCCGGGCGCAGCGCGGGGCCGCTGTGGCAGCGGCTGATTGGCAGCGAGTGGCTGCATTTGGTTGTGCTCTTTGCCGCGCTGGTGTTTCCGGCCAAGCGCCTGCTCTTCGATCCGCTGCTGGGCGTGCTGGACGAGCGCGAGCGGCGCAGCGCGGGTGCGCGCCGCGAGGCCGGAGAGGCATCGGCGCAGGCCGACTCCATGCAGGCCCGCTACGAGAGCGCCGTGGCCGAAGCTCGTCAGCAGGCCGAGGGCCTGCGCCGGGAAGCTTTGGACGAGGCGCGCCGCGAGCAGACGCGGCTCTCCGCCGCGGCCCGCGAGGCTTCGGAGCGCCGCATTGGCGAGCTGCGCGACACACGCGGCCGGGCCGTGTCCGCCGCCCGCGCAGAGCTGGAGCAGCAGTGCGCCGGACTGGCCCGCGATATGGCCGCCCGCGTGCTCGGCAGGCCGCTCTCGTGAACGCGCGCTTTTCGCTCCGCCCGTCTTTCCCGCTCCGCCCGCTTCGCGTGCTGGGCCTGCTGGCCCCGCTGTTTTTGCCGGCCCGGGCACACGCCGCCGCCGAGGGCGCTGCGGGCTTTGCCTGGGAGGCGCTGAACCTGGCGCTGCTGGTGGGCGTGCTGATCTACTTCGCGCGCAAGCCGGCGCGGGCCTACCTGGCCGAGCGGCGCGGGCGCATTGCCCAGGGCATTGAGCAGGGCGAGCAGCTGCTGCGCGACGCCCGGGAGCGGCTGGCCCAGTGGCGCGGCAGGACGCAGGGCCTGGACGCCGAGGCCCAGCGCATTCGGGAGGCCACCCGGCGCGGGGCGGAGGGCGAGGCGCAGAGCATCGTCGCCCGGGCCGAGGCGGCGGCGCAGCGCATCGAGAGCAACGCCGAGGCGGTGGCGCGCCGGGAGCTTCGCCAGGCCCAGGACGCCATGCGGCGCGAAACGGCGCTGCGCGCCGCCGGACAGGCGGAGCAGCTGCTGCGCGAGCAGGTAAGCGCGGCGGACCAGAGCCGCCTCTTCGACGAGTTCATCGCCGCGCTGGAGTCCGGGGGCGAATCCGGCGTGGCGCGGGAAGGCGGCGCGGGCTGATGGCGCGGTCGGCGGCGGCGCGGCGCTATGCCAAAGCGCTCTTTGCAATCGCCCGGCAGCGCGATTGCGTGGCGCAATTGCGCGGCGAACTCTCTTCGCTGCGCGAGCTGCTGGCGCAGAGCCCGGCGCTGCGCGAGGTGCTGCTTCAGCCGCTGCATCCGGCGGCGGCGCGCCGCGCGGTGCTGAACGGCGTGGCCGGGCGCTTGCAGAGCAGCGCGCTGCTCCGCGATTTCTGCGCCTACCTGATTGACCGGCGGCGGCTGATAGACCTGGCAGCCGTCGCCGATGCCTTCGCGCAATTGGCCGAAGACGCGGCGGGGCGCTGCACCGCGCAGGTCACCAGCGCCGCGCCGCTCAGCCAGGCGCAGCAAGAGCGCCTGCGCGCGGCGCTTTCCGCCCGCACCGGGCGGCAGGTGACCCTTGAGATTGAAGTGGATGACGCGCTGATCGGCGGCCTGGTGGCGCAGGTGGGCGACAGCGTTTTCGACGGCAGCCTGCGCACCCGGCTGCAGCGCCTGCGCGCCGGACTGGCCGGCGCCTGACCAACACAAACAAGGCCCGCAGGGCCGGCAGGGGAGCAGATGCCCGCAGAGATTCGACCCGCAGAAATCACCGACATTCTGAGGCGCGAGATTGAGGACTACGGCCGCGAGATGGATGTGGCCGAGACCGGCTCGGTGCTGTCGGTGGGCGACGGCATCGCCCGCGCCTACGGACTCACCAGCGCAATGGCCGGCGAGCTGGTCGAGTTTCCCGGCGGCGTGCAGGGCATGGTGCTGAACCTGGAAGAGGACAATGTGGGCATCGCCGTGATGGGCGAAGACCTGCACATCAAGGAGGGCGATTTGGTGCGCCGCACCCGGCGCATTGTCGAGGTGCCGGTGGGCGAAGCGCTGCTCGGCCGCGTGGTGGACGCGCTGGGCAAGCCCATTGACGGCAAGGGGGCCATTTCCACCGGCGAATTCCGCCGCGTCGAGCTCAAGGCGCCGGGCATTGTGGCGCGCAAGAAGGTGCAAGAGCCGCTGATGACCGGGCTCAAGGCCATTGACGCCATGACGCCCATTGGCCGCGGCCAGCGCGAGCTGATCATTGGCGACCGCCAGACCGGCAAGACCGCCATTGCCGTGGACACCATCATCAATCAGAAGAACACCGATGTGTTCTGCGTCTATGTGGCGACGGGGCAGAAGCAATCCACGGTGGCGCAGGTGGTGGACAAGCTCACCCAGCACGGCGCCATGGAATACACCATTGTGGTGGCGGCGACGGCCAGCGATCCCGCCACGCTGCAATTCATTTCGCCTTACAGCGGCTGCGCCATGGGCGAATGGTTCCGCGACAACGGCAAGCACGCGCTGATCGTCTATGACGATCTCTCGAAGCAGGCCGTTTCCTACCGCCAGCTTTCGCTGCTGCTGCGCCGGCCGCCGGGGCGCGAGGCATATCCCGGCGATGTCTTCTACCTGCACTCGCGGTTGCTGGAGCGCGCCGCCAAGCTGGACGATTCGCTGGGCGGTGGCTCGCTGACGGCGCTGCCCATCATCGAGACCCAGGCCAGCGATGTCTCCGCCTACATTCCGACGAATGTGATCTCCATCACCGATGGGCAGATCTTTCTGGAGACGGATCTGTTCAACGCGGGAGTGCGGCCTGCCATCAATGTGGGCATTTCGGTGAGCCGCGTGGGCGGCGACGCGCAGACCAAGGCGATGAAGTCGGTGGCGGGCCAGCTCAAGCTGGCGCTGGCGCAATACCGCGAAATGGCGGCCTTCGCGCAGTTCGGCAGCGATCTGGACCGCGCCACCCAGGAGCAGCTCGCCAACGGCGCGCGGCAGACCGAAATGCTGAAGCAGGGGCAATACCAGCCGCTGCCGGTGGAAGAGCAGGTGGTTTCCATCTTCGCCTGCACGCCCCCCGCCGGCGCGGAGAAATCCTGGGTGCGCGACCTCGCGCTCACGGACATCGCGCGTTACGAGCAGGAAATGCTCGCCTATATGCGCTCGGAGCACGCAGAGCTGCTGCAGCGCATCCGCGAATCCGGCCGGCTCGACGAGGCGGCGGCGGGCGATTTGGCGCGCGCGCTGGATTCCTTCACCAATGTGTTTCAGCCGGGCGCAGCGGCCTGAGCGATGGCCTCGCTGAAGGACATCAAGCGGCGCATCGGCTCCGTCGAAAAGACGCAGCAGATCACCTCCGCCATGCGCATGGTGGCGGCGGCGAAGTTGCGCCGCGCGCAGGATGCCATTATCGCCGCGCGCCCCTACGCGCAGAAGATGTTCGCCACCCTCGGCGAAATCGGCAGGCGGCAGAAAGAGGCCGACCACCCGCTGCTGCAGGAACACGCGCAGGCGCGCACGCTGGAAGTGGTGGTGGTGACTTCGGACCGCGGGCTCTGCGGCGCTTTCAACAGCAACGCCATCAAGCGCGCCGAGCGCGAGATTGCGCAGCGCGGCCCGGCCTTCGGCCAGGTGG
Source organism: Deltaproteobacteria bacterium (assembly GCA_028817435.1). Taxonomy (GTDB): domain Bacteria; phylum Myxococcota_A; class UBA9160; order UBA9160; family UBA6930; genus JAPPPQ01. The sequence continues at coordinate 4,683 of JAPPPQ010000023.1, forward strand.
TGCTGAGCACCGCCGGGCGCAAGGCCCGCGACTACTTTCAGCGCCGCCGCGAAATCGTGCAGAGCTTTGAGGGCGGGGCGGGCACCGCCGCCGCCGCGGAGATGGCCGAGCACCTGGCCGGCCGCTACGAGTCCGGGGAGATTGACGGCGCGCTGGTGATTTACAACGAGTTCGTATCGGCGCTGACCCAGCGCCCCCGCGCCGATGTCCTGCTGCCGCTTTCGGCAGAGCGGGAGATTGCCGAGTCGGCCGAGGCGGCCGAGGCGGCCGCGCCCGCCGAATCCGAATCCGGCGGCGGCGCAGCGCCCTACGAGATTGAGCCCTCCGCGCGAGGCCTGCTCGCCGTGCTGGTGCCGCAGGCGCTGGAGTTCGCCATTTACCGCGCGCTGCTGGAGAACCAGGCGGGCGAGCACGCCGCGCGCATGGCGGCCATGGAAAGCGCCACGCGCAACACCGAAGAGTTGATCCGCAATCTCACACTTCAATTCAACCGCGTCCGGCAGGCGGCCATCACCAGGGAACTGGTGGAGATCGTGTCGGGGGCGGAAGCGCTCTAAGGAGGAGACTTCAATGCCGCAAAGCGCACAGGCTGGCAAGCAGGCCGGCAAGATCACGCAGGTCATGGGCCCGGTGGTGGATGTGGAGTTTCCGCCCGGCGAGCTTCCGGAAATCTACACGGCGCTGCGCACCACCAACGCCGGGACCGACGGCGCGGCCGACGGATTGGTGCTGGAGGTGGCGCAGCATCTGGGCGAGAACACCGTGCGCACCATCGCCATGGACACCACCGAGGGCCTGGTGCGCGAGCAGCCCGTCACCAACACTGGCGATGTGATTCGCATTCCGGTGGGCCCCGCCACGCTGGGGCGCATTGTGAATGTGGTGGGCGACCCGGTGGATGAGCGCGGCCCCATCGAAAGCGACACCCGCCTGCCCATTCACCGCGAGCCGCCGGAGTTCGTGGACCAGTCGGTGAATGTGGAGCCGCTGGAAACGGGCATCAAGGTGGTGGATCTGATCGCGCCCTATCCCAAGGGCGGCAAGGTGGGGCTCTTTGGCGGCGCGGGGGTGGGCAAGACCGTCGTCATTATGGAGCTCATCAACAACATCGCCAAAGAGCACGCGGGCTATTCGGTGTTCGGCGGCGTGGGCGAGCGCACCCGCGAGGGCAACGATCTCTGGAACGAGATGATGGAATCGAAGCTCTCCGACGGCAGCCGCGTGCTCGACAAGACGGCGCTGGTCTATGGGCAGATGAACGAGCCGCCCGGCGCGCGCGCCCGCGTGGGCCTTTCGGCGCTTACCGCTGCGGAGTATTTCCGCGACGCCGAAGGGAAGGATGTGCTGCTGTTCATTGACAACATCTTCCGCTTCACCCAGGCGGGCTCCGAAGTGTCGGCGCTGCTCGGGCGCATTCCCTCGGCGGTGGGCTATCAGCCCACGCTCTCCACCGATATGGGCGAGCTGCAGGAGCGCATTACCTCCACCACCAAGGGCTCCATCACCTCGGTGCAGGCCATTTATGTGCCCGCCGACGACCTGACCGACCCGGCGCCGGCCACGGCCTTCACCCATCTCGACGCCACCACCGTGCTCTCCCGGCGCATCTCCGAGCTCGGCATCTATCCGGCGGTGGATCCGCTGGATTCCACCAGCCGCATTCTCGATCCGCAGGTGGTGGGCGAAGAGCACTACCAGGTAGCCCGCGATTGCCAGCAGACCCTGCAGAAATACCGCGACCTGCAGGACATCATCGCCATTCTCGGCATGGACGAGCTGAGCGAGGAGGACCGACTCGTCGTCTCCAGGGCGCGCAAGATCGAGCGCTTCTTTTCGCAGCCCTTCCATGTGGCCGAGCAATTCACCGGCCGCGCCGGTGTCTATGTGCGCCTTTCGGACACCGTCCGCTCTTTCAAGGAGATTTTGGACGGCAAATGCGACGACCTGCCCGAGCAGGCATTCTTCATGGCCGGCGCCATCGAGGAAGTGCGCGAAAACGCCAAGGCGATGGCGTAGCCGCGCGGGCAGGCGGGAGAAACCAATGGCGGTGGAAGTGAGCGTGGTGACCCCCGAGGGCCGGGCCTTCGAGGGCAGCGCCGAGAGCATTGTGCTGCCCGGCGCCGAGGGCGAGTTCGGCGTGCTGTCCGGCCACGAGGTCTTCTTGACTGCGCTGCAAGCCGGCGCGCTGCGCATTGCCAAGCCCGGCGGCGAGACTTTGCACGCCGCCATTTCGCGCGGCTTCGCCGAAGTGCACGGCGACTCGGTCGCCGTCATGGTGGGAAGCTGCGAGTTCGCCCACGAGATTGACCTGGACCGCGCCCGCATTGCCCGCGACCGCGCCCAGCGCCAACTCGAAGAGATGCGCGCCACCGCCGAGGGCGAAGAGGCCTACCAGCAATACCAGGAAGACTACTCCCGCGCCCTGGCCCGCATCGCCGCCAGCGAGCAATCGGAGAAATAGGCATCGTTGTGGATATACACATATCCCCTGTTTCGATTGTGTGAACAAGATTCTCTCGAAAATAGGATTTAGGGGCGAGCAAGTCTGTATTCTGCGCACCTTTTGAGAGAAATTGATGCGGGATTCTTCTTGCCAAATTCGTACATATACAAGCGAACGACGAGAGCCTCGCCTTGTGTGAAGTGCATGAGGTAGCAGCAACCAAGCCCCTTTGATTCAATTTCCCCGTTTTCGCGCAGAGTGGTGAAGTAGAGCCACGGGTGAAACAATTGATGGACAGGAAAATCTGGCGTGGGCACACTCTTTCCCTTGAATATGGTCACACAGTTATCGTATTCGCAGGCCATGTCCATTTCAATCTGGAGGTTTGTCGCTTGGATAGGCGTTTCATTGAAAGTGTAGTCTAGGCTCTTTTTGGTAGGGCGGGTGTTGTAGATATTGGGAATCGCCGCAAACTCGTCGGGTAGGAAATCGGGCAAGATGCGCTGGTTCATCCCTACAGAGAGAATGTCGTCTTTGCTGGTGTCCAATTCGTCTAGAATGCCGTGGCGGTATTTTCGCATAAACACGCAGTTGCTTGGGATAGGCTCGAATTCATGGAAGGCCGTAGACAATCCGCGCACAAACATATATGCGCCCTCGCCGACGTGGATGAGCGTGAAATCCGCCTTCCGCATGACGTCCGGGATTTGTGAGATTTGGTCGATATTGACTGCGTCGTAAGGGTTCTCGAATCCGATACGGTCTGCGGTCTCGGACACCTCTTCGTTGGTAAAGATCATGGTCCCACGTGCGCGGCACTGCGCGAACAAATCCGCGAGGACCTGCTTCTTCTTGCCATCGGAGAGAAGTATGGAAGGTTCCTGTTGCTGCGACATTCTTATTTGGCTCCTTGCGGCTTGGCCCACAGCGTGGAGCGATAGGCTCTTTGCACGCCGCCACCCGCTCAGTGTATCACATATCCGGTGTGCTGCATGACAAAAATACACAAAATTCGGTGTCTAGTCGCTAGGCGTGATTATGGCAGATGGTCGCACGCGGCGCGGCGACTTGCCGAGGTGCCTACCCCCACACTGCCACCAACAAGCAGGTATGCGGAGTAGCTCTATGTGCGGTTTTCCAAAGCAGATTTCGATTTTCACGAATTTGACATCCGCAATTGTCGTGCCTTGAGCGTTTCCCCGTGATATAGCCAATAATTAGGGCCCGAGACCCTCTGCACTCGGCCTCTTCGCTTTTGGATTTTGCCTGCGGCAGCAGACAATGACATTTCCTTTCCTCCAAATATGACAGTAGTGTCGCTCTCAATTGTGCAAAATTCATTCGGATCCATTCGATATTGGAGTCGCATCCCGCGGCGCAATTTCAGAGCGCTGAACTTGAAATTTCCTCGTCGGGTCTTACTGCGGGCCTTTCGGGATTTCTTTTTGGGAGTCTCGTCATCCCGTGGAGTCATATCCTCACCGCGAGCAATCATCAGAGCAGCCTTTGCGTGGGCAGCATCCATTTCGAAAAACTCCCTTCGGGAGCGTGCGCGCTTCACTCGCATGGAGGAAAACGCGATGTGCATCTTCTTTTCTGTGTAGCTTGCATCCGTAACCTTGGCAGCGTAATAGCACTCGAACGGAAAAGCGACGTTCGTATTGTCTAGTGCCTTGATGCGCCTTTCCAGATCCTTGGCCATTGGGCCAGTCTTGCCAATTTTCACGAGACCTTGCATGGATGGGTTGGTGAGGATATAGACGATCCCCTCCTTCCGAACTGCGGTCTTCTTCTTTTTGATCTTCTTCAAGGATTTTCCTTTCGACTCTTTGGCTTGCCGCTCTGTGGATTGTAGTCAGGTAAGGTATCACGCATGGCCCAATTGGCCCAGCCCAACCGCATTTTTCTACATGGCGGCGTTCTGCTCGACCCGGAGGCTCCGGCGGCGGCGGCGGGGGGGGTGCTGGTGGTAGATGGGCGCATTGCGGAGCGGCGGGGGGCGGGTGCGGGTGCGCCGGGGGATGCGCTCTGCGTGGATTTGGCGGGGCGGGCGCTGGCGCCGGGGTTTCTGGATTTGCATTACCACGGCGCGCTGATTTTTGAGGCGGCGGATGCGCCGCCGGATGCGCTGGCGCAGCGCCTTGCGCGCACGGCGCAGCGCCTGCTGCGCGATGGGGTGACGGGCTTTTTGCCCACCACCGTGGCCTGGCCCGCGCCGGAGCTGCGGGCGCGGGTGGCTGCTCTGGCCCGCGCCTGCGAGGCGGCGGGCGGCTCGGTGCTCGGCCTGCATCTGGAGGGGCCGTGGATCAACCCTGGGGCGGCGGGGGCGCAGCCGCGCCCGGGCATTCGCCCCTTCGAGGTGGCGGAGGGCGCGGCGCTGCTGGATTGCGCCGAATCGCTGGTGCGCATGGTCACCTTTGCCCCCGAGATGGCGGGCGCGGCGGCGCTGCAGGCCGAGCTGGCGCGGCGCGGCATTGTGGCGGCGCTGGGGCACTCGCTGGCGCAGGCAGAGCAGGTAGCCCGCGCGGTGGCGGGCGGCGCGAGCCATGTGACGCATCTCTTCAACGCCATGGGCGGCATTCACCACCGCGCCCCCGGACTGGCGGGCACGGCGCTGGCCGAAGACCGCCTGAGTTGCGACCTGATTTGCGACGGCCTGCATGTGGATCCGCACATGGTGCGCCTGGCCGCCCGCGCCAAGGGCGACGGGCTGGCGCTCATTACGGACCGCATTGAGTTGCCCGCCGCTGCGCCCGGTGTCGCGCCTGCCTCATCCGCGTCCGGCAGCGCGCCAGCCGCATCGGAGCCCGCCGCCGCGCTCGCCGGTTTTGGCTCGGGCGCGCTGCACGACGACGGCCGCGCCATCTGGCTGCGCGCCGCCACCGATTCCACCGGCGTTACTGGCACTGGCGACGCGGCCAGCGCGCGCGGCACAGCGCCCGCCACACCCGGCGCGCCGTCCGCCGCATCGGCCGCCACGCCCGCCACCGCAGCGCCCGCAAAGCTGGCTGGCAGCTCGCTCAGCATGGACCGGGCCGTTCGCAACGCCGCCGCCTTTGGCGCAATGAGCCAACTCGAAGCCGTCGCAGCTGCCACACTGCGCCCGGCGCGCATTCTCGGCATCGAGTCGCAGCGCGGCACACTGCGCCCCGGCGCACGGGCCGATTTCGCCATTCTCAATTCTGCAGGCGTTCCCGTGGAAACCTGGCTGGTCGGCCGCCGCGCCTGGTCCGCGCAACCCCAACCGGACTGAGCCGCCCCGCCGCGCTTTGGCCGGCCGCGCCTACGCCAGCAGCGCGCTGCCCGCCAGGCGCAGTGCAATCAGCGTCAGCACACCCCGGTAAAGCGCGATGAAGAGCGACTCGCTTGCGCGCTCCAGCAAGCGGCTGCCGAGCCAGGTGCCCGCCAGCACGCACAGGCACGCGCCAACCAGCAGCGGCAAATGCTCGTGGAACGCAAACCCCGCGCCGCCAAAGATCGCCAGCTTCACCAAATGCCCGAGCGTTTGGCAGGCGGCCTTGGTGCCGACCAGGGCCTGGCGGCGCAGGCCGATGTTCAAAAAGAACGGCGCGATGAGCGGCCCCACCGCGCCGATGGTCACATTCAAAAACCCCGCCGCCGCGCCCAGCGGCAGAAAGCGCCGCCAAAGCTGCGCAGTTCCCCCCGCGCCTTCGCCGCCCTCCGCTGCGCCGCGTTTCCCGCCCGCCGCCGCACCCCCGCCGTCGCCCGCCGCGACATCCGCGCGAACACCCGCGCGGCGAGAGGCGCGCCACCTTGCGCGCGCCACCGGCACCCATGTCGCCAGCAGCACAAACCCGGCGATGGCTGCGCGCAGCCCCTCTTCGGGCAAACTGCGCGCCACGGCGAGCCCTGCCAAGCCACCCGGCAGCAGCAGCAACGCGTAGCGCCACAAAATATCGAAGCGCGCGTGCCGCCGCTGAAACCAGGTGCGCGAGCCGTTCGAGGCGAGCTGGATTACGCCGTGCAGCGGAATCACCACCAGCGGCGGCAGCCACAGCAGCATCGCCGCCAGCAGCGTAATGCCCCCCGCCATCCCCACCACAGCAGAGAGCACCGCCGTGGCAAAAGCCGCCGCACAGAGCAGCACAAAGTCCAAAAGCTCCAGCGTCAGCCCCCCTGCGCGGCCTCTGGCGCGCCAATGGCTTCCAGCATACCCAGCACCGGGCCGGGCGCGCCGCCCTCGGCCTGCCGACGGCGCCATCGTCGGCCTCTTCGCTGTGGGCCGCTGCGTCGAATACCAATCCCCACCTCCTCTGCCCCCGCGCCTGCCACCAGGGCCCCTTGCCGGAGGCGCCGGAATAGTGTTATGATGCTCGGCTATGGCGATGCGCGCGGAGCCCCTGAATCTCAAGTTCGCCGTCACCAATTTCGGCCCGCTGGCGAGCGCCGAGATTGACCTGCGCCCGTTGACAATCTTCGTTGGACCGAGCAACACAGGGAAGTCCTATATGGCAATTCTGATCTATGCCTTCCTGCGAAGCTGGGAGAATTTGCACTATTTCGAGTCTCGCCGCTTTGATTTCGGATCTTTGCGAGATGGAGAGGAGGATCGATTCAGAGAGGAAGCGGAGAAATTGCAGGAAATTGTGGAAAACATGAAACGGGCTGTCATGGTTTCGGACTTCCCTGAGTTGTCTCGAAGCCACCTTCGCAAGATGATTCGCGATCAGGAGTTCTTGGGAGGCATTCTTGATCGTGAGCTAATGCGGTGCTTCGACATCATTCCGGTAGGCCACTTGATTCGCTCGAGTTCGGATCCCCAGCCCATGAAAATCATTGCAAGTAGGAGCAGGCAGAACAAGCCGTTTTGGGATTTTTCCGTGTCTGTTAGGGGACAAGAATTTGTATGCGATGGAAACATCTCAGATTTTTCCGTTTTTGAAGCTACGGATCAAGAACGGGTTAATTTCCTCACGAGGATTCCATTCACTAGCCCACACAAAGACTCAAGGCAAATTTCCGCTGCTTATAGATTGCATAGATTGGCTTCTTTTTTTGAAGGCTACTTGAAAGAAACTCTTTTGGATTTTGGAGATGTGCATTATCTCCCCGCAGCTCGAAGTGGAATGATGCAGGCGCATCGAGTGATTGCGAGCTCTCTTGTTGCACGTTCTGTTCGTGCTGGATTTGAGCGAATTCAATTGCCGACGCTATCGGGTGTAATTGCCGATTTTCTTCAGAAGATCATTCTCTATAAAGAAGAACGTCGTGGAATACGTTGGGGCGCGCGTTGGGGATCTCCTTTTAGGCGTGCGCACAAAGAGCTGGCCCGAGTTGCAGACTCGATGGAAAATGATATCCTTTCGGGGGAAATCAGAGCCGACTTTTCCTCTACACTGGACTATCCGGGGTTTGTGTATCGCCCAAAGGGGGCGGCGCAAGATATTGGACTTGCACGGACCTCCTCTATGGTCGCGGAGCTTGCGCCGATTATCTTGTTCTTGCGCGGTCATGTTTCCCGGGGAGACGTCCTAATCATAGAGGAACCCGAGGCTCATTTGCATCCGGCAGCGCAAACGAAACTGGCCGCCGTTCTCGCAGAATTGGTCCGCAACGATGTCAAGGTGATCATCACCACACATAGTGAATGGCTGTTGCAGGAAATCTCCAATCTCATGCGTGAAGGGCAGTTGCAGGGGGAGGAGAGTGAATCCGAAGAGGCCAGTTCCCCTGTTTTGCACCCTGAGGAAGTCGGAGCTTGGCTGTTTCAGCCGGGAGAAGGAGATTCTGGATCCACAGTGCAGGAACTCAACTTCGATTCAGTTGTGGGAATTTCCCCTCCCGATTATGAAGATGTGGATTTGGCGCTGTATAACCGCTCTGCGAAGCTTCAGAATCAATTGCAAGCGCGCGAACCTCGGCCGGGATCAGATTACAAGGACGATACCCAAGGAGAGGGAGAGGCATGAGTGGCTTGTTGAGACAAGTGGTTGATGGGTTTCCCCAAGACTGCATGGCTCGAAATTGCCGCCGAGAAGGGTGCACTGCGCATTTGGGGAATGTGCCGAAACCGCATCAGATCGTCGATATGGACAAACCTTCATTGGGGCTTCAGAGTCGGAGTCACTGCGATTTCATAATTTTCCACGAGGCATCAAGTGGTGTCCATGCAGTTGCCTTGGAATTGAAGAACAGCCCCAATGTGGGAAGAGCGGTGAATCAGCTCATTGGGACTGCTCAGTATCTTCAGGAGATGTTTCCATCACCGAAGATTTTGAGTGAATTTCGCGCTGTTCTTGTTCACGGAAAAGGGATTTCGAGGACATTGAACAGGAGATTGCTGAGAGCCAGGTTGAATTTTCGGGGCACACAAGTGACGATAGAACGGAGGAGGTGCAATGACCAGAATACTCCACTTTTTTCGTAGAAAGCAGTCCCCGCAACACAGATAGGAGGGGGGCGAGGCGCGCGCGCGGGGGGCGGCTAAAATGCAGCACGGCGGAAGGAGCGGATGAGCGGGCACGGACTCAGCGAGGCGGACATTTGCGCGCAGCGCATCACGCCGGCAATTCAGGCGGCGGGGTGGCGGCTTGATTTGCAGATTCGCCAGGAAGTGACACTGACGCCGGGGCGCATCAGCGTTCGGGGAATGCTGGCCTCCCGGGATCGCAGCGGGCGCAAGCGCGCGGATTATGTGCTCTACCACCGCCCCAACATTCCGCTCGCCGTCGTCGAGGCCAAAGACGACACCCACCCCATTGGCGCCGGAATGCCGCAGGCGCTCGCCTACGCCGGAATGCTCGGCGTTCCCTTCGCGTTCAGCTCCAATGGCGATGGCTTCCTGTTCCACGATCAGACCGCAGAGCCCGGAAAGACAGAAACCGGGCTGTCCATGGACGAATTCCCCCGCCCGGAGCTGCTGTGGGAGCGCTATCTGGCCTGGCGGGGGCTGCAGCCCGTCGGCGCAAACAGCGCCGAAGCGCTGGCAGAGGACTACCACGACGGCGGCAAAGAGCCGCGCTATTACCAGTCTCTCGCCGTCAACAGGGCCGTTGAGGCCGTGGCCAACGGGCAAAATCGCATTCTGCTGGTGATGGCCACCGGCACCGGCAAGACCTACACGGCCTTTCAGATCATCTGGCGGCTGCGGCAGGCGCAGCGCGTGAATCGGGTTCTCTATCTGGCCGACCGAAACATTCTCATAGATCAGACCATGATCAACGACTTCAAGCCCTTCGGCCCGGCCATGACAAAAATCCGGGGACGCAGGGCGGACAAAGCCTATGAAGTCTATCTCACCCTGTATCAGGCAATCTCCGGAAAAGAGACAAAGCAGAATATTTACAAAGAATTCTCGCCGGGTTTCTTCGATCTGGTGGTGATTGACGAGTGCCACCGGGGCAGCGCAGATGAAGATGCCGTGTGGCGCGAGATTCTCGAATACTTTTCCAGCGCCATACAAATCGGCATGACGGCCACGCCCAAAGAGACGAAATACGCATCCAACATTCACTACTTCGGCCCGCCGGTGTTCACCTACAGCCTGAAGCAGGGCATTGAAGATGGATTTCTCGCGCCCTACCGGGTGGTGCGCATTGACCTCGACCGGGACCTCCTCGGCTGGCGTCCGGAAAGCGGGCGGCGCGACGACCGGGGACATGAAATTGAGGACCGAACCTACGACCGCCGGGACATGGACAATGTGCTGATTCTGGAGCAGCGCACCGGGCTTGTTGCGGCCAAAGTCGCGGAGTTTTTGCAGGGAACCGATCCCTTCGCCAAGACCATCGTCTTCTGCGAGACCATTGAGCACGCGGAGCGCATGCGCTCGGCCCTTGTCAATGCTGTCGGCGATCTCGCGCGGGGCAACGACAATTGCGTCGTCCGAATTACCGGAGACAACCCGGAGGGCAAGCTGCAGCTCGATTCCTTCATAGATCCCGAGCAGAGCTTTCCCGTTGTTGCAACCACATCCAGGCTCATGAGCACGGGGGTAGATGCCAAGACCTGCAAGCTGATCGTAATTGACCAGACCATCAATTCGCTGACCACTTTCAAGCAGATTATCGGCCGCGGCACCCGCATTGACGAGGATTACAACAAGCACTTCTTCACGATTATGGATTTCAAGGGCGCCACGCGCCTGTTTTCCGATCCGGCCTTTGACGGCGATCCCATTGATGTGTTCGAGCCGGGCGAGGGAGAATCGCCGGTTCCGCCCGTTTCGGAGGGAGAAGACGCAGCGCCCCCCGGTTTGGGGCCGCTGCCCGATCCGCCGGAGGGCGATTCGCAGCGCTTGATATATTATGTGCAGGATGTCAAAGTCGAGGTTCTGGCCGAGCGGGTTCAGTTCATCGGCCCGGACGGCGCTCTCATTACCGAGAGCCTGCGCGATTACACGAGAAAGAGCCTGAGGAGGCAATTCGCCTCGCTGGACGATTTCTTGCGCAAGTGGTCCAGCGCCGAAAAGAAGTCGGCCGTCATTGCAGAACTGGAGAGGCAGGGCGTGTTTTTCGATGCACTGGCCGCAGAAGTCAGCAGGGATTGCGGCCCCTTCGACCTGGTGTGCCACATTGCATTCGACCAGCCACTGGTGAGCCGCGCCGAGCGCGCAAGGCGCGTTCGGCAGAGCGCCTACTTCGAGAAATACGGCCAGCAGGCCCGCGCCGTTTTGAGCGCGCTGCTGGACAAGTTTGCCGATGGCGGCATTGAGGATATTGAAGACACCGAGGTGTTGCGCGTGGATCCCATGAGCCAATTCGGCACCCCGGTGGAAATCGTGGGCCTCTTCGGCGGCCCGGATTCCTACGCGCAAGCAGTGCGCGGCCTGTCGGAGACCCTCTATGCCGCGTGAGATTTCCACCACCATCCGCTCCATTGAGCAGATTATGCGCAAGGACGCAGGCGTGGATGGCGCAGCCCAGCGCATTGGGCAGCTTGCCTGGATGCTGTTTCTCAAAATCTTCGACGACCAGGATGCAGAGCTGGCCGTTTTGCGGAATGGTTACCGCTCTCCAATCCCGAAAAAGCTCCGCTGGCGCAGCTGGGCGGCCAACCCCGAGGGCATTACCGGCGAAACCCTGCTGCGGTTTGTGGACCGCGAAATGTTTCCCGCGCTCAAGAATCTGCGCGGCAGCGACCCCCGCGCCGCCGTGGTGCGGCGGGCCTTCGAAGACGCAATCAATTACATGAGAAACGGCACCCTCATGCGGCAAGTGGTGAACAAGATTGCCGAGGTTGACTTCAATTCCTACGAAGACCGGCACGCCTTTGGGGAAGTCTATGAGAAGATTCTCAAGGATCTGCAGAGCGCCGGATCGGCGGGAGAATTCTACACGCCCCGCGCCGTGACGCAGTTTATGACCGAAATGACAGCCCCCGAATTGCGCGACAGCGTTCTGGATCCGGCCTGCGGAACGGGTGGCTTTTTGACCTGCGCCATTGAGCACATTCGCAAGAACCATGTGAAGACGGCGCGCGACGCGAGGAATTTGCAGGGCCGGATTCGCGGCGTGGAGAAGAAGCAACTGCCGCACCTGCTCTGCACCACCAATATGTTGCTGCATGGCATTGATGTGCCCGAGAACATTCTGCACGACAACACCCTGGCCCGGCCGCTGCGCGATTACGGCCCGCTCGAACGGGTGGAAATCGTCCTTACCAATCCGCCCTTTGGCGGCATGGAAGAGGACGGCATTGAGCAGAACTTCCCCGCCGCGCTTCGCACCCGGGAGACGGCGGATCTGTTTTTGGTGTTCATTATGCACATACTGAAGCCCGGCGGCCGCTGCGCCATGGTGCTGCCCGACGGCAGCTTGTTCGGCGAAGGCGTGAAAACGCGGATCAAGGAGAAGCTGCTGAAAGAGTGCAACCTGCACACCATTATCCGGCTGCCCAAGAGCGTCTTTGCGCCCTATACCAGCATTCGCACCAACCTGCTGTTCTTCCAGAAAGGCCAGCCGACGAAGGACATTTGGTATTACGAACACCCGTTGCCCGAGGGCTACAAGGCATATGGCAAGACCAGGCCGATTCGCATTGAAGAGTTTGAGCCCGAGAAAAAGTGGTGGAAGCGCCGCCGCCAGAGCGAGCGCGCCTGGCGCGTCCCTGCCGCCGAGATTGCCCGGCGCGGCTACAATCTCGACATGGCCAACCCCAACGCCGCCGCCGCCGGCCCCGGCGACCCCGACGAGTTGCTGGCCCGCCACGCACAGGCCGCCGCCGAAACCGCCGCACTGAGCGAGAAATTGAGGGCCAGCCTGCAGGCGGCCCTGGAGCGCAACTGATGGACGCCGGCAAACTGCTCGCCAACTTCGATCTCGTCATTGCCGCCCCCGGCGGCGTGGCGCGTGTGCGCGAAATGATTCTGCAGCTCGCCGTGCGCGGCCAACTCGTTCCGCAGGATCCGAGCGACGGGGCCGCTGCAATTGTTCTCGAGAATGCCAGAAGGGAAAAGGCGAAAATCAAGGTGGCAAAATCCATGCCGCCTGTTGACGCCCCAAGCGCACTGTATTCGCTGCCGCAAAACTGGGAGTGGATGAGGATTGGGGACGCCGGGAGAGTTGTAGGTGGGGGGACTCCAAAAACCTCTATCCGGGATTACTGGGAAGGCGATGAGATGTTTTCCTGGATTACTCCTGCCGATCTGAATAAGCAGAGCCGATATGTGGAGAAAGGCAGGAGGGATATTTCAAGAGCCGGTTTGGAAAATTCCTCTGCAAATATTCTGCCTGTCGGCTCTGTCGTATTTTCTATCCGGGCGCCGATTGGCTATGTCGGGATAGTTTCTAATCCGTTGGCAACCAATCAAGGCTTCAAATCCTGTGTTCCGTATATCCAAAATATGTCGGATTACATTTGGCTCTTTCTCAAGGCATTTGCCCCATCCATTGATGCGGCGGCAAGCGGGACCACATTTCGAGAACTTTCTGGCAAGGAATTTTCGCTTATACCGATAGCCGTGCCGCCCATCGCCGAGCAGAAGCGCATCGTCGCCAAGGTTGACGAGCTCATGGCTCTGTGCGACGAACTCGACGAGAAAAAGCAGCACCGCGACAACACGCACAAAGCCCTCCAATCCTCCGCCCTCAACACCCTCGCCACCGCCGCTACCCCCGCCTCCACATCCAAAGCATGGACCCGCATCCACGACCACTGGCCCACCCTACTCTCCACCCCCGAAAGCATCGCCACCCTGCGCCAGTTGATATTGTCGCTGGCGTTCAGGGGACGACTCACCGAGCGGGAAGATTTCGATGGTGTTTCCGGCGCTGATGTGGCCGAGGCCGCCCGTTCAGAGATTTCCACCCTTGTGCAAAGCAAGGCAGCGAGAAAAGGCGCGGAATTGTCGCCAATCTCCCCCGCGGAAATCCCGCATGAAATTCCGGAGTCTTGGGTTTGGGTGCGGCTGGGCTCTGTTTGTATCTACAATTCCGGCGAGCGAATCGCCAGGGCGGATATTCCCCCCGGCGCGTGGCTGCTCGAATTGGAAGATATCCAAAAGACAACATCCCGCCTGCTGAATCGCGTGAGAGCGCGCGAGCGAAATTCGAAGAGCACGAAAAGCTCTTTTGAGGTTGGGGATGTTTTGTATGGCAAGCTTCGCCCCTATCTCGACAAGGTGTTGGTAGCGGACGAGAGCGGTTACTGCACCACCGAGATTATTCCCCTCCGCCCCTTGGGCGGAATCATCCCGGATTTCTTGCGCTGGGCCGTCAAGCGCCCCGACTTCATCGCTTACGCCGTCAAAAACAGCTACGGAATCAACCTCCCCCGCCTGGGAACCACAGACGGCCAAAACGCCCTGCTCCCCATCCCACCCCTGGCCGAACAAAAGCGCATCGCCGCCAAAATTGACGAACTCATGGCCCTGTGCGACGCTCTGAAGCGCGGCCTTGCGGAGGAAGCCGAAGTGGGGCAGCGTTACGGGGAGGCCGCCACCCGCCCGCAGATTGGGGGAGGAGTCGAGAAATGGACGCGAAGCGCCTGAAGCCTAGGCCCCTAGTGATTGCCGACGACGAGGGATTTGAGAACACGGATCTGTTTGGCTTGTCCGAGTATGGGGAGCGGCTGGCAGATTTGGTCTGCAATGTCGAGGACCCTCTCGTGACGATTCTCGACGGCCCGTGGGGCAGCGGAAAGACAATATTCGCAAAGCAATGGGCGGGCCTGATGCGCAATCGCGGTGCTCGCGTGATCTATTTCGACGCCTTCGCCAATGACCACTACGAAGATGCCCTTACCCCGCTCGCAGCGCAAATTTTGTCTGCACTGCCGAATGAGAAGAGGATTAAGAAGATCAAGAAGAAGTTCAAGGCCGCGACTTTGGAAATTGTGAAACATTATCTGCCTGTCACAGCAAACCTACTCGTTCAGTCTGCCAGTGGTTTCGTTCCTTATGGTGCTCCTTTGATCAGAGGAGCTGGTTTGGTTATCGAAAAAATGCTCAAAACACGTCTTGGAGCGACAGACAAAGAAGATGACGCTTTTCGGAATTTCCGAAATGCTCTGAGAAAGATTTCAGAGATTCCAGCCAAACTTGAGTCCAAACTGGATACTGGCGCGGATTTTCCCCTCGTTTTCATCATAGATGAACTCGACAGGTGCCGACCCATTTTTGCGATAAATCTCATTGAGCACGTGAAGCACCTGTTCTCTGTTTCAGGTGTTCAATTTCTTTTGGTTGCACATCTTCCTCAATTGGAAGAGGCTGTTAGGCACTGCTATGGGCTGGGATTGGGTGGGAGGGCAAAAATCTACCTTGAGAAATTTTACGATGTGAAGATGGTAATTCCGGCGGGCCGAATTGTTCCGCCTGTTGGTAAGTATATCCAACATCTTTGGAAAGAATTTGGAATCAGTTCGAGCGAAAATCCTAAGATATCAGAATTGAGAGATCTATGCTTGGAGAACGTTGTGGAAATTCATAGAATCTCTTTTCGGACAATTGAGAAAATCTTGGCAAACATAGCGCTTGCCTATTCTGTTATGCCGCACGATAGTGACGCGCATACAGGATTTCTGGTTGAGGGTCTGTGTATTATTCGTCATTTGAATCCTGAGCTCTATACACGTATTTGCTCGAATTCGGCAGTTAACTTGTATAATCTGGAAAGGCACCTTAGAAGTGGCGAACAGACCAGTGACACGATGTGGCTTTCTGATGTATGGAATGAGGTCAAGGGTTTCTTTGAATTGGAAAGGTGGGGTGATTCTATCGGTGCTAGGGATTGGATAGCCGAGTGGGTGGCGGATTGCTGGACCTATGGCCCCCCTCGCCACAAGGGGGACGGTCGGCACTTGGGTCCCAGGGTAATTCATTTCGCAAGAATCATTGACAGCATGAGCACCACCTGACACTCAAAAGGCCAGCAGGAAGTAGAGAATCGGGACATAGAGAATTCGCTGCTTCCTGTCCCATTCGAATGTGTCGCGGGTGACGATGATGCCAACGGGCGCATTGAATCGCTGCATGAAATAGCGGACACCGCCGGAGTCGGCGGGCCTGAGCTGTTGGCGAAATTTCACTTCTATGGGAATTGCGGTTCCGTCCGTTGTTTCGCAAACGAAGTCCACTTCCACGACGGGCGATTTGCGGTTGCCGGGAGTCTCGAAATCCCTGAAGAAATGGGTCTGGAAGCCCATTCCCCGCAACACGGTTTGCACGAGAGTTTCCACCAGCGGGCCGGTTTCTCTGGGATCGGATTCCCAAAGGCTCGGAGCGCCCCGGAAAATTGCATTTCGCACCCCCAGATCGGTGAGTGTCATTTTTGCGGGAACGCGCGCGGTGCGGCTCTTGGACAGCGGATACCTGCGAAATTCGCGGATCAGCATTGCATCGGAGAGATAGTGGAGATAGCGGCCCACGGTGGGTTGTTTTGTCCGGAAGCCGGCGTCGTTGCACACCTTCGTCAAAGACCCCTGGGAAAATTCGGTTCCGGTTCTGCGCGCAACCTCGCGGTAAATGTGGCGCAGAAGCTGCGGCTGCTGCACCGGAAACAGATCCGGGATGTCCACACCCAGCACGCGCTCAAAAACGGTCTCGGTCAGATAATTGGCCCACCCGTCCGCCAGAGAGGCTTCGGCCTCATAAAGCCGGGGGTAGCCGCCCCGGTTGTAATACTTGTCCAGAAGTCGCTTCCAGGAGAGCTTGCGTTGGGCGGGCTGCTTGTGAATATCCCGAAAAATTCTGATGCATTTCGGAAAGTCCGCGAACAGGTCACCCAGCGAAATTGGATTGGGCAGATGCTTTGCCGAGCTGGCTCGCCAGCATTCCAGAGTCTCCCGAAACGAGAACTGCGGGAAATCCACGGTGATGGCCCGGCCGGCCAGGCTGTCTCGCTGGCCCTTCGCCACCAGCACGCTGGACGAGCCGGTGAGCACAAGGCGAACTGGGAATGTGTCGAACATATGCTTGATGTTCGCCGACCAGTGCTCCAGTTTGTGAATCTCATCGAACAGAATCAGCGGCGGCGCACCTTCCGCCAGCGGGCGTTTGCGGATTTCGGAGGCATACCAATCGAGAATGTGCAGCAAATTGGTCTGCTGGAGCTGCGGCAGATCGAAGCGAACCAGCAGGATGTCTGCCGGCTTCGCTCCCGCAGCCAGATGCTCTTGCACAATCTGGTGGAGCGCCGTGGTCTTGCCGACCTGCCGGGGGCCCCGGAGCACCTGTATCAGCGGTTCCCGTTGGGCCAGGGCGCGCTGCAGGCGCTCCACGCCCCGGCGGCGGTAGGGGCGCGGCTTCGGCCGGATCACCTGTCCGGCCGCCCACCAGGAATTCAGGTCGTGCAGGGTCTGCGGGATTTCGCCCGCCAAATTGGCCATGGGACAAATAATACACAGGAAATTTTATTTGGGAAGAGGTGGTGCGTTGGCGCTCCAAACAGTTGTATTTCAAGGGCTTTTTTCGTGTTTATTTGGGAAAAAGCCAACAGTCCTCGGTGACTCAGGCGGGCGGCGGGGTGCTGGGGGTGCGGTAGCGCCAGCGGGGCGGCGCATTTACAAGACGCGGCGTATCGTATATGCTGCCGTTGGCCGGCGGCTTGGCCGCTGCGGAGGAGGGAGGCGCCGTGGATTTCGAGTTCAGCCCGGAGGAGCGGGCCTTTGCCGAAGAGGTGGAGAAGTTCCTCGACGAGCACCACGACCCCGAGGTGATGGATCCCACCCGCGAGAACTTCTCGCAGTTGGTGGATACGCCGGCGCGGCGCGCCTTTATGGGGAAGCTGGCGGCGCGGGGCTGGCTCGGCATGACCTGGCCGCGCGAATACGGCGGGCAGGAACGCGAGGGCGTCTATGAATACATCCTGAACGAGGCGCTGGCCCGGCGCTACGCCCCGCAAATTGGCAAGGGCGTCGGCATCATTGGCAAGACGCTGATCCGCCACGGCAGCGAGAAGCTGAAGCGCGAGTTTTTGCCGAAGATTCTGAAGGGCGAGATTGAGTTCGCCGTCGGCTACAGCGAGCCGCAGGCCGGCTCCGATGCGGCCAATATGCAGCTCCGCGCCGAAAAGGTGGAGGGCGGCTGGCGCCTCAATGGCCAGAAAATCTGGACCACCTCCGCCCACTTCGCCGATTGGTATTGGGTGGGCGCGCGCACGGATCCGCAGGCGGCCAAGCACGACGGCATCAGCCTGTTCCTGATTCCGATGGACGATCCCGGCCTCGAAGTGCAGACAATGCCCACCATCCACAAAGACATTACCAACCAGGTTTTCTTCGACGATGTTTTCGTGCCGGACGATTACCTGGTGGGCGAGCCGGGCCGGGGCTTCCGTTACATTTCCGAAGCGCTGGATCTGGAGCGCTTCACCATGTTCACCTTTGCGCCCATTGAGGCGCGGGTGAAGCTGCTCTGCGAGTGGGTGCGCGGCGCGCGGCGCGACGGCGAATCGCTGGCGGCGGATCCGGTGGTGCGCCGCCAAATTGCGCGGCTGGCCACCCGCACCGAGGTGGCGCGCTGCCACTCGCTGCGCTTCGTGCACGCCGCCATTCAGAGCGAGCGCGGCAGCGGCAAGCCGCCCACCACCCATGCCTCGGAATACAAGCTCTTCGCCACGCAACTTTCGCAGCAACAGGCAGATTTGGCGCTCAGCATCCAGGGCCCCGAGGGCCAACTGCGCGTGGACCAGCAGAGCGCGCCGCTCGGCGGGCGCTTCGAGGGCGCTTACCGCGCGACGGTGGTGGAGACCATCGGCGGCGGCGCAAGCGAGATTCAGAAGAACATCATTGCCCGGCGCTTGCTGGGCCTGCCGCGCAACTTCTGATGGCGCAGGCGCAGAGCGCGCTGGCGGGAATTGCGGTCCTCGATCTCGCCAATTACGGACCGGGGGCGCGCTGCACGCGCATTCTCGCCGATTACGGCGCGCGCGTGATCAAGGTAGCCGCGCCGCCCGGCCGCGCGGGTGCGCCCGCGCCCATCTTCCATGCCTACGCTGCGCGGCGCGGTTGGCAGCAGGCGCATATCAATCTCAAAGCGCCGGCGGGGCGCGACGCTTTTCTGGCGCTGGCGGAGCGGGCCGATGTCGTGGTGGAGAGCTTCCGCCCGGGAACCGCCGCGCGGCTCGGCGTCGGCTACGAGGCTGTGCGCGCGCGCAATCCCGGCATTATTTATTGCGCCACCAGCGGCTATGGGCAAACGGGCCCCGCTTCGGGCTGGTCGGGGCACGATTTGAATTACTTGGCGATGGGCGGCTATTTGCACACCGGTGGCCGCGGTCCCGCGGGCAAGCCGGTGTTGCCCGGCGCGACCATTGCCGACGCCGCCGCGGGCGGCATGCACGCGGCGCTGGCAATTTTCGCGGCGCTGCTGCAACGCGGGCAAAGCGGCGCGGGCGCTTATCTGGATGTATCGGTGACCGAGGGCGTGCTGCAGCTCATGTCGCTGCACATTGACGAGCATCTGGCGACGGGGGCCGAGCCCGGCCCGGGGCACGCTCTGCTCACCGGGCGCTACGCCTGCTACGACACCTATGCATGCGCCTGCGGCGGCTGGCTGGCCGTCGCCGCCATCGAGCCGCACTTCTACCGCAACTTGTGCCGGGCCCTCGACTGCGCGCAGTGGAGCGAACGGCAGTTCGACGATTCGCTGCAGGAAAAGGTGCGGGCGGATTTCGCCGCGGCCTTTTTGCGCCGCCGCCGCGACGATTGGGTGGCGGCGCTGGCGCCCGCCGATACCTGTGTTTCGCCGGTGTATGGCATTGGCGAACTGGCGCGGGACGCGCACCTGAATCAGCGCGGCGCTTTTGTCGAGGCCGCGCATCCCGAGCACGGGACATTCCGGCAGCTCGCGCCGCTGCTGGCCGGCATGGAGCGCGGCCCATCGCCGCTGCGCGCGGGCGACGCCGCGCACAGCGAGACCGCCGAGTTGCTGCGCGGCGCCGGTTTCGGCGAAGCGCAGTTGACGGCCCTGCGCGAGAGCGGGAGCATCGCGTGACGGATCTGCCCGCAGAGGTGGTGAGTTGGATCGGCCAGCGCCGCTACGAAGCCTGGGGCGAGTTCGATGTGGAGCGCGGCTACATCTTCACGAGCTGCGCATCGGTGCAAAACGGCAACCCGCTCTACTGGGACGAGCAGGCGGCCCGCGAGATTGCCGGCGGCTGGATCGCGCCGCCTTCCATGGTATCCGCCTGGTTTCGCCCCCACTACTGGTCGCCGGGGCGCAGCGGCGAAGCCCTGGCGCTGCAGCTTCACTTCGACCTGAAGCAGCGGCTCTCGCTGCCCGAGGCGGTGATCACCGAGAACAGCATTACCTTCTTCGAGCCGGTGCGCGTGGGAGACCGGTTGAAGACCGCGCAGATTTTGCGCTCGGTGAGTCCCGTCAAGCAGACCAAGCTCGGCGCGGGCCGCTTTTGGGTGCTGGATGTGGAGGCCAGCAATCGCGCGGGCGCGCTCTGCGCCATTGAGAGCTATACGGGCTACGGCTATCGGAGGGAAGCCTGATGCAGAGCGAGGAACTGCACTACGGCCAGGTGGAAATCGGCGCTGCGCTGCCCCCGCTGCGCGTTGAGGTGACCACCACCACAGTGGTGCTGGGCGCTCTGGCCAGCCGCGATTGGCGGCCGATGCACCACGACAGGGATTTCGCGCAGCAGCGCAACGGCGCACGCGACATTTTCATCAACACGCCGCACAACGCGGCCTACTTCGAGCGCTACATCACCGATTGGACGGGGCCGCGGGGCCGCCTGGGGCAGATGAATTTCCGTATGCGCGAATCGGTGTTTCCGGGGGACACCATGGTGTTTCGCGGCGAGGTGGCGGAAAAGCATATGGATGCGGCGGGCTGCGGCTGGCTCGAACTCGACATTCAGCTCAGCGTCGGAGAAAAGGTCACCACGAGCTGCCGGGCTCGCGTGGCCGTGCCCACCGGCCCCGGCGACAACCCCTGGCGGCGCAGCGGCGAAGCCTGGCAGCCGGCAAAATCGGCGTAGCGGGCTGCGCAACCGGCGACGGGAGAAACCATGGATCTGGATTTCAGCGAAGAGCAGCAGGTGCTGCGCGAAATGGTGCGCGGACTCTGCGCGGAAAACTGCCCGCTGGAAGTGGTGCGGCGCATGGAGGACGATCCCCAGGGCTACACCGCCGAATTCTGGAAGCAGCTCGGCGAGCTCGGCCTGCTGGGCGTGCTGATTCCCGAAGTGCACGGCGGCGCGGGGCAGGGCATGATCGAAGCCGCCATCGTCCACGAGGAATTGGGACGCGCGCTGGCGCCCTCCCCCGCCTTTGTCTCCAGCGTGGTCTGCGCCACGGCGCTGCTGCAGGCGGGTTCCGAGGCGCAGTGCGGAGAATGGTTGCCGCGCATTGCAACCGGCGATGCGGTGCTCGCCCCGGCCTGGCTCGAGCCGCAGTCGGGCTTCGGCCCGCGCGGCGTGCAGCTTCGCGCAGAGCGGCGCGGCGATTCCTGGCTGCTCACCGGGCGCAAGCGGCACATTCCCTTTGCCGCCGCCGCAACGCGCTGGCTCACTTTGGCGCGCACCGGCGAAGGTGCTGCGGATATTTCGCTGCTGCTCGTGGATCCGCAGGACGCCGGCCTTGCGCCGGTGCAGGTGAAGAGCCTGGCGGGCGACGCGCAATTCGACGCCGATTTCGACGGGGCGCGCGTTCCCGCCGAAGCGCTGGTGGGCGCGGAAAACGGCGGCTGGGAAATCTGGAACCGGGTAATGCTCGATTCCATCATCGCGCTGGCCGCAACAGCGGTGGGCGGCTGCGACAGGGCCCTTGAAATCACCGTTCAATACGCAAAGGAGCGCAAGCAATTCGACAAGCCGCTGGGCGCTTTCCAATCCATTTCCCACTATCTGGCCGATGCGGTAACGGCGCTGGACGGCGCAAGAACGCTGGCCTGCGAGGCCGCCTGGGCGCGCTCGCAAGATCGGGATTTGCGGCGGCTTGCGCCCATGGCCAAGCTCTTCGCCTGCGATACCTTTCGAGATACCACGGCCATGTGCCAGCAGGTGTGGGGCGGCGTGGGCTTCACCCGGGAATACGACATTCAACTCTACTTCCGCCGCGCCAAGCAATTGCAGATTACCTGGTGGGACGCTCCTTACTTGGAAGAGCGTATCGCCGCAGAAGTGTTGGATCGCTGAGATGGCCGCACGCCCTCCGCTCGCCGGACTCCGGGTGCTCGAGTGTTCGCTGCTCGGCCCCGGCGCCATTGGCACGCACCTGTCCGATCTCGGTGCCGAGGTGATCAAGGTGGAGCCGCCCTCTGGCGATTACATCCGCGAGATGACCTGGCCCATCATCGGCGGCGTCTCGCTGCTGCATCTGCACATTCACCGGGGCAAGCAGAGCGCAATGCTCGATCTCGGCAGCGAAGCCGGCGCCGGTGTGTTCCGCGAGCTGGCGCGGGGCGCTGCCGTGGTGATTGAGGCGATGCGCCCCGGCTCGCTGGAGCGGCGCGGCCTCGGCTATGCGGCGCTGCGCGAATTGAATCCGCAGATCGTCTTCTGCAACATCTCCGGCTACGGCGCGACGGGCCCCTACCGGGATCTGCCCGCCCACGGCATTGCCTTCGACACCTGGGGCGGCGTGGTGGGCGCGGCGCGCGACGGCGAAGGCTTCTGCTACATCCCCGAGCACGCCTCCATCGGCATGCACGCCGGTCCCATGTTCGGCGCTGTCGGCATTCTGGCCGCGGTGATTCGCGCGCGCGAAACCGGCGAGGGCTGCGAGCTCGAGATCGGCCAGTCCGACGCCACCGCCTACATGGATTGGTATCGCATCGAGAGCTGGCTGGCCTACCGCCGCCCCGAAGACGAAGTCACCGGCAACAAGGCCGACGGCTACGCCCGCCGCGCCCCGGGCACCGCCGGCATGAAGGAGGGCGTGCGCTACCAAATCTACGAAGCGGCGGATGGATTCGTATTGTTCATGGCCAGCGAGCGCGCCTTCTGGAAGAATTTTTGCGAGGCGCTAAACCGCCCGGAGCTCTTCGAGAAGTGGCCCGGCTCAAAATTCGCCGACCACGCCAGGGGCAACCGGGAGCTGCAGGCCATTTTGCGCGAAATCTTCAGGACGAAAACGGCGGAGGAGTGGATTGCCCTTGGCAAGGAGAAGAATTTCCCCATCGCGCCGGTCAACACACCGCAGAGCATCGCCGAAGATCCGCAGTTTCAACACCGCTTCCCGCTCTACCCGCACCGGCGGCACGGCGCAGATATGCTCCCCTATCCCGTGAAGTTTCCGGGCGAGGAATTGCCGACGCCCTCGCACGCGCCGACTCCCGGACAGCACACCGAGCAGGTGTTGCGCGATGTGCTGGGCTACAGCGCGGCGCGCATTGCCGAGCTGCGCGCCGCGGGCGCTTTCGGCAGGCCCCGGGGCGCGGACTCGGATTAGAGCAGCGGCCCGGCTTCCGGCCCGAGCAGCGCCCGGCGAATGGCGGGCAGCGGCGCAGCGCCGTAGGAGAGCATTGCGTCGTGGAAATCCCGGTGGCGGTAGCTCCCGCCATCGGCCTCTATTTGCGCGCGCCAGTCTGCGCGCATTTTCTGAATGGCGAGCTTGCCCAGCGTGTAGATCAGATACATTGGATCGAAGGTGCCGCGATAGGCTTGCTGCTGCGCGTTGCCCGGATCGAGAAAGGCCAGCTCGCGGAACAACTGCTCGGATTTCGCCACCGTCATGCCCCGCACATGCAAGCCGATGGCGGAGAGGCAGCGCGCATTGCGCAGCAGTGCATTCAGCAACTGCCCCACATGCACGGCGGGATCGTCCCAGACTCCCGCCTCCCACATCAGTTCCTCGGCGTAGTGCGCCCAGCCCTCGCTGGTGGCCGTGGTTCCAAAGGCGCGCAGCACCCGGGATTCGATGCGCTTTTCGTGCAGCGATTGCAGAAAATGTCCGGGCCATGTTTCGTGCACGCTGGTGAAGAGCAGGTCTTTTTCGCCCGGCAGATAAGCGCGCTGGTCCGCCTCGCTCCACGAGGGATCCGGCGGCGAAATGTAGTAAAAGCTCGGCAGCGGCTTCTTCTCAAAAGGCCCCGCCGCAGAAAGAAAGGCCGAGTTGTAGCGCATGAAGGGAGGCGTCTCGACGACCTCCACCGCATCGTCGCTGGGAATGCTCGCCAATTCCAGGCGCAACACTGCTTCGCGCATCGCCTCGGATTGCCGCGTGGCCAGCGCCAGCACTTCTTCCGCGGCGGGCTTTTCGGCGAGCACGCGGGCCACCACAGCCGCCACATCGGCCTGCGGATCCAGCGCCGCGGCTGCAGCCTTCAGCGCCGCCTGATTGCGCGCCAGATCTGCGGCGAAAATTTCCTCCAACTGCGCGAGTCCGATTTCAATGCCCTGAGTTTCGCGCAGCATACGGAGAAAGCGCGCCTCGCCCAATGCGAAATCATCCCCCGCCGCGGGCAGCCGCGCCGTCAGCGCCTCGGCGTAGGTTTCGAGCGCCGCGGCCATGCCGGCGAGCGCGCCGCGCAGCTCTGCGCGCAGGTTTTCATCTTCGATGGGCGAGAGCAGCGGCGGAACATCGTCGCGCACAAAGCGCACCGCGCCGCGTGCCTGCGAAATGGCGGTTTCGAGCCAGGGGCGCGGCAAAGCGCGCGCCAGGTTGGCGTTCGCCTGCTCCAGATAACCGGGCGCCGCCTGCGCCAGCGCGGCGACGGCGCGGGCGCGCTGCTCCAGCGGCGCGTAATCGCGGCTCACATAATTGGTGAGCGCCAGCGAGCCGAGGTAGTAGCGGGGATCGCGCCAGGGCGCGCGCAACTCGTCGAGCCGGAAGATTGCGCCGCGAAAGGCCACCAGCAGAGTCTCGCGCTCCACCTGCTGCCGCACCGAGAGCCGCGCGTTTTCGATGGCCTCCAGATCGGCGATGGCGCGCTTTGCGAAGTGTTGCGCGCGGGCGAAACCCTGCGGCGTCACATCCGGCAACCGCCCGTCGTATTGATGCAGCCCGAGGTAAACGCCGGTCGCCGGAGCGTGCTCGAACCAGCCCGCCACCAGCGAGTCCGCCAGTTCTGCAAAGCGCGCGCGCTCGGCGGAATCTCCGCCCGGCCCGCAGGCCAGCGCCATCGCAGACAGCGCCGCGAGGCAGGCGCAAACCAGGGAACGCCAATCGGAGTTGCGTCGTGTGTCCATGGGGGGAGCTTAGGCCAGCGCCGCGCCGGGGGGCAACTGCCCGCGCTACGCCCGCGCGCGCCGGGCCCAATCGAGGTTGCGGCCAATCAGCAGCTCGGTCAGCTCTGCATGGTGCGCGTTTTTCATGGCGACGGGCTCGCAATCGAAGCCGTGGCGCCGGGCCAGTTCGAGAACGCCGGGGGAGTTGTCGTAGGTCATCAGAAAATCTCCCCGCAGCGCAGCCGCGAGCTCGAAGAGCCGCGCGTGATCGAGATCGAAGTGGGCATACAACCGCCTGCCGGCCTT
This sequence comes from Deltaproteobacteria bacterium, assembly GCA_028817435.1. Lineage (GTDB taxonomy): Bacteria > Myxococcota_A > UBA9160 > UBA9160 > UBA6930 > JAPPPQ01. The sequence continues at coordinate 29,955 of JAPPPQ010000023.1, forward strand.
CTTTCCGGAAGCCGTGTAGGGCGGGTCAATGAAAAACACGCAATCCGCATCGCCCGCGCGCTGCTGAATCATTTTCATTCCATCCGCTTCCACAAATTCAATCTTCTCCCGAATCGCGTCAATGCACAGAATGCGCCGTTTGAGCGTTTCGGGATACCACCGGGACGCCACTCCCTTTCCGGCCTCCCCGCGCCGGATCATGCGGCTTCCCCGCGCCATAATTCCGCCGTGGTGGACGCGATTCTTCAGCAGCGTCCGGAAAGCGCGCTGGCGGGTGCTCGTCCTGCGCCTGGCGAGCTCGCGCCGCGCGGATTCTGCGGTCAACTCGAAGCGCACAATCCGCTCGGCCAGCCACTGGGCGTCGCCGTTCAGAATCGTCTGCCAAACCGCCGCGACATCCTCATCCAATTCCACCAGCACAACACTGTCGGCGAGCGCTTCAAAAGCCGCCGTCAAGCCGACAATGCCGCCGCCCGCAAAGGGCTCAATCAAGCGCCGCGGCCTGCGCGCCAGACTCCCCAGCCACGCGCGCACCTGGGGCACCAGCCAAGTCTTTCCCCCCGGATAGCGAAACGGGCTGCGCTGCGGAACCGAAGCCACATTGACCGCCACACCGGGCAGCATAGCCGGGGGCTTAGTGGGCGCTGTTCCAGTCCGGCGAGATCACCGCATTGAGCAGCGACTCGGCGCTGGCGGCGAGGGTGCGGGCTGCGGGGCGCAGCCAGGCGGCGCAGGCGTTGCGCTCGGCCGGGGTCAGCGCCAGGCGGGGGCGGCGGGCGAGGGCGGCGGCTACCCGCGCTGCTGTGAAGCTCGGCTCGGCGTAGGCTTCGGGGAGCGGCGAGGCCGCCAGTTTGCGGCACAGCTCGGGGAAGGTCCAAGCCATGCCGCCCGCTGCGCCGGTTGTGCCGCGGTGCACGGCGGCGCGAGTTGTGATTTGCGCGCGGAGTGTTGCGGGCGCGCGGCGGCCGGGTGCGAAGTGCAGCAGCGCGCCGAGTTGCGGCGCTTGCGCCAGCGCCGTGCGGTAGGCGTCGGGGACGCCGCAGCGTTGCGCGAGCCAGCCGTCGAGCAGCAGTTCGAGTCCGATGTGGGCGGCGCCCCGCGCTGGCCCGCGCCGCAAACCGGCGCGGCGCAGTGCGCGCGCCGCATCCGCCGTCAGCCGTTGGAAGGCGGGCAGGGCGTGAAAGGCTGCGTCCACCGCCAGGTGGTGCGCAATGCCTGCGGAAAGCGCGGCGTCATTTGCGCCGCGCAAGCGCAGGCCGGCCATGGGCGCCAGGTCCGGAAGCATTGCGCCGAGCACGAAGCGCGGATTTGCATTGCGCCCCGCCGCAAGCCATGCGTGACCGAAGAAGTTCACGCCGCGCATGGTATCACGCCCGCTACACTTGCGGACTTGAAGAGCGGGCAATTGCACATTGAGATTTGCGAAGGCGCTGCGCCCCCGGATGCGCTGCAGCTTCGCCGCGCCGTGTTCATGGACGAGCAAGGCGTCTCTGAGGATGAGGAGATGGACGGACTCGACGGCGACTGCGTTCACTTTCTGGCGCGCGAAACGAGCGAAACGCGCGCCATCGGCTGCGCGCGGCTGCGCCCGCTGAAGGCGGGCGGAAGGGCGGACGCCAAGGTGGAGCGCGTGGCGGTGCGGGCAGAGCTGCGCGGGCGCGGACTGGGCGGCGCGATAATGGCGGCGGTGGAGGCCGAGGCCGCCCGGCGCGGCTGGACGCGCCTGCTGCTGCATGCACAATTGCGCGCCGCGCAATTTTACGAGGGCCTGGGCTGGCGTCCGGCGGGCGGCGATTTCGAGGAGGCCGGCATTCCCCACCGCAGAATGACGAAATCGCTGATAAGCTGAGGACTCAGGATGGCACTGAGCAGCGGCTGGCAGAAATTGCGCGGCGCCATCGCGCGCCGCGCCGCCCGCCGCCCAAGCCGCGAGGCGCAGGGCGAAGCGCGCCGCGCGCAACCCGGCGCAGCGCGCGCCGGGCGGCGCTGGGTGTGGATTGGCCTGGCGCTCGCGCCCGTGGCGTTGCTCGCCGTGCTGATCGGGTTGCTGCTGCTCTTCGATCCCGACGAACACCGCGAGTGGATTGCCGATCAGGCGGCGGCGCGGCTCGGCCGGCCGGTGCAAATCGGCGCGATTCACTGGCGCTGGCAGCCGCACTTTCAGCTCGCCCTGGACGATGTCGTGCTGGGCGCGGCTGCGCAGGGCGGGCCGGAACTGGCGCGCTTTGCGCGGTTGCGCGTTGCGCTGCGCCCGCTCTCGCTGCTCTCGGGCCCGCTGCAGATCGAGAACCTCGAGCTGCACGGCCTGCGCCTGCGGTTGGGCGGAGCGGGCGGCGCGGAGGGCGGCGCGCCCCCGCCCCAACAGCAAGAATCGGCGCAGCAAGCCCCGGCGGCTTCGCGCTCTCCCCTCGCCGCGTTGTCGCGCATTGCGCTGGCCCGCGCAGAGATTCGGGATGCCGCGGTTTCGCTGCACGGCGCAGACGGCGCGCCCGCGCTGCGCCTGGAAGAAATCGGCGCACGGCTCGGCCCCGCTGGCGAAATCAATGCATCGCTGCAATTGCGCGCCGAGCCGCACGATGTGACGGGCGCGCTGCAACTGGCGGGCGCGCTTTCCACTGATGCGGCCGCGGCGCGGCTGCAGCCGCTGCGTTTGGCGCTGCAACTCGAAGGCGGCGCACTGCCCGGCGGCCGCGGCGCGCTCAACTACAACGGCGGCCTCGCCTTCGCAGAAGATGGCGCGCTGGAAATTTCGCCCTTCACCCTGCAGGGGTTGGGAGTGCAGGCGGCCGGCAGCGGGCGCTTTGCGCCACCGGCGCTGCAGGCGCAACTGGAAGCGCGGGGAGAAGATTTGCCCCGATTGCTGAAGCTCTACGCGCAGCTCTCCGGCGGGGGCGGCTCGCTTCCGGCGCGCATTGCCAAAGCTTACGATGCGGCGCGCGTTGCCAGGGCGGCGCGCCGCTTCGAGATTGGCGGGCGCTTTGATTTGGATCTGGCGGCGGGGCGCGCCGAAGCGCATGACTTGAAGGCGCGGTTTCTCGGCCTGCAACTCGCCGGGCATTTGGCCCCGGGTGCAGCGGGCGAAGCGCCTCTGCAGGGCGAAGTGCAACTGCGCGCGGCGCGCAGCGTAGCGCCGCTGTGGCGCGCGCTCGGTCAGCCGCAACTCGCGCGGCGCATTCGCGCGCTGAGCGGCAGCGCGCAAATTGAAGCCGACCCGCAGCAAGCGCAATTGGCGCTCACTCCGCTGAAGCTGCAGGTGACCCTGGCCGATGCCGCGCAGCCCCTGGCGCTCAGCACCAGGGCGCAGTGGAAGCAGGGCCGCGCAGAGCTGTCGAAGCTGCGCCTTACCGGGCCGGGCCTGCAACTCTCGGGAGATTTGCAACTGCAACCGGCGCCGCTGGAGTTGCACACGCGGCTGCGCGCGCCGCAAATTGCGCCGCGGCAATTGCTGGTGTTGCTGCCGGGCGGCCTGCCCAAAATGTCCGGCGCCAAGGCATTGCGCCGCGCCAGCCTGGACGGCGCGCTGCATCACAGCGCGGGAAGCTGGCAACTGACGCTGAACCAGGCGCAGGTGGACGACACCGCGCTGCGCGGAGAGGCCAGCTTCACACCGGGGGATGTGCAGCAGGCCGCGCTGAATCTTGAAATCGGCCGCCTCAATTTGGATCGCTATCTGCCGCCGCGCAAAGCGGCGAAGCCCGGCGCTGGCGCAAGCGGCGCTGCGGCGGAAAAGGCGGCGGAAAAAGGCGGCGGCGGCGGCGATTGGACGCAGCGCCTGCGGCGTCTGGCGCTTTCGGGCGAAGTGAAAGTGCAGGAGTTGATTGTGCGCGGCCTGCGCCTGCAGCAGGTTGAGTTGGCGCTGCGGCGCGAGGGCGAGACTTTTCACTTGGCGCCGCTCAACGCCACCGCCTACGGCGGGCGGCTCAATGTGCAAGGCGATCTCAACCTGGGGGCTGCGGAGCCGCGCTTCACACTGCGCGGCGCAGGGCAGAAAATTCAACTGGGCGCAGCGCTGCGCGACCTGAACGGCCGCTCGCGCCTGGACGGCATTCTCAATTTGAATCTGCAACTGCAGGGCGCGGCGCTCTCGGGCGCGGCGCTGAAGCGCAGCTTGCGGGGCAGCGCAGATTTGCAGCTTAGCCGCGGCGCTTACCGGGGCATTGACATCCGGCGGCAGATTGCAAACTGGCGGCGGCTGATCGGCGGGCGCGGTGCGGCGCGCCATCGCGACGATTCCAAAGCGCGCACCGATTTCGAGAAGCTCGCCGCAAAGCTGCGCATTGAAGACTGGGTGCTGCACAACGATTCGCTCAACGCCAGCGCGCCACTGCTGCGCATTACCGGCAAGGGCCGCTACCGGCTGGCGGACAACCACCTGGATTACCGCGCCGTCGCCCATATCGGCGCATCGCGCCCGCCGCTCAGTGCGCCGCTTCCCATTCGCATTACCGGCCACCCGCCCCGGCTGCTCTACATTCCCGATCTGAGCGCCCTGCTGCAGGAATCGCTGGGGCGAATTGGGGGGACGCTGATTCAAGGCGTGCGCGGCGCGGCGGGGCAGGGAGATTCCGCCGATGAGGAAGAAGCAGACGCCGCGCCGCCGGACGAGGAACTGAAGAAGCTGCGCGAACTGCTGCCTTTTTGAGGCGAGGAGAAGAGCGATGGCCGATGCCCTGCACTTCGATCCCTTCGATTACGCCTTTCACGAAGACCCCTATCCGGTTTACCGCGCGTTGCGCGAGCATGCGCCTGCCTATCACAACGAAGAGCTCGGCTTCTGGGCGCTTTCGCGCCACGCCGATGTGCTGGCGGGCTTCAAGGACACCGCGCGCTTCTCAAATGCCGCGGGCATTGCGCTGGAAATCGGCGACCTGAGCGGCGATATGCGCGCCGTGCTCTCGATCCTGGGCATGGATCCGCCCGAGCACGGGCGCATGCGCGGCCTGGTTTCGCGCGGCTTCACGCCCCGGCGGGTGGCGGCGCTGGAGCCGCGCATCCGCGAATTGGCGCGGGGCTATCTGCGCCGCTTCCGCGCCGCGGGGCGCTGCGAATTCATCGGGGATTTTGCCGGCCGTATGCCGATGGATGTGGTGAGCGAGATGTTCGGCGTGCCCGAAGCGGAGCGCGGCGAATTGCGCGCTCTGGTGGATTGCCTGGTGCACCGCGAGCCCGGCGTGCGCGGCATTCCGCCCGCGGGCATTGAGGCTTCCAGCAAACTGCTGCGCTACTTCGCCGAGCTGGTTGCAGCGCGCCGCCGCCGCCCCGGCGCAGACCTGGCCAGCGCGCTGCTGCAGGTGGAGCTGGACGGCGACCGGCTCGCCGAGCGCGACATTATCGCCTTCTGCTACCTGATGATTATTGCCGGCAACGAGACCACGACCAAGCTGTTGGCGAACTGCCTCTACTGGCTGGGCAAAAATCCCGCGCAGCGCGAGCAAGTGCAGCGCAATCCGGCGCGCATTCCCGACTGGATTGAAGAGACGCTGCGCTACGACAACTCCACCCAGCTCATGGCGCGCGTCCTTACCTGCGATGTGGAAATGCACGGGCGGCATATGCCGAAGGGCGCGCGGCTGCTGTTGCTGATTGGCGCGGCAAACCGCGACGAGCGCGCATTTCCCGACCCGGATCGCTACGACCTTTCGCGCGACACCGGCGAGCATCTCTCCTTCGGCCGCGGCGCGCACTTTTGCCTGGGGGCCGCGCTGGCGCGGCTCGAAGCGCGCGTTGCGCTGGAAGAATGGCAGCGCGCCATTCCCGGCTGGCGGGTTTGCGAAGACGCCCTGCAGCGCGTGCACTCCACCAATGTGCGCGGCTTCTCGCGCTTCCCCGTGGAGTGGCGGCCCCGCTGAACGGGGCCGCCCGCTGAAGCTATACTTCCGCGCATGGAAATCACAGACCGCGTTGCGGTGATTACGGGTGGGGCCAGCGGCATTGGCAGGGAGCTGGCGCGGCGCTTTCACGCCGAAGGGGCGCGCCATGTGGCGGTGGTGGACCGCGACGCCGCGGGCGCGCAAACCGCCGCAGCAGAGATTGGCGGCAGCGGCTTCGGGCTCGATGTGGCGGACGAAGCCGCGCTGCGCGCCATGGTGGCCGAGGTGGAGCGCGCGCAGGGGCCCATCTCTGTCTTCGTATCGAACGCGGGCTATGTGGCGCTGGGCGGTTTGGAAGCGCCCACCGCAGATTTGCAGCGTATGTGGGAGGTGCATGTGCTGTCGCATCTCTACGCCGCGCGCGCCGTGCTGCCCGGAATGATCGAGCGCGGCGAAGGCTATCTGCTGAACACCGCCTCTGCGGCGGGTCTGCTCTCGCAATTCGGCTCGCTGCACTACTCGGTCACCAAGCACGCCGCCGTTTCGCTGGCCGAGTGGCTCGCCATCACCCACGGCCACCAGGGCATCCGCGTCTCCGTGCTCTGTCCGCAGGCCGTCGAGACGAACATCATCGCCAACAGCCCCCTGCGCGACGAGCAGGGTCCCAATGTCGCCTCTCGCGACGGCGTGCTGCAGCCCGGCGCAGTGGCCGATTGCGTCATGGACGCCATGCGCTCCGAGCGCTTCTGGGTGCTGCCGCACCCCGAAGTCGCCGAATACGCCCGCCGCAAGGCCAACGATGTGGACCGCTGGATCTCCGGCATGCAGCGCTGGCAACAACGCCTCTTCGCCAACACCACCCATCCGGCAGATCTGTTGAAAGGCTGATTACTCCAGAACCCTGGAGAGAACCACGGGGAAATTTTGGATGTGGCTCTTTGCGTAGGACTTCCAGCCGTGCTGAAGGCACCGGCTGGTGCTCTCAATGTAAAATTCCATATGCTCGGAATTCAGCTCCCGAAGCAGTTTCTCGGCGGAGATTCCGCGCTTCGGCTTGACGGCGTATCCCGAATAAAAAGTCGTCCGGGGATTCTTGCAGAGTTGAAAGTTGGGTTTCCGGTTGATTCCCGAAGTAATGATTTTCCGGCCAAACCCGCTTGTAATGCTGACCTGCCGCCCGAACTGAAACCACTTTGCGGGATCAAATGCGCCCTTGTCTCGATTGAGCAGTGTCTCTTTGTTGGCAAGGAGCCATTTCAAAGAAAATGATGAAGAGATCGGTGGCGCCTTCCCCGAGCTTCCAGTTTTTCCGGATCATCCGCGCCGCCGGGATTCGAGGTTCTGGACTCGAACATAAGGCGGGTTTCCCACCACATGCCTTCGGCAGCGCGCAGAGCGCTTTGGCGGCTTCGGCGAGAATTGCGCCATCCCCACAGGCGGGATCGCAAAGGACGGGAATCTCGTGATTCGTGATACGCGCCTCGCGCAATATGCGGCGGGCAAGAGGCGCGGGCGTATAGACTTCCCCATGCTTCTTACGCGCGATTTGCATATGTTCAGGCCGGGAGATCAATGAGGGTCTGGATGAGGTCGGTGTCGTCGCTGAAGAGGATGTGGTGTTCCCGGAATTTCTGCTCGTCCCACCCCCGGCCCCACATATCTGCGAGCTCGCTCTGGGGCGTTTCGGAGATGATATAGGAATCGAATGTCAGTTGCGGCTGGTCCGGGTAGCGCCCGGAAAGCTTATCGGAAATATCGGCGAGCCACTCGTGCAGCTTCACCCGGGGATTGTTGTCGGGGTGATTCTCCTGCCGCATACCGTGGGGTTCCACAAAAACAATGCGCTGCGCCTTGTTTCGCTTGACCCAGAGAATGAAGTCGGGGTAGAAGTTCTCGCCGCCCTCGTCGGGGAAGCCGATCCCCCGGCGCGGGAGATTGCGCAGCAGGAAAATTGAGAGATCGGCGAGATTCTGCGAATTGCGGTGGCAGAATTCCTTGAGGTTTTTGACGAATTTCTGCTCGCTGTCTTCCAGCCCGGGCGGGGCAATTCGAATCTTTCCGTTGGGGCGGCGCAACAGCAGCGGCTGGAAGAGGTGGCGGTCGAAGTAGATGTTGTGGAGTGCGTCTTCGGCGCGGTTGTCCCACTGCTCGTTGTATTTCTGGTTTGCCATTTCGATTGCGGCGCGGAGCTTTTCGGTCAATTCGCGCTCGTTTCTGGGAACAAAGACGCTGTAATCCTGAAAATTTCCGTGCGCTTCGCTCAGCTTTCCGGTCTTCATGTTCTCGGCCTGCCAGCGCCGCTCGTGCGTGTGGTGCAGGCGGTCGGCGTATTTGAGCAGGGCGGCGGCGGCGGCTTCTTGCAGGCGCTGCCGCTCTGCAAAGGTTTCGATATGCAGGTAATCCTCCGAGGCCCGGATGCGGACGCAGTTCTCCACGATTTCCCGCAGGTTCTCCCTGTTGAGAAGCAGATTGCTCCAGTTCCGCTGATCTTTGTGGTCAATGAGTCGAGTGAACAGGTCGTCCCAGTCAAGCAGGTCCAGGCTCTCTTCGGGAATGCGCTGCTCTGCGGGTGTCTTTGGCTTCGCGCCGTTATCGCTGCTGGCGACGGATTCGATAATGTGCAGGCGTTCGGAGAAATCCACCGTGACACGGATGTTTGGGCTGGATTCCAGCACAACAGTCTCGCCGAATTCGCCCTCCAGCTTCGGGACGAACAGGCCCTCGTGCAGAAATTCCGAGTTGGGGTGCGTTTGCAGAGGCAGCTTGATTTCGTCAACGCCCTCGCGCTCCAGGTAGCGCCGGAAGTTATCCAGAAAGTTGGCGCGCACGGCGAAGATGTTGAGCGTTTCGAGCAATTTCAGGTGTTCGGGGTGCTCGCCTTCCAAATGCGCGCTGCGCTTCAGCGTCATGTCGCGCCCGCGCAGGCGCACGCCGCGCCCGAACAACTGGATAATCTCCGCGCCCTCGCTCCGGCCCACATTCAGCAGTCCCATTCCAGCCACCCGCCAGGAATTCCAGCCCTCCATGAATTTCTTTGCGCCGATCAGCAAATTGACCGGCGAATCGGGCTCGTTGACGCGGGCGAACAGGGAATCGCTCAGGGCATCCTCGACGAAAGAGACGGGGTAGTTGTCCCGGATCAAATTGCAGAGCGCATTGGCATCGCCGACGGAGATTATGCCGAAGGGTTCGTTCTGGCCGACGCGCAGGCTGATTTCTCCCTTTGCCAGCTTCAGGGGCGACACCTGCAATGCGCCGCCGCCGGTGGCGCGGAAGACCCGCCGCATGATGTCGGCATAGACCGCCTCGGCAGCGCGGCCTTCGAGATAGGGGAAGCTGCCGCGGAAAACATCGCGCCCCTCGCTGTCCTGCAGGCCGGATTGGCCCTTGAGGAGCTTTTCCACCCACTTGGTTGCGCGCCCGCGCTCGTTGCGAATGAAGTGGTGCAGAAATCCGACGAGCTGCGCGACATCCGAATCGGTGCTCGCCACCCGGGAGCCCAGCAGGAGCAGCAGCGGCCGCTCCAGCCGATAGGGCCGCAACGCACTGCCCTGCTCCTCGAAGCAGCAGAGCTGCTGGTGGAAGCTGAGCAGGTTCCCGGCCATTTGCATATCGGTCTTGTTCCCGGTCGAGTCCCTCGCCAGGTTCTGCACTCTGAAATCCTTGCCGAAGCCGTCTTTGTAGAAATGCTTGTAGGAGTAATCGAAGAGAATGCTCTTGCCGTAGCTATGGGTGAGAGAATCGTCATTGGCGGCGAAAATTGCCTGTCCGAAAGTGGCGCTGTATTCAAAGGTGAAGCCGCCCCGGCCCACGCGCTCCCGCGCCTTGAACCACTCTTCGCCGCCGCTTCCCTTGTGCCCTTCGTCCACAAAGACCAGGTTGCGCCCGTCAAAACGCTCCAGCGGAATGCTGGCGCCGTGGCCCCGCTTCTGCCTTGCCAATTTGGTGATTTCAATTATCTGCACCGCGTCTCCGCCGGGGAGCAGCCCGGTGGATTCATCCACGCGCCGGGCGGGAATGCCGGAGAGCGCGAATTCCTCCCGATGCTGTTCGCTCAGGCGCTCATTGGGAGTGAGCAGCAGAATGTTGTCCAGTTGCTCCCAAGCGCCCAAAGTGCGCCCCGCGCGGGGGAAGTAGTGCAGAAACTGCCGGTAGTTGAGATGCAGCAGCAGCGTCTTGCCGCTGCCGGTGGCCATCCAGAAGGCGATTTTGCGCAGATCGCTCTGTGTGAACTTCGGAAACCCCTGGAGGTGCTCGGAGGAGCGGTTGTGCTCGCCGAGAAAGCCGTTCAGATCGGCCAGCAGGCTGTGTGGCGCTGAGAAGAGGCGGTGCAGGTAGTATTCCGTTCCCAGCGCGGCAAGCAGCTGAAAGTATTTGAGCGCTACCGGCTCGCTGCGCCGGGTGTTCATCTTCTCGAGATGGCGCGCAATGTTGGCGTCGTAGAGGGCGAGATGGCCGGGCGGAATCTGCAGAGCATCCTGCCCCTGCAACACGGAGAGAATGTTGCTCTGGCCGTCCCGCCGCCCCTCGCTGTCCCTGCACTTTTCGAGCATTGCGGTGTTGTCCGCAAAGCCGAATTGGCGGCAGAGCCAGCGCACCAGGGCCAACTGCCGCTCAAGGCGCAGGCGGCGCTGTCCGTCGGTGGGCTTCGGGCTGCGTCGTCGCGGCATGGCCTATGTGGCGAAGAGGCGGGTTTGGAAGATGGGGTCTAGGGATTGGGCGTGGGGGAGCAGGGAGTCGGAGTTAGTGTAGATGCGGGTGGGGTTGTTGGCAAGGGCGTGGGTGGTCAGGAAGTCGCGGTCGCGCTCGAAGTCGGTGGGGGTCCAGTCTTTGGTGGTGCGCCAGATGATGGTGGTTTGGTGGCCTTCGGAGAGGCCGGTGTAGATTTGGTAGGTGTGAGGGCCGTTTTGGAGGGTGCGGCGGGTTTGGGTTTGGAGGCCGATGAGGTAGTTGAAGGTTTCGGGGAGGTCCACGGGGGTTTCCTGGAAGTTGCCGTTGCGGCGGATGCGGAGTTTGTAATCGAAGGGGGTGCTGAGCTGGGCGGGGTTGAGCAAGGAGGGGGATTGGCGGGTTTCCCAGTCGAGCATGTAGCGCAGCAGGTAGTCGGGGAACTTCATGGCGGCCTGGGTGCTGTTGTCGTCTTTGAATTGGATGTTTTCCAGGGCGTCTTCGTAGGATTCGAGGCGCTGGTATTTGAGCAGGCGGGGGGAGCGGGCGGCTTCTTCCGGGGTGGCGGCGCGCCTGGGCTTGCCGTCTTTCCATTCGGGGGCGTAGGTGATCTTTTTGATGCGCGGCAGCAGGACGTTGTCGAAATGGTCGCCCATTTCGATGAGGATGAATTTGCGCTGTCCGCCGTCCTCCCGGTTGAGGTTGATTATGGCGTGTCCGGTGGTGCCGGAGCCGGCGAAGAAGTCGAGAATGCTTGCGGCGCTGTTGTTTGCGCCGGAGGCCAGCAGGCAATCTTTCACCAATTCGATTGATTTGGGAAAATCAAAAGGCGCGTTGGGCAGAATGTTCTTGAGCGCCTTCGTGCCGTGGTTTGCGGAAGAATATTTGCCGTCGTCCCACCATGTCTTTGGCATGGCGCTCTCGTCCATTCGGATTTTGAAGTCTATACTGATTCCATCGCTGGTATCTCGGCGAACGCGATATTCACCGGGCGCTTGCATTACCCGTTCCCAGCCATGGTGCCAGTTTTTCTCCAATTTTACGCTGTCCGTTTCTCTGGTGGGCCAAACCGCAACTTCATCAGTTTTGGGGGCTTCCAAAATTTTGTATTGGCGTTGATCCTCATTCCAGTTCAATTTTGGAATTCGCATCGAATTGTTGGAATCGATATAAATTGGATAGAACATTTTCGGCCGGTCTTCTCTCCGGTCATTGGATCCATGCCGAATCAAATTATTCCAGGCAAATCGCCCGATTTCATCGAAAAACGGGTAGCGATCCAGCTCTTTTTGCGTTTTTGCCAACACGCCAGGCATTGCTTTTGAATTTCCATAAAACAGAGCATATTCGTGCGAAGGGGAAAATTTCTCGCTCGATTTGCGCCCTGCGGGCGTGGAACGCACCGGCACAATTCCCAATTCCCGCTCAAACAGCAGTTGCAGGAGATTGCGCAGGCGCCAAACCTCTTCGTCGTCAATTGCGCAGCACAAAACGCCATTGACGGGCATGAGCCCTTTTGCTTTTTCCAGGCGATTTTCCACCAATGAAAGCCACGATGAATGCTTGTAATTATTTTTGTATAGTATGGCCGAAGCGTCTGTGTTATAAGGTGGGTCAATGTAAATGCACTTCACCTGTCCCCGGTATTTCTCCGCCAGCAAATTCAGGCCCTGGAAATTCTCGCCGCGAATCAGCACGCCGTCGCAAGCGCCGTCAATGTCCTCGAATTGCGCCAGCAGCTTGTCCCTGAATTCGCCGCCGAAGTGCGCGGTGTCCACGAGCAGTGTGGGGTTGGCGCGCAGTGCGTCCAGCCGCTTGGCCTTCGTTGCCTTCATATCCAGCAACGCGCGCCACTCTTTCCACTGGGCGTCGCAGGCTGCGATTTCGGCGAGCAGTTTCTCGTCCTGTATCTGTCCCACGGCGGCGCACCAGTGGGTCTGGGTGACAAACTTCTTCTTTTCGAACAGGCGCTTCTGGAAATTCTCAATCTGCGCCAGAAATTCAATGATGCGCCCGCCCACGGTGCGGATTACCCGGAGCAGGTGAAAGCGGCCTTCGGCGGCGAATTCTCCGGCGTTCTCCAGATCGTCCAGGCTCAGCACTTCGTTTTTGATGTAGAAATCCAGCTCTCGGGAAAGGAAGCCATGCAGGTTCTTGTGAATGAAGTAATCCGAGGTGTTGCGGCAGGCATAGCGGCGCATATGGGGGAGGAGTGCGTCGCCCGCTACGGGGAGCGTCTTTTCGAAGTGGGGCAGCGCCTTTTGCAAAATCTTTTCCTGCAGGCCGTTGCCGCCGCCAACCCTGGCCTTTTCCCCTGTCTTGAAGGGGCGGTAATCGAAGGGGATGGTGATGGCGTTGCCGTCGCAGGTTGCCTGCTTTGCCAGCGGGAAGAAGAAACGCTTGTCGCCCTTTCTGTTGTCTTGCTCGGTATCGGCGTTTTGCAGGGTGAAGCGCACGCTGTATTGGCCGAGGCGGAATTGGTAGCGGGCGAAATTCTCGCCGGTCTTGATGTAATACTGGTCGCGATTGGCCCAGTGCAGGTGCACTTCTTCGCCGTTGTAGGGGATGGCGTAGCGCTCGCGGGCCGAATAGCGGCGCTTTGAAATGAAGTCGCCGTCTTCGTAGTAGCGGCTGAAGAAGGTGTGCAGGTGGTTGAAGGCGGCCTGCTGCATTTCCTCTTCGGTGGGGAGCTTTCCCGCGCGCCTGCGCGCGTTCTGGTAGGTGATTGTGATTGGCCGCTTGAGATGCTCGGGAGCCAGTTCGCCGTCTGCTGTGAGTGCGTCTTCTCCGAGCGTCTCCAGGAGATTGTTCCTGGCGTTTTCCAGATCCTCCTCAAAAGAGGTGCGCGCTTGCCGAAGCCCCTTTTTGAGTCCGTCTTGCACGGCGGCCTCGAGATCGTTCTCAATGAAATTCTCAATGGCGGCCCGCTTGTGGTTCATAATGCGGTAGATGCCGAAATCGAGCTCGGCGCTGTTGAATTGGAAGATTTCGCGCAGCAGGCCGCGGAATTGCCGGCGGGTTTCCATGGGGCGAGCATACCACTGCGGGGCGGGGCGTTCACGGCGGCGCGGGTGGGCGATGGCAAACTGCGTTTTAGAATGTGGCGCAGCGCCCGGAGCGGCGGCGGGTCAGTCCAGGGTGAAGGGGGGTTTGCCGAGTTGTTGGCGGATGGGGGTGAAGGCGGGTTGGCGCAGGGTGCGGCGTTGCCAGTTTGCGCCGTCCACCACCAGGGTGTGGCCGCTTACATAGGCGGCGTAGGGCGAGGCGAGCCAGGTGGCGGCCCAGCCGAGTTCGTGGGGGCGGCCGCAGCGCTGGGCGGGGGTGCTCTGTTCTTCGGCGCTGTGCGGGCCGCGGCCGGGCACGGCGCGAATGTCGGCGCTTTCGTCCTGGTGCGGAAACAATCCGGGGGCGAGTCCGTTGACGCGAATGCCGTAGGGCGCCCATTCCACGGCCAGGGTTTCGGTCAGGTTCTTCACGCCGGCTTTGGCGGCGGCAGAGTGCGCGAAGCCGGGGCCGCCGGTCCAGGCGTAGCTTGCGCCGATGTTGATGATGGATGCGCCCGCGCCGCTTTGCGCGGCGATGTGGCGCCGCGCGAATTCGCGCGAGCACAGAAAGGTGCCGTTCAGCACGATATCTACCACAGCGCGCCAGCCGTTGGGAGAGAGGTCTTCGGCGGGGGAGGGGAAGTTGCCCGCGGCGTTGTTCACCAGCACGGCGGGGCGGGAAAGGGCGGCTTCTACGGCGTCGAAGGCGGCGGCCACTTGCGCGGCGTCGCGGATGTCGCAGGCCACGCCGAGGGCCTGGCCGCCGAGCTGGCGCAGCGCCGCCACCCCGGCGCTGCGGTGCGCTTCGCTGCGGGAGAGCACGGCCACGGCTGCGCCGAGCCGCGCAAAGGCCAGGGCAATGGCGCGGCCCAATCCGGTGCCGCCGCCGGTAACGGCGACGGTCTGCCCGGCGAAGGTGTCGGCGGGAAGCGCCAGTGCATGGGGCGGCGGCGGTTCGGGCAGGCCCATGCGCGAAGCTTACGGCGCGCGGCGCGCGCGTCAAAGGGGCGCTGCGCCGTGATACTCTGCGCGCGTGAACGGCGGCGCGAAAGACGCGGGCGCAACGGGCGCAACGGGCGAAGTGGGCGAGGCGGGCGCAGCGAACGCGGCCGGCGAGGCGGGCGCGGCGAATCCGCCCGGCGCGGCGGGCGAAGCGAGCGCAGCGAACGAGGCCGGCGCAACGGGCGAGGCGAGCGCGACGAGCGAGCCCGGCGCGGCGGCGGTGGAGTGGCAGACGGGGACGCCGCAACTGCGCTGCGCTGTTGTGGATGGCGTGGGCGTGCTCACACTGAATCGTCCCGAGGCGCGCAATGCTCTCAGCGCGGAGATGAAGCAGGCGCTGGCCGCGCTGTTGCCCCGGCTCGGCGCAGATGCCGCGGTGGGCTGCGTGTTGCTCACCGGCGCGGGCGCGGCGTTTTGCGCGGGCGGCGATACCAAGCTGATGGCGCGGCAGGGCCGCCCCCCCGCGCCCCGCGCGCGCAAGCGGGCGCTGCGCCGGGAGCACGCCGCGCTGCGCGATCTTTACCGGCTTCCCAAGCCCACGCTGGCCGCGCTGCCGGGGCCGGCTGCCGGGGCGGGGCTGGGCCTGGCGCTGGCCTGCGACCTGCGCTTTATGGCAGAAAGCGCGTTTATCAGCAGCGCCTATGCGCGGCTGGCGCTATCGGGAGATTACGGCGTCAGTTGGTTTCTCACGCGGTTGGCGGGTGCGGCCAAAGCGCGCGAGCTGATGTTTGCGGGCGAGCGCGTTTCGGCGCAGGAGTGTTTGCGGTTGGGGCTGGCCAACCGCGTGTTGCCGGATGCCGCGCTGCGCAATGCCGCGCTGAATTTTGCGCGGCGTTTGGCGCTGGGGCCGCCGCGCGCGCTGCGGCGCATGAAGCGCATATTGCGCCGCGCCGAAACCGCGCCGCTGGAAACCGTGCTGGCCCTGGAGGCCGATGCCATGGTGCAAAGCGCCACCGACGACGATTATCTGGAGGCCGTGCGGGCCTTTCAGCAGCAGCGCGCGCCGCGTTTTTCGGGGCGCTGAAAGGGGAAACAATGGCCGAGGGCAGGGACGCGGTGCGGCTCGCTTTCGAGGGGCCGATTGCAATTATCAGTTACGACCGGCCCGAGAAGCACAACGCATTCAGCGACGCCATGGATGCGCGGCTCTTTGAGATTTTGCAGGAGCTGCACGGGCGCGAGGGGTTGCGCGCGGTGGTGTGGCGCGGCGAGGGCGCTTCTTTCTCATCGGGGCGCGATACCGGCGAGCTGGGCCAGCGCAAGGAGGGGCTTTCGGATCTGGATTTCATCGAGCGCGGCCACCGGGGGAGCCAGCGCTTTTTGGATCTGCCCGCGCCCATACTGGTTGCGCTCAAGGGCTGGGTCATTGGCGGCAGTCTGGAGCGCGCGCTGCTCTGCGACATTCGCGTGGCGGGGGCCGGGGCGAAGCTGCGGTTGCCCGAGCTGCAGCACGGCGTGGTGCCGGATTCCGGCGGAACCGCGCGGCTGTTTCAGATGGCCGGCCACGGCGTGGCGGCAGATCTGGCGCTGAGCGGCCGGGTAATGGGGGCGGAAGAGGCGCTGCGCCACGGCATTGTGTCGCGGGTGGTGCCCGACGCCGAACTCGATGCGCAGGTGATGGAAATGGCCCGGCAAATCGCCGCGCAATCGCCCTTTGCCGTCCGTATGTTTCTGCGCAGTCTGCGGCGCATGGCCAATCCACCGGTGCAGCAGGCTCTTGCCGAAGAGGCGCTGGCGCAATCGCTCGTTTTTGGCTCCGGGGATTACGCCGAGCAGCGCGCCGCCCGCGCCGAGGGGCGCGATCCGGTTTACCGCAACCGCTGAGCCGGGTGGCTGCGGTTGTGGGCCGCAAATTTGGGCGCGGCGTTTCAGGGGCGCGGCGAATAGGCGCGGGGGCCCGCGCAGTGTTGCAGCTCGGATTGAATCTCGGCGATCCACTCGCAGATCAGCGGCCGGGTGCGGCGCGGATCCACCAGATCGTGCACGCCGAATTCTTCGGCGCGGGGAAACACCGATTGCGCCGCGAACATCTCGTCTTCCAGTTCGCGGCGCTTTGCTTCGGGGTCCGGCGCGGCGGCGATTTTCCGGGCGAAGGCCAGGTGCACGCCGCTTTCCACCGGCAGCGCGCCGCTCTGCATGGAGGGCCAGGCCAGCACTCTGCAGCCGGGGCCGAAGTGAATGCCCTGGGCCACGCCGAAGCTGCGGCGCAGCACCACGGCAATCCACGGCACGCGGCTCTGCAGCACCGCAAAGGCGGCCTCCATGCCGAAGCGGATGGTGGCGGCGCGCTCGGCTTCTGCGCCCACCAGAAAGCCGGGCTCGTCCACAAAAGAGACGATGGGCAGGTTGAAGGTGTCGCAGGTTTCGACGATGCGGCGAATTTTGCGCGCGCCCTGCGCGGACATTCCGCCGCCGCCGAATTTGCAATCGCTGGCGAGCACGCCCACCGGATGCCCCGCGGCCCGCGCCAGCCCAATTACCTGGCCGCGCCCAAAATGCGCGCCAATTTCGAAGAAAGAATCGCGGTCCAGCACGCGCGCAATGACTTCGCGCACCGGGTAGGGCTTGCGCCGGTTGCGGGGAATGATGCCGAGCAGCTCTTCGTCGCAGCGCTCCGGCGGGTCTTCGCACTTTGCGCGCGGCGGCAGTTGCCATGCGTTCTGCGGCAGATACGAAAGAAAGCGCCGCAATTGCGCCAGGGCGTCGGCTTCGTCTGCCGCGCCGTTATCCACCACACCGCTGCGCAAATGCACCCCCGCGCCGCCGAGCTCTTCTTTGGCAATGCGCGCGCCGGTGGCGCGCTCCACCAGCGCGGGGCCGCCGGTCAGCACCACGGCGCCCGGCGTCATGACCGAAAAGTGCGAGGCGGCGAGCCGGGCGGCGGGGAATCCAACGCAGGGGCCGAGTGCGGCGCAGGCTACGGGCACGCAGGCCAGGGTTTGCATGGCGAGAATGTTGAGCGGCGGCGGCTCGGTGAGGTCGTAGCCCGATTGTCCGCGCCGCGCAGTTGCGCCTTCAATGCTTGCGCCGCCGCCTTCGAGCAGGCGCAGCAGCGGAATGCGCCGCCGCAGCGCGAGGCCGTCGGCCTCTCGCGCTTTGCGCAGCCCCGGCGCGCTGTATGCGCCGCCGCGCACGGTGAAATCGTCGCCGCCAATTACCACGGGGCGGCCCGCCACTTTTGCAGCGCCCACCACAATGCCCGCCGGCTCGAAGCTCTGCAGCGCGCCATCTGCGCCCAGCTCTGCGCGGCCGGCCAGCGCGCCGAGTTCGCGGAAGCTCCCGGCATCGGTCAGCGCCGCAATGCGCGCGCGCACATCTGCGCGGCCCCGCGCGTGCTGCCGCGCCACCGCTTCTGCGCCGCCGAGCGCAAGGGCCAGGCGGCGGCGCGCTTCAATCTGCTCGACCTCTTCCCGCCAGCTCACTGCGCCCCCGTTCTGCGCGGCAATTCGCCCGGCAGCGCGCGGGCGCAGAGCATGAAGAAGATTGCCGAAGCCGCGCCCACCGCCGAAACGCAGAGCAGCGAAATGCGAATCGATTCCGCGCCGAAGGCGGGGGCGAAAAGATCGTTCAGCACGCCGACCAGCAGCGGGCCGAGGCCGTAGCCGACGATGTTCAGCAGCGCCAATTGAATGGCGGAAGCCGTGGCCCGCGCGCGCGGGCGCGCCAGGTTTTGCACCAGCGTCCACAGCGAGCTGACATATATATTGTTGAGCGTGTAGAAGAGCGCGAAGGCGAGCAGCGCGTTCTGGAAACTGCCCGCCAGTGCGAAGGCGGCGGCGAAGGGAAAGGCGAGCAGCGAGACAATTGCGCCGAGCCATGCGAACCAGCGCGTATCGCGGGCCGCCAGGCGATCTGCCAGCGCGCCGCCGGTGACCACGCCCAGCGCGCCCGAAGCCGCGGCGGCCAAACCGAAGGCCGCGCCCACATCGCCCGCAGAGAGTTCGAAGACGCGGCGCAGATAGGTGGTGCCCCAGGAGAGCATGGCGTAGCCCAGCAGCGCCTGGCACGCGCCCGCCGCGGTGAGCGCCAAAAAGGCGCGGCTGCCAAACAGCGCCGCGCACACCGCGCGGAAGGGCAGGGGCTCTGCGGGCGCGGCGGATTCCGATGCGCCGGGGGGCGGCTCGCGCACCGTCAGCCGGATGAGCAGCGCCACGGGCAAACCGGCCAGACCGGCGACCCAAAAGGCAGTGCGCCAGTCGAAGAGCTCGAGCACATAGCCGCCGCCGGCGAAGCCGAAGCCGGTGCCGAAGTAAATTCCGCAACTGTAAATGGCCAGCGCGGTGGCGCGGCGCTCGGGCGGAAAGTAATCGGAGATCAACGAGTGAGAGGGCGGCGTGCCCGCGGCTTCGCCCACGCCCACGCCGAAGCGCGCGAACAGCAGTTGCGGAAAGCTGCGCGCCATTCCGCAGAGCACGGTCATGGTGCTCCACAACGCCAGGCCCGCGGCCACCACCGTGCGGCGCGAACTGAGATCGGCCAGGCGCGCAATGGGAATGCCGGCCACGCCGTAAAAAAGCGCAAAAGCAAAGCCCAACAGCAGGCCGAGCTGCGTATCCGAAAGGCCGAGTTCGGCCTTCACCTCCGGCGCGGCAATGGCGAGAAGCTGGCGATCTACGAAGTTCAGGATGTAGGCGAGCAACAGCGCGCCCAGCACATAGGCCGAGTAGCTCTTCTTCGGGCGGAAGGCGGCGCTCATCGCGCGCCCCCCGCGCCGCGTGGCAGGCGCAGCGAAAAGGCGAACACCGCCAGCATAAGTGCGCCGGCCAGCCAAAAAGGCGCGCCGGGGGCGGCGTGATCGTAGAGCTTGCCGCCCAGTGTGGGGCCGACGATGCGCGCCAGCGAGGCGCTGGACTGAAATGCGCCCAGCGTTTCGCCGCGCCGGTGGGCGGCGGCCTGCAGCGAGGCGAGGCTCATGAGCGAAGGTTGCGAAACGCCGCGCCCGGCCGCCAGCAGCAACAGCGGCAGCAGCAGCAATGCTGCGCCCGCCGGCAGCGGAAACAGCGCGAAGCCCAGCGCCATGGCCAGCGCGCCCCAGAGCACCAGCCCGCGCTCGCTCCAGCGCGCCGAAATGTGCTTCATTGCGCCGCCCTGAATGCCGCCCATGAAAATGGCCATGACGAAGAGCAGCATGGCGGTCTGCGCCACATTCCAGGAGAAGCGATCCATTACATAGAGCTGGAACATGCTCTCGAGTTGCGTGACCGCCAGCGAGAACAGCAGATAGACGGCGCAGATCCGCAGCATTGCGCCATCGCGCAAATCGGCAAAGCGCCCCGCGTGCGGCGCGCCCTGCGCGCCCGCGCCTTGCGCCGCTTGCGCCACCTGGGCTTTGCGCGGCTCGCGCAACAGCAGCGCGGCGGCAATGAGGTTGGCGGCGGAAAGCCCGGCGGCCACGAACATCGGCACCGGGTAGCCCATCATTCCAAAGCTGCCGCCGATAACCGGCCCCAGCGTGAAGCCCAGCGCGAAGCTCGCGCCGATCATTCCCATCCAGCGCGCGCGCTCGTGCTCGGGGCACACATCGGCCACATAGGCCGTGGCCACGCTCACATTGGCGGCGAATGCGCCGGAAAGCAGCCGCGCTGCGCCGAGCCACAGCAGCGAATTGGCAAAACCCAACAGCAACAAACTGCAGGCGCTGCCGGCAATGGTGAGCAGCATGACAGGGCGGCGGCCGATGCGATCCGAGAGCCGCCCCCACAGCGGCGCGCAGAGAAACTGCGCCAGCGCGTAGGCCGAAAGCACATAGCCGAGCTCGCTGCCCGACGCTCCGAAAGTGCGCGCCCAGTAGGGCAGCACCGGCACCACAATGCCAAAGCCCACCAGCTCGACGGCGATTACGGCGAACAGCACATTGCGCATGGCTGCGGGGCTGGTGCTCTGCATGGCGGGTGGCTAGGGCTGCAACACCACGGGCATGGTCTCCCAGCCCTGCACAAACTCGGTGCGAATGCGGCGCAGCTCTCCGCGCTTCACTTCGTAGTTGGGCGCGGCATCCAGCAGTTTGCGCAGGCACAGCCGCCCTTCGAGCTTGGCGAAGTGCTGGCCAATGCATGCGTGGGTGCCGTGACCGAAGGTGAGAATGCGCGGCGGCCTGCGGTGAATGTCGAAAGCGTCGGGATTCTCAAACTCGCGGTCGTCCCGGTTCGCCGAGGGGTAAATGAACATGACGGGCTGTCCGGCGCGCATGGTCTTGCCGTGCATCGGCACATCGTTTTTGCAAACGCGCATGAGAAACTGCGTCGGCATGTCGTAGCGCAGCACCTCGTGGAAGGCGGCGGCGGTCAGGCCGGGATCGGCCGCCACCTGGGCGCGCTGATCGGCGTTTTCCCAGAGCCGCAGCACGGCGCTGGAGAAAACTTTGGGAAAGGTCTCTGCGCCGCCGATCAGAAACATCGAGAGATGGGAGCCGGCTTCCTCATCGGTGAAATTTCGCCCGCCGATTTCTGCGCCCACCACCACATCCACCACGCTGCCGTCGTTTCGCCCGGCGGCGCGGCGCTTGGCGATCAGCTCGGCGAAGTAGCGCGTCATTTCGCCCAGCGCCTGCAGCCCGGCCTCGGTCATTCCGTCGCGGCCTTCTTCCCGGGAAAAGAATTGCCAGACCAGCGCGTTCAGCATATCGCTGTCTGCCATGGGGAAGCCGTTGGCCAGGCAGGCCACCTTGACGGAAACCTGCGCGGCGAAGTCGTTGTAGAGATCGGCTTCGGGCGCATCGCCGAGTCCGGCCCAGGCGTCATCTACGAAGGATTGAATCTGCGCTTCCAGTTTGCGCACCGCGCCGGGGGTGAAGAAGGGCGAAATCTTCGCGCGCAGTTCCGTGTGGGTGGGCGGATCCATCATGGCAATCATCGGCGTGACCGGCTGCACCTTGGTCATCAGGTGCGCCGCCGTGGTGCCCTTGGCCGCCGTGTAGTTGCCGGCGTCCGTCGAGGCGTTCCAAATGTCCTCGAAGCGCGAGAGCGCCCAGGTGTCCCAGCGCTCAATGTAGTGGCAGGGGTCCTCGTCCCGCAGCCGCCGGTAAATGGGATGGGGATCGTGGATGATCTCCGGCGAGAAAGGGTCGTAGGCGATCTTCGGCATGGCTTGGCTCCCTCTGTGAAGCGGGGCGGGTGGAATTCAGCGCGCGCGCTCTTCCAGGCGCGCTGCAATCTTCTCGGCCAACTCTTCGGCCACGGGCAGCATCAGGGGGGTCAGCATGGCGTCCACCAGCGGCCCCATGGGGCCGCCCGGCGCAATGCGCAATTGAAAGCCCAGTTGCGAATACTCCGCGCCCGCCACGCCATCGGCCGCGCCCGCTGCGCTCGCCGCGCGCTCGCTGCGGCCGAAAATGCGGCGATAGGCCCAGCGCACCAGCCGCGCAAACCAGCCGGGCCGCCTGGCCGCGGAGCCGGGCGGCTGCGCCGAAGCCGTTGCCGCCGCCGGTTGCAGCAAAAAGCTGCCGCCGCCGTTCATTTCCTCGTTCAGCCCGCGCAGCGTGAAGCGCACCTGGGCGGGGGCGTCCCATTCATCAATGTGCACATGAAACTTCACGGTGCGGGTCACCGCGCCCACATCTCCCTTCAGCACCCAGATCGAATCCCGCTCGCCCTGCTTCTCGTGACTCTGGTAGCCGCGCAAAAAGGCCGCCCAGTTGTCCATCTCGTGCACGAACTCCCACACCCGAGCCACCGGCGCTGCCACCCGCGTCACATACTCGGCCTCGGCCATTGCCGTCTCAGCTCTCGCGCGGCGGTTGTGCGGCGATGTGGCGGCCCGCCACATAGCCCCAGGTGATGGCGCGGCAGTTGGAAGTGCCGCTCTGGTAGCCGCCGCCCAGATCGAGCAGCGCGGCAGAGTTGCCGACGGCGTAGAGGCCCTCGATGGGGTGCCCGCGCACATGCATTACCTGCGCGTCCAAATTCCATTTGAGCCCGGTGCTGTTGACGCCCACCGATGTGGGCCGCAGCCGCACCGCGTGATACGGCGGCTTGGCCAGCGGCCCCAGCAGCGGATTGGGGTAATCCATGTCGCCCACCATGCGCACCGCCCAGGGCCACTGCCCGCGCCCGAAGTCCGGGTCTTCGCCGCGCAGCGCGCCCGTGTTGAAGCGCGCCAGCGTCCGCTCCAGGTTTTCGCGCGGCGCGCCGATGCAATCCGCCAGTTCGCCCACGGTGTCGGCGATCATCACCAGGTCTTCGGGCAGCGGCTGCCCCGGCATAAAAGAGCCCAGCGGATAGCGCTCGCGGTAAGTGCCGTCGAAGATCAAAAACACCTCGGCATTGGGCTGCAACTGCCGCGCGCCATCCCATGCGCGAATGCGCGGCTGAAAATCCTTGTAGAAAGATTCATCGCAGAAGCGCTCGCCCTGCGAGTTCACCCAAATGGCGTGGGGCACGCCGCCCTCCCAGCAAGAGCGCCACAGCGGCATGCCGTCCACTTCTTCGCCCGGAATTTGGTAGCCGTAGAACAGCGCCAGATTGGTGGGCGGCACGCTGGCAATGGCCGCGCCAATTTCCATGCCCATTACCAGATGATCGCCGTGCAAATGGCCGGGGAACACGCCGTGCCATTCGCGCATATCCTCGAAGCTGCGCGCCAGTTGTTCGTTGTGGTCGTAGCCGCCAAGGGCCAGCACCACGCCGCGCCGCGCGCGCACAAAGAAGGGCTGCCCTTCGTGCTCTGCCCGCACGCCGATTACCCGGCCCGCGGCGTTGGTGAGCAACTGCCGCGCGGGCGTTTCGGTGTAGGCGGGAATGCCGCGGTCCAGCACCGCGGCCTTGACGAAGTAGCCCATCATTCCCGGGCCGAAGGTGCGCAGATCATCCGCAATGCGCTGCCCCAGCAGTTCGTAATCCCACTCGCGCACTTTCGCCAGGCCGCCCCAGCGATACATATCTTCGTGCAGCGCGCCCATGGGCATAATGGGGGTGAGCCAGGTCTTTTGCTGCCAGGGGCCGAGGGTTTTGCCGTCGAAGATATCTACCGAGAGATAGCGGCCCGAGGCCAGCGTCCCCGGCACATGGGGGTAGTAGTAATCCGGCAAACCCTCGCAGGCCTTCCAGCGCACGTCGGCCTTTTCGCCGAAGTAGCGCACCGCCTCGTTCATGGTGTCGAGCCACTTTTCCAAATGCGGCTGACTCTGAAATCCCGCGGCCAGAAACTCCGCGTAGCGGCGGGCGGCCTCAAGCGAATCCTCAATGCCCAGCGCGTGCAGGCAATCGTTGGCGGGCACAAACACCTCGCCGCCGCCAAAGCCCGAGAGCCCGCCGAGCTTGCCGGCCTTTTCCAGCACCATGCAGGCCGCCCCGGCATCGTGCCCGGCAATGGCGGCGCAGAGTCCGCCCAGCCCCGAGCCCACCGCCACCAGGTCGGCCTCCGCATCCCAGCGCGGCGGCTCGCTGCCGGGAGGCAGCGCCTCGCCCTGCGTCTCTTCCTCAATCTCTGCCGCATCGGATTGCAACGCCGCGCGGGCAGCCTGCGCCGCGCGCGTCAAGCGCTCCCACCACGCCGTCATTCGCGCCTGCTCTCCCCCGTTCCGTCGGCCTGTTGGGCCGCGGGCGCGCGCCGTGCCGGCCGTGCGCCGCCCTGCGGAATTTCGAGCCTTATAGTATCGTAATTGGCGCAACCGGGGCTGCGGGGCGGAAGCGGCAACCGGCTGGCAGGCCGGGAAGCGGGGGGAGCGGGAATGGCTGCGAACGGGCGCATAGCCGCGCGCCGCGCTGGCGCCGCCGCCCACACGGGCATTGGCGCGGGCGCAACGGGCGCCGCCGTGGGCGAAGCCAGGCCGGGCGCGCCCAGCGAGCCGGGCGAAACCGGCGGCGCGGGAAGGCCCCGCAGCGAGGCCGCGCACCGCGCCATACTCGAAGCCACCCTGCGCCTGCTCTCCGAAGTCGGTTTCTCCGCCCTTACCGTCGAAGGCGTCGCCCAGCGCGCGGGGGTGGGCAAGGCCACCATCTACCGGCGCTGGCCCTCCAAACTGCCGCTGGTGGTGGAGGCATTTTCGCAGTTGCCCGCCTTCGAAGACGCCGACACCGGCAGCCTGGAAGGCGACCTGCGCGCCATTTTGCAGCAATACCTCGCCAACTTTCTCACCACGCCGCTGGCCGCCGTCTATCCCAGCCTGGCCGCCGAGCGCGTCCACAACCCCGAGCTCGGCGCACTGCTCGACCCGCTGCTGCAGGCCCGCCGCCGCCCGCTAGAGTCCGCCCTGCGCCGCGCCCAATCCCGCGGCGAGCTGGCCCCCGGCGCAAACCTCGAACTCGCCGCCGATCTCATCGTCGGCCCCATCGCCGTCCACCTATTCTTCCGCGGCGCACGCCTCCACCCCACCCAAGCCGCCCCCCTGGTGCGCCTAGCCCTCCGCGGCATCGCCCCCCTTGCGGGGCCGGGCGGCGGGGCGGGTTAGCGGTGGAGGGGTTTTAGGGCGGTGGTGATTTCGGCGCCTTTGGATTCGATGATTTTTAGGAGTTGGGCGGGGGTGCGGGTATCTACCTGGGCTTTGCGGTTGGGGTTGACGGCTTTCAGGTCGTAGTTGCGGGCTTTGATTTCGGCGATTTTCACCGTCCAGCTGTTTTCGCTGTTTGCGCGCTTGGGCAGCAGGCGGAAGAATTCGTCGAAGTGCGCCAGGGTGAGCGGGTGGCCCTTGTTCACCTTCAGATGGCTCATATCGTAATACCAAATGCGCTTTGTCGGCTCGCCTTTGGTGAAGAACAGCAGGTTGGTCTTCACCCCCGCGCCGGCCTGGGTAAAAACACCGCCGGGCAGGCTCACCACGCACCACAGGTCGCACTCTTCCAGCAGGCGGCGCTTGGTGTTCACAAATGCGCTTTCGTTCACGCGGAACAGCAGCCCCTCGTCCACCACCATGCCGCAGCGCCCGCCCGGCTTCAGGCCGTGGGCAATTACCTCTTGCAAAAACAGCACCTGTGTTGAGCCGGTGGCGTAATCGTAGCGGGTTTGCGCCTCTGCGCCCTCTTTGCCGCCAAAGGGCGGATTCGTCAGCACCACATCAAAAAGCTCGGGCGCGCCCTCAAACAGGCTGCTGGAATCTTCCCGGCGGGTAAGCGCGTTGCCGTGCCAAATGTGCGGGCGGTCAATCTCGTGCAGCACCAGGTTGGCCAGAGCAATGGGGTAAATCAGCGCCTCTTTCTCCCGCCCGTAAAAGGTCTGCTGCTTCAGCGTTGTGTAATGGCGCGGGCGGGAAGCGCCCTGCACCATGTGCTCGTAAGCCTGCGCCAAAAATCCGCCGGTGCCGCAGGCCGGGTCGTAAACCGTCTCGCCAACCTGCGGATTCACCACCTGCACCATGGCGCGAATCACCTCGCGCGGCGTGAAGAACTGCCCGCCGTCGTTGTTCTTCTCGCCCATCTTCAGCAGCAGGCCCTCATACACCTGCGAGAGCGTAAACACATGCGTATCGTCCACCTCTGCCTGCCGCAGCGCGTGCACCTTGTCCAGCACATCCAAAAAGTTTCGCTCCGTATCCACGCCAACGCGCTCCACGCCGCTCACAATCTCGCCAATTACCTGCTGCTTCACGGTTGCGCCGCGCTTGCGCCGCAGCCTCTTCAGGTGCGGCAAAAGCTCGCCGTTCACAAAGGCAAAGAAGCCGCCCGGCGCACCGGCCTGCAGCGCCGCGCGCTTGCGGCCCTGCGGCGCAGCCCAATCTCGCCAGCGAAACGGCGCGCGCAGCGCGGGCGACCAGTCCCGCTCCACCGCCGCGCTGGCCTCCTGCTCCCGCTGCTCGTTCTCGTCCAGAATGCGCAGAAACAAAATCCAGGTGAGCTCGGGCACATACTGCAACGCCCCCGCCCTGCCGCCCCGGCGCATGATGTCGCAAATGGCCTTGACTGCCGCATCCACCGACTGCCGCCCAGTCTGCGCCGCCGCCGCCCGCCTGCCCCGCTTCCGCTGCGCCATTCTCTACACCTCCCCGCTGAACGCCTGCCGCAGCAACGCCCCCGGCAGCGCCTTAATCGCTTCCATTTCCACCTCGGCGGCGGCCCGGGCCTTTTCCACGGCGGCCATCTTGGCATTCAGAATAGCGACGATTCGCCGTTGCTCGTCAAGGGGCGGGAGGGGGACTTGAATGTTGAGAAGCTGCTTTCGGCTTATCGCTCCAAATGTGCTTCCCGTTCCCATTTGCGAAATCTCGCTCTCGTGGAGCTTCATGAAGAACAAAACGAAATCTCGCTCCACATTGTTCCCGCAGCGAATAGCTGCAAGCCCACGGCCAATGCAGCATTCAATATCCGCCACATTTGTAGGCCCCACCGGAGCTCGCACAGAGATCAAAATGTCGCCAGGTTTGGCAATCGTTTTGGGAGCGATGCACCAAACTCTCGCCGTCGGGTGTCGCTGTCCGAATTCGGCCTTCCCTTGAAAGAACGGCAATCCCGCAGGCTCTTTCCGATAGGTGTCACTGGTTGGAGATTGGCCGGAAACTATGTCTGCGACCTCCCCGAGCGAAACCCACTTCCACCCTTGCGGCAATTCTCGCCTCACGGGCGCGCCCTGCGCAGTGCCCCATGCCCGGCGCGCCGCCGCCTGTTGCGGAAAGTGTTGCGGGGGCGCTTGCTCTTCGAGAGCTTTCGATTGTGGCGCGCTGTCCACTTATCCCGGCAACCTCTCATGACAAACCTCCAAGATTCCAGCAGGCAGACACGCCGCGCTCGCACAGCAAGCCCGCGCCGCAGTCCCCTGCCTAGCGCCCCCATTATTACCGGGCAGGCCGCTGCTCCGCAAACCCTGCATCTAAGAGGCTGCCGACCTACACTGGATTCAACTCTCTTCGTCCGTCTCGCTCGAATCCAGCTCTTTTTTTCTGGGGAAACTGTCAAGCGGACACCCGTCTTTCGAGTAATTGACATAATTCCCGGTGTATCCAATTTTGTGAAACAACAGAATGTGAAAAAGATGTAGGCAGGAATCGAGCTTATCCAGATAATTTTGCAACCCCTCTCTGGTTGTCATGCGATCAGCCGTGTCTGCGTGTGCAGAATCATTTCGTAGCTCATACCAATTATGAGCTAGCTGCTTCTCGAATATGCCGTCCCGGGCCATTTTGTGAAGAATATCTATCACAATGCCAGGCTTGGTTTTTCTGTTCTGTTTCTTTTTCTGATCTACGCTTGCGGCAGCTCCCATTCCATAACCCAGATAATACTCTTTTATGATGCCCTCTATAGCCACACTGGTAACCAAGGCTTGATTATGAACATAGCCCGACTGCCAAACTGAGTTTATGCCACGCCAATAGCCAAAAAATCGTTGGTCCACATCCTTGAATTTGAAAAGGTAATTGTTGAGAAAATTCTCCAAAGATTTTGCATCTGTGCTCGCGGGTGGATAAATGGGAATGTGTATTTTGTGATCGGATTCAGCCTTTTTGTTATGAATTTCGATCGTCGAATTTTCACGAATTCTCCGAATGGAGCATACAGGCCGAAGCCAATTCCCTAGTGCAATGCTTAAGGCTTCAAGGATTCGCTGTCCATAATCTGCTGAAATTTCTCCGTCTGAGTTCAATGCCTGAATGATAATATAATTGTCTTCCTTTTGAAGTTGCAATTCGATTCCATTCAAATTCATTTTGCATGTATTCAAAGTTCGAGCACCGTCAGGTCGAATTTGACTTTCATTGACCGGAATATTGTATTTTCCTGGAATCGCAAAAAAGAGAACACTGGACTTGAGATCTTGCATCCCTGTCGCATTTTCGGTGTGCGTGATTTTTCGTAGATTCTTCTTGATAGCTATTCCAACAGAGGGCAATGAAAGGGAAGGTTGAAAAGATATGTTTTCAGAATTCCAAGTATCTCCCCGCATATCGGTGGCGTCGAGGCGAAATTGAGATTCAGGGTTTATCAATTTTCCAGGTGCAGAACGAACAGCGCCCGGCATCCAACTTCCAAAAATCTCCATCCTACCTGGACTTATGGTGTGATACATTTTGAGATGAAGTTGTCCGTTCTCGTCTTGAGATATTGATCCAGGCCCAGAGTAAATAATAGGCGAAGACTTCCTTTGCTGAGTCAAAGTGATCTCAATGAAATCTATGACAAGAGAGTTGCCCAGAATGGAATTCAAGGTTTTCGGCGTCATCGGGAAAATTTGAAACATTTGAAATTTTATCCCTCAGTTTTTGAATGTGAAGCTGGCCTTCAGGTCGTTCAAGAGAGTCCGATACGGCAAAGCATTCTCGTGCTGCATTCGCCCCACGACAATTCCGGGGTGAATTCGGATGCGCTTGGCGAATGCCTGCACGGCAGTCTTGGTGTGCGGCAAACTCCGAAGCTCGGCGAGATGCTCTTTGGGTATCAACATATTTGCCGCGAAGTTGTCGGCTTCCTGCTCCTGCCGGTTGCCTTCCGAGTGGTGCGAATCGCTGTCGAGGAATACGGTCTGCTTCTCTTTGTGCAAAAGAATGTGCGCCGATTCGTGAAAGAAGGTGAACCAGAACCGGTCGTTTGTCTTCCCGTAGGGAGACAACTGAATCAGTGGCTTTTGCGAATCGATCCAGCGAGCCACGCCGCTCACCCGGGCGCTGCGAATTGTGGGAATCAGAACCAGATTCACGCCCGCCTCACAGCAGAGCTTCTTCAGCTTCGGCTCGAAGCTTTCGGGCCGCTCCACCGTCAAGTTGCGAATTTTCAGCAGCGCGGCCTTGAACCCCTTGGCCGTGTATCGATTCGGGCTGTATGCCTTTTTCTCCAGCACCCGTTCACCTGCCCGCAGCCAAACAGAAATAGCGCCCAGGTTGCCGCGCAGGTCGCCGCTGGAGCGCCGGAAGCTGGCCTGCAATTGCGTGTAATTCTTCTTCCAGATTTCAGGAGATGCGACGCAGAAAAACCGCAACAGGTCTTCCACAACGGCGGGCTTGCTTTCGGCAGTGCGGCGGCGCTTGGGAATCAATTCCCGATTCACCATTTCCGAAATGGGGAATTGATTCAACCAGTCGGCCCGCTTCCTCAGGCCGTTGGTCTCTTCCAACAGCCGAAGCCCGGCGCGGTAATCCGCCTCTCGGACGAGCCAAAACCGCACCGTGGAGCCCAGCACGCGGGACAGAGTGAGAGCAATGGGGCTGGTAATTGCCGCTTTGCCGCAGACAAGCTGCTTGACTTGGTTGATGTCAAGGCCGGACTTCTTCGCAAAGACGGCCTCTGTCCAGCAGCGCTCTTCCAGAATGCTGGCGATGGAGTCGCCGGGCGGCGACAGCCAATCGGGCTTGTGTTCGAGTATTGCCGTCATCGGCGATGAGGTCCCATGTGGAAGATGGTCACGCTGGTGACTCGCTTCCAGTCGGTATTGCCTGCCTTCGTTTTGGGCGCAGGTTGGTGAGTGGGCCGAAAGAGCAGCCGGTTCTTTCTTCCCAGGTCGAGCGAATATGTCTCCTCACCGCTGTATTCGTGTGGGTCTCCGGCGACCAGATCGTCCACATTTGCCGCAGCAGCCAGCTCGCGCAACCTTTCGTAAAGCTTCTTTGCCGTTGTGTCGCCCAATTTTCGCCTGGCGACTTTTGCTCTTTCGCTCGAGATTTCGCCCGGTTGGGAGGCAACCATTCGCCAGCCGGGGGCCAGCCTCTCCAGCCTGGGCGGGTCAAAGGAGATTTCCATGCTTCACAAGGTAGGCCGCCCGCCCGCCCGCCGCAACCCCAGCCCCGGCGCTTCACGCGGCGAACAGGCGCTTTTTGGCGTTGCGGAGCAGGTCGGAGGGCTCTTGGCCGGGCTGTTGCAGGGCGCGGGGGCCGCCGGCCTGGCGGAGGGCGGGGAGGTCGAAGATGTGGGGGTTCTCCAGGCCCTCGGTGCCTTCCTGTGCAAACTGGCCGGTAATGGCGCGGATGGCTTCGGCAGAGTCAGCGGGAAGGCTCTGCAGCCACCCTGCGTTCTTGTGATCGAATGCGGCGGCGCGGCGCGCGCGGGTCAGGGGCGCCATGCCGTAGCCGGTTTCGGCCAGCAAGTCGTAGTCGTCGTAATCCTGCATTTCAAGCAGTGCGCTCAGCACTTCGGGGGAGCAATTCGCGGCGCGCAGCTTTTCAATCAGCGCGTGGCGCTCGGGCTGCACAATCCACAGGCGGCGAAGCTCGTCCAGCCCGGGTGCAAGCTCCACCAGCCGGGCGGCCATGCGCTCCTGGTATTCCTCGGCGGTAATGCGCTGCAACTCGCCGTCTTCTTCAATCAGCACATAGCGGCCCTCGGGGCGAATGGAAACCTCGAAGCCGTCCACTTCCACCAGCGGCGGCGGCTCGCGGCCTTCGCCGGGGCCTTCGGGGCCGCCCGAAACCGTGCGGGGCGGGGGCACGCTGATGTCCCCGCCGATCAAATCGGTGGCATTGGTGTAATCGTGAACGGTGAACTGCAGCTTGCCGATGGACTCGTCAATGCGCGTGCCGCGCCCCAGCATTTGGTAAAAACTGATGGGCGAGCGAATGTAGCGGAAGAACACAATGTTTCGCACGCAGCGCACATCCACGCCGGTGGTCAGCAAATCCACCGTGGTGGCGATGAAGTGATGCTTGGTGGAGCCGCGCAGATCCGGCAATTGCTCGTTGCCATGCACCGAGGCGGTGCACTTGAATGCGTAGGGTTCGGCGCGCTCTTTGCCGTGCTGCGCGCACCACCGGGCGTAGAGGTTGTTCATTCCGGCAGCTACGGCGTCTGCGTGGGCGTCGCGGGTGCAAAAGACAATGGTCTTTTGCTCGGGGCCGCCGCGCTGCAGCAGGCTCCCAAACAAATCCGCGCACATGGCCTGCACGCGGTCGGGAAGCATCAGGCTGGATTCGAAGCTCTGCCTCTCGTAGCGCTCCCGAATCTGTTCTTCGCTCAGGGGCTGCCCGGTTGTGGCGTCGCGCGGGCCGCGCTCCATAATATCGTCCCGGTCAACGCCGCTGCGGTCCAGGCTAATCTCGCTCTTGCGAATGGCGCAGGCCGCCAGGTAGCCGTCGTCCATGGCCTGCTGAATGGTGTAATCGTAGGCGGGCTCGCCGAAATACCGGAAGTTGTCGTCGCGCAGCTCCGTATCGCCCTGTCCGCCTTCCTTGAATTTGCGCGGCGTGGCGGTCAGGCCAATGTGCGCGGCGCCGGGGTTGCGCCGCAGCACCTCGTGCCACTTGTTCCAGGCAGAGCGGTGGCATTCGTCAATGACAATGTGGCTGAATTCGCCTTCGGGAAAGTTCGCGTCCAAAAAAGCCGCGTCATCGTCTTCGCTGCTCACGCCCAGGGTCTGATAGGTGGCGATTTGCACCCGGGCGTTGCGGGCGGTGTTCGAGCCGTCGGGGGCGCGCCGCACCTCCGCCGCCTCAGCGCCGAACACATTGGAGAATTCGTGCAGCGCCTGCGCGCGCAGTTCGTCGCGGTCGCACAAAAACAGCGCCCGCCGCAGTTGCCCGGCGTCGGCAATGCGCTTTAGCAGGTGGACGGCAATGAAGGTCTTGCCCGTTCCGGTGGCCAGCGAAAGCAGCGCGCGCTTCTTTGCGCCCGCGCCCTGCGCCCAGGCGAGCTTTTCCAGCACGGCGCGAATTGCGGCGTCCTGGTAATAGCGCCGCTTGCCCTCGCCCCCGTGATAGGGCGTCAGCAGCGGCTTTGCCGCGGCAGCGTCCAGGTCAAAGCCCACCTGCGCTTCGTAGCGGCGGCGCAAATCCGCCGGCATGGGAAAGTCGCTCATGGGCTTCGGCCTGCTGGTCTGCCCGGTGCCGCGGTCAAACTCCACAAACTGGTGGCCGTTGGAAGAGAACGCAAAGCGCACCTGCAGCCGCTCGCATTTGCGCGCGTATTCCTTTGCCTGCTCCAGCCCGTGGCCGGGCGGCAGGCTCTCCTTCTTCGCCTCAATCAGCGCAATCGCCAGCAGTTGCCGCCCGCCCGCGGCCCCAATCCGCAGCACATAGTCCACCTGCTTGCGCCTGCTGCGCCGGGGCCGCCCCTGCACAATCTCAACCGCCCCGGCGGTCTCCTCCCGGCGAATCAACTCCTCCGACCACCCCCGCCGATGCAGCGCGGGATCTATGAGCTTCGCCCGCGTATCCGCTTCCGAAAACTCCACCCCCCAATGCTAGCGCCCCCGCGCGGCGCAGGGGTATGCTGTGCGCAGCGCGAAGGAGGCGAGCATGGCCGGAGAGTTTGACGAGGGCGCGTTGTTGGCGGAGGCGCGGGAGCGGGCGGGGCTTTCGGACTTTGGGGATGAGTCTTTTCGCCCGCCGTTGCGGGTGTTGTTGCGCTCGCTGCGGGAAGCGCCGCTGAATGCGGGGGGGCGCGCGGGGCAGCACGAGCGGCTGGTGGCGAGCCTGGCCATGCGGCTGGCTTTTCACCATGCCTGCCAGCAGCACCCGGAGATTCTCGAAGAGCAGATTGCCGCGCCGCTGGTGGTTGTGGGGCAGGCGCGCACGGGCACCACGCGGCTGCATCGGCTGCTGGCCAGCGATCCGGGGCTGTTTGCGGCGCGCTGGTGGGAGGTGCGCAGCCCCGCGCCGCCGCCGCAGGTGCTCGCCGCGCCCGGCGCGCCCGATCCGCGCATTGCCGAAGCGCATGAACAGGTGCGCTGGATTTTGGAAACGCAGCCGGTGCTCGCCTCGATTCATCCCTGGGATGCGGAAGCGCCGGATGAAGAGATTATGCTGGCCGAGCATTCTTTCCTTTCCCATGTGCCGGAATCCGGCGCGCATTTGCCGGACTATCGGCGCTGGCTGGATTCGCAGGATTTTGCGCCGAGCTACGACTACACGAAGCGGCTGCTGCAGTTTCTGCAGTGGCAAAAGCGCCGCCGGGGCGAAAGCGCCGAGCGCTGGGTGCTGAAGACGCCGCAGCACCTGGGTTATCTGGAGCTGCTCTTTGCGACTTTTCCCGGCGCGCTGGTAATTCAGACTCACCGCGATCCGCTGGAGACCATTCCCTCGGTGGCGAGTATGTATGCCGCGCTCTGGGGGCTTTCGCAGGATCAGGTGGATTTTCACGAGGTGGGGCGCCAGTGTCTGGAGCGCTACGCGTGGGCCATGCGGCGCGGGCTTGCGGCGCGGGAGCGCATGCCGCCGGAGCGCTTTTGCGATGTCTGGTTCCGGGATGTGGGGCGCGACGCGCTGGGCCAGGTGCGGCGCATTTACGCCGCCGCCGGCCGCCCGCTCAGCGCCGAAGCCGAAGCCTCCATGTCGGCCTGGCTGCGCAACAACCCCCGGGACGCGCGGCCCATGCACGAATACAGCCTGGAAAAGTTCGGCCTGAGCGAAGAGGCCATTGCGGAGAAATTTGCCGATTACCGCGCGCGCTTCATTTTGCCGCGCGCTCAGCCGTAGCGGCGCTGCAATTCGCGCTTCAACACTTTGCCGGAGGCATTGCGGGGCAGCGCGGCGACAATTTCCAGCCGCTCGGGGAGCTTTTGCACGGCGAGTCCGCTTTGGCGCAGGGCGGCGTTCATTTCCTCAAAGCTCGGCGGGTCTTCGGCGCTGCGCGGTGCCACCACGGCGCAGACGAGCTCGCCGCGCTCGGCGTCGGGCAGGCCAATTACCGCGGCCTCTGCAATTTTCGGCTGCTCGTGAAGCCGGTCTTCAATTTCCCGCGCCGAAAGATTCTCGCCCTTGCGCACAATTACATCCTTGAGCCGCCCGGTAATGCGCAAAAAGCCCGCGCCATCCAGGCTGCCCAGGTCGCCGGTGCGCAAAAATCCATCGCCGTCGAAGGCATCGGCATTGAGCCGCGCATCCACATAGCCGCGGAACAAGTGCGGCCCGCGCAATCGCACCTCGCCTTCTTCGCCGGTTTTCGCCGCCGCGCCGTCTTGCCGCACAATGCGCAGTTGGCAGCCCGCGGTGGCGCGCCCCTCGCTGTTGGCCAGCGCTTCGCCGGGATCGCCGAGCGCGCCCAGTGTGGCGATGGGATATTCGGTAAGCCCGTAGCCCGAGACGATGGGCGCGCCGGTTTCGCGCAGCAGGTCGTGGTAGAGCTGCGGGGGCTTGGGCGCGCCGCCGCCGGGATAACAGCGCACCCGCGGCAGCAGTTTGGCTTCGGGGTGCGCGCGCTGCGCGGCCAGGTATGCCTGGTGAAAGACGGTTCCCGCGCCCGCCAGCGTTGCGCCGCGCTGTGCCAGCAGCGCAATGCTCTCGCCGCCAAACTGCTCGATCAAAATATGCGCGCAGCCCGCCATCAACCCGGCAAAGAGCCAGTTGATTCCGCCAATGTGCGTTACGGGAAACACAAAGCCGTGGCGATCTTCGGGGCGCAGCTCGTAGCGCTGCACCATGGCGCGTCCTGCGCCGGCCAGCGCGGGGTCGCCGTGGCGCACGCCTTTCGGATCGGCGGTGGTGCCCGAGCTGTAGAGCACCCAGCGAATCTCATCGCTTGCCGCGGGCGCGGGGGGCAGCGCGGCGGGGTCGCCATGGGGCAGCCCGTCATCTGTAATCCACACTTCAAGGCCGGGCAAATCGCGGGCCACGCTGCGCGCCAGTGCTTCGTAATTGAAGCCGCGAAACGCGCGCGGCGCGAACAGAAAGCGCGCCCCGGTCTGCCGCGCAATGAAGCCGAGCTCGCGCTGACGCAGCATGGGCAGCAGGGGATTCTGCTGCGCGCCGAGCCGCGCCAGCGCTGCGCTGAGAATCAGCGCCTCGAAGCGCGTCGGAAGCTGCCAGGAAACGGCGGTGCACGCGCCGATGCCGAGCGCCGCGAGTCCCGCGGCGCAGCGCAACGCCGCATCTCGAAATTCGAAAAAACTCTGAGTGCGCCCGGCCTCGTTCACGGCGAAGAGGCCGTCCGGCGTGGCCTGCGCGCGGCGCTCAATCAGCTCCCAGAGATCATCGCCGTCCAGCATGGCTACGCGCCCCCGCGCGCCGCGCCTTCCCTGGCCCAGTCGCGCAGCACGAACTTTTGCACTTTGCCCGAGGCGTTGACGGGCAGCGACTCGACGATGCGCACAAAGCGCGGCGCTTTGTAGTTGGCCATGCGCTCCCTGCACCAGGTGGAGATGTCTTCGGCGCGCGGTGCAGCGCCGGGCACGGGCGCCACAAAGGCCATGCCCACTTCGCCCATGCGCTCGTCGGGGACGCCAATTACCGCGGCCTGCGCGATTTCCTCGTGCGCAAAAAGCGCGCTCTCAATTTCGGCGGGATACACATTGAAGCCGCCGCTGATGAACATATCCTTGATGCGGTCGGTAATGCGCAGATAGCCGCGCGAATCCATCACGGCAATATCGCCGGTGTGCAGCCAGCCCTCGGCGTCAATGGCCTGGGCGGTGGCCTCGGGGTCGTCAAAATAGCCGCGCATGACATTGTATCCGCGCACCCACACTTCGCCGGGCTCGCCGCGCGCAACTTCGCGGCCATCTGCGTCCACACAGCGCACCTCCACATCCGGCAGCGCGCGCCCCGAGGTGGTGGCGATGGTTTCGGCGTCGTCATCCTGCCCGCACATGGAAACGGTGCCGCAGCTTTCGGTGAGTCCGTAGGCCGTCAGCACCGTGTCGAAGCCGAGCTCGTCTTTCATGCGGCGGATCAGCTCCACCGGCGTGGGCGCTGCGCCGGTAACCGCCAGCCGCAACGGAGAGAGATTGGCCTGCGCGCGCGCGGGGTGCGCCAAAATAGATTGGTAAAGGGTGGGCGGGCCGGGCAGCACGGTGATGCGCTCGCGGCCGATGCGCTCCAGCACCTCGGGAACATCGAAGACCAGTTGCGGCAGCGCGGTTGCGCCGCGCAGCAAACAGGCCAGCCAGCCGGCCTTGTAGCCGAAAGAGTGAAAGAAGGGCGGGATGATCAGGTAGCGATCTCCCGCACGCAGGCCGACGCAGCGGCTCCAGGTATCGAAGACGCGCAGGTTCTGCCCGTGCGCCGTCATTACGCCCTTGGGGTTGCCCGTGGTGCCGCTGGTGAAGAGCAGGTCGGAAAGGTCGCCGCTCTCGACGGACTCTGCGCGCGCGCGCGCATCCTGCGGCGGCACCGTTGCGCCGCCGGACAAAAAGCCGTCCCACGGCTCTGCGTTTTTCGCTTCGCCTTGCAGCGAAATCACGCCTTCCAGATGGGGCAGCGATTCGCCGGCCAGCGATTCTGCGTAGTTGACGCCGAGAAAATCGCCCAGTGTGCAGAGCAGCCGCGCCCGGCTCTTGTGCAGCACATAGGCGGCCTCGGCGGCCTTGAAGCGGGTGTTGAGCGGCACCAGCACGCCGCCTGCGGATTGCAGGCCCAGCGCCGCCACCACCCACACCGGCAGATTGGGCGCCCAAATTGCCACGCGGTCGCCGCGCTGCACCCCCGCCGCCATGAAGGCGCGGGTGGCGCGCTCGGCCTCGGCGGCCAGCTCGGCAAAGCAAAGGCGCAGCGCGCCGGCTTCCAGCGCCGATGCCTGCGGCCAGAGCCGCGCGGCGCGATGCAGGGCGCGGGGGATGGTCAGCGAGGCCCAGTCTTCGGCTGCCGCGCTGCCCTTTTCGCCGCCGTTTCTGGCCATGCATTTCTCCCCCGCCCCACGGGCTGCAAAGCGGTATCGTATCACGCATGAACATTTGCTTCTCGCAGCAGGACGAATCCTTTCGCCGCGAGGTGGCCGCGTGGCTGGCGGATGCGCTCTCCGGCGAGTTTGCGGAGCTGCGCGGCCGCGGCGGCCCCGGAGACGACGCGGCGCTGGTCGAGGAGCGCAAGGCCTGGGAAAAGAAGCTGGCCTCCGGCGGCTATACCTGCGTGGGCTGGCCCCGCAAGTTCGGCGGGCGCGGCCTTTCGCTTTCGCAGCAGGTGATCTTTTTCGAGGAATATGCGCGGGCCGGCGGCCCCGGCCGCGTGGGGCACATGGGCGAAATGCTGCTCGGCCCCACCTGCATTGCATTCGGCAGCGCCGAACAGCAGCGGCGCTTTCTGCCGCCCATCGTTGCGGGCGAGGAGTTCTGGTGCCAGGGCTACTCGGAGCCCGGCGCGGGCAGCGATCTCGCCAATGTGCAAACCCGCGCGCAGCTCGAAGGCGATGAGTGGGTGATTCACGGCCAGAAGGTGTGGACCAGTTGGGCCGCCTGGGCGGATTGGGGTTTTGTGCTGTGCCGCAGCGAGCCGGGCAGCCAGCGCCACGCGGGGCTTTCGTATCTGCTGGTGCCGATGCGGCAGCCGGGGGTTTCGCTCCGGCCCATCCGGCAAATTACCGGCGACGCCGAATTCTTCGAGGTGTTTTACGACGGCGCGCGCACCGCCCGCGAAAATGTGCTGGGCGCGCCGGGCGCGGGCTGGAAGGTGGCGATGGGAACGCTGGCCTTCGAGCGCGGCGTCTCCACGCTGGGGCAGCAGATGCTGTTCCGCAACGAATTGCAGCAGATTATCGAAACTGCCAAGCGTAACGGCCGGGCGCAAGATCCGCTGATTCGCCAGCGCATTGCCGATGCCTGGATTGGCCTCGAAATTCAGCGCGCCGGTGCGCTGCGCACGCTCTCGTCGCAGAGCGCGGAGCTCGAGGCCGCGGGCCTGGTGCACAAACTCTACTGGGCCACCTGGCACCGCGCGCTGGGCGAGCTGGCCATGGATGTGCTGGGCGCAGAGGGCGAGATTGCGGCCGGTTTCCCATGCGAGCTGACTCCCATGCAAAAGCTCTACCTGTTCACGCGCTCGGATACCATTTACGGCGGATCGAATCAGATTCAGCGCAACATTATTGCCGAGCGCGCGCTGGGCCTGCCCAGGGAACCGCGCCCGCCGCAGAGCGCAACGCCGCAGGCGCAATCGTGAAGCAGGCGCCGGACTATCCCGAGGGCCGCGGCCTTTTGGCGGGACGCCGCGTGGTGGTGACCGCCGCCGCCGGCACCGGCATTGGCTGGTGGGCTGCGCGGCGCTGCGCCGAAGAGGGCGCGCGGGTGCTCATCAGCGATCTGCACCAGCGCCGCCTGGGAGAAGCCGCCGCGCGCCTCGCAGAATTCAGCGGCGCGCCCCCGGCCACCTCGCTCTGCGATGTGACGCAGCAATCGCAGGTGGATGCGCTGCGCGATAGCGCCCTCGCTGCATTGGGCGGCGTGGATGTGCTCATTAACAACGCGGGCCTCGGCGGCTATGCGAAACTGGTGGAGATGCGGGATGAGCAGTGGCGCGCCGTGCTGGATGTGACGCTGAACGGAACCATGCGCGTTACCCGCGCCTTCCTTCCCCATATGATGGAGCGCGGCAGCGGCGCCATCGTCAACAACGCCTCGGTGCTGGGCTGGCGCGCGCAAGAGGGGCAGAGCCACTACGCCGCCGCCAAGGCCGGGGTCATGGCCTTCACCCGCTGCGTGGCGATGGAGGCCGCGCCCTTCGGCGTCCGCGTCAACGCCGTCGCGCCTTCGCTGGCTATGCACGAGTTTCTCTCGAAGGTGACGCCGGACAATTTGATCGAGCAGCTCACCCAACGCGAGGCATTTGGCCGCGCCGCCGAACCCTTCGAGGTGGCGAATGTGATGGTGTTTCTCGCCAGCGAGCTTTCCTCCTACATGACGGGCGAGGTAATTCCCGTTTCGAGCCAGCACCCATGAACCGCGCTCCCGGCGCAAAGGAGATTCCATGTCGCGCATTTTCGAGAATCCCGAAGCGTTGCTCGAAGCCGTCGGCAGCCAGCTCGGCCCCAGCGGCTGGCTCGAAATCGGCCAGCAGCGCATTGATCTCTTTGCCGAAGCCACCGGCGACCACCAGTGGATTCACACCGATCCCGAGCGCGCCAAAGACGGCCCCTTCGGCGGAACCATCGCCCATGGCTATCTGACGGTCTCGCTGGTGAACCGCTTTCTGCCCGAACTGCTCGAAGTGCGCGGCGTCGCCATGGGCGTGAACTACGGGGCGGACCGGCTGCGCTTTCCCGCCCCGGTTCCCGCCGGCGCGCGCATTCGCGGCAAAGGCGAGGTGCTCGCAGCAGAGCGCGTCAAGGGCGGCGCGGTGCAAGTGACCATTCGCGTCACCGTCGAGATTGAGGGCGGCGCGCGGCCCGCCTGCGTGGTGGATACCATCAGCCGCTTCGTTCCCGGAGGCTCCGCATGAAATTCTGGCAAGTGCTTTCTTTCTCGGAACCCGGGCAACTGGTGGAGCTGGCGGCGGCGGCCGAGCAGGCCGGCTTTCACGGCGTGCTGCTCTCGGACCATTTGTTCTTTCCGGGGCGGCTGGAATCGAAGTATCCCTACTCAGAGGACGGCAAGCCCGGTTTCGATGGGTCTGCGCCCTTTCCCGATCCTTGGACAGCCATTGCGGCCATGTCGCAAGCGGCGCGGCGGCTGCACTTTTCCACGCTGGTCTTTATTTTGCCGCTGCGCGAGCCGCTGCAACTGGCGAAGACTCTCGGCACCCTGGCGTTGCTGACGGGCGGCCGCGTGATTCTTGGCGCGGGGGCGGGCTGGGTGCGCGAGGAATTTGACACCCTCGGCATTCCC
Source organism: Deltaproteobacteria bacterium (assembly GCA_028817435.1). Taxonomy (GTDB): domain Bacteria; phylum Myxococcota_A; class UBA9160; order UBA9160; family UBA6930; genus JAPPPQ01. The sequence goes on from JAPPPQ010000023.1 coordinate 69,793, forward strand.
TTCGAGACCCGCGGGCGGCGCATGAGCGAAATGGTGCAGGTGCTGCGCCTGTTGTGGCGCGGCGAAATGGCCGGGCACCACGGCGAGCACTTCGATTTCGCCCCGCTGCAGATGAGTCCCGCGCCGGGCTGCGAGATTCCCATTTACTTCGGCGGGATTTCCGATGCGGCGCTGCGCCGCGCGGCTTCGCTGGGCGACGGCTGGTTCGGCACCGGGCAGACTCCCGAACAGGCCGCCGCGTTGCTGGATCGGCTGGCCGCCGCGCTGCGCGAGGCGGGCCGCGCCAATGCGCCCTTCGAGCGCATCGTCCCGCTCAGCGTGCCGCTGGAGCCGGATTTGCTGCGCCGGCTCGAAGCCGGGCACGGCCTGACCGGCGCTACCTGCTGGCCCTTCCACTACACCCTGGGCCCTGGGGCCACCCTGCAGCAAAAGCGCGACTGGATGCTGCGCTTCGGCGAAGAAGTCATCGCCCAATTTCGCTGATTCGCCGGCCGTGCGCCGCGCCGCGAGCCGTGCCACACTGCGGCCATGGCGATGGGTGATCTCAAAGCGCTGCTGGCTGCGGCCCACGCCGTGCAGCCCGAGGTGGTGTCGCTGCGCCGCCGCATTCACGCCGAGCCCGAGCTGGGGCTCGAGCTGCCCGCCACCCGCGCGAAGATTCTCGAAGCGCTGGACGGCCTGCCCCTTGAGATTGCGCTGCACGAAAGCTGCAGCGGAGTTGTCGCGACCCTGCGCGGCGCGGCGGATGGGCCGACGCTGTTGCTGCGCGGCGATATGGACGCGCTGCCCATGCCCGAAGACACCGGCCTGCCCTTTCGCTCGCAGCGCGAAGGCGTCATGCACGCCTGCGGCCACGATTCTCATGTGGCCATGCTGGCGGGCGCGGCAAAATTGCTGTGCGAGCGCCGGGAATCTCTGCGGGGCCAGGTGGTGTTTTTGTTTCAGCCCGGCGAAGAGGGCTTTGCCGGCGCAAAGCTCATGCTCGAAGAAGGATTGCCGAATTTCGATAGCGCCTTCGCCATTCACATCAGCCCGCTGCTGCCCTGCGGAACCATCGCCACGCGGCCGGGGCCTATTTTGGCATCGGCGGATTTCTTCGAGTGCGTGGTGCGCGGGCGCGGCGGCCACGCTTCCATGCCCCACGATTGCCGCGACCCGATTCCCGCCGCCGCCGAGATGATCGGCGCGCTGCAGACTTTTGTGGGCCGCGAGGTGCCGGCGTCGGACCCCGCCGTGCTCAGCGTCTCGAAGATTCGCGGCGGCACGGCGGCGAATGTGATTCCCGAATCCGTCGAGCTCGCCGGCACCATCCGCGCGCTCTCCCGGCAGACCCGCGAAAAGGTGCACGAGGGATTGCACCGGGTGATTGCGGGAATCGCCGCCGCCCACGGCGTGGAGGCCGAGGTGGATCTGCAGCTCGGCTACCCGGTTACGGAGAATGACGCCGCTTTCGAGGGCTTTGCGCGCGGCGTGGGACGCGAACTGCTCGGCCCGGCCGGTGTGTTCGAGATGCCCGCGCCGATGATGGGCGCGGAGGACTTTTCCTACATTCTGCAGCGCGCGCCTGGTGCCATGGTGTTTCTGGGCGTGCGGCCCGAGGGCGAGCGCAACCCCGCCCCGTGCCACTCGAACCGCATGCTGCTCGCCGAAGAGGGCATGGCCTTCGGCGCGGCGCTGCACACCGCGGTGGCGCTGCGCTTCTTCGAAGAGCGCGCCCGCGCCTGAGATTACGGCGCGCGCAGCGGCGCGGCTGCATCCAAATCTACGCAATGCTCTTGCCGGCAGGCCAGGCGCTCCGGCGGCGCGATGAATTCGCAATCGGAAACTGCGAGCGAGCGGCGGTTGAGCGCAGACTCGAGCGCGCGGTGCTCGCGCACTTTCGCCTGGAATTGCGCGGAGTCGATTCCATCTTGCGAATAGATGAGGTAGCTCCAAGGCCCGCCGCATGGCTTTGCGCCGATTGGCAGCGCGCGGCAGTGGCGGTCTGCGCTGCAGCGCGATTCGCCGGCCAGCGTCTGAATCTCATTCCACCGCGCGGCGAGCCGCGCGCTGTCTGCCGCAAACTCTTCAGCGGGCTGCGGCGGGTTTGCCGCCTGGTGCAGGCCGCAGGCGATCAGCAGGGCGGGCAGCGCCGCCGTCAAAAGCGCTCTCATTTCGGGTAGCATACCCGAGGCCGCCCGCAGGCGGTGGAGGCGAAGATGCGCGCGGTGCGCTGCCGGGGCAGTGAGGTTGAGGTGGTGGAGATTCCGCCGCCCGCGGGAGATGGCGTCCGCGTTCGCGTGCGCTCGGCGGGCATTTGCGGTTCGGATTTGCACATGGTGCGCGGCGCGCTGCTCGGCGATGTGACGCTGGGCCACGAGATTGCGGGCATTGCAGAGGACGGCACGCCGGTGGCGGTGGAGCCTCTGGACATTTGCGGCGAATGCGCGGAGTGCCGCCGCGGCGATTACAACCTGTGCTGCAAGGGCCCGCGGGTGCACGGCGCATCGCTGAACGGCGGCATGGCCGAGGAAATGCTGGTGCCCGCCCGCGCGCTGGCGCCGCTGCCCGCGGGTCTCGCCCTGCGCAACGCCTGTCTGGCAGAGCCCCTCGCCGTGGCGGTGCACGGCCTGCGCCGGGCGGGGCTGCGCGGAGATCAGCTCGTGGCAGTGGTGGGCGGCGGCGCCATTGGTTTGTGCGCGGTGGCGGTGGCCCGCGCGGCCGGCGCGCGGGTTGCATTGTCCGCGCGCCACGATGCGCAGCGCGAAGCGGGTGCAAGGCTCGGCGCAACGCAGCTCGGCGAAGAGGGCAACTTCGATCTGGTGGTGGAAGCGGCGGGCAGCGAAAGCGCGCTGGCGGAATCCGTGCGCCTGTCCCGGCCGGGGGGCTGCGTGTGCATCGTCGGCAGTTACTGGTCTCCCGTCGCGCTGCCCGGCTTCGAGGCCTGCATGCGCGAGGTGACGCTGGCGCCGGCTTTCATGTATGGCCGCGGCGGCGCGCAGCGCGACATCGAAGCCGCCGTCGCGTTGCTCGCCGCAAATCCCGAGCTTCCCGCTGCGCTCATTACCCACCGCTTTCCGCTCGATGCCGCGGTGCAGGCTTTCGACACGGCGGCGGACCGCGCCGCCGGCGCGCTCAAGGTGGTGCTCGAACCCTAGGGGCGGGCCCAGCGCTCGAGCAGGGCGCGCTCTTCTTCCAGCGGCGCTTCGACCAGCTCGCACTGCCTGCCGAGCGCCATGGTCTGGCGGCGCAGCGGATCGTAGGCGGGCCACTCCGGCAGTTCGGCATGGCCGGGCTCGCCGCTGCGGCAGAACTGCAGCCAGGAATCCTGCAGGCTGCGCGACAGTTTGCGCGCGGCTGCATTCAACCCGGTGAGCGGGCGCGCCAGCGGGTGGCCGGTGCTGCCGAACAAAAAGGGAATGTCTATGGCGTGGCATGCGCCCAGTGCGCGCCGCGCCGCCGGTGCGCGCCAGGTGAAGAGATAGGAATGCGCCGCGCCGCCGCCGCTGCACTGCGCTTCGGCCAGCCGCGCCGAGGGCCAATGAAACACGCGCGCCGTCTGAAAAGCGTGCCAGGTCCAGCGCTCGCGCTGCGCCGCGCTGCGCTCGCCCAGCGCGTGGCGGAAGAAGCGCGCCGCGGCGCTGGGCGGCGGCGAGTTCGGCAGATCCGGCAACACCTCGGCGAAGCGCGAGACGAGTTCTTCTTCGCCGAAAGGCGCCATGCCGCCATCGAAGATTCCAAAGAGCTTCCATTCTTCCAGCGTCGCGCCGGTGAGGATGGGAATTTGCGCCGCCGATCCGCGCCGCAGCGCCACCAGGGGCGGCTCGGGAATCACATCGAGATCCACCACCGGCAAAAAGATCATCAGCGTCCGCAAATCGCCGAGGCGGCGGTAGAGTTCGCGCTGCACCTGCAGCAGGCGCGGCAGCGGCAGGCGGCCCAGCACTGCGGGCGCGGGGGCCGGCCCGCCCAGTGCATCGAGCAGCGCCTCCGCCACCAGGTAGCCCTCGTTGGGGTTGATTACATGATCGCCCGCGCCGCTCATGCAGATGGCGCGGTGAAAGAGGCCGCGCGCGCGGGGCGCGGCGAGCAGTGCGCCCACGCTCATGCCACCGGCGGATTGCCCGACCACCGTGACATTGCCCGGGTCGCCGCCGAAGCGCTCGATGTTCTCGCGCACCCATTCCAGCGCGGCGATCTGATCGCGGATGCCGAGGTTGGTGGTTTCGGGCAAATCGTCGGGATAGACCAGGCCGAGGTGCGCGAAGCCCAGCGCGCCCAGCCGATAGTTGATGGTGACCACCACGGCCTCGCCGCGCTGGGCCAACTGCGCGCCGTCGTAGATGGGCGTGGCGCCCGAGCCCACCAGAAAGCCGCCGCCGTGAATCCACACCAGCACCGGGCGGCGCGCGCCGTCCAGCGCGGGCGTCCAGATATTGAGGTTCAGGCAGTCTTCGCCCTGTGCGCCCGCCGCCGCGCTGATCCAACTGAAGGCGGGCATTGAGAATTGCGGCGCAGCCATGCCGGAGCGCGTGGCGTCGCGCACGCCTGTCCAGGGCTCATGCGGTTGCGGCGCCAAAAAGCGCCGCGCTCCCTGCGGCGGCGCTGCAAAGGGCACGCCGCGAAACACCAGCCCCGAGCGCCGCGCCTGCCCCCGCACCCGCCCCGTGCAGGTTTCCGCAATTGCTTCCAATTCCCCTCCCGAAACCAGGGCATTCTAACAAACGCAGTGGCGAATGCAGCCGCGCGGCGATCCTCCACCACCGCAAAGCGAAACGCCCCCGCTCTGCGCCCCGTCTATGGGCCAGCGATGGCTCGAAGACGGGGTTTGCGGGGTAGCTGCCCGTCCGGTAATGATAGGCGTCGAGCAGGGGACTGCTGGAATCTTGGAGGCTTGTCATGAAGGTTGGCCCGGACAAGTGGGCGGCGCGCCCGTGAGGCGGGAATTGCCGCCGGGGTGGGAACGGGTTTCGCTTGATGCGGTGTGTTTGGAAGATCGGCGGGGAATTGATGGGGCATCGGGCGAGGCGGCGGGATTGCCTTATTTGGGTTTGGAGAATGTTGAGAGTAGGTCTGGAAAGATCGCCATGGAGAAGGATTCCAATTCGAGGGGAATCAGCACTTGCTTTCGGTTTGGGCCGGAGCACATTTTGTATGGGAAGTTGCGGCCTTATCTGAATAAGGTTGCTCTGCCGAATTTCCAGGGGCGGTGCACTACCGAATTGATACCGCTGCTGCCGAAGCGGAACATTCACCGGGAATTTCTGGCTCTGTGGCTCCGGCGGCCCGAAACGGTGGATTGGGTAATGCGCGAGAAGACCGGCTCCCGAATGCCCCGAGCTAATATGAAGCGGCTGATGCAGCTCGAGGTTTTGCTTCCGCCTCTTTCCGAGCAAAATCGAATTGTTGAGATTCTCGAAAATGAAATGGTGGCAGTGGAGAGGGCGCGTGGGGCGTCGCTGGATCGGGTTGAGGCTGCTCGGGCGTTGAGGGCGGCATTCTTGCGCGAAGTGTTTGAATTCGGCACCGGAGAATTGCCTTCTGGATGGGAACGGCGCGCCCTGGGTAATCTCTGCGAAGTGAAGCGCGGGAAGCCTATCACGAGAAAGGGAATCACGCCGGGGGACATTCCCGTTATTGCTGGTGGACAACAGCCAGCCTACTATCACAATCAAGCGAATCGAATGGGCGAGATAATCACCGTTAGTGGATCAGGGGCTTATGCCGGATTTGTCAAATTCTTTGATCGCCCGATATTTGCGTCAGATTGCTCGACTCTACAAGTCAAAGACGGGAAGGTGCAAATGATGTATATCTATATGGCGATGAAATGGCGGCAGCAGGACATTTATGACTTGCGATTGGGTGCGGCACAGCCTCATGTGTACCCGAAAGATGTTTCCAAAATTGAAATCCCTCTACCGCCCCTTGACGAGCAGCGGCAGATTGTCGCTGCTTTGAGCGCCAAGATGGCCGTTGCAGAACAGGCCAGCGCCGCGACCGAGGCGGAGCTGGAGGCGATTGAGGCGCTGCCGGGGGCGTTGTTGCGGCGGGCATTCAGCGGGGAGTTATAGGCGGGCGGGTGGGCGCTGCGGTATGAAGCTGTTCGCAGTGCTCGAAGTGGGGTTGGTAGGGGGCGAGGCGGTGGGCCATGGTGCGGATTGCTTCGGGGTTGTTGTCCACCAGCAGGAAATTGCGGTTCAGCTTTGCGGCGGCTTCGCCCAGGGTTCCGCTGCCGGCGAAGAAATCTACCACGAGGTCTCCCGGATTCGTGTGGACTTTCACGATTCGCGTGGCGATACCCAAGGGCTTTTGTGTGGCATAGCCGGTCTTTTCTGCGCCGTTGGTGGGGACGATGGTGTGCCACCAGACATCCGTGGGCGTCTTGCCCCGCGCGGCTTTCTCGGGGCCTACCAGCCCTGGGGCCATGTAGGGAATGCGGTCCATTTCCTCGTAGTGAAAAATGTAGTCGTTCGGGTCCTTGGCATACCAGAGAATGTTGTCGTGCTTGGCGGGCCAGCGCGAGCGCGAGCGGCCGCCGTAATCGTAGGCCCAGATAATCTCGTTCAGAAAGGAGGCGCGCCCGAAGATCTGATCGAGCAGCACCTTGCAGTAGTGAACCTCGCGGTAATCCACATGCAAGAAGAAAGAGCCATTGCTGCGCAGGATGCGGCGCGCCTCCAGAAAGCGCGGCCGCAGGAAGCCTTCGTAATCGCCGAAGGAATCGAGGTAGGAGGTCCGCCCCAGTTCCTCGCTGCGGTAGCGCTGGCCCTGAAAGCCGCGCCGGTCGCCCGATTTTGCGTCGCGCACCGTGCGCAGAGTCCGGCGCAGCTGCCTGCGCCCGGTGTTGAAGGGCGGATCAATGTAGACGAGGGCGGCGCAGCCGTCCGGCACATCGGCCAGCGCTTCCAGGTTGTCCGAGAACACGACCTTCTTCACCGCTCTCTCCCGCGCAAGTTGCGGCGCGCGGGGGCAAGTGTATCACGGGGCGCGGGCGCGGGGCGAGTGCTACACCTGGCGTCGTGCGGCGCTGGATGCTTCTCTCTGCCGGTTTGCTCGCAGCGCTTCTGCTGGGCTGCGGCGTGGGGTTGTGGTTTGCGTTTCGGCTGCCGCCGCCGCTTCCGGCCTCCGGGCGCGGCGCGCTGCTCTCAAGGGTGACCATCGTGGTGCCGGGCGAAGGGCGGCTCGCCGAGCGCAGCATCATCATTCGCGGCGGCGCGATTGCGGGCATTTTGCCGGCGGTTGCGCGAGGGGCCGATCCGCTGGCCGGGGCCTACGCCCTGCCGGGTTTGGTAGACGCGCATGTGCATCTACCGCCGCGCGGGCTGCCGGGGCAGACTGCGCTGCACGCTTTTTTGTTTTTGCGCCACGGCGTTACCGCGGTGCGCAGCGCGGGCGATCGCTATGGCGGTGAATCCGAAGCCATGCGCGCGGGCGTGCAGCGCGGAGATTTTGCCGGGCCGCGCGTGGTTGCCTGCGGCGGACCGCTCGGCGGCGCAGCGCGCTGGCCCAACGCGCAGGTGCTGCGCACGCCGGAAGCAGCGCGCGCCGCCGTGCAGCGCGTGGCCGATGCCGGCTTTGGCTGCGTGAAGGTGCAGGAAGATCTCGCGCCCGATGTGCTGGCCGCCATTCGCCGCGCGGCCCGCGGGCTGCGCCTTCCCGTCATTGGCCCGGTGCCGCACCGGGTGAAGTGGGGCGATGCCGTCCTGGACGACATTCAGCACCTGCTCGGCTTTGCGCCGCCGGAACAAAACGCGCCCGTGCTGCGCGGCGGACACGCCTCTTGTGCGGCGGTGTCGCTGGCGGGATTTGAGCGCGTCGGCGCGCCCCACATTATGGAGCGCGCGGGTGGTGCGCTGTGGAGCGGCATGGCGATTACGCCGATTCTCATTTCCCGGGAGCGGCTGCGCGCGGGCGCGTCTGCAAGTGTGCGGCTTGGCGATGCGCTGTTGCCGCCGTGGTTTGCGCGGGCCTTTTGGCGGCGCGCTGTTTGCGCTGCGCCGGAGGATGACGCGCTTTGGGCGCGCGCCATGGAGCGCAGCCGCCGCGCGCTGCGGCTGCTGCACGGCGCCGGTGTTGCGCTGCACACCGGAACGGATGCGGGTGCAGCCGAGGCGCTGGGCGTCGTGCCGGGGCGCTCGCTGCACCGCGAGCTGCAGTTGTTTGTGGAGGCGGGGCTTTCGCCCGAGCAGGCGCTGGCGGCTTCCACCGGCGCCTCGGCGCGCGCGCTGGGCATTCCGGGGCTGGGCCAAATTCTCCCCGGCGCGCCTGCAGATTTGGCGCTGTTCCGGGAAGATCCCAGCCTCGACCTGGCGAATCTGGACACGCTGCTCGGCGTCGTCGCAGATGGCAGGCTCTATTACCGCGCAGAACTGGATGCGCAGCTCGCGCGCTACCAGCGGCGCTACGGCCAATTCGGTCCACGCGTTGCAGCCCGCGCTGCTGCGCCGCTGCTCGCCCCGTAACCGCGCGGCTACGCCAGGCCGCGGTTCTTCAGCTCGGCTCCGAGCCGCACCGCGTCACTGGAAAGCGGCGCGCCCTTGCGCTCTTCGGGGAGCTTGCCGGCGGAATCCAGGGCCATCTTCACGCCGTCGTAGGTGATCCACTTCTCCGGCGTCACTTCCAGAATCACCCGGACGGGCGAATCCAGAAACTCCGCAAAGCGCTTGGCCTCCTCCGGGTCGCCGGGGTTGATGAGCGCTGCCAGCGCAGGGTAAAACCAGGCCTTCACTTCGTTGTCTTCGCGGATGCGGCAGCGCCCCTTCGCCGTGGCCGTCCATGAGGGGCCGAGCTTGGTTCCGGCGCTGGTGACGCAGATGCAGACCCGCGGATCGCGCCGCACCGCCGAGATGCGGTGGCGGTGCGCCCCCCCGGTGAGCCAGAACTTCCCGTCGCGCCACAGGTAGGCCATGATCACGCCGACCGGCCAGCCGTCCTTCGTGCTCCACATAAAGGTGCACTCTCCCTGCGTGCGCAACAGCTTCTCGCGGTCCTCATCCTCCAGGTTGTAGATGGAGACCATTTCGTAGTTTTCGATTTGCTCGGTCATGATTTTCCTCCCGTGGATAGGTTAACTCTCTGCTTTCTCCGCTTTGGCCACGGCGGAGAGAAAGGCGGGGGATTCGCCGCCGCCGTGAAGCAGCAGGTCTGCGCCGCTGATGTAGCGGGCGAGGGGCGAGGCCAGGAACAGGCAGGCGTCGCCCACATCTTCGGGTTCGGCGAGCCGCCCGAGGGGGACGCTGGCGGCGGCGGCGGCCACGCCGCGCGCGCTGCCAAAGTGCAAATTGCTCTGCTCGGTCCGCACCATGCCGGCAGAGACGGCGCAGACGCGCACCTTCGGCGCCCACTCCACGGCCAGGCTCTGCACCAGCGAAAGCAAACCGGCCTTGGCCGCGCCATAGGCCGCCGTGCCGGGCGAGGCGCGGTGCGCGCTCACGCTTGCGATGAAGAGCACCACGCCGCCTTCCGGTTGCTGCTGCATAATGGCGTTGGCGCGCTGCGCGCAATGCAGGGGCGCCACCAGGTTGAGCTGCACAATCTTCTCGTGAAAGCGCGGCGATGCATCTCCGGCGGCGGCCGGTGGCGCGCCGCCGGCGTTGGCGATCATCACATCCAGCCGCCCGAAGCGCTTGAGGGCGGCGTTTGCCAGCGCCGATACCTGTTGCGGGTCGCGGACATCGGCGGCGGTGAAGTGCGCGCTGCGGCCGCCGGCGGCGGGCGGCTCTGCGGGGGCGTTCCTGCCGCAGATGATCACCTCTGCGCCGGCTTCGAGAAAGCGCCTGGCAATGCCGCGTCCCACGCCGCGCCCGCCGCCGGTCACAATGGCGACGCGCCCGGCGAGATTGAGCGCGCCCGCCAGTTGCGGCGGCTGCGGCGGTTGCAACGCGGGCGGCCGGCTCACAGGCCGATGCACTGCGCCAGGCGCTCGCGGTGCCAGGCGGAATCGCCCAGCAACACCGCGCTGGAACGGGCGCGCTTGAAGTAGAGATGCAGATCGTATTCCCAGGTGAAGCCGACTCCGCCGAAGATTTGCAGCGCCTGGCCGGCGCAAAAGGTGTAGGCATCGCTGGCGGCCGCCTTGGCCATGGCCGAGGCGGCGGGCAGCGCGGCCGCATCGTCGTCGGCCACGCAAGCGGCGTAGTAGGTTGCCGAGCGCGCGGTTTCCACTTGCACCATCATATCGGCCATTTTGTGTTTGAGCGCCTGAAATGCGCCGATGGGTTTGCCGAATTGCACGCGCTGCCTGGCGTGCGCGACGGCGAGCTGTAGGCAGCGCGCCGCGCCGCCCACCTGCTCTGCGGCCAGCGCCACGGCGGCGTGCTGCAGGGCGCGCTCCAGCCCGGGCCAGGCAAACTCGGCTTCGCCCAGGCGCGCGCTGGCGGGCACGCGCACTTCGTCCAGGCGCAGCGCGGCCAGGCAGCGCGTCGCATCCATGGTGGGCAGCCGTTCGCGGGCGATTCCCTTTGCATCGGTGGGCACGGCAAAGAGCGAGATTCCCTCTGCGCCCCGGCTCCCGTCGGCGCGCGCCGCCAGCAGCAGCAGGTCTGCGCAGTGTCCGTCCACGCAGCGCAGTGCTCCCGAAAGGATGGCGTCGCCGCCATCCTGGCGAAAGTGGAGCTGCACGGCGTCGGCGTCCCAGTGCCCGCTGTCTGGGGAAAAACCCAGCGCGGCGATGCATTCGCCCGATGCAATGCCGGGCAAATGCGCGCGCTTTTGCGCTTCGCTGCCGCAGGCCAGCAGCGCACTTGCGGCGAGGCACGCGCTGGCAAAGAAGGGCGCGCAGAGCAGCGCTTCGCCCATCGGCTCCATCAGCGCGCAGAGTTCGACGGCGCCCATGCCTGCGCCGCCATAGGATTCGGGAATCGCCGCGGCGGGCCAGCCGAGCTCCGCGCCGATGCGCTTCCAGGTCTGCGGATCAAAGCCCAGCGCGCTTTCCATGGCCGCGCGCACCTGTTGCGAATCCGAGCGCTCGGCCAAAAAGACCCGCGCCATTTCGCGCAACTCGCGCTGTTCGGCGGTGAAGGCGAAATCCACAGTTTCTCAAGCGCCGTGGACGGGCTCGGCGGGGGCCGATTCGCGCAGCAGTTCGTGCACGGCTGCGCCCACTTCGTCGGCTTCCCAGCGCGAATCCCGGCTGCGCTTCGGCCCCATGCGCCAGCCGTCGTTCAGGCAAATCTCGCCCCCCGAAAGCTCGAAGCAGCGCCCGGTCACTTCCTGCGATTCCGCGCTGCCGAGCCACACCACCAGCGGCGAGACATTCCCGGGCGCCATGGCGTCGAAGCCGCTCTCGGGCTTCGCCATGGTTTCGGCGAAGAATGCCTCGGTCATGCGCGTGCGCGCCGCGGGCGCAATGGCGTTGGCGGTAATTCCGTAGCGCCCCAGCTCGGCGGCCTGCACCAAAGTGAGCGCGGCGATGCCGGCCTTTGCCGCCGAATAGGCGCTCTGCCCCATGCTGCCGCGCAGCCCCGCCCCCGAACTGGTGTTGATGATGCGCGCCGCAACCGGCTGCCCGGCCTTGGCGCGCCCGCGCCAGTGCTCTGCGGCCAGCCGCGAAAGGCAAAAGTGCCCTTTCAAGTGCACGCGCAGCACGGCGTCCCATTCCTCTTCGCTGCAGGAGACGAACATACGGTCGCGCACGAAGCCCGCGTTGTTCACCACCACATCCAGCCCGCCGAAAGTGTCGAGGGTGCGGCGCAGGAGCTGCTGCACCTGCGCCCAGTCCGCCACATCGGCGCCGTCGGCCAGCGCCTCGCCGCCCGCGGCGCGAATCTCCTCCACCACGCCGGCGGCGGGGCTCTCTGCGCTGCTGCCGTCCAGGGCCACGCCCAGATCGTTCACCACCACCTTTGCGCCCTGCCGCGCGAATTCCAGTGCGTGAGCGCGGCCGAGCCCGCGCCCCGCGCCGGTCACAATGACCACGCGCCCTTCGCAAATTCCCATTCGCTTCTCCTTTCTAGAGCCGCTCGACGATGGTCACATTCGCCTGGCCGCCGCCTTCGCACATGGTCTGCAGGCCGTAGCGCCCGCCGCAGCGCTCCAGTTCGCCGAGCAGCGTGGTCATGAGCCGCGCGCCGGTTGCGCCGATGGGGTGGCCCAGCGCAATGGCGCCGCCGTTCACATTCACGCACTCCATGTCCCAGCCGGTCTCCTTTTGCCAGGCGAGCACCACCGAGGCGAATGCCTCGTTGATCTCGACGCGCGCGATGTCTTCCATGCGCATACCCGACTTCTGCAGGGCGCGGCGCGTTGCGGGAATCGGCGCGCTGAGCATGAAGATGGGATCGTCGGCCAGCACGCTGATGTGGTGAATGCGCGCGCGCGGCGTGAGTCCGTGCTGCTTGAGCGCGGCCTCCGATGCCACCAGCAGCGCGGCCGCGCCGTCGGAGATTTGGCTGGATACGGCCGCCGTGAGCCGCCCGCCCTCTGCCAGCGGCGGAAGCTCCGCCATCTTTTCCAGCGAGGTGTTGCGGCGCGGGCCTTCGTCCTGCGCCAGCTCGCCGAGCGGCGCAATCTCGTCGGCAAAGCGCCCTTCGTCCGCGGCGCGCACTGCGCGCTGGTGGCTGGCGAGGGCGAAGCGCTCCATGTCCTCCCGCGAAATCTCCCACTTTTCGGCAATCAGCTCTGCGCCGCGAAACTGCGAAACTTCGCCTTCGCCATAGCGCGCAACCCAACCCCGGGAGCCCGAGAAAGGATCGGCAAAGCCGAGGGGCTCGGCGGCCTGCAGCGCATAGCCGATGGGAATGGCGCTCATGTTCTGCACGCCTCCTGCGACGAGCAGATCGGCGGTGCCGCTCATGACGCCCTGCGCGGCGAAGTGCAGCGATTGCTGGCTCGAACCGCACTGCCGGTCAATGGTGACGCCGGGCACATGCTCGGGCAGTCCCGCCGCCAGCCAACAGGTGCGCGCAATGTCCCCCGCCTGCGGCCCCAGCGTGTCGCAGCAGCCGAAAATCACATCCTCCACCGCGGCGGGATCCACACCGCTGCGCTGCATGAGCGCGCCAATGGCGTGCGCGCCGAGATCTGCCGGATGCACCGCGGCGAGCCCGCCGCCGCGCTTGCCCACGGGGGTGCGCACCGCGTCCACAATGTATGCCTGTGCTGTGTTGCTCATGTCGTTTCTCCTGTTGCAAAGGTGGTTGCCGGGCCGATGGGGAACGCGCCGCCGAGCAGCGGCTCGCGCACCCGGCTCAAGTGAAAACGCGCGCTCCCCCAGGATTGCGCCAGCGACCAGGCGCGGCGCATCCAAATGTGAAGATCCTGCTCCCATGTGTAGCCAATGGCGCCGTGACACTGCAGCGCCTGGCGCGCGGCGAACTCCGCCGCCTCGCAGGCCAGCAGTTTTGCCATGGAGATATGCACGCCGCACTGCGGGTGCTCCGCCTGCTGCGCCAGAGAATGCGCGGCGCGCTGCACCAAGGGGCGGGCGTATTCCAGCTTCAACTTCACATCGGCCAGCTTGTGCTTGAGCGCCTGAAAGCTGCCGACGGGTTTGCCGAACTGACGGCGCTCGCTGGTATAAGCCACGGACATTTGCAAAAGCTGCTCGCAGACGCCGATGGCCTGTGCCGCGCAGGTCAGCGCGCCGCGCAGCAGCACTGCATCCCACAGCGCACGGGCGCGCGCGCCTTCGGCCAGCGGCGGATGCGCGTCGCTGTCGAAGCTCACCTTGGCGAGGAAGCGCGAGGGATCGCTGCTGGGCAGCGACTCGCACTGCGCCGCCGCGCGGGGCACGGCGTGGAGCGCAAACTGCGCGCCGGGCAGCAGCAGCAACTGCGCGCAATCGGCGTCCTCGACCGCGGCGAACAGCGGGTGCCCCACCGCCACAACGGCGCGGCCCGCGGCGATTTGCGGCAGCCACTCTTCGGCCAGCGCGCCGCCGAGCTCGGCGAGCAGCGGCGCGGCAACGATGGCGCTTGCCAGCGGCTCGGCCAGCGCGGCCCGCCCGGCCTCTTCCAGCATATTTGCCGCGGCCACCAGGTCGAGGCCGAGTCCGCCGTGCTCTTCGGCAATCAGCATTCCGCACACGCCCAGCTCGGCCAAGGCAGCCCAGAGCGCGCCGCCGCGCTGCGCCTCGCCCGCCCAGAGCGCGCGCAACTTTGCGGGCGGAAACTCGCCGGCCAGAAAGTCGCGCAGCGATTGCTGCAGCAGCAGATGCTCTTCGGCGCTGCGGAAATCCACCGCTACCTCGGCATGCCGAGAATGCGCTCGGCGATGATGTTGCGCTGAATTTCGTTGGTGCCCGCATAGATGGGACCCGAGAGCGCGAAGAGATAGCCGTCGAGCCACTCCGCCGCCGCCGCATTTTCTGAAGCAGGGCCGCACTCGCCCAGAATTTGCAGCGCCAGTTCGTGCATGCGCAGGTCGAGCTCGCTCCAGAACACCTTGTTCAAGCTGGATTCGCTGCCGATTTTGCCGCCCGCCAGCAGCTTCGACACCGTTCGGTAAGTTTCCAGCGCGTAGGCTTCCGCGCCGATCCAGCAGCGCGCCACTTCGTCCTGCAGCGCCTCGCCCACAAGTTCCCGGTGTGCGCGGCACAGCGAAACCAGGCGTTGCGCCGTGTGTTGAAAGCGCGCGGGGCTGCGCAGCATGAGCCCGCGCTCGAAGCCCGCCGTCGCCATTGCCACCCGCCAGCCCGCGCCCTCTTCGCCGAGCCGGTTTTCGGCGGGGACGCGCACATCGTCAAAGAAAACCTCGGCGAAGCCCGGCAGCCCGTCCAACTGCGGAATGGGGCGCACCGTGATGCCCGGCAAATTGAGCGGCACCAGAATGAAGCTGAGCCCCCGGTGGCGCTCGGAATCCGGGTCGCTGCGGAACATGCCGAAGAGCCAATCGGCAAATGCACCCCGCGAGGCCCAGGTCTTTTGCCCGTTCACAATGTAGTGGCCGCCGTCGCGCAACGCGGTGGCCTGAATGTTCGCCATGTCGCTGCCCGCGTTCGGCTCGCTCCAGCCCTGCGCCCAGACTTCCTCGCTGGAAGCCATCTTCGGCAAAAAGCGCGCCTTCTGCTGCTTCGTTCCGAATTCCATAATCGTCGGCCCGAGCAGAAAAATGCCGTTCTGGTTGATGCGCTTCGGCGCGCCCGCGCGGTAATACTCCTCCTCGAAAATCAGCCACTCGAAAAGGTCCGCGCCGCGCCCGCCGAACTCCACCGGCCAAGGCACCATGGCCCAGCCGCCGGCGTTGAGCTTCGCCTCCCATTCCCGGTGCAGCCGCGCGCCCTCCGCCGTATCGAAAGAGGGCAGCGGCCCGGACGGCACATTCGCCTCCAGCCATTCCCGCGCCTCGCGCCGAAACGCCCGCTGCTCATCGGTGTAGCGAAGCTCCATGTTTACTTTTCGCCGAAATCCGCTTCGCGCTTTTCGGCGAAGGCGTCGCGGGCTTCCTGGGAATCGGGGGTGGTGTAGAGCTCGAAGGTGAAGCCCTGCTCGAAGCGGTAGCTCTGCTTCGGGTTCAGCAATTCGATGCCGTTCAGCGACCACTTTGCCAGGCGGACGGCGCGGGGGCTTTTGGCGGCGATCTTTTGGGCCAGCTCCAGCGCTGCGGCGCGCAGTTCGGAGCGCGGCGCCACGCGCAGCACGCCGCCCAGGCGCAGCGCTTCCGCCGCGCCGATGGGTTCGCCGGTGAGCAGCATGCGCCGCGCCTCTTGCATGCCGAACATGCGCATGGCGTGGGTGGCGGCGCCCAGTGCGCCGCGGTCCAGTTCGGGCAGGCCGAAGCTCGCGTCTTCCGAGCAGAGCACCAGGTCGCAGCTTCCGGCAATGCCGATGCCGCCGCCCAGGCAGTAGCCGTGCACCGCGGCGATTACCGGAACCGGGCAATCGTAGAGGTTGGCGAAGAGCTCGTAGCAGCCGCGGTTCACGGCCGCGATCAGCGAGCCGTCCGCGGCCAGTTCCTTCACATCCACGCCGCACTGGAAGCCGCGGCCCTCGGCGCGAATCACCAGCACGCGCACCGCCTCGGAGCGGCCCAGCGCGGCGACCTGCTCTGCCAGCGCAAACCAATCGGCGGCGGCGAAGGCGTTGACGGGGGGCTTGTCCATTACCAACTCTGCAATGCCGCCCTCGATCTTTGTGGAAAAGGCCACCGCTTAGCCTCCGCTCTCCGCCCGCGCCTGCGCCGAACCCGGTTGCGCATGGGCGGCGAGTTGCTGCAGAGTTTGCTCCGCCTCTGCGATGATGCGCGCGACGAGTTCGGCGCAGCGCGGGCGGTCTTCGATCAGCCCGGCGACGCTGCCGCTGGGCAGGTAGCCGCGCACCGGGTCGCCCTCGCACATGGCGCGGCGCGCCAGCACCGGTGCGCCCGCGGCCATGAGCAGTTGCGAGCGGGTGAGGCGCTCGTTTCTGCGCATGGCGAGCGCGCTGCGCAGCAGGCCGGAGAGCGAAGCGCCGGAGAATTTGCGGAATGCCAGTCCGTTTCGCAGCGCAAAGAGCAGCCGCCGCAGCGCGCCCCGGCCTTCGAGGCTTTGCACCAGTTCGTTTGTAATGACGCGCTGGGGCAGGCCGTCAATTTCGCGGGTCACGATGACATCGGCAAATTGCGCCTGGCGGTAGCGCGCCGCGGTGGCTTCGGGCAGCGGGCTTTCCGCGGTCATCAAAAAGCGCGTGCCCATGGCGATGCCCGATGCGCCCAGCGCCAGCGCCGCCACCAACCCGCGGCCATCGCGGAAGCCGCCCGCCGCCACCACGGGCGCCTGCACGGCTTCGGCGCAGGCGGGCACCAGCAGCGAGGTGGCGATGCTGCCGGTGTGGCCGCCGCCTTCGCCGCCCTGCACGATGATGGCGTCTGCGCCGAGTTGCTCGGCCTTTTGCGCGTGGCGCGGCGCGCCGCAGGTGGGAATGCACAGCACGCCGCCATCCTTCAAGCGGCGGATCAGCGCGGCGGAGGGCGCGCGGTTGTAGCCCGCCGCGCGCACGCCGTTTTCCAAAATCAGCTCCACAATGCGCTCCGCCCCCGGCGCGTCCATGAGAAAATTCACGCCGAAGGGGCGCTGCGTGAGCGAACGCGTGCGCTCAATGCGCGCCGCCACTTCGGAAACCGGCAGAGCGGCCGCGGCCAAAAAGCCAAAAGCGCCGGCGTTGCAGGCGGCGGCCACCAGTTCCGGCGTCGCCACCCAGCCCATGCCGGTCTGCACAATAGGCGCAGAGACGCCGAGCAAATCGCAGAGCCGCGTGTGCAGGGGCGAAGCGGTGGACATTTTCTCAGCCCCGCACTTCGCGCACTTCGCTGTTGGCGCGGCCTTCGGGATCTATGAATTCGCGGATCAGCCGCAGTTCCTCTGCAGCCGGCGCGCGGGTCTCGGGCGCTTCCTCCGCATTGGGCGCCAGCTCGAAGCCGGTCTGCTGCGCGATTTCCTGCGCGGAGACGCCGGGGTGCCGGGAGCGCAGCCGCATACGGCGCTCGGGCGTCTCGAAATCAAAGACTCCCAGGTTGGAAACCACGCGGTGAATATCGTGAAAGCGCGCGCTCTGCGGGCCGAGCGCGGCGGCGCGGTCGTAGCCCACGCCGGAAACCACATCCACCTGCTCGACGAAAACCTTGGGGCTGTGATTGGGAATCCAGTAGGAGGTGCGGTGGTGGATGGTGTTGCCCGGCGCGCCGCGCATGCCGAGCAGTTGCGCCTTGGGTTTTGGGTGCGGGCCAATGCAGGCGAAGTTCTGATTGCCGTGGCGGTCAATCTGGCTCGCCACCATTACCACATGGCGCCGCCCATTCCACAGCAGATCGAAGACGCTGCGGAAAGGCAGCCAGCCTTCCACCACCGGTTCCGGCGCATCCGGGCCGTCGGGCGCGCGGGGGCCGCTGATGGGCTGCGCTTCTGCGAGCAGCGAGCAGATGCCGTCGGTGAGCAGCAGGTCGGGCTCGAAGCTGAGCTTCGCCAAACGCGCGCCCACCTGCGGCGCCAGGCCGAAGCAACTTACCAGGCGCTCGCCGCTGCCGCGCAAGGCGTCGGCCAGCGCGACGGCGCAGACCTCCGATCGCGTCGCTTGCGCGCCGCTCGCGGCCCGCGTCGCCTGCGCGCCGCTCATCGCGCTTGCACCCGGGCCTGATATTCGGCCTCGCTCACATCGAGCCAGCCGGCGCGGAAGCGGCGCCAGGCGTCTTCGTCTTTTGCGGTGGCGGCGTATTCGCGCTGGAAGGTTTCGTCGCGCCCGTAATCCGGCGGGCATTCGGTGAAGTGCGCGCCGCCCGGCGCTTCAATTACGCCGTCCACCATGCTGCGGTTGATGCGCAGCGTCTGCAGCGCGCCGCCTGCCAGCAGTTCCCGGGTCTCGACGAGCTTCTCGCAACTCATGAAGCGGCGCTTGGCGGCCATGCAGTAGAGATCGTCGAAGTAGAAATCCGGGCCGAGATACTGGCCGTTGCCGGCGGCGTCGGCGCGGTTCATGTGGATGAAGGCCGCATCGAGTTCCAGCGCGGGCATGGCCACCAACTCTTCGCCGTCGGCGTAGGGCGATTTCACCAGCTTCAACTCGGGATTGATGCGCATGACATCGCTGCCGAGTCCCGCGCGCGTTGGCAAAAAGGGCAAGCGCAGCGCCGCCGCGTAGAGTCCCCACTGCAGCATGCCCTCGTCCAGCTCGCGCGCTTCCACGGCGCCGGCCTGCCGCACGGCGCGAAAGTGCGGCTCCAGCGGAATCGAATCCAGCGAGACGAAGCCGTAAATCAGCCGCTTCACCTTTCCGTAGCGGCAGAGCAGCCCCACCTCGGGGCCGCCGTAGCTCACCAGCGTGAGATCCTTCACCGGCGAGCGCAGCAGTTCGCGCACCAGCGACATGGGCTTGCGGCGCGAGCCCCAGCCGCCAATGCCGAGGGTCATGCCGTCGCGCAATTCGGCGACGGCTTCGCTTTCGCTGCTGCGCTTGTCGGCCAAATTCGCCCCTTCGCTGCGCCCCCGGCGCGTGGGCGCTTGCGGGATATAATACGAAACGCGGCGTTTCGCAAAACCCTCGGGAGGCGCCATGCCCCGGATGTCCCACGGCAGCGCGATGAGCTGGCTGGCAGCGCGGGCGCCGCAGCGCCTGGCCGTGGTGTGCGAATCCGAGCGCGCCAGCCGCTCGCAGCTCGACCGCCGCGCCAACCGGCTGGCCCGGGCCTACGCAGCCCGGGGCGTTGGCAAGGGCGACCTGGCCACCCTGGCGCTGCCGAACGGCATTGAGTTTTTGGCGGCGTGTCTGGCGCTGTGGAAGATTGGCGCTGCGCCGCAGCCCATTTCGTCGCGGCTGCCGGCGGCCGAGCGCCGCGCCCTGGTGGCGCTGGCGAAGCCGGCTCTGGTAATCGGCGCGGCAGAGGGCGAGTTCGGCGCAATCCCCGCGCTGCCGCCGGGCTTTGCGCCCGATCCCGCGCTGCCGGACGATCCGCTGCCCGATATTACGCCGCCGCATTCCCGGGTGATGAGTTCGGGAGGCAGCACCGGCCGCCCCAAGCTCATTGTGGATCTCGCCCCGGCGCTCACCGATCCCACCCGCGCCGAGAACTTCATGCGCGTGGGCGGCGCCACGCTGGCGCCGGGGCCGCTCTATCACGCGGGGCCTTTTCTGGTGTCGTGGCAATGCCTGCTGTCGGGCGGCTGCGTGGTGCTCATGCAGCGCTTCGACGCCGAGCGCTGCCTTGCGCTGATCGAAGAGCAGCGCGTGGAGTGGGTGCTGTTCGTGCCGACCATGATGCAGCGCATCTGGAAGCTGCCCGAGGCGCAGCGCAATCGCCATGATCTTTCATCGCTGCGCACGGTGATGTGCACCGGCGCGCCGAGTCCCGCCTGGCTGAAGCGCGCCTGGATTGAATGGCTCGGCGCGGAAAAAATCTACGAGGCATACGGCGGCACCGAGCGCATTGCCGGCACCATCATCCGGGGGGACGAGTGGCTCGCGCATCCCGGTTCGGTGGGCAAGCCGCCGCCCGAGCGCGGCATGCGCGCGCTGCGCCCCGACGGCAGCCGCTGCGCGCCGGGCGAGGTGGGCGAAATCTACATGAAGCCGGCCGGCGGGCAGGGCAGCACCTATCGCTATATCGGCGCAGAGGCGGCGGCGGCGCAGGATGGCTGGGAGAGCCTCGGCGACATGGGGCACTTCGATGCCGACGGCTATCTCTACCTGGCCGACCGCAAAACCGACATGATCCTCGTGGGCGGCGCAAATGTGTTTCCCGCAGAGGTGGAGGCGGCGCTGGATCTGCACCCCGAGGTGCGCAGCAGCGCGGTAATTGGCCTGCCCGATGCAGATTTGGGGCAGCGCATTCACGCCATTGTGGATGCGCCAGAGGGCGTCAGCGAGGAAGCGCTGCGCGAACACATGGCGCAGCAGTTGGCGCGCTTCAAGACTCCGCGCAGCTACGAGTTCATCGCCACGCCGCTGCGCGACGACGCCGGCAAGCTGCGCCGCAGCGCGTTGCGCGCCGAGCGCATCGCCCGCAACAGCTAGAGGCCGCGCGCCCAGAAACGCCGCCAGCTCTCGAGTTCGCCGGGGACGCTGCCCATGCCGGTCTGCCGCTGCGGCCAGTTGGCCGGCGGCAGTGTCAACGGGTTCTCGCCGAGTTCGGCGCCATAGACCAGCAGGTGGCGGCGGCTGCGAAACAGCCAGCGCCCCCCGCGGCGCTCGTATTCGTCGTGATACTGAATGGCCTGCACGATGAAGCGCCGGGAATCCGGGCCGCCGTCCTGAATTTCTCCGCGGCAATAGACCACGCCGCTGGCGCGGTCCGCGCCGCGCAAATCAATGGCGTGGGTGCCCACCTGCAAGAAGGTAATGCCGACCCTGCGCAGCGCGCGGTCGAAATCTCCGCGCAGCGCCTCGCGCCCGCGCGCGCCCCGCGCCGCCTGCACATCGGCAATGTAGAGGGCGCAGAGCCCGTCGAGATCTCGCGCATCCAGGCACACCGCATAGCGGTGGGCGAGCTGGCGAATCTCCTCGAAGGCCAGCAGCCGCTCGGTCGGCCTCATCGGCTCCATGCGGGGAAAATAGTGGAGCGGCGGGCCGGAGGGGAGGGCGTGCGGGCCTGCGGGGCGGCGCGGCGGTGTGATAGGATGGCGCGGCGGAGGAGAAACCATGGCCACTGCGCGCAGGCCCGCCGTTGCGGGCTGGTTCACCATGGACGAAGAGCAGCCCCAACTGTTGGGCTCGCGCTGCACCGCCTGCGGCGCGGTGTTTTTCCCGAAGCAGGAGAGCTTCTGCCACAACCCGGCCTGCGCCGGCGGCGATTTCGAGGAAGCGCCGCTCTCCCGGCGCGGGCGGCTGTGGTCCTACACCACCAATCACTACCAGCCGCCGCCGCCTTATGTGCCGCGCGGCGATGCCCACCGGCCCTTCGCCATTGCCGCCGTGGAGCTGGAGGCGGAGAAGATGGTGGTGCTGGGGCAGGTGCCGGAGCAGGTGAAGCTCGAATCGCTGCGCACCGGCATGGAGATGGAGTTGATTCTCGACACGCTCTTCGAGGACGATGAGGGCGAGGTCGTCGTCTGGAAGTGGAATCCCGTGAGCGAGGCGGACGGGCGGTAGCGAACCCGGCGCGCAGCGCCGGGAAGGGAGGCGAAGATGGCGGGCGCGGCAGGCGAAGTGGCGGTGCTGGGCGTGGGAATGCACCCCTGGGGCAAGTGGGGCCGCAACTTCATCGAATACGGCGTGCACGCGGCGCGCAATGCGCTGGCCGATGCCGATTTGGACTGGCGCGAGGTGCAGTTTGTGGCGGGGGGCGAGACCATCCGCAACGGCTATCCGGGTTTCGTGGCGGGGGCGGCCATTGCCCAGGCGCTGGGCTTCAACGGCGCGCAGGTGGGCAGCGCCTATGGCGCATGCGCCGCCGGCACCCAGGCCATTGCCACGGCGCGGGCGCACATTCTGGCGGGGCTCTGCGATGTGGCGCTGGTGGTGGGCGCCGACACCACGCCCAAGGGCTTCTTCGCCCCCACCGGCGGCGAGCGGCAGCAGGATCCGGACTGGCTGCGCTTCCGCCTGCTCGGCGCGACGAACCCGGTCTATTTCGGACTCTACGCCCGCCGCCGCATGGATCTCTACGGCGATACCGAGGAGGACTTTGCGCGCATCAAGGTGAAGAACAGCCAGTGCGGCGCGCAGAATCCCAACGCCCGCTATCCCAAGGCATTTGGACTCGATGAGGTGCTGGCCTCGCCGGTGGTTTCCGATCCCCTGCGGCTGTTGCAAATTTGCGCCACCAGCGATGGCGGCGCGGCGCTGGTGCTCTCTTCCATGGAATTCGCGCGGCGCAGGACGGCCAAGCCGGTCACCCTGGCGGCGGTTTCCACGGTGACGCCGCAGTTTCCGAACACGCATCTCGAAATGCCGAACTTCGCCACCGATTCGGCGGCGGCGCAGCGCGCGCCTGCGCTCTCCTTCCGGGATTCCATTGCGCGCAGCGCCTACGAGCAGGCCGGCCTCGGCCCCGAAGACATGGATCTGGCGGAGGTCTATGATCTCTCCTCGGCGATGGAGCTGGACTGGTGCGAGGCCATCGGTTTGTGCGAGCCGGGAGAAGCGGCGCGGCTGCTGCGCGATGGCGACATCTCGCTGGGCGGGCGCATTCCCGTGAATCCCAGCGGCGGCCTCGGGGCCTTCGGCGAGGCGATTCCCGCCCAGGCCATTGCCCAGGTCTGCGAGCTGGTCTGGCAATTGCGCGGCGAGGCGCGGGGCCGCCAGGTGGAAGGCGCGCGCAGCGGCGTGACCGCAAACCTGGGCCTGTTCGGCCACGGCTCCTCGGTGGTGGTGCGGGCGCACTGATGGCGTTCACGGCGCAGGAGCTTTCGGACCGCAGCGAGATCGGCGATCTGCTGGCGCGCTACTGCCGCGCCATTGACGACAAAGACTGGGCGCTGCTCGATCAGGTCTTCACGCCGCAGGCCGAGCTCGACTACACCGAATCCGGCGGCATCGCCGGGCGCTATCCCGAGGTGCGGGCCTGGCTGGAAAAGGCGCTCGCCGCATTTCCCGAAACGCTGCACTACATCACCAACACCGAGATCACCCTGGACGGCGACCGCGCCCGCGCGCGCACTGCCGTCTACAATCCCATGTTCTTCGCCAATCCCGGCGGCGGGCGGCACCACTTTGCCGTGGGCGGTTTCTATCTGGACGAGTTGCAGCGCACGCCCGCCGGCTGGCGCATTGCAAAGCGGCGCGAGCGGCAGGCTTTTCTGGAGGGAACGCTGCCCCCCGCACTTTCAATCCCCCAATCCTGACGGCCCGCAGGCGGTGTCCGCATCGGGGCGTGGAGAGCCATGATTTACGAGGTGCGCTGCGAGCGCTGTCAGACGAGTTTCGCGCCGGAGACCCGCCGCTGCCTCCACTGCGGCGGGCGGCTGAAAGCGGGCGCCGCAGTGCGCAGCTCGCTGCCGCGCGAAATGCAGCCCGCCGGGTTGCCTCCCGGCGGCGTCGCGCCGCCCGCGCCCGGGGCGGACTCTCAGGGCCAGACGGTGCAGACGGCGCAAACGGCACAGACGGCGCAGCCCGAGCTGCCGCCCGGAATCGGCGACGAGGAAGTGGAAGAAGAGCCGCCGCAGCGGCGGATCTTCTGGGGCGCCATAACGGGGTTGCTCGCCATGCTGGGCGCGCTGCTGCGCGACTGCTTCTGAGCCGCCGCTGAAACGAAAGGGGAGGGGAATGGCGAAAATCGAGAAGACCGAGAGCGAGTGGCGGGCGCAGCTCACGCCGGAGCAATTCGAGGTGTTGCGCCGGGCGGGGACCGAGCCGGCATTCAGCGGCCGCTATCACGATGCCAAGCAGCCCGGCCTCTACCGCTGCGCCGGTTGCGATGCGGCGCTGTTTCGCTCCGGCGCCAAGTTCGATTCGGGGACGGGCTGGCCGAGCTTCTGGGAACCCGTCGCAAAAGACGCCGTGGCCGAGCGCAGCGACCACAGCCACGGCATGATTCGCAGCGAGGTGATCTGCGCCGCCTGCGAGGGCCACTTGGGCCATGTGTTTCCCGACGGCCCGCCGCCCACCGGCCGCCGCTACTGCATGAACTCTGCCTCGCTGCGCCTCGACACCGGCGCAGCGGAATAGCGGCTACTCCTTCACGATGGCCAGGGCCTGCCGCGGGCACAGGCGCACCGCCTCCTGTGCCTTCGCCTCGTGCTCCGCGGGAATCTCGCCGGAGATTTCGTCGGCGGGCCCCTTGAGCAGGTGGTGGAAGTTGTCCTCCTCATCCACCTTGAAGAGTTCGGGGGCGATGTCCATGCACACGGCGTTGGCTTCGCACAGATCCCAATCCACCTTGATTTTCATGCCGTCCTCCCGGTTGTGCCCGCATTGGCGGGGCGCGCGGAATATACCACGCCGGCGGTCACGCCGGCTCCGGCGCTTCGCCTCTCGCGCGGCGGCGCGGGGCGGGCTACCCATGCGCCCCCGCGGCGCTGCGGCAGCGGGAAAGGGAGAGGCGCATGGCGCGTGGGCGCAGCCACTGGCTGGTGAAATCCGAGCCCCTGAAATACTCCTGGGACCAGTTTGTGCGCGATGGCGAGACCTACTGGGACGGCGTGCGCAACTACGCCGCGCGCAACAACCTGCGCGCCATGAAGAAGGGCGACCTGGTGCTCTATTACCACTCGAACGAGGGCCGGGAAGTGGTGGGCGTGGCCCGGGTGAAGGGCGAATCCTATCCCGACCCCACCACCGGGGATGAGCGCTGGCTGGTGGTGGATCTCTCGCCGCTGAAGCCGCTGGCGCAGCCCGTCGCGCTGGCGCAGATCAAGGCCGATCCGCGCCTCGCCGAAATCGCGCTGGTGAAGCAGCCGCGCCTTTCGGTCATGCCCGTGACCAAAGCGGCCTTCGACCGCATTCTCTCCCTGGGGAGGACGAAGCTCTGATGGCGGACGCGCTCGACATGGAGACCCTGGGCGAGGAATTGCCGCTGCTGGAGGGGATTCGCACCGCCCGGGCGATCCGGCGGCTGCGCCCGGATCCGGTGCCGCCTGCGCTGATTCGCAAAGTCTGCGAGGCGGGGACCTTTGCGCCGAGCGGCGGCAACCGGCAGCCCTGGAAGTTCATCGCCGTGACTGATCCCGAGCGGCGGCGCTGGGTGGCGGACCGCTACCGCCCGATGTTCCGCGAATACATTGCCGATGCGGTGGAGGCGGCGCGCGATCCCGCCTTTCCCGAATCGCGGCGGCGCATGCAGCGCGCCGCCATTCACCTGGCCGAGCATTTGCACGAAGCGCCGGTGCATCTCTTCGTGGCCGGCTGGACGCGGCGCGGCCAGCCGCAACTGCAGGCGCTGATGCCCTGCGTGATGAATGTGCTGCTGGCCTGCCGCGCCGTCGGACTCGGCGCGAGCCTGACCACGCTGCACCGAAACTTCGGCGCGGAGTGCGACGCCTGGCTGAATCTCCCCGAGAATTGCCCCACCTGCGCGCTGCTGCCCATCGGCTGGCCGCTGGGCCGCTACGGCCGCCCGCCCCGCAAATCCGTGGACGAATGCCTCTTCTTCGAGCGCTACGACCCCGCCCGCGACGGGCGTTGAAGCGGAAATTCGAGCAGCGAAAACAGCCATCCACGCGCCCACCGAGGCGGTGCATACCCCAGTCGCGCCCCCGCCGTCCGCTGCGGGCGGCTATACTGCGCAGAAGCCGCAGTGGGCGCAAACACCCGCGCTCACGGAGAATCAAACGAGGCAAGCATTCCATGCCCCCGCGCCCTGTTAGTGAAGACGAAGTCCGCCAGGGCATTGTCGAAGTGCTCAAGGACATCGGCTGCCCCGATATCCGGCTGAATATGCGGGCCAAGGGAGCAGAGCGCTGCGACATTTTCAGCGAGAGCTGGCGCATTGTCTGCGAGACCAAGAAGGCCAACGAGGCCAATCCGGCGAGTCTCTCCCACCGCAATCCCCAGAATCCGAAGGAGACGCAGCGGGAGCAACTCCAGCGCTACATGATCTATTTCCGGGACCAGGTTTTCGAGCGCCTCAACTTTGAGGGCAGCGAAGACGCAGAGCAGGATTGGCGCGGCTGTCTGATGGATGACCGCAATGCGTGGTTTTACACATTGTCCGGCGCGCAAGGCGCAACCGAACTGGCGGAGACGCACAAATGCCCCATTTATCCGTTCAGCCTGGGCGACATTCTGGCGCAGCATTTGGGGCGGCCGGCAAAGCCCGGGCTGCAGCCGGTTCCCGAAGACCTGCGCGGCGCACTGCAGAGCGAGCACGCAAACCTGGTGGAGCTTTCCGGCTCGGTGTCCGGCACCCAGTCGTATCGGACCAAATTCAGCCTTTGGGAAAAGGTGATGGCGCCCGGCGGCTTGATTGCCGCGGGCACAAACAAAGGGGATCTCTTCGTCAATCACACACTGCTGGTCTGCGTGGCCCGCTCGGCCATTCGGGTGCTGACCGGAGAGCGAAGCCCCTCGGCTGGCAGCATACTGGAAAGCCACTTCGCCTCCTGGGTTTTGCAGAGGCAGAGCGGGCGCACTTGGCTGGATCAGCTCGAAAGGCGCATTGCCGGCTGGAGTTGGGCGCTTCACAGCAAGGATGTGCTGAAGAGCCTGTATGAGAGTTTGATTGATCCATCCACCCGGCACGATTTCGGAGAGGTCTACACGCCCGACTGGGTTGCCGCTGCGGTTTGCGAGAAAGTGCTGGACGAGCCCTGGATCCGGCGCAGCATCAATGCATCGCTGGAGCACAGCACCGGAGAGCCGGGGCAGCCTTTGTCCGGCGTCGGAGTGTTGGATCCCGCCTGCGGCTCCGGGACTTTTCTTTTTCAAGCGGCCAAGCGCATTCTGGAATCCAGGGCGATGTCCGGTTGGGATCTCGGTGCGCAGGATCAGGCCAATGTGGTGTGCAGGCTGGTCCAGGGACTCGATGTGCATCCCATTGCCATCGAAATCGCCCGGGCCACCTTGCTTTCCGCGTTGCCCGCCGCGCCCCGGCACGGGTCGCGGGCACTGCAGATTGCGCAGGGAGACGCCTTTGCCAGCGGCGCGTTCGCCAAGAAGGAGCAGTATGGTTTGCCCGGATACGAGCTGCAGATCGGGACGCCGGAGAAGCGCTATATCGAATTGAATGAGGATGTGCTGCACCACGAGCATTTCTCTGAAATCGTGCACCGCATCGTCACGCACGGGCGAGATCTGCACGAATCGGGCAAGCAGGCCGATGCGGGGGAAGTGCGCGCCTTCGTCGAGCAGCACAACTGGCATGAGCGGGTGCCGGAGCCGCGCCGTCAGATTTTTCTCGCGACTCTGGAAAAGGCGACTGCCAAAATCCACGAGATTTGCAGCCACGAGGACAACCATGTCTGGGAGTGGTTCATCCACAACGCCACCGCCCCCATTCGTCTGCGGCACAGCAAGGTGGACCGGATTGTGGCCAATCCGCCCTGGGTCGAGCTCAATTCCATGCATCCTCACCGGAAGCATGAGCTCAGGAAGGTGATGAATCACTATCAGGTGTGGACCGGCGGCAAGAACGCAACCCACTGTCAAATCGCCATTCCCTTCATTTGCGAGGCTGTTGACAAATTCCTGTCGGGCAACAGCCGCCATGGCTGGGTGCTGCCCGTTTCCGCCCTGAAAGCCCAGCCTTGGGCGAAGTTCCGGGCTGTTCACCCCCGCTGGAGCCTCATCGCAGATTTGAGCGAAGTGAAAGAGCGCATATTCCCCGGCCCCAATCAGCCGTGCATTCTCATTTCCGGGAAGCAAGCCCAATTCGGCGAGCACAAGATCTGGCGGACAGAGCCCGGCCAAGCCATTCCCACAGACGCCACCTGGGGCTACGCCAAGCCCCGAATCCGGATGGAATTGCCACCGGCACCTTTCCCGGAGCAAGCCAGTGAGACTTATGGGAAGGGACGCCGGAGATTCCGAAATGGCGCGACACTTGTCCCCTATTCGCTGGTGATGATTGGCGAGAATCCCGGCGACGGACGCTTCACTTGCGTGCAGAGCACCACTGGTTACTGGCGCGGGCAGGAGCCGATGAGCGGCGCCCAGCTCTCGGACAACATTCACCCGGTCCTCGCTGGAGAGAATTGCCTGCCGTTCCGCATCGAGGGACAGCGCTTTGCCGTCCTGCCGTTTTCCCGGAAGAATCCCCAGCAACTCTGCGTGAAAGAGCAGGGACAACCGTTTCAGCGCTACTGGAAAAAGGCGGAGAGAGCTTGGAAGGAATACAGGGAAATCAAGAATTCTTCTATTTCCACGCTGCTTGATCGCCTCAATTACAGCGGAGGCATCAGCGCCCAATTGCCGCTTCGCCCCAGGTATGCAGGCCGCCGCGTGATTTACAACGCATCGGGTGGAGAAGTGCTTCGAGCCGCTCGCACGGCCAAGCTTCCCCATGTGATTATCAACCACAAAGCCTACCACTACACCGCGAAAAGCCAGCAGGAGGCGCTCTATCTGGTCGGCGTTCTCAATGCTCCCTGCTTGTCATCCGCAATTTTGCAGTCCAAGACCAGCAATCTGGATTTCGATCTGAACCCCGTGAAGAAGATTCCGATTCCCGCATTTCGCCCCAAGAGCAAACTGCACGGCCGCATTGCCGAAATCAGCAGGGAATGCGAGAAGCTGGCGCAAAAGACCGACCTCACGGGGTTGCGCGGCCAGCCGAACCGGACCAAGGCCGTGCAGAGAGCGCTGCGGGAATCGGGCCTGTTTGACAAACTGGACGCCGCAGTGCGGAAGCTCCTGCCGAATCACGCGCAGAAGAAGCCCTGACACCCCGGCGGCGCTCAGCGCAGGTGGCTGCTGGCGAGGGCGTCGGCGTATTCGTTCCAGCGCGCGCCGTCGTGGGCGCGGATCCACTGGAGTTTCATGCGCGGGCGCGCGCGGGTGAGCGCCCAGAGTTGCTGCACCAGTTCCAGGTTGGCGATGGGGCCGCCCTTGCGCTTCCAGCCGCGGCGCTCCCAACCGGCGGCCCACTGGTTGATGGTGTCCACGCAGAGCCTGCTGTCGGAGTAGACGCTGAGCGCGGTGTTTTCGGGCAGCGCGCGGCAGGCTTCGATCAGCGCGGTGAGCTCCATGCGGTTGTTGGTGGTGGCGGGGGCGAAGCCGCTGTCCTGTTGGATGATGCGGTTCTGCTCCACCCACACGAAGCCCCAGCCGCCCGGCCCCGGGTTGCCCTCGCAGGAGCCATCGGTGAAGACTCCGGTCATCGGCCCGGCGTGGTGGCGTGCCAGCACTTCCTCGAGCCTGCGCGTGGACGCGCTGCTCATGCGGCGCCGCCCACGCGAAAATGCGCCACATCGCCGTCCTGCAAAATGTAATCGCGGCCCTCTACGCGCAGTTTGCCGGCGGCGCGCGCGCCGGACTCTCCGCCGCAGGCGACGAAATCCTCGAAGGCGATGATCTCGGCGCGGATGAAGTTGCGCTCGAAATCGCTGTGGATGGCGCCGGCGGCGCGGGGAGCGCGCGCGCCCCGCGCGATGGTCCAGGCCCGCACCTCTTTCGGGCCGGCGGTGAAAAAAGAGAGCAGGTCGAGCAGTGCATAAGCGGCGCGGGCCAGACGGTGCAGCCCGGGCTCTGCGATTCCCAGTTCGCTCAGGAAGGCGCTGCGCTCTTCCGGCGCGAGTTCCATCAACTCGGCCTCGGTGCGCGCAGAAAGCTGCAGCAGCGCCGCGCCGCTCTTTGCGGCGTGCTGCTCCAGCGCGCGCAGCGGCGCTTCGGTGGCCGCGGACTCATCTGTGTTGGCGATGTAGAGCACGGGCTTGGCGGTGAGCAGCGCGCAGGCGCGAAACGCATCGGCGTGTTCCGGAGCAACCGCAAAGCTGCGCGCGGGCGCGCCGCCGGCCAGGTGTTCGTGCAGCGCCTCGAAAAACTGCGCCGCTGCGCGATCGTCTTCGCGCCCCGTCCGGGCGGCGCGCATGGCGCGCTCCAGGCGGCGCTCCACGCTGGCCAGATCGGCCAGGCCGAGCTCAATCTCCACCACCTCCACATCGCGCAGCGGATCCACGCCGCCGTCCACATGCACCACCTTTTCGTCCTCGAAGCAGCGCACCACATGCAGCACTGCGGCAGTTTCGCGCAAGTGGCCCAAAAATTGATTGCCGAGGCCCTCGCCCCGCGCCGCGCCGCGCACCAGCCCCGCCACATCGGTGAATTCCACCGCCGCCGGCAGCACCCGCTGCGGGCGGACGATGGATTCAAGGGCGGCCAGGCGCGGATCGGGCACTGCCGCCATTCCCGAGTTGGGCTCGATGGTGCAAAAGGGATAGTTCTCCGCCGCAATTCCCGCGCCGGTCAGTGCGTTGAAAAGGGTGCTCTTGCCGACATTCGGCAGGCCCACGATGCCGCAGCGAAGCGCCATGCGCAGAGCTTGACGAAACCCCCGCTGCGCGCCAGCGGGGCGCAATCAGCCGCGCTGGTAATCGGCCAGCCAGCGCTGGCGATAATCGGCGAAGCCGCCCTCCAGAATGGCGGCGCGGGCTTCGCGCAACAGCCGCTGGTAAAAATGCACATTGTGAATCGAGGCGAGAATCGCCCCGCCAATTTCGTTGGCGTGAAACAGATGGTGCAGGTAAGCGCGGCTCACGCCCGCGCCGCAGGCAGCGCAGTCGCAGCTCGGGTCCATGGCGTAGCCGTCGCGCCGGAAGCGGCGTCCGGTGAGCCGGATGCGCCCGCGCCGGGTGAAGACGCTGGCCGCGCGGGCATAGCGCGTCGGAATCACGCAGTCGAAGAGATCCACGCCGCAGGCAATGGCGGCCAGCATATCCTCCGGCAGGCCGACGCCCATCAAATAGCGCGGCTTTTTCTCGGGAAGCAGCGGCGCGGTGTGCGCGGTAATCTGCACCAGCAACTCGTGCCCTTCGCCCACCGAAACGCCGCCGATGGCATAACCCGGCAGATCCAATGCCACCAGCGATGCGGCGCAGCTCTCGCGCAGCTGCGGATACACGCTGCCCTGCACAATGCCGAACAGCGCCTGTTCTTCGGGGCGGCGGTGCGCGCGCAGGCAGCGCTCCATCCACGAAAGCGTCCGGCGCACGCCATTGCGGGCGAGCTTTTCGCTGGCGGGAAAGGGCGTGCATTCATCGAAGGCCATGATGATGTCTGCGCCCAGCGCGTTTTGAATTTCGATGGAGCGCTCGGGCGTCAAATCCATCACCTCGCCCGTCACCCGGTTGCGGAAGCGGACGCCGCGCTCGCCGACCTCTTTGTGCGGCAGCGAAAAGACCTGAAAGCCGCCGCTGTCGGTGAGGATGGGGCCGCGCCAGCCCGTGAAGGCGTGCAGTCCGCCGAGCTTTTGCACAATCGCCTCGCCGGGCCGTTGCGCCAGGTGATAGGTGTTGGCCAGCAGCACCTCTGCGCCGGTGGCGCGCACCTGCTCCATGGTCAGCGCGCGCACTGCGCCCCGCGTGCCCACCACCATGAAGGACGGCGTGTGCACCGGGCCGCGCGGCGTGCTCAGCACCCCCGCCCGCGCCGCGCCGTCCCGCGCCAATTGCGCATAGCGAAAATTCACGGCGCGAGGCTAGCGCGCTCTGCTAGTTTGCATTTGTGATCGCCCCTTTTGCCGACCGCTTGATGCGCCGTGTGCGCAAGCTCGGCCCGCTCTGCGTCGGCCTCGATCCCGACATCGCCGAGTTTTCGCCGCTGTTCCAAAACGGCGATATGCGCCCCGGCGAAGTGCCCACCGCCGCCGCCGTCGGCGCTTTCTGCCTGGCCGTTCTCAAATGCCTGGAAGGCCGCGTGGCGGCGGTGAAGATTCAGAGCGCCTGCTTCGAGCGCCACGGCGCGCCGGGAGTCACGGCCATGCACAGCGTTCTGGAAGAGGCGCGGCAGCGCAATCTGCTCGTGATTCTCGATGTGAAGCGCGGCGATGTGGGCCCCAGCGCCGCCGCCTACGCCAGTGCCTATCTCGATTCCGATGCGCCGCTGCGCGCCGACGCCATCACCGTCAACCCCTGGTGCGGGCTCGACACCCTGGAGCCCTTCATCGCCGCCGCCGAGCGCAGCGGCGCGGGCATTTTCGCGCTGCTCAAAACCAGCAACCCCGGCGCAGATGCTCTGCAAGATCGCCCCGTGGAGGGCCGCCCGCTCTACGAGCATTTGGCCCGCGCCCTTGCGCCGCTGGCCGAGCGCCTGCACGGCGCAGAGAGCGGCTGGTCCGGACTGGGCGCGGTGGTGGCCGCCACCCAGCCCCAGGCCGCCCGCCGTTTGCGCGAGCTGCTGCCCCGCAGCCTGTTTTTGACTCCCGGCTACGGCGCGCAGGGCGCCAGCGCCGCCGATGCGCTGGCGGGCTTCGCCCGAGGCCCCGGCGGCCCGCCGGGGTCGGGACTGGAAGGCGGGCTGGTGAATTCCTCCCGCCAAATTCTCTACACGCCCGAAACGCGCATCACGGGCAATTTGAGAAACTGGCAAAAGGCCATCGTTGCGGGCGCGCGCTCTGCAGCCGGGGAACTGGCGCGGGCCGGCAAACAACTCGCCGCCGCGGGTTGACCGTCAGCGGTGGAACTTGCGCTCGCCCGAGCTCTGGCGCAGCCGGCGGCGCCGCAGCTTGCGCTTCAACTTGGCGCGGTGGCGGGCGCTTCGGCCGCGGTTGCGGTGCGGCAACCTGGTGTTCTTGCGCATGGAAAGGGCTCCCGGTGAAGGCGGCAGCCTAGGCGAAGGCGCGGGGAGAGTCCACCCCCGCTATCCTGCCCCCATGCAAACGCCCCTGGACCGAATGGCGGATTTCGATCTCTCCGAAGCGCAGCGGCAGGTGCGCGCCAGCGTCCGCGCTTTTGCCGAGGCCGAGATTTTGCCCCATGTGGAGCGCTGCGAGCGCGAGGCCCGCTACCCGCTGGAACTGGTGGCGAAGCTGCCGCCGCTGGGCCTTTTGGGTCCGATGATTCCCGAAGAGTTCGGCGGCTCTTTCTCCGACACGCTGAGCTACGGCATCATTTGCGAAGAAATCGCGCGGGTGGACTGGGTGCTGGCCAGCGTCATCTCGGTATCGAACTCGCTGGTGGCGGGAGCCATTTTGCGCCACGGCAGCGAAGCGCAGCAGCGCCGCTGGCTGCCGAAGATTGCCAGCGGCGAAGCGCTGTGCTCCGCCTGTCTCACCGAACCCGGCGGCGGCACCGATCTCGGCAACATGGCCAGCAGCGCCGAAAAATGCGCCGAAGGCTGGAGGCTCAACGGCACCAAGGTCTTCATCTCTCACGCCGCCCACGCCGGATTGTTTTTGGTTGTGGCCAGCGTGGACCGCGCGAAGCAGCACAAAGGCGTCAGCGCATTTCTGGTGGATCCGGCGGCGACCCGGGGCATTCGCATCGGCGCATTTCCCATGCGCACGCTGAAGCGCGACCAGCTCGCCGAAGTGCACTTCGAAAACGCCCTGGTGCCCGATGACGCGCTGCTCGGCGAAGCCGGCGGCGGCTTTCCCGTGCTCGGCGCAGCCCTCGATCTGGGCCGCTTCAGCGTCGCCGCGCGCTGCGTCGGCCAGGCCCAGCGCTGCCTCGATCTGGCGCTGCCCTACGCGCAGCAGCGCCGGGCCTTCGGCCAGCCCATCGGCGAGTTTCAGTTGATCCAGCAAAAGCTCGCCGACATGACCTGCCGCACCCAGGCCGCCCGCAACGCCGTCTATCAACTGGGCCGCATGAAGGACGCCGGCATCCCCCGCGCCAGCATGGAATCCTCCATCGCCAAACTCATGGCCAGCCAGGCCGCCGTGCAAAATGCCCTGGACGCCATGCAAATTCACGGCGGCTATGGACTCAGCGAGGAATACGAAGTGGGCCGCCTGCTGCTGGAGGCGAAATCCCTCGAATTCGGCGAGGGCACCAGCGAACTTCACACCAAGCTGATCGCCGAATTCATGCTCGGCATGCGCAAGCAGTAATCAGATTTCGTAGCCCGCGGCGGCGAGCCAAGTGAGCGCCGCCTGCGCCGGAACCAGATCGGCGAGCCGCAGGGCGCCCGCGGCGCGCGGCGCTTCGCGCGCGAGTTGCTGCGCCACCCACAGCGGCGGCGCCGCGGGAATATCGAGTCCCGCTTGCAGGGCGCGGATTTCCAGGCGGTCCCGCTCTGCGCCCGCGGCGTCCCGGGCAATGAGCAGCAAAATGCCGCGGGGCGTGCCGAGGCGGCGGGCGAGTTGCGCCATGGGCAGCAGCCATTTTGCCAGCCGCGCAATGTTGCGCGGCGGCAGCGCGCCGAGCAGCGGCGCAATGCCATGCAGCGCGCGCGCAATCCAGGCGCGGTCGAAGCCGATGTGGAAGCCGAGCGGCACGCGGCGCGCGCCGAAGTGCAGCGCGCCTTCGGGCAGCGCCGCGGGATAATTGCCGCAGAGCAGCCGCACTCCACCCCGCGCCCGCGCTGCAACCAGCTTTGCGAAGCAGCGCTCTGCGCCGTCGCCGCTGCCGCCTTGCATGGGGCGGCCGAGTGGGGCGAGCAGGCCGGCCAGCAATCCGCGGCTCGGCGGGTTGCGCGAACCCATGGAAAGGAAGGCGTCCACCGCCGCAATATCGGGGCGCTCGCGCCAGCGCTGCGCCAGCAATTCCAGCAGGCCCGGCGCGGTGGAGCAGCCGGGCAGCAGGGCAATGCCCGCCCGCGCGGCATTTGCCTCGCGCGCAGCCAGGCGCACCCGGGCTGCGAAGGCTTCGGACTCCGCCAGGTCTGCGTAGTGGCAGCGCGCCCGCACGCAGGCGCGCACCAAAGGCGCGGGATCCCAATCGTAGGGGCCGGCGGCATTGACGAGCAGCGTTGCACCGCGCAGCCACCCGGCGAGCGCCGCCTGGTCTGCGCGCTCCACGCGCTGCAATGGCAGTGCGCGCACAGCGCCGGGCGCGCCGCGCCGCCAGTGGCCGCGGCGGCTCGCGCAGCGCAACTCGGCTTCGGGCAGCCAGCGCCGCAACAGCGCCGCCGCGCGCCCGCCCAGCTCGCCCGCCGCGCCGAGGATGGCGACCCGCATGGTCTCTCACTGCGGCGCGGCGCTGCAATCGCCGCGCCGCTGGCAGCCGAGTTGCCGGTGCGCGGCGTGATAGGCGAGATAATGCTCGCGCACGCGCAGGGCCGCGCCGCCATGGGGCTGCGCCGCAAAGAGATCCGCCAGCAGATCGCGCACCGCGCGCGCCCAGGGCGAGGGCGGAATGGCGCCGTAGGTGAGTCCCGCGGCCAGCAGCACCACGCGCTGGTTTGGCCAGTAGCCCGGCGCCACGAGCGCAGCCAGATAGGGATTGCCGCCGCGCTGCCATGCCGCGCGGGCCGCCGCGTGCGCCGCCGCGCCGTTGGCTGCATTCGCTGCGCCCGCCGCGCCCGCCGCCGGGGTGGCTGCCGCGCGCGCCGTCACCCGAGCCAGCGACCAGTTGGTATCGGGAAGCGGATGCAGATCTGCGGGCTCGGCGAAAGAGACGCAGAGCGCGGCGAAAAATGCGGGGGCCAGCGCAA
Organism: Deltaproteobacteria bacterium; assembly: GCA_028817435.1. Lineage (GTDB taxonomy): Bacteria > Myxococcota_A > UBA9160 > UBA9160 > UBA6930 > JAPPPQ01. Next base: position 105,081 of record JAPPPQ010000023.1, read on the forward strand.
TGCGAATCCAGTTGCGCGGGGGCCGCAGCAGCCAGCACGCCGCAACCGCGGCAATGGCGTGCAGCAGCGCCACGGCCAGCAGAAAAACCGGATACACGAAGACGGGCAGGGGCGTTTTGGCCAGCAGCCACTCCGCAATGGCGGCGACATGGCCCGAGAACACCATGATGGGGAAGTAACCGGCCCGCCAGGCCAGCAGCGCCAGCAGCCCGTGCAGTGCGCGCTCTTTGCCCGTGTGCGCGCGCTGCATGGCGTGGAGCGCGCCCAGCGCCGCGCCGCACAGCGAGGCGAAGTGCAGCGCGCCAAAGAGCAGCGGCTGAGAGAGCGCGCCGCCCGCATCAAGCGCCGCGCCCGGCAGGAAGAGCGCCGCGCAGAGCGAAAGAAGCGCCGCAAGGCCCAACATTCGGCGCAGTTGCGGCCGCATGGAATGGCCCGCTACCAGACGATCTTGCTGCACAGCTCCGGCGCCACCTTGTCGAGGCGCCGGGAGAGCGCGGGCAAGTGGCAGGTGGGCACGGCGGGAAACAGGTGATGCTCCACATGGTAGAACATATTGTAGCTGACGAAGGACTTGAAGCCGTTGCGCAGCGTGCGCGCAATGTAGTGACTGCGGTCGCAATCGTGGTGGACGGTCCACACCGCAAAGAAAGCCGAGAAGCACTGCCCCACGGTCATGGCAATGCAGTGATAGCGCAGCCAGGGTTGGTCGAAGACAAAGAAGGCCAGCCCCCACACGGCGGCCATGGCCGCAAGCTCCAGATAAATCCAGCGCCGGATTTTCGGGCGCGCCATGGTGAGCGCGGCGTGGTGCAGCCGCAGCGGAAACTGCGGCCCGGTGAGCAGCGCCTTCCAGCCCTTCATGCGCGCGCTCATGGCCTCGACATCTTCATCGTCCATGCAGTGGCGGTGGTGGCGCAGGTGATTCCACTGCACCGCGTGCATGGCGCTCATCATCAGCGGCGAGAGAATGAACATGAGCCACTCGTGGGCGCGGGGCGAAACGCCCACCGCGTAGTGAAAGGCGTTGTGCACCTGCCGCAACCCGCACAGAAAAAACATAAAAGAGCTTGCCAGGGCCGGGACAAACCACGCGCCGTGGTGCACAAAGCCGAGCTGCGCGAAGCCCAGCGACACCAGCAGCCACGGCAGGTAAATCGCCACCTCGTAACAAACCTCAAGGGGCCGCAGCGCGCACAAATCCCGCCACTCCACATCGGCGAGCCGCGGGTCCCGCAAAATCTCAAGGGCCATTGCGCCTCCTCTTCCGCCCCGCCGCCCCGTAAGGGGGCCGGGCCGCGCGCAGCGTAGGCGTTCGCCCGCCGCAGCGCCAGCGGCAGCGGAGGCCGGCCGGACGCCGCCCCGCGCTCAGTATCGCGGAATCCTCGCGGCTAGAAGCGGTAGGTGAGATTGACTCCGGCCCAGCGCGGGCGGCCATAGTATTGCTCGACCATGCCGAAGGCGGCGGTGGTGGAGAGATCGAAGACCTGCACCAGGTATTCCTCATCGGTGAAGTTGCGCACAAAGCCCCGCACGCCCCACTGCCCGTCCAGGCTTTCCCAGCCGATGGAGAGATTCGCCACGGTGTAGCCGTCCTCGGTCACCGCAGGCAGCCGGGTGAGAGCGAAGAAGTGCTCGGAGCGGTAATCGCCGTCCACCTGCAGAGACATGGCGCCGCCGAACAACTTCCATTCGTAGCGGAGCAGCGCGTTCACATTCCACTCGGGCGATTGCACCGAGGTGGTCTTGGGCGTGTTGTTGCCCAGATCCACCTCGATATCGTTGTAGGCGGCGCCCACCCGCAGCGTCAGGCCCTCAATCGGCCGCGCCACGGCCTCAATCTCAAAGCCTTGGCTGCTGGCCTCGGCGTTGCGGGTGATGGCGTCGAGCCCGACAAAAGTGAATGCCTGATAGTCGCTGTAATCGTAGTAGTAGGCCGATGCATTCAACTGCACGCGCCCGGCAGCCAGCGTGGACTTGAAGCCAACCTCGTAGGCGTCGAGCTCTTCCGGGCGGTAATTGAAGGTGGCATCGTTGTAGTTGTTGCTTGCATCGAAGAACGGGAAGATCGGCGCATTGAAACCGCCGCTCTTCACGCCCCGGTTCCAGCCGCCAAAGACGAGCAACTCGGCAGAGGGCTGCCAATTCAACACCACCCGGGCAGACCAGACGCCGTCGTCGCGCTCGCCCTCGTAGCTTCCAAAGGTGCCTTGGTAAATGGGGTTGTCGTTGCTGCGCTGCACGCTGGGATCGAAATCCACCAGATTGGCGGTGTATTTGTGCTCTTTGTCATCCTGAATCCAGCGGAAGCCGCCCACCGCCGTCAGCGTTTCGGTGAGATCGTATTCCACCTGCCCGAACAGCGACCAGGATGTCGTTTCGGTGGTGTAGGGGTTGTCGAGCCCCGAGAGCGCCGGGGCCGCGAGATTTTCACCAGCGCGCAGGGTGGCCAGCGGGGCGAGCGCCCCAGCGAAGTCCTCACTCTCTCCGCCGTTGGAATCGTCCACATCAATATCCAGCCAGTAGAAGCCCGCCACCCAGTTGAGCCGATCGCGCCCACCGGCCAGGCGAAGCTCCTGAGAGATTTGCTCGGCATCGGTGGTGAGGAAGAAGTTGAAGAGGCGCACCGGAGAGGCGTCGGAATCCTCGATGTAATCGCGCTCCACAGACTGGTAATCGGTGATGGAGGTGAGCGTCACATTGCCGAAATTCCAATTGATAGTCGCCGTCGCGCCGGTGGTCTCCAGGTCGTTGTGCCCCGGATCGTTGTAGGCGCCGGCAAACACATCGCCATCGTCGTCCCGGTAACCGCCGAGCACCGTGTTGGGCAAATTCGGCGTGAGCACTCCGCCAACTTCGTTGCCGTCGGCGTCGGTTGCCAGCGCCGTCACATGCTCGAAAAAGCCCGTGCGAATGAGCTGATCCGAACCGCGCACATTCAGCAGCAGCGAAAAATCCTCGTTCGGCGTGAAGAGCACCTGCGCTCGCCAAGCCTTGTCGTTGGCGTTGTTCAGGTCCGAATCGTTCAGCCGGTTCTCAATGTAGCCGTCGTTCCAGTGGCCCGAAAACGAGAGCCGCGCCGAGAGCAGATCGCCGCCGCCGCCCACCGCGCCCTCCACCTTGATCTGGCTGTTTTCGCCGCCGGTGAGCCGGGCGTAGCCGTCCAGCTCCCGCGCCGGCTTGCGCGTCACAAAGTGCGCCAGGCCGCCGGTGGCGTTGCGCCCGAACAGCGTTCCCTGCGGGCCGCGCAAAATCTCCACGCGCTCCATATCGAAGAGCATGAAGCCCGTCCCCGACATCTGGCTGATATAGACCTCGTCCACATAGACGGCGACGGGGCTCTCCACATTGGCGGTGAAATCGCTGTTCGCCACGCCGCGCATCCCAACGGCGTAGTTCGCCTCGCCGTTGGGCTGAATGGTGCTGACCCCCGCCGCCAGCGCCGTCACCTCTTGCGCGCTGGCAAAGCCGCCCCGCTCCAGCTCGTCCCCCGTCACCGCGGTCAGCGAAATGCCCACATCCTGCGCGCTCTGCTCGCGCTTCTGGGCCGTAACGGTGATTTCCTCGATGGTTCCCCGCGGGGGGGGGGGGGGTGAGGTTTCCTGCGCTAGCGCCAGCCCCGGCGAAAGCCACGCCAGCACCGCCGCTGCCCGTCCCAGGCGGCCCAGGCTGTTTGCGCCCCGAAATCCAGCGATGGTGAAAGTTCGCATACGCCCTCCTTTCTTGAGATTCCCGCACAGGCGGCGCGGGAAGTCAACGAAAATTTGATTTTTTGGCGCTTGAAAAGCGCGCTGCGCTGTGGTGGAATGGGCGAATCACGGGTTCGCAAAAGCGGAGGTGTCCGCAAATGGCGTCAATGGTGAAGCTGGTGGCAATGGCGAATTGGGCGAAGCGGCTGCCCGCGGCGGAGCGGGCGCGCGGGGAAGCGGCGCAAGCGCCGGGAGGGGCGCGGGCGTTGCGCGGCCTGCTCGCCGGCCTGCTGGGGCTCGGCGTGGCCCTGGCGCCCGGTGCGCTGCGCGCAGAGCTTGCGGCGGAGCCGGTGCCGAAGGTGGAGAAGCTGCCGAAGCGCTACGGCGATAGCTGGCTCTATGTGCTCGATGTCAACTTCCCCGCACTGCTGGACGCCAAAGGCGTGCTGCTCGATCTCGCCGCGAAGAACCGCAACTACAAGGCCAACTTTGGCGCTTCGCAGTTCGCCAGTCTGGCAGAGTCGCGCACGCGGTCCGAGTTCTATGTGGCGGAGACTTTCTACAGCCGGGGCGTGCGCGGCGAGCGCAGCGACTTCATCACCATCTACGACAAGGCCAGCGCCGCGCCGGTGGCCGAGATTGAGTTGCCGAAGGCCAAGCGCGGCCTGGTCGTAACGCAAAAGGGCAGCTTCAGACTTACCGGCGATGACAAGCTGGGGCTGATTTTCAATTTCACCCCGGCGGCCTCGGTTACGGTGGTGGATATGGTGAAGCGCGAGGTGCTGGGCGAGGTGCCGATTCCCGGCTGCAGCCTGGTGTATCCCACGGGCCGCCGCGGCTTTTCCACTTTGTGCGGCAACGGCACGCTGGCGAGCTTTGTGCTCGACGCAAAGGGCGCTGTGCAGCGGCGCGAAGTGAGCGAGGCATTCAACGATATTGACGGCGATGCGCTGTTTATGAAGACCGGCGATGCGGCGGGCCTCACGCACTTTCCCACTTTCACCGGCAATGTGCGGCCCGTGAATTTGCGCGGCGAAGTGGCGCAGGTGGGCGAGGCGTGGTCTCTGGTGAGCGCCGAAGAGCGTGCGGCGGGCTGGCGCCCGGGCGGCTGGCAGGTGATCAGCGGCGATGCCCGCGCGCGCATCTATGTGCTCATGCACGAGGGCGGCAAAGAGGGCAGCCACAAATCCGGCGGCAGCGAAGTTTGGGTCTTCGATGCGCGCAAGCAGAGCCGGGTGCGGCGCATTGTGCTGGATAGCTGGGGCATTTCCGTCGAGGCCACCCGGGGGCGCCGCCCCTACCTGGCCGTTACCAACGCCGATCTCGCCATTGATGTCTATGACGCGCGCTCGGGCGCGCACCTGCGCACCATTGGCGGCGGGCTGGCCGGCACGCCCCTGACTCTTTACGCAACGCGGGGCCGGAACTGAGGCCGGGGATGGATCCCCTGCTTTTGCTCGCGGCGGGCTTCTTCTGCGCGGGGCTGCTGCTCGGCGCGGGTTGGCACAAGCTGCGCGCGCCCGCCGCTTTCCGGCGCGCGCTGGCGGGCTACGAGCTGCTGCCGGCCTTTGGCCTGCCCGTTGCGGCGCGGCTGTTGCCGCTGCTCGAAATTGCTCTCGGCGCGGCGCTGCTTTTCCCCGCCACCCGGCCCACTGCTGCGGCGCTGGCCTGCGCGCTGTTTCTGCTCTACGCGCTGGCCATGGGCGTGAACCTGCTGCGCGGGCGGCGCGGCATGGACTGCGGCTGCAGCTTCGGCGCGCGCGCGGGGGGACTCACCGCCTTTATGCCGCTGCGCAATCTGCTGTTTGCGCTGACGGCCGCGCTGGCCGCCGCGCCGCAGCTCCGCGCGCCGCAGCTTGCGGATTACACCGGCGCGGCCTGCGCCGCCGCGGCCTTTTGGCTCATCGCCCTGGCGGCCGAAACCGCGCAGGCTACCGCGCTGCAAATGCGCGGCGGCGCAGAGGCGGGCTGATGCGCGGGCTGATTGTGTCGCAGTTTCTGCTCTGGCTGGCGGTGCTGGGCCTTGGCGGCCTGTGCCTGGTGCTGTTGCGGCAGGTGGGCGTGCTCTACGAGCGCGTGGCGCCGGCGGGCGCGCTGGCAATTAACCGCAAGCTGAAGGCGGGCGAGCGCGCGCCGCATATGCATGTGCCCGCGCAGGACGGCGGGCTGCTGGAGATCGGCGGGCCGAGCCCTGCGGGCCGCAGCACGCTGCTGTTTTTTCTCTCTCCCGATTGCCCGGTGTGCAAGACGCTGTTGTCGGTGCTTTCCTCTATTCGCGATGCGGAGCGGGGCTGGCTCGACATTGTGCTGGCCAGCGACGGCGACGCCGAGAGTCACGCGGACTTCCGGCGCGAATCGGGCATTGACGGCTTTCCGTATCTGCTTTCCGAGCCGCTGGGCCGCGCCTTCGGCGTGGGCAGTTTGCCCTACGCTGTGCTGATAGACGAAGCCGGCACGCTGGTTGCGCTGGGCCTCGTCAACAACCGCGAGCACCTCGAGAGCCTGTTTGAGGCCAGGGAGCGGGGTGTGGCGACAATTCAGGAATATCTGCGCCGCGAAGATGCATTGCGCGCGGCGCGCGGGGAGGTCTCATGAACGCAGTGGACCGCTTCACCGAAAAGACCGCACGGCTGCTGGCACGCCGCAGCTCCAGGCGCAGCTTTGTGGGCTGGTTGGGCGCGGCACTGGTCGGCGCGCCCTTTTTGCCCACGCTGCCGGTGGCGCGCGCCGCCGAAGGCGAGGGCGCATACCCCGGCGTCGCGCCGCAGCCCACGGGCCGCGCCGCCGATCCCGGCGATCCGACGAGCTGCGAATACTGGCGCCACTGCGCAATGGACGGCTGGCTCTGCTCTTGCTGCGGCGGTAGCCAGAGCAGCTGCCCGCCCGGCACCGAGATGTCGCCCATCACCTGGGTCGGCACCTGCCGCAATCCCGCCGATGGCCTGAACTACATCATCTCTTACAACGATTGCTGCGGGAAGCCGAGTTGCGGGCGCTGCCTGTGCAACAACAACCTGCGCGAGCGGCCCATGTATCGGCCGCAGCTCAACAACGACACCGTCTGGTGCCTGGGCGTTGCGGCCGAAACCTACACCTGCACCGCCGCCATCGTCCTGGGCACCGCCACAGACGAGAAGTAGGCGCGGTGCGGCGGGCGCTGCCGCTTCTGGCGCTGGCCGCGCTGCTCCCGGCGGCGGCGGGCGCAGTCTCTGCAGCCGTGCGGGCCGCCGAAGCCGCGGCCTACGCGCGCTGCGCCGTCTGCCATCTGCCCGGCGGCGAGGGCCTGCCCGGGGCCGTGCCTCCCCTGGTCGGCCCCTTCGCCGCGCTGGCCGCCGATGCGCAGGGCCGCGCCTACTTGGCGCTGGTCGCAAAGTTCGGCTTGGCCGGCCCCATCGAATCCGGCGGCGCGCGCTACCTGGGCGTCATGCCCGCGCAGCACGCCGCACTGGACGACGCCGCACTGGCCGCAGCGCTGAACCATATGCTGCGTGAATTGAACGGCGCGCATTTCGACGCCCGGCTGCGGCCCTTCAGCGCCGCCGAAATCGCCCGCATCGAAGCGCAACACCCCGGCGCAAACCCCCGCGCCAACGCCGCCCTGCGCGCCGCGCTGGCCAAAGGATTGCTGCCGTGACTGCGCGCATGGGCTGGCGATTCGCTGCGCTTGAGAGTCGGCGGCGTCTCGCCGCGCGCATGGGCTGGCTGCGGCGCGCCGCTCTCTTGAGTTGGCCGCGCCGCGCCGCGTTGTGCGCGCTGTGCTGCCTCGTCCTCGCCGCGCCCGCCGCCGCAAATTCCGCGCCGGACGCGGCGGAATCCGCCCGCGCGCGAATCAACTGGCTGCTGAACTGCCAGGGCTGCCACCGCGCCGACGCCAGCGGACTCCCCGGCGGCGCGCCGAACATGGCCGGCGAAGTCTCGCGCTTTCTGAATGTGAAGGGCGGCCGCGAATACCTGGTGCGCGTCCCCGGCGTTGCAAACGCCCCCCTGTCCGACGCCGACCTGGCCGCCCTGCTCAACTGGATGCTGCGCACCTTCGACCCGCAACACCTCCCCACCAATTTCTCCCCCTACCGCGCCGCCGAAGTCGCCGCCCTGCGCCGCCACCCCCTGCTCGAAGAAGCCCCCACCCTCCGCGCCACCCTAACCTCCACCCCCGCCTTCACAGACGAAGAATCGCGCTGAGAGAGTGTTTTTTTCAAGCCAAAAAGCGCTTGATCCGGCTGCCCAGCTTTGCATCTTCTTTCACTTCGCATTCCCATATCACGAGAACCTTCCAACCAGCGTTCTCCAAAGCGCTCCAATTTTCTCTGTCCCTCACGACATTCCCTTCCAGTTTCGCTTCCCAGTAATCGAGATTGGATTTGGGGGTGCGCCTGATCTTGCACTCGGCCGCGGGGTGCTGGTGCCAGAAACAGCCGTTGATAAAAATCACCTTGCGGCGCGCCGGAAAGACGAGATCGGGCCTTCCGGGGAGATCGCGGCGGTGAAGCCGGTAGCGGTATCCCATCTTGTGAATCATCCGCCGCACCGCCATTTCGGGCTTGGTTCCCTTGCTGCGAATGGCGCGCATATTGGCACTGCGGGCTTGACGGCTGATCTTGTCCACCATTGCAGAATTCTCCCGATGCATGGGTAGCAGAGTTGCTCGATCTTTTTGTTGAAATCAGCCGCGCAGGCATTTTCGGATCACCTTGGCGATGCTAGCGGCGAGGGAAACCGGCAGGGCGTTGCCGACTTGGCGGTAGGCATTGGTCTTGGAGCCAATGAATTGCCAATCGTCGGGGAAAGTTTGAAGCCGCGCCACCATGGGCACGGTGAGGCGCGGTTTCCCGCGGAAGCCCGGCGGCGGCGGCTCATTCGCCAACCCCAGGCCGTCCACGCCCAAGGTGGCCCAGAGCTTCCGCGCGCGAGTCGGCCCCAAGTCCGGCCCGCCGTGCTTGCGCGATCCGCCGACGATGGTCGGGGCGATGGTGTTTGCGCCTTCCGCCCACTTGGCTGCCCGCTTCCAGCCCCGCGCGCCCATCAGGTCTCCAATCGCCTCGCCGACGGTCGGCGTCTTGTCGGCCATGGGCAAGGGCCAGTTCAGCGGCGCCGTCTCTCCCCGGCGCAGCGCGATCAAGAAAACGCGCGTCCGGGTTTGCGGCGCGCCAAAATTTGCCGCGTCAAACATGGCCCAGTGAGAATCGAAGCCAAGCTTGCCGAGAGATTTGTCAATCTGCTCCCGATACGGCGCAAAACGGGATCCGAGCAGACCGCGCACATTCTCGACGAGAACAGCCCGCGGCTTCAGTTTTGCAACGATGCGGAGCATATGCGGAAACATATCGCGCTCGTCTTTCGCGCCGTGCTGCTTCCCCGCAATGGAAAATGGGGGACAGGGCAGTCCGGCGGATATCAAATCTGCACCCGCCCAGTAATCGGGATTGAAGCGGCGCAAATCCGCCTCAATCACATTCCAGTAAGGACGGTTGTGACGCAGCGTCGCGCAGCAGTGCGGGTCAATATCCAGCAACGCCAGCGGAGAGAAGCCCGCCGCTTCCAGCCCCAACGCCGCCCCGCCGCCACCCGCGCACAATTCAATCACAGAGAGGCCCTTGCGGGTGCGCCGCAGCCCTTTGCGGGCAATTGCCGCCCGCCCTACCCCATTCACAGTTGCGAAGGTCATGCCCCCCGACACCATCTCATGCCGTTGCGCCATAACAGGTCACAACCGGGGCTATCTGTCTTGATTCGCAGGCGGATGCGCGCCGAACTGCCAGCAGGCCATTCCCCACGGGGAAATTTTTCCCCATCCCGGAAGTTCCGTACCTCCGCGCTACCCTCGCCTCCACGGGCGCTTGAGGGCGTGCTATACTGAGCCGGCTGGCGCGGTCGTGTGGCAGCGCGGGAGAACTAGAGGAGTCGAAGCCATGAGCATGGAGCAGGTCTTGGTAAGGGCGGTCGAGCGCATCCGCTCCGGGCACTTGAGCAACGAGGCCCAAGTCAAGCAATCGGTCATTGTTCCGATACTGCGCGAGTTGGATTGGGACGACATCAATCCGATGGAGTTTGTGCCGGAATTCCCCGTTGAGAATCGATGGGTGGATTACGCGCTGTGTCGAGAAGTCAATAAGCAGAAGCAGCCGTTGATTTTCATCGAAGCCAAAAAGCTTGGCGGCGCAGATATCAAAGGCGAAGAGCAATTGTTCGGATATGCTAGCAATAGGGGCATTCCGTTTCTGATTTTGACCGACGGCAGTGTCTGGAATTTCTACCTCAGCATGGCAGTTGGGCTGCCTGTCGAGCGGCGATTTTATCGGATGGAATTGCAGCGCAGTGAAAAGATTCCGGAGTATGCTAAATTTCTGGAGGAGTACTTCCGGAAGGACCTCGTTGTTTCTGGGAAAGCCATGCAGGCAGCGCAGAAGCGACACAATGACAACCGTGAAATGGAGGAGGCGCGTAACACCATTCCGGTCGTCTGGAAGAGCTTGTTGAAGGATCCTGATGAGATGCTTCGCGACCTGCTCGCAGAGGCGGTGGAAGGCGAGTGTGGAACAAAGCCAGATCTCGATGATGTGGAGATGTTCCTTCTCGATCAACTCCAACAATCGCCTGCCGTGGCATCGTCTCCTTCCGGCCGCGCCCAACGGGAGAGTTTGAGCACGAGTGACCACATTCCGGCACAGAGGCGGCTCGTGAGAATCGTTGGATTCAATTTTGAAGGAGAATCCGTAAAAACCGGGCGCAATATCTGGACTCTGGAGGCAGTTCTGAAAATGTTTCAGAAACGGGATGCTGACTTCATGGAGCGCTTCGCTCCCCAGACGGTGGGGCGAACTCGTCGGCTCGTAGCGAGAAATCGCAATGACCTTTTCGATCGGGATGATCTGGTATCCGATAATTCCGTAGAATTGGAAGATGGCTGGTGGATGGGAACCTATCTCAGCAAAGGGAATGTGAGGGACTACATCAAAACCGCTTGCCAAATCGCAGGCGTGAAATTCGGATCGGATTTGACTCTGATTGAGCGCTGATGCCGCTGTCGCCCCGGTTCAGCGCAAGGGGCGGAAGAAGGTGCGGAGGTCGTTGGCGAGCAGGGTGGGCTGTTCCATGGCGGCGAAGTGGCCGCCTTTGTTGTGGGTGGTGTAGTGCGTCACATTGTAGTGGCGCTCGGCCCAGGCGCGGGGGGCGTTGTAGATTTCGCCGGGGAAGCTGGCGCAGCCGGTGGGAACCTCCACCTTGCCCTGGGTGAAGCCGGCGCGGCCGCTCTTGCGCATTTCGTAGTAAAGGCGCATGGAGGAATTGATGGTGCCGGTTACCCAGTAGATGGTGATGTTGGTGAGCAGTTCGTCTCTGCTGAACACGCTCTCCACATCGCCGCCGCAGTCGCTCCATGCGCGAAACTTCTCGATAATCCAGCCCGCCAGCCCGGCGGGAGAATCGAAGAGGCCATAGGCGAGGGTCTGCGGCCTGGTGCCCTGGATGGCCTGATAGCCCGCCCCCGTCTGCTGAAATTCCTTTGAGCGCGCCAGGCTCTGCTGTTCGCGTTCGGAAAGCTCGCCGGGCTCTTCCGGCGGCAGCGCCATGATCATATTGAGGTGAATGCCGGCGCAGTGCGCCGCGTCGAGGCGGCCGATGTGCACCGTCACCAGCGCGCCCCAGTCGCCGCCCTGCGCGCCGTAGCGCGTGTAGCCGAGGCGCCGCATCAGTTCCATCTCGGCCTCTGCAATGCGCTGGGCATCCCAGCCCCGCGCGTGGGTGGGGCCGCTGAAGCCGTAGCCGGGCATGGAGGGGCAGACCACATGGAAGGCGTCGGCGGCGTCGCCGCCATGCGCTTCGGGTTCGGTAAGCAGCGGCAAAATCTTCTGAAACTCGGCGATGCTGCCGGGCCAGCCGTGGGTAATGAGCAGCGGCAGCGCGTCTTCGCGCTTTGCGCGGGCGTGAATGAAGTGAATGCGCTGCCCATCCACCTGCGTGGTGAACTGCGGCCAGCGGTTGAGCGCGGCCTCGTGCCGCCGCCAGTCGTATTCGCCGCGCCAGTATTCGCAAAGCTCGCGCAGATAGGCGAGCTCGGTGCCGTAATCCCAGCCGCTGCCGGGAATCTGATCGGGCCAGCGCGTCCGCGCCAGGCGCTCGCGCAGGTCGGCCAAAATCTCTTCCGGCACTGCGATCTGAAAGGGCGCAATCTGCGCCGCACCCGCCGGCTCTTCGCTCATGTTTCGCCTCCCAGCGCGCGGATCACCTCCGGCGGCGCTTGCACCAGTTCGATCAGCACGCCTTCGCCGCCGATGGGCGCTTCCTCGCTGCCCTTCGGATGGATAAAGCAGACATCGAAGCCCGCCGCGCCCTGGCGAATCCCGCCCGGCGTGAAGCGGACGCCGCGCTCGCCGAGCCAGCCGACGGCGGCGGGCAGGTCGTCCACCCACAGCCCCACATGGTTCAGGGCGGGCTCGTGCACCTTCGGCCGCCGCGCGGGATCCAGGGGCTGCATCAAGTCCACCTCGACGCGCAGCGGGCCCGCGCCCAGCACGGCAATGTCCTCTTCCACATTCTCGCTCTCGCTGCGAAAGGAGCCTTCCTCGCCGAGGCCGAGAGTCTCAATCCACAGCTTGCGCAGGCGCGCTTTGTCGAGTGCGCCGACGGCGATTTGCTGCACGCCGAGAATGCGGAAGGGGCGGGGCAAGGCGGTCTCCCGGTGGTCTGGTTGCGGGCGGGCGAGTGTAGGCCGCGCCCTCGGCGCGTCAATTCGCTGCCGGCGGCGGCGGGGCGGCGGCTTCGCCGCGATAGCCCCGCGCCAGCAGATAGCGCTCGCTGGAGCCGCGCCGCGTGGCCCGGGTGCGCACCGGCCGCAGCGAGGCGAAGCGGCTGCCAATACGGCGGCGGAAGGCCCCGGCCTCGGGGCATTCCAGCAGTTTCGCCAGCAGCGCGCCGCCGGGGGCGAGCAGCGCGGGCAGCGCGGCTTCCAGCGCACTCAGCAGGGCGTCTTCGGCGGCGCGGTCGCGGACGCGCACGCCGCTCAGGCGGGGGGCGGCGTCGCTCAGCACCACATGCGCCGGGCCGCCCAAGGTGCGGCGCAGCGCCTGCAACAGCTCGGGCTGCGAAAAATCGCCCTGCAGCGCGCGGACATTGGCGAGCGGCAGCGGATCCAGCCCGCGCAAATCTACGCCCACCACGCGGCCGCTTGGCCCCACGGCCTGCGACGCCACCTGCAGCCAGCCCCCCGGCCAGCAGCCGAGATCGACCACGCGCTGGCCGGGGCGCAGCAATCCGTGGGCGCGCTGCACTTCCCGCAGTTTGTAGGCGGCGCGGGAGCGAAAGCCCTCGCGCTGTGCGCGCTGGTGAAAGCTGTCGCGGCGCTGGTAAGCGGCCAGGCTACTTGGGCGCGGCGGCGGGGCGCAGAATCACCAGGCCGCCGTTGTGGCCGGGCGCTGCCCCGCGCAGCAAAATCAGGCCGCGTTCTGTGTCCACCTGCACCACCTCCACATTGCGGGTGGTAACGCGCTCGCGGCCCATGCGCCCGAACATACCCTGCCCCTTCCACACCCGGCCCGGCGAAGCGCCCGCGCCAATGGCGCCGGGGCGGCGGAAGCCCTCGTGGGTGCCGTGGGTGCGGCGCTTGATGCGAAAGCCGTGGCGGCGCACAGTGCCCGCCGTGCCGCGCCCCTTGGAGACGCCCGTCACATCCACCCGCTGTCCGGCCTCGAAAATGTCGGCACCAATCTCGCCGCCCACCTCGCGCGCCTCCAGCTCTTCGGCGCTCACCCGGCACTCGCGCAGCCAGCGGCGCGGCGAAACCCCCGCCTTTTGGAAGTGGCCGAGCCGGGGCCGCTGCAGCGTTGCGGCGCGGCGCTGGTGGAAGCCGAGCTGCAGGGCGGCGTAGCCGTCGCGCTCCGGCGTCTTCTTCTGCACGATGGCGTTGGGGCCGGCTTCCAGCGCGGTTACGGGAATGCACTCGCCCGAATCGGTGAAGACCCGGGTCATGCCGATTTTGCGGCACAGCAGTTCAAGGGCCACGGCGCTCTCCTTGGATGGGGCGGGCAGTCTAGGCGGGCCGCCCCGGCCTGTCCACCCCCCTCGGTGGGGCCTGCCCGCCCTCCACCCGGCGGGCGGTGAACACCGCCTTCGAGAGGGAGCGCGTCAGGGGAGCGCAATTTCGCCCTTCATGTAAAAGCGGCATTCTCCTTCCATCAAAATGCGCTCGCCTTGCACGCGCATTTTGACGGCCCCCCCGCGCTCGGAAAGCTGCCTCGCAGCTAGGGTGCTTTTCCCCAGACGCTCTGCCCAATAGGGCGCCATCATGCAGTGCGCCGAGCCTGTGACGGGATCTTCGGGAATCCCATGCGCGGGATCGAAGAAGCGCGACACAAAATCGCAGCCGCCCTCCCCCGGCGCAGTGGCGATCACCCCCTCACTTCCCTGTTTCCGGCAGAGCTCGGCAAGAGTGGGCATATCGGGCTTCAGGCCGGTGATGTCCCGGGCGCTGCCAAAAACCGCCATCAAAAACGGGCCGCTGTGGGTTTCCACGGGCGCTGCGCCCAAACCCTGCGGCAGTTCCGGCAACGGCTCGCAGGCCGCCGAGGGTTCGGCGGGAAGATTCATGAGCAGCGCGCTGCCCCTGGACTTTTCCACCGTGAAGCGGCCGCGCCGCGTCTCAAACACAACCTGCTCGCGCTCCTTATCCAGAAAATAGAAAAGCACATAAGCGCTCGCCAAAGTCGCGTGGCCGCAAAAATTCACTTCCACAGTGGGCGTAAACCAGCGCAGGCGGAAGTAATCGCCTTCGGGCACAAAGAAGGCGGTCTCGGAGAGGTTGTTTTCGTTGGCGATGCGCTGCATGAGGCCAGCGTCCAGCCACGCGCGCAGTGGGCAAACGGCGGCGGGGTTGCCCCTGAAGAGCTGATCGGTGAAGGCGTCAATCTGGTAGATGGGGATGGCGGGCATAGCTGCGGCATTTATCACAGGGCCGCAATCGAGTCAAAGCGCTATGCTGGGCGGCGCGCGCCACCCCGCCCCTTTGCCGGGCGGGGCTTTTGTGCGGCGGCGGGAGAGGGCGTGAAGTCGGGCGCGGTGGAAAAGGCCGGACTCGCCGGGTTGGCCGCGCGGCTGGCGAAGCGCCGGGGCAGTGTGCGGCTGCACGGATTGCGCGGCGCATCGCAGGCGCTGGTTGCGGCGCAGTTGATCGAGTCGCATTCGGGCGCGGCGCTGGTGGTCGCTGCGGGCGCAAAGCAGGCAGATCGCTTCGCGCTGGATCTGCAGGCCGCGCTGGGGGAGCCGCAATCCGCAGGCGGCCGCGTGCGCGTCTTTCCGCATCCCGATACCGCGCCCTACGACCGCTTTTCTCCGCAGCCTTTCGTCGTGGCGCAGCGCATGGATGTGCTGCATCGGCTCGCCGCGCCGCGCGCGGCACATTCCGCCGCGCCGGTGTTGGTGGCGCCGTGGACGGCGCTGGCCTGGCGCGTTCCCACCCGCGCGGCGGTGCGCGCGGCCTCGCTGCAGGTGGCGCGGGGGGACGAGTTGGATCGCGACGAGTTTGCGCTGGCGCTGGCTGCGGCGGGCTATGCGCGGCAGCCCCTTGCCGAAGAGCGCGGAGAGTTTGCGCTGCGCGGCGGCATTGTGGATGTGTTTCCGCCGCAGCGCGCGCTTCCCGTGCGCATTGAATTGCTGGGCAGCGAAGTGGAATCGCTGCGCGAATTCGACCCCGCCAGTCAGCGCTCTCAGGCCGAACTGGAAGCCGCCGCGCTGCCGCCTCCGCGCGAGTTGTTGTTGCAGCGCGATTTGGTTGTGGCGCAGAGCGATGCGCTGCGCGCCCGCGCCGAACAACAGGGCGTGCCGCCCGCCGCAATGGACGCCCTGCTCGACTCGCTGCTGCGCGGCGCGCTGCCCCCCGGCGCAGAAGCCATCGCCCCGCTGCTGCAGCCCGGCGGTTGCGAGAGCTTCTTCAATTTTCTGCCGGACGATGCATTGCTGATTCTCGCCGAACCCGCCGAAGCACAGCAGCGCATGCAGCGCTTTGCCGACGAAGCCGGCGAGGCGCACGATTCCGCCCGGGCCTCGGCGCAGCGCTTGGTTTGCGAGCCGGGCGAACTGCTGCTGACTCCCGGCGAAATTACCGAAGCCATTGCCGCGCGCCGCGCCGTGCATCTGGAGCGGCTCGAAGTGCAAACGGGCGTGGATTCTGCTGCGGGCGAATCCATTGCGCTGCGCGCGGCGGGCAACGAGTTGCTGTGCCGCGAGTTGCAATCCGCGCGCGGCGCAGAGCAGCCTCTTGCGCCGCTGCTGCGCGCGTTGCGCGGCTGGTGCAATGCGGGGCAGCGCGTCGCGCTGTTGGCTGATGCGCTGTCGGGCGCAGAGCGCCTGCGCGCGCTGCTCGGCGAGCACGGCTTTGCGGTGGAGGTTGCGCGGGAGCCCGCACCGGCCCGCAATTGGTCCGCCCCCGGCCAGGTGCAGCTTCGCGTCGCCGATCTCTCCGCCGGTTTCGCGCTGCCCGAAGCGGGGCTGGCTGTGCTCACCGAGCAGGAAATCTTCGGCCCGCGGCAGCGCCGCCGCCCCACAGCCGGCTTCGGCGCGGGGCTGGATGCGGCGCAATCGGCCCTGGCGAAGCTCGCGCCCGGCGACCGCCTGGTGCACGCCGAGCACGGCATTGGCGTCTATCGCGGCTTCGTGTTGCTAAAGCTCGGCCGCTCTGCCGAGGAGTTTTTGCGCATTGAATACGATGGGGGCGACCGGCTCTTTGTGCCGGTGCACCGGCTCAACCTGGTGCAGCCCTATGTGGGTGCAGATGGCGTGGCGCCGCCGCTGGATCGGCTGGGCGGCGCCACCTGGGAAAAGACGCGGCGCGCGGTGCGCCGCTCGCTGCGCGATATGGCGAAGGGCCTGCTGGAAGTGCACGCCGCCCGCGAGCTTGCGCCGGGAACCGCCTTTGCGCCCCGCGACCGCGCGCTGGCCGATTTCGAGGCGCGCTTTCCCTATGAGGAAACGCCGGATCAATCCGCGGCCATTGCAGATGTGCTGGCCGATCTCGCCGCGCCGCGCCCCATGGACCGGTTGATTTGCGGCGATGTGGGCTATGGCAAAACCGAGGTCGCCTGCCGCGCCGCGCACCAGGTGCTGATGGCGGGCGCGCAGGTGGCGGTGCTGGTTCCCACGACGATTCTCTGCCAGCAGCACCTCGACACTTTTCGCAAGCGCTTTGCGGGATTGCCCGCGCGCATCGAATCGCTTTCGCGCTTCAGCAACCCCGCGCAATCGCGCGCGGTGCTGGAGGGCATGGAGAACGGCGGCGTGGATCTGGTCATTGGCACGCACCGCCTGCTGCAGAAGAATGTGCGCTTCCGCAATCTCGGCCTGCTGGTGGTGGACGAAGAACACCGCTTCGGCGTGGCGCACAAGGAGCGCATCAAGCGCTTCCGGCAATCGGTGGATGTGCTGACGCTGACGGCCACACCCATTCCGCGCACTTTGCAAATGGCCTTCACCAGCCTGCGCGATTTGTCGGTGATTGCAACGCCGCCGCCGGATCGCCTGGCGGTGCGCACGCAGCTCTGCCTCTTCGAAGAATCTCTGGTGCGCGAGGCAATTTTGCGCGAGGTGCGGCGCGGCGGGCAGGTTTTCTTCGTGCACAACCGCGTGCGCAGCATCGGCTCCATTGCCGAATTGCTGGAGCGCATTGTTCCCGAGGTGCGCGTGCAGGTGGCGCACGGGCAAATGTCCGAGCGCGAACTGGAAGACCGCATGCGCGCATTTCTGAATGGCGATTACGATCTGCTGCTCTGCACCACCATCATCGAGAGCGGGCTGGATATGCCGCGCGTCAACACCATCCTGGTAGACCGCGCGGACCGCTTGGGGCTGGCGCAGCTTTACCAGTTGCGCGGGCGGGTAGGGCGCAGCGGCCAGCGCGCCTACGCCTACCTGCTGATTCCCGGCGAAGCGGCGCTCACCCGGCAGGCGCTGAGCCGGCTGGAGGCGATTCAGGATTTGGCCGGACTCGGCAGCGGCTTTCGCCTGGCGAGCATGGATCTGGAGATTCGCGGGGCCGGTAATCTGCTCGGCGCAGAGCAATCCGGCCATCTCGCCTCCGTGGGTTACAGCGCCTACATGGAATTGCTGGAAGAAGCGGTGCTTGAATTGCGCAGCGGCGGCGCGCCCGCCCGCGCGCTCGATCCGGAGATTCGCCTGCCGGTTCCCGCGCGGCTGCCCGAAGGCTATGTGCCCGATGTGAGCCAGCGCCTGGTGCTCTACAAGCGTCTGGCCGGCGCGCCCGATCTGGAAGAGGCAGAGCGGCTGCGCGACGAATTGCTGGACCGCTACGGCCCGCTGCCCGCCGAAGCGCAGAGTCTGCTCGGCGTAATTGGCCTGAAGATTGCCGCCCGCGATCTGGGCGTGGCGAGCATTGGACTGGAGGGCGGCGAGTTGGTGCTTGCGCCCGGCGCGGACCACAACCTGGATCCCGCCCGCATTGTCGCCCTGCACGGCCGGGGCGTGCTGCGCGCCGCGCCGGATCAGCGCCTGCGCGCCGCGGTGCCGGGCGGCGCTGAAAATTTGATTGAGCGCGCCGCGCAGTTGCTGGGCGAGCTTCGCGGCCAAGCCGCGTAACGGCAGCATTGAAAATTCTGCGCGCTTCGCCGATGCTCCCGCCATGCCCGGCGTGAAAGACGGCGAGCCCCTCGGCTTCACCTACATCTACCCGGAACTCGACGCCGCGGCGCAGCGGCGCAAGGACGAACTGCTCGAAACGCCGGTGGCGCAGCCCTCTCCCGGCGAAACGCAGAGCGCCGCCGCACTGCTGCGCGCCATGCAGGGCATGGGCGTGCAGGCCCGCAATTTGGGCGAGTGCTACCGGGTGCTGCGCGCCATTTGCGATGACAGCGACCGGCCCACGGTGTTTCTCGGTTTGGCGGGGCCGCTGGTGGCGGGCGGATTGCGGCAGGTAATTCGAGAGCTGATCGAATCCGGGCTGGTGGATGTGGTGGTTTCCACCGGCGCGATTCTCTATCAGGATCTCTACCAGGCGCGGGGCTGGCAGCACTATCGCGGCGATCCCGGCGCAGACGATGGCGAACTGCGCGGGCTGCTGGTGGATCGCATTTACGACGCCTATGTGGACGAGCGCGGCTTCGGCGAAAGCGACACCTGGGTGGGGCTGGTTGCGGACGAGCTCGCCCCCGGCGCGTGGTCCAGCCGGCAATTCATGGACGCGCTGGCCGACCGCATTGACGATCCTCTTTCCATCGTGCAAACCTGCCGCGCGCGGGGCGTTCCCATGTTTGTGCCGGCCATCAACGACAGTTCCATCGGCATTGGGCTTACCGAGCACCACCACCGCTGCGTGCGCGCGGGGCGGCCCGGCCTGCGCATTGATTCCATCCAGGACAACTACGAAATCACGCAAATTGTCGCGCAGTCTCCCGCCACTGCGGCCTTTTATGTGGCGGGCGGCGTGCCGAAGAATTACATCAACGATTCCATCGTCATGTCCTACATCTTCAACCGGGGCGACGCCGGGCACCGCTACGCGTTGCAGGTAACCACCGCGGTGACGGCGGACGGCGGGCTTTCCGGCTCCACCCTGGACGAGGCGAAGAGCTGGGGCAAGGTGCGGCTCAATGCAGCCCGGGCCATGGCGTGGGTGGAGCCCACCGTTGCCCTGCCGTTGCTGGCCAGCGCCGCTTTGCAGGAGGGAATTGCCCGCCACCGGGGGCGGCTGGAACTCGTCTGGAATGGCGAGATTTTGGAAAAGCTCAGCCGCTGACAAAAGCTTCGAGCTGCCGGTGGGCCTCGTCTTCGGAAAGCTGCCGGGGGGGATGCTTCATCAGCGCGGCGCAGGCGGCGTGCAGCGCGCCGGATTGGCCGCGCCGCATGGCGAGCTTGCAGCAGCGGATGGCGTCTATGGCCACGCCGGCAGAGTTCGGCGAATCCTCCACCGATAGCCGCAGTTCCAGATTCATCGGCACATCGCCGAAGAGCAGCCCCTCCATGCGCAGAAAGCAGACCTTGTTGTCCTTTTGCCAAGGGACATAATCGCTGGGGCCCACATGAATGTTCTCGTCCGCAAGGCGCTCTGCGGCGGCGGATTGCACCGCCTCGGTTTTGGATTGCTTCTTGGAGGCCAGGCGCTGCTGGTTCAGCATATTCAGAAAGTCGGTGTTGCCGCCGGTGTTCAGTTGGTAAGTGCGCGTGAGTGCAACGCCGCGCCGCCGAAACAACTCGGTAAGCGTGCGGTGGGTGATGGTTGCGCCTAGCTGCGCCTTGATATCGTCGCCCACCACGGGCAGGCCGCGCTCGGCAAAGCGCTTGGCAAAATCCGGGTTGCTGGCGATGAACACCGGTATGCAGTTGACCAGGGCCACCCCCGCCTGCAGCGCGCATTCTGCGTAGAAGCGCGCCGCGCGCTCGGAGCCGACGGGCAGGTAATTGAGCATTACCTCCGCGCCGGAATCGCGCAGCACCCGCACCACCTCGGCGGCGTCGGCCTCCAGCGCATTGGCCAGTTGGAAGCCGCGCGCGCCGCGCTCTTGCATATGCGGCGAAATGCCGTCGAGCAGCGCGCCCATGCGCACGCCCACGCCGGTCTTCGGAACTTCGCCGCAAAAACGCGCCGTGCAATTGGGCTCGGCAAAGATGGCATCGGAAAGATCGCGGCCCACCTTGCGCGTATCCACATCGAAGGCCGCCACCGCCTCAATGTCGCCGGGGCGCAGGCCGCCGATTTCCCAGTGCATCAGCCCGGCGGCCGCGCCGGGGCCGCGCCCGGCGTAGTAGTGAATGCCCTGCAGCAGCGAGCTGGCGCAGTTGCCGACGCCGACAATGGCGATGCGAACCCGGTCCATCGCCCCCGCGCCCTATGCCTGCGCGCTGGGGCGCGCGCCGGTGCGCTCGAACCAGGCGGCAATGTTGGCATTTGCCGAATCCAACGGCTGCCCCACCTGCGCGCCGAATTCCAAAAAGGCGTAGAGCGCAATGTCCGCCAGAGTGAAGCGCCCAGGCACGATGGTTTCGCGCCCATTGATCTGCTCATTGAGCCAGGCGAGGCCATCCCCCGCGCTGGCTATCAGCGCATCCGCCGATTCGGGAAAGAGCCGCATGCGATCCTGAAACATCTTCACGCCCATGCCGGAGCGGAAGCCGGCCGTCAGCGGCTGCACGACGAGCCATTCCACGCGCCGGGTCCACATCCGCGTTTCGGCGCGGTCGGCGGCCGATGCGCCGATGAGCGGCGGCTCGGGCTGCTGCTCTTCCATCCACTCGCAAATTGCCGTGGTTTCGGCAATGGTGCGGCCATCGTCCAAAGTCAGCGCCGGAAGCTGCCCGGCGGGGTTCTTCAAGAGATAGGGCTCCTGGCGGTTTTCGCCCTTCACAATGTCCACCTTCTCGGTATCGGGCAGTGGGTAGCCCTTCTCTGCGGCGAACATTCGCACCAGCTTGGGGTTGGGGCCGACCGAATCGTAGAACTTCACTGCTTTCTCCTTCCGTTCAGTATTGGACGCGCTTGGTGAAGCCGCCGTCAATCACCAGGTTTGCGCCGGTAATGAAGCCCGCGCGGGGGCTGGCCAAAAAGGCCACGGCGTCGGCGACCTCTTGGGCCGTGCCCATGCGCCCGCCCGGAATTTGCGCCAGCGTGGCATCGTGCAGCGCCTGGTTGTGCTGGCGGATCATGTCCCAGGAGCCGCCCTCAATCATAATGGGGCCGGGCGATACCGCGTTGACGCGAATGCCGCGCGGCGCAAGCGCCTGCGAAAGCCCGTTGGAGTGGGTGAGCAGCGCCGCCTTGATGGCGTTGTAAGAGGTGGGGCCCATGAAGGTTTCCAGCGCGGCGGTGGAGCTCACCAGCACCACGCTGCCCGCGCCGCTTTGGGAAAGCGGCTTTACCGCCGCGTTGACCGCGCGCACCGCGCCCATCAGGTCAATCTCAAAGTTCGCCTTCCAGGCCGCCTCGTCCACGCCGTTGCCGCCGCTGGGGTTGGAGACCAGAATGTCGAGCCCGCCGTGGGCCGTTGCCGCCTCGTTCACAAAGGCGGCCAGCGCGTCGGCGTCGCCCACATCTACCGCCTTGGAAAACACCTGCGCGCCGCGCTGCTTGAGCGCCTGCGCCGCCTGCTCTGCGCCCTTGGCGTCGCGGGAGCAAATGGCCACCGCCGCGCCCTCTGCGGCCAGCGTTTCGGCAATGGCGCGGCCAATGCCCCGGCTCGCGCCGGTAATCAGCGCCTTCTTCCCCTCGAGTTGCAGATCCATGCTTCCTCCTGTGTTTGCGGCGGCCGCCACTGGCGGGCGGCGGGCCGGTGCCGCGGGCGGGCCTGCCCCGGCCCGCCAGTCTATCACCCGGCGCGCCGCCCCGCGCTGCTAACTTTTGCGGGGCGGGGCCGGAGCGCGAGTGCGCGGCGCGGCCCGCGCGGGGAGGCGCAATGGCGGGCAATTTGGGCGCAGCGGCCGATGCCGCGGCCGCCGCAGCTTCGCACTGGCGGGGGCGCGCGGCGGCCATTACCGGGGCGGCCTCGGGCATTGGCCGCGCCTTTGCCGAGCGCGTGCTGGCTGCCGGGGGCCGCGTGCTGGCCGCAGATATGGACGCCGCCGCGCTGGCCTGGACCGGGGAGCACCCGCAGGCATTCGCCCTGGTGGGCGATGTGACCGAGGAGCAGACCAACGCCGAATTGGCCCGCCAGGCGCGGGAGCGCTTCGGCGCGCTGCACGCCCTGGTGCTGAACGCTGGCCTGCCCCAGCGCGGCCCCATTGAAGATCTGCCCCTGGCAGATTTCGACCGCGCCCTGGCCGTAAACTTGCGCGCCGTGGTGCTGGGCCTGCGCGCCGCGTTGCCGCTGCTGTGCGAATCCGAAGCGCCCGCCGTGGTGGTCACCGCTTCGGTATCGGGCCTGGGCGGCGACCCCGGCCTGTGGCCCTACAACGCCGCCAAAGCCGGCGCCATTAACCTGGTGCGCGCAGCGGCGCTGGACCTGGCCCCGCGCGGCATTCGCGTCAACGCCGTGTGCCCCGGCCCCATTCACACCGCCATGACCCGCGGCGTGCGCGAAACCCCGCAGCTTTACCAGAGCCTGCGCGCCAACATTCCCCTGCGCCGCTGGGGCGAACCCGGCGAAGTGGCCGCCGCCGTGGATTTCCTCGCCTCCCCCGCCGCCAGCTTCATCACCGGCGCAGTCCTCCCCGTAGACGGCGGCCTCACCGCCAACACCGGCCAGTTCTCCCTCACCGCGCCGGAGTAAGCGTGCCGGTGAATGAGCTGCGGCTGGCCTTTCGCGCGCCGCTGGATTGGCAGGCGCTGCTGGGCTTTCTTGCGCCCCGCGCCATTCCGGGGGTAGAGCTGGTGGCGGGCTTGGCGTATCGCCGCGTGGCAGAGGGCGGCGTGCAGATTGAAGTGACGCGCAGCGCTGCGAAGGCCGAACTGCGGTTGGTGGTGCACGGCGAGCCGCCCGCGCGGCTAATTGACTTTGCCGCCCGCGCCCGCCGCCTCTTTGATTTGTCCGCCGACCCCGCCCGCGTGGATGAAGACTTGCGCGCCGATGCATTGCTGCGCCGCCTCATCGCCCGCCGCCCCGGCCTGCGCATTCCCGGCGCGTGGGATCCTTTCGAGACCGCGGTGCGCGTGATACTGGGCCAGCAGGTTTCGGTAGCCGCCGCCACCACCCTGGCCGGCCGCCTAACCGCCACCTTCGGCGAACGCCTGCCTGAAGCCACACGCGGCGCCTGCACTCTCTCGCGCCAGTTCCCGGGGCCGGAGCGGCTGGCTGAGGCGGATGTTTCGCGCATTGGCCTGCCGCGCAACCGGGCGCTGGCGCTGCGCGGCTTTGCCCGCGCCGTGTGCGAAGGCACGCTGTGTCTCTCTGGCGAGCGCCCCTGGGCCGAAAGCGAGGCCGCACTACGCGCCATTCCTGGCATCGGCGATTGGACGGCCGCCACCATCGCCCTGCGCGCACTGGGCGCGCCCGACGCTTTCCCCGCAGGCGACCTGGGCCTGCGCCGCGCCCTTTCCGCAGGCAGCGCGCTGCCCACCCCCGCCACCGTGCTGCGCCGCGCCGAAGCCTGGCGCCCCTGGCGCGGCTACGCCGCCATACACCTGTGGACTGCCAACCAAGCGCAGCAAAAAGCCGCGCAGCGAAAAAAGAGGAACCCCTGCTAACCCACGAGCACGCGCAACTCTGCTGACACCGCCTAGCTACGCCCGCGCCCGCGCGAAGCAGCGCAGAGAAACCTCTACCCACCCGCGCGCCGGAGAATCTCGGCGATGTCTCTGCGCACTATTTCTTTTTGCCATGCCCCCTCGGCAACATCCCGCGGCGTCCAGCCTTTCTTGGACACCGCCTTGGGATCTGCACCCGCTTTTAGCAACAACTTGACCGCCTTCGCGGTGCCCGAGAACACAGCATTATGCAGCGGCGTATCGCCGTCCGAGTTCGCTGCATTCGGATCCGCGCCCGCTTTGAGCAGCATCTTGACCGTTTCCGCATTGCCCGAGGCCGCAGCCTCATGCAGCGGCGTATAGCCGAACGAGGTCGCTGCCTTCGGATCTGCGCCCGCTTTGAGCAGTGCCTTGACCGCTTCCACATTGCCCGAGCGCACAGCCCCATGCAGCGGCGTCGCGCCGTTCTTGCTATTCGCCTTCGGATCCGCGCCCGCTTTGAGCAGCGCCTTGACCGCTTCCACATTGCCCGAGCGCGCAGCCCCATGCAGTGGCGTCCTGCCACCCTCGTCTTTCGCCTTCGGATTCGCGCCCGCCCCAAGCAGCATCTTGACCGCTTCTACACTCGCAGCCACGTGCAACGGCGTCCTGCCATCCTTGGACTTCGCCTTCGGATCCGCGCCCGCCTCGATTAACACCGTGACCGCTTCCGAATGCCCCCTGCCCGCAGCCCAATGCAGCGGCGTCGCGCCTTCCCGATTGTCCTTCGTTTTCGGATCTGCGCCCGCTTCAATCAACACCTTGACCACTTCCGCATGGCCACTGTTCGCAGCACTCGTCAGCGGCGTTAGGGCATACTGGTTGAGCGTCGCATTCGGATCTGCGCCCGCCTCAATCAACACCTTGACCGCTTCCGCATGGCCGCTTTCCGCAGCACTCATCAGCGGTCCTTTCGTTTTCGGATCTGCGCCCGCCTCAATCAACACCGTGACCACTTCCGCATGGCCCATGCTCGCAGCCTTATCCAGCGGTGACTTCTCCGCATTCGGATCTGCACCCGCCTTGATCAACACCTTGACCGTTTCCGCATCGCCGCTTTCCGCAGCCCAATACAGCGGCGTATAGCCGTAATCGCCTTTCGTCGCCTTCGGATTTGCGCCCGCCTCAATCAACATCGTGACCACTTTCGCATGGCCGCTTCCCGCAGCACCACGCAGCGGCGTAAAGCCGCTCTTGTTTTTCACATTCGGATCTGCACCCGCCTTGATCAACACCTTGACCGTTTCTGCATCGCCGCTTTCCGCAGCCCAATACAGCGGCGTCCTGTCGTATATGCCCTTCGCATTCGGATCCGCACCCTCCTCTATCAACAAATTGACCGCTTTCACATCACCGCTGCGCGCCGCCCTATGCAGCGCGCCCTTCGCCTTCGGATCCGCGCCCGCCTTGAGCAGCACACTGACCACTTCCGCATGGCCGTTCACCGCAGCCCCATGTAGCGCCGTATAGCCGAGCGAGTCCTTATCATTCGGATCTGCGCCAGCTTGGAGCAGCAGCTTGACTGCTTTCGCATTACCCGCGCCCGCAGCCGAATGCAACGGCAGCCTACTGTTCCGGCCACCAACCGCCTTCGGATTCGCGCCCGCTTTGAGCAACATCTTGACTATTTCCGCATGGTCAGCAGCCTCGTGTAGCGCCGTATAGAAGTAAGTGCCGTCTTTGGACTTCGCATTCGGATCCGCACCCGCCTTGAGCAGCATCTTGACCACTTCCGCATTGCCACTTCTTGCAGCCGAATACAGCGGTGTAAAGCCGCGATAGAGCTTCACATTCGGATCCGCACCCGCCTCGATCAGCTCCCGCACCGCATCGGAGATTGTTATGTTCTCCCCCTTTGCGTTCTTCCAAGTGAAGCTCGCATCCGGGAGGCTATCGCCCCCCAAGATGAGCTGCCATTCCCGCGTCGATTCTGCGATCTCCTTGGCCGTCGGCGAACCCGCGCGCCGGAGAATCTCGGCGATGTCTCTGTGCACTATTTCTTTTTGCAATGCCCCCTCGGCAACATCCCGCGGCGTCCAGCCTTCCTTGGACACTGCCTTGGGATCTGCACCCGCTTTTAGCAACAATTTGACCATTTCTTCACTGCCCTTGAACGCAGCCAAATGCAGCGGCGTCGCGTCATTGTGCTCCTTCGCGCTCGGATCTGCGCCCGCCTTCAGCAACAACTTGACCGCCTTCGCGGTGCCCGAGAACACAGCATTATGCAGCGGCGTATCGCCGACCGAGTTCGCTGCATTCGAATCCGCGCCCGCTTTGAGCAACAACTTGACCGATTCCGCATTGCCGCTGCTCGCAGCCCAATGCAACGGCGTCCTGTCGTGCTTGTCCTTCGCCTTCGGATCCGCGCCCCTATCAAGCAGTTCCCGCACATCGGAGGCCGTTGCGTTCTCCCAGAAGCTCTCGCTCAGCAAGGTGCGCGTCGCCTCTGCGCTCTCCTCGGGCGTCGGCTCATACGTGTCGCACGCAAGCAAAAACGCTCCCGCTATGAGCAACAGGGAAGGCAGAGCAACGGCCAAAGAGCTGGCGCGCGTGTTGCGGTAGTTCATCGGCGAATCCTCCATGGCCCCCGGAACGGGGCAACTTGCGGAGTGTGCCCGATTACCTCCACCCCGGCAACCGGCATGAAGCATAAATGCAGAGGCGAGGCAAAGGCGGAGGAAGCTGCTACGCCCGCCGATACTGCCGACGCCGCCTGAACAGCCCCGCCCGCCCCCGAGCAAAACGGCGCAGAGAAATTGCGGGATTTTCAGGGACTCGCCGGAATTTACCGAAACGCCGCCCGCCCGCTGCCCGTACCGCCGCCGCGCAACTGCTTCGCTACTACTCACACTTGTGTCGAAAAAAGCGCGGCGCGCCGGAGAATTTTGGCGGTTTCTGCGTACTCCTGTCTCTCGGCCAAATTCAGCGGTGTATCGCCACTCTTGTTTCGTGCCTTCGGATCCGCACCCGCAATGAGCAACAACCTGATCGCTTTCTCTAGGTAGCCCGCAGCAGTTGCTTGATGCAACGGCGTATCGTTGCTCTCGTTCTTCGCATTCGGGTCCGCGCCCGCTAGGAGCAACAATTTGATCATTGTCACCCTGTCCATATTCGCAGAAATAGCCTGATGCAACGGCGTATCGTTGTTCTCATTCTTCGCATTCGGATCTGCTTTCGCATCAAGCAACACCTTGAGGACTTTCGAAGAATGCTGGCTCGCAGCTATATGCAACGGCGTATTGTCGTCATTGTTTGTCGCATTCGGCTCTGCGCCCTTCTCGAGCAACGCCTTGGCCGTGTTGTCACGATCCAAGCGCGCAGCGAAATGTAGCGGCGTCGAGCCCTTCTCGTCCTGCGCTTCCGTATCTGCAAATGCCGCAATTAACACCTCGACCATTTCTGCATAGTCGTAGTACGCAGCCCAATGCAACGGAGTCACTCCGCGTTTGTCCTTCGGATTTGAGCATACCGCAATTAACACCTTGACCACTTCCTCATGGCCAGCCTTCACAGCAAAATGCATCGGGCTTTCGCCGCCATCGGATCGCGCATTCGGATTCTCGCCTGCCTCGAGCAACCTCTTGACCTCTTTCACATCGCCCCGGCGCACCGCCTCATGCAACGGCGTCATACTGTTGCTCCCGCGGGGCGCTGCAGGAGAGACAGGGCAGCGGCCCAAGAGCTGGTGCGTGCGTTGCGGCGATTCATCGGCGAATCCTCCTGGCTCCCGGGATGGGGCGACTTCGGAGGCAGTGTGCCCGATTGCCCTCACTCTGTCAACCCTGCAGGTGGGCGCAGGTGGGGGCGGAGTGGCGTCGGTGGAAGCTGCTACGCCCGGCGGACTTGCCAGCGCCGCCTGAACCACACCGCCCGCCCCCGCGCGAAACGGCGCAGAGAAATTGCGGGATTTTCAGGGACTTGCCGAGATTTACCGGAACGCCGCCCGCCCGTTGACTTCAACGCAGCCAAAGCGCAGGCACTTTGCCGCTATTTCTCCCAGCACCGGAGGAGATTAGCGATTTCCGTGTACCTTTTCCCATCGGCCAAAACCCACGGTGTCTGGCCGCAATTGTTCTTCGCCGTCGGATCCGCACCTGCGATTAGTAACAACCTGACCGGTTTCTCCTGGTTCAAGCCCGTAGCAGCCAAGTGCAACGACGTGTCTCCGTCGTTGTTCGTCGCATTCGGACTCGCGCCCGCCAAGAGCAACAACTTGATCATATTCTCCCGGTTCAAGCCTGCAGCAGCCAAATGCAACGGCGTATCTCCGTCGTTGTTCGTCGCATACAAATCCGCTCCCGAATCAAGCAACACCTTTAGCGCTTTCGCACGCCCCTCTTTCGCAGCCCGATGCAACGGCGTGTCCTCGTCGTTGTTCGTCGCATTCAGATTCGCGCCATTATCGAGCAACACCCCGACCGCTTCCGCCTTATCCTTGGACGCAGCACAATGCAGCGGCGTCCAGCCTCCCTCATCCTGCGCGTTCGTATCTGCGCCCGCCTTGATCAACATCTTGATAAATCCCGTATAGCCATGGCGCGCAGCCCTATGCAGCGGCGTCAGGCCTTGAATGTTCTTCGGGTTTGAGCATACCTCAATCAACACCTTGGCCACTTCCACATGGCTATCCTCCACAGCATAATGCATCGGGCTATCGCCGTTATCGGTTCGCGCATTCGGATTCGCGCCTACCTCGAGCAAATTCTTGACCGCTCTCGCATCGCCCCGGCGCGCCGCCTCATGCAACGGCTTCATACCGTCGCTCCTGCGGCGCGCCACAGGGCAGACACGGCAGTGGCCAAAAAGCTAGTGCGGGGTTTGCGGTGATTCATCGGCGAATTCTCCATGTCTCCCAGGATGGGGCAACTTCGGAGGCAGTGTGCCCGATTGCCCCCACCTCGTCAACTGGCCTGAATGCAGGCGGACAAACCGGGCACAGGCGGGGCCGATGTGGCGGCGGGGGAAGCTGCTTCATTACTGGAGCCTTCGGAAGGCGTCCCCATACCGCTCGTAGAGTTCGTCCATCGCCTTCCGGAGGGCTTCCGATGTCGGCATGAGGGTCTTCTCTGCGGCCTCCCCCGTGGCGCTTGCGGGGGACTCTTCCCTCGTCGCCTCGTCCCTGTCGCTCTTGTCTTCCATGGTTGGCTCCTCCCGCTTCTTCGCCTTTGCGGCGGCGCTTTATCCTAGCGGTTCTCTGGCTGGGAGGGTTGGCAGGCCGGGGGACGGCTGACGGGGGGCGGGGAGACGCCTATTCTCACGGGGGCTGCCGCGGGGGGCGGCGGTGTTCCCGAGTGGATGAAGCGAGAGAGAGAGGAGAGAGCGGCGATGGCGTTGGCGGGCATTCCGGGGGGCGATTGCTTTGTGGTGGAGGGGGGGCGGCCGGTTGAGGGCGCGGTCTGGGCCTCGGGGAACAAGAACGAGGCGCTGCCGGTGCTGGCGGCCACGCTGCTTGCGCCGGGGGGGTGCGCGCTATCCAACTTGCCGCGCATTGACGATGTGGCGACGCAACTGCAGTTGCTGCGGGGGCTGGGCGTGCGGGTGCACGCAGAGGACGATGGCCGCGAGCTGCGCGTGGATTCGGCGGCGCTGGGCGAGAGCGCGCCGGACGACGAGTTGGGGCGCAAGATTCGCGGCTCGTTTTTGCTTGCGCCGGGGCTGTTGCACCGCACTGGGCGGGCGCTGTTGCCGCGGCCGGGCGGCGACCGCATTGGGCGGCGGCGCATAGATACGCATTTGCACGCGCTGCAACTGCTGGGCGCACAGGTAACGCGGCGCGAGCGGCACTACGAGCTGCGGCTGGACGGGCGCTTTTGCGGCGGCGATATTTTTCTGGACGAGGCCAGCGTTATGGCTACCGAAAACGCGCTGATGGCCGCCGCCGTGGCGACGGGCCGCACGCGCATTGCCAATGCGGCCAGCGAGCCGCATGTGCAGGGGCTGTGCCGCTTTCTCAACGCGGCGGGGGCGCGCATTCGCGGCATCGGCTCCAATCTGCTGGAGATTGAAGGCGTGCCCGAGCTTTCGCCCGCCGCCCACAGCATTGGGCCGGACCACATAGAGGTGGGCTCTTTTGTGGCCATTGCGGCGCTTACCGGCGGCGAGCTGCGCGTGCGCGGCGTGGCGGCCGACGACCTGCGCATGATTTTGATGGTCTTTGCGCGGCTCGGAGTGCAGGCGCGCATTGAAGAGGGCGAGTTGCTGGTGCCGGGCAAGCAGGAGCTCGCAGTGCGCGACGATCTGGACGGCGCGATTCCCACCATTGGCGATTCGCCCTGGCCGGGCTTTCCCACCGACCTCAGTTCCATTGCGCTGGTGCTGGCCACCCAGGCGCGGGGCACGGTGCTCATTCACGAAAAGATGTTCGAGAACCGGCTGTTTTTTGTAGATCGGCTCATCGCCATGGGCGCGCGCATTGTGCTCTGCGATCCGCACCGCGCGGTGGTCAGCGGCCCCACCCAACTGCACGGCGACAGCATCAGTTCGCCGGACATTCGCGCGGGCATGGCGCTGCTGGCCGCGGCGCTCTGCGCCGAAGGCCGCTCGGTAATTATGAACGCCCACCAGGTGGACCGCGGCTACGAGCGCATTGACGAGCGGCTGCGCCGCCTGGGCGCGAGCATTGCGCGGGTGTAGCCGGGGCGGGCGCTGCGCGCCGGAGGGCGCTACCCTGCGCGCAGCTTTTACGGGGCCGTAGCTCAACTGGGAGAGCGCCGCGTTCGCAACGCGGAGGTTGGCGGTTCGATCCCGCTCGGCTCCACCAACGCCCCGCATGGGGCAAAGGGGCCAGGGGTGAAGCGCATCCCCGCCATCATCGCCGCCGGAGACGGCAAAGCTGCCAAGGCGGTTTATGGCCAGAGCAAAGCCTACCTGGAAGTGGCGGGCCGCCCGCTGGTGGCGCGGGTGGCGGCGCAGTTGCAGCGCGTGCCCGAGGTATCCGAGGTGTGGGTGGTGGGCAACGCGCAGCGCCTGGCGCAGGTTTTCGCCGATGCCGCGCTGCGCGCCGAGCTGGTGAAGCCGCTGTTTGTGGCGCCGCAGTTTCGCAATCTGCTGCAGAACGCCTGGTTCACTTTTTTGCGCCTGCTGCCAAACGCCGGCCCCGCAGGCCGCGCCCCGCAAACGCCGGAGGAAGTCGCCCAGCCTGTGCTGTATCTCTCTGCAGATTTGCCCTTCGCCACGGCGCAGGAAATCTCCGCCTTTATTCACCGCGCCAGCCAGGTGGATTGCGATTACGCGCTGGGGCTGGTGCCGGAATCCTCCATGCAGGGTTTTGCGCCGCGCGGCGGCGCGCCGGGAATCCGCATGGCCTGCTTCCACACCATGGAAGGCCGCTTTCGCCAGAGCAATTTGCACCTGGTGCGCCCGGCGCGGCTCGGCAACCGCGAAGCCGTGGAGCAGATGTATGAGCACCGCTACCAGCAGCGCCCGGCCCAAATGCTGCGCCTGGCCTGGCGCATTCTCACCTACCAGGGCGGCGGCCCGCGCATTTTGCGCATTTACGGGCTTATGCACCTGGCGCTCATTTGCGAGCGGCTGCGGCTGCGCGCGCTTTCGGATTGGCTGCGGCGGGCGGTTTCTTTCGGGCACATTGAGCGCGCCTGCTCCAGCATTTTGCAGGCCAATTTTCGCATGGTGGTAACCTGCGGCGGCGGTTGCGCCGTGGACATAGACAACGAGCACGACCTGGATGTGGCGCGGCGCATGGCAGAGCGCTGGTGGGCGGAGCAATCTGCCCGGGTGCAGGAGCGCTACGGCGAGTTGCCGCCCGTTGCGCGCCCCGCCGAGCCGTTGGCGCCGGTGGTGCTGCCCCCCGCGCCCGGCGCGCTAGGCGCGGGTTTGAGCGAGTCGCAGTTGTGAGCGCCGCGCGGGGCGCAGAGTCTGTGGCGGCGCAGGTGCGGGGCGCGCGCGCGGGGGCGGCGCTGTGCGAAGCGCCCGGCCGCGCATTGATTGCAGTGCGCGGCGGCGACCGCCGCAACTGGCTCGACGGAATGCTCACCCGCGACATTGCAAATTTGGCGGCGGGCCAGGCGGTCTATGCGCTGGCGCTCACCCGGCAGGGCCGCATTGTCAGCGATTTGTTCGCGCTGGCTTTTGAGCAGCACTTTTGGCTGGACCTGCCGGCGGCGGCAGCGGCGGAAACCCTGGCGCATTTGCAGCGCTTCATTGTGGCGGACGATGTGAGTTTGGAAAGCGCGGGCGCGAATGCATGGCAGCGCTTCACTTTGGAAGGGCCGGGCGCAGAGGCGGCGCTTTTGCAGAGCGGCGCTGCACCACCCGCCGCCGGCCGCGTTGCAAACTGCAAACTGGCGGGCGCGCAGGTGTGGCTGGCGGGCTATGGCTTCACGGGCGAGCCGGCCTGGCAACTCTTTGCGCCGCCGGGGGCCGCCAATGCCGTGTGCGCAAAGCTCTGCGCTGCGGCGGGCGTTGTGGAAGTATCTGCGGCGGCGCTGGAATGCCTGCGCATTGAAAACGGCGTCCCGCGCTTTGGCGCAGAGCTGGACGGCAGCGTGTTGCCTGCCGAGGCGCGGCTGGAGCGCGCCATTGCCACGGACAAGGGCTGCTACACGGGGCAGGAAGTGGTGGCGCGTATGCAGAGCCGGGGGCGCGTGGGCCATTTGCTGGTGGGGCTGCGCTTTGCGCCGGAAGCGGCGGCGGCGGATGGCGATGCGCTCTGCCGCAACTTGCCCGATGCAGAGTTGCGGCGCGAGGGCGCGGCGGTGGGCGGGGTGACCAGCGCCGCCCTTTCGCCGCAGCACGGCGTTATTGCGCTCGGCTTTGTGCGCGCCGTTCACGCCGCGCCGGGCACGGCGCTCTGCGCCGCGCCGAAGCCCGCCGCGGCCGCCGCGGACGGCGCAGAGTTGCGCGCCGTAGTCGCCGCGCTTCCCTTTGGCGCGTGAGTCTTTCGCGTGAGCGGGCGCGGCGTCATCATCGTGTTTGCGAAGCAGCCCGAGGCGGGGCGCGTGAAGACGCGGCTCTGCCCGCCCTTTACGCCGCAGCAGGCGGCGGATTTTTATCAGGCGCTGCTGCGCGATGTGCTGGATGCGACGGCGCGGGCCGGGCAGGCGCTGGGGCTTTCGCTGCGTTTGGCAATGCATCCGCCCGCTGCAGTGGACGAGTGGGCGGCGCGCGCGCCCACCTTTGCGGTGCTGCCCCAGCGCGGCGCAAACCTCGCCGCCCGCATGGAAGACGCCGCGGCGCGGGCCTTTGCCGATGGCTGCGCGCCGGTATTGCTGCGCGGCAGCGACAGCCCCGCGCTGCCGCCCGGCACATTGCGCGCCGCCCTCTGTGCGCTGCGCAATGCAGAGCTTGTGATTTGCCCCGACCGGGACGGCGGCTACAACCTGGCGGGCCTGGCGCGCCCCGCCCCCGGCCTTTTCGATCACCCGATGAGCACCCGGCGCACATTGGCGCACACCATGCGACGCGCCGCCCGGCGTGGCCTGCGCTGCGCCGAACTGCCCGCCGGTTTCGATATAGACACGGCGGAAGATTTGCACCTGCTGCGCCGCGCCCGGGACGCCGGCCGCGCGGCGGATTGCCCGCGCACCCTGGCCTGGCTGGACGCGCAGCAGCGCTGGCCCGCAGCCAATTCCGCTCAGAATTCGTAGCTGAGACTCACGGCCAGGCGGCCGTCCAGCCCATCGGCCTGCTGCGGAGTCCAGTCCGCCGCCAGCACATCGGCTTCATCGAGGTTGCTGCCGTAGTAGCGGAAGTCCAGCACCAGGTTTTCGGCCAGCGAAACCGCCGCGCCAATATCCCAGTTCAGGTAGCTGTCTTCGCCCACGGCGAAGAAGCCCTCGCTGTCCGAGCGGGTGAAGCCCACATTTGCGCTCAATGTCAAATCGTGGGGGCCGTTCAATTCCAGCGGCAGTTCCGCCCCTGCCGAAATGTGCCAGGTATCGCCGCCGCCCGCTCCGCTTTCTCCCCAGTAATCGGGCGAAAACAGCACGCCGAAGCTCAGCCCCATCAGCCCCGCCTGGTAAGAGCCGCCCAGAACGATCTCCAGGTAATCCCATTCGCAATCGCCGCCGCTGCTGAGGGTGCAATCGTCCTCGTCGGGATACACGAAATACACCGCGCCGAGATCGTAGGAGACGCCGCCGATTTCCCAGGTGTAGCCGCCGTAGAGATCAATCTCGACGCCGCCCGCCCAGTCCAGATTGGAGCCCCAGCCGCCCAGGTAAAGGCCCGAATCGTGCGACCAGTCAATGCCGCCCTGGATGGCGGGGTGCTGATTGGTCTGGGTGTAGCCGCGGAATATGTAATCCGTGGCGAAAGAGACATTGCCGGACAGCGTGCCGCCGAACAGAATTGCCAACTCCTCTTCCTCTTGCGCCGTTGCCGAAAGCGGCGCCACACACAGCAGCGCCGCCGCCACCCATCCCGGGACTTTCTGAAATGCGCTCACGAGTTTCCCCCCTTTGTTTTTGCAGAATGCAGTTTTTTGCGGTTCAGGCGCCGGCCCAGCGCGGCGCAAGGCGGAAGGTCTGCTCGACGCCGAGCTTTTCCATCTTGGCGTAGAGGGTCCTGCGCCCGATGCCGAGCACCCGCGCCGCCTCGGAGCGGTTGCCGCCACAGGCTTGCAAGGTGTGGACAATGCGCCAGGCCTCGGCGAGGTCCACCCAATCGCGCAAATCCGGCAGGCGGCCGCCGCCCAGGCGGGCGGCCTCGGCCAGACTCTCCTCGAACAAATCGGCCACCCGGCCGGCGGGCGCCTTCCGCGCGGCGCTGCCATTGGCCTGCCGCCCGCGCTGCGCGCCGGGACGCGCCGGGGCGCGCTCGAAACTCCGAAGCGAACTCCGAATCGTCTGGGGGTGATCCAAAGCGGCCCTCCTTTTCAACTCCGGGGAGCAAGCCCCGTTCCCATTGGGGAGCAAGCGCCGTTCCCAAATTTTTCAGGCGCAGCGCGGCCCGCGGAGGGCGTGGCGCGGCGCGGCGGGGGCGGCGGTGCACGCTCACCGGGCAGGCGCTGCCCAATCTGCAGGCAGCGCGGCCCGGCCCCGGCCCTGCGGGGTGGCGCGCCGCGCCCCCGCGCCGCTGCGCGCTTGGCACGCCGGTTGCTCCGCTTGGGAGGTGCGGCGGGTTGCGCGGGGCGCGGCCCGCGCTTGCCGCAGGCGAAAACGGAGGCCGTTCCATGTTCAAGATCGAAGCCGTAATCAAGCCCTTCAAGCTCGATGAGGTGAAAGAGGCGCTGCACGAGATCGGCATCCAGGGAATGACGGTGACAGAGGTCAAGGGCTTCGGCCGTCAGAAGGGCCACACCGAGCTCTACCGGGGCGCGGAGTATGTGGTGGACTTCCTGCCCAAGATCAAGCTCGAAGTGGCGGTGAGCGACGACAGCGTCGAGAAGGTGGTGGAGGCCATCGCCGGCGCGGCCAACACCGGGCGCATTGGCGATGGCAAGATTTTCGTGCTGCCCATGCAAGAGGCCGTGCGCATTCGCACCGGCGAGCGCGGGCCGGAAGCGGTCTGAATCAACTTACAGGAGGATTGGCGATGAGTCCCAAGAATGTGCTCGAGACGGCGAAGAAGAACGGCGCGGTGATGGTGGATATGCGCTTCACCGATTGGCCCGGTTCGTGGCACCACTGCTCCTTTCCCATCGATTCCATTGACGAGGATGTGTTCGAGGAGGGCCTCGGCTTCGACGGCTCTTCGATTCGCGGCTGGCAGGCCATCAACGAGAGCGACATGATGATGGTGCCCGACGCCAGCACGGCGTTCATGGATCCCTTCTACGAGCACCCCACCCTGGTGCTCATTTGCGACATTGTGGATCCGGTGACGCGGCAGCCCTACGACCGCGACCCGCGCTACATTGCGCGCAAGGCGGAGCGCTTTTTGGCGCAGTCGGGCATTGGCGACACCGCCTACTTCGGCCCCGAGGCCGAGTTCTTCATGTTCAACGATGTGCGCTTTTCCACCGGCCACAATCACGGCTTCTACGAGATCGATTCCATGGAGGGCCGCTGGAATTCGGGCAACAGCGAAGAGGGCGGCAACCTGGCCTACAAGCCGCGCTACAAGGAGGGCTACTTCCCCACGCCGCCCACCGATTCGCTGCAGAATGTGCGCAGCGAAATGTGCCTGGTGCTGAAGCGGCTGGGCATTGAGACCGAGGCCCATCACCACGAAGTGGCCACCGCCGGGCAGGGCGAGATTAACCTGCACCGCGACACGCTGATTGCAATGGCCGACAAGCTCGCCACCTACAAGTATGTGGTGCGGCAGGTGGCGCGGCAGCACGGGCTGGCCGCCACCTTCATGCCCAAGCCGGTTTTCGAAGACAACGGCTCGGGCATGCACACGCACCAATCGCTGTGGAAGGACGGCAAGCCGCTCTTTGCCGGCGACGGCTATGCGGGCATTTCGCAGCTTGGGCTGCACTATGTGGGCGGCATTATCAAGCATTCGCGGGCGCTGGCGGCCTTCACCAACCCCACCACCAACTCTTACAAGCGGCTCACCCCGGGCTTTGAAGCGCCGGTGAACCTGGTGCTCTCTGCGCGCAACCGCAGCGCCGCCTGCCGCATTCCCATGTATTCGCCCAGCCCCAACGCCAAGCGCGTAGAGGTGCGCTACCCCGATCCCACCTGCAACCCCTACCTGGCCTTTTCGGCCATGCTCATGGCCGGCGTTGACGGCGTGCTGAACAAGATTGATCCGGGCAAGCCGGTGGATGAGGATCTGTTCGCCATGTCTGCCGAGCAGCTCCGCGAAATGCCCGTGATGCCCGCCACCCTGAGCGAGGCGCTGAACGAGCTGGAGAGCGATCACGACTTCCTGCTGGCGGGCGGCGTGTTCACCAAAGAGGCGATTGAGAGCTGGATCGCCTACAAGCGCGAGAACGAGGTGGATCCCGTCCGCGTCCGCCCGCACCCCCACGAGTTCGAGCTCTACTTCGACGCATGAACCCGGCGCAGGAGTGGGACCCCGCGCAATACGCGCAGGGCGCATCTTTTGTGCCGAAGCTGGGCGAGGCGGCGCTGGCGTGGCTTGCGCCGCAGCCCGGCGAGCGCATTTTGGATTTGGGCTGCGGCGACGGCGCGCTGACGCAGAAGCTCTGCGAGGCCGGCTGCGAGGTGGTGGGCGTGGACGCCAGCGCCGCGCAGGTATCGGCCGCCCGCGCGCGCGGCCTTACTGCGCACTGCGCCAATGGCGAGGCGCTGAATTTTCTCGCCGAGTTCGATGCCGTGTTCAGCAACGCCGCGCTGCACTGGATGAAGAATGCCGACGCCGTGCTGTCCGGCGTGCGCCGCGCGCTGCGCCCCGGCGGAAGATTCGCCGGCGAGTTTGGCGGCAAGGGCAATGTGGCGCAGGTGCAAGCGGCCCTGGAAGCAGAGCTGGCCGCGCGCGGCCTGGACGGCGCAGCGCTGAACCCGTGGTTCTTCCCCAGCGCCGAAGAATACGCCGCCCGCCTGGCGCAGCACGGCTTCTCGGTGCAGCGCATCACCCTGTTCCCCCGCCCCACCCCCCTGCCCGGCGATCTGTGCGAGTGGCTCAACATCTTCGCCACCCCCTACCTGAACGCCCTCCCCCCCGCCGAGCGCCAAAGTTTCTGCCAATCCGTCCAGCACCGCCTGACCCCCACCCTGCGCCTCAAGGACGGCACCTGGCAAGCCGACTACACCCGCCTCCGCTTCGCCGCCCAGCTTTAAGAGGCGGCGGCCGGGTGTGCGGGCGGGCGTGGCTACGGGGTTGCGCGGAATGCGCGGCGTAGCAGTGCGCCGGGGAGCGCCTCGATTGCCTCCAGCTCTGCCTCGGCGGCGGCGTGGGTCTGTTTTGCAATGGCCATCTTGGCGTTGAGGGCGGCGGCGATTTGCTTTTGCTCGGCAAGGGGCGGGAGGGGGAATTCGAGCTTCATCAGCCGCTTCATATTGGCGCGGGGCATTCGGGAGCCGGTTTTCTCGCGCATTACCCAATCCACCGTTTTGGGCTGCCGGAGCAGCAGAGCCAGAAATTCCCGGTGAATGTTCTGTTTCGGCAAAAGCGGGATCAATTCGGTGGTGCACCGCCCGTGAAAATTCGGCAGGGCAACTTTATTCAGATAAGGCCGCAACTTTCCATATAAAATGTGATCCGAGCCAAACCGGAAGCAATTGCTGATTCCCCGCGAATTGGAATTGTGTTCCATGACGATTTTTCCAGACATACTCTCGACATTCTCCAAACTCAAATAGGGCAGCTCTGCTGCCTCGCTCGATGCTCCATCAATTCCCCGCCGATCTTCCAAACACACTTCCCCAAGCGCGCGCCACCTCCAACCCGGCGGCAATTTCTCATCGCCGAATTCAAGCGCTTCGCGCAAGAAGGCTGAATCCAACGCCCGCGCGGCCTCGACTCGGTCCAGCGCCGCCCGCCGCGCTTTCTCCACCGCTCCCATCTCGTTTTCGAGAATCTCGAGGATCTTCGCCTGCTCCACAATTGGCGGCAGCGGGATTTTCAATCCTTTGAGAAACGAGCCCGGCACACGCCGCTGTCCGGCCGAGCCGGTGAAGTAGTAAGTTGCCTTTCGAAGAATCGCAGGCTGCGTCAAGTAGAAGTGCACCCATTTTGCGTGTATGGCGTCTCCGTGGCGCAAAACATGAAACTCGGTAGAGGCGAAGCCCACACCGCCAATCAAGCCTTCTGCAACGAAATGCTTCCCGTTCTGCATACAGGGAGTGATTTTGGCAAACAAGACATCCCCATCTGCGAAATAAGTGTAGCCCTTCTTCACTTCTGCATAAGATCGGCTCCGAAGCCGGTCAACCTTCCCCCGCCTGGCATCTACCGCTTCCATAGGCACGAAACTGGTCTCTTCCTCATCCCCTCTCACAAACTCCCCCGGCCTGCGTGGATTGATTTCGCAAACCTCCCCAAGGGCAACCCACCGCCAACCGCGCGGCAAATCTCCGCCGCCGGAAGGCTCAGCCTTGCGCGTCATTTCTCGTATTCCCATTTGTTTTCCATGGGGTTGTATTTCAGTTCGGCGTCGGGGGCGGCCAGTTCCCATTTGTTTTCGTAGGCGTTGTAGCGGGGGCGGGAGTCTTCGGGGGCCATTTCCCAGGTGTTTTCGTAGGCGTTGTATTGGGGGCGGGAGCCGGGCGGGGCGTATTCGTGTTCTCCGGTGTGGGGGTTGTATTGCAGTTCGCTGTCTTGGCCCGCGCTTTCCCATTGGTTGGTGTAGGGGTTGTATTTGGTCTCGGCGGCGGCTGCGGTGCAGGCGAAGGCGCAGGCGAAGCAAAATGCGGCAAAGAGCCTGGCGCGTGTGGTCATGACGGTTGCGGCGCGGGGGAAAGGCCCAGCACCTGCTCCATATCGTAGAGGCCGGGGGGGCGGGCGCGCAGCCATTCGGCGGCGCGCAGTGCGCCGCGCGCGAAAGAGTCGCGGCTGGTGGCGCGGTGGGCGAGCTCCAGGCGTTCGCCGGGGGCGAGGAAGAGGAGTGTGTGTTCGCCGGGGTTGTCTCCGCCGCGCAGGGTTTGCACGCCAATGGCGCCGGGAGGGCGCGGGCCGGTCTGGCCGCTGCGCGAAAGTATGAGGTTGGGCGCTGCGCTGCGGCCTTCGGCAACGGCGGCGGCCAGGCGCAGGGCGGTGCCGCTGGGGGCGTCTTGTTTGGCGCTGTGGTGCAGCTCGACAATTTCGGCGTCGTAGCCGGGGCCGAGGCGCTGCGCGGCTTCGCGCGCCAGGGCGAAGAGCAGGTTTACGGCTACGGAGAAGTTGGCGGCGAGCAGCAATGGCAGGCGGGTGGCGAGCGCGGTGATTTCGCTGCGTTGAGAATCGCCGAAGCCGGTGGTGCCGACTACGCAGGGCAGGCCCGCCGGTTTGTCTGCGGCGCGGCGCAGCAGGTTGAGCGCAGCGGCGGGCGGCGCAAAGCACACGGCCACCTCCACATGGTTCGCGTTGGCGGCCAGCGCGGCGTCCACATCGGCGGCGAGCGGGACGCCCGGCGCAAGCGCGCTGCCAAGTGCGGGGTGGTCCGGCGCTTCCAGCGCGGCGGCCAATCGCAGCGCGGGGTGATCTGCCAGCGCGGCGCAAATGCGCTGGCCCATGCGCCCCGCCGCGCCAGACAGCAGCACGCCGCGCCGCGCGCCTGCGCCGGCCTCCGAGTGCGCGCGTTGCGCGTCGGCGTCCGCGCCGGTTGCCGCCGCCGCGCGCGCGGCCGAGTCTCGCGCCGTCAAGTGCGGGGCCTCATGGCAGGCCGAAGGTTTTGAGCAGCTCGCGCAGCCGCTCGCTGTTTTCGGGGCGCAGCGGTGTGAGCGGCAGGCGCAGTTCGTTTTGAATCAGGCCGCAGAGGGCGAGGGCGGCTTTTACGGGAGCGGGGTTGGTCTCGCAAAACAGCGCGTCGAAGAGCGGCAGCAGGCGGTAGTGCTGGTCGCGGGCGCGCTTGCCGTCGCCGGATTGCCAAGCGCGCACCAGCGCCAGCATTTCGGCGGGGGCCAGGTTCGAGGTAGTGGAAATGACGCCGCGCCCGCCCAGCGCCAAAACCGGCAGGGTGGCCCAATCGTCGCCGGAAAGGACGGCGAAACCCGCATGGTGCGCGGTGGCGGCAATGGTGTGGGCAATCTGGTTCAGGTCGCCGGATGCCTCTTTCACCCCCACCACGCCGTCCACGCCGGCCAGCCGCGCCAGCAGCGGCGGCGCCATGTTGGACGCCGTGCGGCCGGGAATGTTGTAGACCACCAGCGGCAGGCCCGTCTCTCGCGCCACCGCTTCGTAATGGGCCGCAATGCCGTGGGGCATGGGCTTGTTGTAGTAGGGCGAAATGAGCAGCGCGCCATCTGCGCCGCACTGGCGCGCGTGACGGGTAAGCGCAATGGCCTCGCGGGTGGCGTTGGAGCCGCTGCCCGCCAGCACGGGGACGCGCCCGCGCGCGGCAGACACCACCACTTCAATGGCGCGCGCGTGCTCGGCGTGGCTCAGCGTGGCGGATTCGCCGGTGGAGCCGCAGGGCACCAGGCCATCCACCCCGGCGGCAATCTGCCGCTCGCAAAGCTCCCGCAGCGCGGGCTCGTCCAGCTCGCCATTCCGGAAGGGAGTTACCAGCGCGGTGAGAACGCCTTCGAACACTCAGACCTCCAGGGAAATTTCGCCGCGGAAGGCGGTGTGCGCGGGGCCGGTCATTTGCACGCCGGCTCCCGGGCCTTCCGCGCCGTGGGGCCAGGCAATGCGCAGCGCGCCGCCGGGCAAGACAATTTCCACCGCTTCATCCAGCACGCCGCGCAGCACGCCGGCCACCGCCACGGCGCAGGCCGCGCTGCCGCAGGCGAGGGTTTCGCCCACGCCGCGCTCCCAGGTGCGCTGCCGAACCTGCGCGCGGCTCCGCAGCTCTGCAAAAGCCACATTGGTGCGCTGGGGAAAGGCGGGGTGATGCTCGATGGCGGGGCCCAGTTGCGAAACCGCGGCCTGCTCCACATCGGGCACAAAGACAATGCAGTGGGGGTTGCCCATGGAAAGGGCGCAGACCAGGAGGCTTTCGCCTTCCACTTGGAGGGGCAAATTCAGCAGCGGCCCCGGTGTGTTGGGCTCGCCCAAGGTGGTGGGCACATCGGCGGCGGCCAGGCGCGGCGCGCCCATTTGGACGCAGACCTGGCCCGGCCCGGCCCGGCGCGCCCTGGCAATGCCCGCCAGGGTTTCCACGCGCAGCACGGGGGCGCTGCTGTGCCCGGCCTGCTGCACGAACTCGAAGAAGCAGCGCAGGCCGTTGGCGCACATCTCGGCCTCGCTGCCGTCGGCGTTGTAGATTTGCATGCGGAAATCTGCGTCCTGTTGCGGGGGAAGCAGCACCAGCAGCTGGTCAAAGCCCACGCTGCGGCGGCGATCTGCCAACTGCCGCGCCAGCGGCGGCAGCGGCGGCAGCTCCTTGCCTTCCTGAAGGGCGCGCAGCCCGTCGAGCACGACGAAATCGTTGCCCGCGCCGTGCATTTTCACAAAGGGCAGCGCGCTGTTTGCGGCGGCGCGGGTCACGGCGATTCCTCCTGCCCGGCTTCGGCCTCGCTGCCCGGTCCGGGCGTCTCGGGCGGCGGCGCGGTCTGCTG
Source organism: Deltaproteobacteria bacterium (assembly GCA_028817435.1). Classification (GTDB taxonomy): domain Bacteria; phylum Myxococcota_A; class UBA9160; order UBA9160; family UBA6930; genus JAPPPQ01. The sequence continues at coordinate 146,930 of JAPPPQ010000023.1, forward strand.
CCCGGCCCCGGCTTCGGGCGCGCGCAGCGGCGGGCCGAGTTTGCCGCAGGCGGCCGCGGCCAGCGCCACGGCCAGAATCGCCCAGAGCGCCGCGCGCCTCACGCGGATTCTCCCCGCGCATCCGACTCGGCGGCGTCGGCATCCACATCGGCGATTGTGGCGGCGTCGGCGGCGAGTTCCGACTCGGCGGCTTTGAGCGCGGCGCTCACGCTGCTCCGGGCGGTTGCGCCGGGCATGGCGCGGCTCTCCAGCGCGCGCTCCAGATTCAGCAGCACCCCGGCATCGGCGGGGAAGGCGGGGTGGAAGTTTTGCAGGGCCGCGCGGTCCAGGCGCAGCAAATCCAGCCCGGCTTCCAGGCAATGGGCGACCAGGCGGCCGACGGCGGCGTGGGCCTCCCGGAAGGGGACGCCTTCGCGCACCAGCGCTTCCACCAGGTCTGTGGCCAGCAGCAGCGGGTCGGCGGCGGCGGCGGCCATGCGCTGCGCGTTCACCTGCAGGCTGTCGAGGGCGCTGGCCATCACGCTGAGAGAATCGCCCAAAGTGCGCGCCGAATCGAAGAGCGGCTCCTTGTCTTCCTGCATATCGCGGTTGTAGGCCAGCGGCAGCCCCTTCATTGTGGTGAGCAACGCCACCAAATTGCCGATGGCGCGGCCGCTCTTGCCGCGCACCAGTTCCGGCACATCGGGGTTCTTTTTCTGCGGCATGAGGCTGGAGCCGGTGGCGTGAGAATCCGCCAGCTCCACAAAACCGAATTCGCTGCTGGACCACAGCACCAGTTCTTCGGCCAGCCGCGAGAGGTGCACCATGCAAATGGCGGCGTGGGCCAAAAACTCCAGGGCGCAATCCCGCGAGGCCACAGAGTCCATGCTGTTGGCGCTGGGTGCCTCGAAGCCGAGCTCGCGCGCGGCAAAGTCGCGGTCCAGGGGCAGCGTGGAGCCGGCCAGCGCGCCCGCGCCCAGCGGCGAATGGCGCAGGCGGCGGGCGGCGTCGGCGAAGCGCGCGGAATCTCGCGCCAGCATGCGCTCGAAGGCCAGCCAGTGGTGGGCCAGCCGCACCGGCTGGGCGCGCTGCAGGTGGGTGTAGCCGGGCAGCACGGTGTCCATGTGCTCGCTCGCGCGCGCCAGCAGCACGCCGCGCAGCTCGGCAATGCCCCGGCGGGCGGCGGCGCAGCCGTCGCGCAGGTAAAGGGCCAGGTCGGTGGCTACCTGGTCGTTGCGGCTGCGCCCGCTGTGCAAGCGCCCGGCGGCCGCGCCAATCTTCTGGCGCAGCCTCGCTTCCACATTCATGTGGATGTCTTCCAGGGCCTCGTCGTAGGGGAAGCGCCCGGATTCGATTTCGCCGCGGATCTCTTCCAGGCCGGCGGCAATGGCGGCGGCGTCCTCCGCGCTCACAATGCCCGCGCGGCGCAGCATGCGCGCGTGGGCGGCAGAGACTCGCAGGTCGTAGCGGGCCAGCGCGCGGTCAAAAGCAATGGAAGCGCCGAAGCGCAGCGCCGCTTGATCGGCGGCCTGCCGCAGCCGCCCGCCCCAGGGCCGGCCCTCCCCGCGCGGGTTTTGCATGGCGTGACTCTCTGCGAAACCGGCGCGCCGCGCAAGCCGCCTGCGCGGCGCGGCGCGGTGGCTTGCCGGAAGGCGGGGGTTTGTCAGCATTCGGGGATATGTCCCGCCCGCGCACATCCCCCCGGAGGAACTGAGGCATTCCCCGCCGGGCAGCCCGGTGGCAGCGCGCCGCGGCGTCGGCGCCGCCTGCCATGCGCGCGGTGGCGCTGTTGCTGCTGTTGGCGGGCTTTGCCGCGGGCCTGCTGGCCATGCGCCATGTGGTGCGGCTCGACGGCCTGGTGCGCGAGCGCTTTGCGGGGGGGCTCTCTTTCCGCGTGCCCTCGCAGGTGCTCTCGGCCCCCACCGATTTGTATGTGGGGCTGGGCTGGCGGCAGCGCGATTTGCGCGACGCCCTGCTGCGGCAGGGCTACCGGGAAGCGCCGGGCAGCAGCGCGGACCGGGCGGGAGGGGCCGACGCGCGCGGCCTTGCGCCGGGGCGCTTTCGCCAGGCCGGGGGCAGCATTGCCATCCACCGGCGGCCCTTCGATTTGCCGGATCTGGCCGAGCCCGCGCGCCGCGCCGTGGTGCGCTTTGCCAATGGGCGCATCGAGTCGCTGCGGGATGAAGGCGGCGTGGAGATCGGCACCCTGTGGCTGGAGCCCGAGCCCATCGGGGCCTATCACGGCCCCTATCTGCAGCACCAGCGCCGGGAACTGGTGAGTTTGCGCGAGCTGCCGCGCCACCTGGTGCACGCCGTGCTGGCCATTGAAGATCAGCGCTTCTTCCAGCATGGGGGCCTGGATTTGCGGCGCATTGGAGGGGCTTTTTTCGCCAATTTGCGGGCGGGGGGCATTGCCCAGGGCGGCAGCACCCTCACCCAGCAGCTCGCCAAGAATTTCTTCCTGACGCCGCAGCGCACCTTGCGGCGCAAGGCCAACGAGGCGCTGATTGCCATGCTGATTGAGGCCCGCTACGGCAAGCAGCTGATTCTGGAGGCCTATCTGAACGAGATTTACCTGGGGCAGCGCGGCAGCAGCGCCATCCACGGCGTGGGCGAGGCCGCCCGGCACTACTTCGACAAGCCCGTGGGAAAGCTGGTGCTGCACGAATCGGCGCTGCTGGCCGCCATTGTGCAGAGCCCGGGCAAGCTTGCGCCCCGCCGCGCCCCGGAGGCCGCCCGCCGCCGCCGCGATGTGGTGCTGCGGCAAATGCACAAGCAGGGGCGCATTGGCGAGGGGGCGTTGCGGGCCGCGCTGGCCCGGCCGCTCTCGGTGGCGCCGCTTGCGCCCGAGCCGCGCAGCGCCCGCTGGTTTTTGAGCGCCCTGCAGCGCCAGCTTCCGGATTTCTACGACGCCGAAACCCTGGCCAGCGGCGGGCTGCGCATTTACTCCACGCTGGATTTGCGCCTGCAGCGGGCGGCCCGGCGGGCGCTGACGGAAGAGCTGGAGCGGCTGGAGCAGCAAAATGCCTCGCTTGCGCCGCGCGGCGGGCAGCGCCTGCAGGGCTGTCTGCTGGCGCTGCGCCCGCAGACCGGCCAGGTGCTGGCGCTGGTGGGCGGGCGCGATTACGGGGACAGCCAATTCGACCGCTGCGACCAGGCGCGGCGGCCCGCGGGGAGCGTCTTCAAGCCCTTCGTTTATGCCGCGGCGCTGGAGCCCGGCCCCGGCGGGCCGCAGGTCACTTTGGCCGATCACCTGGAGGACGAGGCGCTGGAGATTCCCCTGAAGGAGGGCGGGGTGTGGCGGCCGCGCAACTTCGACCGCGAATTTCACGGGCGGGTGCCCCTGCGCCGGGCTTTGGAGAAATCCTACAACGCCGCGGCGGCGGGGCTGGGGCAGCGGGTTGGCATTGACCGGGTGATGGAGATGGCCCAGCGGCTGGGCATTGAGAGCACGCTGCTGGAGGTGCCGAGCCTGGCCATCGGCGCGGCAGATCTCTCGCCGCTGGAGCTGGCCCGCGCCTACGCCACCCTGGCCAACGGCGGCCTGCGCCCCCGGCTGCGCACCTTTGAGGCGGTGGTGGATCCGCGCACGCCGGATGCGCCCCGCGCCCGCCGCCCCGGCTCAACCGAGGCCGGGGCCGCAGCCGGGACGGGGGCGGGCGGGCGCGAGGTGGAGCGCCTGGCCGACATCGAGGCCGAGCGCGTCCTCGACGCCGGCGCGGCCTGGCTGGTCACCTCGCTGCTGGAAGGCGTGGTAGAGCGGGGCACCGCCGCGGGGCTGCGGCGGCGCGGCATTACGGGGCCGCTGGCGGCCAAGACGGGCACCAGCAGCGATTACCGCGACGCCTGGCTGCTGGGCTACACGCCCCGGCTGGTGGTGGCGGTGTGGGTGGGCTTCGACGAGCCGCGCAGCCTGGGGCTGGCTTCCAGCAGCGTCGCCCTGCCGGTGTGGGCGCGCTTCGTCAAAGAAGTGACGGGAGGGCGCATTGCGGGGCGCTTTGCGCGGCCCAAAGAGGTGGTGGAGGCCAAAATTCACCCGGAAAGCGGGCGGCTGGCGCTCTCCGGCTGCCCCGAGCGGCGCAGCGAGTTCTTTTTGCCGGGCACTGCACCCCTGGAAACCTGCCCCGCCTTTGCGCCGGGGCGCGAGCGCCGCTGGTTCGAGCGCTTCCTGCGCCGGGGCGCGTCCTGAGCGCCGCGCCGCCCATGACTGCGAAGCTGCGGATTTTCTCCGGCGTTGCCGCCGCCGTGCTCTGTGCGGATTTCCTCACAAAACACTGGGTGGTGGCACGGATTCCCCTGCGGGCGGAAATCCGGGTCATCGAGGGCTTCTTCTCCCTTACCTACATCACCAATCCGGGGGCGGCGTTCAGCCTGCTCGCAACGGCGCCGGACCCCTGGCGGCACTGGTTCTTTGTCTGCGTCGGCTTTTTGGCAGTGGCCCTGCTCATTGCGCTCTTTCGCAAGCTCGCCCCGGGGGAGCGGCTTTCGGCTTTCGCTCTGGGCGCCATTCTCGGGGGGGCGCTGGGGAATCTCGGCGACCGCCTGTTCCGCAATCCCGCGGAAGTGGTGGACTTTCTGCGCTTCTACCTGTTTGCGGGCTATCGCTGGCCGGATTTCAATTTGGCCGATTCCTTTATTGTGATTGGCGTGGCGCTGCTGCTGCGCGAACTCTTCACTTCGCAAAGCGGCGCAGAAGTGGCTTGAAGCGCCTTCCCTTCGGGGCAAGGCCCGTGCGCCGCAACGCGCGCGGTTTGCGCGGTTTTGTTTTCCCCGGGGGCCGAAAAAAATTGCGCCAGCGACGGAAAAAATGCACTGCAGGGCAAACTTCGCCTTGACAACCCCACTGCAGCCGGCGCATTATCGGCCCCGGCTTCCGGCGCTCCTTTCCCCCCCGGTTCACCACAGGGCCCGCCGCATGAAATTCTTCATAGACACCGCGAGCGTTGCGGAGATTCAGCAAGCGGCAGAGCTGGGCCTGCTCGACGGTGTGACCACCAATCCCTCGCTGCTCTCGAAAGAGCAGGGCGCGCCCCGGGAAATCCTGCGCGAGATTGCGAAGCTCGTGGCGGGTCCGGTGAGCGCCGAGGTTACGGCCACCGACAGCGCGGGCATGCTGCGCGAAGCCCGGGAATTGCGCGGCATCGCCGACAATATCGTCGTCAAGGTGCCGATGACTCTGGACGGGCTGCGCGCGCTGCGCGTGCTTTCGGCGGAGAATGTGCCCACCAATTGCACGCTGGTCTTCAACGCAACCCAGGCGCTGATGGCCGCCAAGGCCGGCGCTACTTATGTGTCGCCCTTCGTGGGCCGCCTGGACGATATTTCCGCCGACGGAATGCAGCTCATCGGGCAGTGCTGTGCGATTTACCGCAACTACGGTCTTGAGTCGCAGGTGCTGGCGGCGAGCATCCGGCTGCCGCAGCAGGTGACGCAGGCCGCGCTGCTCGGCGCGCACGCGGCGACCATTCCGCCGCCGGTGCTGCGGCAGTTGGCGAATCATCCCCTTACCGACAGCGGCCTTGCGAAGTTTCTGGCCGACTGGGAGAAGATTGAGAATCGAATGTGACGATGCGCCGCGCTCCCGCGCGGGCGTCCGGAGGCCCCCCACCTTTGAAGCGCTCCAAAGACGACTATGTGATTCGCGCTGTTGAGAACGCCATGTGCGTGCTCGAGGCCTTCCAGGAGGATGAGATTCTCGGAGTCACGGAACTCGCCAAGCGGCTCGGGTTGCACAAGAACAAGGTGTTTCGCCTGCTCGCCACGCTGGAACAGAAGGGGTATGTGGAGCAGTGCGAAGACGAGCGCTACCGGCTCGGCAGCGCCTGCCTGGCGCTGGCCCGGGCCTTTGAGCGCCACAACACGCTGGCGAAAGAGGGGCAGCGCGCCTTGGAAGGGCTCTGCGCGAAGACCAGCGAGTCCGCCCACCTGGCGGTGCTCGATGGTTTCTCGGTAATGCACATTGGCAGCGTGATCTGCGATTGCCTCCTCTCCACCGGTTCGCGCACCGGATTGCGGCTTTCGGCCCACAACACCGCGCTCGGCAAGGCGCTGCTGGCCTTCTTGCCGAGCGAGCGCCTCGACGGGCTGGACCGCAAGTTCATCCGCAGGAAGGCGCTGGCCGCCGCGACCCCCGCCAGCATCACGGACCGCGACAAATTCTTCGACCATTTGCGCGCGGTGGCGGGGCAGGGCTTCGCCCTCGACATTGAGGAGTGCGCGGTGGGGCTGTGCTGCGTGGCGGCGCCGGTGCACGGCGCGGACGGCGCTGTGATCGCCGCGCTCTCCATCTCGGTGCCCACCGCCCGCGCCGGCGAGGAGGCGCTGCGCAGCCGCTTCGCGCCGGAGGTGGTGGCCGCCGCCGCCGGGCTTTCCCGCCGCCTCTGCGGCCCCGCCTGATCCCGGGCCAATGCGCTAACCTGCCGCCATGGATTTCGAGCTCGACGACGCGCAGCTGGCCCTGCAGGAGAGCGCCCGGCGCTTCGCCGCCCAGGAAATCGCGCCCATTGCCGCGCGCTGCGACCAGAGCGGCGAGTTCCCCCGCGCGGTGCTGAAGCAGGCGTGGGAGCTGGGCCTTTCCCATGTGTGCATTCCCGCCGAGCACGGCGGCACCGGCCTCGGCCTCTTCGACACCACGCTGGTGGTGGAAGAGCTGGCCTGGGGCTGCGCGGGCATCACCACCTCGATCATGGCCAACGATCTGGGCCTCACGCCCATTTTGCTGGCCGGCAGCCCGGAGCAGCGCAAGGAGTGGTTCGAGTTCGCCGGCGGGGAGTTCCGGCTGGCGGCTTTTTGCCTCTCCGAGCCCGAGGCCGGCTCCGATGTGGCGGGCCTGCAGTTGCTCGCCGAAAAGGACGGCGGCGACTACATACTGAACGGCGCAAAGTGCTGGATTACCAACGGCGGCGAGGCCGGCCTCTACACGGTCTTCGCCACGCTGGACCGCAGCGCCCGCCACAAGGGAATCTGCGCCTTCGTGCTGGAGGGAGATGCGCCGGGGCTCAGCCCGGGCAAGAAAGAGGACAAGATGGGGCAGCGCGCCAGCGACACCCGGGTCGTCCACTTCGACGGCGTGCGGGTGCCGGCCCGGCAGCGCCTGGGGCAGGAGGGCGAGGGCTTCGCCATTGCCATGCGCACCCTCGATTCCACGCGCCCCAGCATTGGCGCGCTGGCGGTGGGCATTGCCCGCCGCGCCCTGGAGGAGAGCGTGGCCTACGCCCGGGAGCGCCGCGCCTTCGGCACGCCCATTGCCGGTTTTCAGGCCGTGCAGTTCATGCTGGCCGATATGGCGAAGGACACCGAGGCCGCCCGGCTGCTCACCCGGCAGAGCGCCTGGATGATTGACCGGGGGCTGCGGGCCTCCAAGCACTCTGCCATTGCCAAGTGCTTCGCCACCGATGTGGCCATGCGCGTCACCACCGACGCCGTGCAGGTGCACGGCGGCAACGGCTACACCCGCGAGTATCCCGTCGAAAAGCTGATGCGCGACGCCAAGCTCATGCAAATCTACGAGGGCACCAACCAAATTCAGCGCATGGTGATTGCCCGGGAGCTGCTGAAAGAGTAGCGGGCGCGGGCCGCGCCCCCGCGCAATTGCCCGGCGCATCTGTTAGACTTCGCGCCCCCCGGTGAGGAGAAGTGCTGCGTGTCCTACGACAAGGAAGAGGCTCTGCGCTACCACGCCATGGGTCGCCCCGGCAAAATCAAGGTCGTTCCAACCAAACCCACGGTGACGGCGGAAGACCTCTCCCTGGCTTACAGCCCGGGGGTCGCCGATCCCTGCCTGGAAATCGCCCGGCAGCCCGAGGAGGCCTACCGCTACACGGCCAAGGGCAACCTGGTGGCCGTGATCTCGAATGGCAGCGCCGTGCTGGGCCTCGGCAACATCGGCGCCTTGGCGGGCAAGCCGGTGATGGAGGGCAAGGGCGTCCTCTTCAAGCGCTTTGCCGACATTGATGTGTTCGATATCGAGATCAATTCCAGCGATCCCGGCGAGATTATCCGCACCTGCGAGCTCATTTCCCCCACCTTCGGCGGCATGAACCTGGAGGACATTCGCGCGCCGGAGTGCTTTGAGATTGAGCAGGAGCTGAAGCAGCGCCTCGATATTCCGGTTTTTCACGACGACCAGCACGGCACCGCCATCATTTCCGGCGCGGCGCTGCTGAATGCGCTGGAGATCGTCGGCAAGCCCATCGGCGAGGTGAAGGTGGTGTTCTCCGGCGCGGGGGCCTCGGCGATTTCCTGCGCCCGGCTCTACAAAGACCTGGGCGTGCAGGCGCAGAATATGCTGCTGCTCGACAGCCGGGGCGTGATTCACGCGGGCCGCAGCGAGGGCATGAACCCCTACAAGCGCGAGTTCGCCGTCGAAACCGAAATCCGCGACCTAGCCGGCGCCATGCGCGGCGCGGATGTCTTCGTGGGACTCTCGCAAAAGGGCCTGGTTTCGCCGCAGATGATCCGCGATATGTCCGACCGCCCGGTAATCTTCGCCATGGCGAATCCCGATCCGGAGATCACCCCCGACGAGGTGGCGCAGATTCGCGGCGACGCCATCGTGGCGACGGGGCGCTCGGACTACCCGAATCAGGTGAACAATGTGCTGGGCTTCCCCTTCATTTTCCGGGGCGCTTTGGATGTGCGCGCCGCGTCCATCAACGAGGAGATGAAGCGGGCGGCGGTGCAGGCGCTGGCCGAGCTGGCGCAGCGCGGCGAGGCGCTGCCCGAGGTGGTGAAGAACGCCTACCCCGGCGAGAATTTCGAATTCGGTCCCCGCTACATCATTCCCAAGCCCTTCGATCCGCGCGTGCTGGTCTTTGTGGCCTCGGCGGTGGCGCAGGCCGCCATGGATTCCAAAGTGGCGCGCGCGGGGGTGGACATTACGGCCTACGAGCGGCGGCTGAACGAGCGCATCAGCGAAATCTCGAGCCTCTGAGCGCGGGGCGAAGCGCAGATGGACCAGGCGATGCAATACGCCCTTGAGAATCCGCTGGCGCCGGCAGCGCCCACAGTGAAGCGCACGGGTTCGCACCCCTCGGCGGCGCTCTACGAAGAGGCGCTGGCGCTGGGCAGCGAGCTCGAGGCGCGGCCGTTGCGCGGCGGCGGCGCGGCCCGGGTGCGGGTGCAGCACGCCAAGGGGCGCATGACGGTCTTCGAGCGCATCCGCGTGCTCGGCGATGGCGAGCCCAATCTGCTCTGGCACAACTGGGGCGCGGGGCTCGACGGCGCTTCCATTGTCACCGGCATTCTCAGCGTGGGCGGGCGCGATGTGGCCGTGTATGGCCACGATTTCACGCTGCGCGCGGGCTCCATGGATGCCACCAACGGCGAAAAGCTCGCGCGGCTCATTTACATGGCGGCAGAGCGCGGCATTCCGCTGATCGGCATGAACGATTCGGCGGGCGCATTTGTGCCCGCCGGCGTGGGCGGGCTGGACGGCTACAGCGAGGCATTTGCCGCGCTGCGCCGCATCTCCGGCGTGGTGCCCTCGATCAGCCTGATGTTCGGCTACAACGCGGGCGGCGGCGCATATTTGCCGCGCCAGGGCTCCTTCATGCTGCAGTGCGAAGACACCTTCATTGGGCTGACGGGGCCGGGCGTGGTGAAGAGCGCGCTGGGAGAAGATGTGAGCGCCGATGCCCTGGGCGGCCCCGGCGTGCACGGGCAAAACGGCGTCTGCGACCTCACCACCCCGGACGAGCTGGGCTCGCTGCGCACCGCCATTCGCCTGCTCGGCTACCTGCCAAACGACAATCATTCCCCCGCGCCCTTCGTTCAGACCTCCGATCCGGTGGACCGCTTCACGGTGGAGGAAGACCTGCTGTTCCGCCGCACCTTCGATTCGCCGGCGGGCATGAACGCGCCGCTGGACATCACCCTGTTCATTCAGAACATCTGCGACCACGGCGAGTATTTCGAGATTCAGCCGCAGCGCGCGCGCAATCTGGTCACCGCCTTCGGCCGCATCGGCGGCCACGCCGTGGGCCTGGTCGCCAACAACTCGGCCGTCGCCTCGGGGCAAATTGATGTGGACGCCGCGCGCAAGGGCACGCGCTTCATTCGCTTCTGCAATCTCTACAACATTCCGCTGATCTTTCTGGAAGACACCACCGGCTTTTTGCCGGGGGCCGAGCAGGAGCGGCGCGGAATCATTCTCGAGGGCAGGCGGCTGCTCGATGCGATTATTGATGTGCGCGTGCCCTCCCTTACGCTGATTATCCGCAACGCCTTCGGCGGCGCGTATGCGTCCTACAACACGCACTTCACCGGGGCAGACATGGTCTTCGCCATGCCGCAGGCGCGCATTGCCGTAATGGGCCCCGGCGGCGGCACGGGCTTTGTCTTCAAGGACGAAATGCGCGCCCTCGACGCCGCGCACCGGCGCGCCATGGCCGAAGGCGTTTCCGAAGAGCAGGCCCGGGCCGAGCGCGAAGCCGGCCTGGCCCGGCTGCGCGAAGCCTACGAGCGCGAGCTGATGAATCCCAAAGAGGCGCTGTCGCTGGGTTCGGTGTCGCGGTTGGTCATGCCGGGAAGCAGCCGCCGCGTGCTGGCCTGGAGCATTGACTTTTTGATGCGCACCTACACGCCGCAGGCCATGAGCGGTCCGCAGCGGGAATCCGAGTAATGCGAAACGGCGCGGGGCAGAAGCAGCACTTCCATAAGAGTGAGAGCCCGTGGCTGCGCTCTTTCGCCATGGACGATATGAAGATTTTGGTGGTGTGCCGCGGGCCGGTGCGCAAGGAGGCATTCGATGTCTTCGACGAGATGGGCGTGCGCGAATACGGCATGCTGCTCTCGGAGAAAGACTCGGTGGTCTATCCGCGCTGCCTGGCGCCGGAGCTGCGCGGCTTTCGCTTTCCCGCCAATGTGCACCGCGTCGAGGATTACATGGGCGTGGGCCGCGAGGCGCGCGGCGCGCGCATTGCCGAGATTGTGCAGATCGCGCAGCAGGGCGCATACAGCCACATTTTTGCGGGCTACGGCTTCATGGCCGAGGACGCCGAGTTCGTGCAGGCGTTGGAAGATGCGGGGCTCGGCTTCATCGGCCCTTCGGCCCGGGTAATTGCGCGGGCCGGTGCGAAAGACGAGGCCAAGAAGCTGGCGCGCAGCCTGGACGCCGCGGTGATTCCCGGCGTGGACGATATTTCGGCCCGCGCGCTGTTGAAGCGCGGCGGCGCAGCTGGCCTCGCGGCCCTGGCGCGCAAACACGGGCTCGGCGATGCATGGCAGCGGGCCGGGACTCCCGCCGGGCAGGCCGAGGCGCTGCTGCAGGCCGGTTATGCAGCGCGCATTGAGCTGGTGGAGATTGCGGAATTGCAGAGCGCTGCGGAAGAGATCTGCGCCGAGCTGTGGCGCGGCCACCCGGGGCGGCGCATTCGCTTCAAGCATGTGGGCGGCGGCGGCGGCAAGGGGCAGCGCGTGGTGAGCGCCGCCCCGGAGGTGGCCGCCGCGGTGATGGATGTGCTCGCCGAATCGAAGGCGCTGGAGCCCGGCTCGAACCGCAACTTCCTGGTGGAGATGAATCTCGAGAGCACTCGCCACAACGAGATTCAATTGATCGGCAACGGCGATTGGTGCATTTCGCTGGGCGGCCGCGATTGCTCGCTGCAGATGCACGAGCAGAAATTGCTCGAGGTCTCCCTCACCCGCGAAATGCTGGACTCTGAGATTGCGCGCGCGCAGGGCGCGGCCCGCGAGACACTGCAACGCTCGGCCCGGGCGCTGCGCAACATGGAAGAGGATGGCGCGCGCTTCGGCGCCGCCACCGGGCTCGATTCGGTCTCCACCTTCGAATGCATTTGCAGCGGCGGCGATCATTTCTTCATGGAGATGAACACGCGCATTCAGGTGGAGCATACGGTCAGCGAAATCGCCTACGGGCTGCGCTTCACCAACCCCGGCGATGCGGGCGAGTGCTTCTTTGTGGACCGGCTGATTGAGGCGATGGCGCTGCTGGCGCGCCACGGCGCGCGCCTGCCGCAGCCCGAGCGCGTGGTGCGGGCCGGATCGGGACTCGAAGCGCGCATCAACGCGACCAACGACGCACTGCAGCCCCACGCCGGCGGCGTGATTCGCGGCTGGTCGCCGCCGCTGCCGGAAGAGACGCGCTTCGATCAGGGCATCGGCCTGCGCAATCCCGATACCGGCACCTTCATCTGGTATAATCTGGCCGGCGCATACGATTCGAACATCGCCCTGCTGCTTTGCGAGGGCGAAACGCGCCGCGAAAACTACGAGCGCATGGCCGAGATTTTGCGCCGCACCGAACTGCGCGGCGAAGATCTGCATACCAATTTGGAAATGCACTACGGCCTGGTGCAGTGGTTTCTGGGGCAGGGCGTGATGGCCGAGCCCGACACGCGCTTCATGCAATCCTACCTGGCGGCGGTGGGCGCGCTGCAGGAGATTGCCGTGAGCGTGGACCCCGAAGTGGCCTGGGCCGATTTCGCCCGCAGCGCCGCCGAGAGCGCCCGCGAAACTTTGGCGGCGAAGCAGACATTGCTGTTGCGCCCACTGCGGCAGTTGCTCGCCAAACCGCACCTGCTCGGCGGATTTCTGGGCCGCTACCACGGCGAGCTCTGGCGCGAATCCGGCGGGCGCATTGCATTCGCCGCCAATCCGCTGCATATGCTCGAGCGGCTCTACCACTTTCTGGGCCTGGAGGCGCACCCGGACAAGCCGCCCAGCGAGCAGATCTGGAATCACGACGCGGCGATTTTGCGCGAGGGCTTGTCTTTTTACGCCGAGGTCGAATCGCGCACCGGCGCAGCCGATGCCGCCGCGCTGGACTCGCTCTTCGGCGGCGCGGAGGGCGCGGCCGCACTGTGCGGCGGCGATGCCGAATTGTGGCAGCGCTGCCAGGCGGCGCACCGGGGCTATCAGCTCGGGCTTTCTCTGCTGCTGATTGCGCCGCGCCTCGGACACCGGGCGGGTTTTTTCGAGGTGGCGGTGGGGGCGGATCTGTCGCCGGTGTTTCCCGCGCGCTTCCTCGATCCCGCGCAGATGGCGGCCGGCGCGCGGGCGCTTGCGCCGCCGCCGGTTTCCGCCGACGAAATCGCCGCGCCTTCGGGCGGCACCTTCTACGCCCGGGAAGCGCCGCATCTGCCGCCGCTCATTGACGAGGGCGAGCACTTCGAGGAAGGGCAGCCGCTCTTCGTCATCGAGGTGATGAAGATGTTCAACAAGGTGCACGCGCCTTTTGCCGGCACGCTGAAGAAGAATCACATGGCGGGGCGCGACGGCGAGGTGGTGCGCAAGGGGCAGGCAATTTTCGCCGTGGAGCCCGACGAGCGCTTCGAGCCCGAATCCCCCGAGGCAGAGGCCGCCCGCATTCGCAGCACCACCCTCTCCCTGCTGCGCGGCGAGCGCGGCGCGCGCAATTCCGGCGGCGCCTGACCTGCAGTTCAGCGCCGCCGCCGGGGCGAGAACATCCACGCGGCGCCCACGCCGATCAAATAGAGCAGCAGCAGCGGCGCAGCCAGCAGCAATTGGCTCACCACATCCGGCGGCGTGAGGATGGCCGCCGCGATGAAGACGGCGAGCACGGCGTATTTGAAGCCCGCCAGCAGGCGGCGCGGCGGCACGATGCCCGCCGCGCCGAGAAAGAAGATCAGCACCGGCATTTCAAAGCCCGCGCCGAAGGCGAGAATGAGCCGGGTGGTGAGCGCGAATACTTCGCGCAGGGTCCAGGCGCTCACCACAAAGTCGCTTTCGAAGCCCGCCAGAAACCGGAAGGCCAGCGGAAAGGCGAGCTGGTGGCCGAAGAGCGCGCCCCCTGCGAAGAGCAGCGTGGAGATCAGCGCGAAGGGCAGCCCCATGCGTTTTTCCGATGGATAGAGTCCCGGTGCAATGAAGGCCCAGATTTGCCAGAAAATAATGGGCAGCGCGAAGGCGAGACCCGCCAGCAGCGCGCACTTCACATAGCTGAAGAAAATCTCGGTGGGCGCAATGGCCTGCAGCATTCCGCTGCCCAGCGCCTGCGTGGCGGGCAGCAGCAGCACGCGAAAGATCTCCTCGTGCCAGAACCCGGCCGCCGCCGCTCCCAGCGCCCAGGCCGCCAGCACCTTGATGAGCCGTCCCCGCAACTCGGCGAGGTGCGCCGTCAGCGGCAGCGGCGTGTCATCCATGCCTCAGCCGTCCGAGCCGGGCGGCTGCCCCGCGCCCTGCGGCGCGGCGGAATCCGTCCCGGGCGATTCCGGCAGCGGAGTTTGAGCGGCCTGGTCGGCGGGCCCCGCGCGGGGCGGCGGCGCAGGATCTGGAGTGTCGGCGCTCAAAATGGCTTGTTGCAGATCCGAAGAGGCGCGGCGGAATTCCCGGAGGCCGCGCCCCAGCGAGCGCGCCAGCCCCGGCAGCCGCGCCGGCCCGAAGACCAGAAGCGCCACCGCCAGAATCAAAAGCACTTCCCAGAAGCCCAGCCCGAACATTGCGGGAAGCCTAGCACGCCGCGCCCGCCGGGCGGCGGGAAATATAACGCGGTTCCCGTGGCAGCCGGAGCCGAATGTCGGGTATGGTGGCGCCATTCGGGGGAGGGCCGCGGGATGGTGACGGACGGTGGGGCGGTGGTGCGGCTGCGAAACTGCTTTGCGGCGCCCTACGACGACGCCATTGCGGCGGCGCGCACCTGCTACGCAGACCATGTGGTGGATGCGGAGGAGGTGACGCCGGGGCAGCGGCGGCGCATTGGGCCGCAGACTTACGAGGGCGGGCACCACACGGTCTATCAGCACGCCACCTTCGAGTTCTCGCTCTCGGGAATCTCTCGGCAGTTGGTCTGGTGCTTTCTCCACGCGCATCCTTTTTACAACACCGAGCAGCAGAGCCAGCGCTATGTGCCGCTGCCCAAGGCGCGGGCGCATATGCCGGCTGCGCTGAAGGGCGAGGCCCGCGAAATCTATGAGCGCGCGGTGGCGGATGCCTGGCGCGCCTACGCCGAACTCGCAGAGCAGTTGCAGCCGCAGACTCGCGCGGTGCTCGCAGAGCTGCGCCGCGGCAATTCCCGGCGCAGCGCGCAGCGGCTGCAGCGCGAGACGCAGAAGAAGTCCATCGAAACGGCGCGCTATGTGCTGCCCATTGCCTGCCACACGGCCATGGTGCACACGGTGTCGGGCATTACCCTGCACCGGTTGCGGCGCATGGCCGCGGCCTGCGATGCGCCCACCGAGGCGCGCGCCGTGGTGGATGCAATGGTGTGCGAGGTATCGAAGCTCGACCCCGATTTCTTTTCGCGCATTGGCGAGGCGCCGCTCGAGCCCGGCGAAGTGGTGGAAGCCGCCGTGGCGGCACCCGCGTCGGCCGACCCCGCGGCGCTTGCAGCTTTCGATTCCTCCCTGGAAGGCCGCCGCTCGCGCCTGGTGGATTGGAGCGCGCGCGGCCCCGAAGTAATCGCCGGCGCGGTGCGCGGCGTGCTGGGCCGGGCCGATTTGTCCGATGACGAGGCGCTTTTGCTGCTGCTGGACCCCGCGCACAACCGCTACCGCCTCGACACGCTGAATGTGGGCGTGCACTCCCCACTTATGCGCGTGCTGAATCACGCGCATTACACCTTTCGCAAGAAGCTTTCGCACACCGCCGATTCGCAGGATCAGCGCCACCGCATGGTGCCGGGCTCGCGCCCGCTCATGTCGCGCAGCGTCCCCGATGCGCCCGATGTGATCGAGCCCGCGCTCATCGCCGCCGAGCCGCAGAGCCGCGCGCTGTTCCGCGAATCCGTAGAGGCGGCCTGGGCGGCGCGGGCCCGGCTGCTGAAGCTCGGCGTGGCGCCGGAGTTTGCGCTCTACCTGCTGCCCAACGCCACCGCGCTGCGCTTCGAGGAGAGCGGCAGCCTGCTGCATCTGCTGCACAAGTGGACCATGCGCACCTGCCTGAGCGCGCAGCGCGAAATCTACGACGCCTCGATGGACGAAATGGCGCAGGTGCGCGCGCTGCACCCGCAGCTCATGCGCCATGTGGGGCCGCCCTGCGTGGTGCGAAACGGCCTCATTCGCCCGCGCTGCACCGAGGGCCGCAACTTCTGCGGCATTCCCGTGTGGCGCAGCTTCCCGGAGGTGCAGCGGCGCATTTGAGCCGCCCGCCAAGGCAAAGGGCGGCCGTTGCCCGCTTCTTCCAATCAATTACACTGCACAGGAGGGAGGGTGAAGTCATGCAGGAGTCTTTTCTGCCCACATCGGGCCGCATGACTTTTCTGGCGGGATTGCAGAGCAGCGGGCGCTACCGCTACAGCCGCTACAACGGGCTGCCCCTGCGCTATGCGGGCGGCAAGAGCCTCGCCGTTGGCCACATACTCGAACACCTGCCGGACGATGTGGAATCGCTGGCGTCTCCCTTTTTGGGCGGAGGCTCCGTCGAGATTGCCTGCGCGAAAGAGCTGGATATGCGGGTTCGGGGCTACGACTTGTTCGATGTGCTCGCAAACTATTGGAAGATTCAGTTGCGGTCGCCCAGGCGGCTTGCGGACCGCATTGAGGAATGGACGCCGACAAAGACCAACTATGAAAAGGTGAAGCGCCGGCTCAAGGCGCACTGGAACAAGACCAGGCCCATAGAAGACAGGCTGGAGCTCGCGGCGCACTACTGGTTCAACCACAATCTCAGCTACGGCCCTGGATTCCTGGGATGGATGTCCCGCATCTACGAAGATCGGGATCGCTTCGCCAGGCTGGTTGGGAAGGTGCGCTCCTTCCGCTGCCCGAATCTCAAGGTGGATCAAGGATCTTTCCAGGCCACCATGCCGAAGCACGAGCGGGACTTTCTCTACTGCGACCCTCCCTACTACCTCGACGGAGACAGCCGCATGTTCCGCGGCATCTATCCGCAGCGCAACTTCCCCGTTCATCACCGGGGCTTTGACCATGCCGCGCTGCGCGGGCTTCTGCAGGCGCACACGGGCGGTTTCATCCTCTCCTACAACGACTGCAAAACCGTCCGAAAGTGGTATTCTGGTTGCCGCATCATCGAGGTCCAGTGGCAATACACGCTGGGCCAGGGCGAAACCCGAATCGGCAAAAACCGCATTGAAAACGGCACCCGCCACCATGTAAAAGAATCCCACGAACTCCTCATCATCGGAGCGACAAAGACTCAAAAAGAATGTCTCCCAAAGCCGACGCAGAATTGAATCCGCTGGCTCGCGCGTTGAATGTGCAGTTGGAGGAATCCGCTCCCGAGATTCTGGAGTTGCTCTCCGGGCTTGGACGCCGGATTTACTTTCCGAAAGGCATTCTTTCGCAGTCGGCGGAGGCGAAGCAGAAGGGGCATCGCTTCAACGCGACCATAGGCATCGCCACCGAGTCCGGGGAGGCCATGCATCTGCCGTCGCTGCATCGCCAGCTTGCGCCCGGCGGCCTTGGGCCGGACGACATCTACGGCTACGCGGCGGCTGCCGGGCGCGCGCAGTTGCGCCGCCGCTGGCTCGAAAAGCAGCGCGCCGAGAATCCCTCCCTGCGCGGCAAGTCCGTCGGCCTGCCCATCGTCACCAGCGCGCTTACCCACGGCCTTGCGCTGCTCGGCGATCTGCTGGTGGATCCGGGCGATTGCCTGCTGTTGCCGGACAAGCTCTGGGGCAACTACCGGCTGCTCTACGAGGTGCGGCTCGGCGCGCGCATCGCCACCTTTCCCTTCTACAACGCCGAAGGGGGGCTCGACACGGCGGGCTTTGCAGAGGCGCTGGCGCGGGAATCCCGGGAGCGCAGCAAGCTCATCGTGCTGCTGAACTTTCCCAACAACCCCACGGGCTATATGCCCAGCGAGGCCGAGGGCCGCGCTTTGGAAGAGGCGCTGATTGCGCAGGCCAACGCGGGCACCCGGCTCGCCGTGATCTGCGACGACGCCTACTTCGGCCTCTTTTACCATCTGAGCGGACCGAACGGGCCGGGCGGGCCGAGCATGACCGAGTCGCTCTTCGGGCGGCTGGCGGGCCGCCACCCCAATCTGCTGGCGCTGCGCCTCGACGGCGCCACCAAGGAGCTCTTCGCCTGGGGGCTGCGCTGCGGCTTTCTCACCATTGGGCCGGGGCGCGCCGAAACCGCAGAGGCGGCCTGCGCCGCGCTGGAGGCCAAGCTGCGCGGGCTGATTCGCAGCGGCGTTTCCAACAGCCCCATGCTTTCGCAGACGCTGGTGGAGCGCGCCCTGGTTGCGGAGAGCATCGCCGAAGAGCGCGCGCAGAAATGCGCGCTGCTGCGCACCCGCGCCGAAAAGGTCTTCGAGGTTTCGCAGCGCCCGCAATTCCGGGAGAGCTGGCGCGTCTATCCCTTCAACAGCGGCTACTTCATGTGCATCGAGCTGCAGGGCGTGGAGGCCGAGGCGCTGCGGCGGCATTTGCTCGACCACCACGGCGCGGGACTCATCGCCAGCGGCGGGCGCGATCTGCGCATCGCCTTCTCCTGCCTCGAGCTCCCGCAGATCGAGCCGCTTTTCGAGTGCATCCACCAAGGCGTGCAGGAGCTGCGCGGCGGCTGAGCCCTCTACCAACGAGGGATCCTAGGTAGAAAGGCCAAACGCCGTTAGTAAGAGAGGGCGAAAAAATAGAAATTCACGCTTGCTGAGGAAGATTCTCGTGTTAGAATGAGAAGAACTGGCGCGGAGAAATAGGGCAAACTGGGGAAAAGGAGCGAAAGCGATGGAAGAGAAGAAGCGCGAGATGGGGCGCTACTTCACCGTGGGGAATCCTTTCCAAACCAGGGCATTTCAGAATTGGGCAAAGGCTCTGGCAATCACCAATGAGCGCGCGCTCGAACCCTTTGCGGGATGCGGAAACATCCCGGTGCTCCTTGAGCAGGCTGGATACGATTTGAGGTTTTCGAAGTATGACATACAGCCCGCTCAAAAGGGAATCGTGAAGAGGGATACGATAAAATCCTTTCCAAGGGGTTACAAGACGGTCATAACCAATCCCCCTTGGTTGGCCAAGAACTCCGCCCAAAGGCGAGGAATTCGGTTTCCGCAGACCCATTTCGACGATCTCTACAAGGTTGCGTTGGAGAAGTGTTTGTTGAATGCCGAGAATGTGTGTGCAATCATCCCGGACACATTTATCACCTCCGGTGAATTTCGGAAGAGGCTCATGGCTTATGTGTCTCTTCCCGGGGAAATGTTCGCAGACACAGAGCAGCCCGTCGGAATGGCTTTGTTTGGCAAGAATGGGAAGGCAGCTACCTACTGGATCTGGAACCGGCGCATCGGCACGATTGCGGCAATCGAATCGGCCATGCCAAAGAGGGCGCGGAGAAAGTTCCGCTTCAACGCGAAGAACGGAAACCTCGGATTGATTGCCGTTGACGGGACAAAAGGTCCCTCGATCAGATTCTGCGGCGCGGAAGAAATTCCCAAATTTGCGGTAAAAGCAACATCCCGAAGCAGAACCAGAATACTCGTCATGGGAACCGTTCCCTCGACGAGGCGGCTCAACAATAGGCTGGCCGAACTGCGAGAGAAAACCGGCGATATGCCGCTCTCGTCTTTCAAAGGAACGAGAAAAGACGGTATGTTCAGAAGGCGAATCTCTTGGCGACAAGCGGAGGACATTATCAGTGAAGCCCTTGGAGCCTGATTGGGACAGCATTGAAGATGCCGAAAGGCAGAGAAACACAGAGAAAATCCCTTGTCTCTTGAAGCGCCGTGACCGGGGTCTTATGGAGAAGATCAAGAAATTCTCCATAAAGCATAAGATCTCTGAAGAGGAGATTAGGGAGGAAATCGGCCGTAGCAGGGTCGCTCGCGCGGCGTTCGCCAAGGACCCGAGTAGGCAGAATCTCTACGAGGGCATCGCGAAACGGTTTCTAGAGGAACATCTGACGCCCCTCGGAGTCACCGTCAGAAAGCTCCCCGCAAAGGGAAAGAACGCACTATACATCGATCAGAGCGGGAAGATCAGAGGCAAGTCGGAGAAAGACGGCAGGGAGATTGGGAAATCTCTGGACTTCGAAGTCAAACTGGGAGGTCAGATTGTCTACATCTCCCACAAGTTTACGAGAGAGAGCGGCGGTTCGCAGGACAGTCAATCCGACGAGCAGCTCGAGAAATTGGGGAGGTTTAAGAATTCCAATGATCCCCAAAAGCATTTCGCCGCCGCGTGCGACGGAGAATACTACGTTAGGAGAATGAGTGAACTCAAAGCTCTAGCCCGGAAACAGGCGCCATTTTCCACAGCAGGAACCTGCGGAGAGGTGCTGGAATTCATCCGGGAGATGTTCAACATTAACCAAGCTCGCCAACCCCGAAGATGACCTCTAGCCGGGTGCGGGGGTGCGGTCCAGCTCGGCGAGGATTTCGAGCATAATCTCGACGCCCAGCACCAGGTTGTCCATGGAGATGCGCTCGTTGGGGCCGTGGATGCCGTGCGTTTCCACCGGGCGCAGCCGGTGGGGGACGAAGCCGTAGGCGACGATGCCGAGCCTGCGGAACCAGTGGGCGTCGGTGAAGCCCGCAATTACCCGGGGCGCCACCACGCCGGGCGGATCGCGGCGGGCGGCCACCCGGCGGATGGCATCCATCAGCGGCGTCTCGACGGGGGAGGCGGAGGCGGCGAATTGCAGCAGCGGCTCAATCTCCACCCCGGAATCATCCACCGCCGCCCGCAGCTCCTCGACGAAGCCGCCACAGCTTTCGTCCGGCAGCAGGCGGACATCCAGTGTGGCGCGGGCGGTGGCCGGCACCACATTCACCCGGGGGCTGCCCTGCAGCATGGTGAGGGCGACGGTGTTGCGCACCAGCGCCTCGCGGCCCGGGTCGGCCAGGTAGCGCCTGCGGAAATCCGGATTCAGCGCCAGGGCGCTGCGCAGCGCGCGGTAATTCTCCCGGTCCAGCGCGGGGGCCAGGGGCGAAAGCGCTTCGAACATGCGCGCCACTTCGGGAGTCACGCGAATTTCGTGCTCCATGCGCAGCACCCGGGAGAGCGCGCGCACCAGCCGCGCGGGGGCGGCATTGCCGCTGCCCGCAGCGCCGTGCCCGCCGACGCCCCGGGTGCGCAGCTCCAGCCAGCACAGCGGCTTTTCGGTGTAGGAGACGCCCCACACATCGGGGCCGTCTGCGCCGGGGCGAATGCCGCCGCCTTCGCCCAGCAGAAACTCCGCGCCGCCCAGCAGCGCCCGGTGAGAATCCACCACCCGCGCCGCGCCGTGTGCGCCGCCCTGCTCCTCATCCGGGGTGGAGAGCAGGATCACATCCCGGTCCAGGGGCGCGCGCCGGGCCAGCGCCGCCAGGGTGAGGGCGTGCACCACGGCGATGCCCTTGGCGTCCAGCGCGCCGCGGCCCACCACAAAGCCGCCCCCCACCACGCCGGCCAGCGGATCCAGAGACCACTGCGCCGCATCCGCCGGCACCACATCCAGATGGGAGAGCAGCACCACGGGGCGGCTGCGGCCATTTCCCTTCACCCGAGCCCACAGCGCGGCGCGCTTGGGCTGGCTCTCTTCCAGGCGGACGGCGCGGGCCTCCACGCCCTCCCGTTTCAGCACCTCCGCCAGCCATTCCGCCAGCGCGGCCTCGTTCCCCGGGGGGTTGGTGGTGTCGAAGCGGATGGCCCGGGCCAAAATCTCCGCCGCCGCCCCTCGCAAATCCTCTGCAGGCGGGGGATAATCGGAGCCTCCATCGGGCCAGCGCACCGGCAGGCCCAGCGGAATGGACGGGAGGGAGGCACAGGCCAAAAGGCCCTGCGTGGCGAGGGCCAGCAAAAATCCCAAAAAAGGGGTGGCGGTTTTCCTGGCTTTCGGGATAATGCTGCGCCCCCTTGGCTCCCCCGTGGAACAGGGTTCTAGCACAGATGGGCAAGGCGGTGGAAGACACACACATCGATTCGAAGGCTCGGGACGGGCGCGCGAAGCGCCAGATTGGCAACAGCGGCAAGGGCGGCCCGCGCGCCGGCAACGCCGGAGGCGCCAGCGCGCCCAATTGGCGCAGCAACGCGTTGAGCGTGGGCTGCGCCGTGTTGGGCATGGGCCTCTTGGCGGGCGTCTTTTGGCTGGCCCAGGGGCCGGCGCAAGAGGCCGGGGGCCGCAAGGCCGGCGCGCCCCGCGAGCTGCCGGAATGGCACACGGCGGCCAAGCAGCGCAACCAGCTGGGCAGGAGCCTCTCGGGGCCGACGCACCAGGTGGTGGAGGGCGCGCTGCGGAGCGGCGAGACCCTGGGGCTGGCCTTCCAGCGCCACGGCATCCCGGAGACCTTTTTGCCAGAGGTCGAAGCGGGCCTGCAGCCGCTCTTCGATTTCCGCACCGCGCGGCCGGGAGACCGCTGGTCGCTGGCCCGGGACGACGGCGGCGTGCTGATCGAGTTCCGCTACCAGCGCTCGCCCGTGGACAGCTACGCCCTGGTGCGCGGCCCGGAGGGCCTGCTCGCCAAGCGCCGCACCCAGCCGGTGGCGGTGCAGCGGACGCTGTTGCGGGGCACCGTGAGCAAGAATCTCTACGATTCCATCGTCTCCGGCGGCGGCGAAGATCTCGCCCGGCAGGACCTGAAGAAAATCGCCAGCAAGTTCGCCGAAATCTTCTCTTGGGATGTGGACTTCTCCCGGGATGTGCGGCCCGGCGACCAGTATCGCGCCCTCTTTGAGCGCCGCTATCTGCGCGAAGGCGGCGAGAAGCGCTACCTGGGCGTCGGGCGCATTCTGGCCAGCCACTATTCCAACCGCAGGGCCGACTACACCGCCATCTACTTCCGCCCCGGCGAGCAGCGGCGCGGCGGTTACTACCGGGCCAACGGCGCCTCGGTGCGGCGGCAGTTCCTGCGCGCGCCGCTGAGCTACCGGCGCATCAGTTCGCATTTCTCCTACAGCCGCCTGCACCCCATCCGCCGCATCCGCCTGCCCCATCCGGCCATAGATTACGCCGCGCCGCTGGACACCAAGGTGTGGTCTGTGGCCAGCGGCAAAATCACCTACATGGGCTGGATGGGCGCACTCGGCAAGACCGTCAAGGTGCGCCACGCCAATGGCTACATCTCCTACTACGGGCATCTGCGGCGCTTCCACGCGGGGCTCTCGGTGGGAGACCTCGTGCGGCAAAAGCAGGTCATTGGCTATGTGGGCTCGACGGGCATGTCCACCGCGCCGCACCTGGACTTCCGCGTGAAGCACCGCGGCAAGTGGGTGAACCCGGCGCGGCTGCTGACTCCCCCCGTCGAGGAGATTCCCGAGGAATACCTGCCCCGCTTCCGCGAGCACCGGGACGAGTATCTCTCCGAGCTCGGCATTGACCCCCTCAGCGTGGCGATGCAGGAAGCGCTGTAGGAACGGGTGGCGGGCGACCTGCACGGCAGGCAGGCCGGTGTGGGTCGGCGCCTCGGCGGGGTCACCCTGGTGGGCCGTTTCGCAGCGGCCGCCACGCCTTGAGCGCCCCGCCGGGGGAGCCGCTCTCGTCGCAGCGGGAGCTGGTTGCGTTTTTGCGCGCCGGAGAGACGCCGCGCAGCGCATGGCGCATCGGCACCGAGCACGAGAAGATCGGCCTGCAGGCCCCGTCGCTGCGCCCCATTCCCTACGAGGGCGAGCGCGGCATCGGCGCGCTGCTCGCCGCCATGCAACAGGCGGGGGGCTGGCAGCCGGTGCGCGAGGCGGGGCTGCTGATCGGACTCGCCGAGGCGGGCGCAGCCATCACGCTGGAGCCCGGCGGGCAACTCGAACTCTCCGGCGCGCCGCTGCGCACCATCTTCGAGACCTGCGCCGAATTTCACCGCCACCTGGCGCAACTGCGCAGCGTCTCGGAGCCGCTCAATCTGCTCTGGCTCTCGCTGGGCGCGCATCCGCTGCACGATATTGCCGAACTTCCGCATATGCCGAAGGCCCGCTACGACATCATGCGCAATTATCTGCCGTCGCAGGGCGAGCTGGCGCTGCAGATGATGCACGCCACGGCGACGGTGCAGGCCAACTTCGATTACGCCGACGAGGGCGACATGGTGCGCAAGATGCGCGCGGCCATGGGACTCTCGCCCATCATCGCGGCAATCTTCGCCAACTCGCCGCTGCACCGGGGCCGCCGCAGCGGCTTCATCTCCCGCCGCCTGGAAGCCTGGCGCCACACCGATCCGGCGCGCTGCGGGTTGCTCCCCTTCGTTTTCGAGGAAAATTTCGGCTACCAGCGCTATGTGGAATGGGCGCTGGATGTGCCGATGTTTTATTTGCACCGGGCGCAGCACTACCGGCCCGCCCATGGCGCCACCTTCCGCAGCTTCATGGAGCACGGCCTGCACGGCGCGCGGGCCACGCTGGACGATTTCGCATTGCACCTCACCACGCTGTTTCCCGATGTCCGGCTCAAGCAATTCATCGAGGTGCGCTGCGCCGACGCCGTTCCCCCCGCGCTGATCTGCGCACTGCCCGCGCTCTGGAAGGGCATTCTCTACGACGGCGCGGCCCTGGACGCCGCATGGGAGTTGGTCTCGGGCTGGTCCCTGGCCGAGCGCGAGGCGGCGGCGGCGGCGGTGGCGCGCGGCGGGTTGGCGGCGCAGGTGGCGGGGCGGCCGGTTCTGGCGCTGGCCCGGGAGCTTTTGGAAATCTCCCGCGCGGGGCTGGCGCGCATCGGCCACGGCGAGGGCGAAGCGCCGGACGAGTGCAGCTTTCTCGATCCCATCGCCGAGCTGCTGGAGCGCGGGCGCAGCCCCGGCGAAGAACTGCTGGCGCGCTGGGAGGGCGGCTGGAGCCGCGACCCCGGCCAACTCATCGAAAACGCGCGCTACTGAGGGGGTGCTACCGTGGCCGCCGATGTCGGCACGGCCCCGCCTGCTCGTCGTGGATGACGAGGAAGCCATCCTCGAGACGATGAGCTTCACCTTCGAGGAGGATTACGAGGTCCTCACCGCGCTCTCGGCGCGGGAGGGATTGCGCCTGCTCGACGAACAGGGGCCGGTGGCCGTGGTGGTTTCGGATCAGCGCATGCCCGAGATGACCGGCGTCGCCTTTCTCGCCGAGGTCTTTGCGCGCCACCCGCAGACACTGCGCATCATCCTCACCGGCTTCGCCGATATGGACGCCATCTTGAGCGCCATCAACGAGGGCCATGTCTATGCCTACATCACCAAGCCCTGGGAGCCGGACCAACTGAAGCAGGTGGTGCGCCGCGCCGCCGAGCACTACGAGCTGGCGCGGGAGAACGAGCGGCTGGTCTCCGACCTGCGCGCCGCCAACCGCTTTCTGGAAGCGGTGATGGATCAACTCGACACCGGCGCGCTGGCGGTGGACGCCGACGGCGAAATCCGCGCGATGAACCGCCCGGCCCGGGAATACCTGGGCGTCTCCGGCGATCCCCGGGGCCGCAAGCTCGCCGAGGTGCTGCCCGCCGATGTGCTGGAGCGCGTGGCTGGCGCAGCACTGGAACTGAGCCGCGACGCCGAGCGCTCCTTCAAGGAGGTGGATTTGCCGCAGCGCCTGCGGCTTCGCATCAGCGCTCACCCGCTGGCGGCGGGGCAGGTAATTCTGGCCCGGGAAATTTCCCACGAGCCGCTGCAGCGGAGCTTCGACAAGATCGTCTCGGCGCTGGCCAGCAAGAGCGGCGCGCTGCGCGGCGCGTTGGGCGAAGCGCGCATTGAACTGCACGCCCTTTCGGAGCAGGTGCGCAGCGCGGGCATCGCCTCGGTGGGCATGAGCGAGCTGGGCGAGCGCGCCCGGCGCACCCACACAGCCATCGAACATTGGCTGGCGGTGGACGACACTCTGGCGGGCGAGGATTTTCCCGACGCCCAATTGCTGCTCGACCGCCTGCGCCTGGCCGGCGCGCGCTGGCCGGGTCCGCTGCCCGAGCGGGTGCGCGAGCTGGCGCGCAGCGTGGAGACCTACTACGAGTCCGGCGAAAACCCGAAACGACCGATTCTCTGAAGGCGAGGGCATCCCGTGCATCGCCTGGCGCATTGCGCGGCTCGGCGTCACCTGCCGCATGGGCTTTGCCTTCCACGCGCGCGAGGTGCGCTTTGAGCGCGATACCGGCGCGGGTTTCGAGAGCGTCTTTCCCGAGACTTTCTCTTTCCACGCCGGACGCCACGATCCCACCGAGCTCTACCTGCGCCTCGACGATTTGTGGAGCCACCCGCGCCGCTTGCACCCCAACGCCCGGCGGCGCGATGCCGAAGAGCTCATGTTGCGGCTGCTCGGCGCGCTGCCCGGCCTGCTGGCCGGCGTGCTGGAGCGGCTGGCGGGCGCGCAGGCGCTGCCCCGCGCCGCCGAGGACATCGCCGTCTTCGCCCTGCTCGCCCAGCGCTTTCTGGCCGACAAGGGGCTGGCCGATCACCCGCGGCTCTCGCTCCCGGCGCTGCACCTGCGCGCGCTGCTGGCGCGGGCGCTGGATATCGTGGTGGCCGCCCGGGTGCGGCCCGGGTTTCTGGCCGATTACGCGGCGGGCCGCGCCCGCGCCGAGCCCTCGCAAGATCCCCACGACTTCACATTCTTCTACGCCTTGGCCGGCGGCGACGCCGAAGCCGTGGATCGCCAGGTGACCGGCGCTGCCGAGCGCGCCTACCACCGCTGGCTCGAAGAAGTGTGCCTGGACGGCGACGCGCGCGCCTTCGAGAGCGAGGATTCGCCCTTCGGCGAGCGCGAGAACGAGGTGCTGCGCGCCGTTGCGCCCGGCGGCGGCGCAGAGCGGGCGGGCGATCTCTCGCACTTTTTGCGCCGTCCCGGCAGCCGCGATTGCCTGCGCCTGCTCGGCAAGCTCGAAACCTGGTTTCTGCGCCAATACGATATTCACCACGCCGCCGTCATTCGCCGCCACGCCGAAAACCTGCGCGGCGGCGGCGCGCGGCGCGACCGCGTTCTCACCCGCCACCGCAGCCGCAACTACGCGCTGGCGCTGCTGCTGCCCGCGCTGCCCTTTGCGGGCGCGGCCCTCGCCTACCAGCGCGCGCCGCTGTTCTTCGACCTGCTGGCCTCGCTGGAAGTGATTGGGCTGCTGGCCTGCGCGCTGTGGTTTCTCGGCTACCACTTTTTGTGGAAGCGGGATCTCACCTTCTTCCACAGCTCGGTGCCGCGCATTGGCGCGGGCGTAATCGTGGGCTACCTGCCGGTGTTTCTCATAGACGAAGTCTGGGATCTGGCCGAGCAATCGGCCTTTTACATCATTGCCACCGCGCTGGTGCTGGGCGCAACCACTTTTCTCTACCTGTATGTGGAAGTGCAGCGGCGGCTCGGCGATCCCCGCGTTTCTTTTTCCCGCGCCGGCGATATTTTCATGCTGGGCATCATTCAGGCGGCGGGCTTCGGCCTGCTCGTCACCTGCCTGCTCGGCCCGCTCATGGCGGGCCGCAACTGGGGCCCCGGCGGCGGCACCGCCGATTTCGAAGCGCTGCGCGCGCTGGAGCCGGTGCTGGGCGAACTGCCGCGCATTCTGGGCTTCTGGCCCTTCCTCGCCTTTCCCACGGCCATTTTGCTCATGAGCTTTCTGGCCTTCTTCATCGGCACCTTCTTGCAGCTTCTGTGGGAAGATCTGCCGATTACCGAGCCGCTCTGAGGGGGTGAGCGGCGCAGGCGGCTCGGCTATCCTGCCCCGGCCCCGGAGGTGAAAAAAACATGGCCCGCGTTGAACTCTACACCAAGCCGCTCTGCCCCTTCTGCGACCGCGCCAAGCACCTGCTGCGCGAAAAGGGGCAGGAATACAGCGAGACGGATGTCGAAGCGCAGCCCGAAAAGCGCGACGAGATGATCCGCCGCGCCGGGCGCACCACGCTGCCGCAGATTTTCATTGACGGCGTGCATGTGGGCGGCTTCGACGAGCTGGCCGAGCTGGAGCGCCGCGGCCAGCTCGACGGCATGCTGGGCCTGCGCGGCGCGGCCCGCAGCGCCGAAGCGGAGCGCGCGCAGCTTCTGATTCTGGGCAGCGGCCCGGCCGGCTACACCGCCGCGGTCTATGCCGCGCGCGCCGAGCTCGAGCCGGTGGTGCTGGCGGGGTTGCAGTTCGGCGGCCAGCTCATGCTCACCACCGATGTGGAGAACTACCCCGGATTTCCCGAGGGCGTGACCGGCCCCGAGATGATGGAGCGCTTTCAGAAGCAGGCCGAGCGCTTCGGCGCGCGCATCATTTTCGAAGACGCCGTCAAGGCCGAACTCAGCGGGCCGCCCTTCCGCATCGCCACCGATTCCCGGGAATTTTTGGCCGGCAGCGTGATTGTGGCCACCGGCGCTTCGGCGCGCTGGCTGGGCCTGCCCTCGGAGCAGCGGCTCATGAACAAGGGCGTTTCGGCCTGCGCCACCTGCGACGGCGCGCTCTACCGCGACAAGCCCATGGCGGTGGTGGGCGGCGGCGACACCGCGCTGGAAGAGGCGCTGTTTCTCACCCGCTACGCGCCGAAGGTGACGCTGATTCACCGGCGCAACGAACTGCGCGCCTCGAAGATCATGCAGGAGCGCGCCCGCGCCAGCGAGAAGATTGAGTTTCTCTGGGACTCCGAGGTGGAGGAGGTGCTCGGCGAAGAATTCGTGCGCGGCGTGCGCGTGAAGAACCGCAACACCGGCGAATCGCATGAGCTCGCCGTGGAGGCGCTGTTCATCGCCATCGGCCACAAGCCCAACACCGATTTGTTCCGCGGCCAGCTCGATCTGGATTCGGTGGGCTACATCCAGGCTGCGCCCGGCGGCACGCGCACCAACATCGAGGGCGTCTTTGCCTGCGGCGACGCCATGGATCCCACCTACCGCCAAGCGGTCACCGCCGCGGGCACGGGCTGCATGGCGGCGATTGACTGCGAGCGCTGGCTGGCGGCGCAGAGCGCCCGCTGAGCGCGGGTGGATTCGCCGGGGGGCACGCATTCCGCTCAGCCGGGAACGCCTGAAGCAGCTCGTCGTCCGTTCGAGCGATGTGGTCATTGCCACTGCGCGCAACGGCACGGTGATCTTCTACAACGACGGCGCCAGCAAGCTGCTCGGCTACGAGGCCGAAGAGGTGCTCGGCGGCTCTGTCGGGCGCGTGTATCCCAGCCGCGAAGAGGCCCGGCGCGTCATGGCCTGCATGCGCAGCAGCAAATTCGGCGGCGTGGGCGTGGCCTCGAGCATTCAGACCACGCTGGTGGCGCGCGGCGGCGAGCACATTCCCGTCGCCATCACCGGCACCATTCTCTACGACGATGCCGGGCGCGAGGACGGCACCATCGGCTTCGCCAAGGATATCCGCGAGATTCTGGAAAAGGACAAACTCGCCACGCTGGGCGAGGTGGCCATTGGCCTCTCCCACGAAATCAACAACCCGCTGGCGGTGATTCTGAACCAGGCCGAGCTGCTGGAGCGCGACATTGAGCGGCTGGCCGGAGAACGCGACAGCTCTGTCGAGACCGAGCGCCTGGACGCCGTGCGCCGCGAAATTGCGCGCATCGGCGGCATTCTCGAACGCCTGGCGAAAATGGCGGAGAGCGACCACTACGAAACCGCCGATTACATCGGCCCCGCGCGCATGATTGACCTGCGCGCGCGGCGCGGCGAGCGCCGCCCCGATTCCCGGCTGCAGGGCCTGCGCGTGCTGGTGGCCGACGACGATCTCGGCATTGCGCAGAGCATGAAAGAGATTCTCGAGGCCGACGGCTGCCAGGTCGCCACCGCCAGCGACGGGCTGGAAGCCCTGGAGCGTTTGGCGCAGGCGGATTTCGACGCCGTCATTACCGATGTGGTCATGCCCAACATGGACGGCCACGAGATCTTTCTGAAAATCCGCGAGAGCCATCCCGGTTTGCCCGTGTTGATGATGACCGCCTTTCATTACGACCGCGATCACATTATCAAGCGCTCGCGCCTCGCCGGACTCGAAACCGTGCTGTTCAAGAAGCCCGTGGATCCCGACAAATTGCGCGAGGTTCTCGCCGCCTCCGTCGCCGCTTCCAGAGCGAAGCCCGCGCGCTGAATCGCTCCTCCGCACCGCGCAAAGCGGCGCTCAGCGCGCCAGCGGCCGCCAGGCCAGAGTCAGCGCGCGAATCTCCCTGGCCCCGGCGCGGCGCAGCGCCCGGGCGGCTGCGGCCAGCGTGGCGCCGGTGGTGGCCACATCGTCCACCAGCCACACGCGGCGCGGCAGGCGGCCGCAGGCGCGAAACGCCCCCGCCACATTGCGCTGCCGCGCGCTGCGCGAAAGCCCGGTCTGACTCTGCGTATCGCGGATGCGCAGCAGCGCGCGGGCCGACCAGGGCGTTGCCAGCGCCCGCGCCGCATCCCGCGCCAGCGCAACGGACTGATTGAAGCCCCGCGCGCGGAGCCTGCGGCGGTGCAACGGCACCGGCAACACCAGCTCCGGCGCAGCGCCAGCCCGCGCTCGCGCTGCCGCCGCCGCCCGGCGAATCCAGAAGCGCGCCACCGCATCCGCCTGCGGATCGAGTCCCGCCAACCCGGGCCGCGTGAACTTGAAGCGCCACACCCAATCCTGCGCCGCGCCCTCGTGTGCAACCGCCGCCGTCCAGCTCGCCACCGGCGCGGGCGGCGCAGCCTCGGGCAACGGCGCAGCGCTCTGCCAATCGCAGCGCGTGCACAACGCCGCCCCCGCCGTGCCCCGCCCGCAATCCGCACAGCGCGGCGGCAGCGCCAGATCCACCAGCCCGCCCCCCAGCGCGCGCCCCCAAGCCGCCCAATCCGCCGGCGTCGCCAAATTCACCGCCCCCACCTCTCGCGCCGAGCTTGACACCCCCACCGGCGCAGCGCAAAATCCCCTCATCCCCGCGAGCGGAGTGCCCCTATGCAGAACATTGAAGGCGTCAAAGAGCGCATCAACTTCTCCACCCGCCTGCTGCTCGCAGACATCGCAATCCTGGTCCTGGTCGTAGGTAGCGCCTTTGGCCGGGGACTTGCAGGGAGGTTCGACATCGCATTCTGGCTTGGCTTGAGCTTTAGCGCGATTCTCATTCTGCTCGGCGTGTATTTGTTCTGGCAGGCAAACAAGGGCATCAAACAATTGGAGACAATGGAGGAGAACTGAAATGGTGGAGACTCTCGGAAAGATCGCCATGGTGGGGATTGTCATCATGTTCGCCGCCATGATGATTTTCGGCGCATACATGGCGGGGAACGGCGATATGCCGTGGCACCACAAGAAGCCGCGCCGCAAGCGGAAGGACGAAGCGGAGGAGTAGGCGCGGCGCGCGGCCTGGAAAATGTGAACGCGTGTTCACGCGCGCGGCGCGCGAAAAAAATCGCCCGATGCGAAAAAAAATTGCGGCGCTTTGCCAATTGCGTGATAGGATTCCCGTCGGCTCTCCCCACAACCCAGGTCCCGGGGAGTGCAAGCGATGAATCTGAACCTTCGGACGATCCGCTTGGGCCGGGCGCAGCGCGCCCGGCTCGCGGGGCGTGACGCGGTGTGCCGGACGGCCCGGCGCAGCGCGTGGCCCCGGACGGCGGGGCTGGCTCTGGCCCTGCTGTTGGCGGGCGCGCAACCGCTGATCGCCGGCGAGTTGCGCGGTGCGCTCAACCTGAACACGGCGAGCGTCGAGCAGCTCATCCTGCTGCCCGGCGTGGGCGAGGCACGCGCCTCGGCCATCGTCGCGCTGCGCAAGCAGCTCGGCGGCTTCAAGCGCGTGGAGCAGCTCACCGATGTGCGCGGCATCGGTGAGCGCAGCCTGGAGCGGCTGCGGCCCTATCTCGTCCTCAAGGGCGAGACCACGCTGGCGGAGCTGGAAGAGGCGGAGTAGCAGACCCCGGAGCCCGGCCCCGCCTTGGGGCCGGGCTCCCTCACCTGCGCCGCGCGGCGAAGACTGCGAATATCCGGGCCGCCCAAACGAAAGGCTCCCGTGCTTCTCCCCCAACCGCGCCGCCGCATTCGCGCGCCGCTCTGCCTGGCGGCGGCGCTGGCGTTTTCGCTGGCCGCGCTTTCGGCCGCCGCGCCCGCGCCCGCGGCCGATCTGCGCGCCGCCGCAGATGCCCCGCGCGCCCCCACCGCTGCGCAATCCCCCGAAGCCGCAGAGCCCGCGCGGCGGGTGGTGTCGCTGTATCCCTCGCTCACGGCAATTCTGCTGGCGATTGGCGCTGCAGATGCATTGGTGGGGGTGGATGCGTTTTCGGCGCAGCAGCAATCGCTGTCGGGAATTGCGCAGGTGGGCGGCCTTTACAATCCCAGCGTGGAGCGCGTGCTGGCGCTGCGGCCCGATCTGGTGGTTGCGGTTCCCAGCGTGGCGCAGCGCGGTTTTCTGGAGCGTTTGCGCGATCTCAATGCGCCGCTGCTGGAGCTCAACCCGGTTTCTTTCGAGGATGTAGCGGTCAGCGTGGAAACTCTGGGGCGGCGCGTCGGCCGCAGCGGCGCAGCCGGGGCGCGGGCGAATGCGCTGCGCCGCGCCCGCCGCCGCGCCGAAGCGCTGACGCGCGGCCGCCCCCCCGTGCCGATGCTGTTTGTGGTGGAGCGCGATCCGGTTTTCGTCGCGGGGCCGGGCAGTTTTCTCGACGATATGCTGCGCGCCGCAGGCGCTCGCAACCTGGCCGCTTCTTTCAAGACGCCCTGGCCCCGCGTGTCGCGAGAGTGGCTGATCGCCGCCGCGCCGGAACTGCTGCTCGATTCGTCGCCGGATCCGCAGCCGGCGGCGCGCTGGTGGGCGCGCTGGCCCTCGCTCCCCGCCGTGCAGCGCGGCCGCGTGGTGCAACTGCGCTCGGGCGAGGTAACGCTCCCCGGCCCTTGGCTGGATCGCGCTCTGTTGCGGCTCTTCGAAATCGTGCAGGGCCCGGAACTCGCCGCCGCGCTTGCCGCCGAGCTTCCGGCCGCAGCGCAATCGCCCGAGCGCGCAGGGCGCGCAGAGCCGCGCCGGTGACGCCGCTCACCCCGGGCCGCCTGGCGCGCAGCACGGCCTGGCTG
Organism: Deltaproteobacteria bacterium; assembly: GCA_028817435.1. Lineage (GTDB taxonomy): Bacteria > Myxococcota_A > UBA9160 > UBA9160 > UBA6930 > JAPPPQ01. The sequence continues at coordinate 179,623 of JAPPPQ010000023.1, forward strand.
TTGGCGCTGCTCGTGCTGGCGCTGGGCGCGGGCGTGTTGCTGGGGCCGGCGCTCTCGCCCGCAGAGGCGTGGGATGCGTTGCGCCTCGCCTCGCCGGATGCCGCCGCCCTCGACATCTTGTGGCGGGTGCGCCTGCCGCGGGTGGGGCTGGCCGCGCTGGTGGGTGCTTCGCTGGCCGTGGCCGGCGCGCTGTTTCAGGCGTTGTTGCGCAACCCGCTGGCCGATCCCTTCATTCTGGGCGTCTCGGGGGGCGCGGCGCTGGGCGGCGTGGCGCTGCTGGTGCTGGGGCCTGCGCTGGGTGTGGGCGCGGGCGCGGTGCCGCCGGCTTCTTTTGCCGGCGCGGGGCTGGCGCTGCTGGCATTGCTGGCCATTGCCGGGCCTCAGGGGCGGCTTTCCCCCGCCGCATTGTTGCTCACCGGCGTGGTGCTGAACGCCTTTGCCTCGGCGGCCATCGTTTTTTGCGCCTCTTTCTCGGGGTTGGTCGAAGGCGGGCGCATTTTTCTGTGGCTCATCGGCAGCATCACAGAGGTGCGCGCCGATGTCGCAATTTGGGTGGCCGTTTTTTTGGCGCTGGGGCTGGCCTGCGCCCTGCCGCTGGCGCGGGCGCTCAACCTGCTGGCGCTGGGCGAAGAAAGCGCCGCGGCGCTCGGCATCGAAACCCGCCGCATCAAACTGCTGCTGCTGGTTTCCACTTCGCTCATGGTCGGCGCTTCGGTGGCGGTGGCGGGGCTGGTGGGTTTTGTGGGGCTGATTGTCCCGCATCTGCTGCGGCTGCTGTTGGGTCCCGATCACCGGCAACTGCTGCCCGCCGCCGCACTGGGTGGCGCGGCATTTCTGGTGATTTGCGATACCGCAGTGCGGACGCTTCCCGCCGGCCGCGAATTGCCGGTGGGCGCGCTGACCGCGCTGGCCGGCGGGCCCTTCTTTTTGTGGCTGCTGCGCCGCAGCGCCCGCCGCAATTGGAGCGCGCTGCCGTGGTGAGCGGCGCAGTCCGCAGCGCGGACGGCGCACCGGGCGCGCCGCTGCTCGCCATGCGCGGCGTGCAGGTGACGCTCCGCTCCGCGCCCATTTTGCGCGGCGTCAATTTGCAGCTGGCGCGGGGCGAAGTGCTGTTGCTGGCGGGCCGCAACGGCGCGGGCAAGACCACGCTGCTGCGCACGGCCGCGGGGCTGCTCGCGCCCGAAGCGGGAGAGCTGCGGCTCTGCGGCGAATCGCTGCCGTCGCTGCCGCGCCGGGAAATCGCGCGGCGCGTGGCCTATGTGCCGCAGCAGGCGGCTTTCGCCTTCCCCTGGTCGCTGCTCGAAGTGGCGCTCATGGGCCGCACGCCGCACCTGGGACGCTTCGGCTTCGAGACGCCGCGCGATCTGGCGCTGGCCCGGGAATCGTTGGCGCGGCTCGGCATTGCCGATCTGGCCGGGCGCTCCATTCTGGAAGTTTCGGGCGGCGAGCGGCAACTCGCCGCCATTGCCAGGGCGCTGGCGCAGCAAGCGCCCTTGTTATTGCTCGACGAACCCGGCGCGCATCTCGATTTGGCCCATCGCCATGCGCTGCATCAATTGCTGCGGCAATTGACTGCCGAAGGGCGCAGCGTGCTCTGGGTCACCCACGATCTCGGCCCCGCTCTCTCTTGCGCCGACCGCGTCGCCCTGCTCGCCGAAGGCCGCGTGCTCGCCGCCGGTGCGCCCGCCGAAGTGCTGCGCCCCGATTTGTTGCGCGCCGCCTTCGGCGTGGACGCCCGGTTAATTCACAGCGAAGCGGGCCCGCTGCTGCAGCTTCCCCGCTAAAACGCGCCACTTTTATGGGCGAAAATGGCGGCGGCAATGGAGAGCACACACAGGCAGAGCAGCGCGCGGGGCGCGAGGCCAAAGTGGCCCATCAAAAGCGAGCGCAGCATATAATCGCAACTGACAAAGGAGGCAATCGCCAGGCCAATGAGCGCAAAGAGGTGGCGTTCGACCAGCGCAAAGAGCAGCAGCGATGCGCCCAGGGTTACGAACACAATGGCGGCCACGGCCAGCACCGGCCAGAGAATCGAATCGCTGAAGAGCGGGCGCAGCCAGTCGTCCAGGCTGCGGGGTTCGCCGCCATCGCCCCGTTGATCCGGCGCTGCCATGCGCGCAGTGTAGGCCACCCCGCGCCGGGTTGACGGGCGGGGGGCATGGGTGGGAAGCTTGCGGCGGGAGCTTGGGTGGCGCGCAACGCACAAAGCAGGGACGGGGCGAAAGCGCCGCTTCCGCGCACTGGCGCGGCGGCGGGCGGGTGCGGCGCAGTGGCGGCGCGTGCCCGGCCACTGGCGGCGGGGCTGATGGCGGGCCTGCTCGGCATGGGCTGCGGCCCGGGTGCGCCCGCGAATTCGCCGGATGCGCCGGATGCGCGCGGGGATGCGGCGGACTTTCGCGCGCTGCGCGAGCGCATGGTGCGCGAGCAGATTGAGGCGCGGGGCATTGACAATGCGCGGGTGCTGGCCGCGCTGCGCGAAACGCCGCGCCACCGCTTTGTGCCAGCGCCCTTTGCGGCGCGGGCCTATGCAGATGGCGCGCTGCCCATCGGGCTCGGGCAGACCATCTCGCAGCCCTACATTGTGGCGGCCATGACCGAGTTGCTGAACCCCGAACCGGGCGACCGCGTGCTGGAAGTGGGGACGGGCTCGGGCTATCAGGCCGCCGTGCTGGCGCGGCTCGTAGCGCAGGTGCACAGCGTGGAGATCATTCCCGAACTCGCCGAGCGCGCGCGGCAAACGCTTTCCGCTCTGGGCATTGCAAATGTGCAGGTGATTACCGGCGACGGCTGGCGCGGCCTGCCGCAGCACGCGCCCTTTGACGGCATTCTCGTCACTGCCGCGTCCGAAGAAACTCCGCCCGCGCTGCTGGAGCAACTGGCCCCCGGCGCGCGCATGGTTATTCCGGTGGGCGGCGCGCATCAAGAGTTGTTTGTCTTCGAGCGCGGCCCGCAGGGCATTTCGCGCCGCTCGGTGTTTCCCGTGCGCTTTGTTCCCCTGGTGCGCGAACCCGGCGCGGCGCAGCGCTGAAAACCGCAGGAGCCGCCATGCCCACCCTCAGCAGAGACGCGCGCCGCGCACAGCGGGCGCGCCATGCCCGGCGCAAAGAGGCGCTCTCTGCAGCCGCGCCTTATTTGGCAATGGTGCGCGCGCCCGCGCAGTTGCAGCGCGGCCAGCGCATGGGGCGCAATCTCATCGTCGCCACCTACAATGTGCACCGCTGGACAGGGCGCGTGGGCGCGCGCGCACCCGACGCTGCCGGGGCCGGGCAGGTCATCGCCGAACTCGGCGCAGATGTGGTGGCGCTGCAAGAAGTGCTGCGCCCCTTCGACGCCGCCGATCCCCTGGAAATGCTGGCCGATGCACTGCATATGCACCTGGCTTTTGTGGCCACGCGCGTGCACCGCCGCGGCGAAATCGGCAACGCCATTCTCTCGCGCTGGCCCATTACCAGCATTTTCTCGCTCGATCTCTCCTTCAACCGGGTAGAGCGCCGCTCTGCCGTGGCGGCGTGCTTTCAGGGCGCGCGCGGCCCGCTCTCTGTGGTGGCGACTCATCTGGCGCTGGTGGACCGCACGCGCCGCCGCCAGGTGCGCTTCATTCTGGAGCATCCGCAACTGCAGGGGCCGGTGGTGCTGCTCGGCGATATGAACGCCTGGCGCAACTGCCACGCCACGCGCACCCTGGACCGCGAACTGGTTGCAGGCGAAGAAATCTCCTGGCCGCGCAGTTTTCCCGCCGCGCGCCCGGTGCTGGCGCTCGACCGCATTTACGCGCGCGGCGCGCAACTGCGCAGCATTCAGGCGCACCGCAGCGCCGCCGCCCGCCGCGCTTCCGACCATCTCCCCGTGGTGGGCCATCTGCGCCTCGGCGCTCCCGCGCCGCGCCCCGCGCCGCAGGCCCCTGCGCCCCGCGCGGGGGCGCGGCGGGGCCGGGGCAAAAATGCTTGAAGCGCGCGGGCGCATGGCGTAAGGTGGCGGCCATGGCCCACGAGCTGGAGCAGAAGGCGCTGGCCGATTACCTCGAGGATCACAACCTCAAGCACACCCGTCAGCGCGCGGCCATTCTGGAGGTGTTTCTGGAAGCCACGGGGCACATAACGGGCGAGGAAATCTACCAGCGCGTCAAGAGCAAGACCCCGAGCATCGGCTACACCACGGTGTATCGCACCATGAAGCTGCTCTGCGAAGCCGGACTGGCCAGCGAACAGCACTTCGATGACGGCGTGACGCGCTACGAGATTGAGCACGAACACCACGACCACCTGGTCTGCGTCCGCTGCGGCAAAATCGTCGAGTTCGAATGCCAGATGATCGAGGCCGCCCAGGACGAGATTGTGAAGCGCCACGGCTTCCGCCTGCTGCGCCACCGCCACGAACTCTACGGCCACTGCCCCGCTTGCCGCCGCAAAGAGAAGGAAGACTGAAACTACGAAGAGATTCCCGCGCCGCCGTCTACGACGAGGACCTGGCCGGTTACCAAAGCGGAGCCTTCGAGGAAGCCGAAGATGGCGTCGCGCACATCTTCGGGGGTGCACACTTTGCCGAGCAGGGAGCGATCCTGCATGGCGGATTTGACGGCGTCGAAGGCGGGGCCGAGGCCGCCGCGCAGCCAACTGCCGTCTATGAAGCCGGGCGCCACGGCGTTCACCTGCACGGCGGGGCCGAGCACGCGGGCGAGGGTTACGGTCAGCGTATTCAGCGCGGCCTTCGAGCAGCAGTAGGGAATGGAACTGCCAATGCCATAGACGCCGGCCACGCTGGACACATTCACCACCTGGCCGCCGCCATGGGCCTGCAATGCGTCGCGCGCGGCGCGGGCGCACTGGAAGGGGCCTTTGAGGTTGGTGCCCAGAATGCGCTCCCAGTGCTCGTCCTTCACATCCTCCAGGTTGGCGTGGGGAATGAAATCCGTGGTGCCGGCGTTGTTCACCAGCACATCGAGGCGGCCGAACTCGGCCAGCGCGGCCTGCACCAGCGCGCGGCAATCGGCGTCCTGCGACACATCGGCCCGCAGCGCCATGGCCCGCACGCCGTGCTGGCGCGCTTCGGCGGCTACCTGCTCGGCTTCCTGTTGCGAGCGGCTGTAATTCACCGCCACATGGCAGCCGCGCTCTGCCAAACGCAGCGCGGTGGCGCGGCCCACGCCGGTGCCGGCGCCGGTGACGATTGCTCCCCGCTCCTGCAACTCCATTGCGTCCCTCCTTTTTTCAGGGCAGAAACTTCGCCGGAGCGGCGAGCTTGCGGGGCAGGTATTCCTCAATCACATAGTTGAGGCCCCACTTCGCCAGCGCCTGCTGCTCGGCGCGCACGCCCATTTTGAGCAGATCGTTCAGGGCCTTGCGCCAGGGTTTGTGCGCCTGGAAGAAGGGGTCGTTCTTCAGCGCATCCCGGGCGCGCTTCACATCCACGGCCTGCAACGGGTGGGTGGGCAGGTCGTAATCCCGAATATCCTGGGGGGTGACGCCCAGATAGTGCGCCTGCGGCACGCAGAAAAATTGCGAAAGGTGCGCGGCGTTGCCCGATCCCACTTTGAGCGTCCGGTAGATGTTCGAGATTCCGTAGGGGTCGCAATCCACAAAGGCATAGACGGGCAATTTGCACTCGTCCGAGAGCTTGCGGATGAAGCGGCGCGTGGCGCGGGTGGGCACGCCGGCCATGGAAACCAGAATGCAGTTGGCGGTCTGCCAGAACTTGTGGCTCTGCAGGCGCTGAAACACGCCGCCGGTTTCGATGGCGAGCACGAACTTGGCATCGGTTTGGAAGGAGAGCAGCTCCACATTGGAGGGAATGGAATACGCGCCGGAGCCGAAGCGCGTGCAGTCAATGCGCTCCACCTCGCCGGTTTCGCGGTCCGGATCCATCACCACCAGGTTGCCTGCCACTGCGCCGCCGTGTTCGTCGGGCACAAAGCGCAGTTGCTCGCGCGAAAGGCCCTGGATGGAAAACAGCGCCTCAATGTCGTCCATCACCGTGTCGGATTCGCTCTGTTCGTCGAACTTGGCCTCTTCCCAGTTCTTGCTCTGATAGTAGGCGTCGCGCTTGGTGGCAAAGTCGTTGTTTTCCACCAGCTCTTTGGAAAGGCCCATCATGCGCAGGGTCTGGGCGAAGTTCTTCACGGTGTTCACCGTGAGGGTGCGCGTCTTCTTCTGCTTGCCAATCTCGAAATAGCCGCGCTTTTGCGAGTAGGAGACATTGCCCAGAGAGCGAATCGGGAAGGAGAGATCGGGCTTGTTGCGCCGCAAGATGCTGCGGTGCACCCCCGTGGCGGTGTCGCGGATGAGCTTCAGCGTGAGCTGATCCATCTTCTCGTTGCGCTTGGCAATCTGCGCCGGGGCCTTTGCGGGCTGCTTCTGCGTCTTGCGCGCGGCCATGTTCAGAGCTTCCTGCTGCGCTTCAGCACATCTGTGAGTTTCGTCACCACCGAATCTCTCTCCTTGTTCGCAAAGCCCAAAATCTCCTGCAGGCCCACGGCGACCTGCGGAATGTATTGCTCAATGTAGGCGCGCTTCTTGGCTTCGTCGGCCTCGCGGCGGCGGCGGCGAATGTGAATGGCGACGCGCCGCCCGCACTCTTGCAGCCCCAGCCGCATTTCCTTCACAATCTCGGGATAGTGGGCGATGGCCTCTTTGCTCTCGGAGGTGAAGGGCACCCACACGCTGGCGATGTGCAGCATGAGCACCATGGGCCCAACAGGCAGCGCGCCGCGCGGCTGCTGCAGTTGGTAGGACTTCCAGTCGGTGCCGGAGACGGCCTTGGTAATGGCGCAGGCGCCCTGCTGGTATTGCAGCGGCACGCGGTTGGCGAAGCGATAGACGGAGATGGGCTCCTCTGCCGACAGCGCGCCGCCGTAGGCCAGCCCCACTTCGATGAGAAAGGGGTTGCCGCGATACACCGCGGGACGCCGGGTGAGCGTTGCGTAGAAATCGGCCTGCACTTCCTTGCGCAGCGCCTTTTCGAGCAGCGCTTCGCCAATGGGCGCAATGCAATCCGTCGGCGGCGCCATGATCTTGGTCTGCTGAATGGCGTGGTGAATGCGCTCGGCCTCGTTGCGGGAAACCTCTGCGGGCTTGCGGTTGCTGCGCACCCCCGCGCGCTCGCAAATCTCGTCCGCCAGGCGGCCGGAGACGCGGGAGAAATCGGCCTGCAGGCAGCCGCGCAGGTTGCGCGAGCGGGTGTCGCGGAACATCTGCATCAACACGCCCAGCTCGACGCCGTAGGGGTGCGGGCTGATCTCTGCGGTTTCGGGGGGCAGCTCTTTCGTAACGCGCGGAAAGCGCCGCAGGCCCTGCGCCTCGGGCGCTTGCGCCTTTTGCGCCGCCGCCTTGCCCGTCTTGCCCTGGGGCGCTTTGCCCTGGGGCGCCTTGCTCTGGGGGGCGGGGGGCAGGTAGTCAATCTGCGCGTGGGGGTTCGCCAGGGCGATTTGCCGGATGTAGGCGTCCACCGAATGCTGGCCGCCGCGGTAGCTGCCCTCCAGCTCAATCTCCACCCGCGTGCCGTGGGGCGGATCCCACTTCACAATCTCATCCCGGCGCACCTTCGGCTCGTTGCTGCGCGTGTCAATTACCAGCTCGAAGCACTGCGCGGGCTTGCCGCGCCCGGTGCGGGTCACAATCTTCACGGGCTTGCCGGTGGTGAGCAATCCGAACATTCCCGCCGCGCTGATGCCAATGCCCTGCTGCCCCCGGCTCTGCCGCAGGCGGTGAAACTTCGACCCGTAGAGCAGCCGCCCGAAAATCTTCGGCACCTGGCTCTTCACAATGCCCGGGCCGTTGTCCTGAATGGCCACGCGGAAGCGCGATTCGGACTTCTGCAAAATCTCCACCCGCACATCCGGCGCAATGCCGGCCTCTTCGCAGGCGTCCAGGGCGTTATCCACGCCCTCTTTCACGGTGGTGAGCAGCGCCTTGGCGGGGTTGTCGAAGCCCAGCAGGTGGCGGTTCTTGGCGAAGAACTCGGAAACCGAAATGTCGCGCTGCTTGCGGGCCAGATCGCTGGCCGTGGCGCGCTCCCGGGGCTTCGGCGGCCTGGGCGTGCGGCCCTTTCGGCCGGAGCCGGGTTTGGCCCCGCGCGGCGGCTTGGCCCCCGCCCCGGCGGCGCCGCGGCCGCGCGCCGCCGCGCTCAACCCGGCGTAGGCGAGATTCGATTGCTCGCTCATTCCGCGTCCCCCCTTTGCGAAATGCCGCGAAATGATTCCAAAAGCGCGGGCCTGTGCAAGCGCGGCTAGGGAATTTCGCGCAACGCGTTTTGCAGCAGGCTGGGGGCGACCCAGAAGCGGAAGTCCTCGCGCACATCGGCGAAGCGCACCACGCCTTCGCGGTCCAGCAGATAGGTGGCGGGGTGCGGTATGCCCGCCTCCTGCTTCGAGGCCCGCGCCTTGCGAATGCCCAGCGCATCCACCGCGACGCCGCCGGGATCGGTGGCGAAGTGCACGCGCGGCTCCAGGCCCATGCCGTCAATGAAGCGCCGCGCCTTTGCGTTGATCTGCTGCTCGGCCATTACCCACACAATCTCCACATCGTCCTGGCGCGCAAAGCTGGCCCGCAGCTCCACCAGGCGCTCTTTGGTGGGGGGGCACCAGTCTATGCTGCGCTCGAAGGTGAGCAGCACGCGCTTGCCGCGCAGGGTTTCGAGCTGCAGCGGCTCGCCTTCCAGGGTTTGCAGCGCGAACTCGGGCAGCAGCTCGCCGGTGCGGGCGAAGGCGCCGGCCACATCGGTGCGCGCCCACGCCTCGCTGCCGCGCTGCCCCCACTCGGTGAGCGGCAGCAGATAGCTGGCGGCGAGCAGCAGCAACAGCAGCAGGGTGGCGAGCCAGCGCATTACAGCGGCCCCATGCGCTGGGGGCTTTCTTCTTCTTCCACCGGCGGGCGCAGCCACAAAAAGCCAAGGGCGGTAACGAGCGCCAGCGCGGCGGCCCAGCGAAGCTGGTGGCCCAGCACGGCGAGATCGCCGCTGAACCAGGCCCACAGGCTGTAAATGGCCAGCAGTGTGAGCGCCAGAGAGGTGGAGGTGCCGACGCCGCGCGAATCTGCCGGGCGCAGCGCGGCGTGGAACAGCGCGCCGCCCCAGCCGATGAGCGCGCAGCCGCAAATGGCCATGTAGAAGCCGCCGTGCGGCCCCAGCGGCAGCAGCCGCCCAGGCGCAGCGGCCCCCGGCAGCAGCGAAAGCGACGACTGCAGCGCGAGCCAGCCGCCCGCCAGCACGCCCAGCAACGCCAGCAATCCGCAGAGCCCGCGGTAGATGACGAGGCGAATCACGGCCAACTCCTGCTCTCTGCGCGGGCGCCCCCGCCGTGCCCGCCCGGGCACCGCTCCGGCGTCCCGGCGCTTATCATGCCACATCTGGCGCGCGGGCGCGGCAGATTGCCGAAATTGCCGCGGGTGCGGGCCGCCGGGGCGGGGTGGTATGCTGGCGGCGTGGGGAGCGGGCGCAGCGCGAGGCTCGCGGCGCGGGGCAATCCGGGGCCTCTCGCGCGCCGCCTCGCTTCGCTGCTGCTGCGCGGCCTGGTGAGCGAGCGCAGGCAGCGCCGCCGCCGCGCGCTGCATCGGCTGTGGCGGGCCGCCCGGGGCGCTCCCCGGCGCATCTTCTACTTCCACCGCAGCGACGACCCCTACTCTCACCTGGCGGCGCAGGCCCTGGCCGAGCTGGCCGAGCGCTACGCCGTCCGCATTGAGCCGCACCTGGTGGCGCCCACCAACGAGGTGGATGCGCCGGAGCCCGAGCTGCTGGCCGCCCACGCGCGCCGGGATGCCGCCGCCGTGGCTCCCCACTACGGACTCGCCTTTGCCGATCCGGGGCGCGCCCCCGCCTCCGAAAACACGCGCACTGCGGAGCGCATTCTCACCCGCGCCATCGAGACGGGGCGCTTTGCCGCGCTGGCCCCCACCGTGGGCGAAGCGCTGTGGCGCGGCGCGGCGGCGGGGCTGGCCGGGCTGGCCGCGCGCTACGGCCAGGCGGACGAGAGCGCCCGCCGCCGCGCCCTCGCCGCGGGCAGCGGGTTGCGCGCCAAGCTGCGCCATTACTCTGGCGCCATGTTCCACTACGGCGGCGAGTGGTATTGGGGCGTGGATCGCCTCCACCATCTGGAGCGCCGCCTGCGCGGCGAGGGCGCGGCCCAGGGCGGAGACGGCGGCATTCGCTTCGCGCGGCCGGCAATCCCAGGCGCGCAGGGCGGCGCAGAGAGCGCGGGCGCGGCGGGTGTTTCGCTGGAGTTCTTTCCCTCGCTGCGCAGTCCCTACACCGCCATTGCCTACGAGGCCACCCTGGCGCTGGCGCGGGAGACCGGCGCGCGCCTGCAGCTGCGCCCCGTCATGCCCATGGTGATGCGGGGGGTGCCGGCCTCGCTCGCCAAGGGCTTCTACATCTTCCAGGACGCCAAGCGCGAGGCCGATTACTACGGCGTGCCCTTCGGCAAGGTTTTCGATCCCATCGGCCGCCCCGTGGAGCGCGGCTTTGCGCTGTTTCCCTGGGCGCGCTCGCGCGGCCGCGGCGCAGAGTGGCTGGGCGCGTTTTTGCAGGCGGCTTTTGCGCGGGGCATTAACACCGGCAGCGATGCGGGGCTTGCGGAAGTCGCCGCCCATGCGGGGCTGGAATGGCGTGGCTTTGCCGCGGCCCGCGACGCGGCGCAGCCGGAAGACTGGCGCGCAGAGCTGGAGCAGAACCGCCGCGCGCTCTACGGAGAACTCGGTTTGTGGGGCGTTCCCAGCTACCGGATTTGCGGCCCCGCCGGCGAATCCGACTTCGCCACCTGGGGGCAGGACCGCCTGTGGCTGGTGGCTGCCGAATTGCGCCGCCGCATGGCGCTCAGCTCTTGAAGCGGCGCAGCCAATCCAGCAGGGCGGCGTTCAACTCGGCGGGTTTCTCCTGCTGAGTCCAGTGGCCGCAGGCCGCAATATCCACGCGCAACAGATCGGGGCAGAGCGCGGGCATTCCGTCGGCCAGCGAAGGGGGCAGCGCCAAATCCCATTCGGCGGTGAATTGCAGGCAGGGCAATTCCAGGCGCTGCTTGCCGAGTTCGGGGAGCAGCTCGGCGTTGCGGTCTATGTTGCGATACCAGCTGATCGGCCCGAAGAAGCCCGAGCGCTGAAAAGCGCGGGTGAACACTTCGAGTTCGGATTGGGAAAGCAGCGCCGCGCCGCGCGGCGGGCCTTCGCTGGTGGCGAGGCGCAAAAAGGGGTTGGCGTCGGGAAGCTCGCGCAGACTGCTTGCGCCCTGCGGTGCGGGCGCGCCGCGCACCATCAGCATTTCGAAGAGCCGCTGCACATGGGCATCCAGCACCGCCTCGGCTACTCCGCGCTCCTGAAACCACAGGATGTAGAGCTTCTCGGGATCGGGAAACGCCGCGCGCAGTGCATTGGTGGTGGGGAAGGGCGCGTAGGGCGTGTTGACGCCCACCACGCCGAGGCAGCGCTCGGGAAAGCACAGCGGCATGGCCCAGGCGACGAAGCCGCCCCAATCGTGGCCGGCGAAGATTGCGCGCTCAATCTCCAGCGCGTCCAGCAGCGCGGCCAGATCGCCGGTCAAATGCCGCAGGTCGTAATCCTCAACGCGCTCCGGGCGATCGCTGCTGCCGTAGCCGCGCTGGTCCGGCGCAATGACGCGGAAGCCGGCCTGCACCAGCGGCGCCATTTGGTGCCGCCAGGAAAAGGCGATTTCGGGAAAGCCGTGGCACAGCACGACGGCCGGGCCTTCGCCGGCCTCGTGCACCGAGAGCGCCACCTCGGGAAGCTGAACGCGGCGCGGCGCGGGAAAGTCCATCACCGCTCAGTTGCCGATGCGGGGGAACTTCGGCGGGCGGCCCTCGACGAAGCTCGCCACGCCTTCCTTGAAGTCGGGGCGCTCGAAGCTCTCGCTCATCAGCCGGTTGGCCTCTTTCATCGCCTCGTCCAGCGGCTGCATGAGCGCGCGGTAGACCTGCTGCTTCATCACCCGCAGCGAGGCGGGGCTGCTGGCGGCCGCCAGTTCGGCGATGTAGCCCCGCGCCGCGTCCAGCAGTTCGGCGTCGGGCACCACGCGATTCACCAGGCCGAGCTGCAGCGCCTCTGCCGCCGTAATCTTGCGCGGGTGCCAGAGCAGATCCAGCGCTTTGGCGGGGCCGAGCAGGCGCGGCAAAATCCAACTGCTGCCGTGTTCGGCGACCAGCCCGCGCTGCCCGAAGGCGCTGCGGAACACGGCGCTTTCTCCGGCGAAGCGCAGATCGCAGAGCAGCGCAATCACCATGGAGAGCCCGGCGCAGGGGCCGTTGACCGCCGCCAGCAGCGGCTTGCGCAGGCTCAGCAAATAGCCGTAGGTAACGCCGAAGGCCGATCCCGCCTGCGGGTCTCCCGGGCTGGCGCGCAGCGCGGGGTCGCCGGCGCCCTGGGTGTCTTCGCCGGCGCTGGAATCGCCCTGCAGTGCGGCGGCGTCCATGCCGGCGCTGAAGCCGCGCCCTTCGCCGGTGAGCACAATGCCCACCACCGAAGGCTCGGCCTCGGCCTCGGCCAGGGCGTGGCGCAGCTCGGCCAGCATGCGCTCGGTCAACGCGTTCAGCCGCGCGGGCCGCGCCAGGGTGATGGTGGCGACGGGGTCTGCGATTTCGAGGCGGATCTGCTCATACATGGACTGCCCTCCTTGCGGCGCATTTTACACGCCCCGCGCCGCCGCCGCCCCCGGCGCATGGAGGCGCGGCACGGCGGGCGGGCGGCGGTGTATGCTGGCCGCGCGGCCCCGGCCGGGTCTGGCGGCGGCCGTGCGGAGGGGCAACGCGGTGCAACTCAAGCAGCGTGGCGGAGACTCTCACCCGGCTCGTGTTCCCCGGCTCAGCACCGCAGTGCGCCGCGCCGCCCTGTGCGCCTTTGCCATGGTTTGCGCCGCCTGCGGGCAGCACGAGGGGCCGGGCGAGGTGACCCAAGCGTCGCGGCCGGTGGCGCCCGCCGCCGTGCCGGCGGGCGCGGCGGCCGCCGCCGGGGCGAAGCAGATTTTGTTCGGCGACCTGCACGCGCACACCACCTTTTCGCTGGACGCCTTTGCCATCAGCCTGCCGCTGCTGGGCGGCGAAGGCGCGCACCCGCCGGCGGATGCCTGCGACTACGCGCGCTTTTGCGCGGCGCTGGATTTCTGGAGCATCAACGATCACGCCGAGGGACTCACGCCGCGCCACTGGCGCGAAACGCAGCAGGCGCTGCGCGATTGCAACGCGGCGGCCGATGCGGCGAATCCGGACCTCGTCAGCTTTCTCGGCTGGGAATGGACGCAGGTGGGCGGCGACGCCGCATCGCACTACGGCCACCGCAATGTGGTGTTGCGCGACATGGACGGCGCAAACCTGCCGCGCCGCCCCATCGCCGCGCCCCGCGCGGAGTTTCAGCGCGCGCCGGTGGGGCCGCTGGCGCGCTGGCTCATGCCGCTGGCCGATTTCGCAAACCGCCAGCGCATTTTCAATTGGTTTCACCGCTTTGAGGAAATTGCCGCGGTGCCGCACTGCCCCCAGGGCGTCCCCACCCGCGCGCTTCCCGATGATTGCCTTGAAATTGCGCGCAATCCCGCCGAGCTTTTCGAAAAGCTCGACGGCTGGGGCGCGGCGGCGCTGGTGATTCCCCACGGCACCACCTGGGGGCTGAACGCGCCGCCCCGGGCCAATTGGCGTCCCGCGCTGCGTCCCGGCCAGCACGACCCGGCGCGGGAGACTCTCATCGAGGTGTATTCCGGCCACGGCAGCGCCGAGGAATACCGCCCCTGGCGCGCCGCCCTTGCCGATGGGGCGTTTTGTCCGCTGCCGGATGCGTCGCATTTGCCGTGCTGCTGGCGCGCGGGAGAAATTGTGCGCGCGCGCTGCGAGGCCGAAGGCGGCGCGGACTGCGAGACCCGCGCAGCGGCGGCGCGCGAAAACTACATTGCCGCCGGCGTGGCGGGGCACAACACCGTGCCCGGCGCGACCGTCGCCGATTGGCTCGACTGCGGGCAGTGCCGCGATTGCTTTGCGCCCGCCATGGATCACCGCCCCGGTATGTCGGTGCAGGCCGCCCTTTCGCAAACGGGAGAAGCGGGGGCGCGGCTGCGCTTCGGGCTGATTGCATCCAGCGATACGCACCGCGCGCGGCCCGGCAACGGCTTCAAAGAGCGCGGCCGCATTACCGATGCCACATCCGGCGGGCGCAGGTGGAGCCTGCGCGGGGGGGAGCGCCCGGTGGCGCGCTCGCGCCGCGTCGTTCTGGAAGAGCTGCCGCTTTCGCAGCGCCGCTACACCGAGCGCCAGGCATCTTTCTACGGCAGCGGCGGATTGGTCGCCGTGCACGCCGCGGGCCGCACCCGCGGCGATATTTTCGCGGCACTGGAGCGCAGGGAGGCATACGGCAGCAGCGGCCCGCGCATTTTGCTGTGGTTCAATTTGCTGAACGCGCCGGGCGGCGCGCTGCCCATGGGCGGCGAAACCGCCCTGGCCGAAGCGCCGCGCTTCCGCGCCGCCGCCGTGGGCGCGCGGATGCAACAGCCGGGCTGCCCCGCTTCCGCGCGGGACAAACTGGGCGCAGCGCGGCTCTCGCGTCTCTGCGCCGATGAGTGCCACCACCCCGGCGATTCGCGCCACCGCATCGCCGCCATAGAGATCGTGCGCATTCGCCCCCGGCAATCCGAAGCAGAATCCCCCGAAATGCTGATCGAAGACCCGTGGCTGCGCTTCGACTGCACCGCCACTGCATCAGGCGCGGCCGCCGCCGCAACCGTTGCCGAGGGCGGCTGCACCTTCGAGTTCAGCGATCCCGATTTCACCGCCGCCGCGCGCGAGACCGCCTACTATGTGCGCGCGCTGCAGTTCCCCACCCCCGCCATCAACGGCGATCCGCTGCGCTGCGAGCGCGACGCCGCGGGCCGCTGCCTGCGCGCGCACCCCTGCCCCCCCGGCGACGATTGCCTCGCCCCCGTCGCCGAACGCGCCTGGTCCTCCCCCATCTGGGTCCACCCACCCCGCGCACAGTGAAATTTTCGGGCTGGATCAGACGGATTCGCCGGCGGAGCGGGCGCGGGCGAGGCGGTTGGCCTCTTCGCTGGGGAGGTAGCGGGTGGCGAGGGCGAGCAGGGCGGCGGCGGGGAGGAAGATGGCGAAGCTGGCCAGCATGGCGCTGCGCAGGGCTTCGCCTTCGCCGGCGCCGGCGGTGTGCAGGGTGTCGCTTATGCTGCCCATGGTGTAGGGGCCCAGCGCCAGGCCGATGAAGGTGACGAGCAGCAGGTAGAAGGCGGAGGCCAGGGCGCGCATACGCGGCATCACCAGTTCGTTTACGGCAGAGGCCGCCGAGCCCAGCCACAGCGGCGAGACGACGGAGAAGACGAAGAACAGCACATAGGCCAGCGCCAGGTTCTGCGTGAGCAGCAGGCCCAGGCCCGCGGGCAGGGTGAGCGCCAGCGCAATGCAGCCCACCCACAGCCGCGCGTTGCGAAGGTGCTGCTTCATGCGGTCCGAGAGCCAGCCGCCCAGGTTGACGCCGATGAGTCCGCCCAGCGCTGCGCCGAGTCCGAGCATGGTGCCGATCTCGCTCTTGCTCTTGCCGTGCACCAGCTCGAAGAAGGAAGGCGCCCAGAAGCTGAAGCCGTAGGTGACGAAGGCGAAGGAGGCGTAGCCCGTGCACAGCAGCAGCATGGCGCGGCTGCGGAAGATCATCTCGAAAGCGGCGCGGTCGCGCAGCCGCAGCCCCTGAATCCAGGAGGCGGCGCTGTAGACGCCGATGGCCAGCGCCACCCACTGCTCGGGATCGCCGAGCAGCTCAATCAGCCCCGCCGAAACCACCACCAGCCCCGCCGCCATGGCCAAATTGATCGCGGCGGCCGAAGCGC
This sequence comes from Deltaproteobacteria bacterium, assembly GCA_028817435.1. Classification (GTDB taxonomy): domain Bacteria; phylum Myxococcota_A; class UBA9160; order UBA9160; family UBA6930; genus JAPPPQ01. The sequence continues at coordinate 195,424 of JAPPPQ010000023.1, forward strand.
CGCCCCGCCGCGCCAGCGAGAACACGGTGAGCGGCGGCAACACCGCGGTCAACTCGGCTGCGAACTCGCGGAAGGGGTGCGGATGCGGCGCGGCTTCCGGCAAGCCCTCGCTCATTCCGCGCAGCGGCTCGCGCAAACTCCACACCCAAAATGCCATCAGCAAACCGGGCAGGCCGACGACGAAGAAGGCGATGTGCCAGCCGGCCAACCCCAGCGGCGGGTTCTGCGGATAGAGCTCGTTCCAGCCGTCCACCACCCAGCCGCCGAGCAGAATGCCGAGCCCCGCGCCCACATAAACGCCGCTGGAATACAGCGCGAGCGCGGTGGCGCGCAGCCTGGGCGGAAACCAATCGCCCAGCATGGAGAATGCGGCGGGGGTGGCGCTGGATTCGCCGACGCCCACGCCAATGCGGTAAGCGCCCAGCGCGGCAAAGCTGCGCGCCAATCCCGAGAGCGCGGTCATGAGGCTCCAGAAGGCGAGGCCGATGGCGATCAAGTTCTTGCGCACCCAGACATCGGCCAGCCGCCCCAGGGGAATGCCGAAGACGGCGTAGAAAACGGCGAAGGCGGTGCCGTAGAGAAAGCCGAGTTGCGAATCCGTGAGTCCGAGATCGGCTTTGATATCCTGCGCCAGAATGGAGATGATGTTGCGGTCTATGAAGTTGAAGACATAGACGATGCTGAGCACGCCCACCACATAGTTGGCGTATGCGCCGCCCACGCGGGGCGCGCCCTTTGCGCCCGGTGTGGGCGCGGAGTTGCCGGCTGCGCTGCTCAACTCAGCGCTTCTTCCGGGAAAGCTCAATGCCGGCGCGCTCGGCCTGCTTCTTCAATTCCATGCGCGCAATGCTGCGGCGGTGCACCTCGTCGGGGCCGTCGGCCAGGCGCAGGGTGCGCATGCCCGCCCAACTGCGCGCCAGCCCAAAGTCCGCAGTCACGCCTGCGCCGCCGAATGCCTGGATGGCGTCGTCAATCACGGCGAGCGCCATCAGCGGCGCTTTCACCTTGATCATGGCGATTTCGGCGCGCGCCACCTTGTTGCCCACCGTATCCATCATATGCGCCGCCTTCAGGGTGAGCAGCCGCGCGCACTCAATGTCAATGCGCGCGTTGGCAATGCGCTCCTCCCACACGCTGTGTTCGTAGAGCTTCTTGCCAAATGCCTCGCGGCTCATCAGCCGCTCGCACATCTTCTGCAGCGCCCGCTCGGCCACGCCAATTACGCGCATGCAGTGGTGAATGCGCCCCGGCCCCAGGCGGCCCTGCGCAATCTCAAAGCCGCGCCCTTCGCCGAGGATCATGTTCCCCGCCGGCACGCGCACATTCTCAAAGCTCACCTCGCCGTGGCCGTGGGGCGCGTCGTCGAAGCCGAAGACCGGCAGATGCCGATCCACGCGCACGCCAGCCGCGTCGCGGGGCACCAAAATCTGGCTCTGCTGCTCGTGCACCGGCCCGTCGAAGCGGTTCTTTCCCATTACGATGAGAATCTTGCAGCGCGGATCCATGATGCCCGAGGTCCACCACTTGCGGCCGTTGATCACATACTCGTCGCCTTCCCGGCGAATCTCGGTGCGAATGTTTGTGGCGTCGGAAGAGGCCACCGCCGGCTCGGTCATGGCGAAGGCCGAGCGAATCTCGCCGTCGAGCAGCGGTTCGAGCCACTGCTTCTTTTGCGCCTCGCTGCCGTAGCGGTCCAGCACCTCCATGTTGCCGGTGTCCGGCGCGGCGCAGTTGAAGACCTCGGAGGCGAAGCCCACCCTGCCCATCTGCTCGGCCAGCGGCGCATACTGCAGATTCGTGAAGCCCGCGCCGCGCTCGCTGTGGGGCAGGAACAAGTTCCACAGCCCGGCCTCCCGCGCCTTCTCCTTCAACCCCTCCATGCGCGGCGGCGTCTGCCAGCGGTCCGGCAGCGCCGCGTGCTCGGCCCAGTAGTCGTTCTCAATGGGGTAGATGTGCTCGTCCATGAACTTGCAGAGCCGGTCCAATGCGAGCTTCGTCTTGTCGGCGTATTCAAAGTCCAAGGTTTTTCCTCCCGGCGGTCAAATCCCATGCTAGCGCACCCGGCCCGGCGTGTGGCAAGCCCCAGCTCAAAACCGCACCTGCGTCATGGGCTCGGCAACCAGGCGCGCGCGCAGATCGGCAATGCCCTGCGCGGCGCTCTGGGGCAGGCCCAGCACCTCCCGCAGCAGGCGGCGGTCAATCTCCTGGCGCAGCGGGTCTTCCTCCGCCTGGGCGTAGGGGCGCAGTTCGCGCTTGGCGACATCGTCCCACAGCCGCCCGGCGGCCTTGCAGCGCGCGGCGCTGAGCGCGCGGACATTGAGAACGGGCAGCTTGCGCAGCACTTCCACGGGCAGGCCCACGCGGCCCAGATAGGAGCGATTGCCGTGGACGATGCGCAGCAAAATTCCCGGCGTCGAGTTGAGCCACAGCGCCAGCGCCTTCTCGCGCAGCGAAGTCTGTCCGCTCCGGGGCATCAGTATGGGGCGCCCCGCTTTGTTCGTCTTGCCCGTCGTGAGCCGCAGTGTGTTCCAGGAGCGGACGCCCAGAATGTTCCGCCGACCCCAGAGAGCGGCGGCCCGTTGCGATGGCAATCGCAACTCCGTGGCAATGTGGAGATGGCCGGCAAATCGCAGCAGGGCATTCGCCTCATCTTCACGGCCCACCTTGGCCGAGATTCCCGCATTGGGCCGGGCTGTGAGCGTCGTCGTTTCGTCGGCCCTGTGATGCCAGAGAGCGGGAGCTTGTCCGTTCACCTCATTGTGCATTTCGCAGGGAGCGGCGCGGCCCTTGATGGCAAGGGCGGGCGGACTCGTCTCCGCCAATTCTGCGAGAGTGCAGATGGGAATGGGGAAGGATTCCTCCATGCCGAAGAGACGCAATTCTCCCCGGCCGATTCGCCACGCGGTTTGCAAAAGGCCGGTGGCGCGCAGCGCAATGGCGGGGCCGACTATGCCGCCGATGTCGCCTTCGCGCGGCAGCGCGACACTCAGAACCTGCCCCCAGGGCGCGTGCTCGGAATCGGCGCGGAGGCTGCACACCACCCCCGGCGCGTCTTCCAGGCCGGGGATGTCTTCAGCCTGCAGCTCGCTGAGTTGCCGCGCCAAATGCGCGGCCTCAATGGGGTGATCCGGGTTGTGCGCCAGGTTGACGATGCGCGTGCGGTGCGAGTTTTTCTGGCAATCGGGTTTGCGGCGCGCGACGATCAGCGTCTCGCCGATGCGGGTGGATTCGGACATGGAGATGAAGCGCCGCCCGGGCGTGCTCGCCGTCTTTGTGCGGTTGCGGTCGTCGTGGCTCACCACCACCCACTCAATTGCGTAGCGCTCGGCCCAGAGCCTGCGCACCCCCGCCCAGGAGCTTCCGGTCCACACCGCAGTGGGCAACACGCAGGCCAGCACGCTGCCGTCGCCGCGCAAATTCTCTTCCACCAATTGAATGAAGGCGGAGCCGCCGGCTTTCATGGAGGCGGGCAGCGGCTGCAGGCGGCGCTGCAATTCCTTCCGCATCAGTTCGGCGTCCTTCGGATTCGTCATCATGCCGAAGAAAGGCTTCCAGCCCCGGGAATCCGCAATGCCCTGCGATTTGAAGAAGGGCGGATTCAGAATCGCCAGATCCACGGGCGGCAGTTCGGCCAGGCGCTCCTTTTCGCCGTCCCCGGAGACGCTGCGCGCCGCCTTCTTGCGGGCCGGCTGCTCTCCGGAGAAGAGCGCGAGAGGCCAAGGCTGCGCCTTGCTGGTGGAGAGAAAATCCAGACTGCCGAGATGCGCGGTCTGATTTTTGCCGCGCCCTTCCACCTTGAGCGGCATGGGATAGAGATGCGTGCGGCGGATCTTGCGCTTGACTTCCATCATGGCCAAGGTGGCGGCGGCGAGATGCACGACGGCGTGCACCACATCGTAGCCGTGGAGCACATCCTCAAGCAGCGTTCGATTCAGCACCGCAGAAGGTTTGTCTGCGGCATCGAGCCGCGCGCGGATATGGCGCCTGCGGATGTCCTGCCCCGCCGCGGCCAGCAGCGTGCCGGTGCCGCAGGCCGGATCCACAATGTTGAGCGCGCGAATCGCTTTCTCATCGCTCCAATCGAGATTGAGGCAATCCAGCGCCAGCGTCGCCAGCAAAATGGCGGCGGGCACGGTGGTGTAGTTGGGGCTCAGGTATTTGCCGCCGATCAGCAGCCGGTGAAACACGCGGCCCGCCAGATCGTGGCGCACGGGAATGTTGGATTGCGAGAGCGCATCTGCTGCGGGCCGCAGCGCATCGAGAACATTCTGGGCGGTCTTGGGATCCATATCGAGCACCGCCTGCCGCGCCGGCTCGAATATGGGCCGCCAGTTTGTGCGCAAAATCTTTTCCCACTGCTGCGCGGCCTGCCGCTGGCCGAACTCCCCGCCCGGGGGCAATACCTCGACGACATCCGACAGCAACCGCTGAAACACCATCGCATTGCACAGAATCAGCGCCGCTGCCCGCAGCGCGGCGCGCTTTTCAAGGCCCAAGGCATCGAGCTCCAGCGCCTTGACAACGCGCCCGCTGGAGCCCGGACTGACTTGCAAAATCTCCGCCGCCTCGACGATGCGCTCATCCAAAATCTGAGCAAGCCGTGCGAGTTCGTCCTCCGAGCGCTGACTCTGTGTCCAGCGCGTCCACAAGTGGGCAGCGAGTGTCCAGACCGATCCGGTTTCCCAGGGAGTCCAGCGCAGCGATACGGGCTGATTGCGATCCATCAGAGACAGCTTCGAATCGCGGCCTGTGAGTTCGCCGAAGGCAAAGCGCAAATCCCGGCAGTCTTGCAGTTCTCGATCAATCTCGGCGTCGGAGACATTGCGCAGCCGTTCGGGATAGACCAGAGCGGTCACCAGAGTTACGGGCTTGCCATCCACCTGCCGCCCCATGCGCGATTCGGCGTCGGCGCGCACCGTCCGGGCAGGCTCAAACTCCGCCTCAATGGCGACGAAGTCGTCGTCGCGGGACAACAAGATATCGAACTGCGCCTTCCGGACGCGCCGCTCGGCTTCGGCATCCAGGCGCTCGCCGCGCAAAATTGCAGCCAGCTTGACATTGAGCGTGGTTTCGACGCTGCGGGATGAGCGCATCTGGTGGTTTTGCCCCTGCGCGGGTGAATGAAACACCATAGCGCTCAAAACCGCACCTGCGTCATGGGCTCGGCAACCAGGCGCGCGCGCAGATCGGCAATGCCCTGCGCGGCGCTCTGGGGCAGGCCCAGCACCTCCCGCAGCAGGCGGCGGTCAATCTCCTGGCGCAGCGGGTCTTCCTCCGCCTGGGCGTAGGGGCGCAGTTCGCGCTTGGCGACATCGTCCCACAGCCGCCCGGCGGCCTTGCAGCGCGCGGCGCTGAGCGCGCGGACATTGAGAACGGGCAGCTTGCGCAGCACTTCCACGGGCAGGCCCACGCGGCCCAGATAGGAGCGATTGCCGTGGACGATGCGCAGCAAAATTCCCGGCGTCGAGTTGAGCCACAGCGCCAGCGCCTTCTCGCGCAGCGAAGTCTGTCCGCTCCGGGGCATCAGTATGGGGCGCCCCGCTTTGTTCGTCTTGCCCGTCGTGAGCCGCAGTGTGTTCCAGGAGCGGACGCCCAGAATGTTCCGCCGACCCCAGAGAGCGGCGGCCCGTTGCGATGGCAATCGCAACTCCGTGGCAATGTGGAGATGGCCGGCAAATCGCAGCAGGGCATTCGCCTCATCTTCACGGCCCACCTTGGCCGAGATTCCCGCATTGGGCCGGGCTGTGAGCGTCGTCGTTTCGTCGGCCCTGTGATGCCAGAGAGCGGGAGCTTGTCCGTTCACCTCATTGTGCATTTCGCAGGGAGCGGCGCGGCCCTTGATGGCAAGGGCGGGCGGACTCGTCTCCGCCAATTCTGCGAGAGTGCAGATGGGAATGGGGAAGGATTCCTCCATGCCGAAGAGACGCAATTCTCCCCGGCCGATTCGCCACGCGGTTTGCAAAAGGCCGGTGGCGCGCAGCGCAATGGCGGGGCCGACTATGCCGCCGATGTCGCCTTCGCGCGGCAGCGCGACACTCAGAACCTGCCCCCAGGGCGCGTGCTCGGAATCGGCGCGGAGGCTGCACACCACCCCCGGCGCGTCTTCCAGGCCGGGGATGTCTTCAGCCTGCAGCTCGCTGAGTTGCCGCGCCAAATGCGCGGCCTCAATGGGGTGATCCGGGTTGTGCGCCAGGTTGACGATGCGCGTGCGGTGCGAGTTTTTCTGGCAATCGGGTTTGCGGCGCGCGACGATCAGCGTCTCGCCGATGCGGGTGGATTCGGACATGGAGATGAAGCGCCGCCCGGGCGTGCTCGCCGTCTTTGTGCGGTTGCGGTCGTCGTGGCTCACCACCACCCACTCAATTGCGTAGCGCTCGGCCCAGAGCCTGCGCACCCCCGCCCAGGAGCTTCCGGTCCACACCGCAGTGGGCAACACGCAGGCCAGCACGCTGCCGTCGCCGCGCAAATTCTCTTCCACCAATTGAATGAAGGCGGAGCCGCCGGCTTTCATGGAGGCGGGCAGCGGCTGCAGGCGGCGCTGCAATTCCTTCCGCATCAGTTCGGCGTCCTTCGGATTCGTCATCATGCCGAAGAAAGGCTTCCAGCCCCGGGAATCCGCAATGCCCTGCGATTTGAAGAAGGGCGGATTCAGAATCGCCAGATCCACGGGCGGCAGTTCGGCCAGGCGCTCCTTTTCGCCGTCCCCGGAGACGCTGCGCGCCGCCTTCTTGCGGGCCGGCTGCTCTCCGGAGAAGAGCGCGAGAGGCCAAGGCTGCGCCTTGCTGGTGGAGAGAAAATCCAGACTGCCGAGATGCGCGGTCTGATTTTTGCCGCGCCCTTCCACCTTGAGCGGCATGGGATAGAGATGCGTGCGGCGGATCTTGCGCTTGACTTCCATCATGGCCAAGGTGGCGGCGGCGAGATGCACGACGGCGTGCACCACATCGTAGCCGTGGAGCACATCCTCAAGCAGCGTTCGATTCAGCACCGCAGAAGGTTTGTCTGCGGCATCGAGCCGCGCGCGGATATGGCGCCTGCGGATGTCCTGCCCCGCCGCGGCCAGCAGCGTGCCGGTGCCGCAGGCCGGATCCACAATGTTGAGCGCGCGAATCGCTTTCTCATCGCTCCAATCGAGATTGAGGCAATCCAGCGCCAGCGTCGCCAGCAAAATGGCGGCGGGCACGGTGGTGTAGTTGGGGCTCAGGTATTTGCCGCCGATCAGCAGCCGGTGAAACACGCGGCCCGCCAGATCGTGGCGCACGGGAATGTTGGATTGCGAGAGCGCATCTGCTGCGGGCCGCAGCGCATCGAGAACATTCTGGGCGGTCTTGGGATCCATATCGAGCACCGCCTGCCGCGCCGGCTCGAATATGGGCCGCCAGTTTGTGCGCAAAATCTTTTCCCACTGCTGCGCGGCCTGCCGCTGGCCGAATTCCCCGGCCGGGGGCAATTCTTCGACGACACTCGACAGCAGCCGCTGAAACACCATCGCGTTGCACAAAATCAGCGCCGCTGCCCGCAGCGCGGCGCGGTCTTCGAGGCCCAATGCATCGAGCTCGAGCGTTTTGATGACGCGCTTGCTGGAGCCCGGGCTGACATGGAGAATTGCCGCCGCATCGAAAATGTGCTCGTCCAAAATCCGGGCGAGCCGGGCCAGCTCGTCTTCCGAACGCTGGCTCTGCGTCCAGCGCGCCCACAGGTGGTCGGCGAGAATTCGCACAGAGCCGGTTTCCCACGAAGTCCAGCGCAGCGGCAGTTGCTCGCCGCCGCTTCGGGGCTCGCCAAAGGAGAAGCGCAACTCGTCACAGCGCTTCAGTTCCGCTTCGATTTTCTCGTCGCGCAGGTTTCTGAAGCGTTTGGGGTAAATGACGGCGGCCACCAGGCCGATGGGCTTGCCATCCACCCGCTGCCCCATGCGCGAAGTGGCGTCGGCGCGCACGGTCCGCGCGGGCTCAAACTCCGCCTCCATGGCGACGAGGTCATCGTCGCGGGACAACAAGAGGTCGTATTGAGGCGCGCGCAGGCTCCGCTCGCCATCCGCTTCAAGGCGCTCCCGGCGCAGCAGCCTGGCCAGCGCAATGTTGAGCGTGGTTTCAATGGCGCGGGTGGATTCCATCCGTGGTTTCGCCCCCTGCGGCCAGTCTAGCGCGCCCGCCGCGCGGGCGGGCCGTGCCCCATTCTGTTACGGCGCCACGCCGGGGCCAGCTTTTTCTGCTCCCCCAGGGGGCGGGCGGCGCGAAAATTCGGCGGGCGCGGCGGCGCGGGCTGTGCTGAAATCCCCGCCCCCCCAACCAGGCCCCCCGGCCCGCCGGCGAATCTACGCACCGGCAAACCGGCGGAGGCCGCGAGAGGAGTGCAAAATGGCCGAGGCATATGTCAGCGTTTGGATCACCACGCTCTACACCGTCCTGCTCGGAATTCTGATGGTGGCCATGCAAATCCCCCTGGGCCGGCTGCGCTCGCAGACCGGCATCTCCATGTTTCACGGCGACAACCCGGAGCTTGCCGTCGCCATGCGGCGCTTCGGCAACTTCACCGAGCATGTCCCCTTCCTGCTCATTCTCATGGCGCTGGTAGAGCTGCAGGGTGGCAGCCCCACGCTGTTGCACATTTGCGGCGTGGTGCTGCTCGGGTCGCGCATCGCCCATCCCATCGGGCTCAAGTTCGATTCGCTGCAATCGCAACTGCGCCTGGTGGGCGCGGCGGGCACGCTGCTGGTTGCGGTGACGCTGCTCATCGCCGCCGCCTTGTCGCTGCGCTAGCCGCCGCGCCGCGCTGGTGCTGCGGCTCGCGCCGCGCCGTTTGCGCGCGCCTCAGTTGGCGCGGACAATCTCAATGTCCAGCTCTTCCAGCCCGCGCAAAATGTAGCTCGGCTCGTAGCGGAAGCGGAAGCCGGGCGCGAAGCGCATTTCGGCAATGCTCTCCAGCACCCGGTCCAGCAGCACGCGCAGTTCCAGCCGCGCCAGCGGCGCGCCAATGCAAAAGTGCGCGCCGCGCCCGAAGGCCACATGGTCCTTCATATTGGCGCGCCCGGGGTCGAAGCGGTCGGGGTTGGGAAACACCGAATCGTCGCGGTTGGCAGAGCCGAACATCACCCACAGCGTCGAGCCCTTCGGCACCTGCACCCCGGCAAGCTCGCTGTCCCGGGTCGCCAGCCGAAACAGCCCCTGATTGGGCGAGCCCAGGCGAAACACCTCTTCCACGGCCCCCGCCCGCCGCTCCGGCTCTTCGCGCAGCCGCTGGCATTCGGCGGGGTTCTCCACCAGCAGCCGGAACATCTCGTTGATGGCCTTGGTCGTGGTCTCGTTGCCCGCCACCATAAGCTGCTGCACAATGCTGATGAGCTCGGGAATGTTGAGCTTGCGCTGCGCGCCATCGGCGTCCTCGAAATTCTGCGCGGCCAGTTCCGAGATCACATCGTCCTGCGGCGCGCGGCGGCGGTCTTCAAACTCTCCCGCCCAGTAGCGCTGCATTTCAATCACCGTGCGCGCCGCGCGCAGCCGCGTCTCGTCGTCAATGCGAACGCCCAGCCCCACAATCGAGGCATCCGACCAGCGCTTCACATGCTGCAGCGCCTCGTCCCGCATGGGCAGCACGCTGCCAATTACGCGAATCGGCAGCGGTATCGAAAGCGTGTTCATCACATCCACCGGCCCGCGCTGCGGCCAGCCGTCCAAAATCTCGTCGGTCAGCGCGCGCACCTTCGGCTCAAAGGCGTTGATGCGCCGGGTGGAAAAAGCGCGGCCGCAGGTCTTGCGGTAGCGCGTCTGCAGCGGCGGATCCTCCGTGAGCATGGTCGAAACCGGCGGCCAGCCCTGCGCCGCAATCTCCGCCAGCTTTTCGCTGATGTCGCCCTCTGCCTGCGTCTGCTGATTGGAAATGCGCGAAGAGAAAGTGCGCGGATTTGCCAGCACCTCATTCACCGCCTGCATGGTGGAGACAAAGAAAATCCCCGTGCGCGGATGCCGAAACACCGGCGCGCGCTTTCGCAACGCCGCATACCACGGAAAGGGATCCTGCTGCACCTCCGGCGCCATCGGATCGTAATTCTCAAGCTCCATCGCTACCTCCGCCATTCGCCATCCCTCCCCGCGCCGCCCACCGACGCCCGCGGCCGCACCGCGCGCCGCGCCCCCCATTGTGCGCCGCCGCCCCCCACCCCGCAAACCCCGCGCGGGGGCTTATACTGGCCGCCCTGCGAGGAGGAGACCGCCATGCCCCATGCCGAGCGCGGCGGCCCCGAAGGGCCGCTGGGGGACATTCGCGTGCTGGATTTGGCAACGCCCGCGGCGGAGGCGACGGGGCGCGTGCTGGCCGATCTGGGCGCGGAGGTGATCAAGATCGAGCCGCCGGGGGGCTGCGCGGCGCGCTTCACGCCGCCCTTTGAGGCGGCGCGCGGCCCCGCGCCCGGCGCACAAAGCGGCGCGCCCGGCGGCGGCGAGGCGGAGCGCTCGCTGTTCTGGCGCGCTTTTGGGCTTGGCAAGCGCAGCGTGGTGCTGGATATCGCAGTGGAGGCAGACCGCGCGCGGCTGCGCGAGCTGGCGCGCAGCGCGGATGTGTGGATCGAGTCCTTCGCGCCGGGCACGCTGGACGCCATCGGCCTGGGAGACGCCGGCCTGCGCGCGCTGAACCCCGCGCTCATTTACACCCAGGTAACGCCCTTTGGCCAGACGGGGCCGGAGGCGGGAAGCCCGGCCACCGACCTCACATTGGCGGCCGCGGGCGGGCTGATGAACTTCCAGGGCGATGCCGACCGCCCGCCGCTGCCGGTGGGCGCGCCGGAAAGCAGTATGCACGGCGCGGTGCAGGCCGCGGCGGATACCATCCTGGCCCTTTACGGGCGCGGGCAAACGGGCCGCGGCCAGCGCCTGGATTGCGCCATGCAGGCCGCGGTGGTGTGGACGCTGCTGTTTCAGACCGGCTTCCCCTCGCTGCTGGGCAGCGATATGCCGGGCTTCGGCGCAGACCGCGCGAACGGCCCGGCGCAGTTGCTGCCGGGCCTTGACCTTCCGCAACACGCCGCGTGCAAAGATGGCCATGTGGTGATGACCCTGCTGCTCGGCGAAGTGGGGCAGCGCAGTTTGCGCGGCATGATGCAATGGGCCGCGGATGCGGGCGCGCTGGATTCCGATTTGGCCGAGCTGGACTGGGGAGATTTTCTCGGCGCAGTGGGCGCGGGCAAAATTACGCCCGCCGATGTGGTGCGCGGCCTCAAGCAATTCACGGACTTTCTGGCGACCCAAACCAAGGCCGAAATCCAGCGCCGCGCATTGGAGGGCAAATGGCTCATTGGCCCCGCATGGAATGCGGCAGATTTGCTGGCCGACCCGCAGCTTCGCGCGCGCGATTACTGGGTTGAGGTAGCGGGCGCGCCGCACCCCGGCCCTTTCGCGCGGCTTTCGCGCACGCCTATCTGCTACCGCGCACCCGCGCCGCGCCTTGGCGAACACCAATCGCTGCTCGACGAGCAGCGCCCCGCTCCCCGCGCCGCACCGCAAACGCAACGCGCCGCATCGCCCCCGGCGCAACGCACTGCATCGCCCCCGGTGCACAGCGCAAGCGCCGCGCCTGGCGCGCTGCTCGAAGGACTCAAGGTGGCAGATTTCTCCTGGGTAGCCGCCGGCCCGCTCATTTCCAAAGACCTCGCCAACCTGGGCGCTTGCGTGCTCCATGTGGAATCCGAGAACCACCTCGACCCGCTGCGCCTGGTGCCGCCTTGGAAAGACGGCGCGCCCAATGTCAACGCCAATCACGCCAGCCCCAACTTCAACCAATCCAAATTGGGGCTGGCGGTAGATCTGCAAACCCCGGGCGGCCGCGAGATTGCGCTGCGCATGGTGGACTGGGCGGATGTGGTGGTGGAATCCTTCACCCCCGGCAGCGCGGCAAAACTGGGGCTGGATTACCCGGCGCTGCGCCAGCGGCGGCCCGATTTGATCATGCTCTCCTCTTGTATGCGCGGGCAAACCGGCCCCGAGGCGCATTACACCGGCTTCGGTTTGCAGGGCGCGGGGCTGGCGGGGTTGGTGGCCATTACCGGCTGGCCGGACCGCCTGCCCTCCGGCCCCTGGGGCGCATACACAGATTTCATTGCGCCGCGCTTTTCGCTGGCCGCGCTGGGCGCGGCGCTGCACCACCGCGCCCGCACCGGAGAAGGGCAATACATTGATGTCTCGCAAATCGAAGCGGCCATTCATTTCATCGAGCCGCTGCTGCTGGATTGCGCGCTGAACGGCCGCGTGGCCGGCCGCGCGGGGCACGGCTCCCAGCGCGCCTGTCCCCACGGCGTCTTCGCCGCCCAAGGCGAAGAGCGTTACATTGCCATTGCCGCAGAAACCCCGGCGCAGTGGCGCGCGCTCTGCCAAACCGTGCCGCAACTTCCCGCGCAAGATTCGCTGAACGCGCTATCCGCCCGCCTCGCGCGCAAAGCCGAACTCGAAGCGCCGCTGCGAAAATGGTGCGCCGCGCAGGAGCCCTTCGCCGCCGCGCGCCAGTTGCGCCGGGCCGGCGTCCCCGCCTATCCGGTGCTGCGCGCCACCGATCTCCACGAAGACCCGCAACTGCGCGCGCGCGGCTTCTTCATCCAGCTCAATCACCCCCGCCTCGGCCGCGCCACCTTCGAGGGCGCCACCACCCACTTCTCCCAAACCCCCGCCCGCCCCCTTCACGCCGGCCCCACCATCGGCCAACACACCTTCGAGACCCTGCGCGACTTGCTCGGCTACACCGAGCAGCAAATCACCGATCTCGCCGCCAGCGGCGCACTCACCTGACGGCCCGGCGGGGGGTTGACTCATACGGGCGGCTTGCGTAGGGTGCGGGCGGTTCGCTTCACAAGGTGGCCCAAATGGCAGATGTCGAATCCGCCCAGAGCCAAGCTGAGGAAAACATTGAGGGACTCGACCGCCCCATTGGCAGCGGCTGGGGCGAGTATCCTCTGGATTCCGTGTTCGTTCGCCAGGAAACGCGGACTGTTTCGGCAGTTTTGGATCGGGTCAAGAGGAAGCGATGGATTCTGGATCCGGATTTCCAGCGCGATTTCGTCTGGACCGCGGACCAGCAATCGAAATTGATCGAAAGCTGCCTGATGCGAATTCCGCTCCCCGTGTTCTATGTCGCGGAAGCGGCGGATGGCCGGATTATCGTCGTAGATGGGCTACAGCGAATCACGACCTTCGTCCGATATGTGGAAAACGATTTTCGACTCAAGGGCCTTGACTCGAAGGAAATTGAAGGGAAATTCTTTCGGGATTTGCCGGTGGGTTATCAAGAGCGGATTCTCGACACACATCTCATCATATATATCCTGGACAGCAAAGTGCCGGATTGCGCCCGGCTTGATGTTTTTGAACGCGTCAACGGTGAAACGAAACTGAGCCGCCAGCAAATGCGCAATGCAATTTACAGCGGATCCGCAACCAAATGGCTCAGGGATATGGCCCAGAGCCAATTGTTTTTGCAGGCCACCGGAGAATCGCTGAATGCCAAAACCATGCGAGACCGCGAGGCGATCAACCGATTTTGCGCATTCATATTGATTGGAAGGGAAGGGTATCGCGGAGACATGGACGCGTTTTTGGCCCTGTCTCTCCAGAAAATGAACAACGAGTGCGAATCTCTGCGCAAGGTTGGGGACGCGTTCAGCAGGTCGCTGAAATCGAATCTCAATCTCTTTGGAAAGCACGCTTTTCGCAAGTCTCTTGCATTGGATGACCCGAGTGCGGTGCGAGGCATTCTGAATATCTCTCTGTTTGATGTCTGCACTGTGATGCTGGCACAAATCCCCGAAGAGTTGAGCTCCGATTCAGAACATGGCCAACGGGTAAAAAAGGAATTCATTGAGTTGTTGCAAAACGAGAAATTCGTGGATGCCGTCACTTATTCGACCAATAGCAACAAAGCTGTGAATGCTCGCCACCAGCTTGCCGAACAAGCTCTCGGGTTGCAGGTGGCGTTGTGATTTTGCGCTCTCTCGATCTCTCGAACCTGAAGTGCTTTTCCGCATTGCGCGTCGGCTTGTCACCGCTCACCCTTTTCACGGGTTTCAATGCCGCTGGCAAGTCCACGGCATTGCACTCGTTGATACTTTTGACTCAAGGGCTGCGTTTGGATCCTTCTTCTGAGCATCTTCCGCTGAACGGTCCGCTCATTCGCCTTGGCTCTCCGGAGGATGTGTTTCTGGATGATTCGAACAAGGCAAAGATTTCGGTTGCCGACGCAGAAGAGGAAATTTCATGGCACTTCGATATGCAGAATGCCTTTCAGGTCGAGAGAGTTATGCATCGCACCCCTTCCGGAGAGTCCAGGGAATGGGACAAAATGCTATGGAAGCCCGATGGGGCGGTGGCTCCCAACAGCTTGATTGACTCAATCCGGGATGTGATTTTTCTGGGCGCGGCACGTGGCGGGACACCGGAGGTGTATCCGTCGCCCGACGCTGTGAAGAATGTCGTTAATGCCGATGTCGGCAATGAAGGCCAGTTTGCTCCTTGGTGGTATGCACAAATGGCAGACGAAGAGATTGACGAAGCGCGTCTTCATCCGGACGAAACCGTCCCAAGCTTGCGGCAGCAGCTCGACGCCTATTTCGGCGAGTTGTTTCCCCCCAATGCAGGGGCAGATGCAGGCGAGATTCAACGCACTTCACTGGTTCGCATAGGCTTCTACACCGGAATGCCAAGAGTTGACCGGCGGCCGGCCAACATCGGCTATGGCCTCACTTACGCATTCCCTATTCTCGTGGCGTTGCTTCTCGCACGCCGGGAACAGGTTGTCATTATCGAAAGCCCCGAGGCGAATCTTCACCCGCGCGCCCAGTCGAAAATGGGCGGCATACTGGCGCGCTTTGCCGCGGCCGGGGTGCAGGTGTTGGTGGAGAGCCACAGCGATCATGTGCTGAATGGAATTCGCATGGCGGTGAAGAAACAGGTCATTCCCCATTCGGATGTGGCGATTCACTTTTTTGGAGGCGTCGATTCCGAGGGAAATCACGGGGTGATTTCTCCGTCGGTTGATTCGAAGGGGACGGTTGACAACTGGCCGGAGGGATTTTTCGACCAGGGAGAATCCGATCTCGCTGTTCTGGCTGGCTGGAAGGAAGACACATGAGGTGGTATCTCAACGATTCCTCCCTGCAGGGTCAATTCGCCACGGAGAGAGAGTTTGTTCACGAGATTGCAGCACTGGCAAAACTGAAAATGCAATTGCCGGTTTCCGGCTCTCAGCTCTACTGCACCAACAAGCTGTCCCTGGCAAAGGTGACTCGTGAAGCATCCTGCAGCCAGGCCATTGTGCAAGCGGCGCAGGTGGATGAGAAGCGGCTGATCCTCTCCTGGATTGCCAAAAGCGGCCCGTTTTTGGAAGAGGACCGTATGCCTGAGCAGGACGACTATTTCGAGTTTGAGGGCCTGGATGTCACCGACCATGGATTGGGAGAAGCTGCAAGGAGAGAGAAAAATGGAGACGATTCTGGAGTTTTCAGCTTCGCCGGGGGAGCGATCAATTTTGAGAAGACTCCTCTGCTGATTCAGCATGGGCTTTCCGAAGATCCGCTTGGCCATCTCAGCATTCCCAATGTGTGGGAAGTTCCTCATCTCGAAGAGCGGATTCGGGAAATTTTTGCGGAGCCTCAAAACTGGAGAGAATTGCTTCAAATTTGCCGCTCTCGTTTTGGGCTTCTCATAATCCCGGATTCCGTCATGGAGAGAATTGAGCGCGAGACTTTCTACCCGGTCGTCGCCAGAAGGACATTGGTTCTTTTGGAAACTCTGCATATCATTGTAAGTGGGCGCTCCGCCCGGGGGGCGCTCAATGCAGAGGCGCTTTCACTCTGGAATCAGCACAGCCAGGGTGGCAAGGCATGGTTCACGGATGAGTCGGAAGGCAACAAGCATCAATTCAAAAACGAAATGACCTTTCCCGATCCGGAAAATTCTGCGAACCGGCTGTTCTGCCCGTGGCACGGCAAAATCAAAACTCCGCAATTCCGCATTCATTTCGAGTGGCCCGTTCCGCCGGGGCAGTCTCGTCTGAAGATTCTCTACATCGGCCCCAAGATCACCAAGAGTTAGGGGTGGGCTTGGGCGATGGGCTCTTCGGGGGGCTTGGCTACGAGGGGGAGGCGGAGTTGGAAGGTGGCGCCGCCGGTGGGGGGGGAGTGCACGCTGAGGCTGCCGCCGTGGCGCTCGACGATGCTGTGGGCGATGGAGAGGCCGAGGCCGGTGCCCTGGCCCACGGGCTTGGTGGTGAAGAAGGGCTCGAAGACGCGGCCGCGCGCTTCGGGGGGAACGCCGGGGCCGGAGTCTGTGATTTCGATGGAAATGCCGCCGGGGGCGGCGCGGGTGCGCAGGCGAATCTCGCCGCAGCCGTCCAGGGCGTCGCAGGCGTTCATCAGCAGGTTCATGAAAACCTGGTTGAGCTGTGCGGGGTAGCAGCGCACCGGCGGCAGCGCGCCGAAGTCGCGCTGCACTTCAATGCCGCCCTTGAAGCGCGGCTCCATCAGGCCCAGCGTGCGCTCCAATTCGTCGTTCAGGTCGGCGTCCGAAAGCTCGGCCTGGTCCATGCGCGAGAAAGTGCGCAAATCCAGCACGATGTTCTTGACGCGCTCGGTGCCCTCGCGGCTGCGCGCCAGCAGCTTTTCAATGGCCTCGCTAGGCTTGCCGGCGTTTGCGCCGTTCTCCTGCGCCTGCACCAGCTTTTCCACATAGTCTTCCAGCAGCCGCAGGTTTGCGTGCACAAAGCCAATGGGGTTGTTCAGTTCGTGCGCCACCCCCGCCACCAACTGCCCCAGCGAGCGCATCTTCTCGCTCTGCATCAACTGCGTCTGCGTATCCTGCAGCTCGCGGTTGCGCTCTGCCACGCGCGCTTCCAAAGTCTCGTTGAGCTGCTCAATCTCGGCAAACGCCTGCGCGTTTTTGATGGCAATGGCGCTGTTATTGGAAAGCGTGCGCAGCAGTTGCCGGTCGTCTGCGCCCAGGCTCTCGCCGGAGAGCTTGTCTCCCACGGCAATTGCGCCGAGCAAATCGCCGCCGAACAAAATCGGCACCAGCAGCCGCACATCCAGGTCGTCAAACACCGCGCGGCACGGGTCGCGCAGCGGCGGCGCATCCGAATCGAAATCCGCGCGGGAAAGGGGCCGCCGCTGCTCTTCCAAACGCAGCGCCAGGGGGTGATCGCCGCTCAGGCAAAAAGCCTTGGGGTCTGCCTGCCAGCCGCCGCGCCAGGCGGCGGGGCGCAGCGGTTGTCCGCTGCGCCGCCGAATCAACAGCATGGCGCGGGCAACGCCCATGGTGTGGGTCACGGCCGTCAGCATGCGGTTGCTGATTTCATCTATGGAGAGCATGGAAATCATCGCCTCGGAAATATCGCGCAGCGCGGTGCGGTAGCCCGCGCGGTCGCGGTCGAAGAGCCGATCCACCAGAGTTTGCAGCCGCTCGCGCAGTGGATTGAAGGCCAAAATGGCGAAGAACAAAAACACCACCGAGAACCACGGCGAGTTTGCATTCACATTGAAGCGCTGAAACAGCATATTGGCAGAGGTAATGAGCGTGGCGAAAAGCCCCGTAATCGCCAGGGTCGCCGCGCCGTAGGCGGCGGAAGAGCGCGCCAGGCTGCGCACATCGAAAATTTGCCCGCGCACAATGCCCGCCCCCACCGCCAGGGGAAAAACCACAAACCAGACCATGGCGTAAGGAAGCGGCAGCGTCACCGCAAACAGCATCTGCAGCAGAAACAGCAGCCCCACCGGCACAAAGCCGGCCAAAATTCCGGCCAGCACAATATCCGCGGCCGTGGTATCCGCGCTGCCGCGCATTTTCACGCGCTCCCAAATCAAAACCCCCGCCGCGCCCGCCGCGCAAATTGCCACCACGCCCAAACCAGCGGCGGCCAGCGCGCCGGGGGGCAGCGACATGGCGCGCTCAAAGGGCGCGGCCGCCGCCGCCAGCGCCGCCACGCCATAGGGAATCAGGCGCAAACCGCGCCGCTTTGCAATCCAAAGGGGCTCGGTGGGAAACACCGTAAACAAGTGAAGAGTCGTTGCGCCGAGCAGCGGCAGGTTCATGACCAGGCGCTCATAGCCCGCGGGCGCTTCATAGCTGTGTTCCGCGCCGAACAAAGTAGTGGCCACAGCCGAAGAGAACAGCAGAAAGGCCCACGAATCCGTGTGCCCCGGCTTGATGCGCCAGACAAAGCCGCCCACAAACAGAAACACCAGCCCCACCATGCTCAAAATGAAGCTGAGCTGCGCCGGGCCGAAGCCGTGCTCCGCAGCCACATGGCCGTAAACGGCGAGCAGCAGCGCGCTTACCGCCCACAACACGGCGGCCCTTGCGGCAAGGCGGCGCAGCCGCAGTGCGCGCCGGGAAATCACGCGGCCTCGCTGGCCGCGGGCGGCGTGAGCGGCAGGCGAATGCAAAAAACCGCGCCGCCCCCCGGCTCGGATTCCACCGTCATTTCTCCGCCGTGGCGCAAAATAATGCCGTGCGAAAGCGAAAGCCCCAGCCCGGTGCCCTGTCCCACCGGCTTGGTGGTGAAGAAAGGATCGAAAATCTGCGCCAGCACCTCCGGCGGCATTCCCGGCCCATCGTCGGTGAAGCACAGCAGCACGCCCTCCGGCGTGGCGCGGGTGCGAATCTGCATATGCCCGCAGCCGCCGCAATCGCTTCCCGCGGCGGCGTCGCAGGCGTTCATTACCAAATTCATGAAGACCTGGTTGATTTGGCTGGCGTAGCAGCGCACCGGGGGCAGCGCGCCGTAATCGCGCTCAATCTCCAGGCAGCCGCGCAGGCGCGGCTCCACCAGCGAAAGCGTTCGGTCAATCTCGTCGTTCAGCGAAACCTGCTGCAGCTCGGCCTGGTCGGTGTGAGAAAAAGTGCGCAAATCGCGCACAATCTGCGTCACCCGCTCGGTGCCCTCGCGGCTGCGCGCCAGCAATTTGGCAATGGCCTCGCGCGCGCGGGCGCGGGCGGCGCTGTCCAGTTCCGGCTTCACCAGCCGCCCCACATAGTCTTCCAGCAGCGCCAGGTTTGCGTGCACAAAGCCAATGGGGTTGTTCAGTTCGTGCGCCACCCCCGCCACCAACTGCCCCAGCGAGCGCATCTTTTCGCTCTGCATCAGCTGCGCCTGGGTGTCGCGCAGCTCGCGGCTGCGCGCTTCCACCCGCGCTTCCAAAGTGCGGTTCAGTTGCGCCACCTCGTTGAAGGCGCGGGCATTCTCAATGGCAATGGCGCTCTGATTCGCCAAAGTGCGCATGAATTGCCGCTCGTCGGGGCCAAAGCGCTCTCCGGCAAGCTGGCGAGAAAGCGCAATCACCCCCAGCAAATCCACGCCGAACAAAATCGGCACCAGCAATTCCACATCCAGCGTATCGAACACATCGCGGCAAGATTCCCGGGTCTCCGGATCCGCCTCTTCGTCAAAGTCCTCGCGCGAAAGCTCGTGGCGCTGCATCCACAGACTGCGGCAAATGGGGTGATTGGGGCCGAGCCGATAGGCGGGTGCGTCTTCGTCCCAACTGCCGCGGGTGGCCACAACGGTCAGCGTTCCGTCGCCGTCCTGCAGCGCCAGCAGCACCAGCGCGCGCTCCACGCCCATGGTTTCGGTCAGCGCGCCCAAAATGCGGTCCACCACCTCGCGCGCCGAGAGCATGGAGACCATCGCTTCGGATATTTCGCGCACCGCGCGCCGGTAGGCCCGGCGCTCGCGGTCGAAGAAGCCATCCACCAGCGCCTGCACGCGCCCGCGCAGCGGATTGAAAATAAGCACCGCAAAAAACAAAAACGCCACCGAAAAAGCCGGCGCGCGGGCATCCACATCGAAGCGCCGCGCGGCGGCATCTGCCGAGGTAATGAACAGCGCAAAAAGCCCGGTAATGGCGAGCGTAACCGCGCCGTGGGCCGCAGAGCTGCGCGCCGCCACGCGCAAATCGAAAAAATCGCGCCGCACAATGCCATAGCCCACGGCGGCGGGAAACCAAAAGCCCGCCAGCAGCCCGGCAGTCCACTGAAAAGTAACGCCGTAAAAATAGTGCCAGAACACAATGCAGGCGACCGGCACATAGCCCGCCACCGCGCCAATCAGCATTACATCTGCGCGATCCACCGAAATGCGCCGCCGGTTGTGGGCGCGCTCAAAAATCGCAATGCCGGTGCCCGTCAGCATCAGCCCCAGGGCGTAAAAAATCGGCAGCGGATCCAAAAAAGGCGTTTGCGCGCCGGACCACCGGTGCCACGCCGCCGTAGCCAGCGCCAGCACCACCGCCGTCATATAGGCCGCCGTGCGCCAGCCGGGGCGTCGCGTAATCCAGCGCGGCTCCACCGGATAAGTAGTAAACAGGTGAAAGCCCGCCGCGCCCAAAAAGGGCAGCGTCAAATCGTTCAGCAGCAGCACCAGGGGCGAAGAGCGCCCCGCAATAAACAGCATGGAGCTGGTGGTGGCGCAAAACAACAGCAGCGCCCAGCTTTCGCGCCGCTCGCTGCGAATCCGCCATACCACAAAGCCAATGCCCAAATAACAAAAAGCCACTGCCGCAACGCCAAAGCGAATCAATCGCTCTCCTGCGGCAAAGGGGCTGCGCCCCGGCGGCAGCGATTCCAGCCGCACCTGCACCTGCCGCCCGCCGGGCTTTTTCACCAGGTAAAGGTTCGGCCCGCCAGCGCCCAGCCGGCTTTCGGAGCGCAGAAACCATGCGCCGACGGGCACCCCATCCACCGCCAGCAGCCGGTCGCGGGGCGCAAGCCCCGCCCGCGCGGCCTCTGGCGTTACCGCATAGATCACCTGGTGATCTGCAATGCCCGAAAGCGCAAAGGGCGGCGAGGGCCGCGCCGCCTCTTCCACCCCGGCGCGCAGCCCTGCAAACAGCGCCAGCAGCGACCAGCCAATGGCCGCCGCCGCCGTCCACTGCCGCAGGCGCATTCCGCCAATCGGCATATCGCCCCCGTCAGCGCGCCGGCAAATTCACAGCGGCGTGTAGCGCACCAACCCGCGCGCGCCGCTCACAAAGCCGTCGCGCATGCGCTTTTCCCAGCGCGAAAACGCGCCGGGGTATTTGCCCGTGTAAAGCTGCATCAGCTCGTCCAGCAGCGATTCGTCCTTCGACAACACCGCCCGCGCATCGAAGCTGGGCGCGCTGCGAAAGCGCTCGTTGCGCCCCGCGCGCCAGCGCCCGTGGTCGCCCACCCAAATGCGCGCGCGATCCAGCCCGCGCGCAATGGCGCGCACCTTCCAGGTATCGCTGTTGGCGCTGATCACCACCGAGCCGCGCAGCCAGCCGAACCACACCTCGCCGTGGCAGGCGCTTTCGCTGCCATTGCTGCGCAGCGGCGAAATGTAGGTGAAGCCGCTCTCGCGCAGCAGCCGTTCCGTGTCTGCCGAAAGCGCGCTGCCCCGCAGCGGCCACAGCGGTGCCGCCGCCAGCCCCGCCGCCAGCGCCAGCGAGCCGCGCAAAAACCCCCGCCGCCCCAGCGCAAACTGCGTGCCCTCAAACTGCGCGCCCGGCGCGCCCTCGTTATATGCCCGATCCAATGCTCTCCTCCTCTCCGTGCAATCCGCACTCTTTGGTTTCCGGCAATTCCCACCACCAGCGCCCGCCGCGCGGGTCTTCCCCCGGCTGCACCGCCCTGGAGCAGGGCGCGCAGCCCACACTGGGGTAGCCGCGCGCGTGCAGGCGGTTCACCGGCACCGAATGTTCGCGCACATAGTCCCACACCTGTTCCGCGCGCCAATCCACCAGCGGATTAATTTTCACCATGCGCCCGCCGTCTTCCACCTCCACGCGACGCGCATTTTGCCGGGTAATGTTCTGTTCGCGCCGCAGCCCGGTAATGTAGCCATCCAGTCCCGCCAAAAAGCGCCGATTCGGCTCCACCTTCCGCAGCCTGCAGCACAGCCGCCGCTTTTCCAGCGATTCGTAAAACAAATTCATGCCGTGCCGCTGCACCATCTGCTGCACCGCCACCGCATCCGGCAGCACCACCTCTACCGTAATGTCGTAGCGGTCGCGCACGCGGTCCACCAAATCGTGGGTTTCCTGGGGCAGCCGCCCCGTATCCAGGGTCCACACCCGCGCGCGCGGCTCAATGCGGTGCAGCATATCCAGCAGCACCAGCCCTTCGGGGTTGCCAAAAGAGCACGCCAGCGCCAGGCGCGGGTGAAAGCGCTGCACCGCCCAGCGCAGCAATTCCGCCGGCGTCAGCCCGTCCAGCCGCCCGCTCTCCATCTCGCCCAGCGCCGCCGCCACGGCAGAGCGCGCGGGCGCAGCGGGCGCGCGCAGCGTTTGCGAAGAAGCCGCCATCGTCAGCCGCCGCCCTCCGCGCCGCCCGAAGGCGGCATTTGCCCCGTAAACTGCGCCAAATCGAAGTAGTCGCGCCAGGCGCAAATGCGCCCTCCGGCAATCTCAAACACGCCCATTACCGGCAGCTCCACCCACTTGCCGCCCACCAGAAAGCGGTCCGTGCGTTCCGTCAGCACCACCGCCGCATCGCCCTTTGCCGCATCGCTTTCTGCAATGTGGTGCACCACCCAGTCAATTTCGCTGGCCATGCCCGTAAAGCCCGTCAGCGTCTGGCGAATGTCCTCCGCCCCCTTCACCGGCGCCATCGGAATGTTGTGATACACGCAATCTGCGGCGATGAAGCCCATAATTGCGTCCAAATCGTTGCCATTCCAGGCCGCCACAAAGTCCAGCACAATCTGCGCGTTCTTTCCCAAAGCTCCCTCCTCCTTTCCCCCCCGCACAGCTTAGGCCCCCGCGCCCCCGCGCGCCCGCCCACGCCCGCCGCCGCACTCGCTAAGCTCCCCCCGTGCTCGCCGTCCGCATTCTGCACGACCTGGGCGCCTTGGGGGCAGTGGGCGTTGGCCTCTACGCCATTGCCCTGCCGCAAACGGCGGCGCGCTGGCTCTCCGGCCCGCCGGGGGGCCTGGGGCGGCCCGGCTGGAGCGCCCTGGGAGGCTTTGCCGCCGCCTTTGGCGCATTTGCCCTTTACGCGGGAGATTCCCTGCTCTTTGCCGCCGCCGGGGCCGCGGCCATGGCCGCCGCCCTGGCCGCCGGGGCCGGAGCACTGCTGGGCAGCGCCGCCCTGCGGGCCGTGGGCGCATTTGCCGGCGGCCTGGGCGCATTCGCCCTGTTTTACGCGGGCGATCCCCTGCTTTTTGCCGGCCTGGGCGCGGCCTGGCTGGCCGCCGCCGCCGTGCATTTGGCCCATGCGGCCAGGGGGCCGCGCAATTCTCCCCTCTACGCCACCGCCGTTGCCGAAAGCGCCCTGGCCGTGCTGCTGCTGCTCCCCGGCTGATGTCGCAAGCCTCCCCCGCAAAAACGCCGCCCCGCGCGTTTTTGACTTGCAGAGCGGGGCGGTTTGCCATTAGGCTGGAGGGAGGACAACAGCAGCGCACCCGCAGCGCTTGGAGGACCCGATGAAGCTCTCTTGCACCAGTCCTGCTGAATTCTCTCCCGCCCCCCCCCCCCCGGGGGGCGAGTGATGGGCCGGGCGTGGCGGTTGTGGCGGGGGGCGTGTCTGGCCGCCGTGCTGGCCGTAACCATGGTGGGGGCGGCGTGGGGGCAGGTGACCGCCCCGATGAATTGGACGGTGTCCATTTCGGGGCCGGCTTCCGTTACCGAGGGCAACCGGGCCAACTACACCATCTCGCTCAGCGAGGCGCAGCCTTATGACGGGCAGCGGCTTCTGGTTGATGTCTATTGGGGCCGGGCGTCGAGCGGATCGAACGGGCTGGAAAGCAGCGCAGATTACGAACAGCCCACCGTTGACGGTTCCCGCAGTCCTGCTGGGTTCCTCATTCACAACGACGGCGGCGAAGTCCTTCGTTTTGACCTTAATGCAGTATCCCGCACTTTCAGCCTGCTCATTACCGACGACATGATGGCAGAGCTGGAGGGCGATGAGAATTTGCGGGTGTCCATTGGCAATATCCGATGGGCTTTTGGAAGCACCCCCGGCGCGTTGCCCACCGTCGCCACAGGCATGGGCTCGGTCACCACCACCATCCGGGATCCGCGCACCGCCGGGCTGGTTTCCATCATCGGCCCGCTCGGCGCGGCCGACAACAGCGGCGATGCGGTGTTCACCGTGCGGGTGGACGGCACTTCCACCGCGGCGGTTACGGTCAACTACACGGTGGGCGCAACCGGCGATACCGCCACCAGGGCGACCGTGGCGACCACAGACGGGGCGGATTATGTCTCCGCCGCCTCCGGCTCGGTGCAGGTTGCCATGGGCACCGATGAAACCGCCACCATTACCATTGCCACGGTGGATGCGCTGGCTACGGAGTCCTCCGAATTCTTCACCGTCACCCTCACCACTGTCAGCGGCGGCGGCACCCTCACCCCCACACTGGGCGCAAGCGGCGCTACTTCGCGCCGCGCCCGCGCCTCCATTTTCGGCCAGCCGGTCACCATTTCGGCCGCCATTACCAGCACGGGCGCCACCCCTTGTAACACCGGAGGCACCAGTCGCTGTTATGCCGAAGGAGATGGCACCCCTATCACTGTTACCCTCACGCTCGGCGGCCCGCAGCCTATTTCCGATATTGTCATACCCTACCAAATCTCACACCTTGCAAGCGCCGTGGTTGTCCCGGAGGATTTCGGTTTGGAAAGCCTGCAACAGGAGCGCGTCATTACCCTAGCCGAGATGGCGGCGGCACGGCGCATGGACAATCCAGAGTCCATCACCATCAGTCTCTCGGTGGTGCGCGATGACAGGCTTGAGCTGGTTTCGAAATACCCCGTCTTCGGCTTCAGCTCTTCGCGCCCGGCGCGCGGCGGAGGACTCGGGGCCATTACTCTCAGCGCCCCTCAAAACTCAAACTTCGCGCAAATCGTAGATGATCAGAGGCGGGTGCTGATTGAAATACGGGCGATGGATGTGAATGAAGACGGCGGCGCGCAGGATGGCTTCGAACTCACCCTGACGCGGGAAGCGATGGGTGGCGGCGATACGGTCGTCCAGAAAGTTGACGGAGGCGGTGCGGACGTGCGTTGGACGGTGGGCGGCACCGCCACACTCGACACGGACTACACACTGAGCCATGTCACGGGGCAATTTTTTCAGTTTCTATTCGCCCCAACGGATCTCAGCGGGCAGTATTTTACCTACCCCGGCTCCGGCATTGCCGACGGTCAGCCCATACGGGCTTTCATACGCGTCACACCCACCGACGACAGCGTTTACGGTGGCGACAAGACCGTCGTCATGAACCTCCCGAGTCTACTTGATCCGTCTTGCGCAAGAACAGCACACTGCCCCTCGCTCGCCATCCGCACCCGCAACACCATCATGCCCGCCGAAACCGATACGCGCAACTTCAGCCCGGCCACCCTTACCATCATTGACGACGAGCCGCAGTTGTCCATTGCCGCCCCCGACCCCAGCAGCGTTTCCGAAGGCGCAGCAGCCGTGTTCACCGTAACCCTCCGCAACCCGCCGGATTCCGGCAGCGTCACCGTAGACTGGGCCTTGGGCACAGACAGCGATACCAACACCGAAGACGCCGCTGCCGCCGATTTCAGCGGCGCCACCACCGGCAGCCTCACCTTCGCCATGGGCGGCGCAGCCACCCAGCAAATCACCCTGCAAACCGTCGTAGATAGCGCCATGGAAAATGCAGAGGTGTTCACCGTAACCCTCAGCAACGCCATGGGCGGCGCAGTGGGCATCCAATCCGACGCCACCACCGCCACCGCCACCATTGCAGCCAACGCAGCGGTAAGCCGCACCCTGGCCCTCTCTGCCGGGTCCGCCAGCGTGGCCGAAGGCGCCAGCCTCTCCTACACCGTAACCCTTACCGGCAGCCCGCCCGCCACCGGCGACGATGTAACCGTGTCCTGGTCTGTGAGCGCAGATGCCTCCACCGCCACCACCGACGCCGCCGCCGGAGATTTTGACGACGACGGCGACGGCACCGTCAACACCAATCTGCCCAGCGGCTCTGTCACCTTCACCAGCGCCGATGCCAGCGGCGCGCAAAAAACCTTCACGGTGCGCGCCGCGCAAAACACCCAGAGTCAGGTCAACCGCACCTTCGTAACCACCATTACCGCCAGCGGCGGCGGCGGCACCAACACCGTTACCCCCGATACCCACACCGCCACCCTGACCGACGACGACCCCATGACCGCCTCGCTTACCCTGGCCGACGACAGTCTGGTGGAAGGCACCGACACCATGGCCGCCTTCGGCGTTTCGCTCAGCGGCGCAACCAGCGTAACCCCCGGCGAGGCCATTACCGCCACCCTGCAAGTGGTAACCGCCAGCACCACCGCCACCGGCGGCGCTGCCACGCTGGGAACCCGGGATTACACCACCCCGGCCTCTTTTTCGGTAACGGTGGCCATGGGCGATACCACGGCCAGCTTCAATATTGCGCTGAACGACGATAACCTGAACGAGGGCAGCGAAACCCTGGCGCTGCAATTGATGTCGGTAAGCGGCGGCAATGTCTCGCTCTCCTCCACCCCCGGCGATTTGACCAAAACCGCCACCATTGCCGCCAACGATCCCACCACCGTGGCGGTGGCCGGGCCGGGCACGAATGTGGCCGAAGGCGCCAATGCAGTGTTCACCTTCACCTTTGCCGGCGGCGTGCCCTCTGCCAGCATTTCGCTGCCCTACACGGTGACCGGCGTAATTGGCGGAGATTTGACGCTCGGCTCTTCGGGGCTGCAGAATGTCATTTCCATATCGGCCTCTGCCGCCGCCAATGCGGCCACCACCCCCGTTACCTTCAGCCTGGGCATTGCCGCAGATGGCGTAACCGAAGCCGCCGAGACGCTGACCTTGACGCTGGACGACAGCGCCGGCCCGCCCGTGCGCCGCCCCGGCGGCGCTGGCGGCGGCGGGCTGCAAATTGCCGCGGCCGCAAATTCCGGCACCGCCACGGCAACCATTGCGGCCAACGAGGCCGCCACCTTGGCGGTATCGGTCGCTGCATCCAGCGTGGACGAAGACGCCAGCCCCGCCCAGGTGGTGTTCGAGCTGGCCCTGATGGAAGGCATGGCCGCGCGCACCGTGCCCGCAGCGGCAACCGTCACCTATCAGCTTGGCGGCGCAGCCACCGGCGGCACCGCCACCGATGCCGCAAGGGATTACACCCGGCCCACCGGCTACGACTCCGCCACCGACCGCGGCACGGTTACCATTGCCGCCAACACCGGCACCGCTTCGGTAACGCTGGCGCTCAACGACGATTCGCTGAACGAGGCGGATGAGGACCTTACCTTCACCGTCACTGCCATTGCGGGCGGTGGCGGCGGCAGTGTTTCGCTGCCCGGCAACGCCGGAGACGCCGTGCGCACCGCCAGCGCCTCCATTGACGACGAAGACGACCTGACCGTTGCGGTTTCGGGGCCGGGGAGCGCGGTGACCGAGGGCGCTTCGGTTTCTTTCTCGGTGACCCTGAGCGGCGCCACCTCTACGGCGGCGGTTATGGTGCCGTGGAGCGTGGGCGCGGATTCCGATTCCATGACCATGGATGCGGCGGCGGGCGATTTTGACGAGGACAACAACGATGCCGCCGATGCCAGCTTCCCCAGCGGCACCCTGACCATTGGCGCGGGAGAGAGCAGCGGCACCGTTATGGTGCAGACCTTCGCCGATGGCGCGGCGGAATCTGCCGAGGTGTTTGTGCTTTCGCTGGGTTCTTCGCCCAGCAGCACCACGCGCACGGATGCGGTTGCGGTTTCGGCCACCATGGATTCCGCCGCCGTGACCATCAGCATGAATTCGGCCCTGAGCCGCACCGTGAACCTGAGCGGCCCCACCACCTTGACCGAGGGCGCCACCAGCAGCAACTACACCGTGAGCGTCAGCGGCTCTGCGCCGACCATGGACATTACAGCCAACTGGGCCATTGGCACCGATGCGAGCGCAGATACGGTGGATGCGGGGGCCTCCGATTTCAGCGGCAATACCAGCGGCGCGCTGACTTTCACCATGGCCAACTACGCCACCGATCAGACCTTCACCCTGACCAGCCTGGCCAATACGCTTTCGCAGGCCGACAAGGTGTTCACCGTAACCATTACCATTACCGGCGGCGGCACCGGCACCACTACTTTGGGCGCTGCCACGGTGACCACCACCATCGAGGACGACGACCCGCTGACCGCGGCGCTTTCCATTGCCGATGCCAATTTGGACGAAGAGACGGATGGCAACGCCACCTTCCGCATTTCGCTGAGCGGCGGCGCGGGGGTGACTTTGGGCGAAGACACCACCATTACCTGGGAAATTACCTCGGTGGGCACCGCCACCGGCGGCGCGGCCGCAGATATGGCGCGGGATTACACCACCCCCGCCTCCTTCACCACGGACATTGCCATGAGCAATGCCATGGCCGATTTCAATATTGCGCTGAATAACGATGGGCTGAATGAAGGCGCGGAAACCATCGTGGTGCGGCTGGCTTCGGCCAGCGGCGCAAATGTGAGCATTACCGCGGTGGCCGCCGATGCCGCCGCCACCGCAACCATTGCAGCCAGCGACAGCACCACGGTGAGCGTGGCCGGGCCAAACGCCGCGGTGCAGGAGGGCAGCGATGCGGTGTTCACCGTGACTTTGGGCGGCGGCGCGCCCAGCGCGGATGTGGTGCTGCCCTACACCCTGAGCGGCGTGCCCGCATCGGATTTGGACGCCGCCTTCGGCACGCTGAGCGGCGAGCGGCGCATATCGCCCGCCGAAGCCGCCAGCGGCAACGCCATTACCATCAGCATTGGCGTTGTGGACGATGCCCGGGTGGAAAGCGCGCAGACCCTCACCCTGACTTTGGGCGCGCTGAGCGGCGGCGGCGGCGGCGGCATTGCGCTGGACACCTCCGCCAACGCCGGCACCGCCACGGCGGATATTGCAGCCAGCGATGCAGCCACCGCGGTGCTTTCGGTTGCGGCCGCCAGCGTTGCCGAAGGCGCGCAAAATGCGGCGGTGCAATTCAATATTGCCCTGCGCGAGGGCACCGAAGCCCGCACCCTGACCGAAGCCGCCAGCATTTCTTACACGCTGAGCGGCACCGCCACCGGCGGCGCGGCCGATGCCGCCGGCCGCGATTACACCTGGCCCAGCGGCCAGACCAGCGCCAGCGGCACGCTGAGCTTGAGCAGCGGCGACAGCGGCGGCAGCATTTCGCTGCCGCTCAATGACGATGCGCTGAACGAGGCCGCGGAGACGCTGATCCTCACGCTGACGAGCACCACCGGCGGTGTGGTGCTGGGCGCAGTGGCGGCGCGCAGCACACAGGCCACCATTACCGACGACGACGCCATTACGCTGAGCCTGGCGGCTGTGGCCGGCACCGACTCCAACGATGCAGCGCCGGGGTTGCAGATCCGCGAAGGCACCGATGCCGCCTTTGAGGTGACGCTGAGCGGCGCAAGCGCGGGGCCGGTGGAAGTTGCATGGAGCGCCGCGGTGCAGAACCAGGCGAACACCGGCGATGCCCGCGGCGGGCCGAACACCGACCAAAACCCCGACCTGCGAAGCAGCAGCGGCACCCTCAATATTGCCGCGGGCAGCACCACGGGCCGCATAACCGTGAGCATTGTCAGCGATAATCTCTCCGAGGGCGATGAGCGCGTGCTGCTGAGTTTGGGAACCCTTACCCCCGGCGCGGGGGTGGGCATGGCGTCGCTTTCGGCGACGCAGAACTCGCTGGAATTCACCATCCCCGAAAATTCGGCGGCGCAAAAGAGCTTCAACATTGCCCGCTCTTCGGCCCCGGTGGTCAACGAGGGCGGGGCGGATGTGGTGGTTACGGTGACCCTGCGCGAAAACGAGCCGGGCTCGCACAATCAAACCGTAGAAGTGGATTACACCGTGGACGGCAGCGCCACCGCCGTTGCCGCGGCCTCGGGCCTTGGGCGCGCGTTGCCGGGCGCGCGGGATTTCCGCGGCGCGGCCAGCGGAACGCTGAGCTTCCCCATGGGAACCACCACCAGGGAACTGCGCTTCCCCACCCAAAACGACGCGCTGAATGAAGGCGCAGAAACGCTGCGCGTAACTTTGGGCGCGGTGCGCGAGGGCGGGCAGCCCGCCGGCCCCGGCGCTACCGAATTGGAAACCAGCACCAGCACCACCACCATTGCCGCAAGCGATCCCATTATGCTGAGCATTGTGCGGGTTGCGGATGATCCCGCGGTTGTGCGGGTGGATGATTTGCCCCAGGGCATTGCCTATCGGGTGAGCTTCGGCTGCGCCGACGGCACCTCTGTGGCGGCCGGAGATTGCCAGCCCGTGGTGCCCACTACGCAAATTACCATTCCCTATACCGTCACCCTGGGCGGCACCACGCGCAACGCCATGATTACCGCAGAGCCGGGGCAGAGCGCCGATATGCTGCCGCCCATTGTGGTGCCGCAGCAGGAGATTCAGCAGGCGGTAGCGATGGGCTCGACGGAGGTGACGGTGACTTTGCAAACGCCCAGCGCCGCTGCGCCGCCGCCTCTTGCCAATGCGCCCCCCATTACCGGCTCGGCGCAGCCCCCCGCCATGCTGCTGCCGATGATGCAGCAGACCGAAACGCAGCGGCTCAGTGTTTCGCAAACCGTCGGAATGTGGACCGTCGAGCTTGCGCTGAACAGCAGCGATGCGCCGGAAGGCGAGTTGTTTGAGGTGCGCGCCGTGCTGCGCGGCAGCCAGGCGCTTACCGATGCCCTTGCCGTAGCCTGGCGCGTGGTGCTGGCAAGCGGCGCGGGCGCGGCAACTGCCGCGGACTTTGACGGCAACGCCGCGCCCGGTGGCAGCCTGACTTTTCCCGTGGGCGCCACCGGCGGCGCGGCGCAAACTGCCAGCTTCCGCATTGCGGACGATGGCGAAACCGAGGACATCGAGGGGTTCAGCGTCGTGCTCGGTGCAGACAGCGGCGGCAACAGCGCGCAAACCGTGGTGGATACCACCCCGGCGCAGGTGCAAATCCCCTCTTTGCGCGGCGCGCTGCAGATTGCGGACGCCGGCGGCGCAGAGGGAGAAGTTGCGGTGTTCCGGCTCTCTTTCGCCTCGCTCAGCGCCGCGGCGACGCCGGTAGCCGTGACCGTTTCTTACGAGCTGGGCGCGGCGGGCGATACCGCCCGCGCGGGCGAGGATTACCGCGGCGGCGGCGCCACCTCGCTGGTAATTGCACCCGGCGCGGTGCTGGGGCAAACGGCCGCCGAAATTCGCGTGGCGCTGTTGGCGGATGGCCAGCTGGAAGGCGGCGAGACTTTCACCGTCACCCTGACCGATGTGCAGAGCCGCTTTGGCCGCGTGACTTTTGCCGGCGGCGCGGCGACTTTGCGCGCTACGGGGAGCATATCGGACGCCGCCGACGAAGCGCGGCGGCGGGAGCGCCGCAGCAGCACGCTGGTGGCGGTGCTGGACCGCGCCGCCGCG
Organism: Deltaproteobacteria bacterium; assembly: GCA_028817435.1. Taxonomy (GTDB): domain Bacteria; phylum Myxococcota_A; class UBA9160; order UBA9160; family UBA6930; genus JAPPPQ01. Next base: position 226,797 of record JAPPPQ010000023.1, read on the forward strand.
GGCATGGCGGCGGAACTGATCGGCGAGCGCATTTCGCGCGACGCGCAAGAGACGGCCGCGCTGAGCCTGGCGGGCCGCGACCTCACCCGCGTTGGGCGCGCCGCGCACCTGGGCGCGCGCGGTGCGGGCGGTGCGGGCGGTGCGGGCTTGGGTGCGGCGGGCGGCGCGGGCGCGGACGGCGCGCTGGGCCTGGCCCTTTACGGCGCAGCGGGGCGCGGCATTTCCGGCGCGGGCGGCGGCGGCGCGGGCGTTGCGGGCGCGGGTGGTGGACTCGGTGCGGGTGCGAGTGGCGTGGGCGGTGGCGATGCATTCGGCGGACTCGGCGCGGGCCTTGCGGGCGGCGCAAATCTGTTCAGCCGCACGCCGCTGCCGAACCTCGCCACACTCATGCGCGGCAGCCGCTTCAACCTCTCCATCTCCAGCGGAGAACTGTTCGGCAAACTGGCGCAAGCATTCCCCGGCGGCATCTCCGTCTGGGCCAGCGGCGGCTTTACCAACTTGGATGGCTCGCCCCAACAGGGCGCGGCAACGCTGCGCTATCGCGGCGACAGCAAGGCGGTGTTTGCCGGCGCCGATACCCGTGTGCGAAAGAACCTGCTGGCCGGCGCGGCGCTCGGCTACGCCTCCGGCGATCTCAACTTCAGCGACCGCGCGGGCGGCTATGCCCTCAGCGGCGAAGTGCACAATCAAATGCTGAGCCTGCACCCCTATCTCGGCTGGAGCCTCCGCCCCAATCTGCAAGCGTGGCTCATGCTCGGCTTCGGCGCGGGCGAAGTGTTTGTGAAAGAAGCGCAGGGCGGCGCGCAGCGCAGGCTCGCCAAGGACGCCGATTCCAGTATGTGGCTGGGCGCGGCCGGCCTTTCGGGCAAAGTGCAAATGAGCGAAAAGTCCGACCTGAAACTGCGCCTGGAATTCATTCGCGTGCAGAGCCGCGTTAACTCCGGCAACTTTGACGACGGCACGCCTTTCCCCCGCTTGCGCGCCACCAGCGCCCGCGCCGCAAGCAGCCTGGAAGTGGGCCGCCGCTTCGCCATGCCAAATGGCGTGGAGCTGCGCCCCTTCGGCCAGGCGCGCCTGCGCATGGAGCGCACCCACAAAGAAGGCGCCACCGCGCTGGACATCGGAGCAGGCGCACAACTGCGCGCCCCCGTCCAGGGCATTACCGGCCGCATCAGCGCCCGGCAGCAACTCAACAGCGCCAACCACGAACAGCGCCAATTCTCCGCCCTCATCGAATACGACATGGGCGGCGACTCCCAGGGCCTCGCCCTCTCCCTGCAAACCACCCTCGAATCGCACCCCCTCGGCACACCGCTGAGCGGCGCACTCTCCCCCCGCAACAGCTTCGGCAACACCGCCGGCTTCGGCAGCACAAGCGCACTCAGCCGCGCCGGCTTCGGCGGCGCAGGTGCAAGCGCGGCCTTCGGCGGCGCAAGCTTCGGCAGCGCCGCAAACTTCGGCGCAAACCCCACCGCCGCCACCTCCCACACTTCCCTGCAACAATCCCTGCGCGGCGAACTCTCCTACGGCATCCCCTCCCGCACCTTCGGCGCAGCCACCCTGCTAACCCCCTACGCCCGCTTCAACCTCCGCTCCGCCTCCCGCGCCTACGCCGCCGGCCTGCGCCTGCAAGCCGCCCCCACCCTCGAACTCGCCCTCGAAGCCGCCCTCTCCACCACCCCCAACACCACCCCCGATTCCCAACTCCTCCTAACCGGCGCACTGCACTTCTGAATAACCCGCGCTACGCTTGCGGCAGTGGCCGCGGCCCCTTGCCAAAATTTGCGACGGGCCGTAAGCTGCGAGAATGCGAAGGGAGGGCGCATGAAATCCCGCAAGTCCGAGGCCGGCAAGCGTCTGCGGGAGCTGAATGGCGGCGCTTATTCCACCCTGCTCATTGATCCGCCGTGGCGATTCTCCAATCGCACAGGAAAGATGGCGCCCGAGCATCGCCGTCTCAACCGATACCAGACGCTCTCTTTCGATGAGATTGCGGCGCTCCCTGTTCCGGAGATGATGTCGGAGACCGCGCACTGCTATCTCTGGTGCCCGAACGCATTGATTGAATTCGGTTTGCAAACCTTGCGCGCTTGGGGATTCGAATACAAGACGAACATCGTCTGGTATAAGGTCCGCAAAGACGGCGGGCCGGACGGAAGGGGTGTCGGTTTCTATTTCCGAAATGTGACGGAATTGATTTTGTTCGGCGTGAAGGGCAGAATGCGGACCCTTGCGCCGGGTCGGCGTCAGACAAATATCATTGTGCAACGCAAGAGGGAGCATTCCCGAAAACCCGACGAGTTGTATCAAATCATTGAAGAATGCAGCCCTGGGCCGTATCTGGAAATGTTTGCGCGTCAACAGCGCCCTGGCTGGGATGTGTGGGGAGATGAGGTGGAATCCTACGAAAAGAATCGCCCTCGGCACCGAGGCTATGAATGGAAGCTTGAACTGCTTCCGGCAGCGCGCTGATGTTGAATGCGATTCGGGAAATGGGGTTTGATTTGGAATTCACACGCCATGCGAATACGATACTGGAAGTGGATTTTCAGGACGCCTCTGTAGAATTGGATACGGTCCTCAGTTCCATCCGAATTCCGATTTCCGAAATGATTTCTGGTGGCGGCGGCGAAGCCAAGATTACGCAGAGGCTGCGAAACGAATTGCGGGAGCGCGGGTGGGCCAAAAAGGTGTTCACAATCAAGAAGCAGGTTAACGGCTATGCCAGCCAATCCAGCTCTCACGAGGTGGATCATGTCAAGGAATTCGAGCAGGGAATTTTGGCATTGGAAATCGAATGGAACAATAAGGATCCTTTCTTTGACAGAGATTTGGAGAATTTCCAGCGGCTACACCAGAATTCCGCAATCAGCATGGGCATCATCATTACGCGAGGAGCGAGCTTTCAGAATGGAATCGAAGGGAAGATTCTGGAATATGCCCAATCCAAAGGAATCAACTCCGAATCCGACTTGCAAGAATTGAATCTCACACGAACGCCGAGGCAAAAGAGAGAAACCGAACGCGCGATGGGCAGCAGTGCCTCTTTTTCCGAAGCATGGGCCAAAACTTTCGCATCCGATAAGTTTGGGGCATCCACTACGCACTGGAACAAGCTGAAGGATCGTTTGGATCGCGGTGTCGGGAATCCATGCCCGCTCGTGGCGATGGGAATTCCTCTGGCTTGTGTGGAAGACTAATTTTCGCAGTGGAGAGGCGTGCCGCATCTTTCGCGGATGATTTGTTCGTAGGCGCTTTCGAGTTCAATGCCGATGCAGTGGCGGTGCAAAGCGGTGGCGGCGGCAAGGGTGGTGCCGGAGCCTGCGAAGGGGTCGAGCACGGTATCGCCGGGGGCTGTGAACAGGCGGATGAACCAGGCGGGCAATGCCTCGGGGAAGGCGGCGCTGTGGCGGCGGTTGCCGCATTCCGTGGCCATGTGCAGCACATTGGTGGGATAGGCGAGCTCCCGCCCCAGCCAGTTGGAGATGTTTTTGCCGAAGCCGCTGCCGACTTTGGATTCGTCGCGCACGCGGTCCGTTTCGCTGAGCCGCTGCAACCGGCGCTGGCGCCAATCGCCCGCGGGCACCCGCACGGCATCTTGAAACATTTGGAAGTTTCGGTTCTTGTTGAAATGCAGCAGCCGCTCCCAGGAATCGCGGAAGCGGTTGGGCCATTTGCCGGGGTAGCAGTTCTTCTTGTGCCATATGTATTCCTCGGTCCACAGCCAGCCCTGCTTCCGCAGCGCCAGGATCAATTCGAGCACATAGGTATGGCGCTCGCCGCGCACGGCCTTTTCCTTGATATTGAGCACGAAGCTGCCCGCGGGCTTCAGCACCCGCAACAGCTCTGCCGCGCGGGGCAGAAACCATTCCACATAGTCATCGGGGTGAATGCCGCCGTAGCTGTGCGCGCGGGCGTCGGCGTAGGGGGGTGAGGTGAAGATGAGATCCACGCTATCGGCGGGAAGCTCGCGCAGCCGTTTGAGGCAATCGCCGATGAGCACCCGGGGCACGCACACCCTACTGGCCGCGCTCGGCCTGCGCGCGCGGGCCGGCCTGCGCGCCGGGGCCGCCGCGTTTGCAGAGCGCTTTTGCCGAGGCCGCGTGGAGGGCATTCCGCGAGGCTAGCAGCTTTCAGGGCAGTTCGGAATCGCCGAAGCGGGTGAGGGGGGCAAGCACGCCGCGGCCGTCGTGGCACCAATGCAGGGGTGGCGCTTGCATTCGGCCTGGGCGGCAGACCCGGGATGCGCCGAGCTGGAGCAGGCGCGCGGCTGCGGCTTCGGTTTCTGCGCCGAAGCCCGCAAGGCCCACGGCGGAAAGGTGCGCGGCCAGCGGCGCAATCGCCGCCGCCGCCTCGTCCAGATTGCGCGCGGGGTGCAGCCGCACAAAGCGGTGCAGCGGCGAGCCGCGAAAGCGCGCGCCGGTTTCCTGCACCATCACAAAGCCCGCCTGCGCGCCGCCGTGCAGATGCAGATTTTCGCCCGCCGCCGCGCGCATTTCCGCCTCTGCCTGCGCGGCCGCAACGGCGGCTGCCGCGGCGGTATTGAGATTGCCGCGCGGCCAGCGCTGCGCCGCGCTCTGCAACTCTGCAGCCAGCGCCTCTGCCAGCGCGCGAATGTCGCACAGCGCCCATACTGCAAGGGGCGAAAGGCAGCCGAGTTGATCCCAGAGCGATATATCCACGGCCAGCCCGCGCGCGGCCTGCTGCACATCGGCCTCTGCGCCCACCACTGCGGCGGAAAAGCGGTGGCCGTAGCCGACGAAGCGGCGCGGCGGCGCGGCCAGCTTTGCAACTGCCGCCACGGTTTCGTCCGCGCCGGTGGCCACTACGCAATCGGCGGAGGCGAAAGCGGCCAGCGCGGCGGAATCGCTGCGCGAAAAATCCACCACTTCCAGGCAGGCCGCCAGTTCTGCATCGGCGGCGCGCAGGGAATCCGCCAGCGCGCGCGGCGTTACCGGATCGTGGGCCGCGGGCCGCGCCAGCACCGGCGAGCGCAACAGCAGCGGCGCAATGAGTTGCAGCAGCGAGGGCGTGGGCAGCGCGCCTGCCAGCAACACCGCCGTCGCGCCAAAGCCGTGGGCGCTGCGCCCCGCGCCCCCGCCGATTTCTCGCTCCCAAAGCGCGCGCAATGCCGCGCCGCTCCACGAGTCCAGCGCCAGCGCCAGCCCGGCGCGAACGGTCTGCGGCGAAAAGCCCGCCGCGCGCGGCAGCTCTGCCTCCAGCTGTTTGCGCCAGGGCGAATCTTCCGCGCGCCAGGAATCCAGCACCGCGCACAACACCGGGAGCACATGGCCCGCAGGGCGCTGGCGCAGCGCAGCGCCGCCCGCCCGCAAGCGCGCCAGCGCCGCGTGCACTTCTCCCGCCCGCGATTTGGCCGGCGTGTGCGGCGCGCTCACGGCGTTGACTCTGCGAGCATTTCGTCGGCGGCGATGGAGCAGCCGCGCTCTTCCGCGCCGGGGGCGCGGCCCAAAACCTCGAAGCCGCCGTGCAGTGCGCGGCCCAAATCTGCGGTGCAAATGGCGCAGATGCTGCCGGTGTTGGCCAGGTCCACAATTTCAATTGCGCCGGTGGCGCCGGGCGGGCGCTCTGCACCGCTCAGCGGATCTACCATGCGCACGCGAGTCCAGGGCGGCGGCACTTTGCGGCGCGGGGCGGCGGGCTCTGCCAGCACCGAATCGTAAAACTGGCTGCCCAGTTCGGTCATGCCGTATTGATTGACGATGCGCGCGGCGGGCACGGCAAAGCGCCGCGTCAGGTTTTCGTAGAGCGCGCCGCGCTCTGCATCCCGCCGCCGCCCTTTGAAGCCGCCGGTTTCCATAATGCGGCTTCCGGCGGGCAGCGGCAAATCGCAATCCAGCGCTTCGCAAAAGTGCGCCAGCGCCAGCGCTGTGCCGCACAGCGCAACCGGGCGCGCTTCTGCCGCCGCCGCTTCCAGCGCGCGCAGCAATTTGCGCTGCAGCAATTCTCCGCGTTGGCCGCGTTGGCCGCGCGCCAAAAAGAAGCCGCTGCCCGCCGCGCCGCGCCGCGCAATCAGCGCGCCGAACATATGCGAGAGCGAGGAATCCGGCGCGTCCTGCGGCGCTTCGGTCAGCACCAGCATGGGAATGCGCTCGCCGGGGCCGAGATCGGGCAACACGCCGCGCTCGAAGCTCGGCAACAGCGAAGCCTCGTAGAGCGCCAGGGTGTCCAGGTGCAACTCGCTGCGCTGCCCCAGTGTGGTGCCGCTGCTGCGGAACACGCGCCGGGTTTGCGCCGCAGCGAAGCTGCGCAGCGCAAGCTCTTTGAATGCGCCAGCGGGCACCGCGGGAATCTCGCGCCAGTTGGCCACCTGCGACGGAGTTGCGCCCCGCGCGGCGCACCAGCGCCCATAGGGCGCGCAGTGCCGAAACTGAAACGCAAAGAGCGCCAGCGCCAACTCTGCAAAGCGCGCTTCGTCGTTGTGCTGCGGCTCTTCGCGCATCCAGGCCAGCAGCCGCGCCTCAATTTCGCCCCGCGTCATGCCAGGCACCCGGCCAGCTCGTCCAGCGCGGCTTCCAGCGCGCCGCGCTCGATGCAGAGCGGCGGAGTCAGCGAGAGCACGCGGCCGTCTTCTCCCGCCGGAAGCAGGATGAGTCCGCGCCGCAGCGCTTCGCCGCAGGCGCGGGCCGCGCTCTGCGGAGAATCGCACTCCATGCCGAGCATCAATCCGCGCCCGCGCAATTCGCGCACGCGGGGATTGCCGCGGGTCCGCGCGCGCAAATGCGCGAGCGCGGCTGCGCCGGTTTCCGCCGCGCGTTGCACCAGCTTTTCGTCTTCAATTGCGGCCAGCGAGGCCAGCGCCGCGGCGCAACCGGCCGGGTGGCCCAGAAAAGTTTGGGTGTGCAGCGCCTCGCCTGTGGATTTGGGCCAGGCGGCCATAACTTCGGCGCGGCCGATGCAGGCCGAGATGGGCATTCCCGAAGCGAGTCCCTTTCCCGCGCACAGCAGATCCGGCACGACGCCTTCGTGTTCGCAGGCGAACCAGCGCCCGGTGCGGCCGAAGCCGGTGTAAATCTCGTCTGCAATCAGCAGCCAGCCCTGCGCGTCGCAAATTTCGCGCAGCGCGGCGAGAAACCCCGCGGGCGGCACGCGCAAACCGCCGCGCCCCTGCAGCGGCTCTACAATTACCGCGCCCACCTCGGCCCCGGCGTTGCGGCACTGCTGTGCCGCGCGCAGCACATCTTGCGCATCGCCGTAGCGCGCAAATGCAGTGCGCTGCGGCAGCCGCGCCGCAAAGGGCGCGCGAAAATCTGCACGCCAGGTGACATCCAGCGCGCCCAGCGAAAGGCCGTGATAGCTGCCTTCGAAAGCCACCACGCCGGGGCGGCCGCTCGCCAGCATTGCGGTTTTGAGGGCGGCCTCTACTGCATCTGCGCCGGAGCAGCCGAGCAGTGCGCGGGCCGCGCCCCCCGGAAAGCGCGCCGCCAGCGCTTCCAGCAACTGCACCTTGACGGCCGGGGGCTGCACATCGCCCATGGCGTGCAGCAGCGCGGCGCTCTGCTTCGCAATGGCGCGCACCACGCGGGGGTGGCTGTGCCCGGCATTGGCGACGCCGAAGCCGCCGCCGAGATCCACATAGCGGTTGCCGTCGGCGTCCCAGACATTGGCCCCCGCCGCGCGCTGCCAAAAGATGGGCGCGGGCGAGAGACAGGTGACGCCGGGGCTTTCCACCTCGGCCAGCCGCGCCGCCAGCGCCAGGGAGCGCGGCCCCGGGATGGGCGTGACCAGCGCGGGCGGCAGCGTTGCGGGCGCAGTGTCTTCCGGCACAGGCGCAGTGTAGAAAGCGCGCGCCCATCGCGCCCCGCTGCCCCGCAGCGGCGCAGGCCCCATACTGGATGCATGGTTGTGAGCGCGGCGGGCAGGGCAGGTGCGGCAGGGCGCGCTGCAGGTGGGATGCTTCGCGCCGGGCGTGGTGTGGGCGCGGCGTGGTGTGGGCGCGGGGCGCGGGCCGTTGTTGCGCTCGGCTCGAATCTCGGCGACCGGGCGGCACATTTGCGCCGGGCGCTGCGGGCGCTGGCGCAAACGCCGGGGCTGCGGGTGCTGCGCGTCTCGCGCATTTACGAAACCGCGCCCATTGGCGCAGGCGGCGGCCCGCCCCAGGGCGATTACCTGAATGCGGTGGTGGAGCTGCAGAGCGCGCTGCCGCCGCGTCTTTTGCTCGCGCGGCTGCAGCAGATTGAGCGCACCGCGGGCCGCCGCCGCACCTGGCGCAATGCGCCTCGCACTCTGGATCTCGACCTGCTGTTTCACGGCGCTGCGCCCCGCGGCGATCCCGATTTGGTATTGCCCCATCCGCGTCTGCATCTGCGCGGCTTTGTGCTCGCGCCGCTGGCCGAAATCAAACCCGCGCTGCGGCATCCGTGCGGTGTGCGCATTGCCGATCTCGCCGCGCGCCTGCGCCAAACCGCCAAGCCAGCGAGCGGCGCTGGCGCCGCGGAGCCAGCGGGGGCAACGCGCGCAACGGGGGACGCGCGCGCGGGCGGCGTCCGCCTGTGGCGCGGCGGCGTTCTCTCGACGCGCCGCGCCCATGCGCCGCCGCGCGGGGCATAGAAAAAAGCGCCGCCCGCGGGCGGGCGCTAGGCTGCGCGCAATCCCCGGCCGCGCCGGGAAAGGAGGAACCATGTCCGCACCTTTCAGCGGCGGCTGCCGCTGCGGCGAACAGCGCTACACCTGCAGCGCCGAGCCTTTGAACAGCCTCTACTGCCACTGCCGCGATTGCCAGTTCGCTTCCGGCGGCGGCTTTTCCACGCTGGTGGTTGCGCCCAAGCAGACCGTGGAGTTTAACCGGGGCGAGCTTGGCAGCTACGCCGTGCAGGGCGAAAGCGGCGCGCAGGTGGTCCGCCTGTTCTGCTCAAAGTGCGGCACGCAGATGTTCAGCGAGCCGGAGGTAATGCCCGCGCTGATCATCATCAAGGCCGCCACGCTGGACGATCCGAGCTGGCTGCGCCCCACCGCGCACATCTACACCGAAAGCGCGCAGCCCTGGGCCTTGGCAGAGGACGGCCTGCCCCGCCACGCGAAGTTCCCGCCGCAGTAGCCAGCGAGCGGGTCAGAAGCGCAGCGCGCCGCGCAGCAGAAACTGGGGATCGGGGGCTGCGCCCGGGGTGGCGGCGAGGGCGGCTTCGAGTCCGAGCTCCAGCCCTGCGCCGGTGCGCAGGCGCAGGCCGGTTGCGTAATCGCGCTCTGCGGCGCGCAGCTCGAAGCGGGCGTAGGGGGTGAGCAGGGCGGCTGCGCCGAAGGCGCGGGAGGCCACGCCGAAGGAAAGCTCGCCGCGCAGCGATTGCTGCAGGCTGTTGTCTGCGGCAGAGCTTGCGAGCGCCGCACTGCCGAAGCCAAGCGCCGCGTTGCCGAAGCCCGCGCCGCCCAGATCCATGCCGATGCGGCGCCGCGATGCCAGCGTGCTCTGCAGCGAGATGCCCAAACCCAGTGCGTCGCTGCCCATGTCGTATTCGAGGAGCGCGCTGAACTGGCGCTGCTCGTGATTTGCGCTGTTGAGTTGCTGCCCGATGCTGAAGCGCCCGGTGATGCCATGAATGGGGGCGTTGAGTTGCGCGCCTGCGCCAATATCCACAGCGGTGGTGTGATCGTTGTGGGTGCGGTCCATGCGCAGCCGCGCCAGGCCGAAGGGCCGGAGTTCCATGCCGTTTGGCAGGGCGAAGCGGTGGCCCACTTCCACGCTGCTTCCGGCGCGAGAGCTGACGGCGCGCAGCCGGGGGAAGTGCGTGCTGTCGTCAAAGCTGCTGGAAGCCACGCGGCTCTGCGCGCGAATGAATTCCAGGCGCAGTTTCAGATCGGTGCTCTCTCCCACCTGCACACTTCCGTCCACCCCGGCCGCGCCCATCAGCACGGTGGAATCGCTGCCCTCGTCGAGCGCGCGATGCTCTGCGCCTTCGGTCTCCTGCACATCTACATCGCCCGTGCCGAAGCCGAGCACGAGCCACGCCTGCAGATTGGGCCGGATGCGCCAGCCGAGATAGGGATGCAGGCTCAGCTTGCGGTTGTGCAGCTCTCCGCTCAGCGCATAGCTGCCCGCGCGGTCGCTGAAGTTGAGATTGCCCGAGGTGTAGCCGATGGCTGCGCCCGCCAACAGGTTGTCCCGCACATAGCTGTCTGCGCCGGCAAAGGCCGCCAGGCTGTCGCCCCGGTAACGAAGGCTTGCCACGCTGTGCTCGGGCGAGCCCATCAGGTTGGTGAAGCCGCCGCTGGCCCAGACCGAAATGCCGTTGGGGAATTTCTCGGCCAGTTTGGCGAAGAGTTCTCCGCTGGAGATGGCGAAGTTGAGCGGGCTGCCGCCGGCCCGGCCCAGTGCGGCGGATTCTCCCGGAGCGCGCGCAATGCGCTCGCCGATCAATTCGGTGGAGATGCCCGCCACGGCGCGGTCCAGCACCGCCACCTGCGTGGCGTTGCGGCGCTCGCGCCGCAGCGCTTCGTCGCGGGCGGTGGAGATGGCGCCCGTGGCCGGGCCCACCCGGGTGGCGCTGCCGCCGGATGCGCCGGCCTCCGCCGCCGCGGCGGTGGTAACGGAACCGGGCCCCGTTCCCCACTGCGCGCTCTGCGCCCAAGCAGGCGAAGCGCCCATCACCCCAAGCGTGCCCAGCGCCACCGCCGCCAGCAACGCTCGCGCTGCGCGCAACTCCTTCAACGCCACGAACCAGTTATCCATGTGCCGGTTTCCTCCTGCGCCGCCCAGTAACACTCGCCCGGCCGTGCGCCCCGGCGGATAGTGCGCGCACCGCAGATATATTGCAAGTCTAGGCGAAATTTTCCCCTCCCGTGGGGGTGAATCGGCCTGAGAATGCGCCTCGCCCCCCCCTTGACAGCCCCGCCCCACTTGGGCGAAAATGCCCCCCGGCCTGGAAGATGTCCCCGGCCCCAATTACAGGAGACTTGGATGTCCTCCGGAGTCGTCTTTGATCCCCCCGCCTTCGACACGCTGGGTGCCGCTCTGGAACTGGAGCGCGCCGGCTTCGCCCGCCAACAGGCCGAAGCCCTCGCCAAGACCATCGCCCGCGCCCACACCGCAGCCGCCACCCCTCAGGATATCGCCAACGCCGTCTCCGAACTCAAGCAGGCCATCGCCGCGCTGGGAGATCGCGTGAAGGCGGTAGAGAAGCGTCAGGATTCGATGGAATCGAAGCTGGAAACGCTGGCGACGAAGGAGGCGCTTGCCAAGCTGGAAGCGCAGCTCGAAAAGTTTGGAGCGGAGCTGAAAAAGATGGCGACGAAGGAGGACCTCTTCAGTATGGCGGAGGTGTTGCGGAGCCAGTGGCGGGCAGATCTCGCCAAGCAGAAGAACGAGCTTTTGGTGTGGATGTTCTCTTTCGGCCTCGGCATCGCCGCGCTCAGCATCACCATTACGCAGCTTCTCGATTAGCAGCGCCGTTGCCTGCGGCGCTAGTCCATGCCGAGTTCGAGGCGGGCGGCGTCGGACATCATGCCGGGGTTCCAGGGCGGCTCCCAGACCAGCTCCAGGTTCACATCGGCGACACCGGGGACGGCGCGGGCCTTGGCCTCGACTTCGGGGGGCAGGGTTTCGGCGACGGGGCACATGGGCGAGGTGAGAGTCATGCGAATCTGCACCGCGCCGCCGTCCACCTCCACGGCGTAAATCAGCCCGAGCTCGTAAATGTCCACGGGAATCTCCGGATCGTAGACGGTCTTGAGCGCCTCAATTACGGCGTCGCGCACGCTGGTTCCGGTTTCGCTCGTTTCGTTTTGCATTCGCTTACTCGGTGGTGGCGGCTTCGCCGCCGATGGCGGCGGCGCGCAGGGTGTGCCAGGCGAGTGTCGCGCATTTCACGCGCATGGGGTATTCGCGCACGCCGGCAAAGGCGGCGAGCTTTCCCATCTGCTTGGGCTGCGCGTCCGCAGCGTCCGCGCCGGATTCGCCGGTGACCATGCGCTGGAAGGAATCGAAGAGTTGCAGCGCCTCTTCAAGGGGGCGGCCCTTTACGGCCTGGGTCATCATGGAGGCGGAGGCGGTGGAAATGGCGCAGCCGCTGCCCTGAAAGCACACATCGGCGACGATATCGTCCTGGAGCTGCAAATACACGGTGATCTCGTCGCCGCACAGCGGGTTGTGGCCCACCGCCCGGCGGTTCGCCTGCTGCGGGGAGCGGAAATTCCGCGGCTTCTTGTTGTGGTCGAGAATGGTGCTCTGGTAGAGCTCGCGCAGTTCGGACACCGGATTCTCCTCAGCGGAAGATTTCGATGCAGCGGCGCAGTGCTGCGGCCAGCCGTTCAATATCTTCGCTGGTGTTGTAGAGGCCAAAAGAGACGCGCGCGGTGGCGGTCACGCCGAGGCGCTTCATCAGCGGCTGGGCGCAGTGGTGGCCGGCGCGAATCGCCACGCCCTCTGCATCGAGCACTGCGCCCACATCGTGGGGATGCACGCCGTCGAGCACAAAAGAGAGCACGCCCGTCTGCTGCTCGCCGCCAGCGATGATGCGCAGCCCGGGAATTTCTCCGAGCCGCAGGACGGCTTCGGCGAGCAGCGCGGCTTCGTGTTGCTCAATGCGCGCGAGGCCCACGCCCCGCAGGTAATCCACGGCGGCGGCCAAACCCACGGCGCCGGCAATGTCCGGCGTGCCCGCCTCGAAGCGCACGGGGGCGGGGGCGAAACTGCTGCGCTCGAAACTGACCTGCTCGATCATCCCGCCGCCGGTTTGCCAGGGCGGCATGGATTCCAGCAGTTCGGCCCGGGCGTAGAGCGCGCCAATGCCGGTGGGGCCGTAGAGTTTGTGGCCGGAGACGGCGTAGAAATCTGCGCCGAGCTCGCGGACATTGACGGGAAAGCGCGGCGCGGCCTGCGCGCCGTCGAGCAGCAGCGGAATGCCGCGCGCCTGCGCCAGCCCGGCGAGCTTTTTGACCGGCAGCCGCGTGCCGATGGCGTTGGAGACATGGGCCGCGGCGATGAGCTTGGTTTGCCTGCCGAGCAGCGACTCGCAGCCGTCGAGTTCGAGTTCGCCGTCATCACTTATCGGTGCAACGCGCAGCCGCGCGCCGCGCTCGGCGCAGAGCTGTTGCCAGGGCACCAGGTTCGCGTGGTGCTCCAGCGCGGTGATCAGAACCTCGTCGCCCGGCCCGATGTTGCTGCGCCCCCAGGACCACGCCACCAGGTTGATGGCCTCGGTGGTGTTGCGGGTGAAGATGATTTCGCGCGCATCGGCTGCGCCGAGCAGTTCGCGCACTTTCTCGCGGGCGGCCTCGTAGCGCAGCGACGCCTGCTCCGAAAGCTCGTAGAGGCCGCGGTGAATGTTCGCGTTCTCATGCCGGTAGAAATTGGAAACCGCCTCGATTACCACCTGGGGCTTTTGCGCGCTGGCCGCGGTGTCCAGATAGACCAGCGGCTTGCCGCGCATTTGCGTGCGCAAAATCGGGAAATCGGCGCGCAGCCGCGCGGTATCGAAGGCGCTCACTGGGCGGCCTCTGCAGCCAGCGCGGACTCGATGCACTCCCGAAGCTGCGCGGAGAAGTTCGGGAGGATGGGGCCGAGCGAGGCGGGCAGCGCGTCCAGCATTTCTCCGGCGAAGCCGCGCACCAGCATGGCGCGCGCGGCGTTTGCGCCGAGGCCGCGCGATTGCAGGTAGAACAGCGCCTCGTCGTCCAGGCGGCCCATGCTCGCGCCGTGGCTGCACTTCACATCGTCGGCGTGGATTTCGAGCTGCGGCTTGCTGTCCATTTCTGCGCTGTCGGCCAACAGCAGGTTCGGATTGGATTGCTGCGCATCGCTCTGCTGCGCGCCGGGCCGCACCCGCACGCGCCCGCGAAACACGCCGCGCGCGCTGCCGCCCAGCACGCCCTTGTAGAGCTGCCGGCTCGTGCACTGCGGCATGGCGTGATCCACCGCCGTGTGGTTGTCGAGCAGCCCGCCGAAGGCGATGCAGAGTCCGTTCATTTCGCAGGAAGCGCCGCTTCCAGCCAGCGACAGTGAAAGATCGTTGCGCACAAAAGGCCCGCCCAGCGTCAGCGTGTGCGAGGCGAAGTGCGAATCGCGCTCCTGCCGCACCGCCAGGTTGCACACGAGCAGGCCGTTGCCGCGCTGCAACAGCACATAGTGCATGTCTGCGCCCGCGCCGAGCTGCACTTCGGTGACAGCGTTGCAGAAGTGCTCCGCCGCGCCGGGCGCGGGGTGCTCCTGCACCACCACAGCGCGGCTGCCGGGCTCGGCCTCAATGACGATGCGCGGATTCGAGAGGCCCCGCGCAGCGGGGAGCAACAGGCGCAGCGGCTCTGCGAGTTCCCGGCCCGCCGGAATGCGCAGGTGCAAGCCGTCCTGCAACAGCGCGGCGTTCAGCGCGGCGAAGGGGTGCTCCTTCACATCCACCAGCGCGCCGAGCAGCGCGGGGGCGGAAGCTGCCAGCGGCCGCGCCATGTCGCGAAAGGCCGCGGGGACTTCGCAAATGGAATTGGGAATGGGCGCGCTCGCGCCGGGCGCGGCGGAATCGGAATCGGCCAGTGCGGACAGCGCGAAATCGGCGATGGGGGCGGTGCTGCTGTAACGCCACTCCTCGAGCTGGACGCCGGGCAATCCCTGTGCGGCGAAGACGGCGCACCCGGCGTCCTGCGCGGCGCGCAGGGCGGGGGGCGTGTGCTGTGCCGCCGCTTCGCAGTGCGCGAGCAGCAGCGCTTCGGCGCGCTCGCGCCGGTTCACGGCTGCGCTCCGCTTCCGGCGCTGGCCTCGCTCGAATCGCCGGATTCGCCGGGCGCAATTTCGAGCCAGCCGTAGCCCTTCTTCTCCAGTTCGTGGGCGAGTTCCTTGCCGCCGGAAAGCACAATGCGGCCTTCGGAGAGCACATGCACAAAGTCGGGCACGATGTAATCGAGCAACCGCTGGTAGTGGGTAATGACCAGCAGCGCGCGCCCAGGGCCGCGCAGCGCGTTCACGCCCTGCGCCAGCACGCGCAGCGCGTCTATGTCGAGTCCCGAGTCGGTCTCGTCCAGAATGGCGAGGCGCGGCTCGAGCAGCAGCATCTGCAGCACTTCGTTGCGCTTCTTCTCGCCGCCCGAAAAGCCCTCGTTCACCGCGCGGCTCATCAGTTCCTTTGGCATCTCCACCTGGGCCATCTTCTGCTTCGCCAGTTCCAGAAAATCCATGGCGTCCAGGGGTTCCTGCCCGCGCTGTTCGCGGATTGCGTTCAGCGAGGCGCGCAGAAAGTAGTTGTTGGTGACGCCGGGAATCGAGGCCGGATACTGGAAGGCGAGAAAGATTCCCTCGCGGGCGCGCTCTTCGGGGGCGAGCGCTGCGAGTTCTGCGCCCTCGAAGAGCAGCTCGCCGGACTCGATTTCGAAACCCGGCCGCCCCGCCAGCACCCCGGCCAGGGTGCTCTTGCCCGATCCGTTCGGCCCCATGATCGCGTGCACCTCGCCCGCGCGAATATCCAGGTCAATCCCGCGCAAAATGCGCGCCTCGCCTGCGCGGGCGTGCAGCTTGCGAATCTGCAGCATGGGCGAATCCGCCATCAGCCCACCGCCCCTTCCAGGCTCACGCCCAGCAGCTTCTGCGCCTCCACGGCGAATTCCATGGGCAGTTCGCGCAGCACCTCGCGGCAGAAGCCGTTGACGATCATCGAGACGGCGTCCTCTTCGGAAATGCCGCGCTGCCGGCAGTAGAAGAGCTGCTCTTCGCCGATCTTCGAGGTGGTGGCCTCGTGCTCGACGGTGGCGGATGCATTCTTCACCTCCAGATAGGGAAAGGTGTGCGCGCCGCAGCGGTCGCCGAGCAGCAGCGAATCGCACTGGCTGTAATTGCGCGCGCGCTGCGCCTTGGGCCCCATGCGCACCAGCCCGCGGTAGCTCTGCTGCCCGTGCCCGGCGCTGATGCCCTTTGAGACGATGGTGCTTTTGGTGTCGCGCCCCAGGTGGATCATCTTCGTGCCGGTATCGGCCTGCTGCCGGTTGTTGGTAAGCGCCACCGAGTAGAATTCGCCCACCGATTCATCGCCCTGCAGAATGCAGCTCGGGTATTTCCAGGTAATGGCCGAACCCGTCTCCACCTGCGTCCAACTGATCTTCGAGCGGACGCCGCGGCAGGCGCCGCGCTTGGTGACGAAGTTGTAGACGCCGCCGCGTCCCTCGCGGTCGCCGGGATACCAATTCTGCACGGTGGAGTATTTGATCTCCGCCTCGTCCAGCGCCACCAGCTCCACCACCGCTGCGTGCAGTTGGTGCTCGTCGCGCATGGGCGCGGTGCAGCCTTCCAGGTAGGAGACCTTCGATCCCGGTTCGGCGACGATCAGCGTCCGCTCAAACTGCCCCGTTTCTCCGGCGTTGATGCGGAAATAGGTGGAGAGTTCCATGGGGCAGCGCACGCCTTTGGGGATGTAGGCGAAGCTGCCGTCGGAGAACACCGCCGAGTTGAGCGCGGCGAAGAAGTTGTCGGAGTAGGGCACCACCGATCCCAGGTAGCGGCGCACCAATTCCGGGTGCTCGCGCACCGCTTCGGAGAAGGAGCAGAACAAAATGCCCTGCTTCTCGAGCTCGGCCTTGTAGGTGGTGGCGACGGAGACGCTGTCGAACACCGCATCCACCGCCACCCCCGAGAGACGCTTCTGCTCTTCCAGGGGAATGCCGAGCTTTTCGTAGGTGCGCAGCAGTTCCGGGTCCACATCGTCCAGGCTGTCGAGCTTGGGCTTCTGCTTGGGCGCTGCGTAGTAGAACATATCCTGGTAGTCAATTGCCGGATAGCGCAGCTTCGCCCAGGTGGGCTCGTGCCCCTGCTTTTGCATTTGCAAAAAGCGCGCGAAGGCGCGCAAGCGCCATTCGAGCAGCCATTCGGGTTCCTGCTTCTTCGCCGAGATCAGGCGCACCGTCTCTTCGGAGAGCCCCTTGGGAATGCGCTCCTGCTCGATGTCGGTGGTGAAGCCGTAGGCGTATTCGCGGCTCGCCAGCGATTCGATTTCGCCGGTTTCGGTCCGCGCCTGCGCGCCTGCCGGGGTCGGCTCGCTCATGATTCAATCTCCAGCGCGCCCCGCAGCGGGGGCCGCGCGAGTTCGGCGAGGGTCACCCCGCGCAGGGCCTGCAACACCGCCTGGTTGATGCGCTGCCAGGGCTCGCGGATGCCGCAGCTCTCCTCCACCTCGCAGTGCCCCGGCCCCGCCGCGCAGTCCATCAGCGCAATGGGGCCGTCCAGCGCCTCGATAATCTCGGCCACGGTGACGCGCCCCGGCGCGCGCGCCAGGTGGTAGCCGCCCCGCGCGCCGCGCTGCGAATCCAGCAGTTCCGCGCCGGAGAGGGTCTTCAGCATCTTGCTCACCACCGGCAGCGGCAGGGCCGTCGCCTCCGCCATTTCGCGCGCGTTCAAAATGGCGCCCGGCGCCTCCCCGGCAAAGCGCGCCAGCAGCACAATGCCGTAATCCGTGAGCTTGCTGATGCGCAGCATTCGGGCCTCCCGCCGCGGCCGCCACGGCCCGCGTAGCATAGTGGACCAAATCAGTCCGTAAAGCCCCCCGGCCCTGCGGCGGGCGGTTTTTCGGCGGGAAATTTTATTTTTCGCAGTCAATTCAGCTATTTGCGCGGTTTTCTCGTCGGTGGCGGGCGGCATTTCGGGGCCTGGCGTTCTGCTATTCTGGCCGGGCGAAACCTTCCTCCCCCCACGCCCCCCCGGGCCCAGCTTGCGAGCGGCCAAAACCATGAAGAACAAGGATCGCTATTGGGACTGTCTCGATTTGGCTATGGAGGCCTCCCGCGGAGGCCGCACCGCAGAGGCGGTGGCCTGGCTGGATGAGGCGTTGCAGGCCCATCCCGAAGGCGCAGAGGCCCACAACGGGCTCGGCGAGATTTACTGGAGCGAGGATCGCGCGGAAGAGGCGTTGCACCACTTCGAGCTGGCGGTGAAGGCCGACGCGAAGTTTTTGACGGCGCACCTGAACCGCGCGGAATTGCTGATTGAGGAGATGGCCGAATTCCGGCAGGCCATTGCCCAGTGCGACGCATTGCTCAGCGCGCGCGGCGAGCCGCGCCTGGACCGCAGCAGCGAGGCGGAGATTTACTACCTGAAATCGAAGGCGCTGTTCTACCTGGACGATTTGGCGGGGGCGCTGTTTCTGGTGCGCCGCGCCATCAAGGCCGCCGCAGATGTGGCGGTGTATTGCGCCTTCGAGGGGCAGATCAGCTTTGAGCGCGGCGAGTTTGAGGAGGCGCGGCGGCAGTTGGGGCGCGCCGTGCTGCTCGATCCCGAGAGTCCCCATGCGCTCTATCACCTGGGGCTGGCGCTGGAGCGGCTGGACGAGGGGCGCGAATCGCTGCGCGCCTTTCAGCGCGCCCATGCGCTGGACGCCGAGAACTATCCCATGCCCTCGAGCATTGAGGACGAGGATTTCGAGCGCGTGGCTGCCGAGGCGCTGGATGCGCTGCCCGAAACCATCCGCGAGCACATCGCCAATGTGCCGCTGCTGGTGCGCGATTACCCCGACGACGACCAGGTGCGCGAAGGGCTTTCGCCGCAATTGCTCGGCCTGTATGTCGGCACGCCGCTCACCGAGGCGGGCGCTGCCGATCAGCCCCAGGGGCCGGAATGCCTCTACCTGTTCAAGAAGAACCTGGAGAAGGCGTTCCGCACCCGCGCCGAACTGCTGGAGCAGATCCAGGTCACCGTGACTCACGAGGTGGGCCACCACTTCGGCCTGGACGACGACGACCTGGAGCGGCTCGGCCTCGGCTGAGCCGCCGGCCGCCCCGGCGGCCCTTCCACAGGAGGCCGCGTGATTCTCAGGGACAAGGTGCTGGTGGTTTCGGGGGTGGGGCCGGGGCTGGGGCGCGCCATTGCGCGGCGCGCGCTGCGCGACGGCGCGCGGGTGCTGTTGGCGGCGCGCAACGCAGAGCGCATTGCGGCGCTGGCGCGGGAGCTCGACGCTGGCGAGCGCGTGGCGCACCGCGCCTGCGACATCTCCGATGCGGCGCAGTGCCGGGCGCTGGTGGCTGAAGCGGAATCGCGCTTCGGCGGACTGGATGCGCTGGTGCAGGTGGCCGCCCACGATGCGGTGTTCGGCGGGCTCGAATCCGTTTCGGCCGAAGACTGGCGCGAGGTAATGGAGGTGAATGTGATCGGCGCCGTGCAGCTCTGCCGCGCGGCGGCCCCGGCGCTGGCCCGGCGCGGCGGCGGCGCGCTGGTGCTGATTGGCAGCCAGAGCTACGCGCAGCCCCCGCCCACGCCGCAAATGGCCTACGCCGCTTCCAAGGCGGCGCTGCTCTCGGCCAGTTTGCAAATGGCGGCGGAGCTCGGCCCGCAGAAGATTCGCGTGAACACCGTCGTCCCCACCTGGATGTGGGGGCCGCCGGTGCAGGGCTACATTCGCTGGCAGGCGCAGGAGCGCGGCGTCTCCGAGCAGCAGTTGAAGGCTGAAATCGCGGCGCGCTTTCCCATTGGCGAAATTCCCGCCGATGGCGATGTGGCCGAGGTGGCGGTGCTGTTCTGCTCGGACCGCATGCGCATGGTGACCGGCCAGTTTTTGCGCGTGGATGGCGGCGAGCGCATGACCCTTTAGCGGCCGGGCGCGGCGAGCAGCGATTCGGGAATCTCCACCACCCGGGCGCGCAGCCATTCGCCCAGGCTCTTGGCCTGGGGATCCTGGCGCGTGGAAGAGGCGACGCCCTCTTCCAGCAGGCCGTGCACGACGAAGTTCAGCGCGCGCAAATTCGGCAGCGGGTGGCGATCCACCCGCAGCGGCGCGAGTTCGGGGAGCAGCTCGCGCAGTTTCGCAACGCTCAGGAAAGACTCGAGCCAGATCCAGGCGGCGTCGCTGCGCGCGAAGATTCCCAGGTTGGCGTTGCCGCCCTTGTCTCCCGAGCGCGCGCCGAAGACCGCGCCGAGGGGCGCGCGCCGGGTGGCGCCGCCGGGAAGCGCCGCGCTGGGCGCTGCGGCGGGCGGCACCGCCGCGCCGCCGCCGTCAATTACCGACGACACCTGCAGCGTGCGGCCATCGTGCAGCCGCACCTGCTGCGGCGCGGCGCTGGCGGAAATGCTGGCCGGCTCATAGACGCCGAAGCTGCGCCCCGAGCGGGGGCCGCCGCCCACGCCGAAGAAGCCGGGAATGGTGGCCAGGCCGAGTTCGGTTACGGCATTCGAGAAAGCGCGGCCCACCTTCTTCTCGTCCGGATCCTTCACGCTGATTTTCAGAATCGCAACCGCCTGTTCGTTGCTTTCGGGGTCCGGGCGGTCGGTGCGCATGAGCTTGGTCTGCACATAGGCGAAATCGCCGGGGGCGAAGGGGCAGGCCTCCCAAAAGGCGTCCTCCACCAGCTTCGCCTTGGCCTCAATGTCCAGCCCGGTAAGGCAGACGCTCATATCGTTGCGGAAGCCGCCCATGCGGTTCAGGCACACCTTGAGGTTGGCGGGGGGCGGCTCGCCCTTCACGCCGTGCATGCGCACGCGGTCCGGGCCTTCCTGCGAGAGCAGAATGGTGTCGAAGCGCGTGGTCACATCGGGCCCCAGGTAGGCCGGGCCGCCGATTTCGTAGAGAAGCTGCGAAGTGACGCTGCCGATGGAGACCTCGCCGCCGGTGCCGTCGTGCTTGCCGATCACGCAGGAGCCGTCCTCCGCCACTTCGGCCCAGGGGAAGCCGGTGCGGGCCATGCCGGGGACCTCGGTGAAGAAGGAGTAGTTGCCCCCGGTCGCTTGGGTGCCGCATTCGATCACATGGCCCGCCGCCACGGCTCCCGCCAGTTGATCCCAGTCGCTGCGCGCCCAGCCGTGATGCCAGGCCGCGGGCCCGCTCACCACTGCGGCATCGGTAACGCGCCCGGTAATGACGATGTCCGCCCCGGCTTCCAGTGCGGCGGCGATGCCCCAGCCGCCCAGGTAGGCGTTGGCGGTGAGAAAGCGCGAGCCATCCTTGATGGGCTCGCCGGTTTCGAAGTGGGTGAGCTGGTCCGCGGCGATCAGTTCGGGCAGGCGCGGCGCGAGATCGTCGCCCAGCACCCAGGCGATCTTCGGCTGCAGGCCGAGCTTTTGCGCCACCTCGGCCACCGCCGCCGCGCAGCCTTCGGTATCGAGGCCCCCGGCGTTGGCGACCACCTTGATGCCGCGCTCGAGGCAGCTTCCCATTACCTGCTCCATCTGCGCGACAAAGGTGCGCGCGTAGCCGCCCCCCGGCCGCTTGCTGCGCGTGCGCGCCAAAATCAGCATGGTGAGTTCGGCCAGCCAGTCTCCCGTGAGCACATCAATGGGGCCGTCCTCCACCATCTCCCGCGCGGCCGAGAGCCGGTCGCCGAAGAAGCCCGAGCAGTTTGCGATGCGAATCGGATCGGCCATGGCAATCTCCTTTTGCGCTGCGCCGCAGCCTAGTCTGCGCCGCCGTCTTCCGCCGCGCTCTCGACCATGAGCAGCAGCGCGCCATTCTCCACCTGGTCGCCCAGCGCAACCCGCACCTCGCTCACCACGCCGTCTTCGGCGGCGGCGATGGGGTGCTCCATCTTCATGGCTTCCAGCACCACCAGAATTTGCCCGGCCCGCACGCGGTCTCCCTGCTTCACGCGCAACTCAATCACCTTGCCGGGCATGGGCGCGCTGAGTCCGCCGCCGCTCTCTTCCGCGCCCGGCAGCTCGAAGCGCGGCTTCGGGGTGAGCGCCACATCGCCCTGCGGCAGGTGCACCACAATGTCAGCGCCCGCCCGGTGAATGCGCGCATGGCAGCGCCGCCCGGCGATTTCGGCGTCCAGCGAATCCGGCGTCCAGGCGTGCACCTGCGCTTCGTCCGTGCCCTCCGCCGCGCCCGCGCCCAGGGGCAGGCCGGCTTCGGCGGCCTGCTCCACATCCAGGGCATCGCCGGCAAAGCGGAAGCGCCCGCCGCGCAGGGCGCGGTAGCCCACGCTGATTTCGCCCCCCGGCGTGGCGAAGGTGCGGCGCTGCTCGGGCATGCGCGCGTTGCGCCAGCCCGAAGGCGCGCTGCCAAGGATTGCGGCCGAGGCGCGGTTTTCGCCCTGCAGCCACAGCGCGGCAAAGCGCGCGGCAAACTCGCACTCTGCGGCCGCCGCATTGCGGCTGCGCGGCGGCGCCACCCGCTCGATGAAATCCGTGGTGGTGTCTCCCGCCAGAAAAGCGGGGTGGCGCAGCACCGCCGCCAGGAAATCCCGGTTCGTGGTGAGCCCGGCGATATGCAGCCGCTCCAGCGCCAGCGCCAGCCGTCCCGCGGCCTCGGCCCGGGTGGGCGCGTGGGCGGTCACCTTGGCGAGCATGGGATCGAAATCCGCCCCCACCACGCTGCCCGTGGCGACGCCGGAATCCCAGCGCACCGCGGGCGCGGCGGCGGGCTCGAAGGCGGCCAGCGTTCCCGTGGCGGGCAAAAAATCGTTGGCGGGATCTTCGGCGTAGAGCCGCGCCTCAATGGCAGCGCCGCGCGCGCAAATATCGGACTGCGCGAAATCCAGCGGCTCGCCCTGCGCAATGCGCAATTGCTCGCGCACCAGATCAATGCCCGTTACCGCTTCGGTAACCGGGTGCTCCACCTGCAGCCGCGTGTTGACTTCCAGAAAGAAGAACTCGCCGCTCTCGTCGTCCAGCAAAAATTCCACAGTGCCGGCGGAGCGGTAGTGCAAAGCGCGCGCCAGGCGCAGCGCCGCCGCGCCCATGCGCTCGCGCAGCTCGGCGCTTACCCGGGGCGAGGGCGATTCCTCGATGATCTTCTGGTGGCGGCGCTGTATGGAGCATTCGCGCTCGCCCAAATGCACCAAACCGCCGTGGGAGTCGCCCAGAATTTGGATTTCGATGTGGCGCGCGCGCGGCAGATAGCGCTCCAGAAAAACCCGCGAGTCGCCGAAGCCGCTCTGCGCCTCGCGCTCCGCCGCCTTCACGGCCTCGGCCAGATCGCCCGGCGCTTCGACGATGCGCATGCCCTTGCCGCCGCCGCCGGCCGCCGCCTTCACCAGCAGCGGAAAGCCGACGGATGCGGCGTCTGCGGCGTCGTTTGCGCCCGGCAAAATGGGCGCATCGGCCTGCTGCGCCAGCGCCTTGGCCTGCAACTTGTCGCCCATGCGCGCAATGGCCTCGGGCGCGGGGCCCACCCAGGTGATTCCGGCCTCTTGCACCGCGCTGGCGAAGGCGGCGTTTTCGGAAAGGAAGCCGTAGCCCGGGTGAATGGCGCCGGCCCCGGCGCGGCGCGCGGCTTCAATGATTGCCGCGCCGTCCAAATAGGAGCCGGGCAGGCGCAGCGCCACATCGGCATCGCGCAGGTGCGGGCTGTCGGCGTCGGCATCCACGAACACCGCGGCGCAGCGCAGGCCCATGTCGCGCGCGCTGCGCAGGACGCGCCGCGCAATCTCTCCCCGGTTCGCCACCAGCAGCGTGTGAAAGCTCACAGCCGGAACACCCCGTAGCCCGGCGCGCCGGCAATCGGCGTGTTGCGCACCACCGAAAGGCAAATGCCGAGCACCGTGCGCGTATCGCGCGGATCAATGATGCCGTCATCGCTGATGGCGCCGGTGGCCTCCAGGGCCAGCGAGCCCTGCTCTTGCCGGGCCTCGACGGCGGCGCGGATTTTCGCGTCGGCGTCTTCGTCGAAGGGCAGGCCCTTGCGCGCCGCCTGGCCGCGGCGGACGATGGACATGACGCCGGCGATCTGCTTGCCCCCCATGACTGCAATTTTGGCGCTGGGCCAAATAAAGGTGAAGCGGTTGTTGTAGGCGCGCCCCGACATCGCATAGGTGCCGGCGCCGTAGGAAGCGCCGAAAATCACCGTCAGGTGCGGCACCGTGGAATTCGTCACCGCGTTGATCATCTGCGAGCCCTTCTTGATGATGCCCGCGTGCTCGAAATCCCGCCCCACCACAAAGCCCGTGAGGTTCTGCAGAAACAGCAGCGGCACATCAATCTGGTTGCAGAGCTGAATGAAGTGCGCGGCCTTTTCGGCCGATTGCGGAACGATTACGCCGTTGTTGCCGAGAATGCCCACCGGGTAGCCGTGAATTGCGGCCCAGCCGCAGACCATCGTGGTGCCGTAGCGCGGCTTGAATTCCTGGAAGCGCGAGCCATCCACCACGCGGCCGATCACATCGCGCACATCCACCGGGCGGCGCAGTTCGGGATCCACCAGGCCCAGCAGTTCCTCGGGATCGAGCACCGGCTCGTCGGGCCGCAGCGAGGGCGGCGGGCCGGGCTTGCGCCAGTTGAGGTGCGACACCACTTCGCGGCAGATGCGCAGCGCATCGCTCTCGTCCTCGGCGAAGTATTCGCCGAGCCCGGATATCTCGGTGTGCATTTTTGCGCCGCCCAGGGTCTCGTCATCCGACTCTTCGCCGGTGGCCATTTTGACCAGCGGCGGCCCCGCCAGAAAAATCTTGGACTGCTCTTTGATGACGATGTTGTAATCCGACATACCGGGCTGGTAAGCGCCCCCCGCCGTGGAGGAGCCGAAGACCACGCAGACGGTGGGAATGCGCAGCTTGGAGAGCTCGATCATCTCGTAGAAGAAGCGCCCGGTTTCGGCAAAGTGGGTGGTGCGCGCGGGCCGCGGCCCCTTGCGCTCGCCGCCGCCGCTCATGCGCAGGTCTGCGCCGGCGGATTCGACGAAGCTCACATAGGGGATGTGATTGTCGCGGGCGATTTCCAGGGCGCGCATCCACTTCTTGCCCACATAGGGCGTCAGCGCGCCGCCCAGCACCGTCGGATCGTTGGCGAAAATGATGCACTCGGTGCCCGCGATGACGCCGATCCCCATCACCGCCCCGCCGCCCATGGGGTATTCCGAATCGTATGCAGCCAGCGCGCTGATCTCGAGAAAGGGGCTGTCGGGATCCAGCGCCAGCGCAATGCGCTCGCGCACCGGCAGCTTGCCGCGCCGCGCCAGCCGCGCGTGGTGCGCCGCGCCGCCGCCCTGCGCCGCCTGCTCGAACAGCTGGTCCAGCTCCGCCAGCTTTTCCAGCATGGCCGCGCGGTTCTCGGCGAAGACCTCTCCCCGCGCATCCAGGCTGCTTTTCAGCACCGGCGCGAGCAGCGGCGGAAGCGGTGTTGCGCGCTTTTGGTGGCTCACAAATCCCCGCAGTGCAGTGAATGGGCGGCGGCAGCGCGCCGGGGAGCAGGTTACAATGAATGGGCGGCGGCGCGCAATTGCCCCCGCAGCTTTGGAGGCGCCGTGGCCGAGGTCGTTCGGGTGGAAACCGCGCGGGGCGTCATGACCGCCACGCTGGCCGATGAGGCGAACCGCAACGCGCTGGGCGCGGAGCTGCTCTCCGGCCTGCGGGCCGCCCTGCGCGCGGCAAACGCCGATCCCGGCGTGCGCGCCCTGGTCATCACCAACCAGGGCAACACTTTTTGCGCCGGCGCCAACCTCAAGGAGCGCTCTGCCGCCAACCGCGCGGGCCGGGGCGGGGGCGCGGGCCGCAGCGGGGCGGGGGCGGGGCTCGGCGGCTTCGAGACGCTGCTGCAGGAGCTGTGGGATTCGCCCACGCCCACCGTCGGGCGCATTGCCGGCCATGTGGTGGGGGGCGGCAACGGCTTGGCCAGCGCCCTGGATATCGCCATTGCGGCGGACCATGTGAAGTTCGGCTTCAGCGAGGTCCGCCTCGGCGTAATTCCCGCCGTCATTTCGGTGGTCTGCCTGCCGAAGATGCGCCACGGCGAGGCGCTGGAAGTCTTTCTGCGCGGCAACCGCTTTCCGGCGGCGCGCGCGGCAGAGCTGGGGCTGATCTCCCGGGCCGTCCCCGCCGCCGAACTCGATTCGGCCGTGGCGGAGGTGCTGGCCGATCTGCGCAAGGGCGGGCCGCAGGCGCTGGGCCATGCCAAGCGGCTCGTCCACCAGGTGCCGGACATGGAGCGCAGCGCGGCCTTTGCCTGGACCGCAAAGCTCTCCGCCGAACTCTTCGCCAGCGAAGAAGCGGCGGAGGGTATGCAGGCATTTTTGCAAAAGCGCGCGCCCGCCTGGGCCGCCGAGCCGGAGGACTGATCCATGCTGCAAGTGGCCCGGGATTTGCGCGAAGAGGCGGAGGCCCTGCACGCCTTTTTGCAAACCCTCTCTGCGGCGCACTGGCAGCAACCCACCGGCTTCATGGGCTGGACGCCCTGGGATGTGGTGGCGCATTTGCATTACTACGACGGCGTTTCGCTGCTGGCGGTTTCGGACCCGGCGGCCTTTGCCGAAAAGCGCGCGGAGATTGTGCGGCGCATCGGCGCGGGGGAGAGCAACGCCGAACTGGCCCGGAGCGATTTCGGCGCGTGGTCTGCGGCAGAGCTGCTGGCGCGCTGGCTCGAAACCTGCCGCGGCCTGGCCGGGCGGCTCGGCGCCGCCGAGGCGGGGCGGCGGCTGCCCTGGTTCGGCCCCGATATGGGCGTGCGTATGTTCACCACCGCGCGGCTCATGGAAACCTGGGCCCACGGCCAGGCCATTTACGATTTGCTGCGCGCGCCGCGCCAGTCCACGCCGCGCCTGCGGAATGTGGCGGCCATTGGAGTGCGGACCTACGGCTGGACCTTCGCCAACCGCGGCCAAAAGCCCCCCGGCCCGCCGCCCTATGTGCATCTGCAGGGGCCGGAGGGCGATACCTGGGAGTGGAACGAGCCCAGCGAGCACGACTTTGTGCGGGGCAGCGCTTTGGATTTTTGCATGACCGTGACGCAGGTGCGCAATGTGGCGGATACCAAACTGGAGGTGGCGGGCGAGAGCGCCCGGCGCTGGATGGAAATTGCGCAGTGCTTTGCCGGCGGCCCGGTGGATCCGCCGCAGCCGGGCCAGCGCGTGGGGGCCTGAACATGGATTTGGCATATGGCGAGCGCTACGAGGATTTCCGGCGCGAGGTGCGCGCTTTTCTCGAGGCGCACAAGGGCGGCAAGCCGAAGCGCGGCTTCTACGAGATTCCCCGCAAGCAGCTTTCGCGCTGGCTGTCGCTGCAGATTGAGCACGGTTACTGGGCGCGCACCATTCCCAGCGAGTTCGGCGGCTACGGCGCAGCGCCGGATCTGATGGAAACGGTGATTATGGACGAGGAGTTCAACCGCGCCGGCGTGCAGCGCGGGCTGAACGCGCAGGGTCCTTCCATGCTGGTGCCGACGTTGCTGCAGCACGGCAGCGACGAGCAGAAGCGCCGCTACATCGGCCCCACCATGCGCGGCGAGCTGATCTGGTGCCAGGGCTACTCCGAGCCGGGTTCGGGCAGCGATTTGGCGAGTCTGCAGACTTCGGCCCGGGAAGACGGCGCGGACTTTGTGGTGAACGGCCAGAAGATTTGGACCAGCACGGCGGACCAGGCGGATATGATCTTCGTGCTGGTGCGCACCGAACCCGAAGCGCCGAAGCACGCCGGCATCAGCTATCTGCTCATGCCCATGGACACGCCCGGCATTGAGGTGCGGCCGCTGCGCACCATGTCGGGCAGCATCGGCGAAAACTCCTTCAACCAGGTGTTCTTCACCGATGCGCGCGTGCCGCGGGCGAATGTGGTGGGCCGCCGCGGCGAGGGCTGGAAGATTGCCAACACCACGCTGAAGCACGAGCGCAACAGCCTGAACGCAAACGCCGAGGGAACCTGGCTGCGGCTGGTGAAGCTCATGCGCGCCGAAACGCAAAACGGCGCGGCGGCCCTGCACAGCCCGGTGCTGCGCGACCGGCTGCTGAAGCTGCAGGCCCGCGCGCTTTCGATGAAGCACCACGGTATGCGCATGCTCACCTGTTCGCTGCGCGGCGAAGCGCCGGGGGTGGCGGGCCTGGTGGCGAAGCTGCAGAACTGCCAGCTCAATTTCGACATGGCCGCGCTGGCCCTGGATGTCATGGGCGAGCTCGGCCTGCTCTACGATCACGCCAAATACGAGCGCGAGCGCGGCTACTGGCAGGCGCACTCCATGTTCTCGCTGGGGCTGATCATCGGCGGCGGCACGGCGCAGATTCAAAAGAACATCATTGCCGAACGCGGCCTCGGCCTGCCGCGCTAATCTTTGCCAGGGCCAACGCAGAGCGGAGTGAAAGGTGGATTTCGGACTCTCCGAAGAGCAGCGGCTGCTGGAAGCCAGCGTGCGCGGCGCACTGGGCGAGCAGTTGCCCATGGAGCGCGTGCGCGCGCTGCGCGAGGCGGATTGCCCGAACGACGCCGGGGCCTGGCGCGCGCTGGCCGAACTCGGCGTGGCCGGGGTGCTGATTCCCGAAGCGCAGGGCGGCGCGGCGCTGACGCTGCTCGACGCGGCGCTGATCTCGCAGTCGCTGGGCCACGCCGCTGCGCCCACTCCTTTTTTGTCGAGCGGCGTAATGGCGGCCACGGCGCTGGGCGCGCTGGACGCAAACGGCGCGGAGGGCGCGGCGGACGCCCGGAACTGGTTGGCGGGCATCGCCTCCGGCTCGAAGGTGTTTGGCGTGGCGGCTACCGAGCTCTTCTCGCTGCGCGAGGACGCCGGCGTGGAACTGCGCGGCGGCGCGCTGCACGGCAAGGCGCTGATGGCGCTGGATTGCTGCGCGGCGGATTGCATCCTGGTGCCGCTTGCCGCGCCGCCCGGCGGCCCGGCGCAGGCGCGCGGCAAAGGCGATCCGGGTGCAGCGGACGCGGCGGGTGCGGCGGGCGCGAAGCTGGCGGTGGTGTCCGGCGCGGCATCGGGCCTGCGCGCCACCCGGCTCGCCACGGTGGACGCCACCCGTTGCACAGCAGAGCTGATCTTCGAGGGCGCAGTTCCCGAGGCCGTGTTCGAAGACGCGGGCGCGGCCATTGCGCGAATGCTCGACGCCGGGCGCATCGCCCTGGCCGCCGACGCCCTGGGCGCTTGCGAGTCCATGCTGGAGCAGTCGCTGGCCTACGCCGGAGAGCGCCGCCAATTTGGCCGCGTCATTGGCTCCTTTCAGGCGGTGAAGCATATGTGCGCCGAGATGGTGGCGGATCTGGAGCCCGCCCGCGCGCTGCTCTGGTTTGCGGCGCACAGCTTCGACGCGCTGCCGGAAGAAACGCCGCTGATGGCCTGCCACGCGCTGGCGCATATTTCAGAGATTGGCCGCGGCATTGCCAGCACCGCCACGCAGGTGCACGGCGGAATCGGCTGGACGGACGAACAGAACCTGCACTTCTGGTTCAAGCGCATTGGCGCAGCGCGCCATTTGCTTGGCGGCCCCGAGTTGCTGCGCGAACGCGCCGCGCGGCTGCAGGGCTTCGTGGACTGAGCGCGGCCCGCGCAACGGCGCGGAAAGGAGCGAGCTTTGGAGATGCACTTCGCGACTCTCTGGGAGGCCCTCGCCGACGAGATCGGCGACCGGGAGGCCGTGGTTACCGGCGGGGTGCGCCGCAGTTGGCGGGAATACGAATCGCGCGCCGCGCGGCTCGCCGCACTGCTCACCGATGCCGGGCTGGGCCGCGACTCGAAGGTCGGCCTGTATCTCTGGAACGGCAACGAATACATGGAGGCGCAGTTCGCCGCGCTGAAGATTCGCGGCGTGCCCATCAACATCAACTACCGCTACCTGGATGACGAGCTGCTCTACCTGCTCGAAAACTCCGATGCCGAGGCGCTGTTCTTCCACCGCAGTCTGGGCGAGCGCGTGGCGCGGGTGAAGAATCGCGCGAAGAAGGTGCGCCTGTGGATTGAGGTGGACGACGGCGGCGAGGCGCTGCCCGGCGCAGCCGGCTACGAGCAGGCGATTGCCGCCCACGACCCCGCGCCGCGCATTACGCGCTCTCCCGACGATACCTATATGTTCTACACTGGCGGCACCACCGGTATGCCCAAAGGCGTAATGTATGACATGGGTGGCATGCTGCAGGCTTTCATCGCCGCTTCTTTTCCGCTCTACGGTCTCGGCATGCCGGCCATTGACGAGGTGCCGGGCGTGGCCGCCAAGTCGTGGGCAGAGGGCGCGAACATCGTCTCCGTTCCCGCCTGCCCGCTCATGCACGGCACCGGGCAGTGGATCGGCGCAATGATGCCCCACAACGCCGGCGCAAAACTGGTGATGCTGCCCGGCCGCAGCTTCGACGCCCACGAATTGTGGCGGGAATCCGCGCGCGAAGGCGCCACGCAACTGGTGATTGTGGGCGACGCCTTTGCGCGCCCCATGCTGCGCGCGCTGGAAGAGGCCAAAGCGGAGAGCCGCCCCTACGATCCCGGCTCTGTCAAAATCATCGTCTCTTCCGGCGTCATGTGGACCAGCGAAATCAAGCAGCAGCTTCTCGACTGGAACGACTTCGTTTTGATTGACGCCATGGGCAGCACCGAGGGCTCCATGGGCGTCCAGATCACCTCGCGCGGCAATCTCGGCGAAACCGCCAAGTTCGCCATGGCCCCCACCACCAAAGTCTTCACCGAAGACGGGCGCGAGGTGCAGCCGGGCTCCGGCGAAACGGGCATGGTGGCGGCGGGCGGCAATGTGCCCACCGGCTACTACAAGGATGAGCGCAAATCCGCCGCCACTTTCCGCACCATCGGCGGCGTGCGCTACTCCTTTCCCGGCGATTGGGCGCGGGTCGAAGCCGATGGCAGTCTCACGCTGCTGGGGCGCGGCTCCAATTGCATCAACAGCGCGGGCGAAAAGATTTACCCCGAGGAAGTGGAAGAGGCGGTGAAGCAGCACCCGGATGTGGTGGATTGCCTGGTGGTGGGCCTGCCCGACGAGAAGTTCGGCCAGCGCGTGGTGGGCGTGGCCTCGCTGCGCCAGGGCGGCGCGGCGGATTCCGAGTCGCTGCGCGAGTTTACGCGCGGCAAGCTGGCGAGCTACAAGACGCCGAAGCAGCTCTTCATCGTCCCCGAGGTGCGCCGCGCGCCGAACGGCAAGGCCGATTACCAATGGGCCCGCGAAACCGCCGAGCAGGCGGCGAGCTGAACCCAACCTAAGGAGACGCCATGCAAACGAAGCTCGCGCGGGAAATGGGCCTGGAGTTTCCCATCTTTGCCTTCACTCATTGCCGCGATGTGGCCGCCGCCGTCTCCAAGGCCGGCGGTTTGGGCGTGCTAGGCGTGGCGGGCCACTCGCTGGGCGCGTTGCGCATGGAGCTGGAGTGGATCGAAAAGGAAGTGGGCGACAAGCCCTACGGCGTGGATCTGCTGCTGCCCACCAAGTTCGCCGGCAGCGAGCGCGGCGGCTTCGACGAGGCGCAGCTCGACGAGCGCGTGCCTGAACAGCACCGGCGCTTTCTGAACGACCTGCTGGTGCAGCACGATGTGCCGCCGCTGCCGCCGCAGACCCGATTGTCCCGCGAGTTTTCCGTCGGCTACGAGCAGCAGCGCGAGGTAATTGAGCTGCTCTTCGAGCACCGCATTTCGCTGATTGCCAGCGCCTTGGGGCCGCCGCCCGCTTGGATGATTGAGCGGGGCCGCGCGCAGGGCGTGAAGGTCGCCGCCCTGGCCGGTACCCGAGAGCACGCGCTGCGCCACGCCGAGGCCGGCGCAGATATTGTGGTGGCGCAGGGCTACGAAGCGGGCGGCCACACCGGCGAGATTTCCACCATGGTGCTGGTGCCCGAGGTGGTGGACGCCGTTTCGCCGCTGCCGGTGCTGGCCGCGGGGGGCATTGGCAACGGCCGCCAGGTAACCGCCGCCTTGGCGCTGGGCGCGCAGGGCGTGTGGACCGGCTCGCTGTGGCTCACCACCGAAGAGGCCGAGACGCATCCCGTCGTCAAGCAGAAGTTTCTGAAGGCGGGCAGCGGCGACACGCTGCGCTCGCGCTCGCTCACCGGCAAGCCCGCGCGGCAACTGCGCAGCGCCTGGACCGACGCCTGGAACGATCCCGGCAACCCCGATCCGCTGCCCATGCCGCTGCAGGGCCGCCTGATCCGCGAGGCGCAAGAGCGCATTTCGCGCACCGCGCACAAATCGCCCGGCGCAGAGCAGCTCATCAATTACTTCGTCGGCCAAATCGTCGGCTCCATGAACCAGGTGCGCTCCGTGCGCAGCGTCGTCGAGGAGCTGGTGCAGCAATACGCCGACACCATGGAACGCCTGGACCACTGGGCAGAGGGGGAGTAGCCGCGCGGATTGGCTGTTTGGCCCATGGGGAAAGGGGCTGCGCCATTTTCTCCGCGTCCGGGCGCGCGGGAGCCTCGCCGGGGCCATCCGGCCTTGCCTGAATGCTAACTTTAGTCTGTCGAATTGTAGTTATCAGCCACCGATAGTCTCCTCCGTATGAAGCGCCAGGTGCTGGTCGAATTCGGGCAGAAAGTCCGCGAGGAGCGAGTGCGGCAGGGGTTGTCTCAAGAGGAATTGGCGGCCCGCGCAGGGGTTCACCGCACCTATATCGGAATGATTGAGCGCGCCGAGAAGAACATCACGCTTGAGAGCATCGAAAAGATCGCAACGGCGCTGAACATCCGCATCGCGGATTTCTTCGAATCATGAGCCTCCTCGAAGAATTGCAAGCTCTCGCAAAGGGTGACATTGAAGTCCTCGGCTTGGAAGAGCACACGAAGGCTGGCGAAAAGTATATCGCCGTCCGGTTTTCCTATGCGAACCAGAAGCCTTGGGACGGATTTGTCCCTTATTTCTATCGGAGGACGGGCCTCTTCCTGGAGGATCCCGAATACATTATTCGGCACCTCGAAGCGGTGCACCAGGCACTCAAAAAGGAGAACGCCAAAAAGTGGGTGAAGACGGAGAAGAAATTGTGGAAAGACAAGCACTCAGGAAAGGATGTGACAAAGGAATTCTTTGACAAGCTTCTCAATTTGTCTTGGAATTGCACTCGCAGCGACCTGCCCACAAATTCGAATTGGGGGAGGAGGATTCAAGCCATAAAAGAAATGGGATACACCATTGCCACTGACACGAAGAGGTACAATTCCAAGCTGAAGAAAAATACGACGCACGTCATTCTCTTGCCTCTTGAAAGGTGGCACACAACCGGGTATGAGACGATCGGCCCGAAATTGAGGGAGCGGATAATAAAAGTCTTGGGTAGCTACGATGCCTACGAGGGGAAGATCAGGCCGTCGCACGCACTTCTCCCGGACCACAAATTTCCCGAGATCAGTTGGGATCATGAAACCCGGCAGGAAAATCCGGATGATATGAGCGATGAGGAGATACGCAGAAAATTTCAGCTGCTGGACAATCAGCGGAATCTCCAAAAGCGGGAAGCCTGCAGGAAGGTTCTCGAAACTGGAAACCTCGGAACCATTTTCGGTATTGAATACCATATGAATGGTGACGGAAAATGGCCCGAAGGCGTTCCGAAGCGTGGGAGTGAATCTGAGGAGGGATGGAAGTTGTGCCCTTGGTATGACATAGAGGCGTGGCGTAGGTCTCTGAATGAATTTCTGAGAAAGAACAGGGCAAAGAAGGGTAGCTAGTGATTCAATTCTTTTCCCTTTCCAGTTGGGAAACCATTGCGAGCCCGATGTTTTTGGCCAAAAGGCATGGAATTGCGTTTCCGATTTGCCAGTAGGCCCGCTTCATTGTCCCCGAGAAAATGAAGTCGTCGGGGAAGGTCTGTAGCCGGGCGAGCTCTCGCGCCGAAATAACTCGATTCTTTTCGTAATGGATGTGAACTCCCCCATGATTCTCTTTGGCGGTCATGGAGGGGACTCCCCGGTATTGGCGCTTCCATGCGTCACGAAAGGTTTCATACAGGGAGCCGCCGGGTGGAACTCGAGAAATGCGCTCTTCCATCGCACGAGAATGCTTCGTCCATTCGTGATTGATGGAGCGGTTGGGAGGGATATCCTTCAAATCGTCAATCGCAGATTCTATTGACAGGTAATCCGCCTTGGCGAGCTGCTCTTTGGGGTATGGGTTGGGATTTCCGATTCGATTCCCAATGAAAAAAGCCCTGGTTCGCAATTGCGGGACGCCAAAGGTCGCAGCTTCAAGTATTCGGACGCTAGTTCCGCTGTATCCCAGCGACTCGAATTGTCGCAATATCTCTCGATACACACGGCCTCCCTGCATTGTGAGAATTCCCGGAACATTCTCCATTACGATATACCAAGGGTTTAGAGATTCAACGACTCTCATGAATTCTCTGAACAGTTGATTCCGTGGATCGTGGGGATTTCTCAATCCTGCAACCGAGAATCCCTGGCACGGAGGGCCGCCGCAGACAATGTGAACGCATCGCTTCCCTACGATCTTTTTCATCCGCCTGTTTGAGAAATGCTCAATCATCCCTTCGTAGTGAAAGCTCTCCGGGAAATTGCACCGGATGGTGCTGGAGGCGTCTCGATCAATCTCGACACTCAAGATCTTGTTCAATCCGGCTTGCTTGAATCCGAGGGAAAGCCCGCCGGCGCCAGAGAAGATGTCCACGAAATTGAAAGGCGTTTGCTGCCTGTCCATTCCCGTGGTGTTGATTTCCGTCCAGTTTCGGTTCAGCAGATCGTTGTCGAGTTGCCTTTTGAGCGTGCTGTACCTGCTGATGGCGTTTTTGGCCCCCGCTTCCCGGGGCTTCAAGATTTTCGGCATCGAGTGGCCTCTCCCCCTGACTGCTAACCATGGTATACGAATGCCCCCCGAGGCCGCAAGTGCTTGCGGGGCAGGCCCCGTGCTAGCCTGGGGGAGGAGGTTCACCATGGCGAATTACCAGCGAGTGGAAAGCGGGGCGGAGCCGGGCGGGGTGGGGCGGCGCTATCGCGTCAGCAGCCCGGTGGATTTGCAGCCCATCGGCGAGTTTGAGGCGGCGAGCCGCGAGGCGGTGCGCGGCGCGGTGGAGCGCGCGCGCAAGGCGCAGCGCAGCTGGGCCGGGCAGAGCTTTGCGGCCCGCGCGGCGCTGATGCAGCGGCTCATCGAGGTGTTCGTGGAGCGGCAGGACGAGATGATTGACTGCGTGGTGCGCGAAACCGGCAAGGCCCGCGCCGAAGCGCTCGCCATGGAGGTCTTCGCGCCCTGCGTCACCGCCGCCTACTACGCCAAGCGCGCGGCAGAGTTTCTGCAGCCCGAGCAGCGCACGCCGGCCGGGCTCATGCGCTTTGCCAAGAAGCTCACGCTCATTTACAAGCCGCTCGGGGTGGTGGGGCTCATTACGCCGTGGAATGCCCCGGTGGTGCTGGCGGTGAACCCGCTGGCCCAGGCGCTCATGGCGGGCAACGCCGTGGTGCACAAGCCCAGCGAGGTGACGCCTTTCTCCGCCATGCTCATTGAGGAATTCACCCGGGACGCCGGTTTCCCCGAGCACCTTTACCAGGTGCTGCAGGGCGACGGACAGACGGGGGCGGATTTGATCGAGGCGGGGGTGGACAAGATCTCCTTCACCGGCTCGGTGGCCACGGGCCGCAAGGTGGGCGAAGCCTGCGGGCGCAATCTCATTCCGGCCACGCTGGAGCTCGGCGGCAAGGACGCGATGATTGTCTGCGCCGATGCAGATTTGGACCGCGCCGCCGAGGGCGCGGTGCGCGGCGCGTGCTGGAACAGCGGCCATTACTGCTGCAGCACCGAGCGCGTCTATGTGCCGGAGCCGGTCTACGAGCCCTTTGTGCAAAAGGTGGTGGCGCACGCCTCGGCGTTGCGGCAGAGCGGCGAAGAGCCCTTCGATGTGGGCGCGGTGTTCTGGGATCGGCAAATGGAGATCATCGAATCGCACATGGCCGATGCCAAGGCGCGCGGCGCGAAGGTGCTGGTGGGCGGCCGCCGCAATCCCGACCTGCGCGGCAGCTACTTCGAGCCCACCGTGCTGGTGGATGTGAATCACGAAATGCAGATTATGCAGCGCGAGACCTTCGGCCCCATTGTCGCCATTCAGAAGGTGCGCGACGAAGACGAGGCGCTGCGCCTGTCCAACGATTCCGAATACGGCTTGGGCGGCAACATTTGGACCACCGATGTGGAGCGGGGCCTGCGCCTCGCCGCGCAGATGGAAACCGGCGGCGTCTGCATCAACGATATGACCATGACCTACGGCATTCCCGAAGCGCCCTTCGGCGGCGTGAAATCCAGCGGCATTGGCCAGGTGAACGGCGCGCAGGGCATTCGAGGCTACTGCCACGCGCACCCCATTGTGGTGGACCGCAAAACCCGGGGGCCGCTGCAGGGCGGCTACCCCTACACCGAAAAGGGCAGCGCCGGAATGCGCAGGCTCATGCACCTGCTGTTTCGCACCCGCCTCGGCCGCCTCTTCACCTGAGCGCCGGGGGCGGCGGCGGCCTGGGGAATCGGCGAAACCGATGGTAGCGATAGCGAAAAAGGGGGCGGCAAGGGCTTGACGCGGCGGCGGCGGCTGGACAAAAATAGGCGGGGCTGCGAAGCGCAGCGGGAGGCTGCCGTGATGCGAGAAGCCGGGCGGGCCGGGCGAGCCAAGCGGGCAGGACGGGCCGGGAGCGCGCGGGCCGGGGCCGATGGGCGGCGCGGGCGTGCGCGCTGGCTGTGCGGGGCGCTGGCGGCGGTGCTGGCCTGCGGGCTGGGCGCTGGGCCGGGCCGGGCCGAGGTGGAGCTTCCCGTGCCGCCGGGCGTGCTGCCGCCGGAGGTGCCGGAGGACAACCCGCTCAGCGCCGCCAAGGTGGCGCTGGGGCAGAAGCTCTACTTCGACACTCGGCTTTCCACCGATGGCACGGTGGGTTGCGCCACCTGCCACAATCCCCGCACGGGCTTTGCAGATGCCCGGGGCCGCACCTCCGCCGGCGTGGGCGGCGCGCTGGGGCCGCGCAACTCGCCCACGGTGCTGAACGCCGCCTTTTTGCTGGAGCAGTTTTGGGACGGGCGCGCCGAGGGGCTCGAAGCGCAGGCGCTGCAGCCTTTGGTGAACGCCATCGAGCACGGCTTCGCAGATCACAATGCCTTTGTGGCGAAGCTGCGCGGCCTGCCGGAATACCGGCCGCTGTTCCGGGAGGCTTTTGGCAAAGGCGCCATTACCGCCGAGCGCGCGGCGCAGGCCATCGCCAGCTTTGAGCGGACGCTGATTTCCCTGAGCGCGCCCATTGACCGCTTTCTGGCGGGAGATGCGTCTGCGCTTTCGGCAGCGGCGCGGCGCGGCTGGACGCTGTTCAACGGCAAGGCGCGCTGCAACAACTGCCACGGCCATGTGGAATCGCTGCCGACCTTCAGCAACGAGGATTATCACAACCTGGGCGTCGGCATTGACAAGCTCGACCTGGCGAAAATTGAGCGGCAGGCGCAGGCCGCGCTGGCCAGGGGCGAATCGCCGGAGCAGGTGGTGGCGGGGCTCGGGCTCCCCGATGCAGAGGCCAGCGAGCTCGGGCGCTTTGCGGTGACCGGCGAGCTGCAGCACCTCGGCGCGTTCCGCACGCCGCCGCTGCGCAATATTGCCCTCACCGCGCCCTATATGCACGATGGCAGCGAGGCCACGCTGGCCGATGTCATGGAGCTCTACGACCGGGGCGGCAACGCAAACCCCCGGCTGGATGGCGGCATTCTCGTGCTGGAGCTCACCGCGCGCGAGAAGGCCGATTTGGTCGCGCTGATGCGGGCCTTCACCAGCGACGACCTGCAGCGCTTCGATCACCTCAAAAAGCTCGTGGCCGACTGAGCCGCGCCTGGAGGAACACCATGTACCGGAACAACCTGACGAAGAAGGAGATTGAGCGGCGCTTTGCCGAGCGCAGCGACGAGGACAGCGCGCGCATCCGCTCGCTGCTCAACTGCGACCGCCGCCAGTTTTTGCGCACCTCGCTGGAGTTCGCCGGCATGGCCGCCGCGGCCAGCCTGGTGCCGCTGCACAGCTTCCAGCTCGTGAATGTGGCCCACGCCGCCGAAGACGGCGGGGGGGGCTTCCGCTTCGCCTACATTTCCGACACGCATCTCTACGACCGCGGCATGAACCACCGCTTCGTCAAGGCGGTGCTGAAGGCCGTCGAGGATGTGAACGCCATGGACCCGCAGCCGGACTTCGTGCTCTTCGGCGGCGACCTGGCGCAGCTCGGCAAGCCCGGCGAGCTTTCGCTGGGCAAGCAGTTGCTGAACGAAGTGCGCGCGCCGCTCAAGATGATTGTCGGCGAGCACGACTGGTATCTGGACCTGGGAGAGAAGTGGCGCGAGCTCTTCGGCCGCGACTACTACTCCTTCGACCACAAGGGCGTGCACTTCGTGGTGCTGAACAGCGTGGTGGAAAAGGACTTCTGGACCGAAAAGGGCTACACCCCCGAAGAGCGCATGGCCATTGTCGCCGGCCTGGACGATTCGCGGCAGAGCCCCTTTGAGGTGGGCGAGGAGCAGCGCGATTGGCTGCGCTCCGACCTGGAGCAGGTGAACCGCAAGACGCCCATCGTCGTGTTCTCCCACTCGCCGCTCTACAAGCTCTACCGGCCGTGGAACTTCTGGACCGACGACGCCGAAGAGGTGCAGGCGCTGCTCCGCCGCTTCAAGACGGTGACGGTGCTCCACGGGCACACCCACCAGCTTCTCACCAACCGCATCCGCAACATCCACTTCCACGGGTTGCTCTCGACGGCCTGGCCCTGGCCCTATGCGCCGGAGGGCCTGCCCAACTACACCGTGCAGATGAACCGCGCCGATCCCTTCGACCAGTTCGATGGCTGCGGCGACGGCAGCGTGGAGGTGCTGGCGAGCGGCCGCGTGGACAAGCACTACAACCTGTGGTCGCAGAACCCGCGCACGGTCACGGCGGCGCAGCTCGCCTCGGGCAAAATCCCGGGAGCGCGCGGCTACGACGGGCCTGCTTACTGAAACCCGGAAAATTCACCCATCCATTGGAGGGCGCGATGAAGCGAAATCTCGTGATTGCCGGTTGCTTGTTGCTGGCGGGCCTTGCGGCCCTGGTTTTCGAGGTGAATCCGCGCGGCGAAGACGCGCGGCACGGCCTGGTGGGCGCAGACGAGTGGGCCTCCAGGGCCGTCTGGGCCTGCGACCGGCGCAAGTTGGTGGTGGTGGAAGGCGTGCGCCCGGACCAGAAAATCCCGCCCGCCCGCGCGCAACTCGTCGCCGATCTTCTCATGGATCTGATGCGCTACTGCGACCAGGAGATCACCGCCAAGCTCGAGGTCTCCGAGCGCATCACCGTCGCGGCAAACGGCCTGGTGTATGAGGACTATGTGGTGGGCGGGCCGCTGCCCATCGTCCCCGCCCGCTACGGCGCGCCCACCCGGCGCGAACAGCGCATTTGGGCCGCCGAGCTCGCCAAGCTGGTCAGCGAGGGCGACCGCCTCTTCCACAGCGACGAGATCGGCAAGAACGGCGTCGCCTGCGCCATGTGCCATCCCCACGCCGTCGGCACCCATCCCGAAACCTATCCCAAGTTCCAGACGCAGTTGAAGCAGGTGGCGTTGCTGCGCGACATGGTGAACTGGTGCATTGCCAACCCCATGGAGGGCGACGAGCTGGCTCACGACGATCCGCGCATGAAGGCGCTGGAGGCCTACATCATCGCCCAGCGCGCGGGCAAGGTGCTGGAATCGGGCAAGCACTGATGCAGCCGCGCCCGCGGGACCGCCGGGCGCGCAGGCTGCGCGCCGCACTGGCGCTGGCCTGCGCCGCGCTGGCGCTTTCGCTGCCGCTGCCCGTAGCGGCGGTGAAGCTGCGGGATGTGCCGCGCGGCGGCGCGAACCCGGCGGATGCGCCGGACGCGCCGGGCGGCGAATCGAAGGCGCAGAGTCAGCGGGAGCGCCCGCGCAGCCGCGGGCGAGAGCGGGAGCCGCAGTCCGCGCAGAAGCGGCCGCGCGGTCTCACAATCGGCCTGCGCGCCAGCACTCTGGGTGCCGGGGTGGAGCTCGAGTATCCCATCAACCACTTCATCCGCGGGCGGCTGCTTTACAACCGGCTCGATGTGGATTTCGAGCAGAAGCTCTCCGGCATTGAATACGATGTGGATCTCGACCTGCAGAGCTACGGGCTGATCCTGGACCTGCACCCCTTCGCCGGCAGCCTGCGCCTCAGCGCCGGGGCCATGATGAACGACAACAGCATTGCCGCCAGCGCAATGACCACCGGAAACCGCACCGTCAACATCGGCGGCCGCGACTACGCAGGCAGCCTGAGCGTGGATGCCGTCTTCGACGATTTCTCCCCCTACGCCGGCATCGGCTGGGGCGGCGGCAAGCGCCGGGGCTGGAGATACCACTTCGACATCGGCGCCCTCTACCAGCGCAACCCCGAACTCAAATTCAGCGGCATGGCGGGAACGGCTGGAACGCGCTGTAGCTTCACCGTGAGCGCCAGCGGCGCTGTGGATGTGGTGAGTACCTCCTGCCCCGGCGCTTCCGCTCTGCAAGCCGACCTGCAACGCGACCTCCAAACCGAATTCAACGAACTCAAAGACGACGCCCGCGGCTTCAAGTGGTATCCCGTCATCTCCCTCGGCCTCGAATACCGCTTCTGAATTGCCACGGCGGGAGGTTTTTGGGTGGAGCGCATGGAGCCGGGGGCGCTGCCGGAGGTGGCGGCGGATGCGGAGAGTCCCGATGTGTGGGGCTTTGCGGATACGGCGTTTCGCGTGCTGCCCAATGGCAGTGTTGTGCTCACGGGCTCGCGCTATCCGCTCTGCGGCGCGGAGCTTGCGGATCTGCTGCCCTGGATGCAGGAGCAGATCGGAATTGAGTTGCGGCCTGCGGATACGCGTGAGTCGGGCTACCCCACGCGGATTCCCGAGGCGCGGGAGAATCCGGCGCTGCTGCGCGCGCTGCGCGAGTTGCTGCCCGAGGAGGCCATCTCGACAGCCCCGGAGCTGCGGCTGCGCCACGGCCACGGCCACACGCTGGACGAGATGTGGGCGATCAAATTCGGCGCTGTTTCGCGCGTGCCGGATCTGGTGGTGTTTCCGCAGCGCGAGGAAGATGTTGAGGCGCTGGTGGCGGCCGCAGCGCGCCACGGCGCTTGCCTGATTCCCTACGGCGGCGGCACCAATGTCACCAACGCGCTGGCCTGTCCGGAGCGCGAAACGCGCAGCATTATTTCGGTGGATATGCGCCGCCTCGGCCGCATTCTGTGGATTGATCCCGCCAATCAAATGGCCTGCATCCAGGCCGGCGCAGTGGGACGGCATATTGCGGCGCAGCTCGCCGAGCACGGCTTCACCCTGGGGCACGAGCCCGACAGCATTGAGTTCTCCACGCTGGGCGGCTGGATCGCCACCCACGCCAGCGGCATGAAGAAGAATCGCTACGGCAACATCGAGGATCTGGTGCTGGATATGAATGTGGTGACGGCGCAGGGCGCTTTTTCGCGCAGCGCGGTGACGCCGAGAGAATCGGTGGGCAGCGACGCGCGGCGCTGGCTCTTCGGCTCCGAGGGCGGGCTCGGCATTGTGACCCGGGCCGTCGTGAAAATCTTTCCGCTGCCGGAAGTGCAGCGCTACGACGCGATTCTCTTTCCGGATTTCGCGCGCGGGCTGGCCTTTCTGCACGATCTCACCCGCCAGTCCACGCCGGCGGCCAGCGTCCGCCTGATGGACAACCTGCAGTTTCAGCTCGGCCAGGCGTTGAAGCCGCGCGCTGCGGGTTTTCGCGCGCTGCTGCGCGCCGCCCAGCGCTTTTATGTCACCCGCCTGCGCGGTTTTGATGCGCAGCGCATGGCGGCCTGCACGCTGCTTTTTGAGGGCGGGCGCGGCGAGGTGCGCCGCCAGCGCCGCGCCGCCCTGCGCATTGCGCGGCGGCATGGCGGCATGGGCGCGGGCGAAGAGAACGGCAGGCGCGGCTACCAGCTCACCTTCGGCATCGCCTACATCCGCGATTTCGTCATGCGCCACCACATTCTGGCGGAATCTTTCGAGACCTCTGCGCCGTGGAGCGAGGCGCTTTCCATTTGCGAGGGCGTGAAGCGCCGCATCCGCGCCGAATACCGCGCGCGCCAACTGCCGGGCCACCCCTTCATTACCTGCCGCATCACCCAGCTCTACCACACCGGCGTTTGCATTTACTTTTACTTCGCTTTCCACTGCAAGGGCGTTGCCAACGCCGATGCGGTGTTCGCCGAGCTCGAGCGCGCCGCCCGGGATGAAATTTTGCGGCGCGGCGGCTCGCTCTCCCACCACCACGGCGTCGGCAAGATTCGCCAGCGCTTCCTGGGCCGCGTGCTTGAGCCCGCGGCGCTGGCCTGGGCCGCCGATTTGAAGCGCGCAGTGGACCCCGGCAATGTCTTTGCCGCCGGAAACTTCGCGGCTCATGCAGAGCGGCAGCCCGGGCCGCAGCCCGAACCGGACCGGACGCAGGCGCGCGCGGGCCGCGCCGAGTGAGCGCCGCGCCGCCCCGCGGCCGGGAAGTCCTGCTCACGGGCGCCACCGGTTTTCTCGGCAAGGTGCTGTTGCGCCAACTGCTAGAGCAGGCCGATGCACTGGGCATCGCCCGCATCCACGCGCTGGTGCGTCCGGCTTCCCCGGCGGCCGAGGCGCGCTTTGCGCGCAGCCTGCGGCGCGCGGCCTGCTTCCACGGGCTGCGCCCGGAATTGCTGCAGCGTTTGCAGGTTCTGCCGGGCGATCTCTCCCTTCCGCACTGCGGCATTGCCCCCGCGCAGCGCGAAGAACTGCGCGCCCGCGCAACTCATGTGATTCACGCCGCCGCCGCCGTGGACTTCGATCTGCCCCTGGGCGAGGCGGCGCAGGCCAATGTGGCGACGGCGCTCGAAGTGCTCGAGCTTGCGCGGAGTATGCGGCGGCTCGAATCGCTGCTGCACATCTCCACCGCCTATGTGACACCGCACCCCGGCGCGGGCGTGGCCATCAAAGAAGCGCCTGCGCCGCTGCCGGAATCCGCCGAGCTCTTGTGGCAGCGCATCCGCAGCGGCCGCGCCGCAGAGCGCGCGCTGCTCGCCGCCTCAAAACATCCCAACACCTACACCTTCTCGAAGTGCCTGGCCGAGCAACTGCTGCTCGCGCGCGGGCGCGAATTGCCGCTTCGCATTCTGCGCCCTTCCATTATCTCCGCCAGCTTCCGCCATCCCGCCCCCGGCTGGATAGACAGCGCCGCCGCCTTCGCCGCCTTCGTCGCGCTGATCGGCCTCGGCCGTTTGCGCGCGGTGGTGGCGCATCCCAAAGCGCGCCTGGATCTGATCCCGGTGGATTGGGTGGCCGGGCGCATTCTGCACGCCATGTCGCTGCCCGCCGAAGCCCCCGCGCCGCTGCTGCACATCACCGCCGGGCCGCGCAACAGCCCCAGCATTGAGGAATGCCGCGACCGCATTCTCGCCTTCTTTCGCGCGCATCCCACCGAGCGCCGCCCCGCCATCCGCTACCTGGGGCCGCCGGGGTTGCGCTTCGCCGCGGCCCACCGCCTGCACCACGAACTCCCGCTCCGGCTGCGCGGCCTGCGCTCGCCCCCTGCGCGCCGCCGCGCCCGCCTGCTGCTCGGCCAACTCGAGCAGCTGAACCGCGCCTTTCCCTACTTCACCCAGCGCACCTTTCACTTCGAGAGCAGTATGCCCCTCGACCTGCCGGGATTCGATCCGCGCGAGTATGTGAGCACCGTATCGCGCGGCGTTTCCCGGCACATTCTGCGGCGTTGATTGGGGTTTTTGCGCTGGGTGGGCCCTCCAGGATTCGAACCTGGGACCTACCGGTTATGAGCCGGCTGCTCTGACCGCTGAGCTAAGGGCCCGTTGCGGGTAGGCTAGCGCAGGGCGCGCGGGGGGCGTAAAATGGCTGCCATGCCTGCCCCCGCCGCGCCCGCAGATTCCGCGAATCCGCACATCGCCGCCGTCATTGGCGGCGCCACGGCTGGTGCCGAGGTGGCGGGGCGGCTGGCCGGGCGCGGCGTTCGCGTGGTCGTCTTCGAGATGAACCCGCGCCCCTACGGCAAGATCGAGGACGGCCTGCCGCGCTGGCACGAGGGCCTGCGCCGGAAGGAATACGAGAACATCGCCTCCAAGCTGGCGCGCCCCGGCGTGGAATTCGTCCCCCGCACCCGGGTGGGCGCAGATCTCGATTTCGACGAGTTGTGCCGCGATTGGGGCTTTTCGGCGGTGGTGCTGGCCAACGGCGCATGGCGCGACAGGCCGCTGCCCGTCCCCGGCGCGGAGGAAATGGTGGGGCGCGGCCTCATTTATCAAAACCCCTTCATTATCTGGTTCAATCACTCTGGCGAATCGGACTACGCGGGCGAGCGCTTCGAGCCGCAGGACGATGTGCTGGTGGTGGGCGGCGGCCTGGCCTCTATTGATGTGGTGAAGGTGCTCATGCTCGAAACCACCCGGGCGGCGCTGGCCGGCCGGGGCATTCGCGCCGAGATGCTCGAGCTGGAGGTGAAGGGCATTCCCCGGGTGCTGGCGCAGCACGGCATTGCTTTCGGCGATCTGGGGCTGTCCGGCTGCACGCTCTTTTACCGGCGGCGCGCAGAAGATATGCCGCTGGTGGAGATTCCCGAAAACGCCGCCGCAAAGCTCCGCGACAAGATGCTGACCGCGCGCGGGCGGCTGCTGCAAAAGGCCATGGACAAGTATCTCTTCCGCTTCGAGCCGCTCTCCGCTCCAGAATCGCTGATTATCAAGGAGGGCCGCGTGGCGGGTCTGCGCTTGCAGCGCACCCGCATTGAGAACGGCCGCGTGGTTGGCGCCGGAGAACACTACGAGCGCCGCGGCGCTTATGTGATCAGCTCCATCGGCTCCATTCCCGAACCCATTCCGGGCATTGGAATGAAGGGCGAGCTCTTCGATTTTTCGGACTGGGAAATTGGCCGCCTGCCGGGCTACCCCAACCTGTTTTCTGTCGGCAATGTGGTCACGGGCAAGGGCAACATCGTGGCTTCGCGCAAGCACGCCGGGCAGGTCTGCGAGGCGGCAATTGAATCTTTTCTCGGGCTCTCCGGCGAGCACGGCGCAGAGGCGCAACTGGCGGGCGCGGATCCGGCGCTGGCCGCCCGCGCCGAGGCCATTGCCGACGAAATCGGCCGCGCCGCCAGGCCCTCGCCGCAGGCAGCGCAGGCCATTTTCGAGCGGGTGCGCGCGCGGCAGCAGGCCGTGGGATACCGGGGCGACCTGCAGAGCTGGCTCGCCGAAGTGACTCCGCCGGATTTCGCGTAGTGGACGAGCTGCGCTACGGAATCAACCCGCACCAGCGTTTTCACGCGGCGGAGGCATTGCATGGGAGCGCGCCGGTGCGCGTGCTGAACGGCAAAACCTCCTT
Organism: Deltaproteobacteria bacterium; assembly: GCA_028817435.1. GTDB lineage: Bacteria > Myxococcota_A > UBA9160 > UBA9160 > UBA6930 > JAPPPQ01. Next base: position 271,649 of record JAPPPQ010000023.1, read on the forward strand.
CATCAACTGGCTCGACGCGCTGAACGCCTGGCAACTGGTGCGCGAAGCCCGCGCAGCCACGGGATTGCCGGCGGCGGCATCTTTCAAGCATGTGTCGCCGGCGGGCGCAGCGCTGGCCGTGCCGCTTTCTCCCGGCCTCGCCCGCAGCTACGAGGCCGAAGGCCTCGAGCTCAGCCCGGCGGCCACTGCCTATGTGCGCGCCCGGGGCGCAGATCCCAAGTGCTCCTTTGGCGATTTCGCGGCGCTCTCGGAAGAATTGGATTTGGAAACCGCTCGCGTGTTGCGTGGCGTGATCTCCGACGGCGTAATTGCGCCGGGCTTTGCGCCCGGTGCGCTTGAAATTCTGAAGCAGAAAAAGCGCGGCGCTTTCATTGTGATGCAGGCCGATGCGGATTTCGAGCCGCCGGAGCGCGAGAGCCGCGAGGTTTTCGGCATACGCCTGGTGCAGGACCGTAACGCGCGCATTCCCGCCGAATCCGATCTCTCGCAGGTGGTGTGCGGCGCGCTCAGCCCCGAGGCGAAGCGCGATTTGCTGCTGGGCCTGGCCGCCATCAAATTCACCCAGTCCAATTCCATGGGCTTTGTGCTGGGCGGGCAGACCATCGGCATTGGCGCAGGGCAGCAGAGCCGCGTGGATTGCACCCGGCTGGCTGCCGGCAAGGCCGATCTCTGGCGGTTGCGCAGCCATCCCAAGGCGCTGGGCCTGCGCTTCCGCTCAGAGGTGAAGCGGCAAGAGCGAATCAACTGGCGCGTCCGCTACCTGGAGGGCGATTTGGACTCTGGCGAGGCCCGCGCATTGGCGGCGGCGCTGGAAAAACCCGCCGAGCCGCTCGGCTTGGAGGAACGCCGCGCGTGGCTGGCGCGGGAAGAGGACATTGCGCTGGTCTCCGACGCCTTCATTCCCTTTCGCGACAACATTGATCTCGCCGCGCGCCACGGCGTCCGCTTTGTGGCCGAGCACGGCGGCAGCGCGCGCAGCGGCGAAATTGAATCCGCCTGCCGCGAGCATGGCATTGCGCTGGTGCGCACCGGGCTGCGGCTCTTTCATCACTGAGCGTCTGCATTCCCGGCTTCGATTTCTTTCACGCAGAGACAGAATCCATCCAGGCTCAGCACCTGCACGCGTGCGCCCGCCTCAATGAAATTGCCGACGGCCCGCGCCCGCCACAACTCGGGGCCGATGCGCACCCAGCCCGCCGGCGCCAGGCGCTCCTGCGCAATTCCCGAACGCCCGTCCAGTGCAAAGGGGCCGGACTGCGGGCCGGGGGCGTAGGCGCGCCAGACCAGCGGAAACATCGCAATATCCTTCAGCACCCAGAGCGCCACGGCGAGAAAGGCGGCGCGGCTGCCGATATCAAACGAGTGGCGGGCAATGACGGCGGCGCTGATGGCCAGCGCAATGCCCGGAAGCTGCATCAGCGCGTAGCGCAACAGTGTGCGTGCATCCGGCCCGGAGCCGCGCCGCGCGCCGAACATTGCGCTCAGGCGAGCCCGCGGCGCATCATTTCCTCGGCAATCTGAATGGCGTTGGTGGCCGCGCCCTTGCGCAGGTTGTCCGCCACCTGCCAGAGCCAGAGCCGGTTGCTGCCGAGGTCCCTGCGCACGCGGCCCACCAGCACATCGTCCTGCCCCGCTGCATCGCGGGCGCTGGGGAAGCGGTTTTGCGCGGGGGCATCCACCACCTTCACGCCGGGGAAGGCGGCCAGCGCCTCCCGCGCCGCCTCCGGCGAGAGCGGGGTTGCGGTTTCCACCAGCATGGAAGCCGAGTGCCCCACCTGCACGGGCACCCGCGCGCAGGTCATGGAGACCTGCAGTTCCGGGTCGCAGAGAATCTTGCGCGTTTCCAAAAGCAGCTTCATTTCCTCGCTGGAATAGCCGTCATCGCGGAAGTTCTCGCAGAGCGGCAGCACATTGTCGGCGATGGGTGCGGGGTAGAAATCGGGCGCGGGCGCGCGGCCCTGGGCGATCTCTTCCGACTGCCGCGCGAGCTCGTCCAAACCGGGCTTGCCGGAGCCGCTCACCGCCTGCATCGTGGTCACCACCACCGAGCGCAATCCCGCGGCGCGGCGCAGCGGTTCCAGGACCATGGCGAAGCCGATGGTGGTGCAGTTGGGGCAGGCGACAATGCCGCGCTGCTTTTCGAGGGCCTCCGGGTTGATCTCGGGGATCACCAGCGGCACCTCGTCGTCCATGCGCCAGGTGCTGGATTTGTCCACGGCAACGCCGCCGCGCTTCACCACCTCGGGCGCAAGGCTCTTCGAGAGGCTGCCGGTGGCGGCGAAGAAGGCGAAATCCACGCCGTCAAAGGCTTCGGGCCGGGCCTCTTGCACCGGAATCTCGCTGCCCGCAAAGTGCACGCGGCTGCCCACCGAGCGCGCGCTGGCCAGCGCGCGCAGCTCGCCGACGGGAAAGCCGCGCTCGGCGAGCAGTTGCAACACCACCTCGCCCACGGCACCGGTGGCGCCCACCACGGCTACGGTCCGCCCGCGCTCTGCTCGATTCACTGCCGCCCTCCAAGTAGAAGTTCGGGGAGCATTCCGCCTGCGCGGGGTTTTGTCAAGCCCGGCGCAGGGCCGCTTCAACCAGTGGCAGCCGGTCGTTGCCGAAGAACATATCGCTTCCCGCCACAAACAGCGTGGGCGAGCCGAAGCCGCCGCGCTGCACCAGTTCATCGGTGTTGGCGCGCAGCCGCGCCTTGATTTCCGGCTCGGCAATGCGCGCGAGAAATGCGTCCGGCTGCTGCGACAGCCCGCGGGCGAGTTGCGCCAGCACCGCGTCCTGCGAAATGTCCTCGCCGCGTTCCCAGTAGGCTTCGAAGCAGGCCCGCGACCACTGGGGCAGCGCGGATTCGTCTTGCATCACCAGCGCGCCGCGCATGGCCTTCACGCTGTTGACGGGGAAGACGCTGGGCCAGTGAATCTCGAGTCCGTAGAGCCGCGCCCAGTCCTGCAAATCCTTTGCGTGGTAGCGCTGCTTGAGCGGGTTCGGCTGCGCGCGCTGTTCATAGACGGTCTGGTTGACGGCGTTGAACACGCCGCCCACGAGGATGGGCTTCCAGATCAACTCGGCCCCGGCGTCCCGGGCCAGATTCTCAATGCGGTGAAAGGCGAGGTAGGTCCAGGGGCTTCCCACATCGTAGAAGAATTCCAGCGTTGCCATTGGCGTGCTCCTTTGTGTGTTTTTTTTTGATTCAGCCCGCGCCTGCGCGCTGCCAGCGCTGTGCGGCGCGGCGCAAATCGGCGGGGGTGTCCACATCCAGCGCGCCTTCGGGAAAGGGAACGCGCGCCACCTGCGCGCCGGGCGCTTCCAGCAGTGCGCGCGCGCCGCCGTCGCCGCGCAAACCGCGCAGCGCGGAGAAGTGCTGCGCGCCAAACAGGGCGGGAGGCCCCAGCGCGCCCGCATATTCGCAGGCGGCCAGGCTGCGCCCCGCCGCAAAGTGCGCGGCGAGCCGCTGCAGCAGGGCCGTTGTTACGGCGGGCTGATCGCAGAGCAGCAGCAGCAGCGCGCGGGGCGGCGCTGCGGCGCAGGCCGCTTCGACTCCGCAGCGGATGGAAGAGGCCATGCCCCGCGTCCAATCCGGATTGCGGGCGATTCGCGCGCCGCTTCCCGCAAGGGCGGCGGCGACGGCATCCGCCCCGGCGCCCGCCACAACCCATACTGCATCGGCCACACCGGCGGCGGCGTCCACGGCGCGGCGCACCAGCGCGCGCCCGCCGATTTCGAGAAGCTGCTTCGGCTGCCCCATGCGCCGCGCGCCCCCCGCAGCCAGCACAATGGCCGCAATGCCCTGCATTCCCCGCCCGCCACGCTGCGCCGCGCCGCTCATATCGCTACTTCGCGTCATGCCGCTGCATCGTGGATGGGGCCGCTGCGCTCGCGCAGCCAGCCGCCGCTGCGGCTCGCCGCCACCGCCTGCACCTCGGCGGCGATGGCGAGCGCAATCTGCTCGGGCGAGTCTGCGCCAATGTCGAGTCCCGCCGGGGCGAAGAGCCGCGCCTGCGGCGCGTCGCCGAGTTCGGCGTGCAGTTCCCCGGCGCGCAGCTCTGCCAGCAATTGTTCGGTGCGCTGCTTCGGACCCAGCGCGGCGATGTAAGGAGCCTCTGAGCGCAGCAAATCGCGCAGCAGCGTGCGGTCGCTGGGATAGTGATGCGTCATCACCACGCAATGGGTTTCGGCGCAGACCCGCGCGGCGCGGACCGCCCGTGCCGCCTCGCAGTGCAACACCTCTGCGCCGGGAAAGCGCTCGGGCTTTGCAAAAGCCGCGCGGTGATCCACCACCAGCGCATCCCAGCCGAGCTCCCGGGCAATGCGCAGCAGCGGCGCTGCATCCGGCCCCGCGCCGAAAACGGCGAGGCGCAAAGGCGGGCGCGCGATTTCAATCCACACCGCATCGCTCTCAATTTCTCCCGCGCGGGGCACCGCGCCGGGCGCGCCGCCGCCGCGCGCAATGGCATCGCGCCCGCCGTCATTGCGCGAAACGCCCCCGCGCCCTTCGGCGAGCGCGCGCGCCAGCGCTGCATCCTGCCCGGCCAGCTTGCCCTGCAAGGCGCCGCCCGCTTCGAGCGCGCGCCGCGCGCCGAGCTGCGGCCCGCCCAGCGCGGTGGCAATGGCGCCGCCGCAGCGCCGCGCGGTCCAGTCGGCCAGCCAGCCGAGCGGGCCGGGGCGCTCCGCCGAGACCCGCTCCAACCACACATCCACCGCGCCGGCGCAGCCCAGCCCGAGCCCCCAAATCTCATCGCCGGCATCCGAAGAATCGTAGTGCAACAGCCGGGGCCGCCCGCTTTCGCCCACATCCCGCGCGTGCTCCAGCAGATCGCCTTCCAAACAGCCGCCGCTGATCAGGCCGAGGCTCTCCCCCCCCGGCAGCACCAGCATGCGCGCCCCCGGCCTGCGGTAGGTGGAGCCGCCGACGCGCACCACGCTCGCCAGCACCCCCGCCTCCCCCGCATCGCAGAGCCCGGCGAAGGCAGCGAGTATCTCGCGCAACTCCCGCACCGCGCCAGCATAGCCCGCCCCCGCCGCCGCGCCCTCAGAAGCGGTAGCCCAGCTCGATGCCGTAGGTGCGCCTGGCGGCGGGGTGGATGAAGGAGCCGCCGAACTCGGGGGCCGGAATCACCTCTTCCAGGTATTCCTCGTTGAAGAGATTCCTGCCGAAAGCGTGGACGGACCAGTGGTCCATCTGGATTCCCAGCCGCATATCCACTGTGTTGTAGCTGTCGCGCTCGGTCTTCGAGTAGTCAGCCCCGCCAAAGTTGGAGACGGCTTCGTCGTCCTGCACGGTGTGGAACCAGGTCGGGCCGATATACTGCCAATCCACGCGCCAGGAGAATTCCCCGCCGCCAATGGCGGGAAAGCTCTGGGGGATTCCGGTGGCGTATTCGAATCCCAGGTTGAGGGTGTAATCCGGCGTATAGGGAGATTCGTTTCCTTCGGTGCCCGGGCGGGAGGCGTTTCTGTCAATCTCGCTGTCCGTGATGTTGAAGCTCGTGTAGGCGGTGAAGCTTTCGGTGAAGTGGGCGCGCAGAGCCAGTTCGGCGCCCTGTATGGAGACCTCGTCAATGTTGCTCACCACGCGGAGCAGGCCGAAGCTGCCGACGAAGAATTCGAAGAACTGCATATCGTCCACACTGGTTTGATACAGGGCCGCCTCCATGGAGAGCCGCCGGTTGAAGAAGCTCGATTTGAATCCGACTTCAATGGCGCTTGAGGTCTCCGCCTCGAAGCGATCCAGGACCTGCACATTGGCGCCCATGGGCCGGAATTGAGCCACGGTTGCGGCGCTTCCCTGGTTGTTGAAGCCTCCGCTCTTGAAGCCGATGCCCCAGCTTGCAAAAAGAGTCGTCTCATCGGACAGATCCCATGTGAGGCTCAGCTTGGGCTGCAACTCGTCGAAGGTCTCCTCCTGATCCGGAATCATGCTCCGAAATCGGAGAGCGGGGTTGATCGGCTGAATGTAGAGAGTCTGGGCATTCACCGGGACGAGATTCGAGACTTTTCGCTCCTCCCGGTCGTAGCGAAGAGCCAGGGACGCCTCGATGTTTTCACCCAGGTCGTAGGAGAGCTGTCCGAAAGCCGCCCAGACCTGCGTTTCGAACTCGTCGTGCACGAGTTGCTCGGTGGGGCTGCGCCCGCCCTGCGGGTTGAAGAGGCTGAGATCAATGCCCATGTCGCGGTCCACGCCCGTGGAGACTCCGACCTCCCGGTCGAGATCGAGGAAATAGAAGCCGACGAGCCAGCGCAGCGACTGGTCAGCGGGGGAGGCCAGCCGGGTTTCGAAGCTCAGATCCTCCTGGTTCCGCACCTGATACTGGTAGCCGTCGCAGGTGGTGGGCGAATAGGGGCCGAAGACCGAGGGGGGGAAGGTCGGCATTGCCCCGAGGAATTGCGGCGCGGGCAGAGTCACCCCCCCGGCATTGAGAGAGGCGGTGCTCGATATGCAGGTGGGCTCTGTGGCAAACAGCGAGAAGGAGGCGCTTGTGCCATCGGCGAGGAAATTCTGCTCGATGTCGCTGTAGAGAAGCCAGCCGGTCCACTCCGCCCAGCCCAGCTCCATGTCGAATTTGAGGGAGAACTCGAGCGCCTCTTGATCGTTTTGCGGGTCAATGTTGGACTGAAACACGAATTGGTGATCGTTCACATCCTCGAAAAATTTTGGATTGACTCCGGTCAATCCCGGAACGGCGAACACCGCGTTGAAAGTAATTGCCGCTGCATCCACTTCGCCGTAGCGCAGCTTCGCATCCACATGGAGGCGCTCGCTGGGCTCCCAGAGCAGGCGCGCATTCAGGTTGTAGTTCTCGAAGTCGTCGACATTGTCCCGGTCCAGGAAGCTGTTGTGAAAGAAACCGTCGGTGCTTCGCCAGTCGGCGCTGAGGCGGAAGTAGAGCGAATCCCGCACGAGCGGCCCGGAGAGGCTGGCTGCTGCATATTGGCTGTTGTGGTTTCCGGTGCTGGCTCGCAGCGTGGTTTCCCACTCGTTTGTGGGGCGCTTTGTGGTGATGATGATGGCGCCGGCAGCGGCGTTGCGGCCATAGAGCGCGCCCTGCGGGCCCTTCAGAATTTCGATCTGCGCAAGGTCGAGCAGATCCCTGTTGAAGGCCGATGGGTTGCTCAGCAAAATGCCGTCGGAGATGAAGGCGAAGCTGTTCTCGGCGTCCCGCGAGCCGTTGATGCCGCGGATATTCACCTGGGTGTCGCCGGCCTCCGCGGCGTCCACCAGGCTGACGCCGGGCGTGAGCCCGATGAAATCCTCAGGCCGTTGCACACCGGCTCGCTGGAGCGTCTCTGTCTGGAAGACGGTGACGCTGGCCGGGACATCCTGCAGGCGCTCCTCGCGCAATCGCGCGTGCACCACGATCTCCTCAATGGCCAGATCCGGTCCGCCATCGTTTCCCCCGGGGGGGGGGGGGGCGGTTTCCTGCGCCGCAACGGGCAGGGCAAGGGCCAGCGCGGTGATGAGAGCCCCAGCGGGGCGGACGAGACCTCGGAGCGTTTGGAGATTCGCCATGGGTGGCCTCCTTTCGAGTTTCCGATAATGTATACAATCTCATTTCCATAGAAAAGTCAATAATTAAATTTATCAATATTTTCAATAATTTACGGAGAAACTTCATCCCGGAAATTCGAAAATTGTATCCATTTCCGCAAAAATGGAGCAATCAGCCGGTTGCCGGCCCCCCGCCGAAGCTCGGCGGCGCGGGCGGCGTGAGACCGGTTTCCTCCCGGCAACGCGCGACCAGCTCGGCGATTTCGCCCCCGCGATTGAAGAGGCCGCCCCCGTCCTGCCTGCGGGCCATCTTCTTGCGGAGCTTCTGCGTGGCCTCGGCCTTGACCTGGTTGTTCGAATCGAGCGCGACGCCGTAGCGCTTCGCCCCCTCGCGCGATACCAGCCCCCGCTCCACATCGCGGCGCACGCTCTCGGGATCGCGCTTCAGGGGGTCGCCCCAGCCGCCGCCGCCCCAGGTGTTGAAGTAGAGAAGGTCGCCCTTGCGCACCACCACCCGGTCGCACTTCGAGGGCAGCACCTCGCTCGTTCCGTCGCTGCGCTGCAAGAGCTTGGTGCTTCGCGCGCCGGGGAGTCCCCCGTTCACGCCCCACGGATAGGTGAGCCAGCGGTCGTCGTGGATGGAAATCTCGCCATCCGCGAGGAAGCGGTATCCCTGGCGCAGCGCGTTGCCGCCCCGATGGTTTCCGGCGCCGCCGCTGTCGGGAATGGTCTCATAGACCTCAATGCGCAGCGGGAAGTAGCTCTCGAGAAACTCGTTGGGGACATTGGTGAAACTCGGCCACAGAGAGTGCCCGTCCGGGCCGTCGCCCGAGGGCTTTCCCGGAACGCCGCCGAAGCTGATCTGGTAGAGCTGAAACCACTCGCCGTTGTCGTCATACCCGGAATACATGAAGTGCGGGCTGTCCGAGAAGCCCGCGGCGCAGAGCATCTCCGGATTGCCCATGCCGATCAGCCCGCCGATCACATCGAAGATTCGCCCCAGGGCATGCGTTCGGCAGGAGAGGGCGGCCGGCTTGCGCGGCTTCAGCAGGCTGCCCTCCGGGATCCGCACATCCATCAACTCGTAGAAGCCGTCGTTGAAGAGAATCTGCGGATCGAAGACCATGATCATGAACACCCCGCAGAACATCTTGAACATTTCCTCGTTGAGCAGGAAATTGATGGAGCCGACCGACTGCGGATCGGTTCCGTCGAAATCGAAAATGACCCTGTCGCCCTCTCTCCACATACTGCAGCGAATCTTGTAGGGCCCCATGCCCATCCCGTCGTCGCAAATGTAGTCCTCGAAAGTCTGCGGCTGCTCCGGGATCGTTTTGCGGATCAATTCCTGCATGGCGCGGCGGTTTCGCTCCAGCAGTTCTTCCAGCGCCGAGTTGTAGGTGTCGGGGCCGAAGCGCCCGATGATCTCCAGCACGCGGCGCTCGGCGGTTCGGCAGGCGGCCACAATGGCGTTGAGGTCGCTACGGTTCCAGTGGGGCAGGCGACAGTTGTGCAGAATCAGTTCGAGAAGGTCCTCCTGCAACTCGCCGCGCCGGTAGATTTTGACCGGCGGAATCACAATGCCCTCTTCGTGAATCTGCCTGGCATCGGTGGGCAGGCTGCCGGGCACCTTGCCTCCCACATCGGTCATGTGGCCGAACATTGCGCCGTAGCTGGCAAGCCGCCCCTCGAAGTAAATGGGAAGCAGCACGAGCCAGTCGTTTGCGTGGCTGATGGCCCCTTGGCAGCTATAGGGATCGGATGTGAGAAAGATATCGCCCTCTTCGACATCCCCATTGTAGGCGCTCATGAAGCCGTGAATGAACGAGCCGAATTGGCCGACCACCATCTTCCCATCGGCATTGGCAATCATCGGGAACTCGTCGTGCTGCTCGCGGATTCCGGGCGACATGGCCGTGCGGAACAGCACGGCGTCCATCTCAAAGCGCGCGTTCCGAAGCGCATTCTCAATGATATCGAGGGTGATCGGATCCACTTCGACATTCTCGAAAGGGGCCTGATTCCTCTGGACGATCCGGGCGGGCATGCTCTTTTCTCCTTCCGGGCTACGCCGGGTTGATGAGGATGTTCCCGAAGGCGTCAATCTCGCCCTTGTGGCCGGGCAGGATCAGCGTGGTGGAGTCCATTTCCAGCACGATGGCGGGTCCGGGGATGCGGTTGCCGGCGCGGAGCTTCGCCCGGTCGTAGATCAGGGCCTCGTGCTCCCTGTTTTCGCAAAAGAGAGACTGCGGCCGCAACACGGCTTCCGCTGCATCTGCGCCGCCTTCTGCAATGGAGGGAGCAAAGAAAGAAGAGGGCCTGCTCTCCGCAACGGCGCGGAGATTCACAAACTCCTTGTCGGCGTCGAGGGCGAAGGTGAACAGCTGGCGGTGAAGCTCGTCGAAGCGCCGGCCGACTCCCTCCAATCCGCCTTCGGCCAATTCTCCCGGCTCGACATCGAGCGTGAGCAGCAATCCCTGGCCGCGATAGCGAAGATCCATCTGAAAGCTCGGCACCTGCTCGCCGCGAGGCACGCCTTCGGCGTCGAGCGCCTGCGCCGCTCCAGCGGTGAGTTCCTCAAAAACATTCGCCACCTCGTCCCGCGAGGTCTCGGAGAAGCGCCGGATGAAGCTCCTCGACACCTCGTTGCGCAGCCGCGTCGTGGCGTCTCCGTAGGCGCACAGCACCCCCGGTCCCGGCGGCACGATGACAGGCCAGGCGTGAACCAGACGCCCGAGCGCATTGGCGTGAAGCGGCCCTGCGCCGCCGAAGGCCACCAGGGCAAAGTCCCTCGGGTCGTAGCCCTGCTCCACCGAAACCAGCCGCAGCGCGCCGCACATATTCTCGTTCACGATTTCGATGATGCCCTCTGCGGCGCGCATGAGGGGCAGCCCGAGGGCGTCCGCCACCGTCTGCACCGCCCGCTCTGCCGCCGCGCGGTCCAGTTGCATATCGCCGCCGAGCCGGGCCAGTTCGGGGAGGTTGCCGAGCACCACATGGGCGTCGGTGACCGTGGGCGCTTCGCCGCCGCGGTTGTAGGCCGCGGGCCCGGGATCGGCGCCGGCGCTTTCCGGCCCCACGCGCAGCGCCCGGGTCAACTCCGGCACATGGGCGATGGACCCGCCCCCTGCACCCGCGGTTCGCACATCCACAGAAGAAGCGCGGACGGTCAAATCGCCGACGGTCGTCTCCCGGCGGAGCTGCGCCCGGGCGTCCTTCACCAGGCACACATCCGTCGAGGTGCCGCCCATGTCGAAAGTCAGCAGGTCTTCGAAGCCGGCCTGTTTGGCGCCCCATATTGCGCCCGCCACGCCGCCTGCCGGCCCGCTCATCAGCAGATTGACGGGATAGCGGGCCGCCGTTTCCGCCGATGCAAGGCCGCCGTCCGAACGCAGAATGTGAAGCGTCACGCCGCGGGTCTGTTGCGAAAGCTCGGCTTGCAGGTTTCCCAGGTAGCGCTCCACAACCGGGCGCACATAGGAATTGGCGACCGTGGTCAGCGTCCGCTCATACTCCTGCATCTCGGGAAGCACTTCGGAGGAGAGCGAGATCGGCACATTCGGCAATTCCTCGGCAGCCAGTTCCCGGATGCGCTGCTCGTGGCTGCCGTTGGCATAGGCGTTCACCAGCGAGACCGTCAGCGCTTCCACGCCGGAATCCGAGAGCCCGCGCAGGGCGTCCCGCAGGCGCGCTTCGTCCAGGGGCGCCACGATGGAACCGTCTCCGCCCACCCGCTCATCCGCCTCCACGGTGAGCTCGAGCGGCGCGAGCGGCTCGCTCTTGTTGTAGATAACCCAGCCGCCCAGCCCGCCGGGGACGAAAGAGCGCGCGATCTGCAGCACCTGCCGGTAGCCCCGGGTGGTGACGAGGCCGACGCGCGCGCCGCTCCGCGTGAGAACGGCGTTCGTCGCCACCGTGGTGCCGTGCATGACATGGTGGATCTGCCCGGGCTCCACATTCGCCAGCTCGCACACCCGGCGCACGCCCTGCAAAACGCCGAGCGACGGATCGCTGGGCGTGGAGGGGACCTTGGCGCTCCAGTGATTCCCGCTCTGCTCGTCAATCAGAAGCAGGTCCGTAAAGGTTCCGCCGACATCCACTCCCAGCCGAAAGCTCATATGGCGTTCCCTCGTCTCTCGGTCCGCTCTCAGGCGCCAGGGGGGAAGGGGCCGGCCCGGCCCAGCAGGCCGGGGACGGGGCGTTGCAGCTGGGCTTCGAGCCAGTGTGTGGTTTCGAGCAGGCGCGGCAGGTCCACGCCGGTTTCCACGCCGGAGCGGCTGAGCAGGTAGGCGAGATCTTCGGTGGGGATGTTGCCGGTGGCGGAAGGAGCGAAGGGGCAGCCGCCGATGCCGCCGGCGCTGGCGTCCAGGACGCGCACGCCCGCCTGCCAGGCGGCCCATGCGTTGGCGAGTCCGGTGTTGCGCGTGTTGTGAAAGTGGCAGCGCAGGGGGGTGCCGCCCACCGCGTCTCGCACGGCTTTGACGCGCCGCGTTACCTCTGCCGGCACGGCCACGCCGATGGTGTCGGCCAGCGCAATCTCGGCGGGGCCGGCCTCTGCCGCGCGCTGCGCCAGCTCGACCAGCTGCGAAAGCGGCACCTCGCCCTCGTAGGGGCAGCCGAAAGAGGCGGCCAGCGTGAGCCCGCAGGGCACCTTCGCCTCTTGCGCGAGCCGGGCAATCTCGAACCAGGCGGCCAGCGAATCCCCGGTGGAGACGCCCTGGTTCTTGCGGTTGAAGGTATCCGAGGCGACGATGACGAAGTTGAGCTCGTGCACGGCGGTGCGCAGTGCGCGCTCGACGCCGCGCGGGTTCAGCACCAGCCCCACATAGCGCGCGCCCCGGTCCTGGGGCAGCGATTCCAGCAGCGCCTCGGCGTCCGCCATTTGCGGCACGCGCTTCGGGTTTACGAAGCTCACCACCTCCATGCGCCGCAGGCCAGAGTCGAGCAGGCGCAGGATGAAATCGCGCTTGCGCGCGGTGTCGAAATGGACGCTCTCGTTCTGCAGGCCGTCGCGCGGCCCCACTTCCACAATCTCGGCGCGCGCGCCGGGCGCCTCTGCCATCGCCATGGGCCGCCTCCTGCTTTCGGGCCGCCAGTATAGCCCGGCGGCAGCGCCATGTATACAAAAATCTGCAGGCAGGCCGAAAAAATCCACAATTGGCGATTTTTTGGCATTCTCGTATACAATTTGCGAGGGAAGTGCAGATATACTCCGCCCCTATGGCAACCGACCAGACACCGGATTTCGCGCGCGGGCCGCTGGCCGACCTGCGGGTGGTGGAGATGGGCGTGCTGCTGGCGGGGCCTTTCTGCGGCCAACTGCTGGCAGATTTCGGCGCAGAGGTCATCAAGATCGAGCAGCCGGGCAGCGGCGATCCGATGCGCGAGTGGGGGCGCGAAAAGTCCCACGGCAAATCGCTGTGGTGGCCCGTGGTCGCGCGCAACAAGAAGTCCGTCACGCTGAACCTGCGCGAGGCCGAAGGGCAGGAACTGGCGCGGGCGCTGATTGCGCGCTCCGATGTGCTGGTGGAAAACTTCCGCCCCGGCACTTTGGAGCGCTGGGGCCTCGGGCCGGAAGCGCTGCACGCCGCCGATCCGCGTCTGGTGGTGGCGCGGGTCACCGGCTTTGGGCAAACCGGCCCCTATGCATCGCAGGCGGGCTACGGCGCCATTGGCGAGGCGATGGGCGGGCTGCGCTATGTGGTGGGCGATCCCGGCTCGCCGCCCAGCCGCATGGGAATCAGCATCGGCGATTCGCTGGCCGCCACCTACGCCGCGCTGGGGGTGCTGATGGCGCTGCACCACCGCGGCGCCAGCGGGCGCGGGCAGGTGGTGGATTCCTCCATCTACGAAGCGGTGCTGGCGATGATGGAATCGCTGGTGCCCGAATATCAGGTGGGCGGCTATGTGCGCGAGCGCACCGGCGCCATTTTGCCGAATGTGGCGCCCTCCAATGTGTATCCCACGGCAGATGACGCCATGCTGCTGATTGCCGCAAACCAGGACACCGTGTTCCGGCGCTTGGCGCAGGCCATGCAGCGCCCCGAGCTGGCGGAAGATCCGCGCTACGCCACGCACTCTGCGCGGGGCGAACACCAGGGCGCGCTGGACCAGCTCATTGCCGATTGGACGCGCACCCAGCCGGCCGAGCCGCTGCGCGCCCTGCTCGTCGAGCACGGCGTGCCGGTGGGAAAAATCTACCGCGCGCCGGAAATGCTCGACGATCCGCACTTCGCCGCGCGGCAATCCATCGTGCGCGTGCCGCATCCCCAGTGGGGAGAAATCGCCATGCAAAACGCCGCGCCAAAGCTCTCCGAAACGCCGGGGCGCGTGGTCAGCGCCGGCCCCGAACTGGGACAGCACAACGAAGAAGTCTATGGCGAACTGCTCGGGCTCAAGAGCGGGCAAATCGCCGATCTCGCCCAGCGCGGAATTATCTGAACCGCGCGCGGCCGCACTCAGCCGCCCGGCTTGTCCCACGGCGCTTGCAGATAAATGTTGCGGGCGGCCAGAATGTGGGCGCGCATGACGGCGCTGGCCCAGCGCCGGTCCCGGGCGCGCAGGGCTGCGATCAATTCGTGGTGTTGGCTGCAGCTTCGCTGCAGGTCTGCGTCGTCAAAGCGCTCCAGGGTCTGCAACACCAGGGGCAGCTCCACCAGCCAAGAGACGGTCTCCTCCAGCCTGCGGCTGTGGGCCGCCGCCAGCACCATGCGGTGAAACTCGTTGTTCAGCACGGCAATGCGGCGGTGGTTGGCCTCGCTGCGCTGCTGCGCGGCCGCGTCTATCTCGTGGGCCAGCTCTTGCAGGCGCAGCAGCTCGGCTTCCGTGATCTTCTCCGAGGCCAGCTCTGCCGCATAGGCTTCGAGCAGAGAGCGCAGCACAAAGATCTGGTCCGCATCCTCCACCGACCACGCCGTGACAAATGCGCCCCGGTTGGGCACAAAGCGCACCAGTTGGTCATTGCGCAGCCGCCGCAGAGCTTCGCGCACCGGCGTGCGGCTCACGCCCAGCTCTTCGGCCAGCTCCTCTTCCTTGAGCCGCCGCCCCGAGGGGTAAGCGCCATTCTCAATGCGCGCGCGAATCGCCGCATACACCCGATCAGCGGCATTTGCCATTTTATCTACTCGATGATTTGCAGATCGTCTGGCGAATGCCCGAAGATTTTCAGCAGTTTCCGGCAGCGAGCCTCCAAGGCTTTTGCGCCTGCGTAGGAATTGACATAGAAAGGAGATCCAGGCACCTTGTGAGGCGAATTCAGGAGGTTGCTGTTGCGCGAAAGCCAAGACACTTGCTTTGCCATGTAGTCGAAGTCGTTTCCGTGCCGTTGATACATTATTGCGGCGACTCCGATGAGCAACTCCACCCACGATGTTACAGCCGTGCGCTGCCCCCAAAGCTCGAATGCGCTAATGGATGCGGCAGATGCACGACCCATGTCGGCGGAGAAATTCCGCTGCGCCCTCGAATCGCGCTGAATAGGTTGCGTAATGGAATCACTTGAATCAATTATCAAGTCGAGGGGGGAATACCCAAAAATATTCAGCAGCTGTCGGGCACGCCTCTCCAAGCCAGGCGCGCCTCCGTGGATATTGATGTAATAAGGAGAATTGGGTATCTGGCGCGGGGTGAGCATTCTCGAAGCGCTACGCGCAATCCAATTCACTTCATTTGTCACGCGGGCGAAATCGCTCCTATGGCGCCGATACACCATGACAGAAACCTCAAAGAGCAAGCTCGCCCAGGTTGTGACTTCGGTGCGTTGGTTCCATAGCGAAAATGCCCTGATAGGTTTCTTCGGTTGCCTACCGGGGGAGGAATACTGTTGCCGCACCGTCTCGTGGCGAACGGATGGCGCAACGGAGTCACTTGACTCAATTATCAAATCGCTTTTGGAGTAACCAAAAATTTCCAAGAGCCTTCGAGATCGATTAGCCAAGCCCGGCGCACCCTGATGCGTTTCGATGAAGTAAGGAGAATTGGGTATTGATCGCGGCGCGCGCATATCGGAATCGCTGAGTTTTATCCACACAAACATATCGGCCGCACGGGAGAAATTTTCCCCATGCCGCTGATACAATTTTGAGGCCACGCCGAGGATCAATTCTACCCAAGTCGACACTTCTGTTCGTTGGCCCCACAGCACAAATGCCTGAATGGAATTCGGCAGTTGTTTGACTGTGGAGACATATTGCTGTTCGCGCATCTGATGTTGTTCTGCAGAGGTGCTCGCCATGGGTTCGGACGGAAAAACATCATGCTTCGAGATAAATTCGCGCACTTGGTGATTTGTCGGATTGTGGCCGATGCGTTGCCGCACCTCGTCTGCGATGAGATTGAGCAATATATCAGGCGGCTTGGCGAGCATCCCTTGCCAAACAGCGGGCAGCGCGTCTTGAATCTGTTCGCCGCGCCGTTTTACCTCCAATCGCTCTTCGGCGCTGCTCAGCGCTTTGCCCGACTCGACGGCGTTGCGCTCCAAAAAGAGCATCAATTCATCGCAAAGAGCACTCGGGGTGCTATCGGATAGCAGATCAATGCTGGCAAACCTGCTCTCCCGCGGCTTTCCCTTATCGGTGTATGGCAGATACAAGTCCCACCGAAATCCGTTGGTCAAAGCTGCCAAGCGCGCGCCTTCGTGGTAGGCGTATTCGACCATTTGGCCAATTGCGCGATCCAAGTCGACGGCTGGCTTCTTACATTCAATGATTACAGGGTGGTTGCTGGTGGAAAGTCGGATATCCAGCTTGAACTTCGTCTTTCCGCGCCCGATCCACACCTCGGAATCCATATCGAAATTCAACCATCCCAGAGCATTCAGGATGGGAAGCACTGCTCGCAGTTTCGTCGTCTCCTCGTTCCAGTCCACGGGAGCCAGCACGCGCAGCTTCTCAATGATGTCCGGGATTTTCACGGATTTCCTCCTGCGAGGGGGGACGATAGCCCACGCAAATTCGGGCCGCTACCCACCCCCCCACCCCAGCCGCGCGGCGGGGGCGGCGCAGGGGCTAGTATAGGGGGGCGATGGGCGAGCATGTGTTCACGGAGTGGGTTTTGCTGGTGGCGCTGGCGGCGGCGGGGGCGGCGCTGTTTGAGCGGCTGCGGCTGCCCTCCATTGTGGGGTTTCTGTTTACGGGGGCGGCGGTGGGGCCGGGGGGCGCGGGGCTGATTGCGGACCCGGAAGCGGTGCAGCGCATTGCCGAGTTGGGCGTGGTGTTTCTGCTCTTTGAAATCGGGCTGGAATTGCCGATGGAGCGGCTGCACCGGCTGCTGCGCAGAGGTTTTGCCATCGGCGCGCTGCAGGTGGGCGGAACGCTCTGCGCGGTGGCGGCCTGCGGCATGGCGCTGGGGCTATCGGCCCGCGAAGCCTGGGTGGCGGGCGCGCTGGTCGCCATGTCCAGCACGGCGCTGTGCATCCGCCTGCTGGGCGACCGCGGCGAACTCGATGCGCCCCACGGGCAAATCGCCCTGGGCGTGCTGCTGTTTCAAGATCTCTGCATTGTCCCGTTTTTGCTGGCGGTGCCGCTGCTGGCGGCGGGCGGGCCGCTGCAGCCGCTGCAACTGGCGCTGCAACTGGCGCGGGCCATCGGAGCGGTGGTGCTGTTTTTTGTGGTGGCGCGCTTTGCGGTGCCGCGCCTGCTCTCGCTGGCGGCGCGCGCGCGCTCCCGCGAGGTCTTCAGCCTGGCGGCGGTGCTGGTGGTAATGGGCGGCGCTCTCGCCGTGGAGCCGCTGGGGCTATCCCTGGCGGTGGGCGCTTTTTTGGCGGGGCTGGCGGCGAGCGCAACGCCTTGGGGGCCGCAGCTTTTTGCCGAGGTGCAGCCGCTGCGCGGCGTGCTGCTCGGCGTCTTCTTCACCGCGGTTGGCATGCTGCTCGATGTGGGCGCGGCGGTGGAGCAAGCCGCGGGCATTGCGCTGTTTTTACTGGCGGCGGTGGTGCTGAAGGCGCTGCTGGCCGCGCTGTCGGTGCGCGCCGTGGTGCGCGATAGCGCGTCGCAGGCCGCCCGCGCCGGGCTGGTGCTGGCGCAGACCGGCGAGTTCTCTTTTGTCCTGGCCGCCGCGGCTTTCGAGGCGGAGATTTTGAGCGATGGGCTGCGGCAAATTTTCATTGCGGGCTCGGTGCTGAGTCTGTTGCTGACGCCGCTGTTGCTGCGCGCCGCACCCGTGCTGTTGCGGCTCTTCGAGGGCAGAGATTTGCAGCGCGCCGCCGCGCCCCGCGCGGAAGAATCTGCGGCGCAAATTTCGCTGGTGGGCTTTGGACTCGCTTCGCGCAACATGGCGCGGGTTCTGGACGCCATCGGCGTTCCCTGGGCGGCCGTAGATGCGAATCCCAAAACGGTGGCGCAGGCCCGGGAGCGCGGCCGCCCCGTTTGGTATGGCGACGCCACGCGCCCAGGGTTGTTGCAGCGCATTGGCGCCACGCAGGCGCGGCTGGTGGTGGTGGCGCTCAGCGATCCCGTCGCCACGCGGCAGGCGGTGACGCTGCTGCGCCGCATTGCGCCCCGCGCGCAGATTCTCGCGCGCGCGCGCTATGTGCGCGATGTGGACGCGCTGCAGGAAGCCGGCGCGCTGTATGTGGTGGCGGAAGAGTTTGAGGGCGCCATTGCGCTGCTCGCGCCGGTGCTGCGCGAACTGAACATCGCCGAGGGCGCCATTGCGCGCTTTGCCGAGGCGTTGCGCGGCGAGGGCTACGCGCTGCTGCAAGCGCCGCCGGCGCTGGCGCTGGATCCCTGGCTGGCAGAGGTGCTGAGCGACGATGCGCCGTAACTCCGCTCCCCGCGCCACACCGTAGCGGCGTCACGGCCCCGCAACTTCGCGGTTCATCGCCCGAATCTCCACGAGCAGGTAGCGGAATTCGCCGGCGCGCGTGCCGCGGATCATCGAGTAGGGGTGCCAGTGCATGGTGTAGTGGCCGCACAAAAAAATCGGCGCTTCGCGCTGAAGCTTGGTGCCGGCGCTGGTGTGCGGCCCCCATTGCATTTTCCCGGAGATGTTTCGCCCGTGGTGCAGGCGAAACTCCCTGTCGTTGGTGGCGCGCCGCACCCGCGAGATTCTCCAGTAGAGCGGCTCGTTGCTGAGCGCCAGCATATACCCCGCCGCAACCCCGTGCCGCGTGAGCTTCTCCAGCCGCTCCATGTCCCGCAAAATATCGTAGCGCCGCATATCCTGCGCGCTCTGGTTGCTGAGCCGGTAGCACTCCCCGCCAATGTTCGTTTTGAGTTCCCGCGTCAGGTATTTGAGTTCAATGGCCACTTTGCCCTGCGCCGTATCGGCCACAATGTCCACGCGCTCCTGTGCGCCGGGCACAAAAATCCGCAAGGGCGCTTCAATCATGGGCCGCAGCCCGCAGCGTTCGCGCAGTATCCACCCCAGCCAGAACTGAAAATCTCTCTCGGAGTGAAAAATCGGGCGTTCCTGCGCCAGTGCCCGCATGGTGGCGGGCAGGTCGAGCATCGGTGCGCGGATCGTTCTCCCCCGGTGGCGGGTTGACACGGCGGCGCAGCGGCTCGGAAGTTCAGCAATCGCCAGGTCTTTGGAAGGCGCTATGCTACACAAAATGATGCAGGGCCTGCTCTTTTTGCTGCCGGGCGCAGCCGTGCTGCTGCGGGTGGTGCTGTGCTAGGCGTGCGCCCGCTGGCGGGAACCGTTGTGCTGGATTTGGCCGACGAGCGCGGCGAATTGATCGGCCGCCTGCTCGCAGATTTGGGCGCGGATGTGTTGCGGGTGGAGCCGCCCGGCGGCGCGCGCTCCCGCGGCCTGCCGCCCTTCGATCCGCGCTCGGGCGAGAGCCTTTACTTCGCCTTTCGCAACGCGGGCAAGCGCGGCCTTATGCTGAATCTGCAGTCCGCTGCCGATTGCGAGCGGCTGCACGCGCTGCTCGCCAATGCCGATCTGTTGATCGAGAGCTTTGCGCCGGGACGCCTTGCCGAACTGGGGCTCGCGCCGGAGAGCTTGCTGCGGCGTCACCCTCAGCTCGTCATTACCTCGTTCAGCGATTTCGGCGGCTTCGGCCCCTGCCGCGACTGGGCCGCCACCGATGCAGTGCTGGAAGCCATGGGCGGCATGATGTTCAAGGCCGGTTTGCCCGAGCGCGAGCCGCTGCTGCCGCCGGGCGCGCTGGCCTGGGATTGCGCTTCGGTCACCGCCGCCTGCGCCAGTCTCATGGCGCTGCTGCAGCGGCGGCGCGGCGGCGCGGGGCAGCACATTGATTTCTCTGCGCTGCTGGGAATCGCGCAGACCACCGACTGGTCCTACTGCAACGCGAGCATCTCCCGGGAGGCCGGCGCGCCCTATGCCGAAACCCGCAACGGCTCGGGGCCTATTTACAGCATTTACGAATGCAAGGGCGGCTATGTGCGGCTGGTGATTCTCTCGCCGCAGCAGTGGCGCGCCATGTGGAAGTGGCTCGGCGAGCCTGAGGAGTTCGCCGATCCGCACTGGGAATCTTTCGTGGCGCGGCTGCAGAACGCAGATTTGCTCAGCGCGCGCTACCGCGAGCACTTTGCACAGCTCACCATGGAAGAAGTTTCGGAAGAAGCCCAGCGGCGCGGCATTGTCTGCACTCCCGTGCTGCGCCCCGCAGAGGTGTTGACGAACGGGCATATGCGCTCGCGCGGCAGCTTTATTGAGCTTGAAGTTGCGCCGGGGGTGCGCGGCCCCTTCGCATCGGGCTTCATAGAAATGGACGGAGAGCGCCAGGGGCCGCGCTCGCGCGCGCCGCTTCCGGGCGAGCATGGCGCGGAAATTGCGCCCCCGGACGGGCAAAAGCAGCGGGCGGCGGCCGCCCCCGCCCCCGCGCCGCCGCTGGCGGGGCTGAAGGTTCTGGATTTCGGCATCGGCGGCGTGGGAGTCGAATGCGGGCGCTTCTTCGCCGAATACGGCGCAGATGTGGTGAAGATTGAAACGCGCAGCCATCCCGACTTTCTGCGCGTCGTGACCGGCCAGGAGATGACTCCCTCTTTCGCCAGCTCCAGCCGCTCGAAGCGCAGCTTCGGCGTCAACGCCAAGCGCGCCGAGGGCCTGGCGCTGTTGTGCGAGCTGGTGAAGCGCGCCGATGTGGTAATTGAGAACAGCTCCACCGGCGCCATGCAGAAGCTGGGCCTCGGTTACGAATCGCTGCGCGCGTTGAACCCGCGCGTCGTCATGGTCTCTTCGCAGCTGATGGGGGCGCGCGGCGATTGGGCGCACTGGTCCGGTTACGGTCCTTCCACCCAGCCCGTCGGCGGATTGGTGCATCTCTGGAACTACCCGGACAGCCGCGCGCCCACGGGCAGCAGCTCAATTTTTCCGGATCACCTGGTGGGGCGCATTTGCACGCTGGCCGCGCTGGCCGCGCTGCTGCGCCGGGAGCGCAGCGGAACCGGCGCACACGCGCAGGTGTCTCAAGTCGAGGCTGTAATTGGCATGTTGGGAGACCTGTTGTTGAAGGAAGGGCTGGCGGGCGGCGTGCAACCCCTCGGCAACCGCAGCGAGCGCGGCGCGCCGTGGGGCGCTTATCCCTGCGCCGGAGACGATCAGTGGTGCGTCATTTGCGTGCGCGGCGACGGCGACTGGCGCGCGCTGCGCGGCGCGCTCGGCGATCCCGAATGGGCGCGCGCGCCCGCGCTGCAACAGGCCGCGGGGCGCTTTGCCGCGCACAGCGAGATTGACGAGCATTTGTCTGCGTGGACGCGCGCGCGCGGCAAGCGCGAGGCGGCCGAGGCGCTGCAGGCGGCGGGGGTTCCCTGCGGCCCCATGTTCACCGCCGCAGATCAGTTGGAAGATCCGCACTTTGCGGCGTGGGAATACGGCCGCAGCATTCACCAGCCGGATCTGCTTGCGCGCTTTGAGATTGAGGGTCCTTGCTGGCGCGCCACGGGCATGGCCGCGCCGCGCATTGAGCGCGCGCCGAAGCTGGGCGAGCACACCCGCGAGATTGCGCGGGAACTCGGCATTGGCGAAGCTCGCATTGCCGAACTCTTTGCCGCGGGCGTGCTGGAAGAGCCGCTCGCGACGCCCGCACCGGACGGGGAGGGCTGAACCATGCGCGCGATTTCGCGGCGGCGTTTCGTGCAGGGGCTCGCTGCATCGGCGGCCTCGCTGGGGATGGGACTCGGCGCGGCGCGCAACGCGGCCGCGGCGTCGAGCCAGCCGACGCTGCGCGGCAGGCGCTTCGAGCTGCGCTGCCATCCGCTGCGGGTGAACATCACCGGCAGGCCGCGCTTCGCCACGGCCATCAACGGCAGCGTGCCGGGGCCTGTGCTGCGCTGGCGCGAAGGCGATGAGGTTTCGCTGCGGGTGCGCAACGCGCTGGCCGAGGACACTTCGATTCACTGGCATGGCATTTTGCTGCCGAGCAGTCAGGACGGCGTGCCCGGAATCAGCGAGGGCTTTTCCGGCATTGCGCCGGGCGGGTCTTTTCACTACCGCTTCCCGCTGTTGCAGAGCGGCACCTACTGGTATCACAGCCACTCGGGATTCCAGGAACAGACGGGCGCTTACGGCGCCATTGTGGTGGAGCCGCGCGAGCCCGAGCCCTTCCACGCCGACCGCGACTATGTGGTGCTGCTCTCGGATTGGAGCGATGAGGATCCGCGGCGAATCTACGCGAAGCTCAAGAAGGAATCCCATTACTATAATTTGCGCGCGCGCAGCGCGGGCGACCTGGTCGGCGATTTGCGCAGCAAGGGGCTGCGGCGCACCTGGCGCGAGCGCGCCATGTGGAACCAGATGCGCATGTCGGAATTCGATCTCTCCGATGTCACCGGCGCCACCTACACCTTTTTGATGAACGGCGCGCCGCCGGCGCAGGGCTGGACGGGACTCTTTGCGCGGGGCGAGCGGGTGCGGCTGCGCCTCATCAACGCCTCGGCAATGACCTTCTTTGATCTGCGCATTCCCGGGCTTTCGCTGAAGGTGGTGTCTGCCGACGGCCAGCTTGTGGAGCCGGTGCAGGTGGAGGAATTGCGCCTCGGCGTGGCGGAGACCTACGATGTAATCGTCGAGCCCCGCCACGACCGCGCCTACACCATCTTCGCGCAGGCCCTGGACCGCTCCGGCTATGCGCGGGGCGTGCTGACTCCCGATATCGCCCTGCCCGCGCCGCCGATTCCGCAACTGGATGCGCCGCCGATTCTCGGGCCGCTGGATATGGGCATGGCGCACGGCGCGCATGGGCAACACGCCGCGCACGGCGCGCAGCGCCATGGCACGCACGGGGAAATGCCCGGGATGAAAATGCGCGCGGGAATGCACGAGATGCACGGCGGCGCGCATGGCGGCGAAATGCGCGGCATGGAAATGTCCGGCGCGCCCGGCGCGGTGCGGCACGCCCCCACCGAGTTCGGCCCCCATGTGGATATGCGCGCCGAGTTCGCGCAGTTGCGCCTCGACGATCCCGGCCCCGGGTTGCGCGGCAACGGCCGCCGCGTGCTGACCTACGCAGATTTGCGCAGCCTCGCGCCCACGCCGGATGCGCGGCCGCCCGAGCGCAGCATGGAGCTGCACCTCACCGGCAATATGCACCGCTATATGTGGTCCATTGACGGCGTGCCCTATCACAAGGCCGAGCCGCTGCGCTTCCGCTTTGGCGAGCGGCTGCGCATTGAGCTGGTGAATGACACCATGATGAATCACCCCATGCATTTGCACGGAATGTGGAGTGAGCTCGAGACGGGAGACGCCGCGCACCTGCCCCGCAAACACACCGTGATTGTGCAGCCCGGCGCGCGCATCCGCTATCTGGTGACGGCGGATGCCATGGGAAGCTGGGCCTATCACTGCCACCTGCTCTACCACATGGCGGGAATGTTCCGCGAGGTGATTGTGGAGCGCGAACTGTCATGAGGCTGGCGAGGCCGTTGCTGCGCTGCATCTGTGCTGCGCTGCTTCCGTTGTTCTGCGCCGTGCAATCTTTGGCGGCGGCGGGAATGCCGCCGGCCGATCCCCTGCTGTCAAAAGTCATGCTGGAGCGCGTGGAGTTTCGCAGCGCGGAGAGCGCGCTGGCGGCGGATCTGCACGCCTGGTTTGGCAGAGATTTGCACAAGCTCTGGATTGAAGCCGAAGTGCAGCGCCATGACGGAGCGACCCAGGAGGCGGAGTTTCAGCTTCTCTACAGCCGCGCCGTCGCGCCCTATTGGGATTTGCGGGCGGGCTGGCGGCGTCAAACGGCCCCCGGCGCAAACCGCGACTGGCTGGCGCTGGGCTTCGAGGGCCTCGCGCCCTACTGGTTCGAGTTGGAAGCCGCGGTGTTTCTGGGCGAAGCGGGGCGCAGCGCCGCGCGCCTGGAAGCAGAATACGATCTGCACCTGACGCGCAGGCTGCTGCTCACGCCGCGACTCGAAATCACGCTGCACGGGCGCGACGATGACGCCGCCGGCGTGGGCGCCGGGCTCTCCGAGGCCGGGCTGTCGCTGCGTATGCGCTACGAAATCCGCCGCGAGTTCGCGCCCTATCTGGGCGTGCATTATCACAGGCAATTCGGAAAGACGGCGGGCTTCGCACGGGCCGACGGAGAATCTCCCGGCGCGCTCTCCTTTGTGGCCGGCCTGCGTGTCTGGTTCTAATTCTCTTCCGCCCACTCCGCCCGCTCAATCCGCCGCTACTGCGCGAAGTTGCGCCAGTGCGGCGTGCGGTGCGATTGCACAGCGCTGCGCGCGGGCCGCGTTCCGCACGGCCTGCCACCAGGGCGGGCGCTGGCCGCCGTCCTCTGCCAGCAAAATTACGCCCGCCCGGTCGGCGAAATCCCGCGCATAGGGGCCGGGGCGCAGATCGCGCGCGCAGCTCTGCACCAGCGGATCGCAACCCGCGCGGCGGCGCGCGCTTTTGACAGAGTCCAGCAGCGCCTCGGCCTCGCCGTCGCCCAGGCCCCGCGTGTGTTGCAGGCCGGGCGCTTCGCCGCCGCCGTCGAGGCCGCTTCCTGGCAGCAGCATCGCCACTGGCGCTTGCTCGCTGCGCGCGCCCGCCAACAGCAGCGCGGTGTAAGCGCCGAGCCCGCGGCCCAGCAAATAGGCGCTGCCGATTTCGGCGAGCGCCGAATCGGCGTCGGCCGCGCAGCGCTCCGGCGTGTAGGCTCCGCCGCGCAGCCATTCCGAGCGGCCGTGCCCCGCAAAGTCCAGCGCAAAGACATGCCCCGGCCAGCCCGTTGCGCCCCGGCCCGCCCAGTCGCGCCGCCATTCCCGCGTCCATTCGTTTGCAGATGCGCCGAGGGCGTGGAGCAGCAGCAGCGCGGGTGCGGTTGCGTCGCCCCGCGCAATGCGGTGCAGCGCCAGCCGGCTGCGGACGCCGGGCAAGTGCATCACGCCGAAAGCCAATCCAGCAGCGCGCGGGCGGTTTCGGCGGGCTGTTCGATGTGCAAAAAGTGGCCGGCGTTGGGGATTTCTGCGCAATCGCATTGCGGAATTTCTGCGAGCCGCTCGCCGCGCAGCGGTTCTGCAATGCGCCACACATCTTCGCTGTCGCCCCAAACCGCCAGCATGGGCGTTTTGATCCGGCGCCAACCCATCGCAGTCCACTCGGGCTGAAAAGGCCCCACGCCTCCCAAGCGGGCGGCCAGCGGATCGGCCTTCCAGGTGTAGCCGCCGGGCGCTTGCCGCGCGCCGTGGCGGGTGAAGTAAAGCAGCCAGGCTTCGGAGAGCCTGGAATTTTGCACCCCCCGCGACCGCGCCAGCTCGGCCAGGCTGGCGGCCGGGCGGCGGTTCCGGTGTTGCCGCGCGCGCCGCCCGCGCAGGCCGGGAAGCCATTGAAGCGCGGACTGGCTGCGCGTTTCCCACGCGGCCCGGCGCAGCCAATCCAAATGCGCAGCGAGCCGCATGGGCGGAGTCTGCACCGGCCGCCCGCTCCATTCGGCAAAGCCGCCGGTGGGCGGGCCGAAGCCGTCCATGCTCACCACTTTGCGGACCAGGCGCGGCGCCATCATGGCGGCGTCCAGGGCGATGACTCCCCCCCGGCTGTGCCCCACCAGGTGCGCGGGCCGCGGCAAATCGCGCAGCACGCAGACCAGGTCCAGCACATCGGCGCGCCAGTCGTAGGCCGCCGCCCATTCGGAATCGCCGTGCCCCCGGGCGTCGTAGGCGATGACCCGGTAGCGCTGCGCCAACAGCGGGGCGAGGGTGTCGAAGCTGCGCGCGTGATCGTAGAAGCCGTGAGCCAGCACCAGCGGCTCTGCATCCTCTGCGCCCCATTCGCAGAGATTCAGCCGCAGCCCCAGCGCGCGCAAAATGCGCCGCCGCGCAGGCGCCACCGCCCCGGGAAACTGCATTTCCGAATCCGGCAAAACGCGGCTACGCCTGCCCGCCCGTGTTGATCTCTTTGATCTGGTCGTTCAGCGTCCAGAAATCGAAGATCAGAAAGGGGAGAATTAGAAAAGGCAGGCCCATCAGGCTGCCGAGGCCGAAGATGGCGAGCCAGGCCACGCCGGTCAGAAGCTTTCCAATATACATACGGTGCAGCCCGAAGGCGCCGAGGAAGGTGAGCAGAATCCAGGCGATGGAGTAATCCACGCGGCCTTCGGTGAAGCGCAGATCGGCCTGCCGGTCCATGCCGGGAATCAGAAACAGGTCAATCAGCCAGCCGATGCCGAGCAGGCCCAGCGTGCAGAACCAGATGGTTCCCGACACGGGCTTGCCGAAGTAAAAGCGGTGCGAGCCGGTGAAGCCGAAGATCCAGAGGATGTAGCCGATGGCCATGTTGTGGCTGTTGTTCACGGGGCGCTCTCCTTGTGTGCAGGTGTGAACCAGATGGGCGAAGTCCAGGCGCGCTCTTGAATGATGGGGCGGTGCTCTTCGGCGCAGCAGCCCCGCAGCTCTTTGGGAATGCTGCCGGGGCGCGCGCAATTAACGCCGGCGGCGTTGCACACATATTGGCTCCAGCGGCAGGTGGGATTTTCCAGCACCCGGGCGTAGTAGAAGGCGGGGGCGTTGGGATCGAAATCCGCATCGCGCCACACCGCGCAGAGTTGTTTGGCGCCGGCCTCGGGGTTGGTGGGTTGGCAGGTAGCCATGTCCACGCCGGCGTCGTTGGGGCCGCCGGCCACATCGAGCACGCGCTCGCGGCTCAATTCGCCGTCGAACCAGCCCTTCACAATCTGAATGCGCTGCAGCCGGCTTCCCGGTTGCGATTCGCTGCCGGGATCTTGCAGCGCCCAGACGGCGAAGCTCGGCGCGGGCGCTTCCCCTTGCGGCGCGGGCGGCAGCGCGCCGCCCATGGGCACGCCGCCGGCATAGCCCCGCGCGGCGAAGTCGGGCGCTTGGCACAGGTTCTCGCCGTAATTCCAGCCGCCGAAAAAGCGCAGCAGCGGGCGCGTGCCGCTGGTGCCGTATGCCTCGCGGCGCTGCATGGCGGCGAACAGCGCTTCGCGGCTGTTCTCTTCGGCCCAGAGCACGGCGAGTCCGCCGGGGTTGAACTCCAGGTCGTCGGGAAAGCCCGCGGGCACATCGCCGCCCGCGCCCAGGCCCGCGCCGCCGTGGCCGGGGTGGCCGCGCTCTGCCGTGAGCCCCGGCGCGGCAATGTG
Source organism: Deltaproteobacteria bacterium (assembly GCA_028817435.1). Lineage (GTDB taxonomy): Bacteria > Myxococcota_A > UBA9160 > UBA9160 > UBA6930 > JAPPPQ01. The sequence goes on from JAPPPQ010000023.1 coordinate 298,618, forward strand.
CGTATCGGTGCTGGCGATGATTCCGTAGCGGAAGGGGTTTGCGCCGATGGCCGCTTGCAGCCGCAGCCCAATTCCCAGCGCGCCGCGCACAAAGCTCGAACGGCCGGGCGCGGGTTCCCGCGAAAAGGGCGTGAACTTTGCGCCGAAGCTTCCGTAGGGCAGGTTCTCAAAGCCGCAGGCTTCGTCATCGCCGAAACCGGCACGGTCATCGCATTCGCTGTCGCCTTTGTGCTGCATAATCTCGACCAGCGGCTCGAAGCGCGCGCGGCGCTTGGCCCGGCCGGGCTCGAAGGGCGCGCCCGCATCCTCCCCACTTTGCAGGCTCGCCGTTTCGAAGAGCAGCCCGCCACTCAGATTCGAATTGTGCGGAATGGTGATGGCATCGCAGCCCGGCGAACCGTCCAGGCAATCCGCCTGCAGCCGATCCCACAATTCCACCGCCGAGGAAGTTTCGACCCAGCTCGCCGGGCGTTCGGGCACTTTCTCGTTCTTGAAGATGACATTGCGGTGCAGGTTGCGGCCGTTGTCCACGGTGGCGGTCCACTCGTAGCCGACGAAGCTGCTGAAGCGGCAGGCGGGGCTGCTGTCGTTCGCCTCTTCGGCGGCGGCGCGGATATCGCGCCACACATTTCGCGCCGAGATGCGGCAAATCGCGCCGTTTTGCCCGCAAAACCCCCAGCGCTTTTTGGAGTGCAGGGTGCGCGTGGCGATCATCCGGAACGCCAGCCAGGGAAGGTTGCGGTGGATGATGCACACCGGGTGCCGCCAGGCAGGCGAGCCGCGCGTGGTGCAGAGCTGCACTTCGCCGAGCAACTCGGCGTGGTCGGTGACGGCGGCGAAATCCAGCGGCCGCGAAAGGCGGATGCGCCGGGTGGCCCGCCCCTCGCCGTCGTAGGGCTGAATGCCGATTTCGTCTCCCCGCGCAAAGCGGTAGGCGTCGCGGGGCGTGTTGCGGGTGTCTTGGGTGCTGGCGTCGAAAGAGTAGGCGGTGTGCACATGCAGGTCGCCGAAGAATGGGCGGCGCAGCGCATCGTGGGCCGCGCAGCGCGGCGCGGCTTCGGCGGCGCGTGCGGGGGAAGGGGGGACGGCGGCAAACAGGGCGGCGAGGGCGAGCGCCGCGGGCGCTCCGGTGTGATTGCGCATTCCGGGAGATTACCCCATCGCCCGCCGGCGAGTCCCGTGCGCGGGCCGGGCGGGCGCGGGGCGGCGCGCTACGCTCTCCCGTGCGCGGCGGCGGGCGGCGCGTTTTCACGGAGTCCACGGAATCTACGGAGGGTTCGCCGGTGGTGCAGATTGCGGATCTGCGGGCGCTTGAGATTCTCGACTCGCGGGGGAATCCCACTCTCTCGGTGGCGTTGCAGACCGACACCGGGGCCTGCGGCCGCGCGGCGGTTCCCTCCGGCGCATCCACCGGATCGCGGGAAGCGCGAGAGCTGCGCGACGGCGACGCCCGGCGCTACGGCGGCAAGGGCGTGCTGCGCGCCGCCTCTCATGTGAGCGGCGAAATCCGGGACGCCCTGCGCGGGCTGCCGCTCGGCGGCATGGACGAGCAGTTTGCGCTGGACCGCGCGCTCTGCGAGCTCGACGGCAGCGAGGCGAAAGCGCGGCTCGGCGCGAACGCGCTGCTCGGCGTCTCGCTGGCCGCGGCCCATGCGGCGGCGGCGGCGGCGGGGGAGCCCCTTTACCGCTGGCTCGCGCCGGCCTTCGCTGCGGAAGGCGCAGGCGTGCTGTTGCCGGCGCCGCTGATGAATGTGCTGAACGGCGGCGCGCACGCCGACAACAATGTGGATTTGCAGGAGTTCATGCTCTGCCCCGCCGGCGCGCCGAGCTTCGGAGAAGCGCTGCGCTGGGGCGCAGAGGTTTTTCACGCGCTGCGCGCCGTGTTGAAAGAGCAGGGCTTTGCCACCGGGGTTGGCGACGAGGGCGGCTTTGCGCCGGATCTGCGCAGCAATCAAGAGGCCGTGGAGCTGCTGCTGCGCGCCATTGAGCGCGCGGGCTACCGGCCCGGCGAGCAGATCGGCATTGCCCTGGACCCGGCGGCCAGCGAATTTCACCGCAGCGGCGGGGATGCAGAGCCGGGCTACGAATTGGCGGGGGAAGGGCGGCGCCTCGGCGCGGGCGAGATGGTTGAATTCTGGGAAGAGTGGTGCAAGCGCTATCCCATCCTTTCTATTGAGGACGGCCTGGCCGAGGACGATTGGCGCGGCTGGCGACTGCTGACCGAGCGGCTCGGCGCGCGGGTGCAATTGGTGGGCGACGATATTTTCGTAACCCGCGCCGAAACGCTGCGGCGCGGCGTTGCCGAGGGCGTGGCGAATGCAATTTTGGTGAAGCTGAATCAAATCGGCACGCTCAGCGAGACCATCGAGACGCTGCGCGCGGCCCGGGAAGCCGGTTACGCCGCAGTCATTTCGCACCGCTCGGGCGAAACCGAAGATACCACCATTGCCGACCTGGCCGTGGCCAGCGGCGCGGGGCAGATCAAGACCGGTTCGCTCAGCCGCAGCGACCGCATCGCCAAATACAACCGGCTGCTGCAGATCGAAGCCGATCTCGGCAGCCGCGCCCGCTTTGAAAATCCCTTCGCAACGCGGGCACAACAGCCATAAAGGAGGCTTCCATGCAGCTTCACACCGAACCCTTGCAGAATGTGGGCGCAGAAGTGCTGGGCTTCGACATCCGCGAGCCGCTTACCGATGCGTTGAAGGCGGAGTTGAAGGCGCTCTGGTATGAGCACGGCATTCTGCTGTTTCGCGGGCAGGCGCTCGACACCGCCCGGCAGATCGAGTTCAGCCGCATCTTCGGCCCGCTGGAAAAGCACCCGCTGGAAACGCAGCTTTCTGCAGAGCACCCGGAGCTCTTCGTGCTCGAAAACGGCGGCCCCCGCGACAAGTTCCAAACCGCCTTCTACCACGGCGAAGCCATTGTGGGCCGCCTCGACTGGCACATGGATTTGCACTACACGGCCCGCCCCAATCACGGCGCACTGCTGCGCGCCGTGCACATCGCCGATTCCGGCGGCGAAACGGGCTTCGGCGATTTGGCCCTGGCCTACGACGCCCTGGACGGCGAGACGCAGCGCCGGCTGGAGAAGCTGGAAGTGGCCTACCGCTTCAATATGCAGCGGCGCAAGATGCGCTTTGTGGAACTGCGCGGCTACGAACCCGGCCCCGACAACCCCAAGCGGCCCTCGGACATGGGCTTTCCGGATTTCCCCGATTCCATCTACCCGGCGGTGGTGCGTCACCCGGTGACCGGCAGGAAAGTGCTGGAGATTGTGGAGCTGTTTTTGGACCGCGTGGTGGAGCCCGAGCGCGCCGGGTTGACGGAGGCCGAAGCCGACGGCTTGCTGCGCAATCTGGTGGAGCACATTCGCAAGCCGGAGTTTCACTACTTCCACAAGTGGCGCGAAGGCGACATGGTGCTGTGGGACAACTGGCGCGCCATGCACTGCACCACTGGCACCCGCCCCGGCATCCGCCGCGTCATCAACCGCACCACCATCACCGGCGATGTGACCCTGGGCCGGCAGGTGGAGAAACAGCCCGACGAACAGCCGGAGAACTGATGGCGCAGCGCAGCGGCCAGAGCGGCGGGAAGCGGCGGGAAGAGGTGTTCAACACCCACCTCGCCATCTTTCTGCGCGGCGAGAATCTCGATGCCGCAGAGGAGAGCCAGACTTCCTCCGGCGGCTTCCCCGATGTCGAAGTGGATCTCGACGGCGCGCGGGTGCTGATCGAAGCCAAATTCGACGGCCCCGGCGCGGAGACTTCGCTGCGCGGACAGGCGCGCAAGCGCATGGACGAAGACGCCAACACCGCAGCCGTGGTGGAACTCCTCTACCCCGAGCCGCTGCGCACCGCGACGGGCGCGCCCGAAGAGAACTTGCGCCAGAGCCAACTGCGCTGGCGCATCGGGCGGCGCGGCGCAGAGCCGGGGCCGTGGCGCAATGGCGCGGTCATTGAGCTGGCCGACGCCCTCTACCATCTGCGCGGCAACCTCGACGCGCCCCGGCGCTTGCAAGAAGCCGTCGAAACCATGACCCGGGCCGTGGATCGCGCCGCCTCCGACCTCGGCCGCCGCAAGGCGCAGCGCAGGCGGCTCGCCAAACTCGTCAAAGTGAGCGACGACATTGCGGGCTGCAAACTCGCCGCACTTATGGTGCTGAACGCGCTGGTGTTTCAGAGCCGGCTCTCCTTCAAGGACGAGCGCGTGCAGAACCTGGGCGCGCAGCAGAGCGCGCACAAGCGGCGCGACATTGCGGATCACTGGCGCTTCATTTGCGACGAGATTGACTATGTGCCGATCTTCCGCGTGGCGGCCGATGTGCTGGATGCGTTTCCCGACGGCGATTTGGGCCGCAACATTCTCGCGGGCTTGTCCGAAGCCGCAGAGGCCATTCGCGACATTCGCGGCCACGATTTGGCTGGGCGGGTGTTTCACAAGCTGGTGGACTTTGCCAAGCCCCGCGCCGCCTACTACACCTCGCTGCCCGCCGCCGCGCTGCTGGCTTCATTGGCCTTTGACGGGCGGCTGGGCGGCACGCTGGCGGAGACCGACTGGACCGATCTGGAGTCCATCCGCGATCTGCGCGTAGCGGATTTGTCCTGCGGCACCGGCACTCTGCTGCTTGCAGCAGCGCGCGAGATGGAGCGGCTGCACCGCAACGCGCGGGGCCACAGGAGCCTTGCGCCGGAGGCGGAGGCGCTGCACAAGATTTTGATTGAGAATGTGCTGCACGGCTACGATGTGGAGCTTACGGCGATTCATTTGGCCGCCGCACACCTGGGTTTGTTGGCCCCCGATGTGGGCTTTGACAACATGAATCTGTTCGTGCTGCCCTGCGAGGTGAACGGGGGCGGTATGCAGCTTGGCAGCGCAGATTTTCTGTTTGGCAGCGAAGTGCAGGTGCAATTTGACCTGCTGGCCGATGTTTCCGGCACGCGGCGTGTGAAGGGCAGCGGCAATGGGGAGGACATTGCCACGGCGGAGTTGCCGGAGTTGGATCTGGCCATTCTCAATCCGCCATTTTCGCGCTCGATGGGCAGCAACAAGATGTTCGGCGACATACCCCCTGCGGAGCGCCGCGCGATGCAGACGGGCTTGAACAAGCTTCTCAAAAAGCATGAGAGCGAGGTTGCGTCCAAGGATTTGGCTCGCTTTTCGGCTTCGACCAGCGCGGGTTTGGGCGCTGTGATATTGGCGGCCGCCGCGCGGCATTTGAAGCCCGGCGGCCGTTTGGCGGCCGTGCTGCCCGCGGCGCTTTGCACCGGCGACGCCTGGGCCAAGAGCCGGGAAGTGCTGGCCGAGACACTGCGCCTTGATGCCGTGGTGCTTTCCCACGACCCTGCGCGGACCAATTTCTCCGAGAGCACATCGCTTTCGGAATGTCTGGTCGTAGCCACCCGCCGGGAGTGCGCCGAGGAAAAGTCTCGCAGCGCCCCCCGCTGCGGGGAGGAAGCGGCCGCGCCGCAACCGCGCCGCGCAACGCCCGCCGCGTTTTTGCACTTGCTGCGTAATCCCGCGGACGAATTGGATGCCGCCGCTGCGATTCGCACCATCAAGCCCTATTTGGCGGCTGAGCGCGCCGTGCAGATCGGCGAATCCGAGCTCTACTGGACGCAGGCAGGCAGCGCAGCCTGGAAGCGCACGCGCTTTGCTTCCCCGCGCATGGCCAATGACGCAGAAAAGGTCGCGGCGAATTCGAATCTGCGGAAGTTGAGCGATGTCGCCAGCATTGGTCCGATTGCGAACACCGTCTGGGACAGCTTCGAGAATGTCGAGCGCCGCACCGAGTATCCCGCCTTTTGGGGGCACAAGACCGGGGAGCGCTGTCGGCTCACCGCCGCGCCCAATATGTTCCTGTCTCCCATTTACGAGCCGCGAAATCAGCCGGGCACCACCAGAAAACGGGGCCGTCACAAGGATTACCCGGACTATGTCTGGGGTTGGGCCAGCGGGCGGCTGTGTCTGGTTGAGCGAGTCTGGCTCAAAACCGTTCGCGTGCTTGCCGTGCTGGTGGACAAGCCCGTGCTGGCCAATGTCTGGTTTCCCCTGCGCCTGAAGGACGAGAGCGAAGACGCTCTGCGCGCTCTGACCGCCTGGCTCAACTCTTCCTATGCCATTGCCGCATTTTTGCTGCTGCAGACCCCCACGCGTGGCGCGTGGACGCGAATCAAGAGCCGCCCCGCGCACAATTTTCCCGTCCCCAACCTCGCCAACACCTCCATCGTCACCGCCCTCGCCGAGGCATTCGAATCCCAAAAGCAGGCCGATTTCTCCCCCCTCCCGCAACTCGAAACCGACCCCGCCCGCCACGCCCTGGACGAAGCCTGCGCCCGTGCCATCCCCGGCCTTCCCGATCCCGAAACCCTGCGCCGCCGCATCGCAGCCGAGCCCTTCGTCGCCGGCCCCAAGCCCCGCCCCCAATCCACCATCTGGGGCCACTCCCCCCCACAGCGCGGCCCGCTTTGATGCCATCCGCCGCGCTCAGCGTTGGCGCGGCGCCGCAACCGCCCGCCACCAGAACGGCGCCGCCAACAGGGCGAGGCCGATGAAGAGCAGCGGCAGCACGGGGGAGCGCCCCTGTGCGGTGATCAGTTTTCCCAAGCCGACCAGCATCAGGAACAGGGAAGAGGCGCTGCAGAGCACCAGGAAAAGACCCCGGCGCAGGCCGGCCAGTGGTGCGCCGGAATCTTCGCCCGCTGCCGCCGCCGTGGCGCGCCAAAATCCCACCGGCCGCACTTGGCGATAAAACGCGATCAGCGCCTGCGGCCGTGTCGCCGGCGTCAGCCAGGTAATTCCAACGGCGGCGGCGGTGGAACACAGCGCCATCGCCGCTAGGCGAATCCACTCCTGGCCGTCGCCGGGAAAGAAGTGCAACAGCAAAACGCCCGCTACCAAAGAGACGAGAATGGCGGCCACCTCGGACCAGAGATTGATGCGCTCCCACAACCAGCGCAAAACCAACACCGCTCCCACACCTGCGCCCAACAACAGGGAGAGCTTCCAGCCCTGTTGGATGGACCCCAGCCGCGCCATGACAAAGATCGCCAGCGCCAAAATCAGAACGCTTGCGAGGCGGGCGATCCACACCATTTCCCGGTTGCCGGGTTTGCGCTTGAGCCAATGCGAGCAAATCAGGCGGCCGTAAATGTCGTTGCTCCAGTAGCTCGCCCCCCAATTCAGGTGTGTGTCTATGGTCGAAGCAAGGGCGGCGAGAAGGCCGGCCAGCATGAGTCCGCGCAGGCCGGGCGCCAGCAGGTTGTCCATGCCCTGGATGAACACGCCTTCCCGTGCCACCTTGAAGCTGTCGTCAACTACCGCGGCGGGATCGAAGGGATAGAGGACGAGCAATCCCATGCCGATGACGATCCAGAGCAGACTGCGCAGCACCACCTGCAGCCATGCGAAGACCAGCGCGGCAATTTTTGCGTCGCGATCCGTGCGGCAGGCCATGGAGCGCTGCGCCAGGTAGCCGGTTCCATCGCTGTTCATCTGGAAGAACCACTGCAGGGCGACGATGGTGAGGAAAGGCAGCAGCAGCCCTTCTCCGCTGGGCGCAAAGGACAAAAACTGCTCAGCCCGGGCGGCGCCATACAACTCGACGATGCGCTGGCCAATGCTCATGAAGCCGCCGGATTCGTTCACGACGACGATTGCGTAGGCGAGCGTGCCCAGCATGGCGATTCCAAATTGCACCACATCGGTGGCGATTACCGAGCGCAGGCCGCCGGTGGCGGAATAGAGCAGGGTGAAGCACAGCAGCGCGAAAATGCTGATGAGGTTGTTTGTCGTGGCCAGGGCCGGGTCGAGCCCGCTGCCGCCCGCAAGCGACAACCCCAGTTGTTGCACGCCGTTTTGCAGCGCGCCGTAGAATGCGGCGGGGAGCCATTCGTGCCACGGCAAAAACACCTCGGCAATGCGGGTTGCGGCAGTCAGAACAAAGGCGAGCACCACGCAGTTGATCAGCGTCCCGTAATACAGGGCTTTGAGAGAGCGAAGCGCAAGCGCGCCGCGGCCGCTGTAACGAAGCTCTGTAAATTCTGCGTCGGTCAGGACTCCCGAGCGCCGCCACGCCGCCGCGAAGATGAAGCCCATCATCAGGAAGGCGATGCCGTAGATCCACAATTGCCACAGCAGATACAGGCCGCCGGTTGCGATCAGCCCCATGAACAGCAGCGGCGTATCGGCCGCGAATTGCGTGGCCGACATGCTGACGCCTGCCCGCCAGCCCCGGATTGTGCGGCCGGCCAGAAAGTATTCCTGCAAATTGCGGGAAGCCTGCTTCCGGGCGCGGAAGCCGGAAATCAGCGCGTGGCTGACGAAGGCCAGAATGATGAGGAGATCGAGCATGTGCTCCACATCCTACCGCGCCGCGGAAGCTGCGGCCCGGGCCGCTCTGCACCGGGCAAAAAAGAGATTGACTTTTTGCAGGGCAGGCCCTAGAAGTCATTCATTGGCACTTGGGCCCGGAGCGGGCCGCAGGTTTGCCCGGAGGAACTGCTATGCGCGTCCACTCTCTCGTCAATTTCTTCACCCCCCCCCCCCCCAGGGGGATTTCGCCCGTTTGGAGGCGGCTGCGCGGGCTTTTGCTGTGCGGTCTGCTGTTCGCCGCCGCTAGTCCGGCATTGACCGTGTGGGCGCAGCCGGCAGAGGATCCCGGCGCGCGGGCCGAGGAGGAGGGCGAAGAGGGTTCGGGCGGAGCTGCTTCCCGGCTTGCTCTCGAAGAGATCGTGGTGACCGGAACCGCCAGCGATGAGCGCACCAAATTCGATTCCAGCGTCGCCATCACGACGATGAACGCCGAGGACATTCGCACGCTGAATCCGCTTAGCACCGCAGACTTGCTGAGCGCCGTGCCCGGGCTGTGGGTGGAATCCTCCTCCGGCGAATCGAATGCCAATGTCTATGCGCGCGGCATTCCGCAGGATGGCGGTTATTTCTACCTGAATTTGCAAGAAGACGGGTCGCCGGTTTTCCCAGTCTCGTCGCTGTCTTTCTTCGGCGCCGATATGCTGATTCGCCTGGACGAATCGGTGGAGCGCATGGAGGCGGTGCGCGGCGGCACCGCGCCCATTTTTGCTTCCAGCGCCCCCGGCGGCATTGTGAATTTCGTGACCAAGCAGGGCACGCAGGAGCCGGAGGGGTTGATCAAGCTCACGCTCGGCGACTTTGGCCTGTTCCGCAATGATTTCTTTTACAGCGGGCCGCTCTCAGAGGACTGGCTCTTCAGTTTCGGGGGCTTTTACCGATCTTCCGACGGCATTCGGGATCCGCAGTTTCGCGCCGACCGCGGCGGGCAATTGCGCTTCTCTCTGACCCGCCTGCTGGAAGACGGCGAGCTTTCGATTTTTGGCCGCAAGCTGAACGACCGAAATCTGTTCCCCACCCCCCTGCCATTGCAAAACCCGCGGAATCCGGAAGGCGTCCCCGGATTTGACGCCGGCACGGGAATTCTGCACAGCAACGATTTGCGCCGGGTTTCGCTGCCCCACGCCGCAGATGTGGGCCTGGATGGAGCCGACTTGGCCGATGGCATCCGCTCGGAACTGGATACGCTGGGACTCCGGCTGGCGCTGGATCTGGATACCTGGACATCGCTCGAGAACATTTTTCGCTACACCGAAGCCGACATTACCTTCAACAGCATATTCACCGGAACCGCCGCGCAGCGTGGCAGTGACTACGCCGATGGCAGGGGCAATATCGTGTATGCTGGAAGCGGAGCGGCGTTTGATCACGACAATCTGGTGATTGATGCGGGCCTGTGGCTGGTTGCCAAGCAACTGCAGAGCTTCTCCAACGATTTGCGCATTAATTTTCAAACGCAGTCCAACGACTTCACCTTCGGATTTTACTACGCAGATTATTCGGTTGCCGACCAGTGGAGCCTCGGGAACAATTTTCTCATGGAGGCGAAGAACAATGCGCAGCGGCTCCGGTTGGCTGGTGTGACCAGCCCGGAGGGCCTCACACGGACTTCCACCTTCCACCTGGATGCCAGCCACCAGGGGACCTCAACGGTGCTGTATGCATCGGACGAATGGAATTTGAGCGAAGATCTTCGCTTCGATTTCGGGCTGCGCTGGCAACGGGACACCATCGATTCTTCCATCAGCGAGGGGGCAACCGTTGATTTCGACGGAGATCCCACAACCCCGTGGGACAACGAAACTGCGCAGACGGGAAATTCCTACCGGACAGTGGACCGGGATTTTGACGACCTGGCCTGGTCTGTTGGCTTCAACTACAACTTTACATACAACCAGGGAATCTTCGGCCACTGGACCGATTCCTTCCGCATTTCCAACTTTGACGATCTGCGCGACGGCAGGGATGTGGTGGAGAGCATTACTCAGGTTGAGCTGGGCTACAAGCTTTCTACTGATTATCTGGCGATTTTTGCGACGCTTTTTCGCAGCGAATTTGACAATGTGTATTTCAATGATGTTCTGGCGGATGGCTCGATGGCGCGCCGAACCGCCGGCACTGAGAATATTGGCATTGAGCTTGAAGGAGTTTGGACTCCCCTCGAAAGCCTGGAGGTGGTGGCCAGCATGACCCTGCAACAGCCCGAATACACCTCCTTTACCATCCGCACGGCAGACAATCCCGATACTGCCAACGATGAAACCGCCACCTCCAGCTTCACCGGCAACACCGTCAAGCGGCTGCCGGAGCTGCTTTTCCGAAGCACCATCACTTACCGCTTCGGAGGGCGCGCGCGAATCTACGGGAGCTTTTCGCATGTTGGAAAGCGCTACTCCGATGACGAAAATGTGGTCGAGCTCCCCGCATACAACAAATTCGACATCGGATTCATCTACAACCACCGGGAGAGCTTGAGTTTCCAGGTGCAAGTGAACAACTTGACCGATGAAGTGGGTCTCACCGAGGGCAACCCGCGGGTGACCGGACCCACCGGGGTTTACTACAACGCGCGCCCGATTTTTGGCAGGTCGCTGCGGGCTTCGGTGACCTACAACTTCTGAAGCTCAGGCGTTGGCGTCCGGCCGCATTGCGGCCATCATTCCGCCGTCGGCGAGCAGCGCGGCTCCGTGGATGTAGTTCGCGTCGGCTCCGAGCAGGAAGGCGGCCACTGCGGCCACTTGTTCGGGTTTTGCGTTGTGGCCCAGGGGAACGCTGAGCGCGCGCGCTGCGGGGCCGATTTTTGGATGGGCGTATAGGCTTTCGAGCATGGGCGTTTCCATGTTGCCGGGCGCAAGTGCGTTCAGGCGGACGCCCCGCGCGCCCCAATCTGCCGCGCGCGATTTGATTGCGCGAATCAGCGCGCGCTTGGTGCTGGAGTAGGCCATGAAGCCGGACAGCCGGAGCGAATCGCAGCTCTGCAGCGCGGCCTCTTCGCTGCCGGACAGGCACGCCTCGACCAGCGCTGCGTCGCAGGACTCATCGAAGTAAGCGCCGACCGAGGCCACCACCAGCGCGGCGGGCGCTTCGCCCTGCTCCAGCATGGGCAGCAGCCCGTCGAGCAGCGCCAGCACGCCGAAGTAATTGACGCGGGTGACCTCTTGCGCCGGCCGGTGGGGGCCCACCGCCGCTGCCAGCGCCAAGCCGTCGAGGCGGCCCTCCGCAAGCTCGCCGATGCGGCGCAGCGCCTCCGCCCGCCCCGCTTCGGCGCCGAGATCTGCCTCCACCTGCACGCCGCTGCGGTCCACGCCGATGACGCGGTCGCCCACCGCGGCGAGCCGCTGTGCCAGCGCCCGGCCCAAGCCGGAAGCTGCGCCGCTGATGGCGATGATGCGCTGCATAGCTCGCAGAGTTTTGCGCTTTCCGGCGCGTCCTGCTCGGACTTTCGCGCTTTACCGCTCGCTTTGCTCGCTGGCTTGAAATTGCGGCCCGCTTTGCGGGCCCCTTCGCAGACTTTCGCGCTTTATCGCTCGCTTTGCTCGCTGGCTTGAAGCTTCGCTATTTTTGCGCGGGTGCGCAGCATTGAGGATACGCGGCCCCGCCCCGGCCTTTCGGTGCCGGTGGTGACGGCGCTCTCCGGGGATGGCGCGCTGCTCGAAGACCAGCAGCGCCGCCTGGTGCGCTTTGTGGTGCAGCAGGGCTTCGGGGCCGATGTGGTGTTTTCGGCGGGCACCACGGGCGAATGGGATCGCCTGCAGCCGGACCTGCTGCGCCGCGTAAACCGCGTTTGCGCCGAAGAGGTCGCGCGGCTGAATGCAGAACTCGCGCCGGCGCGCCCCATCGAATCCTGGGCGGGCATTACCGCGCACACGCCGCAGGACGCGCTTGCGAATCTCGCGGCGGCCATTGCCGACGGCGCAGACGCCGCGGTGCTTGCGCCGCTCTCAATCCGCGGTGTTGCAGATCCGGTGCGTTTTGTGGTGCGCGAGGTTGCAGATCTGCTCGACACGGCGGCGCGCCGCATTCCCGTCTATCTCTACGACAACGCCGCCATCGCCGCCAATCCGCGCCGCCGCCACATTCCCACCCGGCAGGTCAAGGCGCTTTCGCGCCTGGATTTTGTGCGCGGCATCAAGGTGACCGCCGGACGCAGGGTGCTCGGCAACTATCAAAAGGCCGCGGACAACTTCCGCGAGCGCGGCGATTTCGGCATTTATGTGGGCAGCCCGCTGCTCATTTTCGAAATCTTCCGCCCGCGCCGGGGCGTGCTGGGCGCCGCGGTAGAGCGCTGGCAGCGCTGGCGCATGCGCGGCGGGCTGCCGGTGGGCGTGGTGGCCGGGCCGGCCAACGCGCTGCCCCGGGAATGGGCGCGGGCCTGGCAGCTTTGCCGCGCCGGCGACGCCGGGCGCATGGCGCAGGCGCAGCGGGTCGCTGCCGCCTTTCGCGCCGCCACCCGGCAGGCCGGGGCGGGGCACAGCATCGCCTGCCTGAAGCGCGCCCTGTTGCGGCGCGGCGTCCTGGGCAGCGCCGCGGTGGCGGCGGGCAGCGCGGCGCTATCCCCCGGCCAGGCCGGGCAATTTGACGCCGCCTTCGACGCCACCTGCGCCCTGGCCCGGGAGCTGCTCGCCGATCCGTGGGTGAGCTTGGGCGCGGGGTAGGCCGGGCGGCGAGTTTTTTTGCCGGCGTCAATAATCCCCGCTTGACGGGGCGGGGGGCGGGGTGGTAGGCTGCGCGCCATGAGACGCCGCCGCAATCCGCAGCGACTGCACGAAGCCGTGGTCCAGAGCCGGGCCGCGCTGCGCGCCATCCGGCGCGACCTGCTCGAATACCCCTTTCCGCCGCCGGAGACGCTGCTGCAAAAGCAGCGCAGCGCCGAGCAGCGCTACCGCGCGGCCTGGCGGGAGCGCCACGCTTACGCCACCTGGCTGCGCAACGAGAAGAAAATGACGCATCGGGAAATCGCCGAAGAGCTCGGACTGGGAACGCGGCAGCACGCCCACCAGGTGCTGAACGAATCGCCCCCCGCCGAGACCCCTCCGCCTGCCGTCCGGGGCAACGGTGCATCTGCAGCGCCCGCCGCGCCGCCTGTCCGCGGCAATGGCGCGGACGCCGCATCCGCCGCCGCGCCCGCCGCCCGCGGCAACGGCGCATCTGCCGCGCCCACCGCATCTGCCGCGCGCGCGGCGCGGGGCAACGGGGTGGCGGCGCAGGGCGGGGTGGAGGAAGAGGCGCTGGCCGCCTTCGATGTGGCGCTGGATCAACTGGCCAGGCTGCGCGCGCGGACGCCGGCGGCGGGCTTCGGCGCGGCGCTGGCGCTGGTGCGAGAGGCCGAGGCGCAGGGCGGCCGCGTCCATGTCACGGGCATTGGCAAGCCCGAGCACATTGCGCGCTACGCCGCCGCGCTGTTCTCCTCCACGGGCACCCCCGCCTCCTTTCTGCACGGCACCGAGGCGCGCCACGGCAGCGCCGGCCAGGTGGTGGCGGGAGATGTGGTCATCGCCATCTCGAACAGCGGCGAAACCGAACTGGTGGACGCCGTGGATGTGGTAAGCGCCCTCGGCGCGCGCATCATCGCCGTTACCGGCCGGGCCAATTCGCCCCTGGCCGCCCGCGCCGAAGTGGTGCTGGACGCCGGCGTCGCCCGGGAGGGCGGGGGCATTGGCCTTGCGCCCCGCGCCAGCGCCGCCGCCCAACTGGTGGTGCTGGCCGCATTCTCCGCCGCCCTGGAACGCGCCCGCGGCTTCACCCGCGCCGAACACCGCGCCCGCCACCCCTCCGGCGCACTCGGCCGCCTCCCCGGCTAGCGGGCAGGAAAATGCCGCACAAAGTCAATGTGAAGAACCGCACGCTGTTCCAGGGAGACAATCTGGACTTCCTGCGCGAGATCAACAGCGAGTGCATTCACCTGATCGCCACCGATCCGCCCTTCAACAAGAACCGCAATTTTCAGAGCACGCCGGACAAGCTCGGAACAGGCGCGGGATTCCAGGATCGCTGGAAGTGGGACACGGATATCCACCCCGAGTGGGTGGAGAGCATTGAGGACAATTGGAAGGGCGTCCATGCCGCCATCCACTACGCCATGGCCGCCTACGGGCAGGATATGGCGGCTTTTCTCTGCTTTCTGGGAATTCGGTTGATCGAAATGCACCGCATTTTGCGCCCGGACGGCAGCCTCTACTTGCACTGCGACCCGACGGCCTCGCACTACATCAAGGCGTTGCTGGACGCGATATTCGGGAGGAAAAATTTCCGGAATGAGATTATCTGGTATTACAAGAATGCATCCAGAGGCAAAAAGCAGTTCGCCAAATCCCACGATGTTCTGTTCTGGTTTGCAAAAAACGCGGATTCCGCCGTTTTCAATCGAGAAAGCCTGCTGGTTCCTTTTGACAGCGGAATGACTGCGTGGCGCTACAGCCGAGGCGGCCAAAAAGGCAAGCCAGCACCCAAGGGCAAAACCCCGGATGATGTCATCATCATGCCTTCCTTGAATGCGATGTCCAAAGAGCGAACTGGCTATCCCACGCAAAAGCCGTTGGCCCTTTACGAGCGCATCATTGAAGCCAGCACCAAACCGGGCGACTGGGTCCTCGATCCATTCTGTGGCTGCGCCACCACGCCGCTCGCCGCCGAACGCCTCGGCCGCAAATGGATCGGCATGGACGAATGGAAGAATGTGAAGGAAGTCCTGCTCGGCCGCATGAACCAGACCGGAATGCTCGGAGAGACCACCCTCAAGGGCAAGCAGGGCAATCTGGCCAAACTCCGGGGGCAGGTGATTCTCACCAAAAAGCCGCCCGTCCGAACCACCAAAGGGCCGGAAAGTCCTCCCCAATTCAGCGCGCCCTTCCGGCTCGCCGCTCCCAGACCATCGCAAACTCGAGCGCAGATGATGCAACAACTCATTGAGCAGCAAACCGGAGACATCCTGCGGGACGGGGAATCCGAAATCACCTGCCCGGGCTGCAACCGCAGCTTCAGCGATTACCTCTACTTCGAGCTCGACCACAAAATCCCCCGCTCCGAAGGCGGCGGCAACGAAATCGAAAACCGCATGCTGCTCTGCATCCCCTGCAACCGCATCAAGTCCAACGACAAAACCCTCACCGGCCTGATCAAAACCAACAAACGCCTCGGCCGCTACAACTGGTAAGAAGCCGAGCCTCCAGCAGAAATCACAGACGCTGCCGGGCCTTTTTGATGTAGCCGGCGTTGATGTCGCAGCCGAGGAATTTGCGGCCGGTTTTCAGGGCGGCGATGGCGCTGGTGCCGCTGCCGAGGAAGGGGTCAATCACCAGGTCGCCCCGGTTGCTGTGTTTGCGGATCAGCTCGGTGAAAATGTCGAGGGGCTTTTGCGTGGGGTGAATGCGGCTGCCGTTGTGCCGGGGAATGGGGGCGCTGTAAACGCCGTTGTCGTAGCGGCTGTGGAAGGTCGGCTTGCCGCCCTTGACGCCGACGATGGCAATCTCGCGGCTGTTCGACAGGTAGGTGGCCTTTTGATTGAGCGGAACCGGGTTGGTCTTCTCCCAGATCAGAAACCGCAGCATCTTGAAGCCGGCCGCGCTCATTGCATCGGACAAATGCGAGAACTTCCACAGGTCATACCAAATGATTGCGGTTCCGCCCTGGCGCAGCGCCCGGTAGAGGCCGGCCGCAAGGCGGTTCAGGTCAATCGGCTCGGTGTCCCAAGCGCCGAACTCCATGCTCACCGCAAAGCGCTTGACGCCGTTCTTGACCTGCTGGAAGCCGGTCTTGCGGCTGATGGTGTAGGGCGGATCGGTGAGCACGAGGTCTACAGAGTTGGCGCGCACCCCGGCCAGAAACTCGAAGCAATCGCGCCTTTCGATGAGGCAACACCGGGTTGCGCTGCTCTTGCGCGCTGGCCGTTGGCAGCGCATGGCCTGCTCTGCCACGCGGTCAAAAGTCGCCAACTTCATGGCTTGCCCCCCAAGCGCCCCAAATTATGTCAGCCCCTTCGCTGCTGCAACGCGGCCCCGCTTGCCATGGCGGGGTTAGAAAAGCTGGCGGAGTTCGTTTTTTTTGCCGCGGGCGGGCAGGCTCACCGCGGTGCCGTCGCGGCCAATGGAGACGGGGCCGGGATAGCGCTGGCGCACGCCGCGCAGGAACAGGCCCTGCAGAGGGGCGAGGGGAAGCGGCGGCACGATGTGGTGAAAGAGCAGGCGCTTGGCCCCGGCTTCCCGGGCCAGCTCTGCCACCTGCACGGGGGAGGCGTGGTAATCCCGGATGTCCCGGGTGATCTTCGCCAGGCGCGGGCGCTGCGCGGCCTCGGCGGCTTCGGTCATGCGGTCTACCAGCCAAGGAGAGAGGGCGTCGTGCACCAGCAGGTCCACGCCTTTTGCGAAGCGCAGCAGGTTGGCGGAGCGCGCGGTATCGCCGCTCAGCAGCAGCGAGCGGCCGGCGTAGTCGAAGCGGTAGCCGACGGCGGGCGCGACGGGCGCGTGATCTACCCGAAAGGCGGTGACGCGCAGCGCGCCCGGCCCGGCCGCTGCGCCAATGACCACATGGCCCTGCCCCGGCGGCGGCGTGGCGAAGGGCTGCGCCGTGGCGCCCGCCCCCGAGGGCGGCGCGATGCCGGGGCCGTGGTGGGCGGTGCGGTAGGTGCTGTCCTGCGCGTAGGCCAGTGCGAAGCCGGCAACCACCTGCTCGACGCCTTCGGGGCCGTGCACCGGCGTGGGCGTTTGGGAGGCGGAGCCAATCCAGCGCTGCAGCAGCAGTTCGCCCAGGCCGTCCAGGTGATCCGAGTGGAAGTGGGTGAGGAGGATGGCCTCGATTTCTCCCGGCGGCAGGCGCAGCCGGGCCATGGTGCGGGCGGCTCCGGCCCCGGCATCCACCACAAAGAGCCGCCGCCCGGCAACGACCGCCGCGCAGGGGCCGCCGCGCTCCACATCCGGCAGCGGCGAGCCCGCGCCGCACAGGACGAGGTGCAGGCCGTCGGGAAGCTCGTCCAGCAGGTTGGCCTGCATATTGGCCCGCAGGCCGCGCTCCATGAGCCGCAGCGCCAGCGGCTCGCGCAGCCCGGCCCACAGCACGCCCGCGGCGATCAGCGCCGCGCAGGCGAGCCAGATCCAGCGCCAGCGGCGGCTCACTGCGCCTCCTGCACCGCGGGCGGCGCAGGCGCGGGCGGCGCCTCCGCCTCTCCGGCGCTCAGCGCGGGGAGCGGCGGCGCAGGCGCTTCCGCCCCTGCGTCAATCCAGCGGATCTTGCGGTAGTCGAAATCGCCCCCGGCGATGAAATTGAACTTGATCACCTCGAAGTAGGGCGAGAGGTCGAAATCCCGGGGCGTCAGCAGGGTGACGGGGCGCGACTTGAAGAGGCCGCTGTAAAGCGGGCTTTCCCGCCGGAGCGGGCCGCCGCGCCCGAAAAAGCGCCGCAGGCCGCCGCGCCGGGGGGGAGCGGGGGCAAGGCCCGGCGGGTATTCCACCGTCGGCAAAATGGGGAAGTTCACCTGCTGGAAGATGTGGCCGAGCAGGCTCGAACAGATCACCTCGCTGCCCGCGATGCCGCCGAAGCGCAACGCGCTGCCGCGCAGCCGGTTGGGGACGATTTTCACGGGAAAAAGGTAGCGCAGCAGGGCGAGGACATTGCCGAGGTCGTAGCCCAGGCCAATGGCGGCAATGGCGGTCTCGAGCACCTCTTCCAGGTGCTCCGGGCGCAGCCGGTGCGGGCGCAGAATGCGCAGATTGAAGGGCAGATACTTGGCGACGGGCTCCGCCACCACGCCGCCCGGCAGCGCCTCCACCAGAAGCTGCCCGGCCTCCCCGCCGAAGCGCTGGCGCAGCGCCCCGGCCAGCGCGCCCCCCCGGCGCAGCAGCGCATCGCCAATGTAGAGGGCAGAGTGCGACCAGCAGCTCTGCGTCAGATACTTGACGAACTGCGAGATGCGGGTGTCGCCATCCACCAGCAGCACATCGCCGGGGCGCAGGTGGCGCAGCAGCGATTCCCGGTCGTTTTGCACCCGGCGCTCGTAGTAGGGCAGCCGCTTGGTGAGCCAGCGGATTGCGAACTCGTCCACGCGCTTGCGGAGCCACACGAAACTCTCCCCCTCCCTGCCGCCCCGCATTTTGGCCCCCCTGGGGCGGATTGCCGGGCTGCGAAAATCTTTGCTGCTGCGTAGCCTTTTTTGCCGCTTTCGTGTATCCTGTTCCCAGCGCTCCGTAAATTCCATTGGAAATTCAATCAGTTGGAGCAGTCCGGGAAACGCCCGTTCCGGACATTTGAGGACGCCTCGCAAAATGGATGTGAAGATCAAAGCCACCGTGGGCTTCACGCTCACCGGCACCGCCCTCGAAGACGCGCTCGCCGAATACGACGAGCTCAGCGTCGTGGGACTGCTGAAAGAGGTGGTGGACAAGGGCATCGCCTGCGACGACATTGAGGTGGAGGTCACCGAGGGGCCGAATACCCTCGAGGAATACGACTCTCAGCAGGGCCAGGGCTGACGGGCAGCGCCATTTGCGGGGCCTGCGGAGGAGCGGCCCGCCGGGGCCGGGGGAGCTGGCGCGGCCTGGGGCGGTAAATGCCCGCGCGCCGCGCAAAGGCCAGCAGCCGCCGGTGATAGGCCCGGAAGCGCTCATCGTGGTTCCAGTAGCGCAGGTGGGCGAGCTCGTGGCACAAGGTGTCCGCCAGGCTGGAATAGCGCAGCGGCGCACCCGTGCGGGCGTGGCACAGGCGAATGCGGATGGTGCCGTCGTCGTAGCAGACGCCGTAGCGCCGCTTCACCCCGGCGCGCTCGGCCTCCACCACCCGGAAGCGCAGGCCGAAGTGGCGGGCAATGTGGGCGGCGTCCCGGTTCAGCCGCGCGACGAGCTGCTGGCGCTGCTTGCGGTCCATGGGGCCGCGCCAGTTTGCCCGGCGCAGGGCGGCTTCGCCAAACCGCCGAATTCGGGCGCGTGACGCGGAATTTTATCTGGCGGCAATCTTTTTCGTAATATCGAGATATTTCGCAAAAAACGGAGATTCCAAATAGCCAAACAGCGTCCCCAAAAGCCCCCGTCGCGTGCGGCGGCGCATTTCAATTGCCCCCCAACCCCCCGAAAGCGCCGCGCTTTCTCCGTTTTATAACGCAGTTGTCGTCGGAGAAATGCCCCGCCGCCGCCGCGCCCCGAATGGGCGCGGCCGCCCGCTGCAAATTTGCCCGCCGCCGCCGGGCCTGCTTCAATGCCGCCCCGTCGGCAGGGAGCCGGCGCAAAAACGCCCTGAAACCCTCTTTTATCGCCAAATTTGGCGTCCCCCGGGGAGATTTCATGACCTGTCTGCCGCCTTGCCCTCCGCCCTGGTGGCCCCGCGCCCTGTTCCGCACCGCTGCCGATCTGCCCGATCAGTCTCTGCCCCTGCTGCTGTCCCTGCCCGTGCGCGCGGAGGAGGGGGCCATCGTGGTCAGCGCCCCGAGTCCCTTCCGCCGCGACTATTTGCGCCGCCTGCTGCCCCAACTGCGCCGCAACGCCAGCGGCGAGGCGGGCCGCCCCGCCGAGATCCGCATCGAGGTCGCCCCGCCGCAGCAGGGCGCGGCCGGGCCGAGCGGGCCGAGCGGGCTGAACGGGCCGAGCGGGCCGAACGGGTCGGATGTGCCGGCCGGGCCGTCCGGAGCGGCAGGCGGCGCAGCGCGCAAGCGCCGCGCGCCGCG